>NZ_QYYD01000058.1 GCF_003591005.1 Rhodopseudomonas palustris
GTATACATGACCGCACCCCGATTCATTTGCCGAAACACCAAAATGCTCTTGCCGAGAGGGGGCCGTCCATACATGACGGGGTGTAGGGCCAAGTAGTCGACTCGCCGCTGCTCCTTCGCCCAACCCCAACCGCCGTCATTCCGGGGCGCTCGCACTTGCGAGCGAACCCGGAATCCCGCAGCGTTCTGCGCTACCGCCTTTCGTCCCAATTTCGAGATTCCGGGTTTGCAATGACGGTGCTTGGGGCTGACCAAGACGACAGCTTGGGTTGGCGCCGTGGAGCCCTTACGCATCGCGATGGCCGGCGCTAAACTGCCGCCATGACGGCATTGCCCTCCTCCCCTCCCCAGCCCCGCCGGCTGATCTGTGCCGGATGCGGGGCGGAGTTTGGCTGTACGATGGATGCGCGGTGCTGGTGTGCGGCGGAGCCGGTGACGCTGCCGATGCCGTCCGATGCGGCGGATTGTTTGTGCCCGGACTGCCTGCGCCAGCTGGCCAAAGCGCACCGGCCGCCGGCAGACGGGGATTGAACGCGTGACGGACTGGATCATCGAGGCGGTGCTGCTCGACATGGACGGCACGCTGGTCGACACCGAGCGCGTCTATCTCGACAGTCTCAGCGAAACGCTCGACGAATTCGGGCTGCCGGACGCGCTCGCCACCTGTCACAGCATGATCGGCCTGCCCGGCCCGGAATGTCAGGCGCTGCTGGTGGCGCGCTACGGCGCTGGTGTGCCACTCGCCGAGATCAACCGCGCTTTCGCGCGCAAGCGTGATGCGCGTTTCGCCACCGGCCTGCCGGTGAAGCCCGGCACGCTGGAGCTGCTCGACACGTTGCAACACGCACGTTGCCGGGTCGCGGTGGTGACCTCGTCGTTGCGCGCCACCGCCGACCAGCATCTGACGCTGGCCGGCATCCGCGACCGGTTCGACACCGTGCTGACGCGCGACGACGTCGCCCGCGGCAAGCCGGCGCCGGATCTGTATCTGCTGGCCGCGGAGCGGATCGGCAGCGCGCCGCGGAACTGCGTCGCGGTGGAGGATTCCAGCGTCGGCGTCGCGGCGGCTGCGAGCGCCGGGGCCATCACCCTGATGGTGCCGGACATGCTGCAGCCCGACGCCGCCACCCGCGGCAGATGCGCCGCGGTGCTGCCCGACCTGCACGCCGTGCTGGCGACGATGCAGCAGCGCGGCCGTTTCGTGCCGGCGCGCGCGCTCACCTGACACCCGCCGCCGCGGAGGGAGCCGGTCAGCACTGGAGCCCGGCTCCGACGCTTGATATGATCTGCATCATTCAAATCGGGAGCACGAGCATGGACGTGGATGGCGGACGACAGCGGCAATACGGCGTGACGCCGGTCGAGGTGATGGCGTCGATGTCCGGTCTCGACTTCATTCGCGCGATGTTTGCCGGCGAACTGCCGGCGCCGCCGATCATGCAGACGATCGAGCCGTTCGACGAAGTCGCCGAACTCGGACTGATCGTGATGTATTCGCAGCCGGGGCTGCGGCACTACAATCCGATCGGCTCGGTGCACGGCGGCTACGCCGCGACGCTGCTGGATTCGGCGATGGGCCTGGCGGTGCAGAGCATGCTGAAGCCGGGCCAGGGCTACACCACGCTGGAGTTCAAGATCAGCTTCATCCGCGGCATGAGCCAAGACAGCGGCGTGATCCGCACCGAGGGCCGCACGCTCAATGTCGGCCGTCGCGCCGCCACCGCGGAAGCGCGGATCACCGATCGCGGCGGACGGCTGCTCGCGCACGCCACCACGACCTGCCTGGTGTTCGACCTGCCGGTCGGAACTGCATCGGCGCCGTGACGTTGTCTCCGGCAACTCACAACAACTGCCGGAGTGATCATGTCGCTCGCCCGCGACCGGACGAAGCCGCACGTCTTTCGTTTCGACGACGACGGGCTGGTGCCGAACAACACGCTGCCGCTACTGATCTACAAGCAGGCGGTCGATGTCGCGCGGCCGGATCCGGCGGCGGCGATCGAGGCGATGTTCGCGCGCAACGGCTGGGGCGAGCAGATGTGGCGCAACGGCGTGTTCGACTACACGCATTATCACGCCACGGTGCATGAAGCGCTCGGCGTCGCGCGCGGCCATGCGCTGGTGCTGTTCGGCGGCGAACAGGGCGAGGCGATCGAGCTGAAGCCCGGCGACGTCGCCGTGCTGCCCGCCGGCACCGGCCACAAGCGGCTGTTCGCATCGCATGATTTCGAGGTGGTCGGCGGCTATCCGCCCGGCGCGCAGATGCAGGTGACGCGGCCGACGCCGGCAAACTATCAACGCGCGCTGAACAGCATTCCGCAGGTGGCGCTGCCGGACAGCGATCCGGTTGGCGGCAGGGATGGGGCACTGATGGGGTTGTGGAAGTAACAGCGCCGAGTCCCTGCGCGCGTCGCCCTCACCCCAACCCTCTCCCGCAAGCGGGAGAGGGAGCGCGCAGCGGGCGGGGATGGGCAGCGTTGCCACAAGCGCGGCCTAACCTCTCCCCGCGCGCGGGGAGAGGTCGGATTGCGCAGCAATCCGGGTGAGGGGGCGTCTCCGCGCGGCCGAGGGCTTGCTTGTTATCAGAGGCGGGTCAGTGCCTGGGGCTGCCCCTCACCCCACCCCTCTCCCCGCAAGGGCGGGGAGAGGGAGCGCGCTGGGCTCGCGTCGCCCTCACCCCAGCCCTCTCCCGCAAGCGGGAGAGGGGGCGCGCTGCGCGGGGGAGTCGGCTTACTCTTCGTTCTTACCCTCGACACGGCTGGCTTCGAACAGGAACCAGGTGCGCTTTTCGGTTTCGTCGATGAAGTTTTCCAGGAGGCCGGCGGTGGCGGCGTCCTTGCAGTCGTCGACGATCTCGTGGGCCTTGCGCATCGCGGCCGCCATCTTCTTGTTGTCGTTCATCAGCTCGCGCAGCATCTCGCGCGGCGGGACGTAGTCCTCGTCATTGTCCTTGATGGTCTGCAGCTTGGCGATCTGGCCGATCGACTTCAGCGTCACGCCGCCGACCTTGCGGACGCGCTCGGCGAGTTCGTCGGTGGTGGCAAAGATCTGGTCCGACTGCTCGTCCAGCATCAGATGGTAGTCTCGAAAATGCCGGCCGCTGATGTGCCAGTGAAAATTCTTGGTCTTGAGATACAGCGCGAAGGCGTCCGCCAGCAGCGTATTGAGCGCGGCGGAGATCTTGTCGACCGCCTCCTGCGGCAGGTCGGTCGGGGTATCGAGGTCGGAGGCGACGGATTTTGCTTTGCTCACGGCAGTGATCCTGTGCTGGTACGATATTCGGGGGATGGGAGGTCTGCGGCGGGTCGGGACCGAGCATGACAGCCGGGAACTCCGCCGTCTTGCCGAAATTTGCGGTTTTTGTTTCCCTCACGCGGCAAACGCTCTAGACCCCGACAACGCGCTGAAATCCGACGCGTTCCCGAGATGGAACAAAATCGGCCCGAGCTCTGTCCTCCGTGAGGATGCAGACCCGCGCCGCTGCGACGTCGGGCGAACTGCTTATGGTGCTTTGCGAGGCCTGATGGACGACTGGATCGACTATTACGACTCGACCCATACGATCTATGTCAGCAAGCTCCATCGAGACGTGCATTTTGACGGGATCGCAACCGACATCATGGGTTACGTTACCGCGCCCGACGCGACGGTGCTCGATTACTCCTGCGGCGAAGCTCTGTCAGCCGCCAAGGTCGCGGCCGCCTGCGGGACGCTGATCCTGGCCGAACCAGCGCCGGGGGTGCGCGGCCGGCTGAGCGCGCGGTTCGCGCATCATCCGAACATCAAGGTGCGGGCGCTCGACGAGTTGCCGGCGTTGCCGGACGGCTCGATCGACCTCGTGGTGATGAATTCGGTGGCGCAGTACATGAAGCCGGACGAACTCGACCGGGCGCTCGGTGTCGTGCGCCGGCTTCTGAGCCGCTCCGGCAAGCTGGTGCTCGGTGACATTCTGGATCCCAAGGTCGGCATGGGCCGCGACGTCGCCGCGCTTTTGAAGATGGCGGCCCGCCACGGCTTCCTCACTGATGCGCTGTGGGGCCTGGCGCGGACGGCGCTGTCCGACTATCGCCAGCTCCGCACCAAGATCGGCCTGCAGCGGTACAGCGAGGCCGAAATGCTGGCCAAGCTGAAAGCCGCCGGCTTCGCGGCCGAACGGGCCGAGCGCAATGTCGGGCACAATCCTTGGCGGATGTCGTTCGTGGCGAAGCCGGCGGGCTGAGTCACTGCCTGGGGCGCCCTCACCCCCCCCCTCTCCCGCAAGCGGGAGAGGGGGCGCTCAGTGCTCGGGGTGGGCGTAGCGGCCTGCACGGGCCGGCTCCCTCTCCCGCTTGCGGGAGAGGGGTGGGGTGAGGGTGACGCGCAGACTGACTTGGCGTTATACAACCACACTGAGCCGCTTCGCCGCCCTGGTGATCCCGGTGTAGAGCCAGCGTGCCCGCGAGTCCTGGAACGCAAAGCTTTCGTCGAACAGCACGACGTCGTCCCATTGCGAGCCCTGGCTCTTGTGCACGGTGAGCACATAGCCGTAGTCGAACTCGTCATAGGGCTTGCGCTGATCCCAGCTGATCTCCTCGATGCCGCCGGCGAAGCACTCGTTGCGCACCGAGACCTTGGTGAGGCGGCCGCCAAAATCTTCGTCGGGAGTCACCCGCATGGTGATGATCTTGGTCTTGATCGGCGAGCGCGATTTGACCCGCCACAGCCCGCCGTTGAACAGCGCCTTCTTGCGGTTGTTGCGCAGGCACACCAACTTGTCGCCGCCGACCGGGAACGGATCTTCGATGTTCAACCGCTGGCGGAAGCGGGCGTTGTAGGCGCGCCGCGTGTTGTTGCGGCCGACCAGCACCTGGTCGGCGTCCATTACCCGCTGCGGATCGAGGCTGTCGCGCGTTACCACCTCGGTCTCGCCGTAGCGGCCGAGTTCGAGCCGCCTGCCCTCGCGCACATCCATCGACAGTCGGACGATCGGATCGTCCTGCGCCTGGCGATGCACCTCGGTCAGCATCACGTCGGGCTCGGCATTGGTAAAGTAGCCGCCGCCCTGGATCGGCGGCAGCTGCGCCGGATCGCCGAGCACCAGCAGCGGGCAGTCGAACGACATCAGGTCGCGACCGAGTTCCTCATCGACCATCGAGCATTCGTCGATCACGATCAGCTTGGCCTTCGACGCCGGCGCGTCGTCCCACAATTCGAAGCTGGGCTGCTCGACGCCCGATTCCTTGGTGCGATAGATCAGCGAATGGATTGTCGAGGCGTCGTCGCAGCCCTTGTTGCGCATCACCAGCGCCGCCTTGCCGGTGAAGGCGGCGAACTTGACCTCGCCCGACACGCCCTCGGCGATCTCGCGCGCCAGCGTGGTCTTGCCGGTGCCGGCGAAGCCGAACAGCCGGAACACCAGCGGTGTGCCGTTACGGCCAGGCTTGGCCTTGAGCCAATCGCCGACGGCTTTCAGCGCCGCGTCCTGGATCGGGGTGAAGGTGGTCATGCAGTCTCACGGCGAATGGCGCCGCGGGCGCACCCGCAGCGACTCGATGGCCGGCAAGCTAGCCTATGGCGCGCTCAGCGCAAGCCGCCGCCGCATCGGCGCGCTCGTCGATCTCGTCGGTCCAGACCTTGAAGCTGACCAGGGTGTTGGGACCGAAGGTCTGGGTCAGCGGCACGTCGGCGGCGTCGCGGCCCTGCGCGATCAGCACCCGGCCGAGCCGCGGCACGTTGTTGCGCGGATCGAAGGTGTACCAGTGGCCGCCGATGAAGGCTTCGAACCAGCCGGCGAAGTCACCGGCCGCCCACGGCTTCGGCGTGCCGACGTCGCCGAGGTAGCCGGTGCAATAGCGCGCCGGAATATTCATGCAGCGGCACAGCGCGATCGCCAGATGCGCGTAATCACGGCACACGCCGCGGCCTTCCTGAAACGCCTGATACGCGGTGCGCGTGGCGCTGGCGTGCTGATAGTCGAACTTGATGTGGTTGTGCACGAAATCGCAGATCGCCTGCACCCGCGGCCAGCCCGGCGTCGTCGTCTCGAACATCTTCCAGGCGGTGTCGGATAACAGATCGGTCTCGCAATAGCGGCTACCCAGCAAGTACACGATGGTCTCGGCCGGCAGATCCTCGATCGCGTGCTGGATCGCCGACGGCACCACAGGATCGGGCACGCCGGAATCGCGGACGATGCCGTCCGCCGCCAGCCGGACGCGGCCGGCCGGCGCGACCATCCGGCTGCACCAGTTGCCGAACATGTCGCGATACGGCGTGATCTGCAGCGGCGGATCGACAGTCAGAAAATCGGGAACGATGACGTCGGAGGCGCGACTGAAATGGGTCCCGAGCACCACGATCATCGGCGTTGGCTGCACGAAGTCGTAGATCATCTCGTAACCGACGCGGAGTTTCATGGTGATGGTCTCCGCAGGCGCCGTGGGCCGATCGGAATTGATCGCCGGCTGCCTGCCTTAATTGGCGATGAGTGTGCCGAAAAACAAGCCAATACGCCGCACGCGGTTCGCAGCCGACGAATTCGATGGCTATCGCGGGCGAAAAGGCGCAGCATCCGCGTCAATCGTGGGGCGCGAAACAAACGGCCGACGCACGACGCAGCGGCCTCAAGGAGCGTCCATGACCACGCGCACACGCCGAGAAACCATCGTCTTCGTGCATCCGTTCAGGCTCCGCGGTCTCGATCGCGAACTACCTGCCGGCGCCTACGACATCGTCACCGACGAGGAACTGATCGAAGGCCTGTCGTTTCCGGTGTTTCGCCGGGTCGCGACGATGATTACCGTGCCCTGCGCGCCGCCGCATCACAGCGCGGTCGAGATGATCGCGATCGACCCCGACGCCGTCAGCGACGCTCGAAACGCCGATGGCGACATCCGCCCATCCTGACGCGCTCTCGCGGTACGGCAATACGAGGACAATCCATCATGGCGTTCACCAGCGGCAGCTTTCAGGGCTACGACGAGGATCGCTCGGTCGTGCTGTTTTCGATGATCAACGGTGACAGCGAAGTGCCATGCGCGATCAGTGCCGACGCGATGGATTTTATCGACGGCGCCAAGCGCACCGCGCCGGCGCAGCGCGAACAGCAATTCATGCGGCTGCGCGCCAGCATCGAGAGCCGCGCCGAGCGGAAATTCGCCAGAGCGGAGCTGGAAGGCCGGCCGGCCGGCATCATCCTGCGCAGCATCGACTTCCGCTGACGCGGCGTCGGCGCTGCGCCTTGCGCTCGCCGGCGAGGCTTCCTCCGCGTTTGACTTTTGCCGCGCTCTTGCCATCTGTCGCGGGATGAAGGAGCGATCGATGCGACGTGTGGCGAGTTGGCTGTTCTATGCGATCGGTGCCCTCGCCTGCGCCTATCTGGCGCTGTACGCCTATTCGGTCCTAACCGCGCCGAAGCTGGTCCCCGGCGACCCGATCAAGATCTTCCGCAACCCCGACGCGCCGAAATATTCGTAAGCCCCACGCACCGTCATTTCCGGGGCGCGCAGCGCAGCTGCGCGAACCGGGAATCTCGATATTGGGCGAAGGCCGGTGCCGCACAACGCTTCGGGATTCCGGGTTCGCGCGCGAAGAGCGCGCGCGCCCCGGAATGACGGGGGGGGGGGTGGGCCGGAAAGAGAGAGCGCCGCGCACCGCCCCCCACCCCCCCCGTA
>NZ_QYYD01000059.1 GCF_003591005.1 Rhodopseudomonas palustris
GGGGGGCTTTGGGGAACCCCCGGTTATCCGGTATCCCGGGCGGGCCCGCCCTGCGCGCCCCCTTTTTTGAATTCCGCGCGCCCTTCGCGCGCGACCCCGGAATCCCGAAATTGTTGCGCAGAGAGATTCCGGGTTCGCTCGCTTCGCGAGCGCCCCGGAATGACTCGCGGAGAGGTGGGAGCCCTGAAATCGTAGGGTGTGCAAAGGCGCGCAGCGCCGTGCCCACGCGATGCCCATTCGCGTGGGCTTCGCTGCGCTCAGCGCCACCCTACGGATACTCAGCGCCACCCGACGAAGTCGTCAGGTATTGAACCGGAAATGCATCACGTCGCCGTCGGCGACGATGTATTCCTTGCCTTCGAGGCGCAGCTTGCCGCCGTCGCGGGCGCCGGCTTCGCCGCCGAGCCTGACATAATCGTCATAGGCGATGGTCTCGGCGCGGATGAAGCCTTTCTCGAAATCGGTGTGGATCACCGCGGCGGCCTGCGGCGCCTTGGTGCCCTTGGTGATGGTCCAGGCGCGGGCTTCCTTCGGCCCGACCGTGAAGTAAGTGATCAGGTGCAGCAGCTCGTAGCCGGCGCGGATCAGCCGGTCGAGACCGGCCTCGTGCAGGCCCAGCGTGTCGAGGAAGTCGGCGCGCTCTTCGCGTGACAGCGTGGCGATCTCCGACTCGATCTTGGCCGAGATCACCACCGCGACCGCGCCCTCTTCCTTGGCGCGCGCCATCACCTGCTCGGAGAAGCTATTGCCGTCGGCGGCGGAGCCCTCCTCGACGTTGCAGACGTACAGCACCGGCTTGGAGGTCAGCAGCCCGAGCATCCGGAACGCGCGCTCTTCCTCCGGCTTGCGCTCGAGGAAGCGCGCCGGCCGGCCGTCGCGCAGCAGCGTCAGCGCGCGCGTCACCAGTTCGAGTTGCTCCTTGGAATCCTTGTCGCCGCCCTTGGCCTTCTTGGTGAGGTTGTCGACTCGCTTCTCGAGGCTTTCGAGGTCGGCGAGCATCAGCTCGGTCTCGATCGTCTCGATGTCGGCGAGTGGCGCGACCTTGCCCTCGACATGGGTGATGTCGCTGTCTTCGAAGCAGCGCACCACATGTGCGATGGCGTCGACTTCGCGGATGGTGGCGAGGAACTGATTGCCAAGGCCTTCACCCTTGGAGGCGCCCTTCACCAGGCCGGCGATGTCGACGAAGGTCAGCCGCGTCGGGATGATCTGCTGCGACTTGCCGATCTCGGCCAGCTTGTCGAGCCGCGGATCCGGCACCGCGACCTCGCCGACATTCGGCTCGATGGTGCAGAACGGATAGTTGGCCGCCTGCGCCGCCGCCGTCTCGGTCAGCGCGTTGAACAGCGTCGACTTGCCGACATTCGGCAGCCCGACGATCCCGCATTTGAAGCCCATATCGTCCTCGATCCAGAGTTCGTCATGCCCGGCCTTGTGCCGGGCATCCACGCCTTACGGCGTTGCCACTCGGTGAAGGCGTGGATGGCCGGGACAAGCCCGGCCATGACGGCGTGTTACTTGGAGAGCTTGTCGCCCTTGTCACTGTCGTAAAAGCCCTTGGCCTGCATGGCCAAATGCACCTTGTTGGCGAAGGTGGCGTCTTTGCCCTTGGCGATCAGGCCGGCATTGTCGGCGGCGATCTCGCACAGCGCTTCGACCCACGGCCGTTCGCTCTTGGCGAAGTCGCCGAGCACATGATTGTGCACCAGCTCCTTGACGCCGGGATGGCCGACGCCGAGCCGCACCCGCAAGTAGTCATTGCCGATATGCGCCGAGATCGACCGCAGGCCGTTGTGGCCGGCGATGCCGCCGCCGACCTTGACCCGCACTTTGGCGGGCGGCAGTTCGATCTCGTCGTGAAACACCGCGACCTCGCTCTGCCCGATCTTGTAGAAGCTCGCGGCGTCCTGCACTGCCCGGCCGGACTCGTTCATGTAGGTCAGCGGCTTGAGCAGCGTGACGCGCTCGCCGTCCAGCGTGCCGTCCGCGGTCTCGCCCTGAAAGCGACGGCGCCATGGCGAGAAGCCATGACGCCGCGCGATCTGGTCGATGACCATGAACCCGATGTTGTGCCGGTTGTCCTGGTACTTCGGTCCCGGATTGCCCAGCCCAACAAACAAGCGCATGCCGCGGCGTCCCGCGGTTTACTTCTTCTTGGCAGCCGGAGCCGCCGCCGGAGCCTTGGCGGCCGCAGCGGGAGCCTTGGCAGCACCAGCCTTGGCGGCAGGCGCCGCGGCAGCCGCAGGCGCCGCAGCGCCGGCAGCAGCGGTCTCTTCCTTGAAGCCCGACGGCGGCACGATGGTGACCAGCGTGACGTCCTCGCGCGACACCGACTTCACGCCCTTCGGCAGTTCGATGTCCGACAGATGCAGCGACACGCCGATGTCGAGGGTCGACACGTCGGCTTCGATGAACTGCGGGATGTTGTCGGCCGGGGCTTCGAGGTCGACGGTGTGGGTGACGATGTTGAAGGTGCCGCCGCGCTTCACGCCCGGAGCGACTTCGAGACCCTTCAGATGCAGCGGGACCGAGACGCGGATCGCCGCACCGGCGCCGAGCCGCAGGAAGTCGACATGCAGCGGGAAGTCCTTCACCGGATCGAGGTGATAGTCGCGCGGAATCACACGATGCTTCTGGCCGTCGAGGGTGACGTCAAAAATCGTGGTGAGGAAGCGGCCGGCCTGGATGCGCAGGCGCAGTTCCTTGTCTTCGACCGAGATCGGCAGCGGGGGCTGGTTGTCACCATAGATCACTCCCGGCACGCGGCCGGCGCGACGCTCTGCCCGGGCGGCCCCCTTGCCGCTCTTCGGACGCGCGGTCGCCTTCAATTCCAAGACGTTCGCCATCGTTGTAAGTCCTTGATCTGTCAAAAATTAAAGGCCGCTAGGCGGCCTCGTGCATGCGCCGCGGCAAGCCTCCAGGGGTGCGGGGGCCGCGGACGTGCCGGCGTTCTAGCCCCAAAGGGGCGAAATGACAAGGAAATCGGGCGGACCAAGCCACCTCGAGCCGTCATTGCCGGGCTTGACCCGACAATCCTCGTCTTAGCGAAGAGGATGGATGCCCGGGCCTTCGCCTCGCCGAAGGGGCTTCGGCCCCGCAGGCGGGTCAAGCCCGGGCATGACGACTTTTACCAGGCGGTTGCCGTCACGCCATCGCGGTCGGAGGCTCGGAGCCGCCGCCCTGGCGGGCTTCGAGGGCGGCGATGCGGGCCTTGAGGGTTTCGTTTTCCTCGCGGACGAGACGGACCATTTCCTTGAAAGCCTCGAACTCCTCGCGCTTCACCAGATCGAGATCGCGCAGGATTTTCTCCGCCTGGTTGCGGACCACCGCGTCGACCTCACGCTTGACGCCTTGGGCGGCGCCCGCGGCGTCGTTCATCAGGCGGCCGATCTCGTCGAAAATCCGGTTGTTGGTCTGGGTCATGGTCGAGAACTCCGGTCTCTGCCGCGAAGGTGAAGGCAAGCGTCAGCTGTTGAAACAATGGCGACGGCGGCGGCGCACTTCAAGGCGCCGGCGCGCGTGCTCCGCGCCTTGTCAGGCTCCGTTTTCCTTGCGATGTTCGCGCCCGCATCGCAAGACCCCCATTGGCAGACCATCTGGAAGGATCGATCGCCCGCATGATCGAGCAGCAGATCGACATCCCCACCCCGGACGGCCAGGTCAGCACCTTCATCACCCATCCGGAGCGCGGCGGTCCGCATCCGGTGGTGCTGTTCTTCATGGATGCACCGGGCATCCGCGAGGAGCTGCGCGACATGGCGCGGCGGCTCGGCACCTGCGGCTATTATGTGATGCTGCCTAGTCTGTATTACCGCTCCGGCGTGTTCGAGCTCGGGCCGATTGCGCCCGATGAAGCCGCCCCGGAGCGCGTGCGGATGTACGAGCTGATGCAGTCGCTCGACATCGCCATGGTGATGCGTGACGCCAAGGCGCTGCTTGATTTCGCCAGCGGCCAGCCCGCAGCCAGCCAGGGGCCCGCGGGCGCCGTCGGCTACTGCATGAGCGGCCGCTATGCCATCAGCGCGGCCGCGCTGTTTCCGGACCGGGTCAAAGCCGCCGCCTCGATGTACGGGACGCATCTGGTGACCGATGCGCCGGACAGTCCGCACATCAACGCCCGAAAGGCGAGCGGCGAGCTGTATTTCGCCTGCGCCGAAACCGACCGATGGGCGCCGCCGGAGACGATCAAGGCCTTGCAGGACGCTCTCGTCGCCGACGGGGTCAACGCCGAGGTCGAAGTCTATCCCGGCACGCAGCACGCGTTCGCATTCCCGAGCCGGCCGGTCTACGATCGGGATGCCGCCGAACGCCATTGGGAGCGCCTGTTGGCGCTGTACCGCCGCCGGCTTTCGGCGTAATCAGCCGCAATGCCGTTCTTCGCTATCGCCTTCCCCGTGTTCGATCCGATCGCCATCGCGGTCGGCCCGTTCGCGATCCGCTGGTACGCGCTCGCCTATATCGCTGGGATTTTGCTCGGCTGGCTGTACGCGCGCATGCTGCTGCAGCGCGAGCGGCTGTGGGGCGGCCCGGCGCCGATCACGCCGCTGCAGTTCGACGATTTCATCCTGTGGGTGACGATCGGCATCATCCTCGGCGGCCGCACCGGCTACGTGCTGTTCTACAATCTCGACTTCTTCGTCGCGCATCCGGCGGAGATCTTCGAATTGTGGAAGGGCGGCATGTCGTTCCACGGCGGCTTCATGGGCTGCGTCGTGGCGGTGGCGCTGTTCGGCTGGAAGCGCAACGTCTCGATCGCCTCGCTCGGCGACATCACCTGCGCGGTGGGACCGATCGGGCTGTTTCTCGGCCGCATCGCCAATTTCATCAATGGCGAATTGTGGGGCCGGCCGGCCGATGACAGCGTGCCCTGGGCGATGGTGTTTCCCAACGCCGGCCCGTTGCCGCGGCATCCGAGTCAGCTCTATGAGGCGGGCCTCGAGGGCATTGCGCTATTCGTGATCCTGGCGCTGATGATCCGCGCCGGCGCGCTGAAGCGGCCCGGATTGATCATCGGCGCCTTCCTGACCTTCTACGGCCTCGCCCGCATCACCGGCGAGTTCTTCCGCGAGCCCGACCCGCAGCTCGGCTTTCTGTGGGGCGGGCTGACGATGGGCATGCTGCTCTCGGTGCCGATGGTGATCGCCGGCATCGTTGTGATGCTGCTGGCCCGCCGCAACAAACTCAGGGCCTCACCAGCCCTGCCAGCCGGCTCCCACGAGGCCAGCAAGTGACGGACTTCTCGGCGCTGTCGGAGGAGATCAAGCGGCTGATCAAATCGGCCGGGCCGATGCCGGTGTGGCGCTATATGGAGCTGTGTCTCAACCACCCGGACTACGGTTACTACGTGTCGCGCGATCCGCTCGGCCGCGAGGGTGACTTCACCACCTCGCCCGAGATCAGCCAGATGTTCGGCGAATTGATCGGGCTGTGGGCGGCCTCGGTGTGGACCGCAGCCGGCGAGCCGAGTTCGCTGCGACTGGTCGAAATCGGTCCCGGCCGCGGCACCATGATGGCCGACGCGCTGCGCGCGCTGCGGGTGCTGCCGCAACTCTATCAGGCGCTCAGCGTGCATCTGGTCGAGATCAACCCGGTGCTGCGCGACAAGCAGAAGACCGCGCTGGTCGGGCTGCGCAACATCCACTGGCACAGCAGTTTCGACGAGGTGCCGGACGGTCCGGCGGTGATCCTCGCCAACGAATATTTCGACGTGCTGCCGATCCATCAGGCGGTGAAGCGCGAAACCGGCTGGCACGAGCGCGTGGTCGAGATCAGCGGCAGCGGCGCGCTGGTGTTCGGCGTCGCGCCGGACCCGATTCCGCGATTCGAGATGCTGCTGCCGCCCTTGGTGCGGATGGCGCCGGTCGGCGCGGTGTTCGAATGGCGGCCCGATGCCGAAATCATGAAGATCGCCAGCCGCGTGCGCGATCAGGGCGGCGCGGCGCTGATCATCGATTACGGCCACGTCCGCAGCGACGTCGGCGACACTTTCCAGGCGATCGCCAAGCACAGCTTCGCCGATCCGCTGCAGAGTCCCGGCCGCGCCGACCTCACCGCCCATGTCGATTTCCAGGCGCTCGGCCGCGCTGCCGAGGACGTTGGTGCCCGCGTGCACGGCCCGGTCACGCAAGGCGAATTCCTCAAGCGGCTCGGCATCGAGACCCGCGCGGTGTCGCTGATGGCCAAGGCGTCGGCGCAAGTCTCGGAAGATATTTCCGGCGCGCTGAAGCGGCTGACCGGCGAAGGCCGCGGCGCGATGGGCTCGATGTTCAAGGTAATCGGCATTTCCGATCCGGCGATCCCCTCGCTGGTCGCGCTCAGCGACGACGGCATGCGGGCCGCGAAAGGGCAGAAATGACCATCACGTCACCCCGGCTCGCCGCCCTTCCGGGCATGCGCCATGCCTTCTTCAACCGCGACGGCGGGGTATCGCAGGGCATCTATGCGGGTCTCAACGGCGGCATCGGTTCGAACGACGATCCGCAGCATGTCGCCGAGAACCGGCGGCGGATGGCGCAGACGATGGGCGTTGCGCCCGAGCGCTTCCTGACGCTTTATCAGGTGCATTCGCCCGACGTCGTGGTGGTCGAAACACCGTGGGACAACGCCGCGCGGCCGAAGGCCGACGCGCTGGTGACCACGATCCCCGGCATTGCGCTCGGCGTCACGGCGGCGGATTGCGGACCGATCCTGTTTGCCGATGCGGAGGCTCGAGTGATCGGCGCCGCGCACGCCGGCTGGAAGGGCGCGCTGACCGGCGTGCTGGAGGCCACGCTCGACGCCATGGCCAAGCTCGGCGCCACGCGCAGCCGCGTCGTCGCGGCGATCGGGCCGCTGATCCGGCAGCCGAGCTACGAGGTCGGCGACGAATTCGTCGCGCGCTTCACGTCGGTAGATCCGGCGTATGCGCGTTTCTTCATTCCGGCCGCCCGGCCCGGCCACGCGATGTTCGACCTCGGCGGCTTCATCCGGATGCGGCTGGAGGCGGCCGGCGTGGCGCAGATCGACGACACCGGCATCGACACCTATCCGGACGAGAATTTCTTCAGCTATCGCCGCTCCGTCCACCGCGCCGAACCCGACTACGGCCGCGCCGTCCACGCCATCGCGCTGGAAGGCTGACGGAGGTCGGCACTCTTTCTCCCTCCCCGCAGCCGTCATTCCGGGGCGGGGGGGGGGGGGGCGGGGCCCCCCCCCCCCGCGGGGGGGGGGGGGGGGGGGGAGGGAGGGGCGGCAAGGGTTTTGGGGGGGGGCGCCGCGGGGGG
>NZ_QYYD01000005.1 GCF_003591005.1 Rhodopseudomonas palustris
GTATACATGACCGCACCCCGATTCATTTGCCGAAACACCAAAATGCTCTTGCCGAGAGGGGGCCGTCCATACATGACGGTGGGTGGGGCAAGCGGGCGGAAGCGTTCGTGCTTTTGGCGGCAGAGACGACAGCGGAGTCGAACTGAGCGCGCCCTCTCCGCGAGTCATTCCGCGGCGTGGGCGTAGCCCGCGAACCCGGAATCTCGAGTTGCGGGGCACTGCTGAAGGTTTCCACAATTGCGAGATTCCGGGTTCGCACGGCTTCGCCGCGCGCCCCGGAATGACGGTGGGTGGGGCAAGCGGACGGAAGCGTTCGTGCTTTTGGCGGCAGAGACGACAGCGGAGTCGAACTGAGCGCTCGCCCTCTCCACGAGTCATTCGGGGCGTGGGCGTAGCCCGCGAACCCGGAATCTCGAGACGCGCGGAGCGTGCGCCCTACGCCACCGACTTCACGTGTGTCAGCTTTTCCACCTTGCGGATATGTTCGACGGCGTCGTGGGCGGCCTGGCTGTGGGTGAATAACTGGAGCTCTTCGACATCGTGTTCATCGACCGCCGTGATCGCGGTGTCGATGTAGCTGGCGCGATCGGGATCGCTGAGGATCTTGCGGCGTAGGCCATCGATCCACAGCCAGTGCCGCAAATTCTGGCCGAGCTTGAAGGCGGTGCCGAACACCAGCTTCGGATAGAACAGCCACGGCGATTCCACCGGCAACGTCGACCGGCGATCGCGCCGATACTTCAGCCGCAGGATGCCGCCCTGCAGCGGATGCACGCGCTCGATCTTCACCATCGACGAGAACAGGAAGATCATCGACGCCAGCCGCGACACGCCGCCGCCGGTCGCCGCCGCGCGGCGCAGCAGCCGTTCGATGTGGTCGGCCGAGTAGTACAGATCCCACGCCTTGAAATACGTGCCTTGCCACTCGTCCCGGCTCATCCGCGGATGCTCCGTTACGGCGTGCTCGATGTCGAAGCGGTTGAGATCGGCATCCATCGGCGCGCCCTCATTGAACAGCCGCTGGTGATCCTCCGAGCCCGGCAGCGGCGTCAGGCAGAAGAATTCGAGGATGTCGAGCGGCAATTCCTTCTGGATGATCGCGATGTCCTCGGCGATGCTCTCCGGCGTGTCGTGCGGGAAGCCGAGAATGTAGCCGGCGTAGGTGATCACCCCGGCCTGCTTCCACGCCAGCAGCATCTGGCGATATTCGGTGATCTTGTTCTGCCGCTTTTTCGCCGATGCCAGGTTTTCGGGGTTAATACTTTCCAGTCCGAGAAACGTCCGCACCACCCCGGCCGCACGGGCCTTCTCGATGAAGCCGTCGATCTTGTGACACAGCGTGTCGACCTGGATCACCAGCTTGATATCCTTCTGCCCGGTCGCGGCGAATTCCTGGCGCAGCGCCGCCAGCCGGTCAAGGATCAACTCCCAATCCTTGTTGCGGGCGAAGTTGTCGTCCGTCATGAAGAACCAGTTGACGCCCTGCGCCATGTTGGCGCGCACCAGCCGCTCGATATCGTCCGCGCTGCGCCCGCGTGACTTGCGGCCCTGCACGTTGATGATGGTGCAGAACGAACACTGATACGGACAGCCGCGCCCGGCGTCGAACGAGGTCTGCAGGCTGAACGTGCCCTTGAGATATTGGCGCGGCAGCAGCGGCGTCGGCGCGCCCTCAAGCGCCGGCAGGTCAGGCAGGTAGTCGTACATCGGCTTCAGCATGCCGGCCGCAGCATCGCGCAGCAGGTTGTCGCAGCGGCCTTCCAGCTCGCCAGCGTACAGGGTGACGCCGAGATCGAGCGCCTCCTGCAAGTCTTTCTGGATGCCCGGCAGCATCGCAACGCAGCCGGACACATGAAAGCCGCCGATCGCCACCGGCACCCCGGCCGCCCGGAGCGGCCGCGCGATATCCAGCGCCCGTGGAAACTGGTTCGACTGAACGCCGACCAGGAACACCAGTCCGAAGAAGTCATGCGCGCGGAAGCGTTCGATGATCCTGGATGGGCGGGTGCGGGTGTTGATTTCATCAGCAGCGGTGATGTCGATATCGACCGCGTCGCCGAGCGCTTTGCGCTGCCGCGAGTCCTCGACCAGACTGTACACCACCGCCAATGAGTTCGACGGGATGAACGAACGTACCCATTGGATGACGTAACCCTCGTCGTCGTAGTGCGACGGCTTGATCAGCGCGACCTGAAATCGCTTGGCGGCGCGTGGCCCGGCATCCGGCCTGCGCGCTTGTAGCTCCCCGCTCATGGCACTTCCCCTCGCCATCCATCACCGCGACCGGACGTCCAGCCGATCACCGACAGGTTGGCGCGGCAGGGCCGCTGGTATCAAGCTAACTTGAGGACAAACCCGCAACTATTCGCTGCGACTTCGTCGCAAACGGTCATTCGAGCTACACCGCGTGCGCGAACGGGATATCGCTGTACAATTCGACACAATTCGACGGCCCGACCGCTACTAACTAGGTACCACTAGGCACCGAAGCATCAGGCGGCCGGTTTCCGTGCCGAGACATGGAGGAAGCTGGCCAGCTCCTGATCGAAGCCCTTGCCTTCACTGCGCTCGACCGTCAGCGCAGTCCAAGGGCCCGCTTCGGCATAGCGAGCGCGGAGCCAGTCTTCGGACGGGTAGTTGTAGTAGCGCGCGAGCTTGTCGCGGCCTTCGGCCTCGCCGGATTTGAAGCTGGCATAGAACAGCCCACCCGGCTTCAGCGCGCGATGAATTCGCCCGAGCACGCCGCCGAGTTCGTCGCGCGGCACGTGCAACAGGCAGGCATAGGCCCAGACGCCGTCATAGGCCGCATCCGCATCGAGCTGATGAAACAGCAACGTGCGCGCCGGCCGCCCGAGCCGCCGCGACGCTTCGGCTGCCATTTCGGGCGAGCCATCGGTCGCGTCGACGTCGAAGCCGGCCGCCAGCATCGCCTCGGCGTGATGGCCGGCACCGCAGCCGAGCTCGAGAATTCGGCCGCCCGCGGGCATCTCGCCAAGAAAGCGCGCCAGGGTGCCGCCGGCCGGCTTGCGCTCGGCATAGGCAGCGGCGTTGCCGCGGTAGAACCGCAGCGTGGCATCATCGAAAGCGTCGGTCATGCGCCCGCTTAGTCGATGCGGCCGCCGTCCGGCAACCCCAACATCAGGCGCAGGTTCTGCACCGCCGCTCCCGACGCCCCCTTGCCGAGATTGTCGAGCCGCGCCACCAGCACGGCCTGATGCTGCGCGTCGCTGCCGAACACGTAGAGCTCGAGGTTGTTGGTTTCGTTCAGCGCCTCCGGCTCGATCCGGCCACCGGCGTTGGCGGCGCTGTCGAGCGGCGCCACCAACACATAGGCGCTGCCGGCGTAGCGCTTGGTGAGCGCCGCATGCAGATCGGCGACCGACGGCTTGCCCGGCAGCGTATCGAGATGCAGCGGCACCGACACCAGCATGCCCTGGCGGAAATTGCCGACCGAGGGAATGAAGATCGGCCGCCGCGTCAGGTTCGCGTACTTCTGCGTCTCCGCCAGATGCTTGTGCGCAAGGCCGAGGCCATACAATTCGAACGCCGGCGCGGTGCCGGCTTCATAAGCCGCGATCATCGACTTGCCGCCGCCCGAATAGCCGCTGACGGCGTTGATCGAGATCGGGTAGTCGGTCAGGATCAGGCCGGCATCGACCAGCGGCCGCAGCAGCGCGATCGACCCGGTCGGATAGCAGCCCGGGTTGGAGACCTTTCGCGCGTTTCGGATGTTGTCGGCCTGGTCCGGCGCCAGCTCGGCGAAGCCATAGACCCAGTCTGGCGCGACGCGGAACGCCGTCGAGGCGTCGAGAACCTTCGGCGCGTCGCCGCCCATGCCGTCGATCACCGCGACGGTCTCCTTCGCGGCGTCGTCCGGCAGGCACAGGATGACGAGGTCGACCTCAGCCATCAGCGCGCGCTTGGCGGCCGGATCCTTGCGCTTGTCCTCGGCGATATCCTTCACGACCACTTGGCCGTCACGGGCCAGCCGCTCGCGGATACCCAGTCCAGTGGTGCCGGCGGCGCCGTCGATGAACACGGCCGGTTTGCTGGCGGCGGCTTTGGTGGTCGTGGTGTCCGTCAGGGTCATCTTCGGTTCCTTCACAAGGCCAGCTCGGCGACCTTCGCCGCGGAGTTGTAATCGAGTTGCGGCCGCAGCGCGATCATCTGCGCGGCGATCGCCTGCGAAGCGGGATCCGGCTGCGCCGCCAGTGCATTTGCGACGGCCATGTGATCGGCGTCGGATTTGTGCTGGTTCAGCTTGAAGCTGCCCTCGACGCCATCCACCCGCATCATCACGCCCACGATCGCCTTCTTCATCGCGCTCAGTCGTCCGGCCGTCATTTTCGACGCGCGCCATGGCGGCTTCGGCGCCAGCGAGCTTTCGAAGACCGCGCTGACCTCGTCAAGATGCGCATCGCGTTCCGCTTCCGACATCACCGCCGCCGGGCCGGTCAGATGCACGCTCTGATACAGCCAGGTCGGCACCTGATCGGGCGAGGCGTACCAGTCCGCCGATACATAGGCGCCCGGCCCGCTCACCGCCATCAGCCATGGCGTGCGGCTGTCAGCCAGCGCGGCGAGCGGATTGCCGCGCGCGACGTGGAACGACAGCAGCGGCGTGCCGTCGCTGGAATAGTCGATCGCGAACGGCAGCGGCGACGCCACCGGCTTGCGGCCGTCATGAGCGCAGACAAGACCGAAACCGCGCGCCGCCGCGAAGGCAAGGCAGGCGGATCGATCGGGCTTGAAGGCGGGCGGCACGTACATGGCTTGGCTCCTGGTTGAAGGCGGAGCCGCCGGGATCAGTTCGCGCTTGGATGGGGAAGATCAACCTGCCGCGGACCGAAACCGGCGGCAGGGGCAACGCTGTCAGACGCGAACAGCCGCTCCTACCGCGAGAATGCGGCGGCGCGTGGCTTTGACGATGGTCGCGGCGTTGATCATGGAACGGTTGATAGATTGAGAACCAAGCAGCGTCAAGCATGACGCCGGATGCACGGCTATGCGAAAAGCGCGGCCACCCAACGGCCGGCGGCGCTCCTGGTCGCCCCCCGTCTCAGCGCCACTGCTTCTCCTCGGCCGACCATGCCCAGCCGGGTAGCTTGCCGGGCTTGCTGAATGCCGTGACCACATTGCCGAGCAGGCGCGAGACGTTGTTGTCGAAATTTCGATACGGCAGCGACTGGCTGAACGCGATCGACCCGGTGGAGAACACCGCGCCGTCGTTCGGCGCCGTGAAGTACACCATGTCGGCGCGCACGCGATAATCGTGCGATCCGGACAGGCCGGGATAAGGATAGAGCACCTCCTCCACCACGGTCTGATAATTGTCGCTGTGCCCGCCCGACGACGCAACGATCAGCGAGTGCGGCGGCGTGCCGAGCGTCAGATCGTAGCGATCGATCTCGATACCGCCCGCAGCCCCCTGAGCCAGGCCGAAATCGCCGATGATCTCGCCCTCGATCCCGTCCATGATCCACGACGCACGGCGATGCCAGCTATCCGGCATCCGGCGGAACGGACGCGCCGAGTCGAACCCTTCCGAGATGAAGCCGACGCCGAACACTTTTTGCGGGGGGCGGCCGAGGTCTTTCCAAAGCCCGCTCTTCTGGCCCGTTGTCGCCATGTAATACTCGCCCGGCCGCGCCTGCCACGCCCGCATCCCGGAGTTCAACTTGCGCACCTCCATGCACCACGGATCTTCACTGTGGTAGCCGACATTCCAGTAAAAGCCGTTGCCGCCGAGATAGATGAAGCGACCTCCCGCCGCGATGTAATCCTCGGTCGCGTCCAGCATCTTCTCCGAAGTGTATTCCGGATGGGTGCCGCTCAGCACCACGCTATAGGGCTTCAGCGCGTCGACGCCGTCGCGGTGCAGATCCTCATCGGTGGTGATCTCGTAATCGTAGCCCATGTGGTCGAGCCAGGCGATGATCGACAGATCGGCGGGGAACTGCCACGTCACGCCCATTGATGACATGCGGGCCTTGGGACGCATGTTCAGGATCGGCCGCCGATAGGTGCTGTAGCAGACCCCTGCCCCGTCGGCGTGATGATCGTATAGCGACAAGCCGAATTCCGCGGTCTGATAGAGCTCAATATCGACCTCCGACAGAATTGGCGACTGACCGGCGAGCGGCTGCATGATCTCGGCGTCGAAGCTGAGATGCTCGTTGGCATAGGCCAGATAGCTTCCGGTTGGCACCAGAAACAGGATCGGCGCTTTCGGCTTGAGCGGGCGGACGAAGAACACGATGTATTCCTCGCGCATTCCCTTTGCGTCGCCGGTCCGCAGACGAAACGCGTAGGCGCCGCTCTTGACGTCGGGGACCTTGATCGACCTCGTCAGCTCCCATTTGCAGTCGATGATGGCGTCGTCGTGAAACTCGATGCCGCCATATTGTTGCGGCGCGAGCCGGAAACAATCGTCTTTGCCCTGCCAATTGAAGCCTGTCTGAGCCCGAACGGGCCGGTTGTAACCGGCGGCATGCAGACCGTAAGGCCCTGCATCGATCACCTCGTCACCGATGCCGTGCTCGGTGTAGCCCTGCGTGGTGTCCCAGAACGCCAGCAATCCGTTCTGCGGCGGCATGCCGCTGTCGCGGTAGCTGTCCAGCTCGGCGCGCGTCAGCACGCGGTCGAACACGGAGGGACGATCCAGCTTGCCGTTCAGGCACTGGGTGACGAAGTCGCCGCGCAGCGTGTGATGATCGCGCGCGCCGGCCAGAAGGAATGGCAGTTCCGGCGGATTGGCCGGCCGGAAGCGCAGCGTCTCGCGGACGTGCGATCGGAAATCGACATTGGCGACCTTGCTGAGCAGCGAATTGTACCTGGTGGCCACACCTTCCTGGTACAGCGTCGCAACGCCGGTCTTGGCATCGAACGTCGCCGCCACGAAGTACCAATTGTTCTTCAGAATCGGCACTTCGGCATCGAGATAATCGACCTCGCCGCCATCGCCGAAGCCGAACTCAAGGAAGCCGTCCGGATTGAGCCATAACCCATAGCCCCGGTTGCCGAACGCATCCCACCGGCCGAGCAGACATTGCCGGCGGCCGCCGCCCGGGCTGTTGGCATGGATGAACGTGCACAGGCTGAAGCTGCCGTTCAAAGCCAGACGCCGCTCGGGGTCTGCCACGGTCAGGAACGAGCCGACCTGGGTGAACTGCTTGCGGACTTTCCATACCCCATTGGCGTCGGAGGCGATCTCCTCCTCCTTGTAGCCCGGACCGGCGGGATGCGCGTCGCCATGGATCAGGCGGACCAGTTGTGCATCGACGACATCGGTGCCGTCGGCATGTACGTAGAACGAGATGTCGTCGCCGGGCTTGACCGAAATCTTGTCCGCGTATCCGAATATCTTCTTCTCGGCCATGGTGGTGAGCTTCTCCGGCGACTGAACTGACGGGTCTTCAGGTTTCGAGCAGGTCTTGCACGCGGCGCAGGAACAGCGCGTGATAGGCTTCGTCGGGCGTCTCGTAGTTGCGGTCCTCGACCATGCGCGGCGCCGTGCCGCGATGGCCGGACAACGCGACGATGCGATAGGCCTTGAATTCCTCCAGCACCATGATGGCGTATTTGTCGATCTGGCCCTGGCGGCGGAAATAGATCAGCAGGCGTTCGAGCGCTTCGCTGTGCTGGCCGAGCGGCTTGGACTTGTGCTCGGCGATCACCGCGTCCGACACCAGGCGCTTGAGGAAGTCGCGCTGCATCTTGTCGAAACGGCGGAAATAGACCTGATCCTTGTCTTCGACCTCGGTGGCTTCTTCGGGCAACATCTCGCCCCCTTTCTCGGCTCGGGTTGATCGCCGCTCGCTCTTCTTCTTGTCGCGCCAGGCACGGAACTGCGATTTGACGCCGAAGATGCCGCCACGCAGAAACAGCACCACGCCGAGCATGATCGCGCCGATCAGTACGAAGCGCAGCGGCCCGAGATCGATCAGCACACGATCGATGAACACCACGATCAGCGTGCCGGCGACAGCGCCTTCGGCGCGCCCGATGCCGCCGATCACCAGCATCGCCAGCGACAGCAGCAGCGTGTCGAACGAGAACAGGTTCGGCGAGGCGCCGCCGAAATGGGTCGCGTAAAAGCCGCCGATGAAGCCGAGCGCCGCCGACGAGATCAGGAACACCATGATGCGGGCGCGGATGAAATCGACCCCGCAGGCCTGCGCGAAGCCCTCCTTCTTCTCCTGCGCCATCCGCAGCAGCCGGCCGAGCCGCTTGCCGTCGACGAAGCGATACAGGAACAGCCCGAGGATCATGACGAGCAGCGCGACGTAGTAGCCGACCAGCAAGCGGTTGGATTGCGACAGCCATGTCGGCAAATAGCTCGGCGCGCCATAGAGGCCGCCGGTCGCCGAGCCGAACTGGCGCGACTGCACCACATAGACTCGGCACAGTTCGACGACGCCGAGCGTCAGCAAGGCGTAGTAGAAGCCGTCGAGCCGCATCGCGGGCAGCGCGATCAGAAGCCCGAAGGCCAGACCGATCAGCGCACCCGCGAGCGGCAGCAGCCACCACGGCAGGCCGAGCATGATCGCCATATAGGTGGTGCCATAAGCGGCCGCGCCGACCACCGCATAGGTGGCGAGCGAGAAGATGCCGGCCGTGCCGACCACAAGCATCCAGCACAGGTTGATCGCCGCATAGATGGCGAACACCGAGGCCGCCGACATCACCGTATTGTAGGAGCTGACCGGCACGAACAGCGGCATGATGAAGAACGCCGCCAGCGCCAGCGTCCACCAGATCGGCCGCTTGTCGACGATGGTCTTCTCGCGGCGCATCGTCTTCGGATTGTACTCGCCGTGGATGTTCAGTACGCGCCGGCGTGTCGGCCAATAGCGCGTCCGGGTCCACAGCGCGCCGCCGTGGCCGGGCCATTTGTAGTAATAGCGCAGCCGGCCGACCGGATACATCTTGGGCCGGAATCGCGTCGTCTCGTCCCACGTCACCTGATGCGACAGATGCGGGTTGGTCACCACCTCGCGCGCCGGGGTCTCGGGATGCTGGGAGTCGGTGGGATCGATCCACATCGGGGCGGTCGTGTCGGCCATCGTCATGCCTCGCGCGCCTTGTCGAGAATTCCGGAGATCCCGCGCGGGCGGATCAAAAGAACCACGATGATGAGCAAAAACTGGGTGATCAGGACGTATTGCCCGCCGAGGAATGTCGAGGTCAGCGACTCGTTGACGCCCAGCATGATCGCGCCGATCACCGCACCGGGAATGCTGCCGAGGCCCCCGACCAGTGCAATGCTGAGCCCCTTGATCATGGGCGTGATGCCGCTGAACGGCGCGACGTAATAGGTCTGCGCCAGCAGCACAGCCGCCAGGCCGGCGAGCGACCCGGTCAGAGCCATCACATAGATGCTGGTCCGGCGCACGCCGATGCCGACGATCGAGGCGGCGTGCGGATTCATCATCATGGCGCGAATTTCGAGGCCGCGCCGGCTCGACCGCATCCACAGCAGGATCAGGGTGAGCAGCACGATCGCCGAAACCGAGGCGCCGAGCTTGTCGGACGTCACCACCACGCCGAAAATATCAGCGTTCCAGTTGCCGAACAGCCGCGGCAGGGATTTCGCCCGGGGGCCGAACCACCACAGCAGGATCTGGTTTCCGACCAGGCTGATCGCCAGCGTGGCGATCAGCGCGCGGAGCGGGAAATTCGGCTTGTCGTGGATCGGGATGAAAGCAATCAGGCAGACGAGCAACCCGCCGAACGCGCCTGTCAGGATTCCGGCAGCCATCACGACCACCGGGTAAGGGCCGATATACACACTCGCCAACCACGCGCCGTAGCCGGACAGCGCGAAGATGAAGCCGTACGCCATGTTGACGAGGCCAAGGCTCGACCAGGTGACGGAGATGCCGATCGCCAGCGTGCCGTAGATGCAGGCCAGCGTGATCGCGTTGGTGACGATGAAACCCCAGTTCATCAGTTGCGCTCCATCGACAGGCTCTTGGATGTCGAAGCCTCGCCCTTCAGCTTGCCGGCGTGCATGCCGATGATGCGGTCGACGCTGCCTTCGAGCAGCGCGACGTTCTGTTCGGCGATCACCATCGCCGAGCCGCCGAGTTCGACCGCCATCAGGGCTTCCACCACGGCGCGGCCGATCTTCGGGGCGAGCCCGAGCGAGGGCTCGTCGACGAGAAACAATTCGGCATCGGACATCAGGCCACGGCCGATCGACACCATGCGACGCTCGCCGCCCGACAGGCGCCCGACCGGGGTCTTCATCAGCTTCTCGAGCGGCGGGAAGATCTGCAGAATGCGCTTCTTGCGCAGCCCGCGTTCGGCCCAGGCCCGCTTGGTGAAAGCGCCGCTGTCGAGATGCTCCTCCACCGTCAGGCCGTGGAAGATCTCGTCGCCCTGCGGGATCAGCGCCAGGCCGCGGCGGACGATGAGATGGGTGTAGCGCCCCGGCCCCTGGCTGCGGGTGCGACCGACCTCGAAGCCGTTGAGCTTGATCGAGCCGCGCTGCCAGCCGGTCAGTCCGGCGATCGCCTGAAACAGCGTCGACTTGCCGTGCCCATTGAGACCGACGAGGCCGATACGCTCACCGGCGAACACGGTCAGGTCGAGGTCGTGGATCACGCGCATCGGCCCCCACCCTGCGGAGAGTCCCTTGACGTCCAGGACCGCAGGACGCGCCGAACCGGCTTCGGGTGCAGCCATCAGTGCATCCCTCCGCTCGTCTCGGTTTCGAAGTACGCTGCCTTGACACGGGGATTCAGCAGGATCTCCGAGAGCCGCCCCTCGGCGATCGTCTCGCCGGCATCCATCACCAGGACGCGATCGGCGATCGTATCCAGCAATTCCATGCGGTGCTCGATCAGCACGATCGCAATGTTCAGCTCCTTGGCCAGGACGCGCATGATGTCGTCGAGTTCGTCGATCTCGGAGTTGATCAGTCCGGCGGCCGGCTCGTCCATCAGCAGCACCGATGGGCGGCGCATCAGCAGGCAGGTCATCAGCAGCTTGCGGCGGTTGAGTGTGTCGAGGCGATCCGCCATCATCCCACCGGGAATCCGAAAGCCGACCAGCCCCGCGCCCCACTCGGCGTCGTCAGGCGTGAGATAAGGCCGGTAGGCCTGCCGGGCGGCTTTCAACACCTGCGCGACGGTCATGTCCTCCGGCACGATCGGCGTCTGATAGGTGCGGCCGATGCCGAGCCGCGCCCGCCGATGCAGCGGAAGCGGAGTCACGTCCTGACCGTCGTAAGTCACCGTGCCGCTCTTCGGCGAAATTCGGCCGGACAGCACCTCGAACAGGCTGGTCTTGCCGGCGCCGTTCGGCCCGATGATCCCCATCACCTCGCCCGGCTTCACGTCGAGCGAGATATCGCGCAGGATCGACCGGCCACCGAGATCGAGCGTGATCCGGTCGCAGGAGAAAATTGCCGAAGCCGCCATCGTCATCGACCCGGCGTTACCACCACGGCGCCTTCTGCAGCTTGTTCTCGACGAGCACGTCCGGATAGATGATCTTGTGCTCGTTGTTCTGGACCTGGAAGAACAGCTGGGCCATGCCCTTCTCCAGCTCGGCCGCGCCGATCGCATCGCCCGTGTCGGGATAGTGCGCGCATTCCTGGTAGGGATTGTCCATGCTCATGAAGCCGCACACCCCGCGATAGGAGTTCTTGCGGATCCAGTCGCTGACGCCCTTGAAATTCGACGGATCGCCGACCGCCTCCCAGGCCGCCTTGAAATAATAAGTCGTGTCGTAGCCGTTGCCGGTGTAGCAAAGCCCCATGATGCCGGGAAAACGCTTCTTGTACTTGGCGCGGAACGCCTTGCCTTTTTCATCGGCATAGACGCCGAGCACGGTGCTCCACACGAAGCCTTCGGCGGCGGGACCGGACAGTTCGAGGAACTCCGGCTGCGATGGGCCGTATTGCAGATACACCAACGCGCCCTTCAGCGGATCGGCGCTGTATTGCTTGACGAAGGCCGCGTATTCGGCCGCGACCCAGTGATCGATCATCACCGCCCCGGCCCCGATCTTCTTGATCTCCTGGATCACCGGGCCCCAATCCTGGACCGGATACTGGATGTCGGTGATACCCGCGAGCTTGAACTCACTCTTGGGCAGCGACGCCTGCAGCGCTTTGGAGATCGTCTGGTTGTAGGCGATCTGCTCCTGAACGATATGCACGCCGTTGTTCAGGGGCTTCCACGTCCCCTGATCCTTCATCGCCTTCAGAAACACCGGGAACGTATGTCCATAGTGCACTTCGGACGGGTCCGTCTGGAACACGTGGGAGTATTTGTCGGGCTCCTTGACGACCAGGTCGGTCATGTTGCGCTGCGTCAGTCCCCACAGGAATGGCGCCTTGTAGCGGGCCGAAACGTCCGCGACCGGGATCGGCGTGAACACGAAGGCGCAGGACATCGCGTGCACCTTGGCGTCGATCAGCTTGTTGATTGCCACCTGCCCGCTTTCGGGCGAGAGTGGATCGATATCGACCACGACAGCCTTGATCTGGCGCCCGAGCACGCCTCCTGCGGCGTTGATTTCTTCAAGGGCCAGCGTGGTTCCGTTGAGATAGTCCTGGTGATCAGCGACGCCCGCCTGGGCGGTTTGAGCGGTCGGGACGCCGAGCAGGATCGGATCGGCCGACGCCGCGCGCGTGACGCCGGAGACGAAAGGGGCTGGAAATGCAGCAGCAGCCGTGCCGGCTGACGCAAGTTGCAGCAGTTTGCGACGTGAGACCTTGCCGACCATTAAGACCTCTCCATGATGAACGTCCCCCGGACGCTCTGTGTCGAAAGACGGTCTCATCCTAGGTAGCTGATCAAATTTTGGTCTTTCACTGGAAAGCACTGTCTCTACAATTCCAGTGCACTGCTAACTGCGGCGTGGCACAACAACTAACGGCCCACGGCATACTTCTTGCGTTGCTCGGAAAGCTCCCGCTCCAACGAGGTCGCCGCGATGAGTCAGAGGAACCACTATTCGACCGCCTCGCTCTCCGGGTCGGAAAGCATCGCCGCCTGGCGCCAGGCGATGGCTGAAGTGTATTATCGGCTTGATATTCAGGCCCGCCACGACGATCGCGTAGTCGGCGAGTTGATCGACGTTCAGTTTGGCTCGATGGGGTTGTCCAATTTCAGGGCGGATGCGCAGCGTGTGATCAGGCGGAAGGAATCCGCCAAGATCGACGGCTCCGAGGACTTCGTGTTCCTGTTTCCAACCCGGAAGGGGCTCCAGTTCGAACAACGCGGTCGCACCGGCATGGTGATGCCGGGCGCCGTGTTTCTCCTCAACTCTGCTGAAGATTACGTCATCGACGTTCCGGACGGATCGGAAAACATCACCATCAAGGTGGACCGCAGCCTGCTGATCGATCGGGTGAAGGGCATCGACGGGCTGTGCGCGTCGATGAACATCGCCAATCCCCAACTCGTCCCGGTTGTGGCGACACTCGGACGACAACTACTCAACCTGCCGCCCGGCGAACACGCCGACCGGCTGCAGCACTCGGTGATCGAGCTGATCTGCCTAATGCTGGATCTGCGCGAGTCGCCGCAGGACCGCTCCTTTGTCCGCGAGACGCTCGCCTCCTCGCTCTACAATCGGCTCAACAGCTACCTGCACCGCAATCTGTCGGATCACGAGCTGTCTCCCGATCAGGCGGCCCGCGAACACAAGATCTCGGTGCGCTACCTGCACAAGATCTTTCACTATCACGGTACTTCGTTCGGTCAGCGGCTGTTGGAACTGAGGCTGCAGCGTGCGCGGCAACTGATCTTGCAGCATGGCGGGGCCAGCCACGTCAATCTCGGCCAGGTCGCCTACGAGTGCGGCTTCACCAGCCAATCCTACTTCTCGACCTGTTACCGCCGGCGCTTTGGACTGACTCCCCGTCAATCCGGCCAGCTTGCGGACGAGAGCGCTCCGTCCGAAAATACCGACATCCAGATCCCTGGCGGCACCACTCGGTGAACGCGATGTCACTTTCGTAGCGGGAAGCTCCTCGCGTCCGCGCTGCACGCCCTGCTTGCAAAAACACCACCGCAAGTGTATTTCCCGCGGACTGGTCGGCAGTTCACCAAGGCGTCGCTGCCCCGCGAGGGGAGCTAAACCTGCCTCTACGTCTTGATCGGCAGACACTTGTCCCGTGCCGCGTCGAAAGTCAGCGACCATCGACTTATCCGTTCGGCACGATCGAGGATGAGGTCATGACCCGCACTGTTTTCCCCTACTCCGCCCAGGATGTGTCCGCGCTGGCGCGCGCGCTCAATCGCGAACTCGACGCGCAGGGCCACAAGCTCGGCCATGTCGAGATGCTGAACCTGCTGGCGCGATCGGCCGGCTTCCGCAATTTCCAGCATTTCCGCGCCCAGCACGCAGCCGGCGATCGTCTGGCACGCGCGCCCGAGCCGGCGCCCGTGATCGATCATCAGCACATCGAGCGTGTTGCGCGGCACTTCGATGCCGCGGGCAGTCTGCTGCGCTGGCCGTCGAAGGCGAGCCACGCCGAGCTCGGGCTGTGGGTGCTGTGGTCGCGGATACCGCGTGGCCGGGAGCTGAGCGAGAAGCAACTCGCAGCGCTGCTCGCCGGCCATCACAGCTTCGGCGACCACGCGCTGCTGCGCCGCGCGCTGTGCGACCACGGCCTGATGACGCGGACGCCCGACGGCCGCGTCTATCGCCGCATCGAGCAACGGCCACCGGCCGAGGCCGTAGCGCTGATCCGCCACCTCGCCCCGCGCCTCGCCGCCTGACGCCGCCCGCGCTTTTCTGAAGAGGCAATCATGAATGCTCCCGCATCCGGCGGGCGCGCGGCCATGCGCGCATCCCCGCCCGCCATCGTTGTTTCCACTTATCGGGGCCCGATCGAATTGATCGATCGCGGCGCCGGCCCGGTCGTGCTCGCTTTGCACGGCGGCATGGGCGGCTGCGACCAGAGCAGCCTGCTCGCCCGTGCCGCACTCGGCGACGATCCGCCGCCTCGCGTGCTGGCGCTGTCGCGGCCGGGCTATCTCGGCACGCCGCAAACCAGCGGCGCAACGCCGGAGGCGCAGGCCGACCTCTACGCGGCGCTGCTCGATGCGCTCAATATCGAGACGGCGACGATCATCGCCGTTTCGGCCGGCGGCCCCTCTGCTTTGCACTTCGCGCTGCGCCATCCGGCGCGTTGCGCCGGCGTTGTGCTGGTCTCCTGCTGCACCGGCACGCTTGACGTGCCCGAGCAGGTCCGCGCCCGGTTGCCGATGATGCGACTGATCGCCCGCCTGCCGCCGCTGGTCGCGCTGCTGCGCTGGGCGGCGCTGCGCAACCCGGCGACATCCGCGCGCCGCTCGATCCGCGATCCGGTGTTGCGCACAAGGACGCTGGCCGATCCGGTCGCCGGCGCGATGCTGCGCGAGTTGCAGGCGAGCGTGTTCAGCCGAATGGCCGAGCGCCTGCCCGGCACGCTGAGCGATACAGCTTACTTCGCGCAAATGCAGGCGATCGACGTATCAGCTTTGGCAACACCGCTGCTGGTCATCCACGGCACGGGCGATGCGGTCGTGCCGTTCTCCCACGCCGCACGCGTCGCCCACGACGCGCCGCACGGCGAATTGCTGGCGATCGAGGCCGGCGAACACGTCAGCCTGTTCACGCATCTCGAGGAGGTGCGAGAGCGGGTGAGCGAGTTCGGAGCGCGGTGCTGCGTAAGATATCCGCTCAAAAACGGAGTGCCGAGTTTAAAGATCGATCATTGAGCGAAGCCGCAACCGCACCGGCAGCGAACTCCCTCGCCCCGCTCTTGCGGGGAGAGGGTTGGGGTGAGGGGCAGGCCGCGGGTCACGAGCTCTCGGCCACGCGGAGACGCCGCCTCACCCGCCCGGCTTCGCCGGTCGACCTCTCCCCGCACGCGGGGAGAGGTTAAGTCGCGCGCCTCAGATCACCGGGCTCCACGGCGCCGGCACCAAACGATAGCCGCTGCCGTCCTTCTGCACGTAGCCGTTGGCCGGGAACGGATAGTGGAAGCCCTGGACGCGCATCTTGTCGGCGACCAGCATATCGTAGACCTTGCGTCGGGTAGTTTCGGCCTGGGCCGGGTCCTGGTCGAACATCAGGTGCCAGCCCGGATTGGCGACGAACAACGCCGGGTGGTTGGTGACGTCGGACTGGATGAACACCTTGTCGGTGCCGGACGACAGCACGAACGAGGTATGGCCCGGCGTATGGCCCGTTGCTTCGACCGCGAGCAGGCCCGGCGCAACGTCCTTGCCCCATTCGTACGGCTTGACCTTCTTCTGCAGGCCGGCTTCGAACACCCGACGGGCGTTCTTGAATACGCCCTGCATCCGCTCGCCGGAGGCGCGGCTCATCTCGCCATCGTCCATGAAGTACTTCCACTCCGCGGCCGGCACCAGCACCTCGGCATTCGGGAACGCCGGCTGGTTGTCGGCGGTCAGCAGGCCGTTGATGTGGTCGCCATGGAAGTGCGAGATCACCACGATGTCGACCGCTTTCGGATCGAGCCCAGCAGCTGCCATGTTGCTGGCGAACTGGCCGACATTGCCCTTGCTGGAGGCGAACGCGCCCGGCCCGTTGCCGGTGTCGACCACCACCAGCTTGCCACCGGTGTTGATCGCCAGCGGGGCGAAGTTGATGGTCATCTTGTCCTTCGGCATGAAGGCCTGCTCGAGCGCGGCGTTGACCTCGTCCTTCTTGGCGTTGAGCACGAAGCCGTCCGGCAGCGGGAACGTGTTGGCGCCGTCGGAAATCACGTTCACCTGGGCGTCGCCGACCTTGTAGCGATAGAAGCTCGGCGCCTGCTTGTCGGCGAGCGGCGCGGCGGCCTCGGCGGGTCCGGTGCGCAACAGCGGCGTAGCGGCCAGAGCAGCAGCGGCAGTGAGCGCGTGACGGCGGGTCAGATCCATGGCGTGTCCTCATTGGGTGGGATTGTGGCAGTCGGCAGTGTAGCCCGAGTCCGGTGACGAGATCGCATCAAACGGCAGTCGGTCCACGCCCCGCGCCAGGACTAAAGGCTTCCGACACCAACCCCGCCCGAACCGCACTATTCCGCTCGTTCAAATCGACCGCACCAGCCAGCTGGCGCCGATCGACAGCGCGTCGCCGAACAGCAGCAAAACCGCCGACCACACGAACGCCGATAGCACGTTGGCGATCTGGAACTGCCAATACGGCATCTCGAAGATGCCGGCCGCCAGCGGCACCGAGGCGCGCAGCGGTCCGAAAAAGCGGCCAATGAAGATGCTCGGGACACCCCATTTCTGCACGAAGTCCTCGCCGCGGATCAGCAGCCCCGGGAACTTCGACAGCGGCCAGATCTGGGCAACGTTGTCCTTGTAGCGATAGCCGAACCAGTACGACAGCCAGTCGCCCAGCGCGGCGCCGACCGCGCCGGCGACCCACACCGGCCAGAAGCTGATGCCCGAAGCACCGACCAGCGCGCCGATTGCCACCAGCGCACCCCAGGCCGGAACCACCAGCGAGATGAAGGCGAGCGACTCCCCGAACGCCAGCGCCAGAACCACCGGCGCGGCCCAGGCCTGGTGCTCGCGCACAAACTCGATGAGGCCGCGAAATGCTTCTTCCATTGTCCTTTGACCTGCGGGCGTCCCCAGCGGGCGGGTTCACACGCCTGTCGCATCGCACGGCCGGCGCCCGGCGGGCAAGCGCTTCGCCCCGTGGCCGATTGCCCGGGATAGTCGATAGACCAGACCGGATCGGCCTGAATGCGGCAACGCCCCGGCGCTGCGGCTGGTGCCACATTGCAAGGTTTTGGCGCTGCGCCTGCAATTGCCGTCGATGAGCCTGCCGGATTTTCGTTGAACCTTTTGCCGCAACGCGCGGCCAACGCAGGTACCTCGGTAGCCTCACGGCGGATCAAGATCGCGTGCAGCGATCGCTGCGTCCCGCCTTTCCCAAAGGACTGACGATGATTGGATCTGTGATGATGTGCGCCAGCGTGGCGCTGTTTCTGCTCGGGATGCTCGGTGGCATCGTCATGGGCATCCAGCACGATTTCACGCTTGGGCCGGCCCACGCCCATCTCAACCTGATCGGCGGCGTGATGTTGTTCCTGTTTGGGCTGTATTATCGGCTGGTTCCAGGAGCCGCCGCTGGTCGCCTGCCCCGGATCCAAGGTGGGCTGCACATCGTCGGCGCGGTGTTGTTCCCGCTCGGCATCGCCCTTTCCATTACGCAGGGTCCGGCCTATATGCCCGTTCCGGTCGTCGGCTCACTGGTCGTGACCGCGGCTGTAGCGCTGTTTGGGATTATCGTGATCCGTACCGCCCGGGCCGAAGCGCGACCGCTGCGACATCCGCATCCGACCGACCGGCGCCACGGCCCGCACCCGGCGTCACATTCCCAGCCCTTCCATGGCATAGTGCAGCACAGCGATTCGTCCGGCGCAGGGCGCCGGCAGGACCTCAGGACAGACTCTCAGACTCATGGCCAAGGCATTAAAGGCTAGCTCGAAATCGAAACCCGACCTGTTCGGCGCGGCCCCCAAAGTCGCCGCCCCGCGGCCGCCGGCCAAGCCGGCTGGTGCCGAGGACGGCTACACCGCCGCCGACATCGAGGTGCTCGAAGGGCTTGAACCAGTCCGCCGCCGTCCCGGAATGTATATCGGCGGCACCGACGAGAAGGCGCTGCACCATCTGTTCGCCGAGGTCATCGACAACTCGATGGACGAGGCGCTGGCCGGCCACGCCACCTTCATCGAGGTCGAGCTCGGCGCCGACGGCTTCCTCACCGTCTCCGACAACGGCCGTGGCATTCCGGTTGATCCGCATCCGAAATTTCCGAAGAAGTCGGCGCTCGAGGTGATCATGTGCACGCTGCACGCCGGCGGCAAGTTCGACAGCAAGGTGTACGAGACGTCGGGCGGTCTGCACGGCGTCGGCGTCAGCGTCGTCAATGCGTTGTCGTCGCGTCTTGAAGTGGAAGTCGCGCGCAATCAGCAGCTCAGCCGCATGGTGTTCGCGCGCGGCATTCCGCAGGGCAAGCTGGAGAATCTCGGCAAGATCACCAACCGCCGCGGTACCCGCGTCCGCTTCAAGCCCGACACCGACATCTTCGGCGCCAAGGCGGCGTTCAAGCCGCAGCGTCTGTTCAAGATGGCGCGGTCGAAGGCGTACCTGTTCGGCGGCGTCAAGATCCGCTGGAAATGCGATCCCGAACTGCTCAAGGGCATCGAGGACGTCCCGGCCGAGGATGAATTCCACTTCCCCGGCGGCCTCAAGGATTTTCTGGCAGCCGCGATCCACACCGACACGCTGGTGCATCCCGACATTTTCGCCGGCAAGAGCGGCCGCAACGGCGCCCATGGCGCCTGCGAATGGGCGGTGGCGTGGACCGCGGACGCGGACGGCTTCATGTCGTCTTATACCAACACGGTGCCGACGCCGGACGGCGGCACCCATGAAGCCGGCATGCGCAGCGCCCTGCTCCGCGGCCTCAAGGACCACGCCGAACGCGTCGGCCAGGGCAAGCGCGGCGCTTTGATCACCTCCGAAGACGTCATGGTCGGCGCCGCGGTGATGCTCTCGGTATTCGTCCGCGAACCCGAATTCCAGGGCCAGACCAAGGACCGCCTCGCCACCGCCGAGGCCCAGAAGATTGTCGAACAAGCCATCAAGGACCCGTTCGACCACTGGCTGTCCGGCAACCCGGTGCAGGCCAACAAGCTCCTGGACTTCGTCATCGAGCGCGCCGAGGAGCGGCTGCGTCGCCGGCAGGAAAAGGAAATCTCGCGCAAGACCGCGGTGAAGAAGCTGCGGCTGCCCGGCAAGCTGGCCGACTGCACCTCGACCGCGGCCGAAGGCTCCGAACTGTTCATCGTCGAAGGCGACTCGGCCGGCGGCAGCGCCAAGCAGGCGCGCGACCGCAAGACGCAAGCTGTGCTCCCGTTGCGCGGCAAGATCCTCAACGTCGCCTCGGCCGGCAAGGACAAGGTGGTGGCGAACGCCCAACTGTCCGACCTGATCCAGGCGCTCGGCGCCGGCACCGGGGTGAACTATCGCGAGGAAGACCTGCGCTACGCGCGCATCATCATCATGACCGACGCCGACGTCGACGGCGCCCACATCGCCTCGCTGCTGATCACCTTCTTCTATCGGCAGATGCCGAAGCTGATCGACGAGGGCCACCTCTATCTTGCGGTGCCGCCGCTGTATCGCCTGACCCATGGCGCCAAGACGGTGTACGCCCGCGACGACGCCCACAAGGCCGAGCTGCTGAAGAAGGAATTCAACGCCAACGCCAAGGTCGATGTCGGCCGTTTCAAAGGCCTCGGCGAGATGATGCCGGCGCAGCTCAAGGATACCACGATGGATCCGGCCAAGCGCACCCTGCTCCGCGTCGTGCTGCTTCCCGACGACCGCGAAGGTACCGCCGACTCCGTCGAGCGCCTGATGGGCACCAAGGCCGAAGCGAGGTTTGCGTTCATCAGCGACAAGGCGGAGTTTGCCAGCGAGGAAATGCTCGACGTGTAGTTGGCGAGCGGCGCTGCTGCTTAACGCAGCTCTGCAACCTCTCTGCGAACGAAGCGTTGGATGGTGGTCTCGCAATTCGGGAGAACGCCATGTGGCGCACCGCGCTGGCCCTGACCACTTTCGCCCTGCTCGCCGCCACGCCCGCAGCGGCCCAAGCTCCTCTCGACTGGCAACGCTACAACGTCGCCGCCAACTCCGCCGCGGCTGACGTTCCGCGGGCGATCTTCAGCGAGGACGCGGGTCCTGCGACGGACGGCGCCGGCCGACGCTTTGCCAGCGCTGACGGTCGCGCCGATCTCACCGTGCAGGCGATCCCCAACGAGCGCGGCTTGTCTCCCTCGGCGTTTCTTGCAGCGCGCAATCCGCCGTCCGGGATCATTTACCGCCGCGTGACGCCGCGGTTCTTCGTCGTCTCCAGCGTTCGCGACGGCCGGATCTGGTACAATCGCTGCAACCGCGCCGCCGGCGCGATGCACTGCGTGCTGATGAACTACCCGGCCAGCGAAAAACGCAAATGGGATGCGGTTGTCACGCGGGTGAGCCGGTCGCTGCGCTGACAGCCGCCACCACAAGCCCTCCGTCATTGCGAGCACCCGGATCGGCGCTTCGCGCCGTCCGAGTGCAGGCTACGCGAAGCAATCCAGAGCCCCGCGCACAGCCTGGATTGCTTCGCTGCGCTCGCAATGACGACTGCTGTTAAGGTGCGGTACTCAGCTCGCATTGTCCTACGTTTCCGCCATAAGCAGCTTTGATCCTGCTTGAACAAGCCAGCGAAACTGTGCCTAATCGCCCCATGCGCACCCTGTTTCTCATCATCGGCCTGCTGGCCGTCGTCATGGGGCTGATCTGGACCGGCCAGGGCGCCGGGCTGATTCAGTGGCCGGCGCAGAGCTTCATGATCAACCAGTCGCAATGGATGTGGTACGGCGCCTCGACCGCATTCGGCGGGCTGCTGCTGATCCTGATCTCGCGCAAGGTGTGAGATTGGCGACGCCGTCGAAGAAGACGCTGAGTGCCGAGACGCTGGCTGGCCTCGGCGCGCGGCGATTGGCGGCGCTCTTGATGGAGATCGCGGCCGACGATGCGGCGATCAAGCGGCGCCTGCGACTGGAGTTGACCGCCCACAAGAATCCCGACGCCCTCGCTGCGGAGGTTCGCAAGCGACTCGGCCAGATCGGGCGCGCCACCTCACCGCTCGATACGCGACAGGCCCGCCAGCTCGCTTCCGAGCTCGACCGCCAACGCCGTACCATCGTTGAGCGGATTGCAAAGGTCGATGCCGCCGAAGCACTGAGCTTGATGTGGCAGTTCACCGATATGGCAACCGAAGTGGTCTATCGTTGCACCGATCGAGACGATCTCGTGGGCGACGTGTTCACGCAAGCCAGCGAGGATCTCGGACCGCTCGCCGCGGCGGCCAAGCTCGAGCCCGCCGTGCTGGCCAATCGGGCCTTCGAAGCCCTGCAACAGAAAAGCTACGGTCCCTACGGCAGGTTGATCGAGACGATTGCCCCCTCGCTGGGCGCCTCGGGTCTTGCCCATCTCGAAGCGCGGTTCAAGGACCTCGCCAAAGCTCCCGTCAAGACCCCCGCCAAGAGAAATCGCGAGGTGATCGGGTACAGCCTGGAAGGTCCGATCTACCAAGACGAGTTTGAACTGACTAATCGCGCGAGCATCATCCGCAACGCCTTGCTGCAGATCGCCGATGTGCGCGGCGACGTCGACTCCTACGTCGCGCAATTCGACGAGATCCAACGCAAGTCTCCCGGCGTCGCCACCGAGATCGCGCAACGACTGATCGCGGCCAATCGCCCGGCGGATGCGCTCAGCATTCTCGATGCCGCCCAACATCGCCGGCCGGATCTGCGCGTCGTCGACTGGGATGATACGCGGATCGATGCGCTGGACGCGCTCGGCCGCGATGACGAAGCCCAGGCAGCGCGCTGGTCGTGCTTCGAGCGCAGCCTCAGTTCGGAACATTTGCGCGCGTATCTGCAGCGCCTGCCGGATTTCGAAGACGTGGAAGCCGAACGCCGGGCGCTCGATCACGTCGAAACATATCAGCACCCAATCCGGGCCCTGGCGTTTCTGCTATCCTGGCCCGCCCATGAGCGCGCCGCACGGTTCATCATCCGGCACGCCGGCAAGCTCGACGGCAACATCTACGAGATCCTGTCGCCCGCCGCCGACGCGCTCGCCGGCAAACATCCGCTGGCGGCAACGCTGGCGTTGCGCGCGATGATCGATTTCACCCTCAAGCAAGATCGAACAGCGCGCTATCGTCACGCTGCCCGCCATTTGCTGGAATGTGAAAGCCTTGCTGCAGGCATCAGCGATTTCGCTGACTTCGACAATCACGTCACCTACAAGCTTCGCCTGCGCTCGGAGCACGGCCGCAAAGCAAGCTTCTGGAGCCTGCTCGCGGCGGACTAAGCCGATGCTGCCCTGCGGCTGCGCGCGATCATTCATTCGAATGACTTATTCGATCACAGCACAGTCACCCGAGATGGCCACGGCCGCCGGCGGATCGAGCCCATCCTGAAAAGTCATGCGCTCTGCCCCACAGGCTCCGAAGCTTCGCGCGGCGATCGATAATTCATGGCTTTCAGATCCGTAATTAAATCCGGACCGGCCGGCGTCCAGTCGAGCCGGCTTCGGGTCCAGGCGCTGGAGGCCAGCATATCCATCGTCATGAACGGAGCCAGCCAGGCGAAATGAGCGGCGGCCTCCCTCGCCGTCAAGGCGACCACCGGCACCCCGAGCCCCGCTCCGATGGTCTCTGAGATCCGGCGCAGGCTGATGCCTTCTTCGGCCACCGCATGATAGCGGGCGCCGGCCTGGTGATGGTCGAGCGCCAACCGATACAGCCGCGCCGCGTCATCGATATGCACCGCCGGCCAGCGGTTGCTGCCGTCGCCCACATAGGCCGAGACGCCTTTGGCGCGGCTGACGTCGATCAGCGGTGAGATCAGGCCCTGCCGCTCGGTGTCGTGCACCTGCGGCAGCCGCACCACCGCGACCGAGACGCCCTTGTCGGCCGCCTCCGCCCCGGCGCGCTCGCTGGCGATGCGTGGCAGCGCGTGGCTCCAATCCACCACGTCCTCCACAGCCGACTGTCCTGCTCCCCTGGCACCGATGCCAGTCGCCGATGTGATGATCAGCGGCCGGGTCGAACCTTTCAGCACCTCCGCCAGTGCGCCGATCACGCGCGCGTCCTTGGCGCAATTGTCGAGATAGCGCGAGAAGTCGTGGTCGAACGCCGTGTGGATCACCGCATCGGCCCGCTGGGCGCCGCGCGCGAGGCTACCGGCGTCTTCGAGCGTGCCGCGATACGGGCTGGCCCCCGCCTCGGCCAGCCAACGCTCGCCCGCGTCGGAGCGGGTCAGCCCGATCACCTGGTGGCCAGCGGCAAGCAATTCTTTCAGCACATGCGATCCGACGAAACCGGTCGCACCAGTCAGAAATACACGCATCGAAACCCTCTGTGTTTTTGCGTCTTCCGCGAATTTCGCGCTATGCTTCGTCCTGTTAAAGTCGTGACATTATCCTGGTATAAGTCTCAACAGGCTCGCACATGGCCGGTGACCACAACGCCCTTGGGTCGTATCTGCGCAGTCGCCGCACCCGGCTCGATCCCGCGGTGCTTGGCTTTGCCGGCGGCCGACGTCGCACGCCCGGGCTGCGGCGGGAGGAAGTCGCGCAGCGCGCCAATATCAGCGCCACCTGGTACACCTGGCTCGAACAAGGCCGCGGCGGCGCACCATCCGCCGCGGTGCTCGATCGCATCGCCAAGGGCCTGATGCTAACCGAGCCTGAGCGCGCGCATTTGTTCATGCTCGGCCTCGGCCGGCCGCCGGAAGTGCGCTACACGCCGGCCGACGGCATCACGCCGCGGCTGCAGCGCGTGCTCGACGCCATGCCGTTCAGCCCGGCCATCATCAAGACCGCGACCTGGGACGTGCTCGGCTGGAACAAGGCGGCCGCTGCGCTGCTCACCGACTATGGCCAGCTGCCGCGCGAGCAGCGCAATATCCTGCGCCTGATGTTCGGGACCGCGCGCAAACGCGTGCGGCGCGAGGATTGGAGCAGCGTGGCGCGCTTCGTGGTCGGCGCCTTCCGCGCCGACGTTGCCCGCGCCGGCGCCGCCGACACCGATGAAGTCACGCGGCTGGTCGATGAGTTGTGTTTGCTCAGCGCCGAATTCGCGGCGTTGTGGCAGAACAACGACGTGGTCGCGCACGGCGAAGGCGTCAAATGCATCACCCACCCCGAGGCCGGCCGTCTCGACCTCGAGTTCTCGTCCTTCGCAGTCGAAGGCCGACCCGACCTCGGCATGATCGTCTACAATCCGGCCACGCCGCAGGTTGCCCAGCGCGTGCGTGAGCTGATCGAGGCGAAGGCGGACTGATCAGGTCGTTTGCATTACGGCGCCTGCGGCGAGCGCACCCGCTCGGCCCGCACGCCCAGCCCGATCAGCATCGCAGGAAACCGCTGCAGCCACGGCACGGCATCGACCAGCCGCAGCAGCGCCGGCGGCGTCGGCTTGCCCTTCAGCGCCGGGTTGATGATGCGGTCCTGCACCGCGACCTGCGCGCCCTGAATGATCCTCACCGGCAGCAGCCGGCGCGCCTGCACGGCGCCGAGGTCTGCCAGCGTCACCCCGCCGCGCTGCAGCTTTTCAGCCAGCAGATTGGCGGTCGCGACCGCATCGGCGATCGCCAGATTGATGCCGACGCCGCCGACCGGCGACATCGCGTGCGCGGCGTCGCCGATGCACAACAGACCGGGCCGCGCCCAGCGCTTGAGCCGGTCGATCGTCACGGTCAGCAGCTTGACGTCGTCCCAACTACCCACATCGGCGATATGCGGGCGCAGCGCCGGCACGATGTCGACGATGCGTTCGCGAAACGCGTCAAGGCCGCGCGCCTTCACGGCGTCCGCCTGCCCCTTGGCGATGACAAAGGCGCATTGCCAGTAATCGCCGCGATCGATGGTGACAAGGAAGCCGCCCTCGGCGGCGTGCAAAAACGCCGGAGCCAGCGCCTGCTGCGCGCGGCCGATGCGAAACCACAGCACGTCGATCGGCGCGCCGATGTCCTCGACCTCGAGCCCGGCACAGCGCCGCACTACCGAATGGCGGCCGTCACAGCCGATGACGAGATCGGCCTCGATCCGGAGTTCGCCGTCCGGCGACCGCGCGATCACGCCGGCGATCCTGTCGCCGTCGCGAATGAGGTCCGTGGCCTCGGTCCGCCGCAGCAGCCGTAGCGACGGCAGCTTGGCGCCCTGCTCGGCGAGAAAATCGAGAAACTCCCATTGCGGCATCATCGCGATGAAGCGCGCCGGCACGTCGAGCCGGCCGAAATCGGCCACGCGCAGATAGGTGCCGCCGAAATCGCCGCCAATGCGGCTGAGCTCCTGATGCGGTCGTTGTAGAAATTGCTGCAGCAGCCCGAGATCGTCGAGCACCCGCATGGTCGACGGATGCACGGTGTCGCCGCGAAAATCGCGCAGAAAGTCAGCGTGCTTCTCCAGCACGATCGTGTCGATGCCGGCGCGGCCGAGCAGATAGCCCAGCATCATCCCAGCCGGTCCGCCGCCAACGATGCAGCAACGGGCTTGCAAGATGCGTCCGCTTGAGTGAGACGAAGAAGCTTCGTTCATGGCGTCCTTCGTCTCCTCGGCCGACTGGTCGTCGTGGTCGTCATTCCCACCTATGGGTCTATTACTTCCGGAACGTCTTGATCTCCGACACGCTCCCGTCGCGATAGGTCAGCTCGACCGAGACCGATTTGACGTTCGACGGCAGCTTCAAATACGGCGTGGCGCTGCTCGGGATGTTGACCGGGTCGCGCATGTCGCAGGCCGGCATCTTCAGCACCTTGTCAGGCACGGCGCTATCGACGCCGATCCGCACCTCGCGGATGGCGCAGCGATACGACATCAGATGCGTGTAGTACACCAGGAGCCCGTTGTAGTCCCGGAACGACAGCCAGCTCGTCGCCGTCATGTCGAGGATCTTGCGCTGATCGCGCAGCAGCGCCGCCTCGGGTTCGAACCGGATCGGGAACGGCCCTTGCAGTTCGCCCTGCGCATCGACGTAGCGCACCTCGATGGTCGAGGCCGGCGCATCGGCGGGAAGTTGGATGGACGGGTTCGGCAGCCGCTTGCGGGTGCGCGGATCGAGCGAGTCCATGAAGCCGGTCTCGCGGAAATCGCCCTCGCCGGCCATCCGCCACGAAATGCCCAGCGTCGGGTCGGCGATCGAGAACACCACGGTCCAGCCGCCATTGTGGCGCGAGAAGCTGGCGATCGGCGCGTTCAGGCTCTCCGACGACGGCGGCTTCAGCGGTGCTACCGGCGGCAGTGCCGCGACCTTTTCGGGTGCCTCACCCGGCGCGGCGGCGCTTGCGGCCGGCTTTGCCGGACCGTTGAGAAATACGTCGTCGACCATCTGGTCGAAATACACCGGCACCTGCTTGTGGCCGACGCTGTCGGCCATCTCGCTGACCAGCCGCCGCGTGCGCTGCGCCACCTGCACGAGATTGTCGCCGGGGTCCCTGATCTGCTTGGCGAAGACGCGCGTGAAAACCGAGTTCGGGTTGGCGTCACTGTCCGACAGCCGGTCGAGCGCGGTCTGCCGCGGGCCGGCGGAGAAGATCGAGAACACGCCCTCGGGCAGCGTGGTCATCGGCGCGAGGCCGCCGCGCCCGGCCAGCGCGCGCACGCCGCGGCGGTCGAACGGATTGTTGCGGCAGGCATCGAGCACCAGGATCGCGGTGCGGGCGCCGCGGTTCTGCAGCCGGTCGACAATCCGGTCGGCCATGATCGAGGCGTCGCGGACCAGTTCTTCCTGGCCCTCGGTGGCCGCGGGCACGTCAGTCGGCAGCAGGAAATTCTGGCCGGCGATCTCGAAGCCGTGGCCGGCGTAGAAGAAGAACGCGGTGTCGCCCGGCTCGATGACATTGTCGAACGCGAGCAGACTTTGGCTGAAGGCGGCGCGGCTCTGATTCTCGGCGACCATCACCTGAAAGCCGAGCGCGCGGAGCGTGTCGCCCATGGTGCGGGCGTCGTTGACCGCCTTCTGCAGCTTCGGCACGTGGCGATAATCGTCATTGCCGATCACCAGCGCGACGCGCTTGGCGGCCTCGGCCGGCGCGCAGATCAGCAGCGCTACAGCTACAACGATCGCCGATATCCCCCGCAGCAACAGCGATCGCATTCCCGGGTCCCCGATCAGTCGTGCGGCCGGATCGGGCCGCTGCGCCATAGTCGGCCAAAAGCCGAAGCGGGTTCAACCCAAAAGGCCAGCGCTCACCCGGCCGACATCATGCCTGCGCCGAAGTTGCAACCCGGCGCCGAAGCGCCGGGCCGGCACTCCAGTGCTACGCCGAGCGAACATTGCTCAAAAATCGGCCGACCTCGTCCTTCAGCCGATTGCTGTCTCGCGACAGCGACCGTGCGGCCGCCAGCACCTGGACCGAAGCCGAGCCGGTCTCGGTCGCGCCGCGCTGAACATCGACGACGCTGCCGGACACCTGCTGCGTGCCCAGCGCCGCCTGCTGCACGTTACGCGAAATTTCCTGCGTCGCCGCGCCCTGTTCCTCGACCGCCGAGGCGATCGTCGAAGCGATCTCCGACATCTTTGAAATCGTCTGCCCGATCTCGCGGATCGCCACGACCGACTGATCGGTCGCCGATTGGATACTGCCGATCTGGGCGCTGATCTCGCCGGTGGCCTTTGCGGTCTGTTCGGCCAGCGCTTTCACTTCAGATGCCACCACGGCGAAGCCACGTCCGGCTTCGCCGGCGCGCGCGGCCTCGATCGTGGCGTTGAGCGCCAGCAGGTTGGTCTGACCGGCGATGGTGTTGATCAGCTCGACGACGTCGCCGATCCGGGCCGCGGCCTGCGACAGCTCGCTGACGCGCTCGTTGGTCCGCTGCGCCTGAGCCACCGCCTCGCAGGCGATCCGGGCGGAGTCCTGAACCTGGCGGCTGATCTCGGTCACCGACGACGCCATCTCCTCGGTCGCGGAGGCGACCGATTGAACGTTGGTCGACGCTTCCTCGGAAGCTGCAGCGACCGCGGTGGTGACCTCCTGCGCGCGCTCCGCCGTCGATGTCAGCGTCGTCGCCGAGGCTTCGAGTTCGGTGGAGGCGGACGACACCGTCTGGATCACTTCGCCCACCGCGGCTTCGAAATCGCCGGCAAGCTTCGCCATGTCCTGCTTGCGCTGCTCGGCGATCCGGCGATCCTGCTCGGCCTTGGCCGCCGCTTCCTGCCGCGCCTTATCGTCCAGCATCAGCTTGATGCCGTTGACGGCGTTGGCGGTCTGTCCGATCTCGTCGCCGCGGTCGGTGCCGGCGATCTCGACCTGCTGACCGCGCGCCATCGATTGCAGATCGCCGACCAGGCGGGCAAGCGGACGCGCAACACCGAACTGCACGAGTGCGAACGCCATGGCCAGGACTGCGACGAAGCCGCCGCCGACGAGCACGATCGTGAGCTTGATCGTACTCGCGACGTCGGCCGCTGCGGCGCGGGACTTCTCGGCGAATTCCTTGTCGAGCTTCTGCGTGATCGCAACCTGCGCCGATCGCAACGCGTGGTTGTCCGTTGCCATCTCCTTGGCGAGTCGGATCGCCTCGTCCTTCCTGTTGGCCGCAGAGGCCCATTCGATCGGCGGGAATTTCCCGGTCATGATGTCGTCGAACATCTTGCCGATCTGCTCGAAGTCGGCGGCGTAGGCCGGCAGCGCCCGCTTCGCAAGCGCGATGAAATCGTTGAACTCGCGCTGGTTCGTCGCGACTTCGGCGCCGACCTTCTGCATCTCGGCGGGATCGGTTTCGGCGATCACACGCCACGACAGACGTCCGAGATTGTAGACCCTCGCATTGGCACGGAAGTTCGCCTTCATGCCCTGCACGTCGTTCTCGAGCATCGCCGCATAGGTGCGGTCGATCTCGTCCATCTTCGCGGCGGAGAACCAGAGGCCGAAGCCGACCACCAGACTGAGCAGGACAAAACACGCGAGGATTTTGTAGAGGATCTTGATGTTGGACAGCTTCATTGTCGGTACCCCGATAAATTGTGTCAACGTGCCGCAGCTGCGCAACTACGCAATCTGCGAAGTGAACCCACCCCACACGCGCGCGGACGTGGTGCAGCGACTGCAACGGCTGCATGACGACGAGATCCAGCCGAGTCGCCGTCGTTCGATTCGGCCACTGCGCGTGCGTCGCTTTGCGGTTGGCGCAATGCCCCACTGTCTAGCGGACGGCAGCTAATCGGCCGTAAGTACAAAATACGTCACCGAAGGACAGAAACCGGATTCCGGTTGTGCAGACACAACCTTTGATCGACTAATGCCGCGAAAGGGCGTTGTGATGCGGTGATGATTGGTGAAACGGAGACGCCCCCGATCGGGGAGCCGCTGCAAGACTTTCCTCTGATGCACTGCCACGACCCGGTCGAAGCGCAAAGCATTCTGCGGCGCTACGGAGTCGACCTGATCGTTCCGGATCAAAACGGCTTCTTCCTGAGATCCAACCTTGCCGAACTTCCGCAAACGGGTTTGTACTTCACCGTCGGCAGAGGATCTGCGACGCTCAGCATTCCCGAGCGCCACATCGCTCTTGTCCATCTTTGCCTTCGCGGCCGCGCGCGGCTGACCAGCGGCGAACAGGTCGTTGAACTGTCCGAGGGCGCCGCGTGCATCTGCTCGCCTGGTCGGGCTGCCCAGCTCGAGATGGGAGATGGCTTCAGCCAATTGATCCTGAGGATTCCGCAACCCGTCCTCGAGCGCACGATCGCTTCACTGATCGGCTTCAGGCCGCAGCAGCCGATCATGTTCGAACCCGCGATCGCTCATCGCGACCCGCGCTATCTCGGATTCCGGGATCTGACCAGATTGCTCGCCGCGCGGCTCGACGCACAGTTTCTGGCTTGGCCGAAGAACGTGCTGCTGCAACTCGAACAGAGCTGTATCACCGCGCTGCTGTACTGCAGCCGCCACAATCTTCACCGCCTGCTGGACACCGAAGGCAGCGAAGCGCTGCCTCAGTTCGTTCTGAAGGCGGAGAACTACGCGGAAGGCCGCTGCGCACACGCGCGTGGCATGGACGAGATCACCGTCGAGGACCTGGCTCGCAAGGCGGGCGTCAGCGTCTCGACGCTGAACCGCGGCTTCGTTCGCCATCGCGGCTACTCGCCCTCCGCCTTTCTCAAGCGGCTGCGGCTGGCGCACGCGCGGCGGCTGCTTGAAGCCGGCGCGGCCACCACCGTCGTCGGCGTCGCGCTCCGGTGCGGCTTCGCCAATCCGAGCCGCTTCGCGAACGACTACCGGGCGGCGTTCGGCGAGTCGCCGACCGAAACGCTGCGGCGGAGCCGCTGATACGGCCGTTAAAACTGCAGGAATATTAAGCTTTTCGGCCGTTTCATCGTCTGGTGCATTGACTTTACGCGATTCCGGCCTATGTTCCGGCCGTGATGCGGCCCGGTATCGACTAGCGATATCCCGATTGAGCCGCCTGTCCGCGACCGACATCCCCGTGCAACATTGCTTGCCGCTCCGGGGCTGAGCGCGACAGTGATTTCCGAGAAATCCTGGCGGCGGTTTCATCAAGTGGCGTGATCCTTGCAATCGTCGTTCGGATCGGATCGCGTCGACAACAGAGGCTCAATGTCCTTTTCCAATCTCGGCCTTTCAGACAAGGTCCTCGCTGCCGTCGCGGCAAGCGGTTACACTACCCCGACCCCCATTCAAGAACAGGCGATCCCCCACGTCCTCGCCCGCAAGGACGTCCTCGGCATCGCCCAGACCGGCACCGGCAAGACCGCAGCCTTCGTGCTGCCGATGCTGACGATGCTGGAAAAGGGCCGCGCCCGGGCACGAATGCCCCGCACCCTGATCCTCGAGCCGACCCGCGAACTCGCCGCCCAGGTCAAGGAGCAGTTCGACAAATACGGCGTCGGCCAGAAACTCAACGTTGCGCTGCTGATCGGCGGCGTCTCGTTCGGCGATCAGGACACCAAGCTGATGCGCGGTGTCGACGTGCTGATCGCCACCCCGGGCCGGCTGCTCGACCACACCGAACGCGGCGGCCTGTTGCTGACCGGCGTCGAGATGCTGATCATCGACGAAGCCGACCGCATGCTCGACATGGGCTTCATTCCGGACATCGAGCGGATCTGCAAGCTGGTCCCCTTCACCCGGCAGACGCTGTTCTTCACCGCGACGATGCCGCCGGAAATCCGCCGCGTCACCGAAACATTCCTGCACAATCCCGAAAAAATCGAAGTTTCCAAGCCGGCGTCCACCGCCGTGACGGTGACGCAGTCCCAGGTGCCGTGCGGGCGCGAGCCGCACGAGAAGCGCGAGACGCTGCGCCGCCTGATCCGGGCGTCGACCGACCTCAAGAACGCGATCATCTTCTGCAACCGCAAGCGCGAAGTCGCGCTGCTGGCGAAGTCGCTGCAGAAGCACGGCTTCAGCGTCGGCGCGCTGCACGGCGACATGGACCAGTCGGCCCGCACCGCCGCGCTCGATCAGTTCCGCAAGGGCGAACTGCCGATCCTGGTCGCCTCCGACGTCGCGGCCCGCGGCCTCGACATTCCGGAAGTCAGCCACGTCTTCAATTTCGACGTGCCGCATCATCCCGACGACTACGTCCATCGCATCGGCCGGACCGGCCGCGCTGGCCGTCTCGGCACCGCCATCTCGATCGTCGCCCCGTCCGACCAGAAGTCGATCGCCGCGATCGAGAAGCTGATCGGCAAAGAAATTCCCCGCGCCGAAGCGGGCCCGGTCGGCGATGTCGAGGACGAACACGAGCGCCCCGCGCGTTCGTCGCGCCGCTCGTCCGGGTCGCGCCACCGCGAGCCTCGCGAAGCCCGGGGCGAGGATCGCGCACCGCGTGAGGCTCGCGAGCCCCGTGAACAGCGCGACGCTCCTGAGCCGCGCGAACATCGCGAGCCGCGGAACGAAGGTCGCCGCGAGCCTCGTGACGCGCGCAAGCCGCGCCGCGAGCCGCGTAGCACCCCTGCTGTTGCAGCGCACGCCTCGTTCGGCTCGGCGCCGCCGCCGCGCGACACGTCGTCCGAACCCGGCGATCACTCGCACCTGCCGGCATTCCTGCTCCGTCCGGTCCGCGCCCGCGGGTAATCGGCGAGGCTGATCCCTCGGATATTTACGCGGCATTCACCGCCACACCTTAGCCTCACAGCAAGTAAGGCAGGGCCAGAATCGGCCGGTGGACGCGGTGGCTGCGATGCAGGATGAACACGAGCGCAGCTTGGCGTTTGCCGAGCTCGCGCTGAATCAGATCAAAGCGCTGCGGCAGCCCGCCATGCCGCGCAACTACGAGATCTGGTACGTCTACGCCACCGGCTACAATGTCGAGCTGAACCAGGCGATCAACGAGGCGCTGACGACCGGTGGTCGTCTCACCGACGCCGACCTCGAACGCCTTCACGACTGCTACCTCTCGCACGGCCGCACCAACGATCGCATCGACCGCATCGGCGCGCGCGTGCTGAGCGAGATCGACGACATGATGTCGCTGCTCGCCGACACGCTGGGCACCACCGCGACCTTCGGCGACAATCTGGAAGGCGCCAGCCAGACCCTGTTGCTCGCCACCGATCACGAACAGATCAAGACAATCGTCGAGCGCCTGGTATCGGCGACCCGCGAGATGCAGCAGGCCAACACCGCGCTCGAGGACCGGCTCTCCAATTCGCGGCGGGAAATCAGCAACCTCCAGACCAACCTGGAAGCGATCCGTGCCGAAAGCGTCACCGACCCGCTGACCGGCCTCGGCAACCGCAAGCATTTTGACCGCGTCGTCAGTGACGCCGTCCGCACCGCGTCCGTCAGCCGCCGCCCGATGTCGCTCCTGATGATCGACATCGATCACTTCAAATCGTTCAACGACACCTACGGCCATCTCACCGGCGATCAGGTGCTGCGGCTGGTGGGGATGACGCTGAAGCAGACCATCAAAGAGCGGGACATCCCGGCCCGCTATGGCGGCGAGGAGTTCGCCGTCGTGTTGCCCGAGACGCCGCTGCGCCAGGCCCTGATGCTGGCGGACGACATTCGCCGTGTGGTGATGTCGAAGGAGCTGAAGAAGAAATCGACCGGCGAAATTCTCGGCCGGGTCACGCTGTCGGTCGGCGTCTCGACGCTGAAACCCGACGACGACGCCGACGCCCTGATCGAACGCGCCGACGCCTGCCTTTACTCGGCCAAGCGCAACGGCCGTAACCGCGTCATCTGCGAAACCGATCCGGAATTCCGCAAAGTCCAGCCTGCGAGAGTGGCATAACGCGCGTTACTACGCGCGGCGTTGCCGCGGCTTCAATTTCGGCGTCGTCGCCTTGGCGACGCGCGGCTTGCTGCTTGGCTTGCGCGCCTTCTCCAGCGCCGCGCGCTCGGCTGCGGCCAGCGCTGCCCGCGACCACATGGCAAATTCGTCCGGCTCGTCGAGCAGCCGGTCCGGCAGCCGCCAATACGAGGCGACCGTGACGGTTCGCAGCCGGGTCGTGTAGGAGAACGGCCGCGAGCCTTCGGCCTCGAACTTGGCGATCGTCGCCGCGTCGGCGCGCAGATAGATCGCGTCTTGAATCACCAGCGCAAAATTGACGCCGTCGGCCGAGATCCCAAATCCGGAAAACATCCGCCGGATCGTGACCCGGCCGAACGGCTCGAACAAATCGGCGAGATGATCACGATCCATCGGCGTCCGGGCCTCCTCCGCTTTGCTCGCAACCCGATCAGCATAGCAAGCCAAAAGCCGCAAGCGACGTTCGATCGGCTTGGGGAGCGCGCGGCCCAGTACGAGGCGTCGCCTCACCCCCGGGCGACCCAGTTCCAGAGCGGTTGGTCTCAATTTATGAGGTCAGCCGTCAACGCCGAACGCTGACTCTCTGCATACTGGATCACCCGCATGCGCTGGTGACGACGACCACCGTGGATGGCGGCACGCAGCACGGCGCCCCTTCGAACTACTTCTTCACCGGCGCGTAGAACGTGCCGTCAATCTCGGCGATGTCGCCCTGATCGAGCGCCGGCACCTGCAGCACGGTGCGCGGCGGGTATGGCCCATCGCCCCAGATGTCCTTCTGCACCTTGTTGACCAGCGGGCGATATTTGGCGACGTCGGTGACGAATACAGTCAGGCGCACCGCGTCGGCCTTGGTGGCGCCGGCGGCTTCGGCGGCGGCCAGCATGTTGTCGAACATCCGGCGCACGCGCGCCTCGTCGCCGTCGACCATCTTGCCGGTGACACGGTCGGTGCCGCGCATGCCGCCGATGAACACGAAATCGCCGGCGCGCGCGCCGATGCTCCAGGTGCCGCTCGGCGTGATGGTCTTGTCGGTCGGCGCGATGATCTGCACGGCGCTCTCGGCGGCGGCAGCCATGGGCACGGCGGTGACAGCGACGGCGGCGAGTAGCAGCGCGCGCAGCGAAGTGGTCATGCGGTTTCCTCCTTGTGGTCGGTTGTGAACGGTTCGGTCTGACGCCGGCGCCAGAACGGCGCGGCGGCGAAGCGAGGCTCGGACGCGTACATCGCCCGCTGCGTCGCGAGCTGATGGCTGACGCCCTGCAAATAATCGCGCTCATAGGTTGAGGCGACGCCGGCCTCGCCCCTGATCAGCGCGAGCGCGGCCGCGGCCGCGTGCAGGCCGCTCCACAACGCGGTGGCGATGCCGTTGGCGCCGACGGGGTCGAGCGCCGCGGCTGCGTCGCCGGCGCGAACGATACGGCCTTCGATCAGACGGCTGACGGTGACCGAGGCGGCCGGCGCCATCGCCGGCGCTGCGCCGGCCGCGACGGCGTCGAGCCCGAGACTACCCAGCCGCGGCGCGATCGCGTGCGTGCCGGCCGCAAGGCCCGCCCAACGCGCGCCATCCTGCGCGACGCCGGTGGGAAGCAGATCGGAGTCGGTGAATAGGCCGAGCATCATGCGGCGGCCCGGCAACGGCGACATGTACCACCAGCCGAGTTCGACCGCTTCGACCAGTGTCGCCGCCGCGGTGTCGGCATCGTCCGGCAGATCGAGCACGCGCCACGCCGCGACCAGCCGGTCGAGCCGCCGGCGCTCGGCGGCGGCGCCGGACGACAGCGCAGCGCGGCCGGTGCAGTCGATCGCCGCCGCCGCCGAGATGGTTGCGCCGTCAGCCAGAGTGAGCTCTACGCCGCCGGGCCGATGCGTCATCGCCGTCACGCTGCTACTGATCCGCTCGACGTTGCCGGCGAGCAGCGCGGTGCGCATCAGGCGTTCGAATTGCACGCGGTCAAGGTGATAGCCGAGGCCTTCGTGATCGGGTGCCTTGCGCAGCGTCGCGTCACCCCACACCGAGAACCGCCCCTCGCCCGGCAGCGCGCTATCGGCGTCGAGCAGATGGCTCCACTGCAGCGCTTCGAGCAGCGTCGTCGCTTTCGGCGACAGCGTCTCGCCGCGGTTCGGCACCGCGGGATCGGGACTGATCAGGATCGGCCTGTGCCCGACCAGCAGCAGCCGGCGGGCGGCGGATAGTCCCGCCACCCCGCCCCCGATCACCGCAACCCTATCCATGCGCGATCAGCGTGACGGAATCGGCTCGACGATATCCATCGAGCCGCGCTGCACTTCGACGAACACCTGGTCGGGCACGCCGGCCAGCCCCTTCGGACCCGGCCGCTTCACCACCACGCCCATCCGCGTCCACAGCTCGATCATGCGGCGCAGGCCGTCGGTGTAGCCGGCCTCGACATGCAGACCGATGCCGGCGGCGCCACGCGCCCACGGCACGCGCATGTGATAAAATCGCAGCCGCTCCTCTTCGGTGAGGTCGGTGCGCATCATCTGCTTGTAGAACGCCTCGGGCAGCACATCGACTGGCAGCAGCGCCGGCCACCACACCGGCGTCGGGAAGCCGGTCGCGGTCAGCACCGCCTGGCAGCTGAACGCGTCGCCCTGCCACGGCACGCCCATCCAGCGCGTCAGATCGCCGGGCGCCTGCGGGCCGATCGGCGAGCCTTGGTCCGGCTTGGCCGGATTGCCGGTGAAGACGTTATCGACGTTGAGCTGGAGGCCGAGATCCTGGTTGAGCGTCTTGCGGCCCGACAGCGCGATACGGAACGGCAGCTTGGTTTCGTTCGGGCCGCGATACAGCGCCTTGTGGCGGATCGGCCAGGTGATCTCGACGCCGGGGTGGAAGGCGCCGCCCGAGCAGGCGTCGAGCGCCGCGCGGGTCATTGCTTCCGGACGGAGTTCGACCGGAAGATCGTCGAGCGTCTTCACCGCGTCCGCCGCGGCATTCACGTAGTCGGCGTCGAACTTGCCGTCGACCCACAATTCGAGCACGCGGTACTGGGTCGGCGTCAAAGCCAGCCAGGAATGCGCGCTGTCTGGGTAATTGACGCCGTCGCCGAGCATGATCGGGATCGCGTTGCCGCGTCGATCCTCGCCACCCGGCTTGCGGAAGACGTCGAACACGCGCTTGCGCTCCGCCTGCGCGTCGGCCGACGACTTCGCCAGCGTCTCGATCACCTTCGGGTCGGACAGATCGCCGATGTCGTGCCAGGCCGCGCCGAGGAACGATGCCGCCGCGACCCATTGCATGGTGCCGGCACGGCGCAGGATCGGCAGCACGTCGCGGCGGAACGACACCTTGTCGGCCGGCGCCTGCAGCTGGCCGAGGTCGATCATCGCCTCGCGCGCCGCGTCGTACAGCGTCACGATCGGCTCGAGCTGCGGCGCGAATTTCGGCCCGCAGCACACCACCCAAGCCGGCTCGGCCTCGACGGTCTGGCCGTCGATGCTGACGCTGGCCTTGACCCAGCCGTCGGCCCAGTCGTCGTGCCAGCCGTCATTGTTGGTGAAGTCGCGCACCGGGTTCTGCGGCAGCGCCGAGCGCGACACGCCCTCGGCGGCGAACACCAGCAGGCGACCCTTGTCATCGGTGCGCAGATGGCCGAGCGAGACGTCGAGCGTCTGCCAGAACCGACCCTTGAGTTTGTACTTGTCGTCGCCGCCGGCGCCGTTCACCGAGGCGCCTGAGATCGCGATAGCGCCGGGATCGATGCACAGCATCTGGTCGCGCTTGTCGAGCGGGATGAAGGCATTGCGCTGCGGGTTGGGCACGCCCGGCATGCTGGCGCCGCGGTCGAGCGCGTTGCTGAAGCCGTACCAGGTCGCCTTGGTGTTGGCGGCGTGCACGGTCCATTTCGCCGACGCCGCGTCGATCTCGCGCACGACGCGGCCTTGGTCGTCGTAGCCGAACAGCCGGAAGCGCTGCACCTGCTTCTTGATGCGGCCGCGGGAGTCCTTGAAGCCGCCCTCCGGCTCGTCGAGCAGGCCGGGCACCTCGGGTGCCAGAAACCAGTCGTCGGCATTGCCGACGCGGGAAAAGCCGATGGCCGGGAAGATCGCGACCTTGGCAATCTTGGCGCCCTGCGGCGCGGCCTGCTGGGCATGCAGCGACGATATCGCCGCTTTGCCGAGGATCGGACCGCTAAGCCCCAGCGCTGCAGCCCCGAGCAGAAAGTCACGGCGTTTCATACGAACTCCCCTGCAAATGTCTTGCAGGAGTTATTCGCGATCGCCTCTTAATTCCAACTTAATGGAACATGCAGGGACTGAGCATCAAGTTCGTCAAACGAGCTTCAACAGCACTCATAGGCTATGAGCAGAAGCGTCTGGCGCTTCCTCAGCCATCGATCTCGGCTGGCTTCAACTCCACCGACTCGCCACAGCCACAGGCCGAGATCTGGTTCGGATTGTTGAAGACGAACTGCGCCTGCATCTTGTCGGCCTTGTAGTCCATCTCGGTGCCGAGCAGGAACAGCACGGCCTTCGGATCGACCATGATCTTGACGCCCTTGTCCTCGATCACTTCGTCGGTCGGCTTGATGTCGTGCGCGTAGTCCACCGTGTAGGACTGCCCGGCGCAGCCGCCGTTCTTGATGCCGACGCGCAGGCCGAGGATCTCGCTGTCGGCGCGGCCCATCAGCTCCTTGACGCGCGTCGCCGCAGCGTCAGTCAGCCGCATCACCTGCGGGCGCGGCCGGCGGGCCGGCTTGGCCGGGGTCGTTGGCGTCGCTTCCGTCATCGTGTCCATCCTCGTAGCGGTTCAAGGCCGCTCGGTTGGCTGATTATCTAAGACCCTCACCCCGTCATTGCGAGCGCAGCGAAGCAATCCAGCTCAGTGCACGTGGCATGGATTGCTTCGTCGCTGCGCTCCTCGCAATGACGGCGCGCCTGTTGCAAGCCTTCACCACATATTCAGCACGAGTCGCGCTTCGTCGCTCATGCGCTCGGGCGTCCACGGCGGCTCCCAGACGATGTTGACGTTGACAACGCCGACGCCCGGCACCGAGGCCACGGCGTTCTCGACCATCGTCGGCAGTTCCGCCGCGGCCGGGCAGTTCGGCGTCGTCAGCGTCATATCGAGGTCGACGGTGCGGTCGTCCTTGATCTCGACCTTGTAGATCAAGCCCAACTCGTAGATGTCGGCGGGGATTTCCGGGTCGAACACCGTCTTGAGCGCACCCACGATTTCGGTGCCGAGCCGCTCGGTCTCCTCGGGCGGCAGCGCCGAGACGGTCTGCATATTGGCTTTGGCCTCGATCGTATCGGTCATGCGAACAGATCCCGCGCCTTGATCAGCGCCTGTGCGAGTTGGTCGACATCTTCACGCGTATTATACATGCCGAACGACGCCCGGCACGTCGCCGTCACCTGGAAACGCTCCAGCAGCGGCATCACGCAGTGGGTTCCCGCGCGCACCGCAACGCCCTGGCGGTCGATCACCGTGGCGACGTCGTGCGGATGCGCCCCCTTCATTTCGAAGGAAATCACCGGGCCCTTGTTCTTGGCAGCGCCGATGATCCGCAGCGAGTTGATTTCGCGCAGCCGTTGCTCGGCATAGGTCAAAAGATCGTGTTCGTGCGCGGCGATGCGCTCCTTGCCGATCGAATTGACGTAGTCGATCGCGGCACCCAGCCCGACCGACTCGACGATCGCCGGGGTTCCGGCCTCGAAGCGGTGCGGCGGGTCGCCATACGTGACCCAGTCCTGCGCCACTTCGCGGATCATCTCGCCGCCGCCGTTGTAGGGGCGCATCTGCGCCAGCACGTCGTACTTCCCGTACAGCACGCCGATGCCGGTCGGGCCGTACAGCTTGTGACCGGTCATGATGTAGAAGTCGCAATCGATGTCCTGGACGTCGATGGTCAGGTGCACCGCGCCCTGGCTGCCGTCGACCAGAACCGGAATGCCGCGATCATGCGCGATCTTCACGACCTCCTTGACCGGCACGATGGTGCCGAGCGCGTTGGACATCTGGGTGATCGCCACCAGCTTGGTCTTCGGCGTCAGCAGCTTCTCGAATTCGTCGATCAGGAAGTTGCCCTCATCGTCGACCGGCGCCCATTTCAGCACGGCGCCCTGGCGCTCACGCAAGAAGTGCCACGGCACGATGTTGGAATGGTGCTCCATGATCGAGAGCACGATCTCGTCACCCTCGCCGATGTTCGGCGAACCGTAGGACGACGCGACCAGGTTGATGGCCTCGGTGGCGTTGCGGGTGAAGATGATCTCTTCCGGCTTACGCGCGTTGAGGAAGCCCTGCACCCGCGCGCGGCCGCCCTCGTAGGCCTCGGTCGCGGCGTTGGCGAGATAATGCAGGCCGCGATGCACGTTGGCGTATTCGCTCTCATACGCCTTGGTCATCCGCTCCAGCACCACGCGCGGCTTCTGCGCCGACGCGGCGTTGTCGAGATACACCAGTCGCTTGCCGTAGACTTCGAGCCCGAGCGCCGGAAAATCCTCGCGCACGCGGGCGACGTCGTAGGAGCCGTTGCTAACTGCGGGATGCGCCATGACCGTACTAACTTTCAACTGTCTTCAAGATGTCCGCAGGAAGTAGCCACACCGTCAGTGCGAGGAGCGAAGCGACGAAGCAATCCAGCTCAGTGCACGGAATTCCTGGATTGCTTCGCTGCGCTCGCAATGACGATCTCATTGGCTATACTACCCCCGCGCCGCCAGCCAGCGCTCCGCCGCACCGATTGCCAGCGTGCGCAGATTGTCGTCGGCGATCGCTTCGATCGCCTCGCCGACGAAGGCCTGGATCAGCAGCGCCTCGGCTTCCTTCTCGGGAAGACCGCGGGCGCGCAGATAGAACAGCAGCTGATCGTCGAGCGCGCCGATCGCGGCGCCGTGGCCGCAGGTGACGTCGTCGGCAAAAATCTCGAGCTCGGGCTTGTTGTCGGCCTCGGCGTCGTCGGACAGCAGCAGCGCCCGCGTCATCATCTTGGCGTCGGTCTGCTGCGCCGGCTGGCGCACGTTGATGCGGCCCTGGAACACCGAATGGCCGCGATCATCCACCACCGCGCGAAAACCTTCGCGGCTGACGCAATGCGGCACGTCGTGGTTCATGGTCAACGTGGTGTCGGCGTGCTGGGTGCCGTTGAGCAGATTGACGCCGTTGGTCTCGACCCGGGCATGCTCGCCGGCGATCGTCACGGTCGACGAGTAGCGGCTGACCAGCGAGCCGGTGTTGACGCCGACCACGCCGTAATGCGCCTGGGTGCCGACGCGGACTTCGGCGGCCGAGATATTGAAAGCGTCGCGCGCGTCCTCGATCAGGCGGACATGATCGAGCCGTGCGCCGTCGCCGATGCTGATCACGGCTGCGTCGTGGACCTGATAGGCGCCGGCGCCCTCACCTGCGACGTAGCTCTCGACCAGCGTCGCGGCCGCATTCTTGCCGAGTTGCAGCAGCGAGCGGGTGAAGCTTGCTGTCCTCGTGCTGCTCGCCGCGATGTGGACGACGTGCAGCGGCTGCGCCAGCTTGATGCCATCGGCGATGTCGATCACCACACCGTCGGTCATCAGCGCGGTGTTGAGCGCGACCATCGGATCGGCGGTGCCGAGCGACAGCAGGCGTTCGTCGCCGGCCGCCAGCGCGTCGCGCAGGCTGCGGATCGACAGGCCCTGCTCAAGCGCCGCCAGATCGGACAACTCAGTCACCAGGACGCCGTCGACCAGCACCAGCCGGCGGACGCCGTCGATGCCGTGCAGCTTCAACACCGCCTCAGCGCGGGCCAGCGCGGCGGCGTCCGGCGCCGGCGCGATCGGCAGCACCTCGCGCATCAGCGCGCGCAGGTCAGTGTACTTCCAGTCCTCGATCCGCCGATGCGGCAGGCCGATCAGCTGAAACTGATCGAAGGCACGGCGCCTTGCGTCGGCGACCTTGCCGGCGCCCGGCTGGCCGGCCAGCACGCTCGCGAAGTTCGCGCCTGCGACGTCTGCCTTGTCGGTCTTCGCCAATGCGATATTCATGATCAAATCCTCGGCGTCAGGCCGCCGCTTCCTGATACTGGGCGTAGCCGTTGGCTTCGAGTTCGAGCGCCAGCTCCTTGCCGCCGCTCTTCACCACCTTGCCCTTCGACATCACGTGCACATGGTCGGGCACGATGTAATCGAGCAGCCGCTGATAGTGGGTGATCACGACCATGGCGCGGTCCGGCGTGCGCAGCGCGTTGACGCCTTCCGAGGCGATCCGCAGCGCGTCGATGTCGAGGCCGGAGTCCATTTCGTCGAGAATGCACAGGCTAGGCTGGAACAGCGCCATCTGCAGTACCTCGTTGCGTTTCTTCTCACCGCCCGAGAAGCCGACATTGACGCCGCGCTTGAGCATCTCCTGCGGGATGCCGAGCGAGGACGCGACCTCGCGCACCCGGCGCAGGAAATCCGGCGTCGAGAACTCGTCCTCGCCGCGCGCCTTGCGCTGCGCGTTCAGCGCGGTGCGCAGGAACGTCATGGTGGCGACACCCGGGATTTCGACCGGATACTGGAAGGCCAGGAACACGCCCTTGGCGGCGCGCACATCCGGCGCCATTTCCAAGAGGTCCTCGCCCTTGAACAGGATCTGCCCGCCGGTGACTTCGTAGCCCGGCTTGCCGGCGATGACGTGGCTCAGCGTCGATTTGCCGGAGCCGTTCGGCCCCATAATGGCGTGGACTTCGCCGGCGTTCACCGTGAGGTTCAGCCCATGCAGAATCTCCCGATCCGCGACGCTGACCTTGAGATCATTGACTTCGAGTAGTGCGGGCATCGATGCTTCCTTTTATCTCAATCGGGGATGCGCGGCGCACGCGCTTCCCTGCAATTTAGTCCACGAGATCGAGCCGCTTTTCGATGCGGTCAAGTCAGGTTTTGATCACCGCGATATCGCTGTGATCGTGCTCAACGAGGGTCACGAGGCCGGCGAGATATTGTCGGACGGTTGTCATTTCCGCGCTCAGCGTGCTGATCCGGTCCGACATCTTCGCCATGTCGCTGCGGATCTCGCGAAGATACTCAAGCACCAAACTGTCTGGCTCGACCATCACGCAGCTCCGTCCTGTTCTCCAATACGGCTACCGGCAGACGACCCTGACGAGTTGGCTCACGCGAAGCGCACTTGCCGCTTCGCCTAGCCGACACTCCCCTCGAGCGAGATCGAGATCAGCTTCTGGGCTTCAACGGCGAACTCCATCGGCAGTTGCTGGAGCACGTCCTTGACGAAGCCGTTGACGACGAGGCCGACGGCCTCCTCCTGCGATAGGCCGCGCTGAATGCAGTAGAACAGCACGTCTTCGGAGATCTTCGACGTCGTAGCTTCGTGCTCGAACAGCGCCGAGGAATTCTTCGCTTCGATGTACGGCACTGTATGCGCGCCGCACTGGTCGCCGATCAGCAGCGAGTCGCAGGCGGTGAAGTTGCGCGTATTCTTGGCCTTGCGGTGCGCGGTGACGAGGCCCCGATAGGTGTTCTGCGATCGGCCGGCCGCGATACCTTTACTGATGATCCGGCTCGTGGTGTTGTTGCCGAGATGGATCATCTTGGTGCCGCTATCGACCTGCTGATAGCCGTTCGAGATCGCGATCGAATAGAACTCGCCGCGCGAATTATCGCCGCGCAGGATGCAGCTCGGATATTTCCAGGTGATCGCCGAGCCGGTTTCGACCTGGGTCCAGGAGATCTTCGAATTGGCGCCGCGGCAGTCGCCCCGCTTGGTGACGAAGTTGTAGATGCCGCCCTTGCCTTCCGAATTGCCCGGGTACCAGTTCTGCACCGTCGAGTACTTGATCTCGGCGTCGTCGAGCGTGACCAGTTCGACCACCGCGGCGTGCAGCTGGTTCTCGTCGCGCTGCGGCGCCGTGCAGCCTTCGAGATAGCTGACGTAGGAGCCCTTGTCGGCGATGATCAGCGTGCGCTCGAACTGGCCGGTGTTGCGCTCGTTGATGCGGAAATAGGTCGACAGCTCCATCGGGCAGCGCACGCCCGGCGGCACGTAGACGAACGAGCCGTCGGAGAACACCGCGGAGTTCAGCGTCGCGTAGAAATTGTCCGAGGTCGGCACCACCGTGCCGAGATATTTCTTCACCAGATCCGGATGTTCTTTGATGGCTTCCGAGATCGGCATGAAGATCACGCCGGCCTTCTTCAGCTCGGCCTGGAACGTGGTCGCCACCGACACCGAATCGAACACGGCATCGACCGCGATCTTGCGGCTCGGCGTGTCCGGTCCGCCCGGCGCCGGCTCGACGCCTTCGAGCAGCGCGACTTCGCGCAGCGGAATGCCCAGCTTCTCGTAGGTCTTGAGGATCTCCGGATCGATCTCGTCGAGCGAGCCGACGGTCTTCTTCGGCTTCGGCGCCGAATAGTAATAGAGATCCTGGAAGTCGATCTTCGGGTAGTTCACCCGCGCCCAGGTCGGCTCGGTCATCGTCAGCCAGCGACGATAGGCCTCGAGCCGCCACTGCAGCATCCAGTCCGGCTCGTTCTTCTTTGCTGAGATGAAGCGGACGATGTCTTCCGACAGCCCCTTCGGAGCCTTGTCGGACTCGATCAGCGTCTCGAATCCATAACGATATTGATCAACGTCGATCTGGCGAACCCGATCGACGGTCTCTTGGACGGCAGCCATTTAAACCTCCGCTCGCGGTTTCAAGGACCGCGGTGGATCTGCTGGAACATGCTTACACGATCCGGCGCGGGATGAAACCCTCTTAGAACCGTTCTGGCACTGTTTCATGATCTCTCTTAGTTAGGTTGCCGGCGAGCCTTTTCCAAGCATTTAGGCACGCCTCGATGTCGGATTCGCTACTCGACCAGCCGAGACTGATGCGTATGGCCGACTGTGCAAGTTCCGGACCGTACCCCATCGCCTGCAGCACGTGCGACGGCTGCACCTTGCCCGACGAGCACGCCGAGCCCGACGACACCGCAACCCCGGCGAGGTCGAAGCCGATCACGGCCGTCTCCGCGCGCAGTCCCGGGACGGCGAACAGCGTCGTGTTCGGCAGCCGGGCGACGGATTCGGCGATCACGAAGCCGCCGAGGCTGCCCTCGGTCTGCCTCAAGCCTTTCTCGAGCCGATCGCGGAGTTCTTCCACGCGCGCCATATCCTCCACCATGGTCGGCAGCGCGGCCGAAACCGCCGCCCCGAATCCAGCAATCCCTGCGACATTCTCGGTGCCGGCCCTCCGGCCGAACTCCTGCCCGCCCCCGCGCAGCAGCGGCTCGAGCCCTTGCACGTCCGCGCCGAGCACCAGGGCCCCGACGCCTTTCGGTCCGCCGATCTTGTGCGCAGACAGCGACATCAATTCGGCGCCCAACTCTTTGATCCGCAACGGCACCTTGCCTAGCGCCTGGATCGCATCGACGTGCAGCATGCCGCCCGCGGCGTGAACAATTTCAGATGCCTGCTCCACCGGTTGCAGCGCTCCGGTCTCGTTGTTGGCGAGCATCAGCGACATCAGCGCCGGTGGCCCTTCCGCGAGAAGCTGTCGCAAGTGATCGAGGTTGAGAACGCCTTCAGGTGTCACTTCAACCACTTCAATCTGCTCGCGAGCAAACCGCCCGCCGCTCAGCACCGCGGCGTGCTCGATGGCCGAAACCAGCAGCCGCTCAACAGGTTGGGAACCGATGCGGAGACCCGGCGTGAGCGCAAGCATAATCGCCTCGGTGCCGCCGGAAGTGAACACAACGTCACGCGCCGAAGCTCCGACTGCTGCCGCCACCGCCGCCCGTGCCTGCTCCACCAGTCCCCGCGCCGCCCGGCCTTCGGCGTGGATCGATGACGGATTGCCCGCCAGCTCCAGCGCAGCCGTCATCGCCGCCAGGGCCTCCGGCCGCAGCGGTGTGGTGGCATTCCAATCGAGATACACGCGTTTGCTGGTCACCCAGTCAGCTTCCCTTGTTCCATGTCGCACATTCCGTGTCGCAATACCTGCACCGGAAATCCTGTAGGCGTTCAATATGCTTGCATTTGGCCCTGCGCCCTATGCTAGAACGCAACTCCCCGTTCATCCGGCCAAATGCCAGACCCGCACGACGGCGTCAGGCGGCCGATGCTGTGCAAGCCCGGTGCGCACCTGACGCGCCAGGCCAGATGCCAAGATGTCTACCAAGGATCGCTGATGCCTGAAGTTATTTTCACCGGTCCGGCGGGCCGCCTCGAAGGCCGCTATCACCCCGCCAAGCAGAAGAACGCCCCGATTGCGATGGTGCTGCATCCGCACCCGCAGTTCCGCGGCAACATGAACCACCCGATCGTCTATCAGGTGTATTACGCCTTTGTGGCCCGCGGTTTCTCGGTGCTGCGCTTCAATTTCCGCGGCGTCGGCCGCAGCCAGGGCTCGTTCGACCACGGCACCGGCGAATTGTCCGATGCCGCCTCGGCGCTCGACTGGGCCCAGACCATCAACCCCGAGGCCCGCGCCTGCTGGGTCGCCGGCTTCTCGTTCGGCGCCTGGATCGGCATGCAGCTGTTGATGCGCCGGCCCGAGGTCGAAGGCTTCATCTCGATCGCCCCGGAACCGAACCGCTACGATTTCTCGTTCCTGGCGCCCTGCCCGTCGTCCGGCCTGATCGTCCACGGCGAGAAGGACATCGTCGCCCCGGCCAAGGACGTCAACACGCTGGTCGAAAAGCTGAAGACCCAGAAGGGCATCGTCATCGACCAGCAGACCATCCCCGGCGCCAACCACTTCTTCGAGGACAAGATGGAGCCGCTGATGGAGACGGTGACGTCCTATCTCGACATGCGGCTCGCCAACGTTCGCTGAAGCTTCCGTCATTGCGAGCGAAGCGAAGCAATCCAGCCCCGTGCCGTGCGCGCTGGATTGCTTCGCTGCGCTCGCAATGACTACCTAATTTACGGCCGCGCCAGCAGCCCACCGGTCATCGGGAACGCCACGCCGGTGGTCGCCGGATAGCTCAGCGGCAGACCCTTCAGGCCGCGGGCCGCCAAGAAGCCGAAGGCTTGCGCCTCCATCGCGTCCGCCGACCAGCCGAGCGCATCCGCGCTCTCGACCTGCGCCGGCGCCAGCCGCTCCCGCAGCATCCGCAGCATCGTCAGATTGCGCGCGCCGCCGCCGGTGATGATCACGCTGCGCGGCGGCTTCGGCAGCAGCGGCACGATCGCCGCGATCGCGCCGGCCGTGAATGCGGTCAATGTCGCCGCTCCATCCGCCGCCGACCAGTTTCCCAGCGCCAGCGCTGCAAAATCGTTGCGGTCGAGCGACTTCGGCGCGGGCTTGGCGAAGAATCGATGCTGCAGCGCCTGCGCCAGCCAGACTTGGTCGGCCGTGCCCTGAGCAGCCAGCCGGCCCTCGCAATCGAACGCCTGCCCCATCGTCCGCAATACGAAATCGTCGAGCAGTGCGTTGCCGGGTCCGGTATCGCAGGCGATCAGCGTGTCATTGCCATCGATGTAGGTGACGTTCGACACCCCGCCGATATTCACCACCAGCACCGGCCCGTCGCGACCAAGCGACTGCGCCAGCGCGCGGTGATACACCGGCACGAACGGTGCGCCCTGTCCGCCAGAAGCGACGTCGGCCGCGCGGAAGTCGTAGACAACCGGAATGTGAATGGCCTTCGCCAGCGCCTGCGCGTCACCGATCTGGACGGTGAGCTTTGACGCTGGACGATGCAGCACGGTCTGGCCATGGAAGCCAACGATATCAACCGTGTCGGCCGCGATGCCGTTGGACGCCGTGAACGCCGCGACGGCCTCCGCATGAGCGATCGTCACCGCGCGCTCGGCCTCGCCAAGACAGCCGGGCCGAGCGTCACGGCGCTCGAGCTGCGTCGCCTCGGCCAGCGCCTGGCGCAGCAGCGCGCGTTCGGGCTCGCTGTAAGGCCGATAGAACGAGGGGCCGAGTTCGGCCACCCGACGCCCATCGGTCTTGATCAGCGCGACGTCCACGCCATCCAGCGACGTCCCACTCATCAATCCAATCGCAGTCAGCATCATGGGCTATGCGCCTTTCCGAGCGCTGCGGAAGGTCCAACTTGTGTCAAACACGCAGTTCTTATAATGCCACACAGTAACCCGCCTGAAAGACCTTCCTGCACCACGCTTGGCGCGATCTGCGCCGAACGTGAAGGATCAGTGATCAGAGATCGATACAGATGGCCGCCTTTAAGTCAGATTTTATGAATGTGCTCCAAGAGCGGGGCTTCATTCATCAGATTTCCGACCCGGATTCGCTGGACGCGCTCGCCGCCAAGCGCGAGGTGGTGGCCTATGTGGGTTATGACTGCACCGCGGCCTCGCTGCATGTCGGTCACCTGCTGTCGATCATGATGCTGCATTGGCTGCAGGCGACCGGCAACAAGCCGATCGCCCTGATGGGCGGCGGCACCACCCGCGTCGGTGATCCGTCCGGCCGCGACGAGACCCGCAAGATCCTGACCTACGAGCAGATCGACGCCAACAAGGAGTCGATCAAGGGCACCTTCGCCAAGTTCATCAAATTCGGCGACGGCGCCAGCGACGCCCTGATGGCCGACAACGCCGAGTGGCTGACCAAGCTCAACTACATCGAGATGCTGCGCGACATCGGCCGCCACTTCTCGATCAACCGCATGTTGACGATGGATTCGGTGCGGATGCGGCTCGAGCGCGAGCAGGAGCTGTCGTTCATCGAATTCAACTACATGATCCTGCAGTCCTACGACTTCGTCGAGCTGGCACGGCGCTACAACTGCAATCTGCAGATGGGCGGCTCCGATCAGTGGGGCAACATCGTCACCGGCGTCGATCTCGGTCGCCGTATGGGCACGCATCAGCTGCACGCGCTCACTTGCCCGCTGCTGACGACGGCATCCGGCGCCAAGATGGGCAAGACTGCCGCCGGCGCGGTCTGGCTCAACGGCGACATGCTGTCGCCCTATGATTACTGGCAGTACTGGCGCAACACCGAGGACGCCGACGTCGGCCGCTTCCTCAAGCTGTTCACGCTATTGCCGATGGACGAGATCGAGCGACTGTCGAAGCTGCAGGGCGCCGAGATCAACGACGCCAAGAAGGTGCTCGCCACCGAGGCGACCGCGCTGATCCACGGCCGCGAAGCCGCGGAGAAGGCCGAAGCCACCGCGCGCACCACCTTCGAACAGGGCGGCACCGCGCAGGATCTGCCGAGCGTCGAGATCGCGCGTGCCGAACTCGACGCCGGCATCGGCGTGCTGGCCGCGTTCGCCGAGAAGGCCGGGCTCGTCGCCTCCAACGGCGAAGCGCGCCGCCAGATCAAGGCCGGCGGCCTCAAGGTCAACGACATCGCCGTGACCGACGAGAAGATGGCGCTGACCGCGGCCAATCTCACGGCCGACGGCGTCATCAAGCTGTCGATGGGCAAGAAGAAGCACGTGCTGCTGAAGCCTGCATAGCCCCATTCGCCGCAGGCGCTGTTCTTTTCCGGCGGAAACGCGCTCCATGGCGCAAACATCGCCGGGAAGAATCGCCTTTGCATCCCACCTCAACTTCGCGCGCGCCGCAACGCACCGGCCTCGCCGTGCTTGGCGTCTGCTTCGTGCTGTCGCTGCTCAGCCGCGGGCTCGGTGAAAGCTTCACCGTGTTCCTGCTGCCGATCTCGCAATCGTTCGGCTGGGACCGCGCCGAGGTGGTGTCGATCTATTCGCTGACGGCGCTGTGCACCGGCCTCGCCTCGCCGTTCGTCGGCCGGCTGTTCGATCGCTCTGGTCCGCGCGTCGTCTACATGCTCGGCCTGCTGCTGCTCGGCGGCGCGTTTCTCGGCGCGGCGATCGCCCAGCAGCTGTGGCAGTTGCAGATCGCAGTCGGCCTCTGCGTTGGGCTCGGCATCGCCTTGACCGGCAATGTGCCGAACTCGATCCTGCTCGGCCGCTGGTTCGGACCGCGGCTGCCGACCGCGATGGCGGTGGTGTACTCGGCGACCGGCGCCGGCGTGCTGCTGATGCTGCCGATCGCGCAGCTGCTGATCGATCGCTCCGGCTGGCGCGGCGCCTATGAGCTGCTCGGCGCCGCGATGCTCCTGCTGATCGTACCGCTGCTGATGCTGCCGTGGCGCCGCTATGCCGCCGGAACCGCCGGCCTATCGCCAGCCCCCACGCTCGAAGCGCCGGACGACGGCTGGACGCTGCGGCTGGCGATCCGCCATCACGCGTTCTGGGCGCTGTTCGCCACCTTCTTCTTCACCGCGATCGGCATGTACGCGATCTCCGCGCAGGTCGTCGCCTATCTGGTCGACGCCGGCTTCCCGCCGCTGCAGGCCGCGACCGCCTGGGGCTTTTCGGGCGTAGTGCTGGTGGTCGGCATGCTGAGCGTGAGCTGGCTCGACGGCGTGATCGGGCGACGGCCGTCGATCCTGTTCAGTTACGCGATCTCGATCACCGGGATCGTGCTGCTGTGGCTGCTGCAATGGTACCCGAACTACGTGGTGCTGTCGGGTTTCGTGCTGTGTTTCGGCAGCATGATCGGCTCGCGCGGGCCGCTGATCACCGCCACCGCCATGAAGGTGTTTCGCGGCAAGCAGGTCGGGCTGATCTACGGCACCATCACGATCGGCAGCGGCCTCGGCTCGGCGTTCGGCTCATGGTGCGGCGGCCTGATCCACGACCTCAGCGGCAGCTACAATCCGCTGATCGCGTTCGCGTTGGTCGCCGTGCTGATCGGCATGATCCCGTTCCTGGTCGTGCCGGCGCTGCGGGAGCGATAACTCACAGCCATTGCGACGCACTCGCAGATAACGTCTGGCGCCGCTGCGACATCGCGTCGCCTGCAGCTCTGATCAGAAAATTGTGTTCCGAAGATTTGCGCTCGATCACATCGGCGCATCGGCGATGCCGCACATGATGCCGTCGTGGGTAGCTCGCGCCGCAGGATGCTGCGTGTCGCAGATTTTTCCGGGAGAGACCATGACCACGACCACCCTTGATACAGCCGACAAAAGCCCCCGGGAGTACGGCGCCCTCGCCGTCACCATCCACTGGGCCATCTTTTTTGCTGTGATCGCGCTGTTCGCGTCGATGAACTACGCGCACAGCCTCGACAAGGCCGACCCGCTGCGTCGTACGCTTTACGACTGGCACAAGGCGGTCGGCACCATCGTGCTCGGCGTCGCGGTGCTGCGCATTCTGTGGATCAATATCCACGGCGCGCCCGAGCTGGTGCCGTCGCCGCGGATCACCGAGGTGATCGCGCGGATCAGCCACGGCCTGCTGTATCTGTTGCTGATCGCCGTGCCCGTCACGGGCCTCGGTATGTCACTGTTCTCGGGACGCGGCGTCGATCTGCTTGGCATCCCGCCGCTGGCCAAGAACGAGGCGCTGGCCGGCGCGCTGCATGCGGCCCACGAACCGCTCTTCCTTGCCACCGTTGCGGTGGTGTTCATCCACATCGTCGGCGCGCTGTGGCACCAGTATTTCCGTCACGACGCCACGCTCGGCCGCATGGTGCCGTGGCTGCGGGCAAAGTAACCGCCCCACGTCATTGCGAGGAGGCGAAGCCGACGAAGCAATCCAGCGCCGTGCACTGCGCTGGATTGCTTCGCCTTCGGCTCGCAATGACGGAAATCTGCCGGTTTGTCAGTTCGGCGGCGTCGGGAAATCGACGTTGTTATTTTGCCGTCCGGTGTTGAACTCAAAGATCTTGCGCAGCACGCCGGGCGCCATGGCCGAGATCGGGTTGACGCGCAGCACCGGCTGGCCGGGCGTGCCGACCACTTCGTAGGTGACGCCGATCAGCCCCTCGTTGCTGCCGCCGCCGAGGAACAGCCCGACGATCGGGATCTGGCCGAACATGTTGTTCAGCCCGTACATCGGCACGAAGGTGCCGCTCATCCGGACCTGATTGGCCGGATAGTCGATCGAGCCCTCGATCGTCGCGCCGATCGTCGGCCCCTTCACCACGCCGTCGCGCACCGTGAGCTGGCCGTTCTGGCGGGTAAACTCAGCGCGCAGCCGCGAGAACCCGATGCCGGCGGCGGCGCCACCCGGTGCGCCGGCAGCGGCCCGCTCTAGCGCCGCCTCACCCTTCACGGTGAAGTCACGCACGTTGATCAGGCCTTCCTTCTCGCGCGACTCGGCCCCCGGCGGCTCGAGCGCCAGCGCGAGCTGGCCGCCATACATTTTCGAATACGTATCGGCGAAGCGGAAGAACGCGCCGGCATCGTTGGTCTCGAGATAGACCACCTCGCGGCCTTTGTTCTTGCCGCGCAGATCGGCGGTGATCGGGGTGTCGCGGCCGATCTTGCCGTTGAAACTGAAGGAGCGGAACGCGCCGTTGCGGCGGACCATCTTGACGTCGACGGCGCGCAGCGCCTCGCCGGAATAGCCGGCGACCGCGCCGAGCTTGAGGTCGAGATCGAAGTCGAGGCTCTTGGACTTGCTCTTCGGCTCGGCCTGCGTACCCGACAGCGCCGACTTGATGAAGCCGCGGCCGTCGAACACGTCGCCGCGCATCACCACCTTGAGCACGCCATCCGGACCGCGGTCGGCCTTCAGCGTGGTCTTGTCGCCCTCGGACGGCGAATACACCGGGAAATTGGCGTTGATGATGTCGCCGTCCTCGTCGATCTCGAGCGAACCCTTGATCAGCGTGCCGCTGCCTTCGATCTGAATATCCTCGAGCCGGGTCGACTGCGGCTTCTTGACGACGTTGAAGGTGGCGCGACCGGACTTGCCGGTCTGCTTGGTCCAGCCCGGCAGCACGTTGTCGAATTTCATCGCGGTGAGATCGATGTCGAGACCGAGTTTGGTGTCCTGCTCGTTGTCGCCCATCTTGCCGGCCAGCTTCACCGGCATGGCGCCGCTCACAGCCGGGCCGAGATCGAAGCCGAGCTTGGCGCGGCTGGCATCGTCGAGCGTTGCCTGCAGCTTGACGTCGGCATCACCATCGGTCGGCTTGCGATAGTCGAGCGTCGCCGCCTGGCCGTTGATCTTGACGTCGCCTTTGACCTGATAGCCCTGATTGTTGGCGACCAGCTTCAGCGTGTTCGCCTCGAGCTTCTGCCCCATCACCAGCTTGTCGCCGGAGAAGCCGGTCAGATCCGCGGCGATCGTGTAGGTCGTGTCGGCTTTGGTCAGTTCGCGCTGGATCGGCATGCCGAGCGCAATCTGTGCGGTGACATTGCCCTTGGTGGCGGCCGGATCGATCGGCACGTTGCTGACATCGCTCAGCCGCCCGGACGACAGCACTTCGGCGACGGCGGGCACCGGCGCCTCGAGCTTGAATTTGATCCGGGACGGCGAAGGCTTCGGCGCCATGTCCGGCACCTCGAACAGCACGTCGGAAATCGCCACGCGTCGGCCGCTGGCCGTCTCCGCGTTGGCCTGCGCGATCGCGACCGTCGCGGTGCGACCGGTGACGCGCACCCGCATGTCGGCATCACGCACCGATGGCAAGCCATCGACCGGATGGATCGTGGCGCCATTGCCGATGATGTTCACCAGCAAGCCCTCGTCGGGGATCGGCGGTCCGCGCCGCGACAGGTTCTTCACCGGCGAGTTGACCGCGATGTCGATACTCTGGATCGAGCCCTTGTCGATCCGCTCGTTCACCCATTCACGGACTTCAGGCACGACCAAAATCGGCCAGATCCGCTTCAGAGCGGACACCGACATCGGCGTGCCGGCGAAGCCGAGCTTCAGCCGCGGCTCCCCCGAATAGTCGATGCTGCCCGACCCGGCGACGCCGATCTCGCCATTGTTGAAGTCGGCCTGCGTCAGCAGCACCCGGCGATTATCGGTGTCGAAACGAACCTGCACCGCAATGCGGTTGAAGATCAGCGGCTGCTCGCCCTCGATGCCGGGCAGCACGATCGTCCCGCCGGATAGGCCGAGCCGCCAGTCGTTGACGTCGCCGTTCGGTGGTTCGAGCGACGCCAGCAGGGTCACCCGATTGGGCCCCGCGATCACCTTGAGCGGCACCATCAGCACGCGCCGATTGGCATCCCATTCGAAGCTGAATTCCGCCTGATCGATCGCCATCGGATAGTCAGGCGTATCGTAGTCGATCAGCGTGCCGGCCCCGGCCACCAGCTTGCCGCGCAGATAAGTCGGCACACCGTCGCGGCCGAGTTCGCCGCGCAGATCGCCCGTCAGAGGAAAATCAGCGCCATAGGTCAGGTTCTTGAGGCGCAGCGCCAGCAGGATGTTGCGGGTCGGCACCTGATTGGCGTGTACTTCCACGGCCCGGACGCCATCGTGCGGGGGGCCGACCTGCACCCGCAGCGACCACGCCTTGCGGCCCTCCTCGCCGAGGCTCAGCGCGACGCCGCCGCGGCTCGGCCGACGCAGGCTGAGGCTGATGTTCTCGAAATTCCAGCGATTGCCGCGCTGCTGATCGTCGACGACGAGGTTGCCGTTCTTCAGGCCGATTTCGTCGAGATTCTGGCCGTCGAGGCCGGTCAGGCTGAGACTGTCGAGCCAGTCCAGCCCCGCCAGCAGGCTCTTCATCGCTTCGCCATTGTCGGCGGCGGGCGGGCCGGCCGGCGGCACGACGCTGTCCGGCGCCGTGCTTCCCGGCGTTGCGGCGGGTGGCTGAACCGGAAGCGTGAATTCCGGCGGCTTGCGGGTTGATGCAACGCCGGTGGCCAGCGGCCGGGCCGTGTCACCAGTGGATACGGTCACCTGCCCGTCGGGGGTGATGCGAATGGCGAGTTCGGCATCGACCAGGCGCAGACTCTCGGCGCGTAACTTGCCGAGCAGCAATGCCGAGCCGGACAACCGGACTTCGGCTTTCGGAGCGCTCGCGACGATCACGTGATCATGGTCGCGCACGACGATGTCGCGAATCCGGACGGCAACGCGGATCCGTCCGACGCGCTCGATCTGGGTGCCGCCGACCTCGACCGTGTTGCCGTGGCCGATGTTTTGTTCGATCGCGTCGGCGAGCCAGGGCGTCGCCATATCGAGATTGATCGGCCCCGCCCCGAGCCGCAGCCACACGCCGCCGAACCCGGCCGCCAGCACAAAACCCACCACCACCAGCGTGATCAGCGTTCGCCGGAGCCAGGGCGTGCCGACCAACCGGTGCCGCCAGCGCCGCATCGAATCATCGACGCGGTCAAAGCCGAGATTGCGCCGCCTCAGCAGTTTGCGGGCCCGGTCGCGACACGCCTCTTCGTGCTCATGATCCCACTCGCCATCGTGCCAGCGATGGGCGTCCTCGTCCTGCCGGGAATGCGGGCCGGAAGCGTTGGGCGATGGGTAGTTGGCCATTGCCTCTCGTTGTGCGCGCTCGGTCGCAGTCTGATCGCCGAGGGAGGTTTGCGCGCCGACGCGCAGGAGACGCTCCTGTGGCGGCATTTCTGCCCGTCCTCGGTTGAACTGTTGACTCGTCACCGAGCCGGAAGGCCTACGTCACTATCGGGTGGCCGGGATGACGAATCCCTGCAACCATATCCTGAGGTAAACGGATTTGCCCAGCGATGCCGGTGCCGCAGCAACTTTCGCGAACCTCCGTTTGACCCGCCGAAAGCGACGAAAGGAAGGCGTATGTCCAAGCAAACGCGTGAGAATCCTGCGAAATCGGGATCGGCAAAGAAGTCCGCGGCGAAACCCGCCGCCGGTAAGCGGTCAGCCCCGGCCGCGAAAACCGCGGCCAAGCCGAAGGCCGGCGCTCCCGCCAAGGCTGCTGCTTCAAAGACTGCAACGGCCGCAATAGCCGAGGCAGCTGTCCTCCCCGAGGGCGCCAAGGCACCTGACTTCGCACTGCCCCGCGACGGCGGCGAGACCATCAGGCTGGCTGACTTTGCCGATCAGAAGCTGGTGATCTTCTTCTACCCGCGCGCCAATACCCCCGGCTGCACCAAGGAGGCGATCGACTTCACCCGGCTGAAGCCGGCATTCGCAAACTGCGACACCGCGGTGATCGGCGTATCCGCCGACTCGGTGAAGGCGCAGGCTTCGTTTCGCGACAAGCACAGCCTGGGGACGCCGCTGCTCTCGGACCCCACCCACCAGATGCTTGAAGCATACGGCGCCTGGGGCGAAAAATCATTGTATGGCCGCAAGTTCGAAGGGGTGCTTCGGACAACGGTTCTGATCGGACGGGACGGAAAGGTCGCTCGGATCTGGCGCAATGTGAAGGTCGACGGCCATGCCGACCAGGTCCTCGCCGCGGCGCAATTGCTGTGAACCTCTTTTCCGAAAATTAACCATGAGGGGGTCAAATCTGCCCGCGCGTTGAGCCGACGACCTGTTCCGTCGGCGCGGGAGTATCGATGTCCTACCGTCTAGGTTCCCACCCCGACCACCAGCCCCACGCCCCCCATCACGGCCGCCCGCAGCCGCCGCATCGCACGCCTCGGCCGCAATACCCGGCGCCCAAGCTGGCCCAGGCCGCGGTTGCAGAAGGCAGCAGCTACACCATCGCCCATGCGGGCAAGCAGGTCAGGATCGGCCCGGTGGTGTTCTGGATCGTGGTTGGCACCGTCGTGGCACTCGGCGTCTGGTCGGCCGCCACCGCCACCTACTTCGCGTTCCGCGACGACGTGCTGACCCGGCTGATCGCCCGCCAGGCCGAGATGCAATACGCCTATGAGGACCGTATCGCCGAGCTGCGCGCCAAGGTCGACCGCACCACCAGCCGGCAATTGCTCGACCAGGAGCAGTTCGACCAGAAGCTCGACCAGATCATGCGCCGCCAGAGCATGCTCGAATCGCGCGCCAACGCCCTGAACAGCCTGCCCGACGTCGCCGTGACCGGCAGCATCAAGAGCGGCCGCGGGGCCTCGGCCGAGGCCGCGCCGTCCGGGCCGCTGAAGCCCTCGCCGATCAATGACACCGTCATCTTCGTCGCGCCGCCCGACCGCGAGGCGCGGCTGGAATCGCGCACCCCCGCCACCATGCCGGCGCTGCCGAACACCCAATATGCCAAGGCGCAGGGCGTCGGTACCGCGCTGTCCAAGCTCGACCAGTCGCTCGATCAGGTCGAGCGCCGCCAGATCGCCCTGCTGGGCTCGGTGGAAGAATCGTTCGACTCCCGTGCTCGCCGGATGCGCGGCGTGCTGACCGACCTCGGCCTCGACGCGCGCGGCATCGAAGCCGCCGCCCCGCGCGGCGCAGGCGGCATCGGCGGCCCATTTGTGCCGGTGAAGGCCCCCAGCAGCAATGCCAGCGCGTTCGATCGCCAGCTCTACCGCATCAACATCAGCCGCGCCCAGCTCGACAAGCTCAACCGCGCGCTGACACTGGTCCCGTATCGCAAACCGGTACTTGGCGAGGTTGAATTCTCGTCGGGCTTCGGCGTCCGCACCGACCCGTTCCTCGGCCGTCCCGCGATGCACTCCGGTCTCGACTTCCGCGCCTCCACCGGCGACCCGGTCCGCGCCACCGCGATCGGCAAGGTGGTGAACGCCGGCTGGCAGGGTGGCTACGGCCAGATGGTCGAGATCGACCACGGCAACGGCCTGTCGACCCGCTACGGCCATTTGTCGAAGATCATCGCCAAGGTCGGCCAGAGCATCCAGATCGGCCAGGTGATCGGCGAAGTCGGCTCCACCGGCCGCTCGACCGGCCCACATCTGCACTACGAAACCCGCATCGACGGCGAAGCCGTGGATCCGCAGAAATTTTTGCGGGCGGGGGTCAGGCTGGCGGGGGCAAACTAACGTGGTCGCGGTGGCTTACTTGCTACCGCGAATGGTGTAGTCCGCCATCGCTGCCCAGTCTCGATCGCCCATGCCGGCATCGACCGTCTCAGACATCTGCCGGTGCACCGCTCCCAGCATCGGCAGTTGCCGGCCCGCCTGCTCGGCGGCCTCCGTGGCCAGACGAAGATCCTTCAGTCCCAACGTGGCCTTGAAGCCGGGGTGATACTTTCCTTCCGCGATAATCTTCGAATACACCAGATAGGACCGCGCGCCGAACAGCGTACCGAGAATCAGTTCGAAGAACTTCTCTCGCGGCAATCCATTCGCCTCGGTGATCACCACGCCTTCGGCCATCGCCTCGATCGCCATGGTGATCATCATGTTGCAGGCGACCTTCGCGGCATTCGCGGTCGGCGCCTCCGGTCCCATGTCCCAGATCTTGCCGCCGATGACATCGAGCACCGGGCGCACTGCCTCCACGGCCTCAGGCGGACCGCCCACCAGCACGTTGAGCTGGCCTGCAGCGGCGACATCAGGCCGTCCGAGCACGGGCGCTGACACATAAGAGATCCCGACGGCCTGATGCGCCGACACCAGCTCGCGCGCGAACGCCACCGAGATAGTCGAGTTGACGACATGGACGAGTTGCTTGCCCGCTTTGGCGAGCGCGCCGCTATCGAGCAACACCGACCGGATCACGGCGTCCTCGGATAGCATCGTCAGCGCGACATCGCCTTGCAACGCTTCGACCGGCGACGCGACCATGGTGACGCCTTCGATTTCGCCGCCGGAGCGATTCCATGCTTTCACCTGATGACCCGCAGCGACCAGATTGCGTGCCATCTCACGCCCCATCGCGCCGAGGCCGATCACGCCGATATCCATTGCCCGCTCTCCTGTTGGGTATTGTCGATCAGGAGCTGACTGCCGCCCCTGCTCTGCAACAGGTGGTGCGCGTCCGCCTCGACAGAACACACAGCTTCGCGTCCCGGCTATGCTCCACGCCAGCAACCAAGCTTATGTCGATGCGATCAAATAGTCTCGGCAGCGGCGCGCCGTGACTCCACAACGAAGCGGCGATCCGCTGAACTAATCCACGTCCTCGACGCTGCCCGGCCCGGTCCCGAACGCCCTCTGCGCCAAGGTCGCGGCCATGAATTCGTCGAGGTCGCCGTCGAGTACGCCGGCGGTGTCGGAGGTTTGCACGCCGGTGCGCAGGTCCTTGACCATCTGATACGGCTGCAGGACGTAGGAGCGGATCTGGTGGCCCCAGCCGATTTCGGTCTTGGCAGCCTGATCGGCGGCCGCCTGCTCTTCGCGCTTCTTCAACTCGATCTCGTACAGCCGCGCGCGCAGCATGTCCCACGCCTGGGCACGGTTCTTGTGCTGCGAGCGGCCGGCCTGGCACACCACAGCGACACCCGTCGGAATATGCGTCAGCCGCACGGCCGACTCAGTCTTGTTGACGTGCTGGCCGCCGGCGCCGCCCGACCGCATGGTGTCGACCCGGACGTCGGACTCCGCGATGTCGATCTTGATCGAGTTGTCGATCACCGGGAAGATCTGCACGCTCGAGAACGAGGTGTGGCGGCGGGCGTTCGAATCGAACGGCGAAATGCGGACGAGGCGATGCACGCCGGCTTCGGTCTTCAGCCAGCCGTAAGCGTTGTGGCCGGAGATCTGAATCGTCGCCGATTTGATGCCCGCCTCTTCGCCCTCCGATTCTTCGAGATACTCGATCTTGAAACCGTGCTTCTCGGCCCAGCGCGTGTACATCCGCAGCAGCATCGAGGCCCAGTCCTGGCTCTCGGTGCCGCCGGCGCCGGCGTGGACTTCCAGATAAGTGTCGAACTTATCGGCTTCGCCGGACAACAGCGCTTCCAGCTCGCGGCGCGCGACTTCCTTCTTCAGCGCCTTGAGCGCGTTCTCGGCTTCCTTGACGATGCCCTCGTCGCCCTCGGCTTCACCGAGTTCGATCATCTCGACATTGTCGGTCAGCTCACGCTCGACCTTGCCGATACCGGTCAGCGCGTCCTCCAGCGAGGTGCGCTCCTGCATCAGCCTTTGAGCCTTCTGCGGATCGTTCCAGAGGTCGGGATCTTCGGCGAGCTTGTTCAGCTCCGCGAGGCGGATGGTCGACTGATCGACGTCAAAGATGCCTCCTCAGCAGCCCGACTGACTGCTTGATCTCTTCGACGAGGCGTTCAATTTCTGAGCGCATGGAAACTCTGATGAAGTGGCAACGCGGCCGACGCGGCCGCAGGCGTTGAGACGCGATTTAACGGGCGACGCGGCAAAGCGCAATCGCCCGTTGGATCGGAAGGCGGTCAGTAAAGTCCGCCGGTGCCGGGGCGGAAGAAGCCGCGGTCGTCGGGCGGCGCCATCTGTTGCTGGCGGCCGTCGGCGTCGGCGACGCCGATCACCGAGTAATTGTCCGGCGGCGCGGTGCCCGGCTTGAACGCCTCGAGGATGGTGCGGCCATCGCCCGGGCCGGCGCGCATCCCGCTCTTGGCATCGACACGAATCAGCTTGATGCCGGCCGGAACGCGGAACGGCACCGCCGGCTTGTCGGCCAGCGCAAGCTTGAAGAAATCCTTGGCGACCGGCGCGGCGAGATGGCCGCCGGTGGCGCCGCGGCCGAGATTGCGCGGCTTGTCGTAGCCGAAATAGATGCCGACCACGAGGTCCGGCGAGAAGCCGATGAACCACGCATCCTTCTCGTCATTGGTGGTGCCGGTCTTGCCGGCGATCGGCTTGCCGACTTCGCGCACCACGGTGGCGGTGCCGGCCTGCACAACGCCTTCCATCATCGACGTGATCTGATAGGCCGTCATCGCGTCGATCACCTGCTCGCGGCGGTCGACCAGTTGCGGCTCCGGCTGGTTCTTCCAGCCTTCCGGTGCTTCGCAGCCGCGGCATTCGCGGGCGTCGTGCTTGAAGATGGTGTGTCCGTAGCGGTCCTGGATGCGGTCGATCAGCGTCGGCTTCACCCGTCGGCCGCCATTGGCGAACATCGAATAGGCCGTGACCATCCGCATCACCGTGGTTTCACCGGCGCCGAGCGCATAAGACAGATAGTTCGGCAGCTCGTCATAGACGCCGAACCGCTTGGCGTACTCGCCGATCAGCGGCATGCCGATGTCCTGCGCCAGCCGCACCGTCACGGTGTTGAGCGAGCGCTGCAGCGCGTTGCGCAGCGTGGTCGGGCCGTAATACTTGCCGGTCGAGTAGTTCTCCGGCCGCCACACGCCGACGCCCTGCCCCTGATCGATTTCGATCGGCGCGTCGATCACCACGGTTGAAGGTGTGTAGCCGTTGTCCATCGCGGCCGAGTAGACCAGCGGCTTGAACGACGAGCCGGGCTGCCGATAGGCCTGAGTGGCGCGGTTGAACTGGCTCTGATCGAACGAGAAGCCGCCGACCATGGCCAGCACGCGGCCGGTCCACGGATCCATCGCCACCATCGCGCCCGATACTTCAGGGATCTGCCGCAGCCGGTACTGCCCGTCGACGATCTTGCCCTCCTTGTCGAGCAACGGATCGGCGTAGATCACGTCCCCCGGCGACAGCACCTGCGATACGGTGCTCGGCGTCCGCCCGCGCTGCGGGCCGGTCGCGGCCTTGGCCCAACGCACGCCGTCGAGCGAAATCAGTCCGGTCTCGCGCTGCTTCGACACCGCGCCGCCGAGCTCACGTCCCGGCTGGAAGCCAATCCGCGCCGACTGATCGGACGTCTCCAGCACCACCGCCATCCGCCACGGCGAAATGTCGGACAGCGACTTGACCTCGGCGAGCTTCACGCCCCAGTCACCGCTGATGTCGAGCTTGGTCGCCGAGCCACGCCAGCCCTGCGCCTCGTCGAACTTGACCAGACCGGCCGTCATGGTCCGACGCGCCTCGACCTGCAGCTTCGGGTCGAGCGTCGCGCGCACCGACAGGCCGCCTTCATACAGCTTCTTCTCGCCGTAGCGCTCGAGGATGTCGCGGCGGACCTCCTCGGCGAAATACTCGCCCGCGAAGGTGTGGGCGCCGGTGCCGCGGGTGGCGACTGCGAGCGGTTCCTTGCGGGCCTTGTCGGCATCGGCCTGCTTGATCCAGCCGTTCTCCAGCAGGCGGTCGATCACGTAGTTGCGGCGCTCGACCGCGCGGTCGTGATTCTTCACCGGGTGCAGCGAAGACGGAGCCTTGGGCAACGCCGCCAGATAGGACGCTTCGGCGACCGTCAATTCGTTGACCGATTTGTCGAAATACACCAGCGAGGCGGCCGCGATGCCATAGGCGCCGAGGCCGAGATAGATCTCGTTGAGATACAGCTCGAGGATGCGGTCCTTGGAATAGGCCCGCTCGATGCGCATCGCCAGCAACGCTTCTTTGATCTTGCGGGTGAACGACACCTCGTTGGTCAGCAGGAAGTTCTTCGCCACCTGCTGGGTGATGGTCGAGGCGCCCTGCGGCCGGCGATTCGAGCCGATATTCTGCGCATACAACACCGCCGCGCGCGCCATGCCCGAATAGTCGATGCCGCCGTGCTCGTAGAAATTCTTGTCTTCAGCGGCGAGGAAGGCGTTGATCACCAGCTTGGGCACCGCCTGGATCGGCAGGTACAGCCGCCGCTCCTTGGAATACTCACCGACCAGCGAGCCGTCCGAGGCGTGGACCCGCGTCATCACCGGCGGTTCATAATCTTGAAGCTGAGAGTAGTCCGGCAAGTCCTTGGAGAAGTGCCAGATCAACCCCGCCGCGGCGGCGACGCCGACGAGAAACACGATGGTCCCGGCCGCAAACAGAAAGCCGAAAAACCGCAGCAGGAAGCGCATCGATTGAGTTCCGTATCACGAGGACCGCGCGACGCGGCGAAATGTCCCTTGAACGAGATTGGCGCGGTCCGCAACCCTGAGATCATACGCGTCGGGAACGCCTTCATCCAAGCCGAAATCACGAACTGCACTGGCCGTCTTATAGAACTTGCGCTGTGGCCAAACTAGGGCCCAGCCTCGCCCGTCCGTGTCAGTCGGGCTTGCCGGCGGAGACGACCCGCTTGGCGAAGAACGAATCGATTGCCTGGGAGACGGCGCCGACCGTCCTGGTCCGCCACTGCTCCGACACCAGCTGCTGCAGGTCGCCCTTGTTGGAGACGTAGCCGAGCTCGAGCAGCACCGACGGCACGTCGGGCGCTTTGAGCACCCGGAAGCCGGCGGATTTCAGCGGGTTCTTGTGCAGCCGGGTCGTGCCCTTCATCTCCCGCATCAAGGTCCGGGCAAAGCGGTTGGAGAACGTCCTGGTTTCGCGCTGCGCGAGGTCGATCAGGATGTCGGCGACGTCGGTCGGCTCCTCGGTGAGGTTGACGCCGCCGATCGCGTCGGCCTTGTTCTCTGCATCGGCCAGCCGCTGCGCCTCGGCGTCGGAGGCCTTGTCGGACAGCGTGTAGATCGTCGCGCCCTGGGCGTCGCCTTCGCCCCGCGGCAGCGCATCGGCGTGAATCGACACGAACAGCGCGGCACCATGGCCACGGGCGATCTTCACCCGATCGTTCAGCGGGATGAAGGTGTCGTCGGCGCGGGTGAGCACCACCCGGTACTTGCCCCCCTTCTCCATCTGGTCGCGAAGCGCCAGGGCAAAATCCAGCACCAGCTGCTTCTCGGCAATGCCGCTGGCCGATTGGGTGCCGTTGTCGATGCCGCCGTGGCCGGGATCGAGCACCACCACCGGCCGCAGATCGTCCTTGGCGGCTTCGGTTTTGGCCGTTTCCACGCCGCGCGGCACGGAAGCCGTCGTCTCTGTTGCGCCGACGGTCGGACGCAGCTCTGGCCCCTTCTCGGCGCCGAGTTGCTCGGCAAAGGTGGCGCGGTCGACCGAATCGAGATCGATCACGAGCCGGGCCGGCTGACCGTTGGCCGGATCCAGCATCTCGGCTTTGGCGATCTTGGCCGGACCGTTCAGCTCGAGCACGATCCGCGATCCACCCGGCATCACCAGTCCGTAGCGAAATGCCTTGATCAAGCCGCGGCCGTTGCCGCCGGCGGCAGCCGGCAGGCGGAAATTGATCTGCGGCAGATCGATCACGACCCGATAAGGATCCGCCAGAGTGAAGGCGCGCATCGGCACCTTGGCGTCGAGGTCGACAATGAAGCGGGTTTGCGTGTCATCGCCGGCAATCCGGGCTTCGGACGCGATCGGAAAGCCGCCAGGCGTCGGCTCGGTGGCCTGCTCCAATCCAGTTGCTAGGCCGGCGGCCGGAGCGCACAGGAATGCTGCAGCGCAAACCACGAAGGCGCGGAACAAAACAAAATGATTTGCGCGCCCCTGCAAGGATTCGAGCCCCTCTCCGATCGACATCTACCGCAATAGAACTGCGTGGTTAATCGCCTCTTAAGCGCCCCGTTTCGATTACGTCGCAGTGTGACCGGCCGGCGACGCTCTCCTTGCAAGCGAGAGCCAATCCACGTATGTATCTGTTGCTGACGGTCTAATCCTCCGGTTGTGTCGCGTTCAGCCATTCGGTGCAGCGCCCGATCCCCCAATCTCAACATGCGGGATCTAGCGTTTTTCCGTCCCCTCCTCGCCAGCGCAGCGCGCGGCCAGGCAGGAGCGGCGGTGAGGCCCGAGCGGCGTCCGGTCCCCGGGCTTCTTCGTACCAGGGACGGTTCAGACTCTTCATGACCGATCCGTCCGGCCAAGGCCGGATGATCATGCCGGTGAGCGCTTCGGCGCCAGGCCGGTCCTTCAGCAAGAAGACAAGGCGGATGCTTTGCCGCCACTCGTTCAGACGGGCCGACGCTTAATGCGCCACAATGCGATGCCGAACCGGACCCACGTAAAGGCCGCGCCGCCGCGAAGCACCCGCTTCGCCACGCGCAACGCCTCGGGTCCCACGGCACGGCGCGGTGAGTCGCGTTTCGGCCTTCCCCTCACCCCCGAATCAGGTGGACCGTCGCGTTGTCCGGCCGCGCCCTCTGCGCTGGCCGTCTCGCGCGCTTTCTGCCGCCATGAGTTGAACAATGCCCAACAAGATGCTGATCGACGCCACCCACCCGGAAGAGACCCGGGTGGTCGTGGTCCGCGGCAACCGCGTCGAAGAGTTTGATTTCGAAACTGCCCAGCGCAAACAGCTGCGCGGCAACATCTACCTCGCCAAAGTCACCCGGGTCGAACCCTCGCTGCAGGCTGCCTTCATCGAATACGGCGGCAACCGCCACGGCTTCCTCGCCTTCAGTGAAATCCATCCCGACTACTATCAGATCCCGGTCGCCGACCGGCAGGCGCTGATCGAGGCCGACGAACGCGCCCATCGCGAGGCCGAAGAAGAAAGCGAGCAGCGCTCCAGCCGCCGCCGCTCGCGGCATCGCAGCCACCGCCGCCGCGGCAATGGCGAGCGCGTGCAGAGCGAGGTCATCGACGCCGAAGCTTCGGTCGAGCAGCCGCACGAGCACGGCGACGCCGGCCATGTCCACGCCCACGATGAACACGATCACGAGCACGGCCACGCCGATCACACGCACGATGATCACGGTCATGCCGATCACGATTCCGCCCATCATCAGCCCGCCGGTGACGCACTGACGCACGAGTCGTCGGCGCACGAGCTGCCGACGCACGAGTCCGGCGCCACCGCCGAAGCATCTGCGCCGGAGGCCGCGCACGCTGACGAACAGACGCCCGATCAGCCGTACGCTGCGCAGCAGCTTCAGGCCGAGCCTGCTCCGGCCATCGCTGCCGGAACCGCGGCGAGTGCCGAGCCGGCCGAAGCTGCCGCACCTGCCGCCGATACGCAGGCGTCGGACGAGCATGCGCCTCAGGATCATGCATCGGTTGAAGACACTTCCGGGCAGCCCGTTGCGGAGGACAGCAGCGGCTACGCCGAGGACGCCCCGTTCCCGCTCGCCGAGAGCGCGGAACACAGCGACGACGATGACGATCACGGCCATGCCGAGACGGCCGAGACCGAAGATGATAGTGAAGCGGACGTTGAAGACGCCGACGCTGACGACGATGAGGAAGACGACGACGCCGAGGAAGACATCGTCGAGTCCGTCGGTGGCGACGACGTGCTCGAGGAAGTGCCCGAGCGCGCATTCCGTCCTCGCCGCCAGTACAAGATCCAGGAAGTCATCAAGCGCCGCCAGGTGATGCTGGTGCAGGTCGTCAAGGAAGAGCGCGGCAACAAGGGCGCGGCGCTGACCACCTACCTGTCGCTGGCCGGCCGCTACGCCGTGCTGATGCCCAACACCGCCCGCGGCGGCGGCATCAGCCGCAAGATCACTTCGGCGCAGGATCGCTCGCGCCTGAAGGAAGTGGTGCAGGATCTCGACGTGCCGGAAGGCATGGGCATCATCCTGCGCACCGCCGGCGCCTCGCGCACCAAGCCGGAAATCAAGCGCGACTTCGAATATCTGATCCGGATGTGGGAGACGGTCCGCGACGTCACCCTGAATTCGCAGGCGCCGACGCTGGTCTACGAGGAAGGCTCGCTGATCAAGCGCTCGCTGCGCGATCTCTACAACAAGGAGATCGACGAAATTCAGGTCGCCGGCGAAGCCGGCTTCCAGGAAGCCCGCGACTTCATGCACATGCTGATGCCGTCGCAGGTCCGCGCGGTGAAGCTCTATCGCGACGGCCAGCCGCTGTTCTCGCGCATGGGGGTGGAGAGCCAGCTCGACGCGATGTTCTCGCCCACCGTGCAGCTTCGCTCCGGTGGCTACATCGTCATCAACCAGACCGAGGCGCTGGTCTCGATCGACGTCAACTCCGGCCGCTCGACCCGCGAGCACCACATCGAGGACACCGCGCTCAAGACCAACATGGAGGCCGCCGAGGAAGTCGCGCGGCAGCTCCGCTTGCGCGACCTCGCCGGCCTGATCGTCATCGACTTCATCGACATGGACGAAAAGCGCAACAACCGGGCGGTCGAGCGCAAGCTCAGCGACTGCCTGCGGCAGGATCGCGCGCGCATCCAGGTCGGCCGCATCTCGCATTTCGGCCTGCTCGAAATGTCGCGCCAGCGCATCCGCGCCAGCGTGCTGGAAAGCTCGACCGAGCCCTGCCCGCATTGCGGTGGCTCGGGCCACGTCCGCTCGGTCTCGTCGGTGGCGCTGCAGCTGCTGCGCGGTCTCGAAGAGATCCTGATGAAGGGCGCGACCCACAATCTGATCGTGCGCACCCGCGCCGATGTGGCGCTCTACGTGCTCAACCAGAAGCGCGGCCATCTGCGCGACCTGGAAACCGGCTTCAAGGTGTCGCTGTCGGTCCTGGCCGATCCGACCGTGTCGGGGCAGCAGTCCTTCGTGATCGACCGTGGCGAACAGGTGCACACGCTGGAGGCCGCGAAGGCGCTGCTGGCGGCGCAGGTCGCTGCGTCGCCACCGCAGCCCGAAGACATCTATGCCGACGACGAGGGTTACGAGTTCGAAGCCGAGATCGAGACCGACGAGACCATCGGCCTTGCCGACGAACAGGCCGGGGAAGCCAGCGAGGGTGAAGGCGGCGAGCGCAAGCGCAAGCGCCGTCGGCGTCGCCGCTCCCGCAATGGTGAAGGCCGCGAGGCCAGCGCCCCGCAGGAAGACGGCGAAGCAAACTTCACGCCCGAAGCCGGTGATGCGGAAACCTCTGCCGACGATGACGGCGAGGAAGCCGACGACGCTGCCGAAGGCGAAGGTGAAGCGCGCGCCGATCAGGCGAACGGCGAGCGCCGTCCGCGCCGCCGTGGCCGTCGCGGAGGCCGCCGCCGGCGTGGTGGCCCGGAGGGCGAGGAAACCGCCCTCGGTGCCACCGATGAATTCGGCGCGACGGATCAGGCGGAGGACGCTCATCCTGACGGCGATGCCACGCCGCCGTCGCCCGGCTCAGAGGCATCCGACGAGCCCTGGCTTGGCAAGCGGCACGAGGCGGATAGCGAGGACGAAGCTCCCGCTCCGCTCGCTCCAGCAGCCGTCGCAGCGCAGGTCGAGAGCTCAGAGAAGGTGCAGAGCGCCGAGCAGCCTTCGCCTGCTGCCGCACCAATCGCCAGCGAGCCTGCGCCGGTCGCGGCCGAGGAGACGCCGGCCGAGCGCCGCCGTCGCTCGACAGTGCGCGAGAAGGTGAACTTCGGCACCAGTTCGGAGCCGAAGCCGGAGGTCTCAACCCCGCTGGCGGTTGAGCCCGCAACGAATGACGCTGCAGCACCGGTAGAGACCGCGTCAGCCGATGCTGCGCCCCCTGCCCCGGCGCCCGAACCGCAAGTCTCGGCGGCCCCCGAACCGGAAGCCCCCCGCCGCGCCGGCTGGTGGTCCCGCCGCTTCGGCGGCGGCAACTAATCCGCCGCTCTGTTCCGACGAATTCCGAAGATGCCCGCGCTGGTCGCGGGCATTTTCATGTAGAAGGCAGATCGCACACGCGGGCCTTTCTGCAGCCACCTCGCTGAACGGCTTAGGCACCCCAGAGCGTCATCCTGAGGCGCCCGGCGCAGCCGGGCCTCGAAGGATGAGCCACAAGTCCCTGTGGCCGCATCCTTCGAGGCTCGCTGCGCTCGCGCCTCAGGATGACGATGCTGTTCTCGTTTCCGCGCGTGGCGGCATCCAGCTAGTTGATATCTGTCAGCGTCGCCGTCGCCGGCATGCGACGGCCAACAGAAAGCCGCCCGGCTCGTTCAGCCGGGCGGCTTGTTAGTTCGGTCGACCGCTGATCAGCCGGTCGTGATCGCCGTCTCCACGTCCGACGGGTCGATGGTGCGGTTGAGGTTGGCGTGCAGCCGGTCGTGGTCGAGTTCGCCTTCCCACCACGACACGAACACCGCGGCGATGCCGTTGCCGGTGATGTTGGTGAGCGCGCGGACCTCGCTCATGAACTTGTCGATCGAGAACACGATCGCCATGCCCGGCAGCAGCGCCGGATTGACCGCGGCGAGTGTGCCGGCCAGCGTCACGAAGCCGGCGCCGGTGACGCCGCTGGCGCCCTTGCTGGTCAGCATTGCCACCAGCAGGATCACGACCTGATGGCTGAACGTCAGTTCGATGCCGAGCGCCTGCGCGATGAACAGCGTCGCCAGCGTCATGTAGATGTTGGTGCCGTCGAGGTTGAACGAATAGCCGGTCGGCACCACGAGGCCGACCACCGACTTCGAGCAGCCGAGCCGCTCCAGCTTCTCCATCAGCTGCGGCAGCGCGCTTTCGGACGACGAGGTGCCGAGCACGATCAAGAGCTCGTCCTTGATGTAGGCGATGAACTTGAAGATGTTGAAGCCGACGAAGCGCGCGATCAGGCCGAGCACCAGAATGACGAACAGCGCCGCTGTCGCGTAGAACAGCAGCACCAGGCCGATCAGGTTGCTGAGCGCCGCCGGGCCGTATTTGCCGATGGTGAAGGCCATCGCGCCGAACGCGCCGATCGGCGCCACCTTCATCACGATGGCGATGACGCCGAACACCGCGTGCGCGGCATCGTCGATGACATCGCGCAGCCGGTGGCCGCGCTCGCCCAGCGCCATCAGCGCGAAGCCGAACAGCACCGCGAACAGCAGCACCTGCAGGATGTCGCCCTGCGCGAAGGCGCCGACCACGCTGTCCGGAATGATGTGAAGCACGAAATCGACGGCCTTCAGATGGCTGGCCTGATCGACATATTTCGCGACCGCGCCGGCGTCCGGCTTGGCGGCAAGCCCGTGTCCCACCTGAAAGATGTTGCCGACGATGAGGCCGAGGATCAGCGCGAAAGACGATACGACTTCGAAGTACACCAGGGCCTTGATGCCGACGCGGCCGACTTTGCGGGCGTCCTGGATGTGGGCGATGCCCGACACCACGGTACAGAAGATGATCGGCGCGATCACCATCTTGATCAGTTTGACGAAGCCGTCGCCGAGCGCCTTGATCCACTCGTTGGTGGCGATATGCGGCGACAGCCAGCCGAGCAGCACGCCGAGCACGATCGCGATCAGCACCTGGATATAGAGAACCTTGTACCAGGGCTGGCGCTGCAGCCGCGCTTTCGCATGCGATACTCCGTGAGCATCGAGGTCGGTCATCGTCGCCATAGCGTCACTCCACTGACCATGATGTGCCTGTCGATGGGATGACGGCAGGGACGACCACAGGCAGACCGGTCGACCAAGTCGATTGAGGATGGAGGTCGGGTGTCGCGGCGCTTACCCTCGCCCGCGCGCGAGGGAGGACAGCCTGCGCCCGGCTTCGGCGCCGTTGCCGACGGGACGTGGCCCCCGCAAGACAGCGCCCGCCACGAGGCCGTTGCAGCCGAGGGGTGCTGACGAACGGCTCGACAACCCAATTCTCCCAGAAGGAATTATTCGCGGCAGCCTATAGCGACGAATTGCCGCTGAGATCAAGGGACGATTCGTCGAACACCGTCATCTCAACGCGATTTTCCCGACAGCCAGGCGGTGATGCGCTGCACCGCTTCACGCATGTCCTCGGCCGAGCGGGCGTAGGAGAATCGCACGTAATCCTTGCCGCGCAGCGGGTCGAAGTCGGTTCCGGGGGTCGCGGCGACGTTTGCCTCGGCCAGCATGCGCTTGGTGAAGTCGAAGCTGTCTGCGGTAAATTTCGAGACGTTGGCGTACAGATAAAATGCGCCGTCGACCGGGAGGAACTCGGTCAGGCCGGCTTGCGGCAAGCCGGCGATCAGGATCTGGCGGTTGATTTCGTAGCCGTGCTTGACCGCTTCCATCTCCTCGCGGCCGTCGAACGCCGCCTCGGCGGCGATCTGCGACAGCGTCGGCACCGAGATTGCCAGATTTTGCTGCAGCCGCTCGACCGGCCGCACCAGCGCCTCCGGCAGCACCATCCAGCCGACGCGCCAGCCGGTCATGCAGAAGTATTTCGAGAACGAGTTGATCACCACGGCATGCGGCGACAACTCGGCTGCGGTGACCGCCGGAAACGCGTAGTCGAGACCGTGATAGATCTCGTCGGAGATGAAGCGGATGCCCGCGCTCTCGGCCACCGCGATCAATTCGCTCAGCGCGGCGCGAGTCATCATGGTGCCGGTCGGATTGGCCGGACTGCCGACCAGCACGCCTTTCAGCGGCGCCTTGCGGTGCTCGGCAAGCAGCGCTTCGCCGGTCAGCGCGTGACGCGTCTCGGCGTGTGTTTCAATCGGCACCGGCACGCAGCCGAGCGCGTTCAGGATATGCCGATACGGCGGATAGCCTGGCACGGTGACGGCGACGCGGTCGCCTGGCTCGAACTGCGCGAGAAATGACAGGATGAAGGCGCCGGACGAACCGGTGGTGACGACAATTCGCTCCGGCGCGACCTCGCAGCCATAGGTCTCTCGATAGTGCCGGGCGATTCGCGCGCGCAGTGAAGGAATCCCAAGCGCCGAGGTGTAATCGATCCGGCCCTGCTCCAGCGCAGCATGCGCCGCGGCGATGGCGCTGCGCGGCGCCGGCGCCCAGGGCTGGCCGACCTCCATGTGGATGACGTGGCCACCTGCGGCCTCGATCTTGTCGGCCGCTGCCATCACGTCCATCACCATGAAAGGCGGAACGTCGCTGCGCGCCGACGGCGTCAGCAATCGACGCACGGCGTCGGTCTTGGTCGCATCGGACATGGAAATCTGCTATCCCCCGCGCGGTTCGGCGAAACCCGGCGGGCGTCGCGCTGCTGCCGCAAAGCTGGGCTGATGCATGGCAATAACCGGTATTCGAACCTCGGCCAATGATCAAAGTGACGGTTGAAGCTCTGCCTGGGCGCATACGCCGTATGGCCCGCGCGCAACTCTCGCGGCTCACCGCCGTGCTGTGCGCCGCCGCGCTGGCGCTCGCCCCGATCCCGAGCCATGCCCAGGCGCCGCAGCCAAAGGGGCCGCCGCTGCTGCGCGACACCGAAATCGAGAATCTGCTGCGCGACTACACACGGCCGATCCTGCGCGCCGCCGGGCTGGAGAAGCAGAACATCAGCATCGCGATCATCAATGATCCGACGTTCAACGCTTTCGTCGCCGACGGCCGCCGCATTTTCGTCAATTACGGCGCGCTGATGCAATCGCAGACCCCGAACCAGCTGATCGGCGTTCTGGCGCACGAAACCGGACATCTCGCGGGCGGACATCTGTCGAAGCTGCGCACCCAGCTGGCGCAAGCGCAGACCCAGATGATTGTCGCCATGCTGCTCGGCGTCGGCGCGATGGTGGCAGGTTCGCGCAGCGGACCGAACAGCGGCGCCAGCAATATCGGCGCGGCGGCGGTGTCGGCGCCGCAGGAGCTGATCCGACGCAATTTGCTGTCCTATCAGCGCCAGCAGGAAGAGAACGCCGACAAGGCCGCGGTGAAATTTCTCGACGCCACCGGGCAGTCGGCGAAGGGCATGTACGAGACCTTCCGCCGCTTTACCGACGAGAGTCTGTTCGCCGCGCGCGGCGCCGACCCGTACGCGCAATCTCACCCGATGCCGGCAGAACGCGTTCGCGCACTCGAAGAGCTGGCGCGCTCCAGCCCGAATTGGGACAAGAAGGACGACGCCGCGCTGCAGTTGCGTCACGAGATGATGCGCGCCAAGACCTCCGGCTTCATGGAGCGGCCGGACACCGTGGCGCGGCGCTATCCGCTATCCAACACCAGCCTGCCCGCCCGCTACGCCCGCGCGATCTCGACCTATTTGCGCGGCGATCCACGCTCGGCGCTGGCGCAGATCGACAGCCTGATCCAGGCCGAACCGAACAATCCGTATTTCTACGAGCTGCGCGGCCAGGCCCTGCTCGAAGGCGGCCGGCCGCAGGACGCGATCGCGCCGCTGCGCAAGGCCGTGTCGATGACGCGCGGCGCGCCGCTGATCGAGATGCTGCTCGGTCAGGCGCTGGTCGCGTCGAACAATCCCGGCACCACCGACGAAGCGATCCGCATCCTGAAGGCCGCGCTGGCGCGCGAGGGTGAAGCTCCGATCGGCTACAGCCAGCTCGCGATGGCCTACGGCCGCAAGGGTGACTACGCCGAAGCCGACCTCGCTTCGGCCCAGGCCGCGTATCTACGCGGCGACAACAAGACCGCCCGCGAACTGGCCTCCCGCGCCAAGACCCGTTTCCCGGTGGGCTCGCCCGGCTGGGTCCGGGCCGACGATATCGTCGCGGCCAAGGGCCCGGCGAAATAGTCGACAGCTCCGGCCGAATGGGCGAGATTTGATGCAGATCAAATCCGCAGCGTGGCCGGGATGCCTCGATGCGCCAGTGCCGCACGTCGCCCAGTTCAGCGCGCGGCGAACCCAAGGGAGAGACAGCGATGACCACCCCTACACGGTCACACGGCAGGGCCCGTAAGCTGATTTCGCGGACCCTGGCCAGCAGCGTCCTGCTCGGCATGTACGCGCTCGGGCTGATCACCACCACCGGCATCGCGATCACCGCCTCGACCACACCGGCACAGGCGTGGCGCGGCCGCGGCCGCGGGCGCGGCTGGGGGCCCGGTCCTGCAATCGGTCTCGGCGTCGGCGCAGCCATCGTCGGGGGTGCGATCGCGGCGAGCGCCGCTGAGCAAGCCCGCCGCGACGACGCGATCAACTACTGCGCCTCGCGCTATCGCTCGTTCAATCCCGAGACCATGACCTACATCGGCAAGGACGGCCGCGCGCGGCCCTGTCCATAGCAGCCGCGCCAGCCCGGTTCCTGGATCGAGGCGCGGAGCACTGCCGCGCTGATCGTCAGCAGCGTGGCACGGCAGGATGATCGCGGGCGGCACGACGACGCTCGCGCGAGGACGGCTGACCGAAACGTGTTCACAAATTGCGCGTATTTGGGCGGGAAAAGCGCTATGAAGCTCCGATTCCGCTGCGCCAATCAGCTCGTTCTCGTCTCAAAGGGATTGCCCATGCCGTCGTTCCGCCCGCTCGCCGCTGCCCTGCTCGCGCTCGCCCTCGTCGGCGCGCCAGGTGCTGCTTCGGCGCAGAAATTCTCCGATGAGCAGCGCAGCCAGATCGAGAGCATCATCAAAGAGTATCTGGTATCGCATCCCGAGGTACTGGAAGAGGCCTCGGAGGAGCTCAGCAAGCGGCAGGCTCAGGCCGCCTCAGAGAAGCATCAGGCCGCGGTCGCCGCCAACTCGGACGCGATCTTCAATTCGCCGCGCAGCGTCGTGCTTGGCAACAAGGACGGCGACGTCACCTTCGTTGAGTTCTTCGATTACAATTGCGGCTACTGCAAACGCGCAATGACCGACATGCTCGAACTGATGAAGAGCGACCCGAAGCTGAAGGTCGTGCTGAAGGAATTCTCGGTGCTTGGACCGGGCTCGGTCGAAGCCGCCCAGGTCGCGATCGCGGTCCGGATGCAGGATCCGAGCGGCAAGAAGTATCTCGATTTCCATCAGAAGCTGATGGGCGGCCGCGGTCAGGCCGATAAGGCGCGTGCTGTCGCCGCGGCGAAGGAAGCCGGCCTCGACATGGCCCGGCTCGACAAGGACATGCAGAGCCCGGAAGTCCGCTCCACCATCGAAGAGAGCTTCAAGCTCGCCGAGTCGATGGGCATGAACGGCACGCCGAGCTACGTGATCGGCAAGCAGGTCGTGGTCGGTGCCGTGGGTCTGGAGACGCTGCGCCAGAAGGTGGCGCAGGCCCGCTGCGGCAAGGAACAGTGCTGAGCTACGCTGAGTAACCGTCCTGGCACATCGCCATGGCCGGGCTCGTCCCGGCCATTCACGCTTTATTCGCATCGCAAGGCAGGGATGCCCGTCACAACGCCGGGCGTGACACCCTAAAACCAAAGCGTTCCGATCACGACGGGAAATCACTCTCTGCGACGTGAACGCGATCGGCGTGAAGCGACCATTCGTGCAGGCGTTCCATCTCGCAGAATTTCTGCTTCGCAAGCTCGGTCGCTTCGTGCAGGTTTGGAGCCTCGACCTCGAGCAGACGCTGGCACACTTCGGCGTGCCGACCGTTCTCGCCGAGAATATCCTTCATGAAACGTACAACATAGTGGGCCATACTGCCTCCCCGATCGAGCCATCGGCAATGCAATCGCCATGCCTGTATCGCCGTGCCTGAGCTGCGATAACCGCCATGCTTGATAGGCGATTTAATCACCCCCCGATAACAGGCTGGTGGACCGCAGGATCCGGCTCGGCGGTCCGACTTCTCGGATCCTGAACGGATCTCGTCTCCTCAAAAATCTAGTACGTCCTCGCTTACGCAGCAAAACAAAACTGCGAGACGCGTTCCGCCGGAACTGTGTTGCTCGCGTCGGGTTGTCGCGCGCGGGCAGGCTCATTGGGAGGAGACGTACATGACCAATCGCTTTTTGATCTCGGTTGCGGCCGCCGCGTTGATCGCCAGCGGCGTTGCGGCTCACGCGCAGGGCACCGGAGGTGCCGGTGGATCGATGGGAGCCTCGCCGTCAGCGGGCTCATCCGCCCCGGCCGAGCGCGGCTCGTCGGCGCCACAGATGAACAAATCCGACGGTGCCGGTTCAGGCATGACCTCCGGTCAGTCTGACCGGGCCCCGGGCGGAGCGATGGGCCAGCGGGCCCAGGACACCGCGCCGAAGGGCTCGATGGATAGCGGCCGCACCGGCAAGGATATGAAGGCCGAGGATCGCAAGGCCGGCGAGATGGATCGCAAGGCCGGCAACGAACGCGAGCAGATGAACAAGAATGCCGCAGACAAGAATGGGGACAAGGCTCAGGATCGCGGCGGCCAGATGAACCGCAATGCCGACAGCCAGCGCGATCGAACCACCACCGGCCAGGCTGGCGCTGGGGCCAAGCTCACCACCGAGCAGCGCACCAAGATCACCACGGTGATCAAGAATCAGAACATCCAGCCGCAAACCAACGTCAACTTCTCGATCTCGGTCGGCACCCGCGTGCCCCGAGATGTGCGGTTCTACCCGCTGCCGACCGAAATCGTGACGGTCTATCCGGACTGGCGCGGTTACGAGTTCTTCCTGGTCCGGGACGAAATCATCGTCGTCAATCCGCGTACGCTGGAAATCGTCGCCGTGCTCGATGCCTAACAGCCCGGCAGTTTGGATCGGTTCAGAAAAGGGCGGCCCTCGGGTCGCCCTTTGTCGTGCGCAGCCGTTGTGCACAGCGTCCGCGCGGCCGCTGCCGGTCGCGCTTGCGAACGGATCGCAAGCATCTGCCGGGCCTTGCCGGCTCATCCTCGTCCAAAGCATCAGGCGATTCATGCGGCATGAGAACGCCTTGAGGCTTCCCCTCAGCCTTGAGGTTACCTATAACGCCCGCAATCAAGTGATTTTCGACCGGAAGCCGGCTTCTGCAGAGCCGGATTTTGGCCGGTCCAACGGCCGGGACCTTCGCTGACATTGCCGGATTTTCGGATGCCTCAACCGATTTACGTGCTTAACGGCCCGAACCTGAATTTGCTCGGGACCCGCGAGCCGGAAATTTATGGCCACGCGACATTGGCAGATGTCGAACGACTGTGCACCGAAACCGCGGCCAGCCTCGGCCTGACCGCCATCTGCCGGCAATCCAATCACGAAGGTGAGCTGATCGACTGGATCCATCAGGCCCGCACTGACAAGGCGGTCGGCATCGTGCTCAACGCCGGCGGTTACACCCACACCTCCGTGGCGCTGCATGACGCGCTGGTCGGAGTGCAAATTCCAACGGTGGAAGTTCATGTTTCCAACGTTTTTGCGCGCGACAGCTTCCGCCACCACTCCTTCATCGCGAAGGCCGCCTTTGCCAGCCTGTGTGGTTTCGGCATCGACGGCTATCGGCTGGCCATTACCGGGCTTGCCGCAAAAATCGGCGCCGTCGCCAAGGCCTGACCCCGCGCCCCGTTCACCTCAAGCCATCTGGATCGAAACATGGCCCGCCAGCCTGACACCAAGACTGCCAAGCCGACTGACGCCCCGGCGATGCAGGACAGCACGCTGATCCGCGAACTCGCGCTGCTGCTCGACGAGACCAATCTCACCGAGATCGAGATCGAGCGCGCAGGCCTGCGCGTGCGCGTCGCCCGCAACGTCACCGTCGCGGCATCGGTGCCGGCAAGCTATGCTCCGGTTGCGGTCGCGGCGGTGGCGCCGATCGACCCCGCGGCGATCGATTTCGCCAAGCATCCCGGCGTCGTCCCATCGCCGATGGTCGGCACCGTGTACTGGGCCCCCGAGCCCGGCGCGAAGCCGTTCATCGAAGTCGGCCAGCGTGTCTCCGCCGGCGAGACGCTGTTCATCGTCGAGGCGATGAAGACGATGAACCAGATCCCATCGCCGCGCGCCGGCACGGTCACGCAAATCCTGGTCGAAGACGGTCAGCCGGTCGAATTCGGCGAACCGCTGGTCGTGATTGAATAGCGAGTCGCGAATGGCCAGTGGCGAATAGCGGTCGAGTCAGTCCTCGCGTATTTGCCATTTGCCGCTCGCCATCCGCCCCTGTTGGCCCACAACCCGGTGGCCCCATGTTCGATAAGATCCTGATAGCCAATCGCGGCGAGATCGCCCTGCGGGTGCTGCGCGCCTGCAAGGAGCTCGGCATCTCCACGGTCGCGATCCACTCGACCGCTGACGCCGACGCGATGCATGTGCGCCTTGCCGACGAAAGCGTCTGCATCGGTCCGCCGCCGTCGAAGGACAGCTATCTTAATATCCCGGCGCTACTGGCCGCTTGCGAGATCACCGGCGCCGACGCCGTGCATCCCGGCTACGGCTTCCTGTCCGAGAATGCGCGGTTCGCCGAAATTCTGGCCGACCACAATCTGCACTTCATCGGCCCCAAGGCCGAACACATCCGCCTGATGGGCGACAAGATCGAAGCCAAGAAGACCGCGAGGCGCCTCGGCATCCCGGTGGTGCCGGGTTCGGACGGCGCGGTCGGGCCGGACGACGACGCGATGTCGATTGCCAGGGAGATCGGCTTCCCCGTGCTGGTCAAGGCCGCCGCTGGCGGTGGTGGTCGCGGCATGAAGGTCGCGCATACGGCGGACGATCTGGCGCTGGCGATCTCCACTGCCGGCAACGAGGCCAAGGCCGCATTCGGCGACGCCTCGGTCTATCTCGAAAAATACCTGCAGAAGCCACGCCACATCGAAATCCAGGTGCTGGGTGATGGCCGCGGCGGCGCGATTCATCTCGGCGAACGTGACTGCTCGCTGCAGCGCCGGCATCAGAAAGTGTGGGAAGAGAGCCCCTCGCCCGTCATCACCCCTGAGGCGCGCGCCCGGATCGGCGGCATCTGCGCCAAGGCGATGCAGGATATGAAGTATCTCGGCGTCGGGACGATTGAGTTTCTGTACGAGGACGGCGAGTTCTATTTCATCGAAATGAACACCCGCATCCAGGTCGAGCATCCCGTCACCGAGATGATCACCGGTATCGACCTGGTGCTCGAGCAGATCCGGATCGCAGCTGGCGGCGACCTGCCGGTGACGCAGGACGACATCGTGCTCAACGGCCACGCCATCGAATGCCGCATCAACGCCGAGAACCCGGTGACCTTCCGGCCATCTCCGGGCAAGATCTCGCGCTACCATCCGCCGGGTGGGTTGGGCATCCGCATCGATTCGGCCGTGTTCCAGGGCTACACCATTCCGCCATATTACGACTCCCTGGTCGGCAAGCTGATCGTTCACGGTAAGACCCGCGGCGAGTGCCTGATGCGATTGCGGCGGGCGCTGGACGAGATGGTCGTGGACGGAATCGAAACCACCCTGCCGCTGTTCCGGGCTCTCGTGCGCGAGCCGGCGATCATCGACGGCGACTATCACATCCATTGGCTGGAGCATTATCTAGCCGGGACCTAGCTGGACGGCCGCCAAATAATGTCGCGATGCGGGGAACCAGTCTCTCCCTTCGCGCGTTTTCGGGTTTCACATCGAACGTCTTGCGGGGGATGTTCTTGCTTCGTTTTGATCTGTCCGAGGGCACGCGGTGACGCCGGAAGCCACGCGCCGTCGCGCTTTCATCCAGATCACCCTACTTTCACTGTCGTTCGCCCTGCTGGTCCTCATCAGCGTGGCGTCCGTTTTTCTGCTGGCCAAAGCCCGCGAAGACAGCGCCTGGGTTGCCCATACGCTCGAGGTCGAGAACCAGATCTCGCTCGCCCAGCTTGAAATGCGCCGCGCCGAAAGCTCCGAGCGCGGCTACCTGCTGACTGGGCAACCAGAGTTCATCGACGAGTTCGAGCGCTCCGCCGCTCAGGTCCCGACCATGCTGCAGCGGCTGCGGAAGCTGGTCGCCGACAATCCGGTGCAACGTCCGCTGATCGATCAGACGGTGCCGCTGGCGGAAGCCCGGATCGCGAAATTCCGCGAGCTGATCGCGCTGGCACAGAGCGATCGCGCCGAAGAGGCGCGCATTGCCGTGCGGGATTCGAATGGCCGCGACGCCATGAACCAGTTCGCCAGCTACATGGCGGCAATGCGCGCCGAGGAAAACAAGCTGTTCGCGGCGCGCACGGCTGCCGCCGACCGCAGTCAGTCCCTGACTTCGATCGTGACCGCGACCGGCTCCGGCCTGGTGCTGGTGCTCGCCGGCCTTTCGATCTTCCTGGTGCGGCGATCGTCACGGGCGCGCGACGACGCCGAAGCGCAGCTGCGCGAGAACAACCTCAACCTCGAATCCACGGTCGAGACCCGCACCGCCGATCTGCGCGAGGCGAACGAAGAGATCCAGCGCTTCGCCTATATCGTCAGCCACGACCTGCGCTCGCCGCTCGTCAATATCATGGGCTTCACCAGCGAGCTCGAGGAGCTGCGCAGCGACATCTTCCGGCGCATTGCGACACTCAGCCGCGAGGTCGCCAACAAGCAGATGCCGGAAAAGGCCGACGCCGACGGCGAGCCCGAGCTGACACAGGCCGACCAGCAGCTGTCGCAGGATTTTACCGAGGCGCTCGGCTTCATCAAATCGTCGATCGGCAAGATGGACCGGCTGATCAGCGCCATTCTCAACCTCACCCGCGAGGGCCGCCGGCAATTCCAGCCGGTGCCGATCGACACCCGCGACTTGATCGAGAACATCGCCTCGACGATGGCGCATCAGGCCGCCGAAGCCAACGCGGAAATCCGGATCGAGCCACTGCCGGACCTCGTCAGCGATCGCCTTGCGCTCGAGCAGATCTTCTCCAATCTGATCGACAATGCGCTCAAATATCTCAAGAACGACGTCCCCGGCGACATCCGGATCCGTGGCAAGCAGAAGCTCGGCTTCGCGATCTTCGAAATCTCGGACAATGGACGGGGAATCGACCCCAAAGACCACCAGAGAATCTTTGATCTTTTCCGCCGGGCCGGTACACAGGACAGGCCCGGTCAGGGGATCGGGCTCGCTCATGTCCGTGCACTCGTCAGACGGCTGGGCGGAACCATGTCGGTCTCCTCCGCGCTCGGCGAAGGCTCGACATTCACCATCACGTTGCCGATGAAATGGACCGCGGCGACAAATCGGGAAGCCCGCTCATGAGCAATCCAGTCACCATCATCATGATCGAGGACGACGAGGGTCACGCCCGCCTGATCGAGCGGAATATCCGCCGATCCGGTGTCAACAATGAGATCATCCCGTTCACCTCGGGTACAGCCGCGCTCAACTATCTGTTCGGTGCCGATGGGTCCGGTGTGGAGCATCGTGACCGCGCCCTGCTGGTGCTGCTCGACCTCAATCTGCCCGATGCCAGCGGCATCGATATCCTCCGCCGCATCAAAGAAAATGATCATCTGAAGTGCACGCCGGTCGTGGTGTTGACCACCACCGACGACGCCCAGGAGATCAAGCGCTGCTACGAGCTCGGCTGCAACGTCTACATTACCAAGCCGGTCAACTACGAAAGCTTCGCGAACGCGATCCGTCAGCTCGGCCTGTTCTTCTCGGTCATCCAGGTCCCCCAACCCGAAACCACATGACGACTGCCACGCCGATCCTGCTGTATATCGACGACGATGAGGCGCTCGGCCGACTGGTGACGCGCGGCCTCAAGCGGCAAGGCTTTGCGGTCGAGCATGTGCTCAGCGGCGAAGCCGGGCTGGAGCGGCTGCGGCAGGGCGGCGTCGATGTCGTGGCGCTCGATCAATACATGCCCGGTCTCGACGGGCTGGAGACGCTTGAGCAGATCCAGAACATTCCCGACGCGCCGCCGGTGGTGTTCGTCACCGCCTCGCAGGATTCCAGCATCGCCGTGACGGCGCTGAAGGCCGGGGCTTCGGACTATCTGGTCAAGGACACCCAGGGCGACTTCATCCCCCTGCTCCAGGTCGCCGCCGACCAGGCGCTGCGCCAGGCGATCATCCGTAAGGCCCGCGACGATGCCGAAGCCGAGGTTCGGGCTTCGCGCGACCGCTACGCCGCACTCGCGGCCGAGCGTGAGATGCTGCTGCGCGAGGTCAATCACCGCGTCGGCAACTCGCTGCAGATCATCGCCTCGCTGCTGCATCTGCAGGCCTCCTCCAGCAAGGAGGGCGAGGTCAAGGCGGCGCTGACCAATGCGATGGGCCGCGTCGCCGCGGTCGCTCAGGTGCACCGCCGACTGTACACCTCGCACGATCTCAACAGCGTGATGCTCAATCAGTATCTCGAAGCTTTGCTCGAGGATCTGCGCCGCTCCGCCGAAGGCAACCGGATGTCGCGTCTGACGCTGTCGGCCGGCGCCGTCGAGATCGATCCGGACCGTGCCGTCGCAATCGGCATCGTGGTCAACGAGCTGGTGATGAACGCGGTCAAATATGCCTATCCGGAGGGCAAGGGCCCGATCCACGTCGAGCTCAAGGCCGATGGCGACGATCTCGAACTGGCGATCGCCGACGAAGGCGTCGGGCTCGCCGTGAAGGCCAACCCAAACTCCACCGGGATGGGACAACGCATCGTCAACGCGATGGCGACGAAACTCGAGGCCAGCGTGTCGCGGGATCCGACCCATCCCGGCACGCGCGTGGTACTGCGTTTCCGCCGCACCAAGAGCCCGGCCCCGGCCCCTACCCCCGCGGCCGCCTGACGAGCGGATGCCATGCTGCCCTGGATCAAACTGGCCACCGCGCAAATCCCCGGTGGCGACGAACTGCGCCTGATGCAGCGCGGCGAGGAATTCTCGATCAAACTCGGCTCCAACGAGCTGATGAACAGCCGTCTCGGCGGCTCGGAAGAGGCGCTCGCCACCCTTGCCTGCAGGAAACTCGACGGGCGGCCCCGTCCGCGCGTGCTGATCGGCGGGCTGGGCATGGGCTTCACGCTACGCGCCGCGCTCACCGTGTTTGCCAAGGATGCAACGATCGAGGTCGCGGAGTTGGTGCCGGAGGTGATCGATTGGGGCCGCGGACCGATGGCTGCCCTTCACGGCGACAGCCTCGACGACCCCCGCGTCACTCTGATCGCCCGCGATGTCGGCGAACTGATTCAGGCCGGCACCGGACGTTACGACGCCATTCTGCTCGACGTCGATAACGGTCCTGAAGGCCTCTCCCGCAAAGCCAACGATCGCCTGTACGATCACGGCGGACTTGCCACGACGCGCGCGGCGCTGCGCGATGGCGGCGTGCTGGCGCTGTGGTCGTCCGGCCCGGACGAAAGCTTCACCCGGCGGCTGCGGCAGAGCGGCTTTGCCGTCAATGAAGTCCCGGTCCGTGCTGTCAGCAAGCGCAGCGGATCGCGGCACTGGATCTGGCTCGCCGTGCGGAGCTGACCGCCAAAAGGCTGACGTCCACCGCGCCCGGTGACCTTGCCATTTTGTCGCAGGTCGGGCAGCTTCCGCCACGCCGGACCGGCGCCTCGGAGAAGCGCGTCGGCCACTTCCTCGCCGGGACTGCTACCTTGAAAATCCGACGTCTTGCCGCCGCTCTGACGGGCGCCGCGCCGCTTGCCACTTTACCGAGGTCCGCGTGACCCCGATTCTGCTGTTTGGCATCCCGCTCGACTTCATTCTGTTCGCGCTGACCCTGCTCGGTGTTGCGATCTTTCACCGCCACACAATGGCGATCGCGCTCGGTGGCCTCGCCACGATCACCGCCTACAAGCTGCTGTTCGCCGGCTTCAAAACCGGCGCCGGCGTGCTCGGCCTGACGCTGCATCTGCAGCACGAATGGGTGACGCTGGCCAACCTGTTCCTGCTGCTGATGGGCTTCGCGCTGCTGTCGGCGCATTTCGAGAAGAGCGGCATCCCGGACGAAATGCCGGCGCTGCTGCCCGACGACTGGAAGGGACCGGTCGTGCTGCTGGTGCTGGTGTTCGTGCTGTCGAGCTTTCTCGACAACATCGCCGCCGCGCTGATTGGCGGCATGGTGGCGCGGCACGTGTTCCGTGGCAGGGTTCACATCGGCTATCTGGCCGCGATCGTTGCCGCATCGAACGCCGGCGGCTCCGGCAGCGTGGTCGGCGATACCACCACGACGATGATGTGGATCGCCGGCGTCAGCCCGCTCAGCGTTGTGGAAGCCTATGTGGCGGCCGGCGTCGCGCTGGTGCTATTCGCCGTCCCCGCCTCCATCCAGCAGCAGAATTTCTCGCCGATCGTCAAGGATCCGCCGCGTGGGTTGCGCATCGAATGGGTCCGGGTCGGCATCGTCGCGGCGATCCTGATTGCGGCGCTCGCCGCCAACATCATCGCCAACGTCAAGTTTCCCGCGCTGCTCGATCGACTGCCGCTGCTCGGCCTCACCGTCTGGGCCGTGCTGCTGATCACCGCGCCGATCCGCCGGCCGGATTGGCAGCTGATGCCGTCGACACTGAAGGGCACCATCTTCCTGCTTGCCCTGGTCACCGCCGCCTCGATGATGCCGGTGGAGAGCCTGCCCGCAGCGAGCTGGCAGACCGCGCTCGGCCTCGGCTTCGTGTCCGCCGGCTTCGACAACATTCCGCTCACCGCGCTGGCGCTGAAACAAGGCGGCTACGACTGGGGCTTCCTCGCCTACGCGGTGGGTTTCGGCGGCTCGATGATGTGGTTCGGCTCCTCGGCCGGCGTCGCCCTCACCAACATGTTCCCCGAGGGAAAGTCGGTTTACCTCTGGCTGCGGTTCGGCTGGCACGTCGGCATCGCGTATTTCGTCGGCTTCTTCGTGATGCTGGCGCTGATGGGCTGGATGCCGGATCCGATCCGCTAGGCTGGCGGGTCGCCTGACCGCGCCCGCTTTGCTATGCTCTGCGGATGGCCTCCCGCGACTCCGCCACCGCCGAGATCACGCCCGAAGTGCTGCTGCGCGCTTACGCCTGCGGAATCTTTCCGATGGCCGAGAGCATCGACGATCCGACGCTGTTCTGGGTCGAGCCGGAGCTGCGCGGCATCATCCCGCTGGGCGGGTTTCGTGCTTCGTCCCGCCTCGCCCGGACGGTTCGCTCGGACGCCTTCACCGTTACGGTCGACCGCGCCTTCAAGGCGGTGATCGACGGCTGCGCCGAGCCGCAGCCCGGCCGCGAGGACACCTGGATCAACCGCCGAATTCGCGAATTGTATATCGGCCTGCACGAGATCGGCCATTGCCACAGCGTCGAGGTCTGGCAGAACCGCGACCTCGTCGGCGGCCTGTACGGCGTCAGCCTTGGCCGCGCCTTCTTCGGCGAAAGCATGTTCCACCGCGCCCGCGACGCGTCAAAGGTGGCGTTGGTCCATCTCGTCGCCCGCCTGCTCGCCGGCGGCTACGAGCTGCTCGACACCCAGTTCGTGACGGACCATTTGCGCAGCTTCGGGGCGCTCGAAGTCCCCCGCCAGCGCTACCGCTCACTGCTGGACGACGCGCTGCAGGGGGTGGCCGATTTCAGCGCGCTGCCGGTGGATCGGCCGGTATCGGGAGCGGAGGCATTGGCGGTGATCGCGAAGCACTAACTACTTTTCACATAGTTCGTAAGCTCACGAATTCCGTCATGGCCGGGCTTGTCCCGGCCATCCGCGCCTTTTGCGCATCTCCGTCAGCAAGGCGTGGATGTCCGGCACAAGGCCTGGCATGACGCGTCGAAGCGCAAGGTGCCAATTGCATCGGGCCGTGCCTGTTGCTGGCTCCGCTGAGGAGTGACGCGAACGCTGTGCGCTTGGCATCAATTAGCACGCTCGGCGAAAGTTACCTGAACTGCGGGAACGGCGGCGGAGGTGGTGGCGCGGGCTGGCGCGGTTGCGGCGGCGGCTGTTGGCGGCGGCGCTGTTGCGGCTGGGAGGCCGGCTTTGGCGCGTCGGGCTGGGCGGTGGCGACGCTCGGCGTCTCCGGGTTCTTACAGTCGGTCAGCCAGATATCGTAGATCGGGTGTTCGACCGCATGCAGGCCCGGGCTGGCGGCGAACATCCAGCCGGAGAAGATCCGCTTCACCTCGCCCTGCAGGGTGATCTCGTCGACTTCGACAAAGGCGTCGGTGTTGGTGGCTTCGGTCGACGGCCGCGTGTAGCAGGCATCGGTCTTCACCCGCAGCGCACCGAACTGCACGGTCTCGCCGATATCGGCGTCGAAATTGATGGTTCGGCCGGTGATCTTGTCGAGGCCGGTGAAGCTGGCCTTCTTGTTGACGATCTTCTGCGCCGGCGGCTCGGTGACGATCTCGTCGCCGGGCTGCAAGGTCGCGGGCGCCGGCGGCGCGTTGCGCTGCTGACGCTGACCGGGCGCGCCCGGCGCCGGGTTGGCATTCGGCGGTGCGGTCGCGACGCCGCTATTCGGCTGCGCCGGTGCACCCGGCTGCGGAGCGCCGGCAGGCGGCAGGTTGGCGGTGCCGGGCGGGCTCTGCGGCACGATTGTGGTCCCGGGTGGCGGCGGCAGCGGCTGCGACTGCACCGGCCCCGGCAGCGCCGAGCCTTGCGGCGGCCGCGTCGGTGCCGGCAGCACGCGGCCCTGCGGCGGCAGGTCCGGCACCTCTTCCTCGTCGTCCATCGGCGACCCGCCACGCGGGATCGCGCCCGGCGGCCGCGGTGCGGGATCCGAGAAGATGTTGCCGATCTGCGCGCGCGCTTCTGGCGCGGACGCGATCAATGGAGCGGCGATCAGCGCCGCCAGGCCGACAAGACAAAGGCTTCGGGACATTCCGCGGCTTCAAAATGACGAATCAGGCTCGCGACAGTCTACAGCTTCGGCCGCTTGCATCGGTCCCGGTTAACACGCCGAATACGGCGGGGGAAGGGCGAGCGCCTCCCGCTGGTCATCGTGCGTTCCAGCTGGAATACTCGCCCACAAGGCAGCGCCTCGTCGATCGCCATCGGCGCGCCGCTACCGACCATTCCGGAACGAACCGGAAGGATGTGGGAGAGACAGAATGACCGACAGAATTCGGCTGGACGGCAAGGTGGCGCTTGTCACCGGGGCCGCCGGGGTGATCGGACGCGCCACCATCACCCTGCTCGCCGCGCGCGGTGCCCGCATCGTCGCGGTGGACTGCAACGCCAATGCCCTGCAGCAGGCGATCGCCGCCCTGCCCGCCTCGGCGCAGGCTTTGGCCCAGACGGCGGACGTCACCCAGGAGGACCAGGTCGCCGGCTATGTGCGCGGCGCGCTCGACCACTGCGGCCGGATCGACGTGTTCTACAACAATGCCGGGATCGAGGGCGACATCACGCCGATCGTCAGCACCTCGCTCGACGCCTTCCGCCGCGTGCTCGACGTCAACGTCGTCGGCGTGTTCCTCGGCATGAAGCACGTGCTGCCGGTGATGCTGCAGCAACGCGCCGGCAGCATCATCAACACCGCATCGATCGCGGGGTTGATCGGCTCGAACGATATCGTCGCCTACACCGCCAGCAAGCACGCGGTGATCGGCATGACCAAGACGGCCGCGCTGGAATGCGGCGACAGTGGCGTGCGCGTCAATTGCGTCTGCCCAGGACTGATCGACAGCCGGATGTTGAGTGCGATCGTCGAAGGCCGCAATCCGGGGCCGACGCCGGTACCGAACGAGCGCGTCGCCGAACGCATTCCGCTGCGCCGCCTCGGCCGCGCCGACGAGGTCGCGTCGATCGTCGCATTCCTCGCGTCGGACGATGCGAGCTACGTCTCGGGCTCGGCCTACACCGTCGATGGCGGCCGCGTCGCCAGCTGATTGTCGTCTCTCAACAGGTCATACTCACCATGCCAGCCAAACTCGATCCCGATGCTGCCGCCGTCTACAAGGCGTTCCAGGACGCCGGCCGCCCGGCCTATGAAGACCTCAGCGCCGACGAGGCGCGCGCCTATTATCTGGCGGCGCGCGTCGTCAGCAACCCCGAGCCGCGCGACCTCGCCTCGGTGCAGTCGATCGCGATCCCCGGCCTCGCCGGCGACATCCCGGCCCGCAGCTACACGCCGAAGACACTGCGCCAGGACAACGGCCTCGCGCCTGCGCTGGTGTTCTTCCACGGCGGCGGCTGGGTGATCGGCAATCTCGACACCCACGACGTGGTGTGCCGCGCCATCGCCGACGAAGGCCAGCTGATCGTCATCTCGGTCGACTATCGGCTCGCACCCGAACACAAATTCCCGGCCGCGGTCGACGACGCGATCACCGCGGCGCAGTGGATCGCCGACAACGCGCGCAAGCTCGGCATCGATCCGGAACGGCTCTGCGTCGGCGGCGATAGCGCCGGCGGCAATCTTGCCGCGGTGGTGGCAATTCACGCGCGCGATCGTGGCGGGCTGATGCTCGCCGGTCAGGTACTGATCTATCCGGCAACCGATTTTGCGATGAGCCACCCGTCGCACAGCGAGCCGGAGACCAGCGTGCTGCTGACGCATTCCGTGATCCGCTGGTTTCGCGATCACTACCTCACCGGCAGCCACGACGCCGAGGATTGGCGCGCTTCGCCGGCCCGCGTCGAAACGCTGGCCGGCCTGCCGCCTGCTTTCGTCATCACCGCCGGCGCGGATCCGCTGCGCGACGAAGGCGACGAATATGCCCGCCGTCTCGAGGACGCGGGCGTGCCGGTGAAGCACCGCAGCTATCCGGGGCAATTCCATGGCTTCTTCACCATGGGCAAGCTGCTGCCGCAGGCGAATGTCGCGGTGGCAGAGATTGGCGAGTGGCTGAAGGGCCTCTAGTGGACAGCCCATAGGAAAGGCCTGACGCTTTCAACCTCAGGCCTCTCCACGTCATGGCCGGGCTTGTCCCGGCCATCCACGCCTTGACGCCCGGATAGTCTCCAAGGCGTGGATTCCCGGCACAAGGCCGGGCATGCGGCGTAAAACATCCGTCCGGACGGCTTCTTTCGTTTGACCCGCATCAAGGCCATGGTACCGGAAAGGCGCAAGGAACTCTCTCCGCTCCGAGAGAAGCTCGCACGCGAGCCGATTGCATGACTGACATCCGACGTACCCGCTGGGGCGGGCTTGCCGAGCGCAGGGTTGAAGCGACTGGCTTTTTCCGTGTCGCCCAGATCGATGGCGTGTGGTGGTTCATCGATCCCGATGGCGGGCGCTTTCTGTCCAAGGGCGTGGTATCGGTTCAGCTCGATCACGACACCATCAAGGGCACCGATCGGCGCCCTTATCGTGAGGCCTGTCTGCGCAAATACCTGACCCGCAGCGTCTGGCGGCGCGCTGCCGCCGACCGCCTGCATGGTTGGGGTTTCAACACCATCGGCGCCTGGTCCGAGCCTCAAGTAGCCCGCGCCGGCGCAGCGCCTCTCGCCTCCGCCGCCGGTGTGCTCTATCTCGCGACGGCTTATGGCGAAAGTCGCGGCTGGCCGCGATCCGACGTGTTCGATCCGGCGTACGAGCGCTTCGCCACGCAACGTGCGAACCAGATCTGCGGACCGTCACGCGACGATGCCAACGTGCTCGGCTGGTTTATCGACAACGAGCTCCAGTGGGGCCCGGACTGGCGAGGTGAGAACGAACTGCTGCCCAGCATCCTGCGCGACAGCGCTGCGCCTCATACGCGCCGCGCGGCCGTCGCACTGCTGCGTAGCCGCTACAAGGACGTGGCTGCGTTCAACGCGGCGTGGCAGTGCTCTGTCGCGTCGTGGGAGGAACTGGAGCACGCGCCTGTGGCTCCGCTCCCCTTCAAACGCAATTTCTTCACCCACGATCACGCCCAAGAACGCGAGACGTCGTCCTCGCGCTACTTCGCCGACTGCGACGCCTTCGCCGGCCTGCTCGCCGAGCGCTATTTCGCCGTGAGCGCCGCGGCGATCCGTGCGGCGGCGCCGCATCACCTTATTCTCGGCAGCCGCTTCGCCTATGGGCCGCCGCCGCAAGTGATCGCCGCCGCCGGCCGGCACTGCGACGTCATCAGTATCAATTGCTACGACGCATTGCCCGGGGCGGCGATCGAGGCCTATGCGGCGACCGGCCGGCCCTGCCTGATCGGCGAATTCTCGTTTCGCGGCGACGATGCCGGGCTGCCGAACACGCAGGGTGCCGGGCCGCGCGTCGAAACGCAGGCCGACCGCGCCGCCGGCTTTGCGCGCTATGTCGGCGCCGGGCTGTGGCATCCGAACCTCGTTGGTTATCACTGGTTCGTTCACGCCGATCAGCCTGCCGAGGGCCGCTGGGATGGCGAGAACTCCAACTACGGTGTCGTGACCATCAACGACGACGTCTACCCGGAGCTGACCGAAGCGATGCGCGTCGTCAATGACGACGCCGAATGGCTGCACGACGCGGCAGCCTCGGTCGCCAAACGCGTCGCCACGCCGCCGGCGGCCTGAAAGGAACGTTCTCGCCGAGCCATGGGAACTGCGGCGGCCGCAAGCCTACGGGCGGGGTGAAATCGCGCGACATTGTCATTTCGGACATTGGTCGGGCATGTCAGGATGGCCGCCCTCAAACACGCTGCGCCGTCAAAGGAGACCGACATGACCGCGCTCCACATCGGCCTGTTGCTGTTTCCGAAGCTGACCCAGCTCGACCTCACCGGCCCGCTGCAGGTGTTCTCACGCGTGCCCGGCGCCACCGTCCATCTGGTGGCCAAGACTTTAAATCCCGTTCCGAGCGACACCGTGCTGTCGCTGCCGCCGACCGTGAGCTTTGCGCAATGTCCGCAACTCGACGTGATCTGTGTGCCGGGCGGCATCGGCACCAATGATCTGATCAATGACGAGGAAACGCTCGCTTTCCTGCGTGCGCAGGCCCCCGGCGCGCGCTACGTCACGTCGGTGTGCACAGGCGCGCTCGTGCTTGCCGCGGCCGGATTGCTGCGTGGCTATCGGGCGACGACGCATTGGACGGCGGTGGACGATCTCGCGTCGTTCGGCGCCATCCCGGACCACAGGCGCGTCTGCATCGATCGCAACCGGATTACCGGCGGCGGGGTCACGGCGGGAATCGACTTCGCGCTGACGTTGGCGGCTCTGCTTGCCGATAAAACCACCGCACAGGCCATTCAGCTGATGCTGGAGTACAACCCGGCGCCGCCGTTCAACGCCGGCTCGCCCGAAACCGCGCCCGAGGAGGTCGTCACCATGCTTCGCTCCCGGATGCAGGCCTCCCGGCAGAGCCGGAGCGATGCGATCGCGCGCGCCGCAGCGCGGCTCAAGGACCAAACAGAAACGGCGGCCTGAGCCGCCGTTGACTTGGTCGATCAGCTTTCGAGATCCTAGCTCCCGGGCGTCCACGGTTGGTAGTCGCCGGTCGCCTTCGGACGACGGCCTGACGCCAGCGTCGATCCCGAAGGCCGGTACGCATATGGCGTACCAGTCAGGTTGGGCTGGTGCGGCTTTTCCCACTCGCGCGGCTGGTAGGTCTCGGCGGTGGGCGGCACGTCGTCGATGTGATGCATCCAGGCGTGCCAGGCCGGCGGAATGCGGGTCGCCTCGGCATAGCCATTGTAGAGCACCCAGCGGCGCTCAAACCCGAGCGTCGGGTCGACTTTTCCGCCCTTCGTTCGGAAATACCGATTGCCGGCTTCGTCGGTGCCGACAAGTTCACCGAACCGCCATGTCCAGAGTTGGGTGCCGAGCGTAAAGCCCGACCACCAGGTGAAAATTCGCAGCAGAAACAGTTTCATGATCGCATCCATGGGCGGCGACAAGGTCCCTGCTTGCCACCCGCGGGCGTGAATGTCCAGCCGCTGCGAATGGTTTCGAACACCGCAAGCTATTGCCGGGTCGATCCGCGCCCATATCGTTTGTCGCAGGCGCAATACGCCGCGGGAACGCTACGGGAACGACCACGTCTGCCGCGTGTTGTGGCAGCGACACTGTTTGAACCACCTGACCCGATAATGGAGCCGAGGATGATCAATCTGAAAACCTTGACCGCAGTGGCCACGCTGGCCATCGCGATGCCGCTGGCAACTGCCGGCATGGTCCACGCCCAAGGCAGTATGGGCGGTGGTGGCGGCGGTGGCGGTGGCGGTGGCGGTGGCGGTGGCGGCGGCGGCGGCGGCGGCATGGCCGGCGGCTCGATCGGCGGCGGCGGCGGTGGCATGGGCGGTGGCGCCAGCATGGGCGGCGGCGGCGGCATGCGGGGCGGCGGCCCGGCCATCGGCGGCGGCGGCCCGCGGATGGGTGGCGGCGGCATGGGTATGGGCGCTGGACCGCGCGGACCCGGCATGGCCGGTGGCGGCTTCCGCAATCCGAACATCGCGGCCGGCGCGTCGAACCCCGGCTTCCGCGGCGGCAGCGTTTCAGGCTATCGCGGCGGTTATGCGGGCGGATACGGGCGGGGCTGGAACCGCGGCGGCTACGGCTATGGCCACCGGCATTGGCGTGGCGGCGGCTACTGGCCGGGCGCCTATGCCGGTGCGTTCATCGGCGGCATCGGGTCGTCCTACTACTACAACGATCCCTACGCCTACGATTACGGCTACTATGACGAGCCGACCGTAGCGGTCGTGCCCGGCGGCGGCGGGCGCGATGACGCGTACTGCTCGCAGCGCTTCAAGTCCTACAATCCTGCGACCGGCACGTATCTCGGCTACGACGGCAAGCGACACCCCTGCCCGTAAGCTCGAACTCCGGACCATCAACGGCGCCCTCTCGGGCGCCGTTTTCGTTTGCAGGCTAATATCTGAAGGCGACCGCGACGCTCCCCAGCGTCACCGTCAGTGCGATGATCTCGCGCAGCCCGAGCGGTTCGTGCAACATCGCGGCCGCTGCCAGCACGCCGACCACCGGAACTAATAGCGTCCCGATCGATGCGGTCGCGGCCGGCAAACGCTCCAGCGCGGCGAACCAGCACACGTAGCAGACGCAGAACTGCACCAGCGTCATATAGATCATCGACGCCCAGCCGGTGAACGACAGCGCGTCGACATGCGCGTTCTCGAAGATGAAACCGGCGAATGCGATCGGAGCGCAGCCGAGCCCGACCTGCCACGCCGCCAGCGACAATGGCGGCATCGCCAGGGGGAAATGCTTGGTCAGCACCGTCCCCAGTGCAACGCAGATGGCGCCGGCGAGCGCACACAGGATTCCCGGCAGCTTGTCGACGCTGGCATCGAAGCCGGCACCGCCGATCAGCACCGCGATGCCACACAGCGCGATCAGCAGCGCCACCGCCCGCGTCGCCGACAGCCGCTCGCCCAGCACCGGCCAAGCCACCAGGGCGACCCAGAGCGGAATCGAGATGCCGAGCACGGCGGCGTCGCTGGCGCGCAGCCACAGCAGCGCCAAGCCCATGAAGCCGACCCAGCCGCCGATTGTCAGCATCGACACCAGGATCAGTTGCGACCACATGCCGGGCGTGACCCGCAGCGTCTGCCCGCGTGCCACCGCGATCGCACCAAGCGCAACCGCCCCGGCGATACCCGCCAGACCGCGCGAGGTCAGCGGCGGCCACTCGGTCAGCAGGTGCTTCATGATTGGAAAGTTCAGTCCCCAGCCGACCGACGTGACCACCAGAAACAGCAGCCCAAGCGGCGAGATCCGGCCCCGCGCAGCTGCATTCGGAACGGTGGTCATCTGGCGTCGCCCCCGGCTTTTTGTGACAGGATGGCTGAAAAGCCGGTGCGGAGCCACCCGAAAACACCGCGGCCGCGGACCGGGCCATATCGTCGCGCGACGGGCTGGGTCACGCAGCAGTGAGCCAATGGCCGCGTTTCCGCCGTGCTGATCGGCTGTAACGCGGTCTCACCGTACGTTCCGGCACAGCCCAATTTGTTCACTTGTGCCGAAGATACTGACAGACTCAGGCGAATCGCCCCGCTAACCGGGAACATCTTCGATTGCGTGATCAACGACACACCAACGGCTGGATTTCATCCGCGCTGCGCGCCTCGACCGCGACGCTGGCGCTGAGCCTCGGGCTCGGCGGTTTCGCCGCCGACGTATTCGCTGCGCCGAAATCCGTGCCGCTACCGAAGCCGCGGCCGATTTCCCGCGCCGTTGTACCAAAGACCTCACCGGCCGTGCCGGCGACGGTAGGATCGGTCCCCAAGCCGTCGACGCATCTGGCTAACGCTGCCCCGACCGCGCCCGCTGTCGAACCGACCAGGCCGGGTGCGCCGCCGATCGTGACGCGCAAGCCGTCGACGCGTTCGGCTGTCGCCGCGACCGCGCAGACCTCGCAGGCCGATGCGCAGGCGCTTGAAGCCGTCATCGATCTGGTGCGCAAACGCAAGGCTGCGGACGCGACCCAGGCGGCCGATACGATTTCCGATCCGGTGGCGCGCAAGCTCGCCGAATGGATCATCCTGCGTGCCGAGTACAACGGTGCCAGCGTCGAACGCTACCGCGCTTTCACCCGTGCGAATCCGAGTTGGCCGTCGCAGACCTTCTTCCGCCGCCGCGCCGAGGCGGCGCTGTGGGACGACAAGCGCGACGACGACGCGGTGCTCGCTTACTTCGAGGGCGAGACGCCGTTGTCGGCCAAGGGCAAGCTGGCGCTAGCGCGTGCGACGCTGGCGCGCGGTGATCGCCGTACCGCCGAGCAACTCGTCCGCGACGCCTGGCGCAACGACACGATGTCGGCTGCAAACGAAACTACCGCGATCGAGATGTTCGGCGCACTGCTGACGCCTGGCGATCACAAAGCGCGGATGGACACGTTCCTGTACGGCAACGACAACGAGCCTGGGCTGCGTGCTGCGAAGCGGCTGGGCGCGGCGCAATACGCGCTGGGACGGGCGCGGCTCGCGGTCGACGCCAAGTCCGCGCAAGGCAAGGCGCTGCTCGATGCGGTGCCGTCCGAGCTGCACAGCGATCCCGGCTACATGTTCGCTCGTATCCAGCTGCTGCGCCGCGACGAGAAGATCGCCGAAGCCGGCCGGTTGATGCTGACCGTGCCGCGCGACCCCAACCGGCTGTACAATCTCGACGAATGGTGGATCGAGCGGCGGCTGCTGGCGCGCAAGCTGATCGATATCGGCGACTACCGGCTTGCCTACCTGGTGGCGCGCAATGCGGCCACGCCGACCAAGGAGGTCTACCAGACTGAGCAGCAGTTCACTGCGGGCTGGATCGCCCTGCGCTTCCTCAACGATCCCAGCACGGCCGCCCAGCACTTCGCACGAATCGGCACCGACACCACCAACCCGACCGCGCTGGCCCGCGCCGGCTACTGGCAGGGCCGAGGCGCTCGGCCGGACGCAGGACGCCCGCGCCGCCTACTCCGCGGCGGCTGCACAGTCGACCAGCTATTACGGCCAACTCGCGCGTGCCAAGCTGGGCTTGCCGCATCTCGACCTCAACGGCCAGCCGTCCAGCCAGGGCCGCAGCGTCGAGCGGCTCGAGATCGTGCGCGCCGTCCAGCTGCTGTATGCGATCGGCGAAGGCGACGTCGCGATTCCGATCTACGCTGATGTCGGCGACAATGGCGATGTCGACGCCCTGCTCGGCCTGTCCGAACTCGCCGCGCGCAACACTGACGGCCGCGCCTTGCTGCTGGTCGGCAAGGCGGCGCTGAATCGTGGCCTGCCGTTCGATCACTACGCCTATCCGATGGCGGGAATTCCGCAGTTCCGGCCGGTTGGCCCGGAGGTCGAGCGCGCGGTGGTCTATGCGATCGCCCGCCAGGAAAGCGGCTTCAATCCCGCGGTGGTGTCGCCGGCGCAGGCCTATGGCCTGATGCAGGTGACGCCGCCCGCTGCCCAGTATGTCTGCCGGCGGCACGGCTGCACGTACGATCTGAAGCGGTTGAAGACCGATTCGGTCTACAACGTTGCGCTCGGCGCCGCTGAGCTCGGTGGGCTGCTCGACGATTATCGCGGCTCCTACATCATGACGTTCGCCGCTTACAATGCTGGCCGCGGCAGCGTGCGGAAGTGGATCGAGCGCTACGGCGATCCGCGCGACCCCAAGGTCGATGCGGTGGACTGGGTCGAACTGATTCCGTTCTCCGAGACCCGCAACTACGTTCAGCGAATCATGGAGAACCTGCAGGTGTATCGCTCCCGATTCGGCGGCGGCAGCCGGCTGCAGATCGATGCCGACCTTCGCCGCGGGGCGACGGCGGTCGAATAGCTCCACATTCGTTTGATCGGCGATATGCCAGCATCATGCCCGGCCTCGCGCTGGGCATTGTTGTTATGTCCGAAGGAGCCGGGCTGGAGCAGTTCTGCTTCGTCATTGCGAGGAGTGAAGCGACGAAGCAATCCAGGAAAGCCCAAATTTGCGGCCTCTGGATTGCTTCGCTTCGCCCGCAATGACGGAAAACTCAGCTGATTTGCTACGATACTTTCCGGCCAGGCTTTCAGGAAGATTTCAGGAAGAGAACTCACGCACACTGGTCACAACGAAAAACCCCGGCGGTTGCCCGCCGGGGTTTCGCGACACGTTCCTTGCGGAACGATCAGGTTTAGAACACGCGCTGAACGCGGAGGTTGCCGCTCCAGACGCCCTGGTCCTTGAGCTCGTAGGTCGCGGCCGGCTTCGCGATGCCGGTGTTCGCCGGGATGGCGAGCGCGCCTGCGTTGCTCTGGTCGAGGTAGGTGTACATCACTTCGCCCGAGAAGGTCAGGTTCTTGACCGGGGTCCAGCGGGTAACCGAACCGATCTGAGCGATGCGGAAGTCCGGGTTGCAGGTGAAGCCCACAGCGGTGCCGCAGATCAGAGCAGTCGCGGTGCCGTTGTAGTCGATCGAGGTGTAGGCGCCGAACAGCGAGGTCGACCAGTAGGGGCTCCAGTTGTGGTTGAACGCACCACGGACGCCCCAGGCAGTGGTCTTCTCGATGCCAGTGCCGTTCAGGTTGTTGGTGCCGTTGAACACGCCGTCAGCCGAGGAGCCGAACGCGATGCTCTGGTAGGCACCACCGCTGCTGCCGAAGATGGCGAACGAGTTGCCGGTCACGCCGCCCAGCACGTAACGGGTCGCGCCGTTCGAGTAGGTAGCCGTGAAGTTGATGCTGTCGCCGGGGCCGGTCGGCAGGTTCTTGAGCGAGATGGCGCCCTGCACCGCGTAGCCCCAGGTGTCGCTCGGGTGGCCCGAGGTCTCGAGGGTCGGGGTGTAGTAGCTGGCGCGAACCTGGTGAGCGGCGGCCGACACCTGGAAGAGGCCCCAGGCCTGGTCGACGCGCAGCTGACCGACGATGTCGGGGATCTGCGTGCCGGCGTAGGAGTTGGTGCCGAGCAGGCCCTGCGAGTAACCGAGGGTCGAGATCGTCGAGGTGTTGTACAGCGCCGACTGCAGGTAGGACGACTGATCTTCGAGCGAGATCGCGGCCGACACGCCGTTGCCGAACTGCGCGGTGTAGGCAACCTGGTTGATGCCGGTCACGTCGTCGTAACCGCCGAGCAGGAACGAGGTGTTGTTGCCCGGGTAACCGGTCCAGGGAGTGTCGAACTGCGACACGGCCTTACCGAAAGTGAACCCAGCGAACTGAACGAACGCGTAGTAGACGCCGAGCGTACCGCCGGCGACCGCGTCACCCGTGGTCCAGTTGAAGGTGGCGTCGAAGTAGGTGCGAACCACGCCATATTCGGTCGCGGTGCGGGTGTCGATGTTGATGTCCTGACGCGAACGGAAGATGGTGTTGTTCGCGAGGCGGCTCTTGGCACCAGCGGCGCCGTTCCAGGCCGGCGCGTTATAGGCGCTCGAACCGAAGAAGGTCGCGTCGGCGCGGAGATAGCCACCGAGCTTGATGCAGGTGTCGGTGCCCGGGATGTAGTAGAAGCCGGCGCCGTAGATCGAGCAGACCTTGACGTATTCGACCGCCTTGGCCTTCAACGGAAGATCGGCAGCCTGAGCGCCGCTGATGGCGACCAGAGCCGCCGCCGAGCCAAGGAAAAGGCCCTTAACCATGTTCATGTAAACCTCCAAGTTTGCTCTCTGGGAAGGTTCCTGACCGCAGGATGCACGCGGCACCCGCAGGGTGGTTCCCTTGTCCCAATCAAACCCGCCTAGCCGCTTCGCGCCTTCGGACACACCCGCTGAACGCGAGGGACTTAAGCGAACCACCTAATACGGGACGACCTCGGGATGCCCCCCTCCGTCGCAGTCACGAGAATTACCTAAGCGTGATGCACACGCAACAAAGGAACGCCTTTCGACCGGTTCCATACCTCCGTTTTCAAACTGGTGTTGCACAAATAACACTGTCGGGGCGATTTGGAACCGCGTTAAGCTTTTGATCTGAAAAGATAAATTCACCCGGTCGCGCGGCGCGATGCCGCTATGCACAAAGATGCCACGGCTTGGCCCCAAGCTTGGCTGCAGGCGAATCCGGCCAAAACCGCTTCAGAGATTCGCGGCATTCATCGAGAATCGGACTTGGGACGACGCGGCGAATCTGCCCCTGCCCCGCGCAGCGTGGCCGCCGTGCATCGCCGTCGGGCGCCCCGAAGTTCCCACCGCTATCGTCGACTGCCACGTGAGCGGCGGCGGAAGGATAAATCCCACTGCCGTGGGCATAATCCGTGCTTCGATCCGGAAGTCTCGATTATCGAGCGCGAATCCTGCTTGCGGGTCGCGAGCGTGTCGGGCATATCGGGCCAGCCGGAGACGTGGCCGAGTGGCTGAAGGCGGCGGTTTGCTAAACCGTTATAGGGTTGTAAAGCCCTATCGAGGGTTCGAATCCCTCCGTCTCCGCCAGCTTGGCTTGTGTGGCCAGCTTCAAGCCGGCCGGCCGCCAGCATCCGCCACGATCCCTGACCAGTCCGAACGGAGGGCTTTCGCCGGATCCGTCACGCTCGCATCCTCGCGGCGTCCTTTGACGGTGGCAGGCCGAATTGCCGCGCATATTCTCGGCTGAATTGCGTCGGGCTTTCGTACCCAACACGAAAGGCGATGGTGGTGGCGTTGCCTTGTCCCGCGATCAAGAGCGACCGCGCGTGCAGCAATCTCACATGTTTCTGGTATTGCAGCGGACTGAGCGCGGTCACAGCCTTGAAGTGGCGATGGAAGGCAGAGACGCTGAGCGCTGCCATCTCCGCCAGTCCGTCGACGCGCAATGGCTTGGCGAAATTCTCGCGGATCCACCGAATCGTAAGTCCGACCCGGGAAAGGACTGTGCCGGGGGCAGCGATATCCCGCAGCATCCAGCCCACCGGCCCCTGCAGCACGCGAAACAGGATTTCGCGCTCATAGGCTGGAGCGAGGGCGGCGATCTCGGCTGGGTGCTCCATCAAGCGCAGCATGCGCAGCCAGGCATCGAGCAGTTCGCGCCGCACAGGCGCAACGGAGAAGCCCGGATTGTACAGTTTGCCGCCGATCGGTTCGGGCAGATCCGCGAGCAAATTCGCGACGATTGAGGGCACGAGAGTGAGACTGACGGCCAGGTATGGCTCGCCTTCCCCTGACGGATGGACGGAGCCGACTGCCGGCAAATCGATCGACATGACGAAATAGGTGGCTGGATCATAGCGAAACGTGCGGTCGCCGATGGTCATCGTCTTGGACCCCGTTAGGACCAGATTGACCATCGGATCATAGACGGCAGCCAGCTGATGCTCTGGAATTTGTCCCTGCACCATCGCAACGCGCGGAATGCCGGTCTCCGTGCGGCGGTTTTCAGCCCGCGACGCCAATCGCCTGAGTTCCTGAAGCTGCGCATCCATCGATTGGTTGTTTCACGCCAGCGTCTCCGATTCAACGCGAAAGCAGAAATAGGCAAGCATCGAAGAGGATCGTAAGCGCGGACGTGCAGCCGAACGGTTATTTCGCTTCGACACCGTGGGGAGTCGGACCACCAGACGCCGCCACCGCCCGTGTTGTTCGGGGACGACTGCTGCAGCAATGCCCGGCACATCAGTTCTCCGACCTCTGCATCCTTCGAGGACGCTCACATGCTCGACCATATCTTTCTCTCTGTCAGCGATCTCGGTCGCTCGATCGCCTTTTACGAGAGGGTTCTGCCGATCCTGGGGATCACGGCTCGCCACAGGTATGATGGCAGTCAGAGCCCCGCGGAGCATCCCGATCTCGAAGGCTTCGGTGCCGGAGGCCGAATGTTCTTCTGGCTGAGGCACGGCCGGGCCGCCTCTCCTGCCGTGCATGTCGGCTTTGTGGCCATCTCCGCGACAATCGTGAACGCCGCTCATGCCGAAGCGCTGGCAGCCGGGGCGGACGAGATCCATGCGCCGGGACCTCAACTCCACTATGATCCACGATACTACGCCTCACAGGTCCGCGACCCGGATGGCTACAGCCTCGAATTCGTCTTCAAGAGCTGGCAGCACGGGACCTGATGCGATGGCCATCCTTCCACTGCACGCGACGGCGAAGGCATTGATCGCCGCCACCAACTTGTTCGATGTCGACACCGCATTGCGCCTGTTCACGACCGATGCGGTGATCGACGACCCTTCGACCGGGCGCCGTTTCGAAGGACAGCCGGGCATCCGCGACTACATCGAAATATACTTCATCGGATATCACACCGTGAGCCGCGTTCTCTCGATCGAGACAATCGGCGATACCCGGGCCCGCCTGCGCATCGATTTCACCGGAGACTTCGGGCACGAGATTGGACTTCTCGACATGTCGGTCGATTCCGACGGGCTGATCGCACGCATCGACGCCGATCTCGGATAGTCAAAGATGCATCCGGGCTGTCATCCACCGCTCGGCCATTCGCTGATGCCGTTGCCGAAGCGCGGATCACGGACGGATAGGAGAAGAATATGCTGATCGACCATATCGAAATTCCGGTCACCGACCCAGATGCCGCCCGACGCTTTTATGAGGCGGCTCTGTCCCCGCTCCAGATCGCCTGCGTCCTGTCAATTCCCGCCGAGCGCTCGGCGACCCGCACGCCTCGGCACGGGCTGGGCCGCAACGGCTATCCTTGCCTGTGGTTGCACGGCGGCGAAGCTGTACGAGGCGGATTGCATATCGCCTTCGCCGCGCCGGACAGAGCCACTGTCGATGCCTTCCACACAGCGGCTCTGACTGCCGGCGGCCGAAACAATGGCGCTCCTGGGATACGGCCCCATTACCATTCAGCCTATTATGCGGCTTACGTGCTTGATCCGGACGCGAATAATATCGAAGTCGTCTGCCAAGTGTTATGAGCAGATGCCCGCCCGAGGAAGCCGCCAGTTGTCCGAACGGCCGCCTTCAGATAGCAAAAGCCGCCGAAGTTGAAGAGCGACGAGGTTCGGATTTCCCGGTCACTGCATCGAAAAAGCGAACGGTCAGGCGCGCCGATGAACCTGCCCCCTGCCCCTGAACTCAATCCCGCCTGTCGCTATTCCGTAACTTTCAACGGGTTCAGGCTGCTGGCATGTTGACGACCATTGCCGCGGGTGAAGTTGAGGCGAGCCGAGCAAGACCACGATGTCCGAGACTGATGTCCCGCTCGCTGTACGCAAGATCATCCATGTCGACATGGATGCGTTCTACGCCTCGGTCGAGCAGCGGGACAATCCGGAACTGCGCGGCAAGCCGGTCGCGGTCGGCGGATCGCGCGAACGCGGCGTGGTCGCGGCCGCAAGCTATGAAGCACGCAAATTCGGTGTGCGCTCGGCGATGCCATCGGTGACGGCCAGGCGGCAATGTCCGGACCTGATCTTCGTCAAACCGCGCTTCGAGGTGTACAGGGCGATCAGCCACCAAATTCGCGATATCTTTGCTGAGCACACAGCCATCATCGAGCCGCTGTCGCTGGACGAGGCCTATCTCGACGTCACCAGCAACCTCCAGCAGATCCCGCTGGCTCGCGATATCGCGCTGCAGATCCGGGCGAAGATCAAGGCCGAAACCGGCCTCAATGCTTCGGCGGGCATCTCGTACAACAAGTTCCTGGCGAAGCTCGCCTCCGACTACCGCAAGCCCAACGGCCAGTTCGTCCTCTCGCCGCAGATGGGCGCGGCCTTCGTCGAGGGGCTGGCTGTCGGCAAATTTCACGGCATCGGGCCTGCGACCGCCGCCAAGCTCAACGCGCTCGGCATCCGCACCGGCCTGGATCTCCGCAACCAGACGCTGGAATTCCTGCAGGCGCACTTCCGCAAGGCCGGCACCTATTATTACTGGATCTCGCGTGGCATCGACGAGCGACCGGTCCGCGCCAACCGCATCCGCAAATCCGTCGGTGCCGAGACCACCTTCTTTACCGACCTGACCGCATTCGATGCCATGGTCGCCGAGCTGCAGCCACTGATCGACAAGGTCTGGAGGCATTGTGAGGCGAGCGGTAACCGCGGTCGCACGGTCACGCTGAAGATCAAGTTCTCGGATTTCGAGATCGCGTCGCGCAGCCGAACCATATCGGCCTCGATCCAGAGCCGGGACGATCTTGCGGCGCAAACAACCGGACTGCTCGCAGCCGCGATGCCGTTGCCCAAACCCGTCCGGCTGCTCGGCGTGTCGTTGTCGTCGCTGCAAAGCGACAACGAAGCCGAACCCCAGCTCGGGCTGCCGATCTGACGCGCATGAACAGGCCGACCTACATTCTCACCGCCGAGCTCGACAACGCCTCGTTCCATTGGCTGGACCAACTTCGAAGAACCCATTTTCCGCCCGACCGAAACGTCCTCCCCGCTCACCTGACGCTCTTCCATCGGTTGTCGGAAGGCCAGCTCGAGCTTCTGCGGGGTCTCGACCTGCCGAGCTGCGCGTTGCATCTCGAATACGCCGGCCCCGTTTTGCTCGGCTCCGGTGTGGCCATTCGAGTGAGCTCGCCGGCATTGCAGCGGCTTCGCTCCGAACTCCGCAACTCGCTCGGTGAGCTGTCGCGCCAGGACGCGCAGGGCTGGCGGCCGCACGTCACCATCCAGAATAAGGTAACTGCGGCTATCGCCCGCAAATTGTTCGACGACCTCTCCGGACGTTTCTCGGTGCGCGCCGGCTCGATGCGGGGCCTGTTGGCATGGCAATATCTCGGCGGTCCATGGAGCCTCGCCGAACGGTTCGCGTTCGATCGCCGCGGCTGAGGTTGTCGCGGCACGGGCGGGCTCCACTTGCGCAACGGAGCGTTGAGCACGCGGCCAATCGTCGAGCTGGGCGCTGCACGGCTCCGCCTATCCGGAAATGACGCGGTCGGGCCACGGGTTGGCGCCGTCGTGTAGCCATCGCAGCGAGTCGCGCCAGAAACCGGCAGCGTGGCTGTCGTGGAACAGGCTGAAATGGCCGATGGTCTCACGGCCGTAGTCGGCGGGCCGCAGCATCACCGCGGTGCACTCGGCACCTCTATAATAATGCAGCGCCCGGCGGATTGCCGGCGCGGTGCCGAACTCGTCGTCGGCCACGGCGACCGCCAGAATCGGCGCGCGCACCGCCGCCATCCGTTCGAGTGCCCGTCGCCGCTCGCGACGCGGGTGGCTGCGCTCGAAGCGCGGACCGCGAAAGCTCCATTCATGCGCAACGCCTGCCGGCAGGTCTTCCAGCCACCCCAGCCGTCGACCTGGGAAATAGCCGAACGCCGCCGTCAGCACCGGCATCGCGAGGTGCCACTTCGCGAACAGTCCCAATCGGCGATGCGCCACATAATCCAGCCACCACGCATATTGAGCGCCCACCGTCAGCATGCGGTCGATGTCGGCCGCATTCTCGGCCAGGCCCGGGAGAAATCCTCCGATGCTGTGGCCAACCACGACCACCGGGCCGCCGCGCGCCTCGCCCTGGGCGAACCGTAGCGCTGCGGCAAAGTCGAGTTCGCCCCAGTCGCGCCAGCGATAGCCGCAGCCTCGCATCCGAGCAGGCCGCGACGCGCCGATGCCGCGATAGTCATAAGTCACCACGTCGTAGCCGTGCGCAGCGAGGAACCCGGCGTAGCGACGATAGTAGCGCGCCAGCACGCCGGTGGCGGCGTTGACGATCGCCATCCCGATCGGATCGGGTCGCGCCGTTCGAAAGACGTGGCCGCCGAGAACGACGCCGTCGCTGCAGCGGATCGCGGCCGGGCGGATGTCGACGGAGCTGTCAGGTTTGCTCTGGATCATGGCGCCGACAATAGAGCGCGTACCGCATTGTGTATATTCACTGGTGAGTATACATAAGGGCATGAGCAAAGCGCCCGCCTCCCCTACCCGCGACCGCATCGTCGAAGCAGCCGGCAAGCTGTTTCATCGCGACGGCATCCGCGCCGTCAGCGTCGATGCGGTGGCGGCGAAGGCCGGACTGACCAAACGGACGATCTACTATCACTTCCGCAGCAAGGACGATCTGATCGCCGCCTATCTGCAGACCCGCGATCAGCCCAACGTCGCGATCTTCCAGCGTTGGTTCGCGGAAGCCGATGGCGACATCGCCGACAAGGTCCGGGCGATCTTCGGCCATCTCGCGGAAAATGCCCGCAATCCGCGCTGGAAAGGCTGCGGCTTTCTGCGCACCTCGGTCGAACTGATCAATCTGCCTGGCCACCCGGCGATCCAGACCGGCCGCGCCCACAAGAAGCGCACCGAAGACTGGCTGTTCGACATCTTCGCGGCCGACCGCCCGCAGCCGCAAGCCCGCGTGCTCGCCAGGCAGATCGTGCTGCTGATCGACGGCGCCTTCTCGGTCGTGCTGTTGAATCGCGACGCCAGCTACATGGAAACGGCCGGCGATGCCGCGGCGAGGCTGATCCGCGGCTGAGACCACGCGGTCCGCTTGGCGGCGGGCCAATAAGCCTCAGAACGTCCCCGCCAGCGTCAGCCGAACCGCCAGCGGCTCGGCTGGATGCACGTGACGATCGCCGACGCCGCCGATCGGCTCGCCGGGCAAGCGCGACAGATAATAGTACTCTATCTGGTTGGTTCGCGCGTTGAACAGGTTCAGCGCGTCGAGTTGAAAGCGGACGCCGTTGTCGAAACGATAGCCGAGCCGCGCGTTGAAGATCAGCGACGCCAGCGAAGTCTCGCTGCCGTCCTCGATCAGCGGGCGCGGCCCGAAGTAACGGCCCTTCACCGCACCGAACCACCCGGTCTCGTGCCCCAGCGTCAGACCTGCGCTCGCCACCCAGGCCGGCGCGCCCGGGATCAAATCGCCGGCCGGGTCGAAATCGGTAAAGCGAGCTTGCGTATAGGCGACATCGAAGTCGAAACCGAGCCACGGCACCGGCCTGTACTGATTGATCCACTCGACGCCGACGCGGCGGCTCGGCCGGCTCGGCTCGGTCGTGCCCGCGTCGCCGACGAACAGCAGTTCGGAGTCGAAATCGAGCACGAACACCGCCAGCGACGTGGTGAGGCCAGGGATCGAGCGGTTGCGAACGCCGAGCTCGCCGCCCTTCGAGCGCACCAGCAACGGCACACGATCGAGCGGCGTGGTCTTGTCGGTCGGATCGACCGTAATGGTCGCGCCGCGGATGTCGTTACTGTGCAGTCCCGCGCCGGCATTCGCGAAGAACTCGGTCGACACCCAGGGCCCCAGCACGATTCCAATTTTCGGGCTGGTCATCGACGCCGAAGCATTGCCCGAATTGGCGGGCGTATCGCTGATGACACGGCCATTGAAGAAATCCTCACGCACGCCCGCAGTGCTGCGCAACCAGTCGGTCCAGCGCACCGTGGTATCGGTCCACAGTCCAAATGACTGCTCGGAGACGTCGTCGGCCCGCACCGTCGACAGCCAATCGCGCTGCAGCGTCTTGTTCAGCCCCAGGCTGATGCTGTCTGCGCGGCTCTGCAGGCCGACACGGGTCTCAACCGGCAGGCCGGCAAACCGATAGTCAAACCGCTGCGTGCCGTTCAGCCCGACCACCGTCCGGCGGTCATATTGGTTGAACTGATCACCATTGATCGGATCATCGAGGAAGTAGGTGAAGTTGTTGTAGAGCTGCAGCGACGAGCGGATCACATAGGCGTTCAGATCGGTCTGGCCGAAATCGCTCGAACGCGCAAACCGACCCGACAGGCTGTAGCGACTGGCGATGCCGCCGTCGGTCGGATCGAGCGAGCCGTAGCGGCCAATCAGTCCCTGGTCGATCGCGCGCTGCGCCACCTGATCGGTCGAGGTCCAGCGGTTTGCGTAGGCCATGCCGGTCAGCGCGAAACCATCGGTCAGCGTGCCCTGGCTGTAACGCAGCACGCCGTTGAGCTTGCGAACGTTGTCGGGCACGTCCCAGGGGCCGCTATAGCTGTTGCCCTCGAACGCAGCCAGCAAGGTGCCGTCGCCGACCGCCGTCGACCCGGCGCCGAGCAGCCGACGATAGCCGAAGCTGCCGAGCGTGACCTCGGCGAGGTTCTTCGGCATCGCGCGCAAATAATCGATGCCGACCGCGCCAGCCGAGCCGAAATCGCCGACATCGGCGAAGTATGGGCCCTTGCGCACCGTCATCGTGCTGATCAGCTCGGGAATCATGAAGTTGATGTCGGCGTAGCCCTGGCCGTGGCCGTGGGTCGGCATGTTGACCGGCATCCCGTCAACCGTGATCGCCAGATCAGTGCCGTGGTCGAGGTTGAAGCCGCGCAGGAAGTATTGGTTGGCCTTGCCCTCACCGGAGTGCTGGGTGACGACCAGACCAGGCACTGCCTCCAGAATCTCGCCGACCCGTGCCGCCGGCAGTGCATTCACCTCGGCGCCGCTGATCACAAGTGCGCTCGCCGCCTGGTTCTGCGGCGCGCTCAGTGGCAGCGGAGTTGACGATCCTGCATTTGGGGCAGCGACCATGCCGGCACTGGTGGGCGGTGGAGCTGCTGGCGCCGTGCGCGCCCGATGTGAGCCGGAATGCTGCGTTGGACGCCGCAGCCTCGACTGCGAGGGTTCGGACGGGGCATCCACCGCGATCTGAGGAAGCGTCCGAGCCGTCTGGGCAGGCGCGTCACTGATCCATGCGAAGCCGAACACCGCGCAAGCCGCCCCGCCTCGCGCCCACTGCCGGAGGTCACACCGCCGCATACCGCCACCTTCACGTCCTGCTCCATTGCAGGACGCGCGCTCCCCAATCTGCTATCGCGAGCGATCCCGGCAGATCTCCCGTGCCGCCAGCGTGGCATGGGTGGTATGACGATGTCAACGAAACTGCATACTCGAACGAGGCCTGCGATGCATCGCGTGACCATCACTTTGGATGACGACCTGATGGACAAGCTCGACGCGATCATCGCGGCGCGCGGCTATCAGAACCGCTCGGAGGCGATCCGCGATCTGGCACGGATCGGCATCCAGCAGACCGCGGCGCACGCAAGCAACGAGCCCTGCGTCGGCGCGATGGTCTACACCTACGATCACTCCAAGCGCGATCTGCCGCGCAAGCTGACGCAGAATTTTCATAGCCATCACGAGCTGTCGCGGGCGACGATGCACGTGCATCTCGACCACGACCAATGCCTCGAGGTGACGATCCTGGGCGGCAAAGCTGCAGAGCTGCAGCACTTCGCCGATCACATCTTTGCAGAACGCGGCGTACGCTACGGCCGGCTGGTGACGATTCCAACCAGCCCGGACGAAGCCGGCGACGATCATCACCACGAGTGATCGCAATGCGGCATCGCGCCGCCACCACTAGATGTTACCGTCTGCTGTTCTGGAGTTACCCTGATAATCAGCGTTGTTTCCGGGCGCGCGAGCATCTTAGCAAAGAAGTAAATGAAAGATGTTAAATCCCCCGCATTGCTCGGCGCGGGGATAATTTGATGACGGATATTCTGGAGGGATTCTACGCAGCTGAATTCGAGACAGCTCGCAAGAAAGCGCACGGGGTCGTGATGCTTTGCGATGGACAGATCCGTGGCGGCGATTCAAGCTTCGCCTATATCGGCTCTTACACCCGGGTCGGCCATGTCGTCTCCGGCAGTTTGCGCGGCATTCGCCATGCCCACTCCAACGACCCGGATCACGTCTCGATCTTCGGGGTCGATCCCGTCGAGGTCTGCTTCGACGGCGTCGCCAAGGACGGCTACGTCACCATCGAAGGCGCGGCGCGAGAGACGCCCAGCCTGTCGCTTCGCGCGGTCCTGACCCGGATCGCGGATTGAACTCCCGGCCACCGTAACGCCTCAACAAAGCGGACGACCCGATGAGCATTCCGGAAAAGCGCAAGTCTCCTCGCATCGCCTTTGATCGCGGCTTCGACGCATGGATCATGTCGATCGACGGCACTTGGCGTCTCAGTTGCAAGATGCGTGACGCTTCGGCCGAAGGCGCCCGACTGGTGCCATCGTCGATCGAGAAGCTCAAGGAGAAGGAATTCTTCCTGCTGTTGTCCTCGACCGGCCTGGCCTATCGCCGCTGCGAGCTCGCCTGGATCAACGGCGACGAAATCGGCGTCAAGTTTCTGAAAGTGAAACGCTGAGAACACGACTTCGCGCGGCTGCATAGAGGCGAGCAACTCGCAGCAATTCAGGTCGGCGGCTTCAACTCGGCCGACGACAGCCAACCCTCGATGTTCGCCGCACTCTCGAGCTGGCGTGCCTTTGATAGCAAGCGATCGCGGACATCGCTCGGCGCACTCTGCGCCTGATCACGAAGTCCGATAGCCTCGTCGATGAGGCGCTGATACAAGGATTGCCGTGGGGGGCGGGGTTGCATGTACTCCTCCCATATCGTTCGATAATGGCGGGAGCGCGACGTTGCGTTCTCATCACCGATGACTGCCTGAGACGGTGCGGTGATGTCGAGATTATGGGGTCGATCGTTGCGGATTACCAGTGCAACAGCGATCTGACGCAGCGGCAATCCGCACAATTGGCTGTGCGATGGAACACGGTCGCTAAACGCAGGATAAGATCAGCCGCGTCAGCAACTACACACAGCGGACAAGCAGCAATGCTGAGCCTTGCACAGAGGCATCAGCACGGCACGAATGTACTGCTTACAATGCTAGATGAAATCGGCCGCCAGCATCGTATCAAATGAGACGGCACCGGGGCGTGCGCCGCAACCTTACTTCTGGGCCCGCTGCGACAGTGCCAACAGGAGGGGCACTTGATGCTTGATGGAAGCTGCGACCGTCCGGTCCAGCCGGTCCAGCCAGCGTTTCGGAATCGCGGCGAGACCATGAGATGCCCCGGCAAGCATGGCCGCCAGGGCTCCGGTGGTATCGGCATCGCCCCCCTGGTTCACGGTTGCGATCACGCAATCGGCAAAGCTGTCCGTGGTGAAATAGAAATGGAGCACGGTCTGCATCGTGTCGACCACATAGGCAGACGACTGGCCGCGATACGGCTGAAACCTGAAGCTGCGCTCGCTCCGCACCAGTTCGTCTGCGATCGCGCGTGCGCCTGCGGCTCCATCGCCGCTGATCAGGGCCTGCAGCATTCTCACCAGCGCGATGGCGGCGCCGTCGGACAGCGGATGGTGGTGGGTGATATGCCCCTGCGCGATACTCCATGCCTCGGCCTCGACCGGGCGACCGATCGTCGCCAGCGCCAGCGGCAGAATGCGCATCGCTGCGCCGTTCCCCGCGTCGCCTTCGAAGTACGGACCTTCCACGCTGCCAGTCGTGATGTAACGCCGAATGCCGCGGCGGCAGGTGCTGCCGACATCGACGGGGCCGGTCTTGAGCCAGGCGGCGAATTCCTCGCATACGTCGCAAATGTCGAAGCCATCACGGCGGATCAGGGAACGGCCAAGCGCCAGCGCCATGTCGGTGTCGTCGGTCACCTGCCCCGGCTTCAGCCTGAGCCAGCCCCCACCGACGATGTCCTTGTGCACGCCGTAGCGCGCGGCGATCTCGGATCGCGTCATGAATTCGACGGTCGCCCCAAGCGCATCGCCGATCGCAAAGCCGAGATAGGCCGCGAGCGCCCGATCTTCGATGCCCGGCTCTCCCATAGGGCCCCTCAGAAATAACTCGCGGCAACGCGATAGGCGCCGCCGATCACCAGATACTCGCCCTCGCCCTTGAGCGGATTGGCGGCAAGCAGGCGGTTGAAGAATAGTATCTTCGGCACCGGCACGCGCACGGTCAGGATGGTGTCGCCGAAACAATCCGCGACGCTGCGGTCCGACGAGAACGACGTGAGATTGTTCAGCCGCATCACGACGTGACGCTTGTCGAGGCGCTGCACGATCTGGTGCTCGTCGAAATCGTTGACGCCGCGATACAGCGTCACATGCGTACTTCCGGCCGCGGCGAAATGCGCCAGCGCCCACTGGCAGAACTCGTACAGCAGATCGAGTTGCACGGTGATGGCATTGTTGTGGAAGCGGCTGGACATTTTCTCTTCGACGTAGGTCGTCCACGCCGGGCTGACGATCTGCTTGAGCGGCTGCTTGTGGAAGGTCGGGAAGATGCCGAAGCGGCTCTCCACCCAACCTTTCAGCACCGCGCCCTCCGCGCCGTTGCTGTCGAAACCCCAGCCCTTGATCAGGTCGAGGAACGACGAGCGAAAGCGCCGGCGACCGCCAGCTTCGCCGCTGCGGATGCGCTGCTCCGCATCGATGCCAAACAGCGCATTCATGTAGCAGCCAAATGCTTCGCCGGCTTCGGTGAGGTCGCACGCCTGGCCCAGCATCTCGAACAGGCTGGGGTTCATCTCCCGCACGCCGGCGACGTGGAGCGGCAGCGGCTGATCGTTGAACGCAACGTCGGTGAGATATCCCATCGGCACGCCGACGAGATTGGTTGAATGACCGATGCCCGCTGCTGCGTTCAAAGTGCCGGCCTGCCGCTCGCGCCCGTTGAGCCCCGATGATGCGCGTCACCACGGTGACGGCCGCCATCGTTAGCGGACCCGGCGTCGCCTGCCTATGCGCAACTCGGCTAGCCGGACGATATGACCGGCGGCTGCCTCAGCGGGCGCGCGCCAAGGTTTCCGACGGCAGTTCGCCGTGCTTCTGGCGATAGTCGTGGGCGAAGTGGCCAAGGTTGCTGAAGCCGCAGGCGAACGCCACCGACGTCACCGACCGCGATGGATCGCCCTGCAGCAGCATCTCGCGCGCCCGGTTGAGCCGCACCGACTTGGCGAACGCCATTGGCGAATAGCCGCGGTGCTTCTGGAAGGCCTTGAACAGGCTGCGGACACCGACGCTGGTGACCGCCGCCAGATCGTTGATGGTGATCGCCCTGTTCCAGGAATTAGCGATGTACTCCTCGGCCAGGCGAACATATTCCGGAGCCGTATCGGGGGCGTCGCGGTCGAGCTGATCGCTGAAATTGTGCCGCGCCACGCTGAGAAACGACACCATCAGCGCGTGCTCGAACTCCCGCAACATCAACGGCGGCAGCCGCGGGTGCGACGGGTCGACATGCTGAGCGAGAAACAACCCGAAGTCGCGCAGAGCCTGCGCGCCCGGTTGATCGATCCGAGCGCACGGTGCAAATACCAGCCTGCCGCGCGGCTTGACGCCCAGCATCGCTTCGAGCGTGGTCATCAGCGCATCGTTGGGAAAGCGGATGATCATCTGCTCGTACTCGCTGCCGAATTCCAGCCGCGACGGTTCTCCTGGCGACGACACGCAGTAATGGTCGCCATCGACGTCGACTGTCGATCCACCCGACGCGGTGCGGCCGCTGCCGCGTAGCGCGATCTGCAGCCGCGCAAAGTCGGCTTCAGGAAACTTCGCCTCTGCCGCTGTTTGATAGCGGCAGAAGCCAAATCCCGCCGAGCCGAGCTTCACGTAGCTGCCGAAACCCTCGAAGCCTTCCGCTGCTGCCGAGAACGCCTGCTCGCCGTAGAAATGGATCAGCGCGTGTCGCATCTCTTCGGGGTCCGTGGTGTGAACAACCGGAGCCCGATCGATTAGATAAGTGGTATCTCCCCCATGCTCGGGCGCGTCGATCATACCTCGAAACCTCCAAGGTTCGTCTGGATTGAAGACCCAGAGCGATTGCGCCGAACCTATTTGGGGGACGAAGTTCCGACAGACCAATATCGAACAAACTGAGCCGAGATGGCTGACAACGTGGACAGTTCAAGGCAAGATCGAGGCAAAACTGTCACAGTTTATGAACGGCTTCATTCATCTTCGCGGGGATGAACTCCAAAAACGCGCATTCTCACGCAATTACAATCCGTAGGTGTGTCCTGCGAGCACCGATCGCCTTTCCGTTGTGGCAGGCCGTCGAGGATTTGATCGACAAAGAGGCGGAGACTTGAGCCGCGCCGGATCTGCTACCATGCTGACCAAAGGGCGTAACGCTTCCCGGATCTGAACTGGCTGCGACTCGATCAGCCAATTGCGCTCGATTTCGGGATTCGTCGGCGAGGTCGATCATGCGGACCGCTGAAATCCGCTGCCCATGTCGCAACCGCCGCATACCAGGAAAAGGTCGTCACCGCACCGCGTAGCTTACGGGTACGCTGAAGTTCATCGACGCCTGCGTCAGCTCCGGCGGAAAGGGCGGAAGAGGCTGTGCCCGGTGGACCATCGCCAGCGCTTCGGCATCGAGATCCGCGGAGCCGGACGAACGACCGAGCCGGGCGTTGAGAACGTGTCCGGCGCGGCTGATCGTAAAGTTCAGCGTGACGCTCCCCTGCGCTCCGGCAGCACGGGCGCCCGGAGGAAAGCGCTTGAAGCGCTGCAGGTGAGCCGCAACCAGTTGCCGATAGGATGGCAACACGGCCGCGGCGCGAGAGCCGGCGATCGCCGCGGTCGGCATCGCGGCGATGCGGTCGGCACGCGGCGGTGCGCTCGTCCGCGGCGCTGGCGGCTGTGTAGACGGATGCAGTTTGGCGATGCGCTGCGGCTTCGGCTTCACGCGTTGCGGCTTGTCGGGCGCGCGCTTCTCGGCCTCGGCCCGTGGGGCCGGCTTCGACTCCGGCGGCAGCGGCACCGGCGCGATTTCTTGCACAGGCGTCGGCGCGATCTCCGGGGGCGCCGCGGCTTGCGTGGTCAGCTCCGGCTCGGCGCTCGGCGCCTCGGCCTCCTGCATGGTCGGGCCGGGCGCGAGATCGAGCGGCCTCGCCTGCGGCGCGGCAGTCGCCGGTGCAAGGTCGATCATCATCACCGGCAGCATCGTTTGACCCGGATTTTCCTCATGCGCATAGGTGGCAAGCGCGGCGGCCACGGCCGCTGCGTGAACGCTGAGGATGATCGCGGCCGACAACAACCAGCGCGACGCGCCGCTGCGCTCCGGGAAGGCATGCAGCGCGCAGGCATTCATCGCTCCCCTCCTCCGTCGAGCCCGACCAGCGCGACCTTGAGATAGCCGGCATCGCGCAGCAGGTTCATCGCCGCCATCAGCTCGCCATAGCTCACCGCCTTGTCGGCGCGCAGAAAGACCCGCTCGTCCTTGTTGCCGTGCGTCGCGGCAGCGAGCGCGGCGCCAAGCCCGTCGCGCGGCACGCCGTCCTCGCCGATCGCCAGCGACAGATCGGCCCGCAGCGAGACGAACACCGGCTTGTCCGGCCGCGGCTGCGGCGCGGCGGTCGAGGCCGGCAGGTCGACGCCGAGATCGACGGTGGCGAGCGGCGCCGCCACCATGAAGATGATCAGCAGAACCAGCATCACGTCGATGAACGGCGTGACGTTGATCTCGTGCGTCTCGGTGAGATCGTCGTCGGCGCGACGTGTGCCGAGCCTGGCGCCCATCGGACTATCCCACCGCCCGAGTCGACCGCGCCGCCGGGCGTGCGGCTTCGCGGCTGATCAGCAGCATCAGTTGCGCCGAGGCGTCGCCGAGCAGTGCCCGATAGGATGCGATCCGCCGCGACAGATGATTGTAGATCACCACCGCGGGAATCGCCGCGATCAGGCCGAGCGCAGTCGCGAGCAGCGCCTCGGCGATGCCCGGCGCCACTACGGCAAGATTGGTGGTGTTGGCTTTCGAAATTCCCACGAAGGCGTTCATGATGCCCCACACCGTGCCGAACAGTCCGACGAACGGCGCCACCGCGCCGATGCTCGCGACCAGCCCGGTGCCGATCGCGATGCGCCGCGCGGCGGCGGCCTCGACGCGCTCCAGCCGCAGCGCGACCCGGTCGGCGAAGCCGTGGTCCTGCAACCCGCCCGACAGACTCGCCTCCCGCGCGACCGAGCGGATCATCTGCGCCACCGCATCGGTCGCCTCGCCGCACTCTTCCTCGACCTGCGCCAGCGTCGTGCCGTTCTCCAGAACGCTCAGTCCACGCCGTGCCTGCGCGGCGACGCGGCGCAATTCGATCGACTTCGCCAGCCAAGCCGTCCAGGCGGCGAGCGACGCCAGCGCCAGCCCGATCATCACCGCTTTGACGACGACGTCGGCGCCGACGAACATCCCCCACGGCGACAGATCGCGCGGCAGCGTCACCATCTCGGCGGCCGCAGCCGCGCGTCCCGGCGCGAGCATGAGCCCACCAAGCAGCGCGGCGACGCCGCAGCGCCGCGCCATATGGGCAAAATCAGCCAACGCTCTCCCCGCCGAGCTGATCGGCCAGCGCGCGAAACCGCGCCAGCTGGTCGCCTCGTAGTTCGCGCGTGTCATCGCGCCCAACGAACACTTTGAACATGATGCCGCCGCTGTGGTTGAGGAACGCCACGAAGGCGCTGGCCTTGCCCATGAACGGGCGCTCGACGAACGCCACGCCGCCGCAATTGTCGTGGCGCAGATGCCCGTGCAGCCCCTTCGGCTGCATCAGGTTGAAGTACCCGCGGCCGACCTCGCCCGGCGGCACCGCGCCGGTGAACTCGAAGATCGCGTCGTCACTGTGCACGATCAGCGTCACCTCTCCCCAGCTCGCGATATCGTTCATCGCCGCGACGAAGCCGGCGCCGGATCCGAGCCGCGCCATACCGGCCGGCAGCGCCTCGATCACGGCGCGCGGCGTCACGCCCCACTGCCGCGCCACGTCCTCGATCACCGCTGCCGGGTTCTCGGCCATCTGCGCCTTCAGATCGGCGGCGGCGGATGTCACGACGGATATCGCCATTTTGCCCCCCTATCACGCCGCAGCCGAATTGCGTTCGGTGCGTAGCACTTCGAAACCCTCGAACCGGGGATGGCCAAGATACAGGCTCTGCCCGGTATCGTTGCCGGCCCGCGCATGAGAGCGTCGGAACTGTTCGGACCGCGTCCAGGCCTCGAAGGCGTCCTTGTCGGCCCAGGTTGTGTGGGTCGAATACAAGGTGTGATCCTCGGCCTGCGATCCCTTGAGCAGATGGAATTCAACGAACCCCGGCATCTCATTGAGATAGGACTCGCGCGACTGCCAGATTGCTTCAAATGCCGGCTCGGCGCCGAGCTTCACCTGAAACCGGTTCATCGCAATAAACATCTTGTCTCCCTGCCATGTGGATGGTTGGCCGCCCACCGCGAGCCCGCAGCGGGCGGCTAATCTCACGCGCCCCCGAAATGCACCTTGAGGCCGCCCTTGTAGACAATGCCCGGTCCGGGGCTGCTGAACAGCACATCGTTCTGGGTCGTGCCGTCGGTCGACGAGCCAGGTATTGCGTAGGGCCGGTAGTAGCTGTTGAGCAGATTGTCGACCGAGAAGCTCAGCGTCACGTCCGGCGTCGGCCGGTAGGCGACGTTGAGATTGACGAGGTCGTAGGACGTCGCCGGCAGATAGCCGGTCGGCAGATTGGTGTTGGCCGCGTAGGACGCCCATTGCGCCGCGATCGTCAGCTGCCGATCGAGCAGCCGCAGGCCGCCCGAGGTGACGACCTTGCGGGACGGCACCGAGCCAAGGCCGACGCCGGTGTCCGGATTGGTGCCGCGCAGCACCGAGGCCGACACGCCGACGAACCACAGCCCGGTGTCGTAGGAGGTTTCGACCTCGACGCCGTCGATCCGTGCGCGCGGGATGTTCTGGTACTGATAATACTTGCTGTAGAGACCGAAGCTCGGACCGAGGTTCGACACCTGCGGCGCCGACGCCACCAGATCGATATAGTTGTCGATGTCGTTCCGGAACGCGTTGACCTTGCCGCGGAAGCTGTCACCGGCGATGAACACGTCGTTGTATTTGAGGTTGAGGCCGACTTCCTTGTTCTTGCCGACCTCCGGCCGCAGCGAGGCATTCGGCAGCAGGCAGAACAGGCCGCCGCGGCCGTCCGCGCAGGTGAACAGCGCCGGCCCGCCGCCGGTGGCATGTGCGCCCGCAATCAGCGTCTCGGTGATCGACGGCGCACGATAACCTTCGGCATAGCTGACATAGGGTGTGAGCCCGGCCAGCGGCGTGATGCCAACGGTGATCTTCGGCGATAGCCGGCTGCCGCTCGCCGTGGTGGTCTGCGAACTCAGTTCATAGTGATCGAACCGCGCCGCGCCGATCACTTCCAGCCAGCTTGCATAGTTGTTCTTGAGCTGGACGAAGCCGCCCGACACGGTGCGCTCGCCACTCGGCGTGGTCACGTTGGAGTTTCCGCGCGAATCGGTGGTCGTGACCTTGTCGTTGAAGGCGTCGACGCCGTAGGTCACGGCGCTGCGCCAGTCACCGGCCTCGAACCGCGTGGTGTTGTTGGCGTCGATGCCGATCGTATCGAGCCGATACCCGCGCTGATCGCCGACGCAGCCGGAGATGTTGTTGCCGAAATTGCCGGCGCCGCAATAGGCCGAGCCGCTGGTCGAGTTGTGATAGGTCTTGGTCTGATCGTTGTCGGTGCGGTTGCCGTACAGGCTGATGTTCCAGTCGAACAACATGTCGTCCGGCCGCGAATATTTCCAGCTCAGCGTGCCGGTCGAATTCCGCACATTGGAATCGTACACCGACGAGCCCTGATACAGCGCGCGCTGCGCCGCCGTCAGCACCGGACCGCGATTGAACTGGCCGATATTGTAGTTGTAGTCCTGGAACAGGCCGCCGATCTTGATCTCGTGGCCCTCGGCCGGCCGTACCGTGACCTTGAGCAGGCCGCCGGCGATGTCGTTGCCGGTATTGCCGATCTCGGTGCCGGCGCCGTCCTTGTAGTTGCCCTGAGTGCGATACAGCGCGCCGCCGAACACATCGACGGTCGGATCGACCCGGACGCCGCCGAAGATCGAACCGAGCCCGCGCGCATTGTTGCTGCCGTAGGAGCCGGTCATGTCCACGCCCCAGCGCTCGCCGGCGCGCAGCACGTCCTCGATATCCTTGGTGCGGAACGACACTACGCCGCCGATCGCGCCCGATCCGTAAATGTTGGCGCTCGGCCCGCGCACCACGTCGACGCCGCCGATCAGTTCCGGATCGAGGAAAAACGAGCCCTGCGCGTTGTGGCCGGAGCGCTGATAGTTCTGCCGCGCGCCGTCCACCACCACGCCGACGCGGCCGAAATCCTGCAAGCCGCGAATGTTGATGGCGGTCGACGGATCGTCACCGCGATCCTGGAACGATACGCCCGGCGTCGCCACGAAGATGTCCTGCAGCCGGTTCGGCTGCAATTGCTGGATCTGGCCGGCCGTGATGGCGCTGGCCGGCGCCAGCGCATCGATCGCGCGCTCCTCGGTCTTGGTCGCCACCACGGTGATGGCATCGAGCGATTGGGTGGAGACGCCGGCCTGCGCATAAGCGTCGCGCGGATTGGAAGCCGCAGCCTGCGGCTTGGGGGCCTGCGCGCGTGCGACCGGATTCTGTTTCTTGGGGGCGGCCGGCGCCGCGGTCTGCGCCGCGACAGGCGTCGCCAGCGCGACCACCGATACTGATAACAACAGCGCATAGACGCGCGAACCCAGCCCCACCATGACAGCCCCGATCGAGTGATGTTGATTGCGGCTGGCGGGCTCGCCCGAAGGCGGCTGGCTGGCAGAACGTCGGCGAACGCCAACGGATTGCATTTTCGTAACCAAGCACGCCCACAGGGTCAACGCCGCAGGGTTGCGGATTAAAGTGATTATAAAGTAGCGCAGCGGCCGCGTACTACGCACGGGCTGGGGCAGGATCAGTAGATGCGGCTCACCGACCATAGCATCAGGCGAGACGGCTCGATCAACTGCCGCACAGCCCTCACCCCGTCATGGCCGGGCTTGTCCCGGCCATCCACGCCTTTGACGCGGTTATTTTGGAAAGACGTGGATGCCCGGGACGAGCCCGGGCATGACGTGGGGAGAGTCTGTGCGAATGTTGTGGGTCTACTAATCCGTATCAGACGGCGGCGACAAACTCTTGGATGTCCGCCGGCTCGGCCGGCAGCGTCGCGCGATCGACGGCGGAGAGGATCAGCCGCGTGGTCGACGGCGCTGCGAGGACGCGGAGCACCAGCTCGGCGAGGTCGGCACGGGTGATGCGGCCGTGCACGCGGGGATCAGCGTACAGCGCACCGCTGCCGGTCGGCTCACCCTCGGTGAGGCCGCCGGGGCGGATGATGGTCCAGTCGAGATCGAGCGCGCGCAGATGATCCTCGGCGCGGGTCTTGGCGTCCAGCGCCGGGGCGATCGCCGCGACGATCCGCTCCGAGGCGAACGGCCGGCTGTCGCCGCAGCCGAGCGAGGAGATCTGCACAATGCGGCGCACGCCACAACTCGCCGCTGCATCCGAGATCGCGTCATTGCCGGCTTCATCCACCCGCCAGCCGTCCGGTCCCGCGCCCCCGACCGTCGATACGATCACCTCCGGCGCCACGCGCCTCACCGCGTCGGCGACCGCAGCCGCATCGCCGAGATCGACCACTGACGCCTCGGCGGCCCCGACGAGGTCGAGCAGCCGCTCAGGATTGCGGCCGGCGGCGTGCACGCTCCAGCCGCGGGCGGCGGCTTGCGCCACGATGTGCCGGCCGGTGCGGCCGGTCGCGCCAAATACCAGGATCTTCATGCGCCGCTCCGGTGCGTCGTCATTCACGCGGTGAGACTAAGCGATCCCGCAGCCATGCGCATCGCCGAGCGCGGCTGACTGCAGCCCCGCCAGCAGGCCGCTGGTCAGATTGCCGATCCAGAACGAGCCCGCGCAGCTCGGCCGGAAGCCGTCGCCGCTGAGAGCGCCGAGCCCCGCCGCCGCCCAGTTCGCCAGCAGCGGCGCCACCGCGACGCGGAAGCCGGGGCGAACGCTCTCGACCGCCGCGAGATCGAGCTGACCGGCTTCCAGCCCTGCCGCAATCATGGCGTATGCGGCGTGATCGGCCGGCACCAGGGCAACGCCTTCGACCGGCTGCTGCCCCTGCTCGATCATGTCGCGGCGCTGCGCCAGATCGATCACATTGCGCCAGCGCACGCCGTGCGCCTGTCCGCCGGCACCTGCGCCGAACGGCAGGCAGGTGACGCCGCGCTTGATCGACGCATTGTAGCGATTGAATTCGCGCGCCGACCGCACGAGATGCGACTGCGACACCTGCAGCCAGCCGAGCGCCGTCAGCCGCTCCACCGCATCCGCGTAGATCCGCGCCTGCCCGCCCGCCGTCGGCGGCGCCGGCAGTTTGCCCTTCTCGACCGCCATCGCCATTGGTCCGCCTGGAAACATGTTCAGCGCGTAGAGCGTGACGCCGTCGAGGCCGATCTCGTCGACGGTCTCGATATCGCGACTCCAGTCACTGCGCGTCTGGCCGGGCAGCCCGTAGATCAGGTCGCAGACCACCGCGGTGCGGCCGAGCGCCACCAGTTCGGCGAGAAACAGCGCCACCTCGGGTCCGGCGAGCTTGCGGCCCAGCCGCCGCCGCACCTCGGTGGCAAACGTCTGCACACCGATCGACAGCCGCGTCACCCCGGCATCCGCGACCTTGGCGGCCTTCGCGAGGTCGAAGCCGAACGAGCGGCCCTCCAGCGTGATCTCGCAGTCGCCGGTCAGCGGCAGATAGCAATGCAGCCCTTCGATCAGCCGCGCCAGATCGTCGGCTGCTAGCGCCGTCGGCGTGCCGCCGCCGATATATACCGCGTCGATCGGCGCCGACGCCACCAGAGGCGTTTGTGCCTTGGCGGCGAGTTCGGCCAGCAGATCGTCCACATAGGCCGGCCCGGCCTCGGGCCGCCAGACATTCTGGAAGAAGCCGCAGAACAAACAGTGGGTCTGACAAAACGGCACATGCAGATACGCCACCGCGGTCTCGTCGCGCGGCGTCGCGAACACGCGCTGCATCACCGCGTCGACCTTGTCGGCGTCGACCGGCCGGCTGCCGCGCCATGGCGGCGAGAACGAGCGCCGCTCGAACGCCTCGGTCAGCGGATCGCAACCGACGCGTACGAAGTAATCGCTGACGCGCGCGGCTTCGCTCTGCGCAGGATGCCGCCCGCGCCCGACCTGCGACGATCGGCCGCCCACCTGAGCTTTCAACATCCGCGTCATTATCCCCCGCCTGCGTCGAGACGTGCGGCAGCGATGCGCCGGCGCGCACTGCGCCGCGCAGGTGCTGGCCGGCACGACCATCCTGATTCCGATCACAACTTCAATGTGGAGCTGGCGGGCGCTGCACGTCGCAGGGAGCTGGCTGGCCGAACTACTAGGTGACTTCCTGATAGATCACCTAGGGGGCGAACTTGAAGCCGCACCCGACAGCCGTCAAGCGACGCGCGGCAGGTTTAAAGTGATTATAAGACACAATCCCGCGGGATGATCCTATAACGGCTGCTGATAGTTCAACTGATCGGCGGCGGACTCATGATCGAACGCGCAACGCATGGCGGCACGGCGCCAGCCGGCCCGCATGACCCATCGGCTAGCCGCGCCATTATGATGATCGACAATCAGGTCGAGAGCCGCGACCTGTTTTCGCACGGCCGCGAAATCGTGATCGCGCATGGCGCCGACAAGTACCGGCTGCGCCTGACGTCGCAGAACAAGCTGATTCTGACCAAATGAACCGCCCGGCCCTCCTCGGCGCGGCGCTGATCGCCGCCACACTCGTGCTGCCGATCCTCGCTCACGGCGGCGGACCGGTGGTACGCGACGCGCACGGCCGCGACGTGATCATCAGCGACACCTCCCGCATCGTCGCGGTCGGCGGCGCCATCACCGAAGTGTTGGTTGCTCTCGGCCTCGGCCAACGCATCGTCGGCGTGGATTCGACCAGCACGTTTCCGCCCGAGGCTGTGAAGGGCAAACCCAACGTCGGTTATTTGCGCCAGCTCTCCGCCGAGGGCGTCATCGGGCTGAACCCGACGCTGATCCTGGCGATGGACAGCGCCGGCCCGAAGCAGACCATGCAGGCGCTCGAAGCCGCGAAGATTCCGCTGGTGTCGATCCCCGAGGCCTTCACCGAACAGGGCCTGCTCGACAAGATCAGGCTGATCGGTCACGCCATGCAGGCTGACGCCGGGGCGACCTGCCTCGCCCATGCGGTGGCGCAGGATTTCGATCAGCTGCGGCTCCTGCGCGCCAAGGTCACCAAGCCGGCGCGGGTGATGTTCGTGATGTCGCTGGTCAACGGCCAGGCAATGGCAGCCGGCCGCAACACCGCCGCCAACGAGATCATCGAACTGTCCGGAGGCGTCAACGCGATCGACGGCTATGACGGCTACAAGACCATCAACGACGAGGCGATCGTCGCCGCCAGGCCCGACGCGGTGATCACCATCAGGCGCAGCCGCGACTCGTTCGAGGCCGATGCTTTCTATGCGCATCCGGCGTTCCTGCTGACGCCGGCCGGCGCCAACCGCGCCTTCCTGGCGATGGACGGGCTGTATCTGCTCGGCTTCGGCCCGCGCACGCCCGCCGCGGCGCGCGACGTCGCCGCCGCGCTGTATCCGCAGCTCGCGCCGCAGGCCGGCGGCTTCAGCCCGAAGGCGGCGAGCGCCGACTGCCGCTCATGAGCGTGATGGAGATCGGCCGCAGGCGCGCCGCGCGGTCATTACGGCCGCGCGCCGGCGCGGCGCTCACGGTGCTGTTGGGCCTGTTGCTGATCGCCGCCGCGACGGCGCTGACCGTCGGCGCCGCCGGCATTCCGCTGTCGCGGCTGCCTGCGGCCCTGTTGCTGCAGGATGCGCAGGGCAATGCCCCGGCGCTGCGCGACCAGATGGTGCTGTGGTCGATCCGGCTGCCGCGCATCGTCACCGCGGCGATCATCGGCGCGCTGCTCGCCGCGTCCGGCACGCTGATGCAGGGGCTGTTTCGCAATCCGCTCGCCGATCCGGCGCTGGTCGGGGTCGCCAGCGGCGGCGCGCTCGCCGCTGCGCTGTCGATCGTGCTGCTCGATCAGTTGCTCGGCAGCCATCTGCGTTTCCTGCAGGATCATCTGCTGCCGGTCGCCGCGTTCGGCGGATCGCTTGCCACCACGATCCTGCTGTATCGCATCGCCAGCCGCGCCGGCCGCACCTCGATTGCACTGTTCCTGCTCGCCGGCATCGCAATCGCGGCGATCGCCAATGCGGGCATCGGCGTGCTGGTGTTTCTGGCCGACGACCGCCAGCTGCGCGACATCACCTTCTGGATGATGGGCTCGCTGAGCGGCGCGAGCTGGGCCAAGGCATCGTCCTGCGCGCTGGTGCTGGCGGTCGCGCTTCTGGTGTTCGTCAAGGTCGCGCGGCATCTCGACCTGCTGGTGCTCGGCGAGTCCGAGGCGTATCACACCGGCGTCGATGTCGAGCGGCTGAAGCTGCTGTCGATCGTGCTGGTGTCGTCGATGACCGGCGTCGGGGTGTCGATCTGCGGGGTGATCGGCTTCGTCGGCATCGTCGTGCCGCATCTGCTGCGGCTGGTGATCGGCCCGTCGCACCGGCTGCTGCTGCCGGCGTCGGCCTGTCTCGGTGCCGCCATGCTGGTCGCGGCCGACACCGTGGCGCGCACCATCGTGGCGCCGGCCGAAATGCCGATCGGCATTCTCACCGCCGCGATCGGCGCGCCGTTCTTCCTCGGCCTGCTGCTGCGGCAGCGCAAGCTGGTCGGCCTGTGAGCGCGCCGCTGCAAGCGATCGCGGCGAGCTTTGCGACCGGCGGCGCCACGCTGGTCGATCGCATCGACCTCGACATCGCGCAGGGCGAACTGATCGCCATCGTCGGCCCCAACGGCGCCGGCAAATCGACCCTGCTGCGGATGCTGTCCGGTGACTTACGCCCCACCGCCGGGTCGATCCGGCTCGGCGGCCGCGAACTCGCGTGCTATTCGCCGCGCGAACTCGCCAAGCGCCGCGCCGTGCTGGCCCAGCACATCACCATCAGCTTCCCGTTCACCGTGGACGAAATCGTCCGGATGGGTGCCGGCGAGCTGGCTGGCCATCCGGCGCAGACGGCGATCGACGCCGCGCTGCAGGAGGTCGGCCTCACAGACTTCCGCTTTCGCGACATCACCACACTGTCCGGCGGCGAACAGCAGCGCGCACATTTCGCCCGCGTGCTGGTGCAGCTCTGGACCAGCGAGGCCGCGCGCGGTCCCGGCACCCTGCTGCTCGACGAGCCGACCTCGAGCCTCGACATCCGCCACCAGCTCGATCTGGCGCAGACCGCGCGGCGCTGCGCCCGCAACGGCAGCACCGTGATCGCAGTGCTGCACGACATGAATCTGGCCGCGAGATTCGCCGACCGCTTGCTTGTCATGCACAAAGGCGCGTTGGCCGCGGATGGCCCGCCATGCTCGGTGATCTGCGCCGACCTACTCGCCAGCATCTTCGACGTCGAACTGCCGGTGAGAACCGGACCGGATGGGTCTCCATTCGTTCTGCCGCAGTTTCCATCGCAGCCGGAAGGCAGCGGCAGGTCGGAGCGCAAGGCCTGCCGCTGACGCTGCACCCCACGATCTCGTGCGCCCCGGCGCTCAGGTGAAAAGACGTTCAATACGACGCCTGACCCTCGACGAGCCCGGCCGCGGCCCCTCATAACCCCTATCGCCACAGCCCCCAGTTTGCTAAGGGCCTGCTCTGCCGAGTCGGAAGGGTGGCCGAGTGGTTTAAGGCACCGGTCTTGAAAACCGGCGTGCCCGCAAGGGTACCGTGGGTTCGAATCCCACCCCTTCCGCCATAAACCGTTGATTGTATTTTGCAAAATCTGTTGACGGGCGAAACGCAATTTTACAACCATACGGCGAAAGTGCCTTTCAACCTGCAACAATGCTGCAACAGTTTTTTCTGTTGCAGACGGCCCCTCGGCGCCGACTTCGCCGGAACCGAGCGGCACCCCGGAATCGCAGGCCGCCGGCTCCAATCGCAACGTCCGTGAATTTCTCTTGGCGCCACCCTAATACCGCTGCCGACTCGAGGATCTGCCAATTGAGTTGAGCAACGGAGCGCTGGCTATTTCCGAACTTGTCCCTTCCCACTCCTGGAGGACTTTTCGAACCGGCGACCGCCCCGGAGCCGCCATCCGCTATTCACGGGGCACCATGCAATGCCGTCCACTCATCTGCGGCGGGAACGACCACGTCCTTCATCCTCGTCGTGGAGTGCGAGAGCGCGTTACACACCCGGCACCCGATATTGAAACGCCACTATCGTCGCCGCCCGTGCAGATAGCTTGAAGGGTGTCCTCACCCTGGACAACCTCGAAGGAGTTCGAGCTTTGGTCCAACGGCACCACTTCGAAAGCACCGAAACAAGGTGCTGGTCCCCGGTTGCGGCGCGACTGAAGACGGTCCCGAACTGGACCTGTAATCCCGACCTTCCTGGCGGGAGGTTCGGTTACACCAGGCCGTCCTCCGCCGAGCCAGCGCTCTCGGGATGAAGCAGTTTCAGGCGCGGCCGAACCGGCTAAGCCAGCCCCCGACGACAGGCCCTGTCACTGGATGTTTGAGCACATCCATCCAGTGACAAAACGGAAACTGCTATACCGGACGCTTCCTTGCAAGACGGCAACCGTGCAAGGCAAACTCAACGGCACCGGCCGCCTTCGCGGAACGCACAGCCTGACATCAAACTCAACGAATAAATTGCTTCCCGCTGAATGCACGTGGCAGGCAACTCCAAAACAGTTGCGGATTTCTGATTCCAGAATCCGCAACAGACGATTCAACTTTCGAAATCTACGTTGCAGAACTCCTTGAAGGCGATTCGTATCTCGAAATTTCTGATTCAAACTTCGAAAACGGCGTTACATCATCAAACGACGACGTGAGATTTTTCGTAACTAACTACGCGACGCCGGGCATAGCAAGTCTGCAACGACCGCAATTCGTCGTTCTTAAGAGGGGCAGTCTCTGATTGAACCCCGCCCTTCTCCATCAAATCCGATCCAAGGACGTCATATCCGCTGCCTGGAAAGTCAAAACAGTCGCCCGCAACCGAATTACAGTTGCGATAAACTGATTCAGTACCCCAGATTTCCGTTTCAATCTTCATGAACGGCGATTCGAAACTCTACAATCTGATTCAATCGCCTCGTTCGCGTTGTAGTGAAGGATGACGCACAGGTTTACAGAGGTTCCTATCGAATGCCCTCATCGCTCGCCGGCAAGGTATTTTCGGAGAAGTCTACGGCTTTTCGCGCGACAATGGAAACGCGACCGTGATCGGTCAAGTTTTCGAAAACTCACTGGTTGATGATGATGCCACGGTTGTTGAGCAAGTAATATCCGCCTCGCGGATGGCCGACGAGGCGGATTTTGCAGGGAAATCAGAAGATAGGAATAATGCCACCTACGTTGCATGACGCAGCCGGAGTGGGACCACCCGCGGGACGCGCCTGCTGATGCAGCTGACCTTTCGGCGAGTTTGCATAAAGCTCCGCCAAATAATCTGCCGATTCTTCCTCGATGCCACGATCAACTAGAATTCTTTTGGCCCTTTCCTTAACTTGTTCACTCGTCTCTGCCATGCCTCTCTCCTCCTGCCTGAGTCAACCTTCTCGGGTTCGTTAAAATACTACTTTCAATTACGGTCTTCCTTATACATCGGTCTCCATGCTGACTGCCGAACGGGATAACGCGGCAGCCACCCATGCATATTGGAAGCACATTACACGACCGGCATAGGTCAGCTTTGAATGGAGAATATTCAAGCCATTCAGCGGCCTTAGGAAATAGATCAAGCTGGCCGCCATGCACGATCCTGCCGCAATCACTTGTGCGGTCGTGGAATTTGTCCGTGCACTTTGTGAGCCTTCCGCCAGGAAGGATAATCCAATTATGGTCTGGAATTGCGCCACAGTACAAAGCGCCCGGGGTGATTGCTTGCTTGTCTTCCAAACACCAAAAACCCGCTTCCTTCAGCATACCCCTTATTTGATGATACAAAGGAACGTAGTCGGCGTTCTCTAAGGACTGCTGCTTCGTATAAAAGTCATTCGGTATTGCTTGATGCACATTGACTGCAATTCTTGAAGCCGCTGGCCTGAGGTCGTCGATAAATCCAGTCCAAAGGTCAATCATCTTAGCCATGCGCGGGGTGACGTTCACCCGAAGCGTCACAAAACGTTCGTGCTCGTGAAAAACGTCGAGGAGATTGTAGAGCCCCCGCAAGATGGCGTCGTATGTTCCTCTGCCTGAGACGTTAAATCTCTGCTGATCATGGAATTCCTTCGGCCCGTCGATTGTTATCTGAACTCGACTTAACCTCGATGTTTTTAGCTTACTACAATTCGGCTTACTTAGCAGCACGCCGTTCGTCGACGTATAAGAATCATATGTGATATTTGCCTCATCCAGCAAAGGCACTATTCGCGCAGACATCCGCTCGATCGCATCAATTTTCAGTAGCGGCTCACCTCCCCACCACGAAAGGCTAAATTTTGAAAGGCGCTCAGATGAACTTTGACTTTTGCCAATCTCATTGCGAATGAACGCGACTATGTTGTCTTCGTCGCCCGGACTAATATTTTCGTCTACATGATCTTGATAACAATATTCACAGCGAAGGTTGCATTGCAACGTAGTAACTATCGCCAGACTCGCAAAATTGGCGCCGGTCTTTTGCTGCCAATACCGCTTTTCCAAAATGCTAATTTCGTCGATGTTCTCCTCAACAAGAAATCGACGGTCGATTAGGAGAGAGCGAATTTCAGCCTCAAACGCCGAAGTAGGTTCCGCGTTTGGTTCATTCAAGAACTTGTAGATTATCGCGCTATCCGCAGGACCGGCCTCTAAGAGGGACCGGTTGATGAGGTTCTGGTAAATCCAGGCACCTTCTGCTCTATCTAGAGCTGAATGAACATATCGACTGCGTTTGAACAGCTGATTTGTCACAAGATCACCCCCGGCAACTCGGGACTCTATCAAGTCCGAGTCAATATCTTCGTGGAGCGAAACTACAGTAATAAAACCTCAAAACCAGGATGCAGTCAAGTTGTAGTTGGCGCGCCCCTCTCGCATGCGGCGACACGCCTCGCGCATCGGGGAACCATGTGCTGGAGGAGGCAGGCGTTCCTCATCCAAATCGCCAACGCTAACTTGAATACCCGATACGGGCCGCGGTGCTGATTCAGTTCAACGGGCGCGAAGTAGATTCGCCACGACCTCCGTCTTGTGCCTTTCAACTTGACGTTGTCGGCAACCTGGAAAGCGCCGCAAGTACGTCACTTGCAGCTTTCGACAACGCAAATGCAGTTGCGCAATTATGATTCAAAGTTCGAAATTTCTGATTCAGCGCTCGATACTTTTGATTCAAGAACTGACGTTGTTAGAATTCGGCAATAACAATCCGAAGTAACGGCCCACCGCGGCGCTCCGCCCTGAGGCCGCTCTCGCGCCCTCCATCCTCGTCACATTGTGAGCAACGTTACTACTCGATTGCCGTCGCTCTCAGAAAGTGATCATGTTGGGTGAAATAGGATCAGTTCACCGGCGAAATTTGTCACTTGCAACGCCCTGCGCCAGACTGGAAAGGCTGGAAAGTGTGCCCGCGAAGGCGGCAGCGCTACCGGCACGACAGACCGAGAGGAGGCCAACATGGGAAAATCGAATACTAGGCGTCGCGATCATCAGGCAGAATATCAGAGAGCATACCGGCAGCAGCAGAAAGTATCCCGCAAGCCTTCACGAGACGATGTCGCGCGCTTGGCGCTCTATCTTATGATCGGTGAAGGGCTGAAGGACGGACAGGAATGCAAGCTCGCCGATTGGTGTGAGGTGGTGACAGCTGGGTTGGTCGACCAGGGCTTTGATCGAGATGCCACCCAGCACCGGCTTCATCAACTCATCGAGCGCTACGCGGATGGTTGGGATTTTCAGCGTAAGCCGCATTTGATGCAGCACGCCTTTGGGTCCTCTCAATGAGGCGTATTCTCCCCCTTACTTCATCAAACGCCGTTGCCATCTGAATCGCTCAAACAATCTGCAACCTGGGGAAGCCGCGCAATATCCGGCTCCATCCTAAACACGACCCAGGAGTTTGCGATTGGGGCGGTGTCCGGCTGCCGGCTAAGTCAATCGCAAGGCATGGCTGAGCAATGCGGCCACACCGCCAAAATCGTTGACGAGAACCGGAGACCAAGGCCACGGTCCACGTAATAGGAAAAAGATCCTTGCAAAGAACTCGAGATCCTGCCAGGTTGCCCCTCGTTGGAGGGAGCAATCGATGTCCTACAGGTCTGCAAACGAATTCATCGACCGCATTGTCGCGTTGCGTCCGGAGTTACTTCGGCAAGCAACCTTTATGATCGGCAGGCGCACCGACATCGGGTCCCCGGAGGATTTTGTCCAGGACACCCTCGTCACTGCCTTCCAGCACATCGACCGCTTCGAAGACGAGAATCTCGCGGGTTGGTTGAACACGATTCTACACAATCATATTCGCAATGGGCGCCGGCGTGCCAACCGATGTGCCTCGGTGCTCTCGCCGCCCGAAGAAAGCGGTGGCGACGCCGACACCGACTTCCCTGTCCCCGCCACGCAGGAACTTGCGCTCGACGTCGAGGACGTGATGACTGCGCTGAGTACGCTGTCGTCTATCGATCAGGAAGTCATTTGGCTCGCCCGGGTCGACGGCTTGTCGCCCAAGGACATCGGGGCGCGTCTCGGATTGGCCGCGGGCAATGTCTACACACGGCTTTCGCGTGCAACGACCAAGCTCCGCGCCAAGTATGACGCAGCTCCGGCCGCAGCGACGACGTGCGCGAGCGCTCCTCATCGTCACGCGGCTTGAGAACTAAATGATGCCATTGCGAATTTATCTCGTCGCCGGCTTCAACGGCGGCTCGGGCCGCAGCTTGACGGCGGCACTGCTGGCTTACGGGCTCCAACGTCACGGTCGCCGGCCGTTGCTGGTGCGCCAGACCTACGCTGGCTCTGTCTCCGCGACCGACCCCATTGGAGCGACGCTGCCAGTGCCGTGCAGTAGGTTGGTGCTGCCGGCCCCCTATGAACTGCCGGCTGATCTCACAGCTGGGCTAGCGACGACCATTCACGATACCGACGCACGGTTCATGATTGCCCTGAGGAACCAGGCGACGGCTGAAACCGGCCCGGACGGAGACGTCGTCGTCGATCTCTGCTGCCACGATCGTGCCTGCAATGCTGCGACTATCTCCGACGCTGCTGTGATCCTGGTGCCGGCGCGGGCCTCGGTGCTTGAGATCGACTGGGCAGTGCGGAGCTTCAGTCATATTCGTGACATCCAGCGTTGCCGCGACACCCCAATCCCAACGCTGCTGGCGCCCATTGCTTCGGACGATGAGCGAGCCCGCCAAATGGCGTTGCTGGGCGCCATGTTGCGCGAATGCGATCCGGAGCACCATCTTGTGCAGGGCGAGCCGGCGGACGTCATGGTGGAGGCCCCATTTCTCGACGGAGCCTCTCTGACTGCCCTCCTGATTGAACGTCCCATCTGGCGAGATCCGCAACTGACTGATCGCTGTCGTGCCTTTGCGGCCGCTGTGGCCGCTCGCGCCGACGCATTCATGACTGTGTCCATGGGGGATGCGGATGACCTCTGATTGTTACGCCCCCTCCTTTGGCCTCGATAGATCGGTCGCCAGAGCAACGGTTGGCGGATGCTGCGTTGGCCTGAGCCGCTGTCCTCGAGTTCAGGCAGGGCAAGGTTGTATTCGGCCAATCCAGCTCTGGCACATGGGACGGCCGGTCGATGATCAAGCAAGCCGAGGCCGCCCGAGCGTCGCCTTTCAATGGAGTGGAGGAGACCGGGATGGCCGGCGTCGCCGGCGAACTGCGCACGCCCGGCACCAGGATACGACGGCCCTACGATCGGAGCGCCGGGCATCAGGTAGCGCTTCCACGACGATCTCATCCGGGGCTCGCCCATAGCGTCCCGCCAATGCTGCCCCAGCGATAAGTGTCACGCGACCACCGGCAGCACGGTGGCCGTCTTGAGGCGTGCCTTCTGGCTTCTTCACCCCTACGGCGACCGTCCCTGATCTTCCACTACAGACAGCGAGCTCCTCATGCTGACCCGCATCTTTCCATTTCTTGACCCTGACATGATCACCCACGAGTTCTCTGAGCGCCTGATTTCATTGGCCAAGGACTGTGCCCAGCTCGAGCATGACGTGTCGTTCGTGGAAGCGAGATTGCGGACGGCACCGACACTGGATCTCTACGTCCCGCTCCTGACGCCCCTCGGCCTGCATCTCGTCGGCCAGGTCACGCAGCACCCACTGCTTGGGACACGCAAGATCATCACTTCGCAACTGTGGTTTGCCGATCCGGAAGGACGTTGGGCGCGCACTTTGTCGCGATTCTACTGCCTCGGCCGGCCCGCCGATCCCGATGGTCGGGAGCATATCACGACCACATCTTTGTTTACGTACGACGACCGGGACCTGGACGGCTGGCCAGGAGACTACGATTGATCGACGACAATGATGACGACGACTTTCTGTCGTCGCCCGATGCCGTCGATCCGAACGCTATCGTCGACGGCGCGGCAGCGGATTCCGCCGACAGCGACCAAGAGCGCCTACAAGGGCTGCCGAGGCTGCTGCGCTATGCAATGTTGGCCAAGGACAACGTCGATGACAGCGTCACGCACCGTCTCTCCGCTGAGATCGATGAACTTTGCCCGAACCTACCCGAAAATGCAGGCTGGACGGCCACGCAGAATTCCGAGACTGGCTTTGCCCTCGCCGGTGCACTTGATCGGCTGGCGGTGTTCCGTGACCTGCCCTCATTGCGCAGCCTGAGCGACTGTGTCCGACTGCTAACCCTGACGTTACCGTGCGATGCGGAACGCTTTGGGGCATATCGGCGCGTGGCGCGTGCCATGATCCTTGCTTTTCGTCAGATCGAAGCGAGCCTCGACGACAATCGTTGCGCCGAGCTTGAGCGAATTGTTTATGGGTTCGCGGCATTGCCGGCGGCAATTGCGGCAAACGACAGCGCTTGCTCATGGCCCGCCATTTCCAATGCCACGCATTTTGGCGAGCAATTGGCGCGTCACCGGGTCCGGGCAGCTGTCGCAAGAACCGCCCAGAGCGTACGGCGTCAGATCGAACGACAAACGGAGGCGGCCAGATCAAAGGACACTACCTCGATTGAAGACACCGCTGCGGACCCAACAGCGAGCGAACCCGTCGCGCGCAACCACGTCATCGTGGCGCGTATCGACCAGAAGGAGCTCAAGAACCTGAAGTTCATCGAGCCGTTCCGACATGTGATCAACCGCGCCCTGCCGCTTGTCGAGACGCCCGCTCTCGACCGAGTCCGCACCACCTTGGCGGCCGAGTTTCCCTATGCCGTCGACGTCGTGGATTTCGCGCTCACCGACTTGATCGGCCGTCCGACCATCCAGCTGCGACCAGTGCTGCTGGTCGGAGAGCCCGGCGGCGGGAAATCACGTTTCGCACGCAGACTTGGCGAAGTGCTTGGAGTTGCAATCTGGCGGACCGACGCATCTCAATCCGATGGGAACGTATTCGCCGGAACGGAGCGTCGGTGGAATTCCACAGAGCCCTGCCATCCCCTGCTCGCGATTGCCCGCGGAGGGATCGCAAACCCAATCGTTCTAATCGACGAGATCGAAAAAGCCGCCACGCGAACCGACAATGGAAGGCTGTGGGACTGCCTGCTGGGTCTATTGGAGACCGAAACGTGCGCCCGATACCCCGACCCAGCCCTACAAACTCCCCTCGATCTTAGCCACGTCAGCTACGTCGCCACGGCGAACACCCTGAATCCGCTGCCCTCCCCCCTGCTCGACCGCTGGCGGGTCATTGCCTTCCCGAAGCCCACGCTGGATGACCTCGATGCCTTGTTGCCAGGTTTGATTGAAGCCATTGCTGTAGATCGCGGCGTCGACGGCCGTTGGATTGCTCCCCTGGGCACCCATGAACGCGCTGCAATTACCGCTGCCTGGCGCGGCGGATCGATCCGCCGTCTGCGCCGGATCCTCGAGTCCATCCTCCAGCTTCGAGAACGTGCGGCGTCGAGACATTGACGAACTCGCTAGCGCCCATCCGCGACAACCTGATGCTAGACGAGCAGACCGGCAAAGGAAAATGCTCCCAATAATCCTCGGATTTAGGTTCTCTCTAGACCAGCCGATGGCAACCTGAAGTTGATTTTTAACGGGAAGCGCATCCGAATCCGGTTAAATGTCGCGAGTGCCCGACCCGGCGAATCGTCAATACAGATGCGAATCCGCGCCGAAAAGAGTCGATTGGGCCAAAACCTCTGGCAGAAGCTGGCATGTTTTGGCATCTTCTGCCGTTCCTTCCCCGAGGTGCCGCGGTGCCGGACGAAATTCTAACGCTGCCTGAGGTGGCCCAGTTGCTCAAGGTCGCCGAGAAGACCGTCTACACAATGGCCCAAAAGAGCCAGTTACCGGCCTTCAAGGTGCGGGGGCAATGGCGATTCAAGCGCGTCGACATTGACCGTTGGATCGAGCAGCAGAAAGACGCCTCCCGCGATGAAGGGAGGAACTGACATGGCCACTTCGCTTTCGTCTCAGATCCAGGACGTCCTGCCCAAGACGCAGGATACCTATTACAAATTGATCTTGGCAGTAGGGCCGGCACGCGTAGGCAAGACCGCCGCCCTCACAGAGCTTGCCGCAAAACACAAATGGCCGAGGGTCAACGTCAATCTTTGTCTTTCGGAGAAGCTTCTCGAACTGACACATCGACAACGCGCGGTTCGTGTGGCGGGAATTCTCGACGACACAGTGCGAAACGAAAATTCCAATGTTGTTCTGCTCGACAATATCGAGATGCTTTTCGCTACAGAACTGGCGCAGGATCCTCTCAAGCTGCTTCAATCCCTTTCCCGGAACCGAACGATCGTTGCCGCATGGCCGGGATACTTTGATGGTGCTGCTCTGACCTATGCGGAGCCGGGCCATCCCGAAGCTCGCCGATATCCAACGCCCCAAGCGGTGATCGTTAGAGCTGGCAAGGCCGATCAGCCAGACATTGGATCGCCTGGGGAGGAGTCGAAATGAAGTACTCAGATCTCATTCAGTTCGAGCCAATTGAAACGGTCGTCCAGCTCCGGGAAGCGGACACCGCCGCAGATGCTCGTCGCTTGGTCGAAACATTCGTCATCTCCGACCGAATGGCGGACATGCTCGGCACGCTGGTGTTTCCACAACTGCAGTTCAACAAGCCAGCTGACAACAAAGGTCTTCTCGTTGTCGGCAATTACGGTACGGGTAAATCGCACCTCATGGCCGTAATTTCGGCCATCGCCGAGCATGCAGATCTCATCTCGTGCATAGCCAATCCGACCGTCGCCAAAAAGGCAGCGGATATCGCTGGCCGGTTCCGTGTGATCCGCGCCGAGATCGGCTCCACCACGATGTCCCTGCGGGACATCGTGTGTTCGGTGCTAGAGGATGGTCTGGGCCGACTCGGGGTTACCTACGAATTTCCTTCCACCGAGGATCGACACGAGAACAAGTCTGCATTTGAGCAAATGATGGCGGCGTTTCAGGCAAAGCACCCTGATCGCGGTCTGGTCCTCGTTCTCGACGAGCTTCTCGATTATCTGCGCTCGCGCGCGGACCAAGCCCTGAGCCTTGATCTTTCATTCCTTCGGGAGCTTGGCGAGGTCTGCAAAGGCTCCCGCTTCCGCTTCACCGCGGGCGTTCAGGAAAGCCTTTTTGACAATCCACGTTTTCAGTTTGTCGCCGATACCCTTCGTCGCGTGAAGGACCGATTCGAACAGGTCCGCATTGCGCGTGACGATGTTGCCTTTGTCGTTGCCGAAAGAATCCTAAAGAAAGACGCCAAGCAGCAAGCGCTGATCCGTGAACACCTGAAGCAGTTTTCGCCGCTCTATGGTTCGATGAACGAACGCATGGAGGAGTTCGTCCGCCTCTTCCCTATACACCCGGCCTATCTCGACACGTTCGAACGGGTATACGTGGCCGAAAAGCGCGAGGTTCTGAAGACGCTCAGCGCCGCAATTCGCCGCATCATCGATCAGGAAGTTCCGCGAGATGATACCGGACTGATTGCTTACGATTCTTACTGGAGCGTGTTGCGCGATAACCCATCATTCCGCTCTGATCCGGCCATCAAAGAGGTCATCGATCGCAGCGGTGTTCTCGACGCGCGCGTTCAGCAGGCATTCACCCGTCCGCAGTACAAGCCCGCTGCGATCCGGATCGTGCACGCGCTCTCCGTCCACCGGCTGACGACGTCGGACATCTATGCGCCGATTGGTGCGACAGCGGAGGAACTGAGAGACGACCTCTGTCTCATGCTGCCCGTTCCCGAAAAGGATGCCGGCTTTCTCCGCACGCTTGTCGAGACTGTTCTGAAGGAATTGCTGCGCACCGTAAGCGGCCAGTTTCTCAGCTTCAATAAGGAGAACGGCCAGTACTTCCTCGATCTGAAGAAGGATGTCGATTTCGATTCCCTCATCGAGAAGCGAGCTGAGACCCTCAGTGATGCGCAGTTGGATCGCTACTATTTCGATGCCCTTCGGCGCGTGGTTCTCGAAGACCCGGATGCGGCGCCATACGTGACCGGCTACCGCATTTGGGAACATGAAATCGAGTGGCGGGAACGGCATGCGGGTCGAAGCGGTTACCTGTTCTTCGGTGCCCCGAATGAGCGCTCCACCGCGCAGCCCGTGCGCGACTTTTATCTCTATTTCTTGCAGCGATTCGACGCGCCCTATTTCAAGGACGAAAAGAAGCCGGACGAAGTGTTCTTCAAGCTGAAGGACAGCGATGATGCGTTCGACCGTGTACTTCGCCTTTATGCTGGTGCGCGAGAGCAGTCTGCAGCCGCATCGGGCAGTAACAAGAAGATTTATGAGGACAAGGCCGGGGACCATCTCCGAACTCTCACCTCCTGGCTGCGCGAGCACATGCCAACAGCCGTCGAGGTCGTGCATCAGGGGCGTTCGAAGACATTGCAGGAAGTCGTGCGCGGCAAGCTTCCGCCTAATGCGACGGTCAAGGACTACGTCAACACTGCGGGCTCGGCTCTCCTGGCTCCTCACTTTTCCGATCGCAGCCCGGAATACCCGATCTTCAGCGTGCTGGTCACGCGACAGAACCGCGACCAGGCGGCGCAGGAGGCGCTGCGTTGGATTGCTGGGGGCGTGAAGAGCAAACAAGGGACGGCAATTCTCGACGCGCTGGAATTGTTGGACGGCGAGACGCTCAAGCCGCGCAATTCGCGCTACGCCAAGCATGTGCTCGACGCTTTGAGCCATAAGGGCCAGGGCCAAGTCCTCAATCGATCCGAGTTGGTCGGCTCTGAGGCTGGGGTCGATTACTGGACCAAGTTTCGCGTCGAACCGGAATTCCTGAGCGTGGTGCTGGCGGCGCTGGTGCACAGCGGCGACATCGTCCTGAGCCTCGCCGGCAGGAAGGTGGATGCCGCCGGCATCGACCAGTTTGCCAAAGTCGGCATCGCCGAGGTCACGGAGTTTAAGCACATCGATCGCCCACGCGATCTGCCGCTCGGGCCACTCCAGGATCTCTGTGATTTGCTCGACGTGCCGAAGGGGCTCATTGTCAATCCTGCGAACCGGGATGACGGTGTGGCCAAAATTCAGCAGCGCGCGGGGGAGCTTTTGGGACGGGTTGTCGCAGCCCAGGCACGCATTCCTGAGCTGATCTTCTGGAGCCGGCCCATTCTGTCCGAGCAGGAGCAGAAGGATTGGAAGGACCGGCTTGGCAGTTTAAAGGCGTTCCTCGAATCGCTGCAGCCGTTCAACACGTCCGGCAAACTGAAGAACTTTCCCTATGACTCCGCGGCGGTCCTCGGCCAGAAGCCGGCAATCGACCTCTCTCGTGAAGTCGACGACCTGGGCACGGTGCTTCAGCAGACCAGCCCGCTGACGTCCTATCTCGGCAAGGCGGAAGCGCTGCTCGATGCCAGCCATCCCTGGCAGGATGCCGTCCGCACCGCCCGTGCCGATCTCATGGCGAAGATCGCCAGCCCCAAGCAGCGCTCGGAAGCCGGTTTCAAACGGCTTTTGACTCAAACCCTGGGAGATTTGAAGACCAAGTATCAAGACGCCTATCTGGCAGCGCACGAGCGCGTCCGCTTGGGCGTAAACGACGACAAGCGCAAGGCGAATCTCGCCAAAGATTCCCGCTTGGCCCAGATTCAGAAGATTGCCAATGTCGAGATGATGCCGACGCCGCAACTGCGGGATTTCGAGAACAGGCTGTTTGCGCTGAAAACCTGTTTCCAGCTGGGGCGTCCGGACCTCGACAGCGATCCTCTCTGCCCGCATTGCGGCTTCCGGCCGGCTGAGGAGCCGGCGGCAAGCGCCACTGCAAAGAAAGCGCTCGCCGATCTCGACGAGGCGCTGGATGCTCTCCTGCGCGGATGGACGGACACGCTACGCACCAATCTCGAAGACCCGACCGTGTCAGGCAATATCGAGCTGGTCACCGATCTCATTGGAAAGCGCGAGCTGCATGGCTTCCTGAAGAGCAAGGCGCTGCCAGATCCAGTCAGCCCGGCTTTCTTGAAGGCGCTGCAGGAGGTTCTCGGCGGCTTACAGCCGGTGAAGTTCGGCGGCGCCGATCTGCTAGCCGCACTTTCCGAAGGTGGGCTGCCGTGTACCGTCAGCGATCTGAAGGAGCGCTTCGACCGCTACATCGCCAACCTGACCAAGGGCAAAGATGCGTCCAAGGTCCGAATCATCATCGAATAGGTCGGACCCATGGCCGCTGGAGTCACTGGACCAGTTTCTTCGGCCTTTCGGCGGGCATCCCTGATCTATCCGCAACCAGTGGCGATTGCTTGTGGGCGCGTCCTTCGTGCCAGGTCTCCTTCGGAACGCCTGGATGCCTGCCTGCGGGCCGGGGAGGTGCTGACCCGTTATATCGCGGCAGTTGCCCTTTCGTCCTTTGGCGCACGCGAAGGCGGCGATGGCCTCGACATCTCCGTGCTTGAAGGGAACTTGGCCTTTGGCCACTTCCTATCCACGGCTCAGCAGATAGCCAACATCGAAGTGCCTCACCCTTTGGGACCTTATCTGGCCGCAGGGTTCAAGCCGAAGAAGGGCCAATTGACTGGAGTTACCTACGCGGCCCTGGAAGCGCTGTTGAACCTGAGAAACGAACTCGGTCACCAGCTCCAGACCATCAATGTCCCGAAAGCGCAGTCTCTTCTCAATGAACGCAAGCCCGATATGCAACTCGGCGACGCCCTGAAAGGCGTTGATGGCTTGTTGATGCTGCCCTTGTTCGTAGTTGAAGAACAGCAGCTTGTGCAAAAGGTGATTCGAGCGCGTCGGCTCCTGCTGATGGGAGAGTCCGCAGATCCGCCGCCGGACGAGATCGAGATCCTTGAGGGGGTCGAGGACCCCGGAGCGCCATACATCGCGGTCAACGCTATGTTGCTCAAGCTCCCGCCGATCCTGGTTTGGGAGCTAGTCCAGAAGCGCGCCAATACACGCCTCCTGTTTCTGGACAAGGTCGGGACAAATGCGAGCCGTTACAAGACTGTCGAAGGCGACGAAGTCGATGGTGCCGCGGAACGAGCTGCGGAAATCGCCGCGCTGTGCGCCGGAAAGAAACGACAAGCCGAACGTGTCGAACTTCGCGATGGCCGCCACCTGGCACGCGAGTGGGGTGAGAGGCGTCGCCTGATCGAGGAAACCGGGGCGCGGGGTGAAGGGCTCATTCCCTGGGACCAGCTCAATCCAGATACAATCAACTGGTTTGTCAGCCGCCTAACCCCAAAGCCGGACGGCTCGCCGACCGAGATCATTTGTGAACGCTTGCTCGACGGGCGGACATCAATCAACGCCCACGAACGACGACAGCTTGTGCTTCTATTCGGCACGCCTGCGGCTGCGCGTGAGGAGCTTCGGCGCGATGTGATGGATCTCCAGGTCATCACCGACCCGCAAAGACGATGGGACGACCGCCTGCTGATCGAGTACGCGAATCTCTTTGAAACACTGCGCCAAGCGATCGAGTTCCTGGCTCGAAATCTCCGCACGACCGGCCTCAGCGTGGAAGGTCTGACGAGCACCACTGGTTCGCCGGACTACATCGCGATCCGCGAAGGGCTTGTGAACCAATTCATCCACCAGGACTATGCGGATCAAACCACGTGCGCGCGGGTGATCATTCGACCGCACGAAACGGTTCTCTTCAACGCCGGTCATTCACTTGTGGATGTTGCTCGCCTGGAAGACGGTGGCAGCAGTCAGGCGCGCAATCCTCTGGTGGCAAGGGCGGTTCGATTAGTGGGCTTTGCCGAGATCGCGGGTTCCGGCTTGCGTCTGCTGCACAGCGCTTGGCGTGGCGCCCACCGTCCGCTTCCCCAAATCCTATCGAACCGCGAGGCGAACAATTTCACCCTGACCCTTGATTGGCGGCCCCTTGCTGAACCGCACGACGAATTGTGGCACCGTCTAGGTGTGAGGCTGTCTCTTAGCCAGGCAGAAATTCTCAGGCTCGTAAAATTGCAGCCAGATGCAACGCTTGAAGCGTTGACCGAGGCCAGCGGCATGAAGGCTGACGCTGTGCTGGCCGACCTTGAATATCTTGAACTGCAAAAACTGCTGGAATGTCGCGGCGGACAATATGCAGTAGCAGAACACCTGCGAGAGATCATATGAAACGACGATCCAAAGGGAATGGTGACCTCTTTATCGAGCCGTCAGGCCAACTGCGCCTAGTCGACAAGTCTGCGGAGCAGCAGGCGCTGGAAAAGGGCAAGGTCGAATGCCTTGGGATGACGTTCGACAGCGAAGATGCACGCCGGATCTACTTTACGGACCGGCTACGGGAGAAACTCGCTGATCCTGAGTTTCGCAAAACTCCGGGTTTCCCGAAGGGAACCGACGACGATATCATCCGCATGTCCGATCCACCTTGGTACACGGCGTGCCCCAATCCCTTTCTTGCCGACTTCGTGCGCGTGTACGGCAAGCCGTACAATCCGGAGGAACGCTATGAGCGTGATCCGTTCGCGGTAGACACGAGCGTCGGGAAGTCCGATGCACTGTACAAAGCTCATGGCTACCACACGAAGGTCCCGCACCTCGCGATTGTCCCGTCGATCCTCCATTACACAGAGCCGGGCGATATTGTGCTCGATGGCTTCGCAGGCTCGGGCATGACGGGCGTTGCCGCGCAATGGTGCGGCTCGGCGCCGGCGGAGTATCGCAAACAGCTTGAAGCGGAGTGGTCGAAACAGAGTTTGCCGAAACCGAAATGGGGCGCACGCCGAGCGATCCAGAATGATCTCGGGCCTGCAGCGACCTTTATCGCATCAAACTACACTATGCCCTTCGATGTGTCGGCCTTTTCCAGGGTCGCTCATGGTATTTTGGCCGAGGTTCAGAAAGAATTCGGCTGGATGTACGAGACGCTTCACACCGATGGCAAGACAAAAGGACGCATAAATTACACGGTCTGGAGCGAGGTTTTTTCCTGTCCGGACTGCGCCGGCGAGGTGAACTTCGTGGAAGAGGCTCTCGATCCCTCTACGAAGCGTGTCAAAGATCGATTTCCTTGCCCGCACTGCAATTCAGAGATGACAAAGAGCCGCTTAGAAAAACTTTATGAGAGTCGGGTCGATTCTGTCATCGGAACGACAATCAAGGAACCAAAGCGCCGGGTAGTCTTGATCGACTATTCCGTTGGCAGTGCCAGGTACGAAAAGGCCCCCACAACCGCTGATGCGGAAGTGCTCGATAGAATCGCGGCTTTAGCACTGCCGCCAGAGGTGCCAACGCACATCCTGCCTTACATGCACATGACCCACGAGCGCGCCCGCCTGGATTCTGCTGGTGTCACTCACGTGCATCATTTCTTCATGCCGCGTGCTGCGCAAGCCCTTGCGTCTCTTTGGCGTCACGCCAGCGCCGAACGGGATCGCCGTCTTCGGTCGATGCTCCTCTTCTTTGTTGAGCAAGCCATCTGGGGCATGTCACTGCTTGCCCGATATGCTCCAACACACTTCTCACAGGTCAACCAGTATCTGAATGGTGTCTATTATATAGGCTCGCAAATCGTTGAGGTTTCTCCGTGGTACATCTTAGATGGCAAGGCAAAACGGCTTGGAACAACTTTTTCGAGTCTTCGCAATCGACAGTATTCTGTAACTACGCAGACCGGCACCTGCGCTGCAATTCCACTTCAAGGCAACTCCATTGATTATATCTTCACAGATCCACCGTTTGGCGAAAATATATATTACGCGGATCTAAACTACCTGGTTGAGTCATGGCATCGCGTTATTACGGAGGCAGAACCAGAAGCGATAGTCGACAAAGCAAGAAAGAAAGGTGTTCTCGACTATCAAGCGCTGATGCGCGTTTGCTTTGAGGAGTATAGTCGCGTCCTGAAGCCAGGGCGCTGGATGACGGTTGTCTTCAGCAACTCATCAAATGCAGTCTGGAGAGCGATACAGGAAGCCCTTGGGACGGCAGGTTTCGTGGTTGCTGACGTTAGGACGCTCGACAAGCAGCAAGGCTCCTACCGCCAAGTAACGAGCACTGCGGTCAAACAGGACTTGGTCATCTCCGCCTACAAGCCGACGGAAGCTTTGGCTGAGCGCTTTATGCTCGGGACGTCGTCACCAGATAACGCTTGGGCCTTCGTGACCGAGCATCTCAGCCACGTGCCCGTATTTTTCAGCGTGGAAGGCGTCGCTGATGTGATCGCTGAACGCACCGCGCAGGTGCTTCACGATCGCATGGTCGCCTTCCATGTCCAGCGCCAAATCTCGGTACCACTTTCGACCGCTGAATTTCTTGGGGGCATTCACCAGCGTTATCCTGAGCGTGACGGCATGTACTTCTTACCGACGCAGGTCGCCGAGTATGATCGTAAGCGAAACAAGGCCGCCGAGCTCCGCCAACTGAACCTCTTTGTCATCGATGAGGCGAGCGCCATTCAATGGGTGCGCCGCGAACTTCAGAACAAGCCGCGCAGCTTCCAGGATCTCCAGCCCACGTTCATGCGCGAAATCCAAAACTGGGCAAAGCACGAGCAGACCGTCGAGCTCAAAGAAATCCTCCGACAGAACTGCATCCACTACGATGGCAGTGGACCGGTTCCGAGCCAAATCCATTCTTACCTATCCACGAACTTTAAAGAGCTTCGCAATCTTGCCAAGGATGATTCCGTCTTGATCGCGAAGGCGATGGACCGCTGGTACGTGCCTGATCCGGGTAAGCAAGGTGATTTGGAAAAGCTCCGCGAAAGAGCGCTGTTGACTGAATTCGAAACTTACAAGCAGGCAAAGGAACGCAAGCTGAAACTGTTTCGTACCGAAGCGGTGCGCGTCGGCTTCAAGGCCGCCTACGACGGTCAGGACTACAAGACCATCGTCAGCGTCGCGGCCAAGCTGCCTGAGAATGTCCTGCAAGAGGATGAGACGCTGTTGATGTATTACGACGTCGCGAGTATGCGCCTCGGTGACGAGTGAGGTGATGCATGCGAGCGGGGGAGTGGTGGCACTGCATCGACCACGATGAGCCCTGCCGTGTCGTCGATACCGACGCACTGTGGGGACAGCCGACGTGTCTGGTCTGGTTGCCACGCAGAGGCGCCGCGGTGCGCGTATTGCAGAAGCAGCTCGCCCCGCTGAAATCCGGCGAGTCGCATCTCCTCGACCGCCTGTCCTATGTCAGCGCCGCGGCGCGCATCGCCGACTCTCTTGAGCGGGACGCACTGGTAGCTCCGCTGGAGGGGACGGTCATCCCGTTGCCGCACCAGCTACTCGCCCTGCAGCGCGCCATCTCCGGCGACCGCATCCGTTACTTGCTGGCGGATGAGGTGGGTCTCGGCAAGACGATCGAGGCTGGTATGATCCTGCGCGAACTCAAGATTCGCGGTCTTGTGCGGAGAATCCTTGTCGTAGCGCCTGCCGGATTGGTGTTGCAGTGGCAATCGGAAATGGAGAGCCACTTCAACGAGGATTTCCGGCTAATCCTGCCGAGCAGCCTAAGTGCGCTCCGCCAGGCGGGCGCCATCGATGAGGGCGAGAACGTGTGGCGCATGCACAATCAGGTGATCTGCCCGCTCGACTCGGTAAAGCCGATCGACTCCAGGCGCGGCTGGAGCCAAGAACAGCTCGCCCGCTACAATCGCGAACGCTTTGAAGATCTGATCTCGGCCGGATGGGACATGATCATCATCGATGAAGCCCATCGCATTGGCGGCAGCACCGAGCAGGTCGCCCGCTTCAAGCTCGGAGACGCACTTTCGCAGGCGGCACCCTATCTGCTGCTGCTGTCGGCGACGCCGCACCAGGGGAAATCGGACGCCTTTCGCCGACTGATCGGTTTTCTCGACGCCGACGCTCTTCCCGGCGACGACGCGATTTCGCGCGAAGCCGTCGCGCCCTTCGTCATCCGCACCGAAAAGCGCCGCGCGATCGACGCCGACGGGAACCCACTCTTCAAGCCGCGTTTCACACAGCTGGTGCCGATCGAATGGGGCACGGCGCATGCCGAACAGCGCACGCTTTATGACGCTGTGACTGAGTACGTACGTGACGGCTACAACCGCGCTAAGAAGGAAAAGCAGACGGCCGTCGGCTTTCTGATGATCCTCGTGCAGCGACTAATCACATCCAGCACGGCGGCGATTCGCACGTCTCTGGAACGAAGGTTGACAGTTCTCGACTTGCCGCAGGCGCAGCTTTCTTTGTTTCCAGAGGATGTCGGTGAGGAGTGGTCCTCGCTCGATGGTCAGCAGCAACTCGACACCATCCTCAAGACGCGCCTGAAGGGTCTCAAGGACGAACGCAAAGAGGTCGAGCTTCTGTTGTCAGCGGCCCGCCGCTGCGAAGCCGGCGGACCCGACGTCAAAGCCGAGGCGCTGCTTGAACGCATTCAGCAGCAACAGCGCGAGGAGAATGATCCGACCCTGAAGGTGCTGATCTTCACGGAATTCGTCCCGACGCAGCTGATGCTCGCCGACTTCCTGGACCATCGCGGTTTCACCGTCGTCTCGCTCAACGGCGCGATGGATTTAAAGGAACGGCGGCAAGCACAGCGCCGCTTCGCCGCTGACGCACAGATTATGATTTCCACCGATGCCGGTGGCGAAGGCCTGAACCTGCAATTCTGCCACGTGATTGTGAACTACGACCTTCCCTGGAACCCGATGAGGATCGAGCAGAGGATCGGCCGCGTCGATCGTATCGGTCAGAAGCACATCGTGCGGGCGTTGAACTTCGCGCTGGAAGGAACTGTCGAACTTCGCGTGCGCGACGTCTTAGAAGAAAAGCTCGCGCGGATCCTTGAGGAGTTCGGCGTCGACAAGCTTGCCGATGTGCTCGACTCCGAAGAGGGTGGCGTTCCCTTCGAGGAGCTCTTCGCGCAGGCGATCGTCGCCCCCGAGGAAGCCGAGCGGCGCGCATCAGCCTTGGCGGACGAAATCCGCCTGCGTGCGGAAGAGGCCCGAGCAGGCTCAAGCCTGCTCAGTCCAACGGAGCGGCTGGACCCTTCGGCAGCGCAGAAGATCGCCAGCCATCAGATGCCATATTGGACCGAGCGGCTGACCCTCGGCTATCTACGCAGTCAGCAGGTCGCGGGCGCCTCCGTCAAACCAGCGGCCATCGGCCACTACCTTCGCTGGCCCGATGGGCAGACGTCCCTCTCGGCCGTGTTCAGTCGCGACGATGCAGAGCGGCCGGGCACCAATCTGATTTCGCTCGAAGACGAGCGTGTTCGTGGCCTCATAGCGAACTTACCCATCTTTGCACCGGGCCAGCCAATACCCGCGATCGTCATCCCGGGCGTCTCTGACAAGACAAATGGATTCTGGTCCTTGTGGCGGATCAGCCTGCACACCTCCGGCGGGAGAGAGCAACGATTCCTTGCGATTTTTGTTGCAGAGGATGGCCGCGTGTTCGCCCCCACGGCGCGCACCATCTGGGAGCGCCTGATCGAACTTCCCAACGGCCTGAGCCATGCGGGTGAAGAAATTGCGGGCTCCAACGCCACCGATGCGTTCGATGCCAGCCGCAGCGCAGCTGAGGCGCAGGGCGCGGCTGTCTTTGAAGATCTGGCCGCAGCTCATCAAATGAGTATTGTGCGCGAACGCAAGAAGGGCATGCACGCATTCTCATCGCGCCGCCGCGCGATCGAGCGTCTCGGTCTACCTCAGGTGCGCGCTCACCGCCTGCGGCTCTTGAACGACGAAGAGCAGGCTTGGTCGCGTGATCTTGCCAAGCGGGAAACCGCCCTGCCCGATCTTGCGGCCGTTCTTGTGATCCGCGTGACGCCGATCGGAGCCGGCGCATGAGCAGCACGTTGAACAGTGGCACTTGGCGCGAGCCGATTCTAGCGCAGTTCAGCCGTGACATCGCCGGTGTCTCGCGTTTGACCGTTGTAGCGGATCCCGACGAGCTATTGACCGAGCAAGGCATTGTGGACGGAATCCGCCAGCGCGGATTCGAGATCGTGCCATTCGAGGATCATGTCGCGTTTCGTTACGCCTATGAGCGGCGCTTTCGGGAGGTTTGGGACAATGGAAGCGACACGAATCTCGTCGTCGTCCTGCGAGCGCCACGGTCGGATATCAGCGGACTCCCGTTCGATCTGCTGAAGCAGGCAGAACGCGATCGGCGCTTGCTTTCGTTTAGTCTTGCCGAGCTGTTTCCTTCGCTAGCCCCTCATGTCCTTTCTGAACTCGATCGAATTGAGCTTGATGCGGTCTCGGCCGCCCAACAGCTCTTCAAACCAGAACCGATGGGCGAGAACGCCACCCGGGACTTTCTTCTTCGAAACGTGTTTCGACTCGATCCGGCGCAAATCCAAAGCGATGCAGACCTCCTCCGAGCCCTATTAGGACGACACTACAGCGGCAAGACTATTCCAAAGTCGTTGGACGATCGATTGATCCATCTCCTGCGCGCCACCGGACGATGGCACGATTGGCCGCTCGACCAGATTGTGGCGAGCCGGGCACACTTTCTGGAGTTCCTGCAAGAGAGGTGGTCGATCTTTGTCAAGGGTCACCTGGCCTCGAAAGAGGGCGGACTGCACGAAGAGCCAGAGCCTTACGATTTGCGATTCTCAGGCCCGACGCATCTTCCATTCGACCACAACGATGTTCGGGTCTACTTGGACAATCTCTTCACCGATGGCCTGCTCATTCCGACCAACAGCATCTCGCGATCGCTTGTCGAAGGGACTTGGATGGCGGTGGGCGTAGCGGGATCGCAGCTCGCCGACAACACGTCGCGCTTTCGAAAGCTCCTGGAGCTGCTTCACTCTAATCAACCATCGACGAGCAGCGACCATCACACATGGGTCCAGGCGGCATCACGGTGGGCCGAGGTTGTGGCCTTGCGCTGGTCTCTTCCAGGCGACGTGGCGCCCGAGGACAAGGATCGCTTCAACGCGGCCCAACAGCTGCTGGAGCAGAGCTTCTACGAATGGATGGGCGCACATTTCGCGTCTCTTCACAGCCTTTCTTATCTGCCGCGGCCTGTCATGGTCCATCAGATACCGAAATACATGGCCCACCGGCTCAACGTGAAGGGGAGCGCTGCGAAGCTGGCCATTGTCGTCGTTGACGGTCTGGCTCTGGACCAGTGGACAGTGGTGCGTCAGGAAATGCCGCCTCGGAAATGGGTGATGGAGGAATTTGGGGCCTTCGCATGGGTGCCCACACTGACATCGGTTTCGCGCCAATCGATCTTTGCCGGCGATCCGCCTTTCTTTTTTGGCCAGAGTCTCGATACGACAAGGAAGGAAGAGCAGCACTGGTCGCGGTTTTGGGAGGATCGCGGTCTTCGGAAAGACGAGACCGTTTACGCCTGCCAGGGGACCCTGGAAGATGACGATGTCTTCATCGCCAAGTTGAGCGGCAAGCTCGCCGCGCCTCGCTGTCGCATCGCAGGTATCGTGGTCGGAACGGTCGATCAGATGCTTCACGGCATCGTCACCGGCACCGATGGCATGCATGCCGGGGTGCGTCATTGGGCAAAGAGAGGCGCTCTGTGGCGTCTCCTGGACACCTTGCTTGATTGCGGCTTTGAAGTGGTTCTCACTGCCGATCATGGGAATGTGGAAGGTATCGGGATAGGTAAGCCCAACGTTGGCGTAACGGCTGACGAGCGTGGCGAGAGGGTTCACGTGTTCCCGGACGTGCTGCTGCGATCAAACATCGCGGCGCAATATCCGGGTGCTCTGGAGTGGCCAAGCGTCGGGCTACCTGAAGACTATCTCGCCTTGATAGCTCCATCGCTACGCGCCTTTATCAGCGAGGGAAGAAGAACGGTGGCGCATGGCGGAATCAGCATCGAGGAAGTCATCGTGCCCTTTGTGACGGTGGCTAGATCAGTATGAGTACCGGAAGAAGAACTACGATCGGCTTTGATCGAACGATAAACCTGGAATGGCTTGATATTGCCGCCGCGCGGATCTTGAGGCGCGAGCCGCCGTCGGAAATACGGAAGGCCCTGTGGGATTTTCTCGAAGATCTCGTTCCAGGTAACACGAACAGCAGTGGGCGCGGAAAAACCCTCACGGTCTTAACCCGCATCTGGCTAACGGTCCCGGATCAAATCGAACCGTTGCGCACCAGTGCTATCAAGCGCCTGGCGTCGGCAAATGGCGACAACCGCGTGGCTGTTCACTGGGCTATGGTTATTGCCACGCATCCGTTCTTCTTCGACGTCGCCACGCACGTCGGAAAGCTTCTCGCGCTCCATAGTCAAGCCCACAGAACTCAGATCAAGCGCCGGATGGCGGAATCCTGGGGTGATCGCTCAACGTTGGAGCGAGCAATCCAACATGTACTCAAGTCGATGGCTCAGTGGGGGGTGCTGCATACGGGCTCGGAAAAGGGGTCGCTGGTAGTCGCCCGCAATCCGATTCACGTCTCCGATGAAATCGCCGAGCTACTGGTGCACGGGATTATGCTAAGCCGAGGACGCGGCATGCCATTTTCACAATTGGTCAGACACCCCGCCCTATTTCCGTTCAAGCTGCAGCTGAACACCGTTACACTCAGAAAGCATTCATACCTTCGCCTTCAACGTCAAGGCGATCAAACTGACTTTGTTGAACTAGATTGAAGCGAACGAACCAAGCGGGTCACGGCGAGTCTATGATCATTGCGGATTTTACATCGCATTTTGATTTGAGCTATACTTATTTGCCAACACTCGTTTCCGAGTGCTCCACGCTCTCCTTTGCCGGAAACAGCCTCGCCCTTTGCTCGGCAGGCGTCGGATTCAGATACTTCATCAAAACCGCCACCGTTTTGTGACCGCTCTGCTGCATCAGCGTCTTCAGATCGGCACCTCCCGCCGCCATCCTCGACAATGCTTCGTGTCGGAGATCGTGAATTCTCAGGTCTTTACACCCTGCCCTGACCCGGACCTCATTCCGCCAAGCATCCTTTGCGACCCAGGCCGTGAACCGGAAGACCTTGCTGTCGGCAGGCTCTCCGTCGGTCAGGTCGAGCAGACCGGCATAGGCTCGATCCGAAAGCGCGACGTGCCGTGCGCTGCCGTTCTTTGAGTCGGGGATGTAGACAAATCCGTACTCCCGTCGGATCCAGGCGCATTCGATCGAGATGGCCTCTCCAAGTCGCATTCCAGTGTCAAGGAGCAGCGGAAAGAGTGCGCGCCACTGCCGGCGGGTCGGGTCGACTGAAAGCCCTTCGATGGCCTTCGTGATGGCCTCTTCCTCTCCCTCGAGGAGCCGCCGTTCACGGTGCCCGGTGGGCTGCGGCACGCCTCGCCGACGCTTCCGAAGCGAAGCGATCGGATTGGTGATGTCCACGGACTTTTCGTGAATCAGCCACTCGTAGACGGCCGAGATGGTGTTGAGGTTATTCCTGATCGTGGATGCCGACTTCCCAGCCTCGCTGCGGGCATCGCGGAAGTCCACAAAGTCCGACACGGTCAGATCCCGGATGCGCTTTTTAGCGAAGTCCTCCCGGCCCAACATCTGAAGCATTGCGGATTCCTGCGACGCCCCCTTCTTCTCGGGCGTGACCTTAACGCGATAGGCGTCCAGCGCCTCTGCAAAGGGCTTTTCGGGCCATCCAAGCGGTCCGTAGTTCTTTGGCTCGAGCCGATGATCGCGCCAAATGCCGAGTTTCATTTCCGACTCGGTCTTATTGAGCCAAAGCTTGGCGTCGGATTTGAGCGCGAACGTTTGTGTGACGGACGAACCCCAAGCAGGTCCCTGAAAAGTATCCGGCAGCCGGGCCGTTGCGGTCCATTTGCCGTTACGCTTACTCAAACTCGACATGACTAATTTCCGATCCAATCTGCAACAATTCGGCAACGAGGCTCCGGAAAATGCTAAAGGCGCCGTGAAATCAACGTCAAGAGCGGTTCAAAAACCGGTGTGCCCGCAAGGTTAACTGCAGCTGAAGCGTCGGCGGCGGCGATTCCAAGAAACTAGGTGGCCCTCTGCGATCGGCCTACAGCTTCCGGATTGGCCTAAGAAAGCCTGCGGCGAGACGAATTTGACGCCGTAAAGGTGCTTTTGACTGCACTCCAGACCGTATTTTGTTTCTTGAAAGCACTATTCTTGAATGTGCAGATGAAGGACTTATGCTTTTAAAGGCACCATAACCATTTTACGGTTTCATTAACGGCACATGGCAAACAAGAACCCGCTCCTGCAAGCTCCGCCCTACTCGGTCGAACAGGCACTCAAGCGCCTGGGCGAGAACCTGCGCGTTGCCCGCATTCGGCGCCGGATCACGATCGAAGAGGCCGCCGAAAAGATCGGGACCGGCCGCCGCGCCGTCATGGAGGCCGAGAAGGGAAAAGCATCGACTGCCTCCGGCGTCTACGTCGCCCTGCTATGGGCCTACGACCTGCTCGGCCCATTCAGCGATCTCGCCAATCCTGCGACCGACGAGCAAGGGCTGGCGCTAGCGTCGCTCAAGGAGAAGACCCGCGTGCGCAAGAGCAAGGGGCTGAGCGGTGATTTCTAAGGCGTCCGCAGAGTGCTTCGTCTACATCACCCTGCCCGGCGAAACGTCGGCGGTGACCGCGGGCAAGTTCGTGCTGAGCCAAAACGCACGCAACGACGCGTTCGGGCAGTTCGTCTACCGCGGAAAGTATCTCGATGATCCACGCGCCGTTGAGATCGATCCGGTCGAACTCAAGCTGTCCAAGCGCACCTACGAAACCGTTCGGCTCAACGGCATGTTCGGGGCGCTGCGCGACGCCGGCCCCGATTATTGGGGCCGGCGCGTCATCGAAAAGCATGCAGGCAAGGCGCCACTCGGCGAACTCGATTACCTGCTGGAATCACCCGACGACCGTGCGGGCGCGCTCGGCTTCGGCCTCAACACGGAACCTCCGGCGCCCAAGCGCAAATTCAACCAGACGATCGATCTCGAGAAGCTGCAAGCCTTGGCGGAAGCTCTGGTCAAGGACGACCTGCCCAACGATCCGCGAGCGCAGCAGGTGCAGGATTTGATGCTGCTCGGCACCTCGATGGGCGGCGCGCGACCCAAGGCAGTGGTGCAAGCCGACGGCGCGCTGTGGGTGGCGAAATTCAATCGATCGGACGATAGCTGGAACAACACGCGCGTCGAGTATGCCATGCTGCGCCTCGCGCGCGAATGCGGGCTCGTGACAGCCGAAAGCCGGCTCGAGACAGTGGGCGGCAAGGACGTTCTTCTCGTCAAGCGCTTCGACCGTGAGAAGACAACCAAGGGCTACACGCGGGCGCGCATGGTCAGCGGCCTGACTATTCTGCGCGCCGACGAAGCGCCGGAGGCACGACAGAACTGGTCTTATCCCGTTTTGGTCGAAGAGATGCGCCGCATCGTCGAAGAGCCCAAGAAGGACGCCAAGGAGCTATTCCGCCGCGTCTGTTTCAACGCACTGATCTCCAACACCGACGATCATCCGCGCAATCACGCCATCATCGCCAAGGAGACAAGCTGGAAGCTGTCTCCAGCCTACGACCTCACGCCCTCGACACCCATCAGCCTCGAGCGCCGTGACCTCGCGCTCGATTGCGGCGATCAGGGGCGCTACGCCAACGCCAAGAACATCCTGTCGCAGCACGCACGGTTTCTGCTCGAACTTTCCGAAGCCGAGAAGATTGTGAACGACATAAGAGCTCAGGTGGAAGGAACGTGGTACGACACAATGCGCGCTCACGGTGTGTCAGAACAAGACGCTGAAAGACTCCGCAGTGCCTTTGTGTATCCGGGGTTTTCGCTCTGACAAGGCGTATCGGCTGCCAAGAGAAGTAATGCTGCCACCCCAGATTAGGCGAGGAGACAACGCTTTCGTCGCTCTGGAAGAGCTCTCAATTCTTCAGCTTGTGACCCTAGCGGACTCAACCCAATGACCGTCGTTCGGCCCCACTGCTAAGCTTATCTGACGCTGCTGGGCATTCTAGTAAAAGAGGAACGGAAATCAGCAAGAATCTATGTCGACAGACCGGTTCAATCCGTCGCGTTCTGACCGCCAAGAAAAAGACATATTCCAAACCCCTCACATGCTGAAGTGCCTGAGTATGCCGGCAGCCGGGCAAGATCGGCACTACATGATTCACGATCAGCGCGACGTGCCGGCCGCGCTCTGGGAGCAGGCAGAAAGAACAGTTCACCGTTGTTACTTATGTATCAACTACTGACATTCTCGGCATCATCACGACTGAGCCGGAAGATAACACTAAGCACCTTGACATCAAATATTCTAACGTGCTTCACTCTCAATTCAACTAAAAATTGAAAATATACCAAGGAACGGACTGTAATGGCGCCTGCAATGAGAGGATGCGCACATGACACAGGACACGGTCGTTGGAACTCTGAAAGACGCACTCCTAAGTATTGGTAGCGACGACCTCGGCTCTCTTAAGAAGTACTTCCGGGACGAAGCAACATTCTTTGTGCCCGGCGGGCCCTATAGAATCGAGAGTCTTGAGTCATATTTCAACTGCGTAACAATTCCGACAAGAGAGATCGGACTGGCTGTTATCAACGTTGATATACGTCAGGCCATAGTTACGACGCTGGGAGACAACAGCACCCTGATATCTTTTCACTACGCGCGGCACGTATCCAACGCTGGCAGTGTCGTTGGAGCTAGTGGTCGAGGAACCGTCATCCTCGACAATGAAAAGATAATTCACCTCCATCTGGAGGACAACGTCGCAAGAAGCCCAATACAAGCCGCGCAAGGCATGGAAAGCGGACGTTCAATGTTAAGCTCAGCCGCAGCGAAAATGTACGCTTGGGGAAGCTCCCCCGAAATGGAAGCGTGATCGACAAAGGCTCGATCTATCGAGCAGAGGAAATCTCGCGACAATTCACGGCGGTGTCGCGGGAAGAACTGAAGGCTGTTCGAGCACATGTTCCGCGATGCACTTCTTGGCATCTATTACCAGAAGTCTCTACATCCACCATATACTTCGACACGCCGGACGGCAATTACGCCAAACAAGGGCTTTCCATTCGAGTAGTAGACCGGCTCAATGTTCGCGACGAATTTGCAGCTCTCATTCTTAAAGAAACCGTGAGAGATGGTCGCTGTCATATCCACCGTAAGGAGTTGGGCATCAGGATTCCGTTTTCTGCGAGCCACAACCAAGTGTCGGAAATCCGGATTGATGAGTTACTGAGGAACTACCTTCCGGCAACCATTCACTTGAAGCCGGATCGGCTTGTTGCGAAAGCGAATTGCATTCAGAGAAGGGCAAAGCGACTGTTACAGACGAAGTTTGAGATAGCGGTGAACGTTAGCTACGACGATGCGGAATGGTGTGACGTTCGAACCAATCTCAAAATCGGCGCTTCGTACTATGTTGGAGCTGAAGTCAACCTGCTCTGTGATCGCGAGAAAGACTTAAAGAACATTAAGTTGAAATGTGCCGGATTGGCGCTCGACGACGTTGCGGAATGCATAGCAAGCAGATTCCCGTCGTTACGTGAACTTGGCCCTAAGTACAATCATTGGATATCTTAATGAGGGTTGTTCTCACGACCATTGTTGCAAAGGGGTATACTGCACCGCCCTACGGGATAATGGCTCTCGCGGCATACGTTCGTACAAATTGCGCTGACCTTGACGATAATGTTGAAGTCATCCCGCTTCCATTCTCTTTCACCACATCCGCAAGACACATTGCTTTGCACTTGAAGGCAAGGCATCCGGATGTCGTCGGCATTAGCTGCTATGCCTGGAATTACCTGGAGTCGATCGAGCTCGCCAAATCTCTAAGAGGCTTTGATCCGAATGTATTCATCGTGATTGGCGGTCCACAGGTGTCGCCGGACGACGACAAACTTATAGACCTAGAAGCTCGGGGCATCGTCAACTGTCTAGTGCTAGGAGACGGCGAAACCGCCTTGCGACAAATTCTCTCTGGCTTAATCGACGCACGAAGTTGCATGGCATCAGAAGCGATACCCATTCGAGGCTGGATAAACGGAGGTTCTGTCGACCTGAACTGCCTGCCACTTCCGTATGAAGCCCTCAATTCGTTGAGAGCAGATCTGAGACGAACGAAGCTCGCCTTCGTGCAGACGACGCGCGGCTGTCCTTACAGCTGCAGTTTCTGCGATCAAGCACTTCGTAAGGTTCGAATGAGGGACGCCGAAAGAGTGAAAAGGGATCTTGCGTTTCTTCATCAAAATGGCGCCCGCAGGGTAATATTCTTTGATTCGACCTTCAACCTCAAAAGATCCAGAACCTTAGATATACTAGATTATGTAAAGTACAACTTGCCTGGACTATCGATACATATCTCGATTAAGCCAGAAATCCTCTCAGACGAAGAAATCGTCTCTATTTCAAATCTTGATGGGACAACCGTTGAGATCGGGATTCAGACTGCTGAAAGGCGTACACTTAAAGACATCAAAAGAAGCTCTAAGATTGATGAAATTGGGCACAACGTTAATTCGCTCTGGCGCGCTGGCGTCCATGTGATTTTGCATACGATATATGGTCTTCCGGGAGAAGGCTTAGCTGAGTGGAAAGAGTCGTTGGATTATTGCTACAGCCTCGGGGACGTTGATATTACCGCCTTCTGGATGAAGATATTACCAAATACAAGAGTGCGCCAAGAGGAACGGCGTTCGGATTACCGATATTCGGAAGCCAATAGCTTCTCAATTACAAGTAGCGATCGCTTTACTCGCGAAGAACTTGCTCTCGCGAAGAGGATGACTCAATTTATGAACTCAATGCACGCCCTTCAACCAAGTGATCGTTCGCGTTTACGAAAGAGCATTGAAACTACTCATGAGGGAAAGCTATCGAATTTTCTCCAAAGCAGATTGAGCTAGATCGCAACCTTTCTGAGGCCCGTATCGACGTGAAGCACTCATCCGAACGATTGACGGAGTGCGACGATGATCTTAAACGCGAGCTATTTCTGTACGGAAGAGACCTCGACTGTGGAAACGTAGCCGATAAATATAAATCCATCTATTGCGAGAGAAGTATCGCCTCGCTTGAACAAGCATCTAGCTTCTGTGGACAACTTTCACGCGCTTCTTACTTGATCAAATATCGCATCTGCTCCGAGCTATTTTCATGGTGGATCTACGAAGGTCAGCACTCAGAATGGAGCGCGCCCCATGAGCGTTTGGCTACTTTAACGCGGACCGCGACAAGAAGCATCAAGGCGCAATTTGAAGCCATGAACGCTGGAGTTCGCGGCGACGTCTTTATCCGGAAGGCCAGCATTGGCGATCAACTAGTTAATATCTACACCTATTCCAGAGAAGCATATGATAGAACTATGTCCAGAGATGGTCGGTTAGTGGCTCCTAGCGTATTAGAAGTGAACAACACCAAGTCAAACGGGCTTCGAGGTGGTTGTTCTTATCTTTACGTTGTCTCTCCGGAATTGAAGCTGTTTGCATGCAGTAAGCCGATGTTCGACTCTCAGCTAATTTCCGGATTGGAGTATCGGGGAGTTGCCGTGAAGCACCCAATGATCGCGCAGTTCTCGGATCTTTCTGTTCTGTGCGCTGGCGACTTTCGGCTAATCAAATCGAATTCCGGTGTAGTTCTTGGAGTGTTTGCCACTCGTGCTTCTGGGCATTACAGACCAGGTATCGATAGTTCATCCGCCTTGCGAGTTGTCTTTCAAGCTGCGTTCGCCCTTGGCCATCGAGAGCGCATACTTGTGGTTGGCGAATAGCCCTTCGAGTAGTGGATCGGTTAAACTGGAACTCGACACAGCGCGGTCTAGGCTCAGCGCCCAATCGTCAAAATGGTGCTCCAGTTCTTCGAAGTTTTGCTGATCGATGTCGAGGCGCAAGGAGAGCCCCTGCGCGCTCAGAAGACGTGTAGTTAAATCGCTTTCTGATGACGAAAAAGATTGGCATTTTCGCTCCAGTCTGCAACAATACTGCAACAATAACCACGAAACGCCAAAAGCCTCAATTTAATCAACGATAAACACCGGTCTTGAAAACCGGCGTGGGTGCAAGCCCACAGTGGGTTCGAATCCCACCCCTTCCGCCATAAACCGTTGACCTAAGTGCAAAACTCACGGGCGGGCAGACGTTTTGCAACCATAAGGTAGAGTCGGCTTCAGTCTGCGACATGCGAATCGACCTCATTCGTGTCGGCACTGACAATCAGGCCGTACATCACGGCGGCGCGGCCGCCACCGCGGTCGGAGCCGCGGAATTGCCCGGAATTCCGGCCGAGCGCGATCCCGCGCAGCGCCCGTTCTGCGCGATTGGACAGGCAGATGCGGCCGTCTTCGAGGAAGCTGGTAAGGCGGTCCAGCGCCTGGGCATGTCGTCCATCGTCTTGGCGACATCGTGGCCGCACGACAGCTTAGCTAGACTAGTCTAGCGCGCTATTCGCGCATCCCGCTCCCCAGACCGGCGACCAGCGGCGCGCTCAACTCCTGCGCACGGCCCGGCGCCGTTTCGGTGTCTCGCCGTTCACCAGATGCCCTGCGCATGCGCACCGGCAATTGTTCGACCGCAAATGTTTTGTCGAGATAATCGCCGGCGCTGCTAGTCGGCGATCGCGCGACCGCGTAGTAATCGCCATTTCCGACAATCGCCTCGGCATCCGACAGGCCCGACGCATGATCGACGAAAAGGCGATGGCACGCGAGCGCTGCTCGCAGCGCAGGGACCATTCCCGGCTGGTCCTCCAACAAAGGATCCGCATTCGCAGCCACATTCTTGCGTCCGCGCCGCATCGCGTGCGCTGGCCTCATGTCGAATTCATCGCGGCAACTTCGCGCCGACACCGACGAACTCCTTGCTGATGATTTTCTCCAAAGCATGCGTTGGCGACAGCCTCACGCAATGTTCGCGTGAGACTGAAGGCTAGATATCGGGCCCATCTGATCCTGCTGCACCGGGCCCTTTTCAACCGACGGGAGCTTGCCTGCCTTGCAAGGCGGAAACCAGCAAACACAAAGCCATGGAATTGAACTCTCTAACTGATCGCCGCGGATCCCTCCGCACTTTTGTTGTCCTGGAGTCTCACTATGTCGACCGCTGACATCCTGCCATTTTTCCGAGCGTGGATTCGCAATCCGCTGCGCGTCGCCGCTGTCGCCCCGTCGGGCTCGGCCGTTTCCTCACTGATGGTTCAGGGGATCACGTCCACGACCGGCCCCGTTATCGAGCTCGGCCCCGGAACCGGCGTGTTCACCCGCGCTCTACTGGAGCGCGGCGTCAGGCAACAGGATCTGACACTTGTCGAGTACGGCTCCGAATTCATCCCGCTGCTGCAGCGTCGCTTTCCCGGAGCTCGCGTACTGTGGATGGATGCGGCCTGGCTGCATCGAGAACGGCTGTTCGAGGGGGCCCCGGTTGGTGCCGTCGTCAGCGGGCTCGGGCTGCTGACGATGCCGCAAGAGAAGGTCGTCGCGATCCTCCACGGCGCGTTCTCCTATCTCCGCCCGGGCGGCGCCTTCTATCAGATCACCTACGGCCCGCATTGTCCCGTGGCCGATGCGATCCTGGATCGTCTCGGCCTGCAAGCAACCTGCATCGGGAAGACCTTTCGCAATCTGCCGCCGGCTTCCGTCTACCGGATCAGCCGCTGCCCCATACGTTGATTGAGGCACCATGGACACGTCGAACACAATCACGCTCTTTCTCAGCTTCGGCCTGGTGGGAGTTGGCTGCCTGGCGGTAGCCGAGAAGTTCATCCCGCTGTTTCCGTCGTACGTCCTGCTGATGCTGCTTGGCCTGACGGTCACCGACGGCACGATGCTCGCCATGACCATCGGGGCGTCGAGCACCGGATCGCTTCTCGGGGCGATCGGCTGGTACGGTATCGGCCGTGCGTTCGGCTCACAACGCATCGAGCGGCTGGTGACACGCTATGGAAAGTACGTGTCGCTGCGCCTCTCGCTCTATCGCCGTCTTAGCGACGCTTATCGCGGCAATCATTTCTGGGTGACGGTGATCGGCCAGACGCTGCCGGTGGTGCGGATCTATCTGGCTTTGCCGGCCGGTGTCCTGCGATTGGAGCCGCGCGCCTTCATCGCGGCCGCCGCGATCGGCACCTTGCTCTGGAACACGCCGTTTCTCACGCTGGGCTATGCGCTCCGCGGCAGCGGCTACGATCCCGTCAGCATCGGCTTCTGGGTCGCGATGGCTGTGATCACCATCGAGGCCACGATCATCCTGGGGCTCCGCCTCTACAAGCAGTCGATCGCGTCGCCGCGTCCGGCGCTGCCGCGTGCAGTCGCTGCGCCAGTGAACGCGGAGGATTTTGCATGAGTGGACCGTTTTCCCGTTTCAAACCCGGCTCTCACGCGATCGAGCATCTGCTGGCCGCGGTCCTGACCTTGCTCGCCAGCCTTCAGTTCGGCGTCGCGGCGTCCGATGGCCGGCATCGTGGCGCCCATCTCGCGCTGCTCGTCGTCGCCGTCGGCGTCTATTGGCATCGCTCGATCTTCAGACGGCGCGCCAGTCGTGACGTGACCAAAGCCATCGCAGATCTGGCTGAAGCAGCGGCGGTTACTCTTCTGCGCGAGCGCCACGATGGCGGTCGGCCGGCGCAGCACACAGACGTAGCCGGCTCGTCGCCGCAAGATGTCGTCAAGGTCAGGAGCCTGTTCATCTCCGACGTCCATCTCGGGACCAAAGGGTGCCAGGCCGATCGGCTGATCGACTTTCTCCGCCACCACGACGCCGAAACCCTGTATCTGGTCGGCGACATCGTTGATGGCTGGTGTCTCAGGTCGAACTGGTATTGGCCGACAGCGCACAATGCGGTCGCGCTGGAACTGGTCGAACTCGCGCGTCGTGGCAAGCGCCTCGTTTATGTTGCCGGCAATCACGACGAGTTCGCGCGCGACTATGTCGGCTCGGCCGTTGGCGGCCTCGAAGTGGTCGACTACGTGATCCACCGCGGCCTCGATGGACGGGACTATCTCATTGTCCATGGCGATCATTTCGATCTCGTCGTGCGTCACGCCCGCTGGCTCGCGTTGCTCGGCGATGCCGGCTATCGTGCAGCGTTGGCCTCTAACGTCTGGTTGAACATGGTCAGGAGCCGGTTCGGGCTTGCCTATTGGTCGTTCTCATCCTGGGCGAAACTGCGGGTCAAGAATGCGGTCAACCACATTGGCCGTTTCGAGGAGGTGCTGTCGTCGGAAGCGGCGCGCCACCAGGCCCAGGGCGTGATCTGCGGCCACATCCATCACGCAGCCATGCATGACGATTTCGGCGTTCGCTACATCAACACCGGCGACTGGGTGGAGTCCTGCACCGGGGTCGTCGAGCATCATGACGGTCGCTTCGAGATCGTCAGGTGGACCGAGGCACTCCCGCACCAGATGCCGGTCGACGCGAATATGGTGCCATTCGCAAGAGCGGTGGCGTGATGCGTGTGCTTGTCGCAACCGACGCCTGGCGTCCGCAGGTCAACGGCGTGGTTCGTTCGCTCGAATATCTCGCCAGCGAAGCGCCCTCCCTCGGAGCTGATATCGGCTTCCTGACGCCGAGCGATTTTCGCACCCTGCCGCTGCCCGGCTACCGGGAGATCCACCTTGCGCTTGCCTCGGTGCGGCGGATCGAGCGCGAGATCACCAGGATACGTCCGGACTCGGTACACATTGCGACCGAAGGGCCGATCGGGTGGATCACGCGCTACGTTTGCCGGACGCGCGGTTATCCGTTTACGACCAGCTATCACACGCGCTTTCCCGAATATCTGGCCGCGCGGTGGCCGGTGCCGGTGAAGTGGGGCTATGCGGCGTTGCGCCGCTTCCACAACAGCGCTGACGGCACCATGGTCGGCTCGCCGACGCTGGAGCGAGCGCTGAAGGCGCATGGCTTTCGCAATTTGATGCCGTGGTCGCGCGGTGTCGATGCCGAGCTGTTTCGTCCGCAAAGCGCGCGGCCGCTGGCCTTTCCGGCGCCCGTGTTCCTGTACGTCGGCCGCGTCGCGGTCGAGAAGAACCTCGACGCCTTCCTCGATCTCGAGTTGCCGGGTTCGAAGATCGTGGTCGGCGACGGGCCGTCGCGCGCCACCCTGCAATCGAGATATCCGCGAGCCCACTTTCTCGGCACGCGGACCGGACATGCACTTGCTGACGTCTACGCGTCGGCAGATGTTTTCGTCTTCCCAAGCCTGACCGATACGTTTGGGATGGTGATCCTCGAGGCTCTGGCTTGCGGTCTGCCGGTCGCGGCTTTCCCGGTGATGGGACCGCTCGACGTGATCGGCAAGTCGGGCTGCGGCTGTCTTGATGCCGACCTGCGCAGAGCCGCGTTGGCTGCACTGCAAGTGCGGCGTGAAGAATGCCGGGCGCACGCCCTGACCTTCACTTGGCGCGAGAGCGCGCGGCAGTTTCTTGACAATATCAGACGAGCGCACGGTATTTCGGCTGAGGGTTCACAGCCGTTATGTGCGAACGCGCACTGACCGGCCCAGCCTACTCGACTACCGAATCGCGCTCCGAAGTTCAGTTGACCACGCAGGCACGCGACGAAGCGTTGCGGAGTCTCAAGGACAATCCGGAGCTAACCGGCCAGAGCGATGAAGCGTCGCGCCGCCTGTATTATCTGCACGAGCGCGACGAGGCGTTGCCGCTGCAGCAGATGCGTCTTGACCATCTGGTGGCGCCCGTTTTCGGCGCCGGATGAGCCGTTTCCGCGCTGCGCAAGGTTGACGCAATGTTCGCCGGATAAACCGAATCTCGATGAGGTCGGAAGGGTTCTGCTGTGCGTGTGCTCCTGGTGGAGGACGAGCCTGAAATGGCGGCCGCGCTGGCCGGCGCCCTGCGGAACCACGACATGGTCGTCGATCGGGTTGCGACGCTCGGTCTGGCCAGCGAGGCTCTGATCGACAATAGCTACAATGCGATTCTGCTCGACCGCCAACTGCCCGACGGCGATGGGCTCTCGCTCATCCCCACGCTGAGAGCGAAGGGCTTGATGACCCCTATCATCGTGCTGACGGCGCGCGGCGACCTCGCCGAGCGCGTCGCGGGACTGGATAGCGGAGCCGACGACTATTTGGGCAAGCCATTTGCAATCGCAGAGTTGCTGGCCCGATTGCGCGCGGTGCTGCGCCGGCCAAGCGATCTGTCGGAGGAGATCCTCAAGCTAGGCCGCATTTGCTTCGACGGCGCCCATCGCCAGGCCAGCGTCGCTGGCGTGGATCTCAACCTGCCGCGGCGCGAACTGCTGGTGCTCGAGGCGCTGCTGCGACGATCCGGTCGCACCGTCGCACGCGACGCGCTGGTCCAAGCAGTCTACGGCTTCGAAGACGAAATCCAGTCGAATGCGCTGGACACCCATATCTCACGGCTACGCCGGAAACTGATCGACGCCGACGCCGGCGTCGAGATCCACACCGTTCGCGGCATCGGCTATCTGATCAACCGGTTGCCATGACCACGGCTCCGCGCACGTCGCTGCGATGGTTGTTGGTCCACCGCCTCGTCGCGCTGCAGGCGATGATGCTCGCGATCCTGACGGTGGTGTGGATCGGCGGGCTGTGGGCGGGCGGCTTCGTGGTGCCGCCCGAGCCTGAAGATCAAACCATCGATGCGATCAAGGATGCGGTTGCGCGTGATGAATCGGGCGGACTGATCCTCCGACAGACGCCGACCTTAGCAAGACAATCCGCTGCGATGCCCGAGCTATGGTTTCTGGTCAGAGACAAATCCGGACATTCGATCTCGCGCGGCGAGGTGCCGGCTGAATTTGCCCGGATTGGCGATGCCCTCGACGCGGTCGGACAGGCCCGCCTCGGCTGGACTACTGGCGATGCGCCACGCGGCGGGGCACGGATGCGGTGGGTCGACGCGCCTGGCGGCCCACTCCAGATTCTCGCCGGTGCCGGCGGCAAGCTACCCTGGCATCGGTTCGCCAGCGTTGTCGCCGCGTTGATGGCCAGCATCATTCTTCCGGTCACCGTCGTGATGTCACTGGCCACGTTGATCGCGACGCCGATGGTGGTACGCCGCTCGTTGGCCGGACTCGCCACTGCCGCGGCGGAGGCTGAGGCGATCGACATCGACCGGCGTGGCACTCAGCTTTCCCTCGATCTGGTGCCGAGCGAAATTGTGCCGTTGGTGCGCGCCGTCAACGATGCGTTGCGGCGCCTCGACGAAGGATTCGAACGTCGCGAGTTGTTTCTGGCGAACGCCGCCCATGAAGTGCGAACGCCGATTGCGATCCTGCAGACCCGTCTCGAGGCTCTTGATCCCGGGCCGCAAACGACGCGGCTGCTGGAGGACGTGAAGCGGCTATCGACCCTCGCCGATCAACTCCTGGACGTCGAACGCCTTGGGCAAACCGCATCGCCCTGGGTTGCCATCGACCTTGTCGACATCGCCCGTCGCACCACCGCGGACCTCGCCCCGCTCGCCATCGCTGCCGGCTACGAGATCGAGTTCGACAATACAATCGACGTGCTCACGATGCCGGGTGACGAAGGTGCCCTGGAGCGCGCGATTGCCAATCTCATTCAGAATGCAATCCAATACGGCGGCCGCCGCGGCCGCATCCTGGTTCGCGTCAGCACATCGGAGCTGTGCGTGATCGATGAGGGGCCGGGCGTGCCGAGCGGGGATCGCGAGCGCGTGTTCGAGCCGTTCTATCGTGTGAGTCCAGGCACCCGCGGCACCGGACTTGGTCTCAATCTGGTTCGCGAAATCGCGCGGTTGCATGGCGGGCGTGTCGAAATCAAAGATAGTCCCACAGGGGCTCATGTCGCGATCATGTTCGGCGCACGCTCTCGGCACCGGTAAGTGCGCGATCGCCGCGTCACCGGTCAGAGCCGGCCCCTCCTCCACCTCATGCCCATCAGCTTGCGTCGTCGATAATCTGGAAGGCACTGCAGGTACATGCCCTCCACCGCTCACTCCCCCACAGCGTCAAGGGCGTCGGCGAAGGCGGCGCCATCGCGCCGCGGGTGGTGATCGCCAACGCGCTGTCGGACGCGTTCGCGCATCCGAACGTCGCGTTCAACGCGACGCCGATCAAGCCCGAGCAGATCGCTCAGGCGGTCATGAAACAGCGCCGCATTCCGATGCCGCGATCATCACGCCCGACCTTGCTTACCGCCACTGCTTCTCCTCGTTGACCCACTGCGAACCAGGTAACGCACCGTCCTTGATGAAAGCATCAACAACGTTCGACAATATTCGTGAAACATTGTTGTCGAAGCCGTTGATCGGCAGCGCCTGGCCGAACGCGACCGATCCGGCCGAGAACACGGCGCCGTCGTTAGGCGCGGTGAAATACGCCATGTCGGCGCGGATGCGGTAGTCGTAGGATCCCGACATGCCCTCGAAGGCGTAGTGGACCACCTCGGGATTGAGCAGATAGTTATCGATGTGGCCGCCCGAGGAGGCGATCAGCTTGACGTGCGGCGGCGTGCCGAGGCTCGGATCGCAACGGTCGATAGCGATGCCGGCGGCGCCACCATAGGCCAGGCCGGAATCGCCGATCACCTCGCCGCTGACGCCCTTGGTCAGCCAGGTCACCGTGCGGTGATAGCTGTCCGGCATGCGGCGATAAAATTCGCTCTTGCCATAGCCCTCCGAGATGAAGCCGACGCCGACCATTTTCTGCGCCGGCCGCCCCTGCCCGCGCCAGGCGCCGCCCTTTTGGCCGTTGCTGGCCATGTAGTATTCGCCGGGCCGCGCGTCCCAGGTCTTCCAGGCCGGACCGTATTTGCGGCACTCCATCACCCAGGGCTCGTCCGCCCGGAACGCGACGCTCCAGTGATAGCCGTTGCCGCCCATGTAGATGTAGCGGCCGCCCGCGGCGATGTAGTCCTCGGTCGCATCGAGCATGCGCTCGGAATAATACTCCGGGTGCGTTCCGGTCATCACGCAGGTGTAGGGCTGCAGGGCGTCGAGGCCATCACGTTCGAGATCCTCGTCGGTCAGCACGTCGTAAGCGTAGCCGCGATGTTCCAGCCAGGCGATGATCGACAGGTCGGCCGGGAACTGCCAGGCGACGTTCGGCCCGGCCGCACGATGCTTCGGCCGCATGTTGAGGATCGGGCGGCGAGACGACGAGTAGCAGACGCCCTGCCGGTCACTCCAATGATCGCAGGCCGACAGGCCGAACTCGTCGCGGCCGCCGAGCTCCACATCGACCGCCGACAATACCGGCGTCATGCCGGTCACGGACTGCGTCATCGACGCCTCGAAGCTTTGACGGTCGTTGGCATAGCCGATGTAGCTGGCGGTCGGAAACAGGAACGCGAGCCGGCTGGTCGGCGTCTTCGGCCGCACGAAAAACGGGATGTAGTCTTCCGCCACCCCATCGTCGCCGCGCGCCCGCAGCCGCATCGCATAGGCGCCGCTGCGCAGATCGGCAGGCAGCTTCACCAGGCGTGCGCTCGGCCAGTTACAGTCGGTCAGCGCGTCGGCATGAAATTCGATGCCGCCATATTCCTGCGGCGCCAGCCGGAAGCAGTCGTTGCGGCCGCTCCAATTCCAGCCGGTCTGGCCGCGCACCGGCCGGTTATGGCCGTTCGCATTCAGCTTCCACGGCCCGACATCGATCACCACATCGCCGATTCCGGCGTCCGAATAGCCGAGCGACGTGTCCCAATAGGCAAGCAGATGATCCGGCGGCGGTTGGCCGCCCTTGCGGATCGCGTCGAGTTCGTCGCGACCGAGTGTACGGCCGATCAGGCCGGGCCGGTCGATCTTGCCACTGTACAGCTCTGAAACGGCCGCGCCGCGCTTCGCCGGGCCGAGCCAGGCGCCGGCGATCAGGAACGCGGTGTCGGCGCGCTGCTTCGGCCGCGTCGGCATCGCTTTCGTCACATGGCTGCGATAGTCCAGCACCGCGACACGGCTGAGCAGGCTGTTGTATCGATTGATCACCGCCTCCTGGTAGATGCTCGCCTGCCCGCTCTGCGCATCAAACGCGGCCGCGACCAGATACCAGATATCCGGCCGTAGCGCCGTCTCGGCGACGACGGACGCGACATTCACCTGATCGCCGAGCACGAATTCGAGATGGCCGTCCGCCGTAATGCCGAGGCCGTAGCCCGCGCGGCCCGCAATGTCCCAACGGCCGAGCAGCGTCTGACGGCTTTCCGCCTTCGGCTTCGTCGGACAGATGAAGGCGAACACCGTGAAGCTGCCGTCCGGCGCGAGCTTGGCTTGCGGGTCGTCGACTTGCAGATAGGACCCCAGTTGCGTCACCTGCTCGCCCACCACCCAGCCGCCGTTCGCCTCGCAATCCACCTCCTGCTCGATGAAGCCCGGGCCGGCGGGATGCTGGTCGCCGTGAATCAAGCGCACAAGCTGAGCGGTGGCTTTCATCGTGCCTTCGGCATGGACAAAAACATCGAGGGTCTCGCCGGGCTTGACCGACAGCCGGTCCGTATAGCCGAACAGCTTGGGCATCGTCATTCACCACCCCCGCTCGGCTCTTCCATCAGGCTCTGTACGTTGCGCAGAAAGATCGCGTGCTCAGCTTCGGCCTGCGACCGATACAGCGTCTCATCGATCGACTTGGGCGGCACGCCCCGTTTGCCCGACAACAGCACCAGCCGATAGGCTTCGAACGGCGTCACCACCATGATGGCGTGGCGGCCAGCGAGCGGCCGCCGACGAAAGTAAGCGAGCAGCCGCTCCAGCGGCTCGCTGTGCTGGCCGATCGGCGAGCGTCTGTGCTCTTCGATCACGCGCGGCGACACCAGCGTCTTGAGGAATTCGCGCTGCTTTGTCTCGTAACGAAGGCGCCGGATCTCTGCCCGGTCCTGCGTGTCGATGACTGCGTTCATGAGCGTCACTCCGGCGGGTCAGGTCGCGAGCACGTCTTCGCGTGCGGACCCACGCTCGGACGAATCCGGCAGCGGGCTTGGCTTGATGAAGGCGTTGATCACATTCGCAAGCAGCCGCGACACGTTGTTGTCGAAGCCATTGGCCGGCAGCGCCTGCCCGAACGCAATCGAGCTGCAGGACAGCACGGCGCCGCCGTTCGGCGACGGGAAATAGGTGATGTCGGCGCCGACCCGATGATCCCAGCTTCCCGACGTCCCCGGAGTTTGATGCAGCTGTAGCTGCCCATGGGTGAGATAGTTGTCGGTGTGGCCGCCCGAGGAGGCGATCACCTTGGTGTTGGGCGGCGTGCCGAGCGACAGATCATATTTGTCGAGTTCGATGCCGGCGGCGCCGCCATAGGACAAGCCAAAACCGCCGATCAGTTCGCCCTCGATGCCCTCGGTGATCCAGGCCAGCGACGGCTCGTAGCTGTCCGGCATGCGCTCGAACGGCGCGCTGGTGCCGAAGCCTTCGGAAACGAAACCGACTCCCATGATCTTTTGCGGCGGGCGGCCGAGGCACTTCCACGGCCCGCCCTTCTGCCCGGTCGTTGCCATATAGTGCTCGCCGGGCCGCGCCTCCCAGGCCTTCCAGCCGTCGCCGAGCTTGCGGCATTCCAGAACCCAGGGCTCGTCGTCGCGGAACGCGACGTTGCAGTAGTAGCCGTTGGCGCCCAGATAGATGTAGCGGCCCCCGCCCTCGATATAATCCTCCGTCGCGTCCATCATGCGCTCGGAATAATACTCCGGATGCGTGCCGCTGAGCACGCACGGATACGGTGCCAGCGCCGCGACCCCTTCGCGGTCGAGGTCCTCGTCGGTCAGCACGTCGTAGTCGTACTGCATGTGCTCGAGCCAGGCGATCACCGACAGGTCGGCCGGGTATTGCCAAGTAATGTCCATGCTGGAGATGCGATATTTCGGCCGCATGTTGATCACCGGCCGGTGATAGGAGCTGTAGCAAACGCCCTGCCCGTCGGCCCAGGAATCGTAGCAGCCGTGACCGAACTCGGGATTCTTGTACATCTCAATGTCGATGTCGGCCAGAATCGGCGTCATGCCGCTCATACCCTGGACGATCGGCGCGTCGAACGACAGATGCTCGTTGGCGTAGGCCAGATAGCTCGCCGTCGGGATCAGGAAAGCGATGCGACCGGTCGGCTGCTTGGGCCGGACGAAGAACGGGATGTACTCCTCGCCGAGCCCGGTGCCGTCGCCACCGCGCAGCCGGATGGCATAGGCACCGCTGCGCAGATCTTCTGCGAGACGCAGCGCCCGCGTCGGCTTCCATTTGCAGTCGATCAGCGCATCGGCGTGAAACTCGACGCCGCCATATTCCTCCGGCGCCAGCCGGAAACAGTCGTTGCGGCCACTCCAGTTCCAGCCGGTCTGCGCGCGGACCGGCCGGTTGTAGCCCATCGCATGAAGCTGATACGGGCCGACGTCCGTGACGATGTCGCCGATCCCCTGATCGGTGTAGCCGTGGGTCGTGTCCCAATATGCCACCATGCCGTCTGATGGCGGCACGCCGCCGCCGCGGATGGCATCGAGCTCGGCGCGGCTCAGCACGCGATCGAACAGGCCCGGCCGATCGATCTTGCCGCAATACAACTGCGACACGAAGTGGCCGCGCCGATCGTGCCAATCACGCGAACCGGCCATGAGGAACGGCGTATCGTCGAGATGCTTCTGGCGGAAGCGAAAGCTCTCGGCCACGTGCGAGCGCAGATCGAGCGGCGTGACCTTGCCGAGCACGCTGTTGTAGCGATTGACGACGCCCTCCTGATACAGCGTCGCCCGGCCGGTCGCGGCATCCAGGCTGGCGGCGACGAAGTACCACATGTTGGCGCGCAGCGGCACTTCTGCCTCGACATAATCGACCTCGTCGCCGCGCCCGACCCAAAACTCGAGTAGCCCGTTCGGTTTAATACCGAGCCCGAAGCCGACATTCTTATCGTTGTCCCAGCGACCGAGCAGGAACTGACGATGGCCTACCTGCGGCCACAGCGGATGGATGAAGGCGAATAGGGTTAGGCTCCCGGCGAGCGCCAGCCGCCGGTCCGAATCGGGTACTTCAAGAAAAGAGCCGACCTGCGTGTACTGCTTCTCGACCCGCCAGACGCCGTCGATCGCGGAGGGAACTTCCTGCTCGACGAAGCCGGGGCCATCCGGATGATTATCGCCGTGGATCAGCCGCACCAGCTGGGCGTCCGCAGCGTCGGTCCCGTCGGCGTTGACGTAGAACTGGATGAGCTCTCCCGGCTTGACCGATATCTTGTCCGCATAGCCAAAGAGCTTTACTTGTGCCATCGAGCTTCACTCCAGACCACCGCCGCGCAGTGGGTTGTCAGGATTCCAGCAGGTCGTGCACGCGGCGCAGGAACACGCCGTGATATGCATCCTTGCTGGTCTTGTAGATCTTGTCTTCGACCACCCGCGGCGCCACACCTCGGAAGCCGGACAGCGCCACGATGCGGAAGCCCTCACCCATCGCCGAGATCGCGTATTTGTCCGGTTGCGGCTGGCTGCGGAAGTAGATCAGCAGCCGCTCCAGCGCCTCGCTGTGCTGGGACTGCGGCCCGCGGCGATGCTCGTCGATGATGTCGGGTGTCACCAGCGTCTTTAGAAAATCGCGCTGCATCTTGTCGTAGCGGCGCCGATAGGCTTCGTCGGCATTGTTGATCTCGGTCGCCTCCTCGGGCAGCAGCTCGCCGCCCTTCTCGGCGCGGGTCGAGCGTCGCTCGCTCTTCTTCTTGTCCCGCCAGCTGCGGAACTGCTGCTTGATGCCGAAGATGCCGTTGCGCAGATAGATCACCGTCGCCAGCATGATCAGGCCGATGATGATCAGCCGGATCGGGCCGAGCGTGATCATCACCTTGTCGAAAAACACCACGATCAGCGTGCCCACCACCGCGCCGTCGGCGCGTCCGATGCCACCGATCACCAGCATGGCGAGGCCGAGCAACACGGTGTCGAAATTGAACAGCGAGAATGCGACGCCGCCGAAATTCGCCGAATAGAATCCGCCGATGAAGCCCAGCGCAACCGACGAGATCAGGAACACCCGCACCCGCGCCTGGCGGAAATCGACGCCGGTAGCCTGAGCGAACGCCTCACGCTTCTCAGGCGCCATGCGCAGGATGCGGCCCAGCCGCCGCCCGTTGACGAAGCGATACAGCAGCAGCGCTAGAAGCATCATCGCAAAGCAGGCGTAATAGGCGAGCCGTAGCTGCCCGCTCTGCGACCAATCTTCCGGGATGTACGTATGGGCACCGTAGAGCCCCCCGGTCGCCGCGCCGAACTCCTTCGACGTGACGAAATAGACGCGGCACAGCTCGTTAAGGCCGAGCGTCAGGAGCGCGTAATAGAAGCCGTCGAGCCGGGTCGCCGGCAGCGCGATCAGCCCGCCGAAAATGAGGCCCACGATCGCGCCGGCCGGAGGCAGCAGCCACCATGGCAGGCCGAACTGGACCGAGAGGAATGCGGTGAGGAACGCCGCGGTGCCGACCACCGCGTAGGTCGCCAGCGAGAAGATGCCCGCGGTGCCGATCACCAGCATCCAACAGAGATTGATGGCCGCATAGATGCCGAACGTGGCGCCTGCCGTCAGCAGCGTGTTCTCGAGGCGCATCGGTGTCAGCCACGGCACCAGCGCGAGCGCCAGCAGTCCCAACACCCACCAGATCGGCCGCTTGTCGACGATCGTCTTCTCACGTCGCAGCGTCTTGGCGTTGTACTCGCCGCGGATGCGCAGCAGCCGCCGGCGGGTCGGCCAGTAACGCCAGCGATTCCACGTCTCTGCGCCGTGACCGGGCCATTTGTAGTAGTAGCGCAGTCGCCCCACCGGCGACAGTGTCACTTTCGAGCTACGCGTCGCCTCCCAGACGTCCTGATGGCTGCGGTGCGGAACCGTCGGCAGTTCTTCGGTCTGGCCATCCTTATCCCAGACGTAGAGCGGATTGCGCCAGATCGTTCCGCCGGCTTCGGTCGAGCTCATCGGTCAGGCCTCCCTCGCTTTGTCCAGCAGGCCGGCGATGCCGCGCGGCCGCACCAGCAGGATGGCGATGATCAGCAGGAACTGGGTAATCAGGACGTAGCGGCCGCCGACCGAGACGGTGGTCAGCGCCTCGTTCAGGCCGAGCACCAGCGCAGCGATCACCGCGCCCTGCACGCTGCCGAGCCCGCCGCACAGCGCGATGGCCACCGCCTTGATCATCGGCATCAGCCCGCCGAACGGCGAGATGTAGTAAGTCTGCGACAGCAGCACAGCCGACAATCCGGCGAGGCCGCCGGTGATGGCCATGACGTAGAACGAAGTCCGCCGCACGCCGATGCCGACGATCGAGGCCGCATGCGGGTTCATCATCATGGCGCGGATTTCGAGGCCGCGGCGGCTCGACCGCATCCAGCGCAGCACCAACAGCAGCATGATGACAGAGGTCAACACGTTGCCCACCCGGTCGGCGGTGAGAACCATGCCGGACATCGACAGTTTCCAGGTGCCGAAGATCTCCGGCAGGTTCTTCGAGCGCGGCCCGAACCACCACATCAGCGTTTGCGTACCAACCAGATTGATCGCCAGCGTGGCGATCAATCCGCGTGTGGTGAAGTTAGGCTTGTCGTGAATCGGGATGAACGCCACCGCGCAGACAAGAACGCCACCAAGTGCGCCGGCGAGGATTCCGACCCCGAGCACGGCGGGGCCGAACGTGGTGACGTATTGGGCGAACAGCCAGGCCCCGTAACCCGCGAAGGCGAACACGAAGCCATAGGAAAGGTTGAGCAGGCCGAGGCTCGACCAGGTGATCGAAACGCCGATCGCCAGTGTGCCGTAGATGGCGGCGAGCACGATCGTGTTGCTGATGATGAACCACAGATCCATGTCATCTACGCCTTGCTGACGTCGTGCAGCATCAGAGCTGCGGAGGCCTCGCCCTTGAGCTTGCCGGCGTGCATCCCGATGATGCGGTCGACGCGGCCCTCGAGCAGCGCGACGTTCTGCTCGGCGATCACCATCGCCGACGTGCCGAGGTCGATCGCCATCAGCGCATCGATCACGCTCTTGCCGATCTTGGGCGCGAGGCCGAGCGACGGCTCGTCGACCAGGAACAGCGACGGCTCGGCCATCAGTCCGCGCCCGATCGACACCATGCGGCGTTCGCCTCCCGACAGTCGACCGACCGGGATGTGCATCAGCTTCTTGAGCGGCGGGAAGATTTCCAGGATTTCGAGCTTGCGCTGCGCCCTTTCGCGCCAGGCGCGCGGCGTGAAGGCGCCGGAATCGAGATGCTCCTCCACCGTGAGGCCGTGGAAAATCTCGTCTCCCTGCGGGATCAGCGCCAGACCGGACCGCACGATCTGATGGGTATAGCGCCCAGGCCCCTGGCTGCGGGTCCGGCCGACCTCGGCGCCGTTGAGCTTGATCGAACCGCGCTGCCACCCGGTGAGACCGGCAATCGCGTAGAACAGTGTCGACTTGCCGTGACCATTGAGACCGACGATCCCGATACGCTCGCCGGAGTTGACGATCAGATCGAGATCGTGAATCACCCGCATCGGACCGTAACCCGCCGACAGGCCGGCGACGTTCAGGACCTCGCGCCGATCGACCGAGGCGGTCGACAACGGTCTCGTTGCAGCAGCCGGCATGCGCTAGGCCTCCTCCACATTTTCGAAATAGGCGGCGTGGACCTTGGGATCAGCCAGCACGTCCTTCATCAACCCCTCCGAGATGACTTCGCCCGCATCCATCACCATGACGCGATCGGCAATCGTCGACAGCAGCTCGATGCGGTGCTCGACGATGACGATCGAAATGTTCATTTCCTTCGACAGCACACGCAGCAGGAAATCGATCTCGTCGACCTCGGAGTTGATGAGTCCCGCGGCCGGCTCGTCCATCAGCAGCAGCGACGGGCGACGCATCAGCAGACAGGCGAGCAGCAGCTTGCGCCGGTTCAGCGTTTCGAGCTGAACCGCCGGCGTGTCGGCGTCGACCTTGAGGTTGACGAGCTCAGCGCCGTACTCGGCATCGTATTTGGTGAGGTAAGGCGGAAAGGCCTGACGCGCGGCCTTGAAGGTCTCCTCCACGGTCAGTTCGTCGGGGATCACCGGCGTTTGATACGTACGGCCGATGCCGAGCCGCGCGCGGGCGTGCAGCGGCAGCGAAGTAATGTCCTCGTTTTTGAACCACACCTTGCCGCTCTTCGGTGCAATGCGGCCGGACAGCACTTCGAACAGACTTGTCTTGCCTGCCCCGTTCGGCCCGATGATGCCGAGCACCTCGCCGCGACAGACGCTCAGGTCGATGTCGTGCAGGATCGTCCGGCCGCCCAGATCGAGGCTGATGTCGCTGCCGGTGAACAGCGGCTGGCGTGCCGCGCCGCTCCGCCGATCGTCCTGTGCCTGCATCAGCATCAGGTCCACCACGGCGCGGGCTTGAGCTTGGCTTCCGACACTTCGGACGGGAAGATCAGCTTGTGATCCTTGTCCTGAACCTGGAAGTACAGCTGCGCCATACCCTTTTCGAGCTCTGAGACCTGAATGTCGTCACCACCATTGTTCGGGAAGTGGAAGGCCTCCTGATAGGCGTTGTTCATGTCGAGAAAACCGGTGACGCCGCGTTGCGGATTGGCGCGGATCCAGTCGGACACGTCCTTGAACTTGCGCGGATCGCCGACCGCTTCCCAGGCTTTCTTGAGGTAGTAGGTGTGGTCGTAGGCGAGACCCGGATAGGTCAGGCCCATGATGCCGGGGAAGCGCTTCTTGTATTTGTCGCCGAACGCCTTCCCTTTTTCGTCTGCATAAAGCCCGGCCGTGGTCGACCATGCGAAACCGTTGGCGGAATTGCCGGCCAATGTCAGGAATTCCGGCTGCGACGGGCCGTATTGCAGATAAACCAGCGAATTCGGCACCGGATCGGCGACGAATTGCTTGCAGAACGCCGCGTATTCGGCCGCGACCCAGTGGTCCACCATGATGGCGCCGGCGTCGACGTCCTTCATTTCGCGGATCACCGGCGACCAGTCCTGAACCGGAAACTGAATGTCGGTGACGCGGGCGACCTCGAACTTGCCCCGCTTCTTGATGGCTTCCTGCGCGGCCTTGGAGATCGTCTGGCAGTAAGCCACCTGCTCCTGGATGATGTGGACCTTGCGGTTCTTCGGCTTCCAGACGCCGAGCTTTTCCTCGTGTTCGAGCCACAGCGGATACGTCCAGCCATAATTGACCTCCGATGGCGCCGTCTGAAACACATGGCTGAACTTCTGCGGGTTTTTCTTCACCGCCTCCGTGCCGGCACGCTGCGCGTTGCCGTAAAGCAGCGGACACTTGTACTTGGAGGACGCGTCGATCGCCGGGATCGGCACCAGCGTGAAGGCGAACGAGATGGCATCGACCTGGGCGTCGACGCAGGCGGCGATGGCCTGCTTGCTGCTCTCCGGCGACAACACGTCGATATCGACCATGAACAGTTTCAGCTCGCGGCCCATGATGCCGCCGGCAGCGTTGATCTCCTCCACCGCCAATGTCGAGCCCTGGGTGAAGTCGAGATGATCCGCAACGCCCGCCGCCGAGGTCTGCGCCGACGGCATCCCGATGGTGATCGGCTTGCCTGTGAACGCGCGCGACTTGGCAATCCACGGCATCGCCATCGCGGCGCCGAGCCCGGCGGTGACGGCGCGTCTGGTCAGATTCGAAGTCATCTCAACCCTCCCTGCAGGATCAGCCGACGACAGGTCCGGCTGCAAAAGGATGGCGACCAGCGATCGGCACGAAGCCGATACTGACGACTGCAATCCCCAGCGGTCCGAGAACCGTTTAGTGTTCGGGACGGCATCGCGTCAGCCACGATCGCACCGCATGCAAATACTCTCGTGGCGGATCGGCAGCTTCAATACGTCAACCGACCGATTTGCCGAGCTATTCGCCAGCGCAGCGGTTCCGCGCAAATTAGGATCGCGGCCGGATACTCTTGGCTGAAAGAGATGACGAGGGGCGATCAGCGCCGCGGCTGCCATTGTGCGCGGCAACATCGCCCTGATAGTTAAGAATGCTGATCATCACACGGGCACCGGCCGCCAGTATCAGCATATTTTGGCGGCATGACAGTCCGCCGCAAACTCGCTACGCTCCGTCCTGTCGGTTTTGTTCTGGCAAAACCGTTCAGCGGGGATGATCCGTGAGCTACGCGCCCGACAGTTCCGTCATTCTGGCCTGGGGTGCTTCGCCGCAAGATGCGCGCGGACAAATGATCGACCGCGCTGCCGAAGTGACCGGGATCATCCGTGATTTGGTGCGCTGCTCGGCTTTCGCTTTGTGCGCGTGGGATCCGCTGGCTCGCACCCACCGGCATCTCACTCTGGCGTCTGACGGCTACTCGGACGCGGTGCTGGCGCACGTCAACGATGAATTCGTCCGAAGCAACCCGGCCTTCATGATCGCCCACCGCGACGAGCCGCGGGCGCTACGCTGGCGCGACTACGAGAAAGACTGGGATCTGTGGTTTCAGGACACGCCCACGGCGCGCGATTATTTGATCCCTTCCGGTTTCAGCGAAGGCTCGACCATGTGCCTGCGGCTACCGGATGGCCGCTATTGCGGCGCCATCCATGTCAGTTGGACCTCGCCGGCGGCCGCGACCGACGAGCGCCGCGAGATCACCGAGCGCTTCCGTCCGATTCTCGCCGAGGTCTGCGATCAGCTGCGCATGCCGCATCTGCTGGCCGAAACCCTGCCGGTCAACGCCCATGCGCTGGTGATATCCGCCAACGGCGCCGCCTTCAGCCTGAAGGCGCGCGCACCCGGCGTGCATCTGGCGCCGGACGGTGCGCTGCGGCGCTTACTTCTTGACACCGCGTCGACGTGGTCGGCACGCCGCTTCCTGTGGTGCGACGATGGCGGCCAATGTCACCGCGTAACGCTGATCCCTCGCCAGCGTGGCGTGGTACTGGTCAGCGAAGAACAGATCGAATGGCCGCATGATCTGAGCTGGCGCGAAATCCAAGTGCTGCACCTCGTCTCAACCGGGGCCTCCAATCCGCAGATCGCCAATCAGCTCTGCGTCGCGCCGCGCACCGTCTCGACCCATGTCGAGCACATCCTGGCGAAGATGGAGTGTGTGTCCCGCACTGCGCTCGCAGCTCGCGCCGTGGCTGAGGGCTTGTTGCTTCCACGCGATCCCGGCAATCGAGATCGGCGCTGAATTCGACAGAAAGACGCGCCGCGCCTGCCGATGGCAGCCCGCAACCCTTTGGACCTCCATCCCGGATGCAGGGGCAAGCCTCGCCCTTTTGAAGCGTTTTGAACCGATAGAGGGAAATCACACCCGTCTGGCGACAACTCCACATCGACGCCATGGATCTGCGCAGCGCGGCGTCGGAGACTCGAACGAACGCGTATCGGCGCTCCAGCCGCAGAACGAAGCCGCCACTTGCGCTTTAGGACGACGGGGCTATGCTCACTGCATTCGGCGCGCTTCGATGCGGCAGCGCGCCGGCGCGGCAGTGATTGCCACTTCCCAGTTTATGGGACGGCTTCTGCTCGCGCGCTGCGTTGTCGCCGGCTGCCGTCCTTCGTAGATTACTCGGAGGATAGCATGAGCCTCGACTCCTACCGGATCATAGCCGAACCCTATTATCAGCCTCACGGCAACGAGATCGAGATCTTCACCGCGGCCTATGCCGAGCGGCTGCCGGTGATGCTCAAGGGCCCGACCGGCTGCGGCAAGACGCGGTTCGTCGAGCACATGGCTTGGCGGCTCGGCAGGCCGCTGGTCACCGTGGCGGCGCACGAGGACATGACCGCCGCCGACCTCGCCGGCCGCTATCTGCTCGAGCCGCAAGGCACGGTGTGGCATGACGGACCGCTGACTCAGGCGGTGCGGCACGGCGCGATCTGCTACCTCGACGAGATCGTCGAGGCGCGGCAGGACACCACCGTGGTGATCCATCCCCTCACCGACGCCCGCCGCATCCTGCCGCTGGAAAAGCACAACGAGATCGTGCCGGCGCATACCGACTTCCAGCTCACCATCTCGTACAATCCCGGCTACCAGAGCGCGGTGAAGGATCTGAAGGAGTCGACCAAGCAGCGGTTTCTCGCAATCGACTTCTCCTATCCGCCGCCGCAGATCGAAAGCGCCATCGTGGTGCGCGAGAGCGGCGCCGACAGCTCGCTCGCCGATATTCTGGTGGCGATCGGCCAACGCTCGCGCAATCTGCAAGGCCACGGCCTCGACGAAGGTGCCTCGACGCGGATGCTGATCCATGCCGGCCGGCTGGTGCGCGGCGGCGTGCCGCTCGGGGCCGCGGTGCAGTCGAGCATCGTGCTGCCGATCACCGACAATCCCGACGTCCGCGCCGCGCTGCGCGCCGCCATCGAGGCCTGCATGCCGTGAGCGCGGAGACGAGCCGCCCGCTCCTGCACATCGTCGCGCCGACGCCGGACAGCGCGACGCGCGAGCTGCACCAGATGATGCGGCAGCGCGAGACGCTGCGTGCGCCGTTCCGCGCCGCCTGGGACGACCTCGCGACGCGGCGGAGCGAGGCTGATCTCGACGCCTGGGCGTCCGCGGTGCTGGAGCTCGCTCATGTCAACGCGGGCCCCGGCTGCCTGATCGCCTTTTGGAACGTTAGCCGCAGCGAACCCGGCGACAACGTCGCGCCGCTGCTGGCCGCCGCCAGCGCGGCCGCGGAGATCTGCCGCGAGGCCGGCGCCCGCACCGCGGCGCTGAGTCTGAAGGCGCTGCCGATCGCCCGCAACGCGTTCGCCTCCGGCCCCGAGCTGGCGCGCTGGTGGCGAGCGATGACGCAGTTCGCGCATGAGGCGCCTGAGTGCGTCGAGCCGATGGCGCTGCGGATGGCGGCGATCCTGGCGCCGGGCTCGGTCGAGGCGTTCGAGAATTTCATCGCCGCCGGATTGAAGCTCGCGGGCAGCGATCGCCGCGTCCGGCAGAATTACTTCACGCTGCAGCACGAGCTGGCGCAGCGGCTGATCAGCCGCGACTTCGGCGGCGTCGATTTCGCCGAGACCGAGCGCCACCTCAAGGCCTTCGTCACCGCGTTGTGGGGCCGCGTGCCGCTGCTGCGCGCTTTGCCCTGCGGCGACACCGCGGTGGCGCGGCGCTCGGCGATCGCCGGGCCGCTGATCCGGTTGCCGGAAGTCTATCGCGGCTTCGAAGGCGACGAGGCCTGGCAGCTGTATCGCGCCGCCGCCGCGCACACGCAGGCGCATCTGGTGCTCGGCGGCAGCCGCTTTGCGGTCGGCAAGCTCAAGCCGCTGCAGATCGTGCTGGTCGGGCTGATCGAGGACGCGCGGATCGAGGCCCTGGCGCTTCGGCAATTGCCCGGGCTGCGCCGGCTGTGGGCGCCGTTTCACACCGCGAGGCCCGCCGGCATCGCCACCGCGCCGGCGCTGCTGGCGCGGCTCGCCCGCGCGCTGTTCGATCCGAACTACGACGACGATCACGGCTTCATCGAGAAGGCCCGCGCGTTGTTCGCGGCCGCGCAGCCACGGCTGCACGACCCGGCGATAGCCCGCGAGATCGGCATGCTGCTCGGCAACGATCTCGGCCAGATGCGGCTGCAGTTCAACGCCAAGACCCACGTGATCGAGCCGGTGTATCGCGACGACAATCTCGGCCTGTGGGATTTCGACGAGCCGCCGCAGGCCAATGCCGAAGTGCTGGAGATGTTCGTCGACGCGTCGCGCATCGAGCAGCAGGAGACCGACGAGGCGCCGCCGGACGATCGGCAGCCATCGGACAGCGACGCCGGCAAGGCGCGGCCGGTGGCGCCGGACAGCCGCGGCACCGTGCTGGCGACCTATCCGGAGTGGGATCGCCGCCACGGCATCGAGCGGCCGGAATGGACCACGGTGCGCGAGGTTGCAGCGATCCGCGGCGACGCGCGTCGCATCACCGACGCGCTCGACAGAGCCGACGCGCTGCGCGGCCGCGTCACACGGCTGGTGCGCGGCCTGCGCGTCGGCCGCAGTGTCCGGCTCAATCGCCAGCCCGACGGCCATGATCTCGACCTCGACGCGGTGATCGACGCTGGCCTCGCGCTACGCACCGGCCAGGAGCCGGACCCGCGCGTGTTTCGGTCGTCGACCTCGAAGCATCGCGATCTTGCCGCACTGCTGCTGATCGACATCTCGCAATCGACCAGCGACCGCCTGCCGTCGGGCGCGAGTGTGCTCGATGTCGAGCGGCTCGCGGTGGCGGTGCTGGCCGAGGCGATGCAGAAGCTCGGCGATCCGTTCGGGCTATTGGCCTTCGCCTCCGACGGCCGCGACGACGTCAAGCTCACCACCGTGAAAGCCTTCGCCGAGCCCTACGGCACCGAGGCGATGGCGCGGCTCGACGGCCTCGCCGCCGGCTACTCGACGCGGCTCGGCACCGCGCTGCGCCACGCCGGCGCGGTGATCGGAGACCAACGCAGCTTCCGCAAGCTGGTGCTGGTGCTGACCGACGGCGAGCCGTCCGACATCGACGCCAGCGATCCCGCCGACCTGATCGAAGACGCACGTCGCGCCGCAGTCGGCCTGCACGCCCGCGGCATCGACGCGTTCGGCGTCGTCCTCGGCAGCCCCGGCATGGCGGCCGCGGCGCGCATTTTCGGCCGCGGCAACACCATGCTGGTGCACCGCGTCGAGGACCTGCCGGCGAGGTTGTCGGAGTTGTATTTTAGGTTGGCAAGGCGGTGATGGATGCACCGCACTGTGTCCTCATCCTGAGAGCCTGGCCGAAAATGCGGCCTTTAAAATTAGGCACTTTCCTATCCACGCGTCATGCCCGGCCTCGTGCCGGGCATCCACGCCTTGCTGAAGGAAATGCGGCAAAGGCGTGGATGGCCGGGACAAGCCCGGCCATGACGGAGTAACCGATAGTAAATCGCTTACTTCCGCCGCATCGCCAGCGGAATGCCGAGCGTTACCTCGGCGATCACGTGAAACGCCGCCGTCAATCCCCGCGTCAGGCCGCCGCCGTCCGGCGCTGTCATGCGCACGACGAAGCCGGCATCGTTCGGCGCCGTCGAGACGCCGGCGAAGCAGCCGACGCGCTCCGCCACCGCTTCGATGGCTTCCGGCGCCGGCAACCGATCTTCCGGCGCAATCACGATCACCGATCCGGCCGCCCCGGCACCACCGAGCGCGTCGTAGGCGTTGCCGAGATCGGCGCCGCGCAGCGCGCCGCGGTCGAGCAGCAGCAAACTGCCATCCGGACGGGTGACGCGGAGGTCGCTGGCGAAACGCGTGAACGTGCCCTCGAACCGCGTCGGACGATGCGCGCCAAAACCGTCGGCGAGGATCAGCACGCCATTGGGATCGACGACGGCGCTGGTGGCGAGCTGCAGCTCGGCTTCGGGAAACAGGATGTACGGATCATTGGTCAACGCCGCGAAGCCACCAGCGGCGACGTGAACGCGCTGGCGCAGCGACGCGGCGGCGTCGCGGCAGGCGTGGACCAGCGTTGCCGCCTGGGTGGTGAGATGCAGTGCGGCGCCGGCGCCGACCTCGATATCGAAGCTGAGGTCGTCGGCCGCATACATGCCGCCCGACGCCGATTGCAGATACAGCGTCAGCAGATCCGGCTTGTCGGCATCGAGATAGAAGCCACGGCCGAGATGCCACGGATAGCCGACCTGCTGCCGGCGCAGCATGGTGCGGCCGCCGGCGAATTCGGCGGTGAGCCTTGCGGCGCTGACGCGGCCGGCGTCAGCTGCGAAACAGGACGGCGGAACTAATTGCATCGGCGACGACGTCCACGCCCAGCCCGGAGCGTGCATTGGTGGCGATCACCGGTCTGCCGGCGCGGACGCTCTGCGCCTCCGCCAGCATCGGCTGCAGCGCGACGCCGACATGCGGCGCGAGATCGACCTTGTTGACGACCAACAGATCGCATTTCAGAACGCCCGGCCCTTTCTTGCGCGGAATGTCGTCGCCGCCGGCGACGTCGATGACGAAAATCCACCAGTCGACCAGATCGAGCGAGAACGTCGACGCCAGATTGTCGCCGCCGGATTCGAACAGGATCAGTTCGAGCCCGGGAAACTTGGCTTCGAGATCATCGCCGGCAGCGATGTTCAGCGTCGGGTCCTCGCGGATCACGGTGTGCGGACAGGCGCCGGCCTCGACCGCCGACACCCGCGCCGGATCGATCAGTCCGGAGCGGCGCAGCCGTTCGGCGTCTTCCTTGGTGACGAGATCGTTGGTGACGACGGCGAAGTCGATGCCGCGTTTCTGCAGCACCGGGATCAGCGCTTCGATCAGCGCGGTCTTGCCGCAGCCGACCGGACCGCCGATGCCGATCCGCGCCGCGACCGACGGCCTCGCCTCCGCGCCGACGACCGGCGGCAATTCGTGCACGATCATCGCCTCACCTCAGCATGTAGCGCCGCGCCAGCGGCAGTTCGGTCGCGGGCTCGCAAGTGGCGAGCTCACCATCGACATAGACGTCGAACGTCTCCGGATTGACCGTGATGGTCGGGCAGGCATCGTTGTGCAGCATATCGCGCTTGGTCAGTTTGCGCGTGCCCTTCACCGGCAGCAGCGATTTCGACAGGCCGAGCTTGCCGGCGAGATCGTTCTGGATCGCCAGCGGATGCACGAAGCAGGCCGACAGCGCCGCCGGGGCGCGGCCGAACGCGCCCCATTGCGGCCGCATCAGCAGCGGCTCGCAGGTCATCAGCGACGCCGCGCTGTCGCCCATCGCGCCCCAGGCGATGAAGCCGCCTTTGATCACCAGCTCCGGCTTGATGCCGAAGAATGCCGGCCGCCACACCACGATGTCGGCGAGCTTACCGTCTTCCAGCGAGCCGATGTGATCGGCGATGCCGAAGGTCTTGGCCGCATTGATCGTGTACTTGGCGATATAGCGCTTGATGCGGGCGTTGTCGCCCATGCCGGGCTTGTCCTCCGGCAACGCGCCGCGCTGCTGCTTCATCTTGGAGGCGAGCTGCCAGGTGCGACAGATGACTTCGTGGATGCGGCCCATGCCCTGGCTGTCGGAGCCGAGCATCGAGATCGCGCCGATATCGTGCAGCACGTCCTCGGCCGCAATCGTCTGCGCACGGATGCGGCTCTCGGCGAAGGCGACGTCTTCGGGGATCGCCGGGTTGAGATGGTGGCACACCATCGTCATGTCGAGATGTTCGTCGAAGGTGTTGACCGTGTAGGGATTGGTCGGGTTGGTCGACGACGGCAGGCAGTGCATCTCGCCGGCGACGCGGATGATGTCCGGCGCGTGGCCGCCGCCGGCGCCTTCGGTGTGATACATGTGGATGGTGCGGCCGCCGATCGCCGCCAGCGTATCCTCGACGAAGCCGGACTCGTTGAGCGTGTCGGTGTGGATCTGGACCTGGTAGTCGTACTCGTCGGCGACACGCAGGCAGCAATCGATTGCCGCCGGCATCGAGCCCCAGTCCTCGTGCAGCTTCAGCCCCATCACGCCGGTCTCGAGCTGCTCGACCATCGGGGCGGCGACGTGGGAGTTACCCCGGCCAAGGAAGCCGAAATTCATCGGCCAGTGCTCGGCCGCCTGCAGCATCTTGCCGGTGTTGAACGGCCCGCCGGAATCGATGCCGACCGTGATCGGGCCGAGCGAGCCGCCGATCATGGTGGTGATGCCGCTGGCGAGCGCGTGCTCGACGAGGCCAGCGCTGTCGAAATGCACATGGACGTCGATCGCGCCCGGCGTGGCGATCAGCCCCTCGCAGTCACGCACCGTGGTGCCGGTCGAGACGATCAGCCGCGGATCGACGCCGTCCATGATCTTGGGGTTGCCGGCCTTGCCGAGGCCGACGATGCGGCCGTGCCGGATGCCGAGATCGCCCTTGACGATGCCGAGCACCGGATCGATCACCGTGACGTTGCACAGCAGAAAGTCCAGCGCGCCCTCGGCCGAGGTGATGCCGGCCATGCCGATGCCGTCGCGCAGCGTCTTGCCGCCGCCGTGCAGGCATTCGTCGCCGTACACCGCGTAGTCCTTCTCGACCACCGCCTCCAGCGCGGTGTCGCCGAGCCGCACCTTGTCGCCGGTGGTCGGGCCGTACAGCGCCGCGTAGTCGCGCCTTGCTATCGTCGTCATCACACCCCCCTGAAGCCGCGCGCCTTGGCCCGCGCCAGCGCCGCTTCGCGCACGCGCGGATCGGAGCTCAGCCCTGCCGTCAGATTGTTCAGTCCGGTGAGTTCGCCATTGCCGCCGAACTCGACCAGCGTCACTTCCTTGGTCGCGCCCGGCTCGAACCGCACCGCCGTGCCGGCCGGAATGTCGAGCCGCATGCCGAACGCGGCGCCGCGGTCGAAATCGAGCGCGGCATTGACCTCGAAGAAGTGATAGTGCGAGCCGATCTGGATCGGCCGGTCGCCGGTGTTGATCGCCGTCAGCGTGATCCGCCGGCGGCCGGCATTGAGTTCGAGCTCGCCGTCGGCGGCGGTGATCTTGCCGGGATGCTCGAGGTCGGCCTCGCTGCCCGGCGCCGGCCGGATCGGCTCGTGCACGGTGACGAGCTTGGTGCCGTCCGGGAACACGCATTCGACCTGGATCATATGCATCATCGCGGCGATGCCCGGCATCACGTCGGCGGTCGTGAGGATGGTCGAGCCATAGGCGATCATGTCGGCGACGGTGCGGCCGTCGCGCGCGCCTTCGAGGATCTCGTCGGTGATGATCGCCACCGCCTCCGGATAGTTCAGCTTCAGTCCGCGACCGCGCCGGCGCCGCGCCAGCTCGGCGGCGTTGAAGATCGTCAGGCGTTCCATCTCGGTCGGAGTCAGCAGCATCGCTCTTTCTCTTCAGTTGACGAACAGCCGCAGATCGGCGCGGACATGGCGCGCGGCGGCGATGTCGATGAACGGCACGAAGCTCGCCGGCTCGGCGGCAGCGTCGCCCTGCTCGATCAGCGTCTCGATCGTGACCAGCGAGGCCTGCAGCGCGCGCTGCGCCTGCAGCGCACCGATCGCGCCGAGCCGCACCGCGGCGGCGGCGATGCCCGAGGCGGTGACATAGCCGGAGGCGAGCTGCGCCGACGCCGCGTCGAATTCGAGCGCACGCCACACCGCGCCCTGCATCACCGGCAGATGGCCGAGGCAGTCGCCGGACGCGATCGCGGCGCGCAGCCTTATCGCCGTGTCGCTGCCGAGCCGGGCGTGCGAGGCGACGAAGGACGAGCCGTTACGGCGCGAGCCGTCGCGATGCGGCGCCAGCAAATTCATCGCGTCGCATTGACGGTCCAGCGCGCCGATCGCCGGCAGATCGTCGCCGGCCGCAAACGCGCGCAGCACGAACAGCCGGTCGAACGTCGCCCAGCGCTGCCGCAACACGGTGTCGATCAGCGCCGTCAGCGCCTCCGGCGTGAACCCGCCGCGCAGCGCCGCGATCGCCTCGATGCCGTAGGAGAACGCGAACGAGCCATTCGGGAATCCGCTGTCGGCCTGCCAGATCGCGAGGAGTGCGGACCGCATGCTTAGGTGTCGTGGCTGTGGCGGTGGCCGTGATGATGGCCATGGTGATGGCCGCCCGGCGAACCGTGATCGTGCTCGCCGTCCTCGGCGCTCTCCTGCTCGATGATGTCGACGCCGACGCGGCGGCTGCCGATCAGATCGTCGAGCCGCGCCATGTAATCCTCGGCGCGGCCTTCGATGGCGACGAACAGCGTCTCGCCTTCGAACCGCACGCGCCAGTGCAGATTGCCGGCGTGGTAGCCGAGCTCGATGGCATCGGCGATCGAGCGCGGCGTCAGCCGCAGCCAGCGCTCGGTGCCGGCGCGCACGACGATCGCCTTGTCGTGGTCGAGCCACAGCACCGCGCCGTCGAACAGCTTCTCGTGCCGCGGCAGCGCGATCGCCAGTTCACGGCCGCTCTTGGTCTTCGTCAGCAGCCGGCGGCGCGCCAAATCGGCCACCGGAATATTGACGATGTCGACCGCGCCGCTGTGCTCGAGCCGATGCAGGCCCTCGGAGATGCCTGGAGCGAGACGGCTCCCCAGAACATGATCGATCCGCAGCATCGCGACTATTCCTTCTCTCGTTCAGGCAGATCGCCCGCGGCGCACGCCGCGAGCGATCGTCGGTTATCGCCGGCGCCTCAGCGATGCGCGGTCTCTTTGTTGGGGATACCCTCGATCGGACACTCCTCGACGCCGATGGTGTCGCGGGTAAACGACTCCACCATCTCGCGGGTGCCCTCCGGATCGGCGATCCACTTCGCGTAGAAATCATACGGGCACGCCGCGACGCCCTTGTCGCCGTCGCCGGAATTGATGACGCCGGTGTAGCCGCGGTGCAGCAGCTTGAAGAGGTGGTTGTTCGACTGGCCGGTCTTGCGCGCGTCGCGGATCAGCGACTTGGAGAGCTGTGCGTACTGGATGCCGTACTCCTCCTCGCCGCATTCGCCGAGCGTGCGGCCGTCGAAGCCGACGATCGCCGAATGGCCGAAATACGAGTAGACGCCGTCGAAGCCGGCCGCGTTGGCGACCGCCACATAGACGTTGTTGGCCCAGGCCATCGCCTTGGCCATGATCACCTGTTGGTCCTTGGCCGGATACATGTAGCCCTGGCAGCGCACGATCAGTTCGGCGCCCTTCATGGCGCAGTCGCGCCAGATCTCCGGATAGTTGCCGTCGTCGCAGATGATCAGCGACACTTTGAGGCCCTTGGGGCCTTCGGAGACGTAGGTGCAGTTGCCCGGATACCAGCCCTCGATCGGCACCCACGGCATGATCTTGCGATATTTCTGAACGATCTCGCCCTTGTCGTTCATCAGGATCAGCGTGTTGTAGGGCGCCTTGTTGGGGTGCTCCTCGTGGCGCTCGCCGGTCAGCGAGAACACGCCCCACACCTTGGCCTTGCGGCAGGCTTCGGCGAAGATCTCGGTCTCGTCGCCCGGCACCGTCGAGGCGGTCTCGTACATCTCCTTGGAGTCGTACATGATGCCGTGGGTCGAATATTCCGGGAAGATGACGAGGTCCATGCCCGGCAGGCCGACCTTCATGCCCTGGATCATGTCGGCGATCTTCTGAGCGTTGGCCAGCACCTCGGCCTTGGTGTGCAGCCGCGGCATCTTGTAGTTGACGACGGCAACGCCGACCGTATCGTTGCTGGAAGAAATATCACCGTGGTGCATGTCGGACTCCTGTTGCTGAAGCGAAAATCGGCGACGCACTCAGCGCGCCTCCCGGGACTAAGCCGCTCTTATTGAATTGACGCCGATCAATCGCCACACCGCTCCCTCTCTTCAGGCACGACTTCTCGTTCGCGCTGGAGCGCGTTGTTTCGACCCACGGATATGTTCAGTTCGCCGCATCGCAGCCGGGCGACCCGCCCGCCTGCAAAGCACATCGCAAAACAAAAAAGCCCGACGGATCCTCGCGGACCCCTCGGGCTACACAGCCTATTGCCGAACCAGCTTCATCGATGGCGCGGCGGCGTCGATAGCAGGACTACTTCGTCCTTACGACTACGAAAGACTAATCATCTTTCATCCGGTACTGCAAGAGCTCATTTGCGTGAATAATTGCCGCCGCCATATCGTCCATCGACAGCCGCTTCGACATCGCCTGGCGACGGATGCTTTCATACGCGTCGGCTTCGCTCAGCCCCTGCCCGTCCATCAGAATGGTCTTGGCCTTCTGAATGCGCTGGATGCCGGAGAGCTTACGCTCGAGCTTGCGAATTCGCTTGGTGGTTTCACGCCGCTCCAGCCACAAGCTACGCGCGATGGTCAGGTTGGTGAGCAGGCCGAACGGGCGGATCGGCCGCTCGATCACCGCCACCGCGCCGGCTTCGAGCACGAGCTGCAGTGTCGACGGATCTTCGTAGCTGACGACCGCGATCAGCGTCGGCCGGCTGCCGCTATCGGCCTTGAGCAGTTTCTGAATCTCGGACCGGACGTCGTGTTCGATCGCCAGGATCACCACGTCGGTGCCGTCCGGCCAGTCCGCGGGCACCGGCCATTGCGCCTCCACCGTGCAGCCGATGCGGCGCAGATGCTCGACGAGTTGCACCCGCTCGACATCGGCGGGGTGCACCACATGCACCCGCAAGCCACGGAGGTCCCGAAGAATCTGGATCGTCATCCGCAGATCTCGATCAGCATGGTCTAGGTCGCGGAGGCATGGATTTCGTCGGCAGACCAGTCGTCGAGACTCTGCACGACGCAGTAAGGGTCGGGCTTGATGCGCACGCCCGGATTCCACACGGTGCGGAAGCGGCCCTGCCCGTCCAGGCGGGCGATGCGCGGCCACAGATAGGTGTGATTGTTTTCTCGATCGATGCGAACCCTCCCCTGCGGCGCATCGAATTCGGAATCGCGCAGTTCGGAGAGGACGCGCTCGGGATCGTCGGTGCCGCATCGGGCGAGCGCCCGCATCGCCAGATGCATCTGGAAATAGGCCGCCTCCGCTCCCGCCGTCACCGGCGCATCGGCGCCGAAGCGCTGCTTGAAATTGCCGACGAACTGCCGCGCCGACGGCGTCGACAAGGTTTCGAAAAACGGCGCCGCCGTGATGTGGCCTTCGGCCGCTTCCGCCGACATCTCCGCCACTTCGGCCTCACTGGTGGTGAGGCTGGCGATCGGCATCTTGCCTGGATCGAAACCAGCCTCGCGATAGGCCTGGTAGAACATCGCCGTCCCGGAACCGACCACGGTGGAGAAGATCACGTCGGGCGCGGCCTTCTTAATCTTGGCGATGACGCGGTCGAAATCCTTCGGCTCGGGCTGCAGCGAGACGTACAGTTCGTCGAGCACCTTGCCGCGGCCCTGGGCCACGAAGTCGGCCATCAGCCGATTGGATTCATAGGGATAAATATAGTTGGAGCCGACGAAGAAAAAGCGGTTGCCGTAGGCGGACAATAGATAGCGCGCGAGCTGAATCGAGTTCTGGTTGGGCGCCGCGCCGGTGTAGATGCAATTGCGCGAATATTCGAAGCCTTCGTACAGCGTCGGATAGAACAACAGGCCGCGATAGGCTTCGACCACCGGCAGGATGGTTTTGCGCGTGCTGGTCATGTAGCAGCCGAACAACAGGCGAACCCGATCGACCTGCAGCAGCCGTTCGGCGAGGCTGCGGAACTGCTTCGGATTGGACGCCGGATCGTAGATCACCGGCTCGATCGGCCGATCGAGAATGCCGCCCGCGGCATTGATCTCTTCGATGGCCAGCAGCGTCGCGTTCAGCTGAGAGCGCTCGATCGTGGACGTTACGCCGGTTTGTGAGAACAGCACGCCGACGCGCCAACTGCCTCGCTTTTCGTCACTCGCTGCCATTTTGTTGTTCAGAGCTCAGTCTCGACTGCCGTCATCATCGCTGTAGACTTGTGCAACCAAGCAAGTGATGACCCAACGCGACCTGAAACGCAACGCCTGCATGCTCGCGCTCCGACTAACAACATGGCGGCGGGGCGATGTGTCTGCCGCACCGCGAAGACCACCGGCAGCCCGTCCGCCGCGCGTCAAACCATCGTCCGTTCCCGCGTGGGCGAAAGGCCGAATTGCTGGCGATAGGCCCGCGAGAAACTCGCCAGGCTGCCGAAGCCGGTGGCGACCGCCACCTCGGCGATCGGCAGCGTGGTCTGCCGCAACAACAGCCGCGCGCGCTCGAGCCGCATCCGGGCGTAATGGCGGCGGATCGTCGTGCGCAGGTGCGCTGCGAACAGCCGCTCCAATTGCCGGACCGACAGACGCGCCAGCGCCGCAAGCTTGGCGCGCCCGAGCGGCGTCTCGATGTTCTTCTCCATCCGCGTCAGCGTCGCGATCAGCTTGGGATGATGCACCCCGAAGCGCTCGATCGGCGACAATCGCTGCGCGGCCTCGCCGCGCCGCACTTCGGTCTGCAGGAACCAGTCGCTGACCGCGCTGGCCAGTTCGGCGCCGTGGTCGATCCGGATTAGCGCGTGCATCATGTCGAGCGCGGCGATGCCGCCGGCGCAGGTGAAGCGGTCGCGATCGATCTCGAACAACGAGCGGCTGAGATGCAGGAATGGAAACGTCTCGGTGAAAGCCGGGACGTGCTCCCAATGCACGGTGCAGCGATAGCCGTCGAGCAGCCCGGCCTGGGCGAGCACGAACGGGCCGGCCGACACGCCGCCTAGCCGGACGCCGTGCCGCGCGGCCTTTCGCAGGAAGGCGAGTGTCGGCGGATGATCGAATTCGCGCGGATTGCCGCCGGCGCAGACCACGATGATGTCCAGCCGTCCCGCATCCGCGATGCCGGCATCGGCCGCGATGCGGACGCCGTTCGACGCCGGCACCGCATCGCCGGAAATCGCGATATGCCGCCAGCGATACAGGCTCTTGCCGGCCAGCACGTTGGCGGCACGCAGCGGTTCGATCGCCGACGCGTAGGACATCAGCGCGAAGCCCGGGATCAGCAGGAAGCCGACGCGCAGCGGGCGCGGCTTGTCGCGATTGGACAATTTTGCGTCGCTTTTTGCCATGCGGCTGATTGATTAGCAGGGCACAGTGCGGCCGACAAGCCGACCGGAGCCGTGTGCGACGATGCATTATTCCGTGTTTTCGCTGGCGCGCGAGGCGCTGCGTGGTCATCGCGGCTGGCGCCCGGTATGGCGCGACGCCGAACCGCGGCGACACTACGACGTTGTGATCGTCGGCGGCGGCGGCCATGGCCTCGCCACCGCCTACTATCTGGCCAAGCGGCACGGCATCCGCAACGTCGCCGTGCTGGAAAAGGGCTGGATCGGCTCCGGCAATGCCGGCCGCAACACCACCATCATCCGCTCCAACTATCTATTGCCCGGCAATCAGCCGTTCTACGAGCTGTCGATGCAGCTTTGGGAGGGGCTGGAGCAGGAGCTGAACTACAACGCGATGGTGAGCCAGCGCGGCGTGCTCAATCTCATCCATTCCGACGCCCAGCGCGACGCCTTCGCGCGGCGCGGCAACGCCATGCTGCTGTCCGGCGCCGATGCGGAGTTGCTCGACGCCGACGCCGTGCGCAAGATGCTGCCGCTGTTCGATTTCGACACCGCGCGGTTTCCGATCAAAGGCGGGCTGCTGCAGCGGCGCGGCGGCACGGCGCGGCACGACGCCGTGGTGTGGGGCTATGCGCGCGGCGCCAGCGACCTCGGCGTCGACATCGTGCAGAGCTGCGAAGTCACCGGCTTCGTCCGCGACGGCGACCGCGTTCTCGGGGTCGAGACCAGCCGCGGCACCATCGGCTGCGGCCGGGTCGGCCTCGCGGTCGCGGGCAGCAGCTCGCGGGTCGCGCGCATGTTGAACCTGAAGCTGCCGATCGAGAGCTATCTGATCCAGGCCTTCGTCACCGAAGCGATCAAACCGCTGATCCCCGGCGTCGTCACCTTCGGTGCCGGGCACTTCTACATCAGCCAGTCCGACAAAGGCGGCCTGGTGTTCGGCGGCGACATGGACAGCTACAACTCCTATGCCCAGCGCGGCAATCTGCCCGTGGTCGAGGATGTCTGCGAAGCCGGCATGGCGCTGATGCCGGCGATCGGCCGGATGCGCATCCTGCGCAATTGGGCCGGCCTGCTCGACATGTCGATGGACGGTTCGCCGATCATCGACAAGCTGCCGGTGGACGGCGCCTGGCTCAATGCCGGCTGGTGCTACGGCGGCTTCAAGGCGACGCCGGCGTCGGGGCTGTGCTTCGCGCATCTCCTGGCAACCGGAGACAGCCATCCGGTCGCTCGCGAGATGCGGCTCGACCGTTTCGCCAAAGGCCAGCTGATCGACGAAAAGGGCCGCGGCGCCCAGCCCAATCTGCATTGAGGGGACGAAGCGATGCGGATCAGATGTCCCTTCTGCGGCGAACGCGACCTCGGCGAATTCAGTTATCTCGGCGACGCGGAGGCGCGGCCGAATCCGGCGGCGCCCGATGCGGCGCAGCTGTTCTACGAGGCGGTGTATCTGCGCGACAACCCGGCCGGGCCGCACGACGAACTCTGGTATCACGCCCAAGGCTGCCGCGGCTGGCTGCGCGTGACGCGCGACACCCGCACCCACGCCATCATCAATTCCGTCTTCGCGAGTGAACGGCCATGAGCGGAGCAGCGCAAGGGCACGCCGCCGGCCGGCTCGCGCAAGGCGGCCTGATCGACCGCTCGAAACGGATCGACTTCAGCTTCGACGGCGCCAGCTACTCCGGCTACGCGGGCGATACGCTGGCCTCCGCGCTGCTCGGCAGCGGCGTGCGGCTGGTCGGACGTTCGTTCAAGTATCACCGGCCGCGCGGCGTCCTCACCGCCGGCTCGGAGGAGCCGAACGCGCTGGTCGAACTGCGCAGCGGCGCACGGCGCGAGCCGAACACCAAGGCGACCACGGTCGAGCTGTTCGACGGCCTCGCGGCGAACAGCCAGAACTGCTGGCCCTCGCTCGGCTTCGACATCGCGGCGGTCAACTCGCTGCTGGCGCCGTTCCTCTCGGCGGGTTTCTACTACAAGACCTTCATGTGGCCGGCGTCGTTCTGGGATAAGGTCTACGAGCCGGCGATCCGCCGCGCCGCCGGCCTTGGCCGCGCCAGCGGCGAGGCCGATCCCGACAGCTACGACAAAACCCACGCGTTCTGCGACCTGCTGGTGATCGGCGGCGGCCCCGCCGGATTGATGGCGGCGCTCAGCGCCGGCCGCGCCGGCGCCCGCGTCATCCTGTGCGACGAGGATTTCGTCACCGGCGGGCGACTGAACGGCGAAGCCCGCGAGATCGATGGCCGCGCCGGCGCCGAATGGGCCGCAGGCATCGTCGCCGAGTTGCAGGCCATGCCCAACGTCCGGCTGCTGCGGCGAACCACCGTGTTCGCGGTCTATGACGGCGGCACCTATGCGGCGCTGGAGCGTGTCAGCGATCATCTGCCGGTGCCGCCGCCTTATCAGCCGCGACAGCGCTATTGGAAGATCGTGGCGCGGCGCAGCCTGCTGGCCGCCGGCGGCATCGAACGGCCGCTGGTGTTCGGCGGCAATGATCGCCCCGGCGTGATGCTCGCGTCCGCGGTGCGCAGCTATCTGCATCGCTACGCCGTGGTGCCGGGCCAGCGCTGCGCCGTGTTCACCTGCTGCGACGACGCCTGGCACACGGCGTTCGACCTGGCCGGCGCCGGCATCGACGTCGCCGCCGTGATCGACCGCCGGCCGGACGTCGCGCCGCATCTCGCCGTCCGTGCATCTGAATTGGGCATCGCGGTGCAGACCGGCGCCGATGTCATCGACACTAGGGGGCGGCAGCAGCTTCGTTCGATCACCGTCCGCGATGCCGCGGGGCGTAGCAGCAAGCTCGACGTCGACCTGCTGGCGATCTCCGGAGGATGGAGCGCCAACATCGCGATGACCACGCATCTCGGCGGCCGACCGCAATGGTCGGACGCGCATGCGAGCTTCATCGCCACTGCACCGCCGCCCGGCATGACCATCGCCGGAGCCGCCGCCGGCCACTTCAGCCTCGCCGACGCGCTGCGCGACGGCGCCGCCGCCGGCGTCGCCGCCGCGAGCGATTGCGGCTTCACGGCGCGCAGTTTCCCGACGCCGCATATCGACGCCGATGACACCGGCGTCTCACCGATGTGGCACGTCGCCGGCGCACGCGGCAAAGCCTTCGTCGATTTCCAGAACGACGTCACCACCGGCGATGTCGAGCTGGCGGCGCGTGAGGGTTTCACCTCTGTCGAGCTCCTCAAGCGCTACACCACGCTCGGCATGGCGACCGATCAGGGCAAGACGTCCAACGTCGTCGGCCAGGCGCTGATGGCGTCGGCGACCGATCGCACCATGGCGCAGGCCGGCACCACCGTGTTCCGCCCGCCCTACACGCCGGTGGCGATCGGCGCGCTGGCCGGTCATCACCGCGGCAAGCATTTTCGCCCGACACGATTGACCGCCGGCCATCGCTGGGCCGAGCAGCAGGGCGCCACCTTTATCGAGGCCGGGCCATGGCTGCGTGCGCAATGGTTCGCGCAGCCGGGCGAGACCGACTGGCTGCAGACCGTCAGCCGCGAGGTGCGCGCGACGCGCAGCGGCGTCGGCGTCTGCGATGTCTCGACGCTCGGCAAGATCGACGTGCAGGGCAGCGACGCCGGCGCATTTCTCGACCGCATCTACATCAACAGTTTCTCGACGCTGCCGGTCGGCAAGGTGCGCTACGGCCTGATGCTGCGCGAGGACGGCCTCGCCATGGACGACGGCACCTGCGCGCGCTTCGCCGAGGATCACTTCATGATGTCGACCACCACCGCCAATGCCGGCGCGGTGATGCAGCATCTCGAGCACGCCCGGCAGGTGTTGTGGCCCGAGCTCGACGTGCAATTGGTCTCGGTCACCGAACAATGGTCGCAATACTCGGTCGCCGGGCCGCGCTCGCGCGATCTGCTCAGCCGGTTACTTGGCGACGCGCTCGACGTCTCGGGCGCTGCTTTGCCCTATCTCGGCTGCGCCGAGTTCAGCTGGCGCGGCGTCACGGCGCGGCTGTATCGGGTGTCGTTCTCCGGCGAACTCGCGTTTGAACTCGCGGTGCCGGCAACGCACGGCGATGCCGCGATCCGCGCGCTGATGCAGGCCGGCGCCGAATTCGGCGTGGTGCCCTACGGGACCGAAGCGCTCGGCGTGATGCGCATCGAAAAGGGCCATGTCGCCGGCAACGAACTCAACGGCACCACCACGGCTGCCGATCTCGGGCTCGGCCGGATGATGTCGACCAAAAAGGATTTCATCGGCCGCGTGCTGGCGCAGCGACCCGGCCTCATCGATCCGGACCGCCCGGCGCTGGTCGGCATCGTGCCGGTCGATCGGGCGCAGCGGCTGCGCGCCGGCGCGCATTTCCTGGCACGCGGCGCCGAGCCGACCATGGCCAATGACGAGGGCTACGTCACCTCGGTGGCGTTCTCGCCGATGCTCGGACATTGGGTCGGCCTCGGCTTCCTCAAGCGCGGCCCGGCCCGCGCCGGCGAGCGGCTGCGCTCCTATGACCCGATCCGCAGCGGCGATCTCGACGTCGAGGTGGTGTCGCCGGTGTTCTTCGATCCGGAAGGGAGCCGCCTGCATGGCTGACGCCGATCTCGCCGCCCAGCCGGCCTCGGCCGGCCACGTCATCCCCGGCTCCGCCAAGGGCGATGGCGTGACCATCATCGAGCTGCGGGGCCTCGCGCTGGCGACGCTGCAGGCGCGCCGCGGCCAGAGCGAAGCGCTGCGCAGCCGCATCGCCACGACCTATCAACTCGACCTGCCGGACCGCCCGGCGATCGCGCACGGCCGCGACGTCGCCTTCGTCGGCATGGCGCCGCAAACCTGGCTGGCGATCAGCGAAAGCGACGCATCGCTGGTGCGCACGCTGAAGACATCGACGGCGGGAGTTGCCTCGGTGTCCGACCAGAGCGGCGGCTACGCGGTGTTTCGGGTCACCGGTCCGGCCGTGCGCGCGGCTCTGGCGAAAGGCTTTCCGATTGATCTGGAGCCAACGGCGTTCAAGGTCGGCGACGCGGCCACCACCGTGGTCGGCCACATCGGCGCCAGCATCTGGCGCAATCCCGACGATGCCGACGGCTCGCCCGTGTTCGAAATCAGCGTGTTCCGCAGCCTGACCCGCAGCTTTCTCGACTGGTTCGCCGGCAGCGCCGCCGAATTCGGCTGCCACTGGCGCTGATCGCCCCACCCCTCCTCGACCTTCCACGCAGACGCGGATGCTCCGATGTCGAACGACAGCTATATCCTGACTTTTGCCTGCCCCAACCGCCCCGGCATCGTCGCCGCCGTGGCACGCACGCTGTTCGAAAGCGGCGGCAACATCCAGGAGGCGCACCAGTACGACGATCTCGAAACCAATCAGTTCTTCACCCGCATCCGCTTCAACTTCGTGTCGGGGAGCATCGCGTCGTTCGAGCAAGCATTCGCGCCGCTGGCTGATGAGCTGAAGATGCGCTGGACGCTGCGGTCGCGCGCGCAGCGCATGCGCGTGCTGATCATGGCGTCACGCTCCGACCATTGCCTCGCCGACCTGTTGTATCGCTGGCGGATCGGCGAGCTCGCGGTCGACATCGCCGGCATCGTCTCCAACCATCCGCGCGAGACCTATCAGCATCACGATCTCACCGGCATCGCGTTCGACTATCTGCCGGTGACGCCGCAGACCAAGGCGCAGCAGGAAGCCGAGGTGTGGCGCATCGTCGGCGAGCGCCAGGTCGACCTGGTGATCCTGGCACGCTACATGCAGATCCTGTCGGATGATTTGTCGGCCAAGCTGGCCGGGCGCTGCATCAACATCCACCACTCGTTCCTGCCCGGCTTCAAGGGCGCCAGGCCCTATCACCAGGCGCACAGCCGCGGCGTCAAGCTGATCGGCGCGACCGCGCACTACGTCACGGCCGATCTCGACGAAGGCCCGATCATCGAACAGGATGTCGAGCGGATCTCGCACCAGGATCAACCCGACGATCTCGTCCGCAAGGGCCGCGACATCGAACGCCGCGTGCTGGCGCGCGCCGTGTTCTGGCACATCGAGGGCCGGGTGATTCCGAACGGCCGCAAGACGGTGGTGTTTCGGGATTAGCAGTTCGTCGAGTGGCCGCTGTGACGACGCCGCCTCGCGTGCAGAGTCGTCATCCTGAGGTGCGCGCGTAGCGCGCCTCGAAGGATGCGGCCAAGGTGCTCGCGGCCCATCCTTCGAGGCCCGTAGCGCCGCACACAGCAGCCACTTCCGAGCCTGGCCGGAAATGCGCTCTTTCAACTCGGGCACTTCCCCTCCACGCGTCATGCCCGGCCTTGTGCCGGGCATCCACGCCTTGCCGAAGGAAATGCAGAAAAGGCGTGGATGGCCGGGACAAGCCCGGCCATGACGGAGTTTGTGAGCCAATTAGCCGACCGCAAAATGTGGCTGATAAGTCGGCTTTAGTTTTGAGTCAGACTCTCAGGATGACGGCGTTAGTCTATCAAATGCAGAACCGCTCCACCGCTCGCTTCACGCCGTCGCCATGCCGGCGCGGGTGCGGCCGGCGCGTTCGGCGAAGCGGCGGCGGCCTTCGCGCTTTTCCTCGTCGGTCATGCCGCGGACCAATTCTTCCAGCTCGGCCATCGCGAGGCCGACGCCGTGCTGCGCCGCGGCGCTGAGCCAGGCGAACGCTTCGATGCGATCGACCGGCGTGCCGAGGCCCTTGGCGTAGCAATAGCCGAGCCGCGCCTGCGACGGATAGTGGCCGCCGTCCGAGGCGCGGCGATACCATTCGACCGCCTGCGCCATATCCACGGGCACACCCTGCCCTTTGGTCAGCAGCACCGCGTAGTTGAACTGGCCGAGCGCGTCGCCGGCCTCGGCGGCGCGATGGAACCACGACGCCGCCTTGACCGGATCGGCCTCGACGCCCTCGCCCTTGGCGCACATCGCGCCGACATTGTTGGCGGCCAGCGCGTTGCCCTTCTCGGCGGCGCGCAGATACAGCGCGAACGCCCGCGACGCGTCGCGCTCGGCGCCGAGCCCGTTGGCGTAGAGCGCGCCGAGCCAGGCTTCGGCGTCGGCGTCACCGCGCTCCGCCAGCGGCTCCCAGATCTCGCGCGCTTTTTGATAGTCGCGCTCCATGAATGCGGCTTCGCCCTCGGCGGTGGTCGGCATCGGTCACTCCCTTACGATAGCGTTTTCAAGCGACGCTGAGTCCGGCTCGCGCGCAGACCACGCGTCATGGGCAGACTGCAGACGCGTGTGCGGCGCGATCTTGAGCAGGTAGACGCAGTCGAAATCGTTGGTGTCGCCGCTGAGCGGCGCGCCGGCCGCCTTGAGATGCTCGACGAAGTAATCATACACCGTGCGTGCGGCGCGATGTGTCAGGAGCTGCTTGTACAGCCATGGATCATGGTCCGGCTGCACGCCGTGCTGCTCGAAAAGGGCCTGCTTCGGCTGATCGGAGATGCCGACGCACCAATTGCTGAAGGTCCCGTCGAATTCCTTGATGTAGGCGAGGAATTCGTATTTGACCTGCTGCACGCTGAAGACCATCGCGGCGCTCCGTCAGGCGCGCATCAGCGGCGCGTTCCAATACGCCGCATGCTGACGCGAAATCCGCTCGACCAGCGTCTGGTTGAAGTCCCAGCCGGCGCGGCTCTGCTCCGGCGGATCGCTGGCCAGCGCAGTCTCGACCGTCGATTGACGCGCCAACGCTTCAGCCTCCGCGTGCTTCAGCAGCGGCGCGAACTGCTTCAGCACCGCCTGATGCATCGACGTCTCAAAGTCGGAGCGGACGAAGAACGACATCCGCCATAGCGTCTGGTCCATCGCGGTCGGCTGCAGCACGATGCTGAGCGCGGCGCTGCGCGAACGGATCAACACCAGATTGGGAAACAGCCACTGTGCGCTGACATGATTGACGGCGCCGCCGCCGCAGTGTGGATTGCGCGCCGCATCGACCAGCGCAGCGCCGGCGATCTTCCAATTGGCGCGGTGCTCGCGCCAATTGCCGTCGACACGGGTGAACTCCCCGTCCCACACCGGCTCGGCGGCATGCCACTCAGTTTCGAGGGTCGGATCGACATTGGCGAAAATCAGCGGGCCGCAGGTCTTGATCCGCACCGGCAGCAGCCGCTCCGGCACCGCGCCAAGGAACTGCCCCATCTGCGGCGACATCTCCATCAGGCTTTCGCCGCCGATCACCTCGCGATCGCGGCTGTAGCCGCAGGAGGTGTAGGAGCATTTGGTCTTCTTGCCGGTGCGGCATTGCGCCGGAATGGTGCGGCAGCCGCCATGCTGCGCCTTGTTGAAGCGGCCGATCAGCGAGCCGTCGGGCTGACGCTGCACGTGGATGGCGTGATGGCCGATGGTGTAGGGCAACAGGTCGAACGCGCCGGGGATCTCCGCCGTCGTGCCGATGCAGACCCAGTCGCGGGTCCAGATCTTTTCGTCTTCGAGGCGCTGGAACACCTCGGACGTGTAGGCCCGCCGCGGCAGCATCGTCGCCAGCCCGAACGGCGCGGTCGCGGTGGCGTAGCGGCCGATATCGAGAAAATCGACGCCTTCGTCGATATAGACCGTGTCCGGATGAGTCAGCATCGCACGCCTCGGCTGATTGGAAGGACGGCGCCGCAGGCCGGCGCCGTCCGGTCGTCGTTACTTGCGGGCCTTGTTCATCGGCTGGTCGTAGTCGGCGCGGCCGCGATGCATGATCGCCGCCGGTTCCGGCATCGGCAGCGGTCCGTCCTTCATGAAGCGGTTGAGGACGTTGCCGACCAGCGTCGAGATGTTGTTGTCGCCGTTGTTCCAGGGCAGAGAGCCGCAGAACGCGATCGACGAGAAGGCGAACGCCGCACCGCCGTTCGGCGTCTCGTGATAGGCGATGTCGGAGCGCACCCGCGGATGCTGGGTGCCGTCGAGGCCCTGCTGGTTGAAGCCGTAGTCTTCCATCACCAGCAGATAGCCTTCGGTGTGGCGGCCGGCCGAGGTCGCCACCACCAGCGTGTGCGGCGGGCTGCCCAGCATGGTGTCGACGATGTCGAGCTCGGTGCCGGCGGCACCGCCGCCGACGAGACCGAAATTGCCGAGCTTCTCGTCGTAATTGATGCCCTCGAACGCCCACGAGACGCGGGCGTCGTTGCTCTCCGGAGTCCGCGAGTAGTAGGTCGAGATGTCGAAGCCTTCGGACGACATGCCGGTGCCGGCGATGGTGTGCAGATAGCGGCCGCGGAACCGCCACATGCCGCCGAGTTCGCCGGTGCCTTGATGATAGTATTCACCGGGATCGGCCCGCCAAGTGCGGATGCCGCTCTCGCAGCGCCGCATCTCGGTGACGATGCCGCGGCCCTGCTTGTCATAGGCCGGGTGATACGAGTGGACCCAGTACCAGCCGTCGGCGCCCATATACATGAAGCGGCCGCCGCGCTGCATGTAGTTGTGCAGCGCATCGAGCTGCGGGCCGCTGTTGTGCTCCGGATGCGAACCCGAGATGACGACGTTGTAGTTCTCCAGCCGGGCGAGACCGTCATAGCTGACGTCCTCGTCGGTGATGACGTCGTAGTCGTAGCCCTTCTTCTCCAGCCAGTAGATCATGTGCAGATCGGCCGGATACTGCCACGGCGCCTGCGCCAGGAAGTGATCGTATTTCGGCCGGATGCTCAGGATCGGGCGCAGCCGGGACGACAGGCACAGGCCCGAGCCATCGGTGTGAGTGTCGTAGATCGAGCCGCCATATTCACGATGTTCCGACAGGAACATGTTCTGCTGCTGCATGATCGGCACGCGGTAGACCAGAAGCTCGGCGCCGCCGGCGTTGTTGGCGAGATGCTCGTTGGCGTAAGCCATGTAGCTGATGGTCGGCACCATGAAGGCGATCTTCGCCGTCTCCTCGCCGACCCGCGGCACCACCCAGAACGGGATGTAGTCTTCGTCGCCGTCCTTGGTGGTCAGCTTGGCGGCGTAGAACTTGCTGCTGGTGCCCTTCGGCACGCTCCATTCGAAGCTGACCTGCCAGCGCGCGTCGTCGATATCGTCGTCATGGAAGTGAATGGCGCCGTATTGCTCGGGCGCGCCCTTCCAGTCGAAAATCTGGCCTTCCCAATTGTAGCCGGTCATCGCACGGGTCGGGCAATTGACGATGGTGGCATGGAACAGATATGGGCCCTTGTCCTTGCCGATCAGCGTGTTGATGCCGTCACCGAAATCCCAGGACGCGACGATCGCTTCGGACAGCTTGCCGGTCGGGCCGGAATTGCGCCGCTCGGTCAGGCCGGGCTTGGCACCGAGCTTCATCGTCTCGATCTCGAGCCGCGTCAGCGCGCGATTGCAGATGCGCGGGCTGTCGATCTTGCCGTTGTAGTGGCCCTTGATCAGCACGCCCTGCGGCACCGAGGCTTTCGCCAGCGGCGAGTCGGTCACCGCTCCGCAATATCCGGCGATCACCGTCGGCGAGCCGGGCACGTAAGCGAGCTTGGTCGACAGCGTGGCGCTGACTGGCGGAATCTCCGGGTCGAGCGCGTAGACGACCTGCGGCTCGTGATACAGCACCGCCTCACCGGTCTCGGCGTCAAAGCTTGCGGCGACGAAGTGCCAGGCGTGATCGCGGAGCGGCGCGCCGGTGGTGATCACCTGATCGTTGATGCGGAATTCGACGCAGCCGTCTTCGTTGATGAACAGGCCGTAGCCCTTGCCGTCGCACCATTTGGTGACGAGGCCCTGGGCGCCGTGCTTCCAGTATTTCGGATGGGTCTTGGGCGTGGTCGGCCAGATCCAGCACTGCAGCGTCACGCTCTCGACGCAGAACTGCGGCTTGTCGGGCACGAAGCCGTAGGAGCCGCTGTAGATCTCCTGCTTCATGCCTTTGTAGGTGCCGTTTACCGCGGCGTCGATCTTCTCCTCGATGAAGCCCGGGCCGCGCGGATTGGTGTCGGCGTGGATCATCTTGACGATCTCGGCCTGATACTCGGACGGCCCGTCGCAATTGACGTAGAACTTGATGGTGTCGCCCGGATGCACGCTGAACTTGTCGGCGTATCCGGTCATCTTCATCCAACTCATCGTGCTAACCTCATCCCTCGGCGTTTCGTCGCGTTTCTCAGGTGACCGTCCACATGTCGTCGCGGCGCTTCCAACCTTCGCGGAAATGCTCGGGGAAACCGTCGGTCTCGGGATATTCCTCGAGCCGCATCAGGAAGATGTCGTGCTGCGGATCCTGTTCGTTGTCGTAGACCTTGTCGGTGACGAACTCCGGCGGCACGCCGCGGATGCCGCTGAGCCGCGCGATGCGCCATTCCTTCTCGACCTTGGTGCACACCACCACCAGCTTGCCCTTGGCGGGCGCGGCGCGCATCCGCAGCAGCACGCGGTTGAGCTGGAAGTCTTCATGGATGCCGCCGGTCACCACCGTGGTGTCGCCCGGCGTCGCGCATTTCAGCACGCTGTTGCCGGCGACGCCCTTCATGGAGTCGATGCACTCCTTGTGTTCCTTGATCATGCGCTTGGCATCGTCGGACGACGGCCGCGGAATGGGAATCATCGGTCAGCTCCTTGGGATCAGATGGTGAGGTACTTGTGGATGATGTCTTCGGTCAGGTCGGGCATCGGACCGCTGGCAACCACGCGGCCGTTGTCGACCATCAGGAACGCGTCGCCGAGCCGCTTGGCGACGCGAATGTGCTGTTCGGTGAGCAGCAGCGTGATGCCGAGCTCGCGGTTGAGCGTGCGCAGCGTCTCGCCGATCTCGTGGACGATGTTGGGCTGGATGCCTTCGGTCGGCTCGTCGAGCAGCAGGATCTTGGGATCGACCGCCAGCGCGCGCGCGATCGCGAGCTGTTGTTTTTGACCGCCGGACAGCAGGCCTGCCCGGCGGTCGAGATTTGCCTTCAGATAGGGGAACATCCGAAGGCAGACTTCGGGAATGTCCGGGCGGCCGTCGTGGCGTGCGAAGGTGCCCAGCAATATGTTTTCCCGAACCGTGAACTCCGACAGAATGCCCCTGCCCTGCGGCACGTAGCCGATCCCGAGCTTGGCGCGATGATGAGTGGGCGCCTGGCCGATATTTTCCCCGGCGATGGTGATGTCGCCGGTGGAGCGGTCGGTGAGCCCCATGATGGTGCGCATCAGCGTGGTCTTGCCGACGCCGTTGCGGCCGAGCACGCACAGGCATTTGCCCTGCTCGATGCCGAAGGAGAAATCCTTCAGGATGGTGGTCTTGCCGTAATACGAGGTGACGCGGTCCATCGACAGCAGCATGGTCACGCGTCCTCCGTATCGCCGAGATAGACCTCGCGGACCCTCTCGTTGGCCTCGATCTCGCCGATCGTGCCCTGCGCCAGCAGGCTGCCCATGTGCATCACGGTGACGACGTCGGCGATCTGCTTGACGAACGCCATGTCGTGCTCGACCACCACCAGCGAGTGGGTCTTCTTCAGGCGGTTGAAGATCGCCGCGGTCTTGTCGATCTCCTGCTCGGTCATGCCGGCCACCGGCTCGTCGAACAGCAACAGCCGCGGGTCCTGCATCAGCACCATGGCGATCTCCAGCCATTGCGTTTCGCCGTGCGACAGGATGCCGGCCTCGGTGTTGAGGCGCGGACCGAGCCCGGTCAGCGCCAACACCTCCTCGAGCTTGTCGGCGAACACCGGCTCGCGGAACCGGAAGAAGTTCTTCACCGGATTGGTGCTACGGCTGCAGGCGACTTCGAGATTCTGGCGCACCGTGAGATCGCGAAACACCGCCGGCACCTGAAACTTGCGGCCGATGCCGCGACGGGCGATCTCGTGCTCGTCGAGCCCGGTGATGTCCTCGTCGCAGAACAGGATCTGGCCCGATGTCGGCTTTTGCCGGCCGGTGATCAGATCCATCGTGGTGGTCTTGCCGGCGCCATTGGGCCCGACCAGGCAGCACAGCGTCTGCTCGACCAGTTCGATGCTGAACTGATTGATCACCGTGACGGTGTCGAACGATTTGCAGAGGTCGCGGATCTCGAAGAAGCCCATCGTCGCCTCACTCGCCCGGTTGCGGCAGCATTTGACCCGCCGGCACGCTGTCGCCGCCGCCGTTGCGACGGTTGCGGCCGAGCCGGCCGAGCGCCATCTCCACCAGCCCGATCAGCCCCTTCGGCAGGAAGCGCACGACCAGGATGAAGAAGCCGCCGAGAATCAGCAGCCAGGTGTTGAGGAAGGTGTCGCCGAGATAGCTCTGCGCGCCCTGGATCAGGAAGGCGCCGAGGATAGCGCCGAGCAGCGACATCCGGCCGCCGATGCCGGCCCAGATCACCATCGACAGGCTGAAGGTGGTGTCGAACTGCGCCGGCGAGACGTACTGGGTCAGCGTCACCCACAGACAGCCGGCGACGGCGGCGAAGAAGCCCGAGATCGTGTAAATCGCGGTTTCGTAGCCGGCGACGCTGTAGCCGAGGAAACGCACGCGCTCGGCGTCGTTGCGGATCGACTGGATCACCAGGCCGAACCGGCTCAGCGTCATCAGCTTCGCCACGATGGTGGCGATCACCAATAGCGCCAGCACGGTCCAGTACGCGGCCGGGCTGTAGGGATCGAGCGTGAACTCGCCGAGGCGCAGCGGCGTCGGCGGCGTGATGCCGTTGACGCCGTTGGTGTAGGGCTGGATGTCGAGGATCAGCGTGCCCCAGGCGCTCAGCATCGCCAGCGTCATGATGGCGAAGAACGGCCCGGAGACGCGGGCGCGGAACATCAGGCCGCCGAACACCAGGCAGAACAGCGTCGGCACCGCCAGCGCCAGCACGATACCGACGCCGGTGTTGGTGAATGGCTGCCACAGCAGCGGCAGGTGCTCGAGGCTGTTGTTTAGCATGAAGGGCGGCATCGGATTCGATGCGTCCTGCGACTGCATCTGCATGGTCATCGCCATGCCGTAGGCGCCGAGCCCGAACGGGATGCCCTGGCCGAGATTGAGGATGCCGCCAAAGCCCCAGCACAGGCTGATCGACAGCGCCAGCATGCCGAACACGCCATAGGTCGACAGCTGGTTGAGCAGAAAGTTGTCGTCGATCAGCAGCGGCACGGCGGCTAGCACCAGATAGAACACCAGATAGGCCAGCCACTGCGCCTTGACGTTGTGGTAGAGATTCATCGCCAGATCCTTCCCCTGCCGCTCGCCTGCCTCACCGGCGCTTGGCCGATGGCGCGAACAGGCCCTGCGGCCTGATGCGCAGGAACACCACGATCAGGACGAACAGCACGAAGCGCGCGAAGGTGTCGTTGGTGAAGTACGCGAAGATCGACTGCAGTTCGCCGGTCGCGCCGCCCGCCGCGACGCTGCCGGCGAGCGTGCCGCCGCCGACCACCACCACGAGGAAGGCCTGCACCACATAGGCCGCGCCCATGGTCGGCAGCACGATGTTGAGCACGCCGAACAGCGAGCCGGCGAGACCGGCAAGGCCGGCGCCGAGCGCGAAGGTCAGCATGTAGATGCGGTCGGCATTGACGCCGAACGAGGCCGCCATCTCCTTATCCTGCATCACCGCCCGGACCTGGACGCCGAACCGGGTGCGATAGAACAGCGCCCACAGCGCCGCGACCACCGCGATCGTCACCAGCAGTACGACGACGCGGAACACCGAGATGTTGATGAAGCCGAATTGCAGATTGCTCGAGAAGAACGACGGCACCGCGATGTATTTGGGGTCGCTGCCGAACAGCAGCCGGACGCCCTGCATCAGCACCAGCGACACGCCGAAGGTGGCGAGCAGCGTGTCGAGCGGCCGCTTGTACAGATAGCGGATCAGCCCGCGCTCGATGATCAGCCCGACCAGGGCGACGATCACGAACGACGCCGGCACGCACAGCGCGAACGGCAGGCCGAAGAAATTCTGCAGCATGTAGGAGCTGTAGGCGCCCAGCATGATGAACTCGCCGTGCGCCATGTTGATGACGCCGGCTGCGCCGTAGATGATGGTGAGCCCGAGCGCGGCGATCAGCCAGATGCTGGCGATGGAGATGCCGAGGATCAGCGCGTTGATGAATGCACTGAGGTCGAACGACGTGAAGAAGGATCCGGCCGTCATGCTTCGCTTCACCTCGGGTTGCAGGCAGATGGCGGCGCCGGGAACCGGCGCCGCGTGGTGCATCGTCCGATGGATCAGATCACGCTCTTGCGGACCTTGCCGTCGGGAGCCTTGAGGCCGTCCGCCATGCATTTGCCGGCGTCCGGATAGATCGAATACGGATCCGGCGCGACGTGCTCGGCGGAAGCCTTGACGATCTTGAACGAACCGTCGGCCTGGCACTGCCCGATCTTCGGCTTCAGCCAGGTGTTGAAGTTCTGATCGTCGATCCAGATCAGCCCTTCGGGCGAGACGGCGTCCTCGATCCGGATGCCGCCGGAGACGTCGCGGATGGCGCGCGGCGTGACGGCTTCCAGCCCCACCTTCTCGATCGCCTTCTCGAGGCCCGCCTTGAACACGTAGGCGGAGAGGTAGGTCTCCTCCATGTTGTAGTGCGTCGAGCCGTTCTTGCCGTATTTGCTCTTCAGGAAGCTCTCGACGAATTTGTGGTTGGTCGGGTTGTCGAGGCCCTGGAAGTACGGCGCCGACAAGAAGTGACCGGCGCCGAATTCGTTGCCCATCGCCTTGGTCTCGATCTCACCGGTGGTGAGCGAAGCGATCGGCATCGAGTCGACCTTGAAGCCTTCCTGCTTGAACTGCTTGTGGAAGGCGATGTCGGAAGCGCCGACCACGGTCGAGAAGATGAAGTTCGGCTTGGCCTCGCGGATCTTGTTCAGCACCGGACCGAATTCCGAGCTGCCGAGCGGGATGTACTCCTCGCCGAGCAGTTCGCCACCGGCCTGCTGCAGCCAGACCTTGGCGTTCTTGTTGGACTCCTTCGGCCAGACGTAGTTCGAGCCGACGAAGAACACCTTCTTGCCGAACTGCTGGACCATGAACGGGATCAGGTCCTTGGAGTGCTGGTTGGCCAGCGGGCCGGTGCAGATGGTGTTCTGCGTGCACTCGGCGCCTTCGTAGCAGGTCGGGTAGTACAACAGGTGGTTCTGCGACATCACGGTCGGCAGGATTGCCTTGCGGCTTGCCGACGTGTAGCAGCCGAACAGCGCAACTACCCGCTCGCGCAGGATCAGTTCCTTGGTCTTCTCGGAATACACGTTGAAGTCAGATTTGGCGTCGACCACAACCGGCTGGACCTGCATGCCGGCGATGCCACCGGCTTTGTTGATCTCGTCGATCGCGTACTGCATCACCAGCGTCGAGTCCTCCTCCGGCACGGCCAGGCCGCCGGTGAGAGAGAACAAGAGACCGATCTTGATCGGCTTGCCCTTTTGCAACCAGGACTGAGCGCCCCACGCCTGATTGATGTTCTTGACGAAGCCGTAAGGTGCGCCGATCGCGGCCGCCGCACCCAATGTCGCTTTCATGAAGTCTCGACGATTAGTCCGCATCGCGCCTCTCTCCGGTGACTTTCTTTATACGAAATCTATTTTCTGTAGAGTACGAAGGTGCAAATGTTTCTCAAGAGTAAACTTTGTGCATTGACAATCACTCGCTGGGCACGCCGCTGCCATCGCTGTTAGCAGCGCCGCGGCGATGCCCGTGAATTCCGCGGCTCAATCGATTTGCAGGCAGCGATCGCCCGGCGATCGCGCAGCCCTCGTTCTTGTGTGGCCGGCGCGATTGAGTTGTTATGGTTTTGGCCGTGGCGTGCTAGGCGAAGACCAAACCAGGAGCCTGACGATGAAGAGGAAAGCCGCGGCACGCCCGCCCGAAACCGCCGTCGACGCCGGCGACTATCGCACCGGGTCGAACGCCCCGACGGAGAGCAATCGCAGCCTCGAGCGCGCGCTCGGCGCCAAGATCAGAGACACCAGGCGGGAACAGGACCTTTCGGTGCTCGACCTCGCCAGCGCCTCCAATATCTCGGCCGGCATGCTGTCGAAGATCGAGAACGGCCAGATCTCGCCGTCACTGTCGACCTTGCAGTCGATCGCCAACGCGCTGGCGGTGCCGCTCAGCCTGCTGTTCGCCGCATCGGAGGAGCGCCGCGACTGCTCGTTCGTCCGCGCCAAGCAGGGCGTGGTGATCGAGCGCCGCGGTACCAAGGTCGGCCACGTCTATCAGCTGCTCGGCCACATCAACAGTGAAGACCTCGTGGTCGAGCCTTATCTGATTACGTTGAAAGAAGAGGCCGACGCCCATACGGGCTTCCAACACGCCGGCACCGAATTCATCTACATGCTGACCGGCGAAGTGATCTATCGGCACGGCGACAAGAGTTATCGGCTGCGCCCCGGCGACTCGATGCTGTTCGATTCCGGCGCGCTGCACGGGCCCGAAGTGCTGGTGAAGCGGCCGATGACGTACCTGTCGATCATCGTCTATCCGCGCCGCGCCTAATCTCGCCGCACCGCCTGCTTACTTTCTTATCAGGAAAATCTTATTCCTCTGGATTGACGGCCGCGACGAAGCTGGTAGATTTGCCTCCCAACAAGGGAGAAGCAGATGTGCGGCATCGTCGGACTGTTCCTGAAGAAACCGGCGCTGCAGCCGGCGCTCGGCGAGCATCTTTCGAAGATGCTGGCGACGATGTCGGCGCGCGGTCCGGACAGCGCCGGCATCGCCGTCTACGGCGACGGCAGCAATGATCGCCGGAAGCTGACGCTGCGCAGTGACAGCGCCGCAACCGACGACGAGATGGTGGCGCAGCTCGGCGCCCTGCTCGGCACGCCGGTTGATCTCGTCCGACGCTCCAATCACGTCGTGCTGTCGATCCCGAGCGACGGATTGGCCCAGACGACGGCCTGGCTGCAACAGCATCGGCCCGACATCTACGTGGTCAGCGCCGGTTCGCACATGGAGATCTATAAGGAAGTCGGCCTGCCCGAGCAGGTCGCAGAGCGCTTCTCGCTGGCGGGAATGCACGGCACCCACGGCATCGGCCACACCCGCATGGCCACGGAATCGGCCGTGACCACCAAGGGCGCACACCCGTTCTCGACCGGCGCCGACCAGTGCCTGGTGCACAACGGTTCGCTGTCCAATCACAACAGCGTCCGGCGCACTCTCAAGCGCGAAGGCCTGCAGTTCGAGACGGAAAACGACTCCGAGGTCGCCGCGGGCTATCTCACCTGGCGGATGCGTGAAGGCGACAGCCTGAAGCAGGCGCTGACCTCGAGCCTGGATGCGCTGGACGGCTTCTTCACCTTCGTGGTCGGCACCCGCACCGGCTTTGCGGTGCTGCGCGATCCGATCGCCTGCAAGCCGGCGATCCTCGCCGAGTCCGATGACTACGTCGCGTTCGGCTCCGAATTCCGCGCCCTCTCCGTCTTGCCGGGCATCGACCGCGCGCGCGTGTTCGAGCCCGAGCCCGCAACCGTCTATGCGTGGGAACGTGCCTGATGCCGCAGATCGATCTTGCTCAACAAAGTGTTCGCGAGCTCAACGCGGCGCTGCACCAGGTCAAGCCGGATACCAACGAGACGCTGTGGGAAGTGTCCAATTCGGACGGCAAGCACGCGATCGGCGCCGGCGTCGATGCCCCGATCGACATCGAGATCAAAGGGCACGTCGGTTATTACTGCGGCGGCATGAACAAGCGGGCCTCGATCCGCATCCACGGCAACGCCGGGACCGGCGTCGCCGAGAACATGATGTCGGGCGTGGTCCATGTGATGGGCGACGCCAGCCAATCGGCCGGCGCCACCGGACATGGCGGCTTGCTGATCGTCGAGGGTGACGCCGCAGCGCGGTGCGGCATCTCGATGAAGGGCATCGACATCGTCGTCAAAGGCTCGATCGGCGCGATGAGCGCCTTCATGGCGCAGGCCGGCAATCTGATCGTGTTCGGCGACGCCGGCGAAGCGCTCGGCGACTCGATCTACGAAGCCACCATCTTCGTTCGCGGCAAGGTCAAAAGTCTCGGCGCCGACTGCGTCGAGAAACAGATGACCGAGGACGACAAGGCCCGGCTCGCCGAACTCGCCAGCCGCGCCGGCATCGAGCACGCCAATCCGGACGAGTTCCGGATGTATGGCTCGGCGCGCCAGCTCTATCACTTCCACGTCGACAATATTGCAGCTTACTGAACGGTCACGATGTCCTCTTCACATTCAATCAAGACCGAACCGCGCTTCTCGGCGACGTTCGATCGCTATGCGATTTCCGAAATCCAGCGAGCCGCCGCGACCGGCATCTACGATATCCGCGGCGGCGGAGCCAAGCGGCGCGTCCCGCATTTCGACGATCTGTTGTTTCTCGGCGCGTCGATGTCGCGCTATCCGTTGGAGGGCTACCGCGAGAAATGCGGCACCGACGTCGTGCTCGGCGCCCGCTACGCCAAGAAGCCGATCACGCTGAAGACGCCGGTGACCATCGCCGGCATGAGCTTCGGCTCGCTGTCGGCGCAGGCCAAAGAGGCGCTGGGCCGCGGCGCCAGCGCGGTCGGCACCTCGACCACCACCGGCGACGGCGGCATGACCAACGAGGAGCGGACGCATTCCTCGACGCTGGTGTATCAGTTACTGCCGTCGCGCTACGGCATGAACCCCGACGATCTGCGCCGCGCCGACGCGATCGAGATCGTGATCGGCCAGGGCGCCAAGCCCGGCGGCGGCGGCATGCTGCTCGGGCAGAAGATCTCGCCCCGCGTCGCCGAAATGCGCACCCTGCCCGAAGGCATCGATCAGCGCTCGTCGTCGCGGCATCCCGACTGGACCGGCCCCGACGATCTCGAAATCAAGATCGAGGAGCTGCGCGAGATCACCGACTGGGAGAAGCCGATCTACATCAAGATCGGCGCCAGCAGGCCCTATTACGACACGGCGCTGGCGGTGAAATCCGGCGCCGACGTGGTGGTGATCGACGGCATGCAGGGCGGCACCGCCGCCACCCAGGAAGTGTTCATCGAGCACGTCGGCATTCCGACGCTCGCCGCGATCCGCCCAGCCGTGGCGGCGCTGCAGGAGCTCGGCATGCAGCGCAAGGTCCAACTGATCGTCTCCGGCGGCATCCGCACCGGCGCCGACGTCGCCAAGGCGCTGGCACTCGGCGCCGACGCGGTGGCGATCGGAACCGCGGCGCTGATCGCGCTTGGTGATAACAATCCCTCGCTCGAGGGCGAATACAACAAGCTCGGCACCACCGCCGGCGCCTATGACGACTGGCACGAAGGCCGCGACCCGGCCGGCATCACCACCCAGGATCCGGAGCTCGCCAAGCGGCTCGATCCGATCGTGGCCGGCCGCCGGCTCGCCAACTACCTGTCGGTGCTGACGCTCGAGACCCAGACCATCGCCCGGGCCTGCGGCAAGAGCCACATCCACAATCTCGAGCCCGAAGACCTCGTCGCGCTGACGATCGAGGCGGCGGCGATGGCGCGCGTGCCGCTGGTCGGCACCGATTGGATTCCCGGACGTGACCGACTGTAACGCTTACACCCGAGAAGAGGCCCCATGTCGATCGATCTCGCTGAAGCCGCCAAAGAACGAAAGATCAAGTACTTCCTGATCTCCTACACTGACCTGATCGGGACCCAGCGCGCCAAGCTGGTGCCTGCCGAAGCAATCGGCGGCATGGCCAAAAACGGTGCCGGCTTCGCCGGCTTCGCCACCTGGCTCGACATGTCGCCGGCCGATCCCGACATGCTGGCGATCCCCGACGCGGACAGCCTGATCCAATTGCCATGGAAGCCGGAAGTCGGCTGGCTCGCCGCCGATTTGTGGATGGCCGGCAAGCCGGTCGAACAGGCGCCGCGCAACATGCTGAAGCGGCTGATCGGCAAGGCCGCCGAACGCGGCTTTCAGCTCAAAAGCGGCGTCGAGTGCGAGTTCTTCCTGATCTCTCCGGACGGCGAACGCGTCGGCGACGCCGCCGATCGCCAGGCCAAGCCGTGCTACGACCAGTCTGCGCTGATGCGGCGCTACGAGGTGATCAGCGAGATCTGCGACGGCATGCTGCAGCTCGGCTGGCGGCCCTATCAGAACGACCACGAGGACGCCAACGGCCAGTTCGAGATGAACTGGGACTACAGCGACGCGCTGATCACCGCCGACCGCCACGCCTTCTTCAAATACATGGTCAAGTCGATCGCCGAGAAGCATCAGCTGCGCGCCACCTTCATGCCGAAGCCGTTCTCCAGCCTGACCGGCAACGGCTGTCACGTCCACGTCTCGCTGTGGAACGACGGCCGCAATCTTTTCGAGGACGACACGGACGAACTCGGCATCTCGCCGATCGCCTACAAGTTCATCGGCGGCATCATCCATTCGGCCGATGCGATGGCGGCGATTCTCAATCCGACCATCAACTCCTACAAGCGCATCAATGCGCCGCGCACCATCTCCGGCGCGACCTGGAGCCCGAACACGGTCACCTTCTCGGGCAACAACCGCACCCACATGATCCGGATTCCCGAAAGCGGCCGCTTCGAGCTGCGCCTCGCCGACGGCGCCGCCAATCCCTACGCCATGCAGGCCGCGATCCTGGCCGCCGGCCTCGACGGCATCGAGAGCAACCGCGATCCCGGCAAGCGTCTCGACATCAACATGTACACCGACGGCCATCTGGCGGGCGACGTCAAACGCCTGCCGCTCAATCTGCTCGACGCGCTACGCGCGCTGGAAAGCTCGAAGCTGATGAGCGACAGCCTCGGCCAATACATCCCCGCCTATCTGAAGCTGAAGCACGAAGAATGGAACGACTTCTCCCGGCATCTCACCCAATGGGAACGAGAGACCACGTTCGATTGCTGACGCCCCTGCCCCCGGATTCCGTGGCGCATCCGGGATCGGCCTCATAGCAGACCCGGTCGATTTTCGCGGTGTGGCAGACATTTCCGGATTGGCTGATCGCCGTCCGGATTGGTTAGCCGCCCCCGGTTCTTGTAAGCGACCTTCGTCTTGTCCTCACTGGAGATCGCGGCGTCTTCGAGAAACGTCCGCGCGCCCCCGCCTCGGCGTTCTGATAGGGATAGTCTTGGGGCGGCCGACTGGACGCATCGACCCACGGCGGGCAGCGATCCCGACACAAACGGGCTCGCCCTCTGCGCCACTACCGTTCCCCGGCGTCCCCAACGTCACCACCAATCCGCCGACCGCGGCGAGCCATCCCTCGCCGCTACGTACGCTTGGCACTCTCTTCGACCTGCCGTGAGCAGCTTCTGGTATCATTCCAGCCCGTCGAGGTTTCATCCGACATCGCCGTGGCGATCATGAGATCGCCGCTTCAGGCGCACCGGTTGTGACGGGTGGCAGCATAGCTCAGCGGGTGAGGCTTCACTTCAGCGAGCCCAGCCGCCGCGAGGCTCGGGTCGCCGACGCCTTGACCAGTTCGCAGAGTTCTTCGATGGCGCGAGCCGACAGTCGCTGCCGCGGCACGGCGCCGCTCAGGGCGGCAATGATTCCGCCGCTGGCGTCTCGAACAGGGGCTCCGACAGCAAAGACGTTGTCGAGGTTCTCCTCGTCGCAGATGACGTAGCCCAGCCGACGACCTTCCCTGAGATCCTTGAGCACCGCGGACACCGAGCGCTTCGTTTTCTTCGTCAGCTGTTTGAGCGGGCCGGTGCCGAGCAGGGTTTGGACGTCGTCGTCCGTACTGTCGAGCAGCAAGGCTTTGCCGAGCGCCGTCGAATGGATGTAGGTGCGTGACCCCGGCGCATTGGTGATCGAGATCGGGCCGCCGCTCTGCACGGCCGCCAAATACACGACGTCCTTGCCGCGCAGCACGCCGAGAAAGCTGTTGACCTGATGCTGCTCGGCGAGCAGATGCAGTTCCGGCGCGGTGGCGGCGTTCAGGTCGGTCGAGGCCAGGAAGGCCGAGCCAATCTGAAATGCCTTGTAGCCGATCTTCCACTTCGAATTGCCCAGCGACTTCTCGACGAAGCCGGCCTCGGACAGGGTGTTGATCAGGCGCTGCGCGATGCTCGGCGCCACGCCGAGTTGACGGCCCAATTCGCGCACGCCGAGTTCGCCCTCGCGGCCCAGCAGTTCCAGCACCGCCAAGGCCCGCGCGACGGTTTGGCTGCCGGTCGGCGTCTTTCCTGCACTAACCATTTGGAGGGCCATCCCAGCGACATTCAGCCATGGCGTCCGCGCGATCCCGCGGCCGCGACGAGCGATGCGGATACTCGGTTGCCGGCGTCATTTCAAAGCCTATTTGGTCGAGGCTGGAGACGGCTGGGAAGCTGGAGTTCGGACGAGCTGCCGGGCAAAGGCGAGGCACTCCTTCGCGAGATCGACCCGATCGGCCCTTGATCGCATCACCGTGGGCACGACATGGACAGCCATCCCCAGCGCCGCAATCTCCGTCGCCAGCGCTTCGTCGCAACGATCGATGACGATGCCGTCCACCAGGCCCCGGTAGTGCGCAGCGACGCCGAGCGCCGACACCGGCGCATTCAGTTCCTGCATGATCTTGGCCGCCGGACCCTTGATGGCGGCGCCGCCGACGATCGGGGACACCACGATGATCGGCCCGCCGAGCCCCTTCAGCCAAGCGCGGGCGCCCGGCACTGCGAGGATCGGATCGATGCTGAGATACGGGTTCGACGGGCAGACGATCACGGCTGCCGGCCGCCGCAACGCTTCAATCGCAGGATTGAGCCGTGCCGTCGTGGCCCCTTCGAACGCGATGCGATCGACCGGAACGCCGCATGCCAGCCGCACGAAGTATTCCTGGAAGGCGATGCTGCGGCCGCCGCTGTGGATCACCGTGCGCACTGCATCGTCCGACATCGGCAGCAGCCGCGAGCGGATGCCGAGCGCGGCGCTCAGCTCGGCGGTGATGTCGGTCAGCGTCGCGCCCTCGCGCAGACGATTGCTGCGATACGCGTGGGTGGCAAGATCGCGGTCGCCGAGCCTGAACCAGGCCGGCCCGCCGAGCCGCGCCAGCTGCTCCATGAAGCCCCACGTCTCGCCTTCGAGGCCCCAGCCCTGCTGGCTGTTGGCAACGCCGCCGAGCGTATAGGTGACCGTGTCGAGGTCGGGGCTGATGTGGAAGCCGAGATGCTCGAAATCGTCGCCGGTGTTGACCACGACGGTGAGCCGGTCGCCGAGCAGATGCGAAAGCCCCTCCGCCAGCTTGGCGCCGCCGACGCCGCCAGCGAGGGCAATGATGTGATCGTCTGCAGCAGGCGTCGTCATCGAAACATATCCATATGCTTGGGCCTCAGCAGGTCACGCGCGGTGCCGCTGCCGGTGAGGTCGATGCCGCGGACGACAACGACCGGCGTTGCTTCCGCCGCCTGCCCCATCACCAGCGATGCCGCGGCCGCGACTTCGTCGGCGGCGCCGACCTCGGTGGTCTCGAGCTTGCGGCCGAACAAATCGGGCTGACCGCGCAGGTCGCGCATCGTGGCGACGCCGGCAGCGCCGATCGTGGTGCCGATCGTGCCGTTGCGCCAGGCGCGGCCGATGCTGTCGATGATCATCACGCCGACGGCCGCGCCGGTCCCGGCGACGAGCCGCTCGCGGATGCGCTGCGCCGACCCGTCGGGGTCGACCGGCAGCAGCAGCGCCGTTTCGCCCTCCACATTGGAGCGGTCGATGCCGGCATTGGCCAGCACCAGACCGAGCCGGTGTTCGACGATGATCACGCCGGGCCGGATCCGAAGCACGTCGTTCGACTCCGCCAGGATCAGCTCGACCACGCGCGGATCCTTATGGGCCTTCGCGGCGATCTCGACGGCCTGCGGCGACGGCGTCACCGTCCCCAGATCGACGCTGCGGCCCTCGGCCTTGGACACCACCTTCTGGGCAATGACGACGACGTCGCCGTCCTGCAGCCACGCATCGTCCGACGGCAAGGCAGCGAGGATCAAACCGGCAAGGTCGTCACCCGGGGCCACCAGCGGCAGCCCCTCCACGGCATAAAGCTCGACAGCACGTCTGATCAAGATGGCCCTCCTCAGGGGAGGCCGGTGATCCGCACTCCCGCGTCGGGAATCTTATAGAACTTGTTGATCCAGATCAGCGCCGAAGTGAGGCTTTCCGACACCACCGAATTGGCCAGCGGCCCGATGTCGATGCCGCGCAGGCCGGCGTCGACGGCGAGCTGCATCACGGTCGCGCGCGCCTCCTTGTCGTCGCCGGCGACCAGCACGTCGCAGTCGATGGCGTAGTCCGGATCCTTCAGCTTGTGCGCCGAGACGTTCTGGAACGCCGACACCACGCGCACGCCCTCGCCGAGCAGCGTCTGCACCGCGACCACGCAGGAGTCCGTCTCCGGCAGCTGCACCCGCGTCACCTTCGGCGGCACCAGCGGCACGGTGACGTCGATCAGGATCTTGCCCTGCAACGCGTCCTTCAGTCCCTGCACGGTGGCGATCTGCGCCTGATACGGCACCGTCAGCACCACGATGTCGGCCTGCGCAACGCCTGTCGCGCTGTCGGCACCCTCGACGCTGCCGCCGCCGAGCCGGGCATTGAGTTCGTCGGCCGCCGCCTTGGCCTTGGCGGCGTCGCGCCCGGCGATGATGACGCGGTGGCCGTGCTTGGCCCAACGCAGCGCCAGCCCGCCGCCTTCGGCGCCGGTGCCGCCGACGACGCAGATCGTATGAGTTGTTGCAGTCATGGCATCCTCAGTTTCTGTTATCAGCGGCAGCCGTCAGACTTCGACGATGTCGCCGAGCCGCACATAGTTGCGGCCGCCGATCCGGGCGACCGGGGCATAGGCCCGGGGATCGATCTTGTGGTTCTGCGCCAGCCCGGCGGCGACGTGCATATCGACGATACGCCCGACCACCAGATGATTGGGCGCGTCGCCGAAGCTCAGCACCTGATCGAGCTTGCACTCGAACTGGATCTTGCTGCCGGCCAGCCGCGGCGTTTGGATCCGGCGCGACGGCAGCGTCGCAAAGCCGAGCAGATCGACCTCGCTGACGTCCGGAGGATACTCCTCGCTGGCCTGTTGGACGATCTGCTCCCAGCCTTCCGGCACCATGTTGATGACGAACTCGCCGGCGCGCTGGACATTGGCCAGCGTGTCCTTGGCGACGTCGCTGCCGGTGCGCGGCCCGACCGAGAAGCCGAGCAGCCCCGGATCGACCGCGAGGATCACGAACTGGCTGAACGGCGCGGCGTTGACGATGCCGCCCGGACCCATTGAGGTGACGAAGGCGATCGGCCGCGGGATCACCGCGCCGGTCAGCATCTTGTAGCGGTCGGCGCGGCTGAGCGAGGCGAGATCGACATGGTCGAACTGCTTCTCCTCTGCAGCGCCTGCCGCCGGTGCGCTCATGCCGGCACCTTGGCCATCACTTCGGTGCCGAACCATTCGATCTGCTCGTTCATTTCCTCGACCGTATCGGCCGGGAACATCAGCGCGCTGCAATGCTGGATCCCGATCGCGCGCAGCTTCTCGATCTTTTCGAGAATGACGTCGGGCGAGCCGACCAGATTGGCGACGACCTGATGGCTGAGATCCCGGCCGGTATAGGCCAGCGACACACGATGCGCGACGAGGCCGCTCTCCATGTAGCGCTTCTCGGCCTCTTCCATCGTCTTGGCGATAGTGCAGGAAAACTGCGGGGCGATCTCGATCGCCTCCGGATCGCGGCCGAGTTCGGCGGCGCGCGCCTTGAGATCCCTGATGCGCTGCTCCATCTCGGTCAGCGGGCGCCAGCCCGGCAGCCAACCCTGGCCGTAGCGCGCGGCGCGCTCGATCGCTTCGAGATTGTGGCCGCCGATATACAGCGGGAACGGCTGTGCCCGGCTTTTCGGGAACATCTCGACGTCCTTGAACGAGTAGTAGGCGCCCTCGTGGCTGGCGCTCGGCTGGTTGAACAGCATGTCGAGCGCGAGCAGCCCCTCGTCCATCATGTCGCCGCGACGCGCCTTGGCGGCACGCGAGCCGCCCCAGGCGAGAAACTCCTCGCGATAGGCGCCGAGGCCGACCGCCATGATGAAGCGGCCGTTGGACATCTGGTCGAGCGAGATCGCCTGCTTGGCGAGATAGACCGGGTCGCGCATCGGCAGCACGGTGAGCGCGGTGCCGAGCTTGATGGTCTTGGTGGCGCCCGCGATCGCGGCCAGCACGATCAGCGGCTCGTAGAAGTTCGGCGGCTTGCCGGGAAACAGGTCGCGCACATAGTTCTGCGTGGTGATGTGGTCGTTGCCCCACACCGAGTCATAGCCGAGCCGTTCGCAGAGCTGCGCCTGGGCGATGAAATCCTCGGGTCCCGCGAACGGGATCGGATACATCACGCCTTCGAAACCGGTCGACAGACAGACACTGAACTTCATGCGTTTCCTCATGACGATTTTAGGAGTTGTTTGATTTGCGCGCCGTCGCGCACGCCGGCAATGACGATCTCGTCGAGCCCCGAAGCGTGATACTCGGCGAGCCGGCGGCGCAACTGCTCGGGCGTGCCGCTGGCGGCGTGGCGCGCGACGATGTCGTCGCCGATCATCGCCTCGGCGCGGCTCCAGTCCTCCGCCACCACGGCAGCGTTGAGCGCAGCCTGATCGAGCACGCTGCCGGCGAGATCGAGATTGACCTTGTGATGCGCGCCGCGCAGCAGGATTGCGAGGATGCGGCGAACGCGGTCGTTGGCCCGGCGTTCGTCAGCATCGACCGAGGCGTAGACCAGCCCCGATGTCTTGAGCTTGCGGCCCTTGGCGCCGCGCGCGACGCTGTGAAGCGTCTGCTGCACGAACGGCACCGACGCCCCGGCGCTGATCAGCACGCCGTCGGCTTCGGCGCCGGCGAGTTCGAGCATCTGCGGTCCCGACGCCGCCAGCACGATCGGAATGTCGCCGCCCGACGCCGCCAGCCGGCGGCGATCGACGCGAAACGTCTCGCCCTGGAACGTCACGCTCTCGCCGGACAGCAGCGCACGGACCAGCTGCAGCGCTTCGCGCATCGCCCGCAGCGGCTTGGCGCCATCGACGCCGATCGCCGCGAGGTCGGCGGGGGCGCCGACGCCGAGGCACAGCTTGACCCGGCCCGGGAAGCGCTCCGCCAGCGTCGCCGTCGCCATGGCGATCTGCACCGGATGCTGCGTCAGCGGGCTCACCGCCATCAGCGCAACTTTGAGACGCTGCGTCTCCGACAGCGTGAGCGCGCCGAGCACCGCGGGATCGCGCAGAAACAGATGGTTGGCGATCCAGATCGTGTCGGCACCGCCGGCCTCGCCGGCCGCGACCTTGTCGCCGAACACCGCCGGATCGTCGCGGCCGTCGCTGGAGATCGAGAGCTCAGACAAGACTTTTCACCGCTTCGAGAATCTTGATGTAGCCGGTGCAGCGGCAGATGTTGCCGCGCAGATAGTGCCGGATCTCCTGTTCGGTCGGGTGCGGATGGCTCTCCAGCAGCGCCGTCGTCGCCAGCACCATGCCGGGCGTGCAGAAGCCGCACTGCATCGCGGCGTGATCGACGAACGCCTGCTGCACCGGGCTCAGCACACCGGACTGCGCCAGACCTTCGATCGTTATGACCGATTTGCCGTCGATGTCGGCCGCGAGCGAGGTGCAGCTGCTCACCGGCAGGCTATCGACCAGCACGGTGCAGGCGCCGCACACCTGCACGTCGCAGGACCGCTTGGTGCCCTTGAGCGTCAGATCATCGCGCAGGAAATCGATCAGCAGCGCGAACGGCGCCACGGACCTGGTCTGCGGCGTGCCGTTCAGCGTGAAGCTGATCTCGATCAATGCAAACTCGGTCATGTCAGCGCGCTCCCACGCCGGCGCTGTCCAGCACCGCGCGCTTGATGAACACGGCGGCGAGATGCTGCTTGTAGTCGGCGCTGCCGTAGATGTCGTCGGTCGCCGGCAACTCCGACGCCATCGCCTCGGCAGCTTGTGGCAGCACATCCGCCAACGCGCCGGGCGGCACGCCAGCAAGAGCTGCTTCGACCGACTCGGCATGGATCGGATGATCGCCGATGCAGCCGATCCAGACGCGGTAGCGCGAAGCGCCGGCCTGCATCTGATACGACGCCGCGACGCCGACGGCGGGATATTCGAGGTGGCCGAAGCTGCGATAGCTGAGCTGCTCGTCCGCCGCCGGCAGCGGCACGCGGATCGCGGTCAAAATCTCGTCGTCGGCGCGCGCGGTGGTGAACGGGCCGAGGATGAATTCGGCCATCGGCACGCGGCGCTCACCGTCCGGCCCGTGCAGAGTCAGCGATGCGCCCAGCAGGCACAGCAGCGCCGGCGGATCGGCATGCGGCTCGGAGAAGCACAGATTGCCGGCCAGCGTGCCCGATGCGCGCACACGGATGTTGCCGACGTTGTTACTCAGCGCCGCATAGGCCGGCAGCCGCTCGCGCACCAGCGGATCGGTGGCGAGCCGCAGATGCGTCACCAGCGGCCCGATCACCAGCTCGTTGCCCTCGAGCGCGAGACGATCGAAGCCGGCAATCCGCTTCAGGTCGATCAGATGTTCGTAACGCAGCACGCGGGCCTTCAGCGCCAGCAGCAGCTCGGTCCCGCCCGCATAATACGCGCTGTCGTCGCCAAACTGCGCGCGCAGCGTCAGCGCGGCTTGCAGCTCGGTCGGACGATGCAATTGGAACGGTGCCAGCCGCACGGTCAGACCTCTTCCAGCCGCTTGCGAAAGTTGGCTTCGAACTCGGCGAAGTTTTCCTGCGCCTTCTTCTTGATCATCGAATGGCCGAGCGACGCCAGCCGGCCGGCGATCTGCAGATCGGCCTGCACCGCCAGCCGCGTCAGCTCCGCTTCGATCGCCTCGAGCCGGAGGTCGAAATTGACGCGGAGCGTGGTGCCGGTGAACTTGTCCTTGCCGGTCGCCTGCGCGATGACGAATTCGAGCTCGCGAAAGTCCTCGACCACGATCTCGGCCGGCACTTCCAGCTTGAACGGCCCGATCTTCTGCTTCATCAGCGCCGAATAGGCCTTCAGCCGCTCCTTCTCCTCGATCGACTCGATGCCGGGAATGCAGCCGGCCATCTCGCGGATGTCGAGCATGATCGGCCACAGCCGGTCCGGCGCGCAGGGCAGATCGGCCTCCATGCGGAATTCCATCTCAGCTGTCCTTTCTGTCTTTCAGCGCGCGCCACACGCGCTCCGGCGTCAGCGGCAGCTGCTTGATGCGGACGCCGAAGCCGGTCGCGAGCGCGTTGGCGATCGCCGGCGCGATCGGCAGGATGGCGCCCTCGCCCATGCCGCGCATGCCGCCCGGCCCCGGCCCGCCGCCATTCTCGATCAGCACGGTCTCGAACTGCTCGGGCACGTCGTCGATGGTCGGCACGTGATAATCAATCATGGTGCCGTTGACCGGCTGGCCGTCGGCATAGATCAACTCTTCGAACAGCGCGTGGCCGAGGCCCATGATCGCGGCGCCCTCGTCCTGACCTTCGGCGCCGCTGCGGTTGATGGCGCGGCCGATGTCGGCGACACTGACATAACGCTTCACCGCGATCTCGCCGGTGTCCTCGTCGAGCGTAATGCCGCAGCGGCCGGCGGCGGTCTCCCAGAACAGCGGCGCGTTGGCCAGCGCGCCGCCGCGTGAGCGCGGCGAAATCCGGCCGATGCCGATCAGTTCGCCGCTGTCGATGCCGAAGTAAGGATGCAGCAGATCGGCGAAACTGTAAGACTTGCCGGCCGCGGTGAAGCCGCCTTCGACCAGTTCGATGCCGGCCGGATCGAGCCCGAGCGTCGACGCGGCGATGTCAGCGATCTGCGCCTTGATGTCGGCGGCGGCGTCCTCGATCGCCAGCGCCATCATCAGCGATGAGCGGCTGGCCCCTGTGCCCCAGTCGAACGGCGCAATCGCGCTGTCCGGCGTCAGCGCACTGACCATCGCGATCGGCTGATTGAGCTGCTGAGCCGCGACGCGGCACAGCACTTCGCGAATGCCCTGCCCGACCTCGATGCTCGACGAAATCACCGCGATCGAGCCGTCGATCTTCAGCCGCAGCAGCACGCCGGCAACCGGCGAGTTCGCCGGGTCAGCGACGCCGAGCGCGGTGCCGTGGATCATCCGGCCTTCCGGTTGCTGCGCGTCGAGCCGGCTCATCGCCTGCGACGCCAGCCCCATCGCCTCGGCCATGTCGACGTCGATCGGCGTCAGATCCGGGCGGACGTGCTCGCCGCGCTTGAGCATGTTGCGATAGCGCAGCTCGGTCGGATCGATGCCGAGCACCTCGGCGATGATGTCCATCTGGGACTCAGTGGCCCACACGCCCTGCGGGCCGCCGATCGACCGGAAAGCCGCGCCCGGCACGGTGTTGGTGTAGACCGCCGTGCTGCGCAGCCGCAGGTTCGGAATCTTGTACGGGCCGATGGCGCGGATCGCCGCCTTGATCGCTACGGCCGGCCCGGTGTCCGCATAGGCGCCGCCGTTCATCAGCACGTTGACGGACTTCGCCTGCAGCATGCCGTCGGCGCTGACCGCAGTCTTGACGCTGATCGTCGCGCTGAGCCGGCGAGCGGTCAGCATCGACTCCGACGCCGAGAAACAGATCCGCACCGGCCGACCGATCTTCCACGCCACGCATGCGACAAGCGGATCGATCTTCACCGAGGCCTTGCCGCCGAAGCCGCCGCCGATCAGCGGCGTGATAATCCGGACTTTGGCGATCGGCAGATTGAAAATGCGCGACAGAACTTTCTGCACGGCGGTCGGCGCCTGGCCGCAGCTCCACACCGTCAGCCCGTCGTCACCGAACGCCGCGATGCCGCAATGCGGCTCCATCGCGTAGTGATACACCATCGGGAAGTCGAAGCTGTCCTCGAACACGCGGTCGGCCGCCGCGAACGCCGCATCGACGTCGCCGCTGTCGTAGGCGTAGCTCTGGAAGATATTGGTGCCGGCGACCGGTCTGGCTTCGCCCTTGAAGTAGAAATCCTTCAACGGCTGCACGGCGTCGTGGATCAGCGGCGCATCCGGCGCCAGCGCCTCGGCCGCTTCGGTGACGTAAGGCAGCGGCTCGTAGTCGACCGTCACCGCGTCGAGCGCCTCCTCGGCCGCCGCCTCGGTTTCGGCGACCACCACCGCGACTGGCTCGCCGACATAGCGCACCCGGTCGATCGCGATCAGCGGCCGATCCTTCAGCGACACGCCCCAGATCGGGTCGATGCCGCCGAGATCCGCGCCGGTGACGACGCCGATCACGCCCGGCATCGCCAGCGCGGCGTTGGCATCGATGCTGGTAATCAACGCGTGCGGCATCGTGCTGCGCAGCACCTTGCCGTGGACCATGCCGGGCACGTCGAGATCGGAGATGAACGCGGCGCGGCCGGTCACCTTGTCCAGAAAATCGACCCGATCGGGACGTGCTGCGGCGCTCATCTCAGCTCTCCGTCGGCACGGCGCGGACGCGGCTGCGGCCGAAATACGACCACAGCTGCGCCACCAGGATCACCGCCGCGATCAGCAGGATGATCAGCGACAGCGGCCGTTGCAGCACGATCATCAGGCTGCCGTCGCCCATCAGCATCGACTGCCGCAACGCGGTGTCGAGGATGTTGGCGAGGATGAACGCCATGATCAGCGGCCCGGCGTCGAGGCTGGCCTTGCGCAGCAGATAGCCGATGCCGCCGAACAGCATCAGCGTGGTGACGTCGGCGAAATTGCTGCGCAGGCTGTAGGTGCCGAAGATCGCGATCAGCAGGATGGTGGCGCTCAGCAGCCAGGACGGCACGCGCAGCAGCTGCACCCACAGCCCGACCAACGGCAGATTGAGCACCAGCAACATGATGTTGCCGACATACATCGAGGCGATTACGCCCCAGAACACGTCGGGGTTCTTCACCAGCATCAGCGGGCCGGGCTGCACGTTCTGGATCAGCAGGCCGGCGAACAGCACGGCGGTCACCGCATTGCCCGGCAGGCCCAGCGTCAGCAGCGGAATGAACGAGGCGGTCGCCGCCGAATTATTCGCGGACTCCGGGCCGGCCACGCCGGCGATGGCGCCGTGGCCGAACTGCTCCGGCGTCTTCGACAGCTTCTTCTCCAGCGTGTAGCTCATCAGCGAGGCAAGGATGGCGCCGCCCCCGGGGATCAGGCCGACGAAGAAGCCGATCACCGAGCCGCGCGCGATCGGCCCGCCGGATTCGCGCCAGTCCTGCCGACTCGGAAACAGCCGGCCGATCTTGGTCGACAGCAACGCGCCGCGCGACTTGTCCTCGAGATTGTGCAGGATCTCGGCGACGCCGAACAAGCCCATCAGCATCGGCACCAGATCGATGCCGTCGGTGATCGCCATGATGTTGAAGGTGTAGCGCTCGACGCCGGTGATGGTGTCGATGCCGACCAGGCCGAGCAGCAGCCCGACCAGCACCATGGTGATGCCGCGCACCGGCGAGCCGCCGGACAGCGTCGCGCTCAGCGACAGCCCGAACAGCGCCAGCGCGAAGTACTCGGGCGGCCCGAAGGTGACGGCGAATTTGGCGAACAGCGGGCCGACCAGCGCCAGCGCGCACACCGCGATGGTGCCGGCGATGAACGAGCCGATCGCCGCGATCGCCAGCGCCGGGCCGGCGCGGCCCTTCTTGGCCATCTGGTAGCCGTCGATGCAGGTGATCACCGAGGCGGCCTCGCCCGGCACCTTGAGCAGGATCGAGGTGGTCGAGCCGCCATACATCGCGCCGTAGTAGATCGAGGCCAGCATGATGATGGCGCCGAGCGGCGAGCCGGCGTGATAGGTGAGCGGCAGCAGCACCGCGATGGTCGTCACCGGGCCGAGCCCGGGCAGCACCCCGACCAGCGTGCCGAGCACCGAGCCGATCGCCGCATACAGCAGGTTCGACGGCTCCAGCGACAGCGAGATTCCGTAGCCGAGTTTTTCGAGGGCTTCGAACATTACCAGGCAGGCCCCAATTGCATCGGCACCTTGAGCAGGAACGGAAAGATCACCAGCCCGCTGGCGGTGAGCCCGACGCTGGCGACGACGGCGCGCAGCATGCTCTGGCCATAGAAGCCGCGAATCCACACGATCAGCAGCGCCAGCGTGGCGATCACGAAGCCAGTGTAGGGAACGACGATCGCGTAAACGATCGTCGCCAGGATCGCCGCAGCCGGTGCCAGCGCGAACGCGCTCTCGTCCGCCGGCAGCGGCTCACGTACCACCAGGACCAACAGAACCAGCAGCGCGATCGACACCGCCAGCGGCAGCACGCCCGGGCCCGGCGCGTCGTCGAGCCAGAAGCCGAGGCGGAAGGCGCCGAGCCCGAAGGTCAGCGCCAGCACCAGCAGCATCAGGACGGCGACGTAGGTCGGCGTCGTCAGGCGTGCCATGGCGGACGCGCGGCTCATTTCGCCTTGCCGATTTCCTGCAGGATCTCGCGCGCCGAAGCGTATTCGCCTTCGACCAGCTTCTTCACTTCGGCGCCCGGCAGATCGAGCGGCACCATGCCGAGCCGATCCATCGTGTCCTGGAAGGCCTTGTCGCTCATCGCCTTGCGGAACGCGGTCTCGAGCTTCATGCGGACGTCCTCGGGAATCCCGGCCGGCCCGATGATCGCCTGAACCGAGCGCAGCGACTTGAGGCCCTTCTCGGACAGGCTCGGCACGTCCGGATACATCTTGGAGCGCTGCGGCGTAGTCACCGCCAGCAGCCGTACTTCCTTGCTCTCGATGAAGGGCGCCCACACCGAGGTCTCCATAATGAAGTCGACGTGGCCGCCGAGCAGCGCCGGCACCGAAGCCGCAGAGCCCTGCTGCGGCACGTGGACGAACTTCGCCTTGGTGGCGAACTGCAGCGCCTCGGTGGTGAGATGCTGGGTGGTGCCGACGCCGGCCGTGCCGTATTTGATCGCGCCGGGCTTGGCCTTGCCCTCGGCGATCAGGTCATCGATGGTTTGCCAGCGCGAGTCCGCCTTCACGGCGATGCCGATCAGATTGTCGCCGTAATAGCTGATGTAGGAAAACGCGTTGATCGGATCGAACGGCAACTGCCGGCCCTGCAGCGCCGCCAGATAGCTGGTGCTCGACAGGGTTCCGATGGTGTAGCCGTCCGGCGCCGCCTTGGCGAGGGCGGCCATGCCGATCGACGTCGAGGCGCCGGGCTGGTTGATCACCACGATGGTCTGGCCGAGCGAGGCCTCGGCCGCCTTGGCGAGCACGCGCGCGGTCTGGTCGGTGCTGCCGCCGGCGGCCCACGGCACGATCAGCGTGATCGGCTTGTCGGGATACTCGGCGGCCGCGACCTGCGGCAGCAGCGCAGCAATGACCAGACCAACAACTCCGATGATTTTCGACTTCATAGCCATCTTCCCCTCGCCACTTCAGATGATTGGAAAAATCCCTGCCGCCTCCAGCATGCGTGTCGCTGTCGGCATGTCGGAGGGAACTTGCAGAGTGTCACCCTGCGTCGCCGCGGTAACCGCCGGGTCCTTCAGCCCCGACGCGGTGAGCAGCGAGACGACGACGTCGTCGCTCTTGATCACGCCCGCCTTGGCGAGATGCTCGACCGCGACCAGGCCGCCGGCCGAAGCCGGCTCGAGATAACGGCCTTCGCGGCTGGCCAGCAGCTGCTGCCAGCGCATCGTGTCTTCGTTGGAGATCGTGACCGCGCGGCCCTGCGACTTGCGCACGATCTGCAGCGCCTGAAAGGTGCCCTGCACCGCGCCGATCGAACCGGACACCGTGTCGAACGTCTTCGGCATCGCTGGCGGCGCTTCGAGATCGTTGTCGATGGCCTGGCCGATCGAACCATAGACTTCCGCGGCGACCATCTTCGGCATGCGATCGATCCAGCCCGCCGCCAGCATCTCGCCGAAGCCGCGCCACATTCCGATCAGCGCGTCGCCGTAGCACACCGGCAGGATGCACCAGTCTGGCACGCGCCAGCCGAGCTGCTCGACGGTTTCATACGCCAGCGTTTTGTAGCCTTCGATGCCGTAGGGGTTGGAGCCGACCGCCGGACCGAAGAACGGCGAGGTCGGGTACCAGCCATACTGCCGCACGGCGTGTTCCATGAACCGCCAGCGATCTTCCTTCTCCGGCACGCTGACGACCTTGGCGCCGCAGGCGCGCATCTGCGTCACCATCGGACCTGCGGCCCAGCCGAAAGTAAACACCACGCAGGGAATGCCGGCCTTCGCCGCGTAGGCCGCCGCCGCCGCGCCGGCGTTGCCGGAGGAGCTCGACACGATGGTCCTGGCGCCCATCTGCTTGGCAACCGACACCGCCATGCAGGCAAGACGATCCTTGAACGACCAGGTCGGATTGCCGCTCTCGTCCTTGCCGTAGAGCTGCGTGAGGCCGAGCTGGTCGCCGGCATTGCGCAGATGGTGCAGCGGCGAGCCGCCCTCGCCGAGCGACACCGCATCCGCCTCGCTCACCGGCAGCACGTCGCCGTAGCGCCACAACCCGGTCGACAGCTTGGCGCCGGCCGCGTCCGGCTTGCGCAGAGCGATCGGCTGCTCGTAGGCCACGACCAGATTGCTACGCACGACCGGCCGGCAGACCGGGCAGTCGTCGGCGTAGTGGTCCGCGGGATAAAGGGCGTCGCAGCGCAGGCACTGCAGCCCTTTGACCTTCGCCATCACAACACCCGCAGCGCGGTGTCGGACAGCATGAACGAGTCGACGCCGTCCTTGGTGACGACCAGCGTGTCCTCGACCTGCAGGCCGGCGTAGCCGATCTCGTAGTACGGCGTCTCGACGCAGATCACCATGCCCTCCTCGAACACGTCCTTGCTGGACGGCGCGATATTCGGCGCGTCGTAGCCGTCGAGGCCGATGCCGTGACCGACATGGCTGCGCTGATAATGCGGGATGCCTTCGCGCCGCACGGTTTCGACCGCCGCATTGAACACATCGGCCGCCTTGACGCCGGGCTTGATCATCTCGATGGCACGATCGAGACCGACGCAGATCGCGCGGTGATACTTGATGGTCTTCGCATCCGGCTCGCCGAGCACGCCGTTGCGGGCGATGTCGGCGCGGTAGTGCTTGTAGCGGCCGCCGACGTCGAAGCGGATGATGTCGCCGGCGATCAGTTCGCGATCGGTCGGCTGCACGTTGGTGCCGGCGCTGCGGGCGCCGACGCCGATGCAGCCGAGCACGGGCATTCCGCCCTCGACGATGGTCTTGGTGTGAAACGCCCGCGCCAGATCGTTTTCGGTGGCACCGACCTTGGCCACCGCCAGCGCCGCGCTGATCGACATGTCGGCGATCTGCGCCGACTTGCGCAGCCGCGCGATCTCCTCCGGGGTCTTGATCGCCCGCGCGAAGCGGAAAATATCAGCCGCCCGCACCAACGTCGCGCCGGGCAGCGCTTCGGCGAGCTGATCCCAGTACTGCGGCAGGATGCCGATCTCGTCGACGCCGATCCGCGCGTTCTGCAGCCCGCGATCCTTGATCACCTTGACCAGCGCCTTGACGGCGTCGCCGTCGTCCTGTTGCGCCAGCAGCGCATCGATCCGTTGATCGTGGGCGTCGAGCTCCACGCCTTCGGCCTTGTTGACCGAGAAGCCACCGAAGCGGCGAACATCCTTCACCCAGACTTCAGCATCGGCGACGAGATCGATCAGGCCGGTCGACGCGATCACCGCCGGCTCGCCGCCGCCCGGCGCCGGCAGCAGCGCATAGGCCTGCGGACCGCGCCGGATCCATTGGCTCATGGCCCAGAAGCCGCTGGCATAGGTGACGTTTTCCGGCATCGTGGCGACCAGCGCGGCGAGCGACGCCTGCTTCATTCCCGCGTTGAGCCGATCGATATTGGCGAGCATTGCGATGTCCATCTTCGTTCGCTTAGACGTTCCGTTTTTCGGAACATCGTTCCCTTAGAAAGAACACTAGGGGATTATGGTCGACGCCGTCAAGTTCGAGCGACGCCTGTCCATGGTGATGAGTTGAGCAGCGCGATGCCACATTCGGCAGCTGCTACGCAGCAAGTCCGTCATGGCCGGGCTTGTCCCGGCCATCCACGCCTTTTTGCACTGCCGTCAGCAAGGCGTGGATGCCCGGCACAAGGCCGGGCATGACGCGTGGAAAGGCGACCACTCTCTTCCAGACGCCACATATCTGTCAGGCCCTTGAGACAGAGACCTGTTGACTATCGAAAGCTGCGGATCGCGCCAATCACACGTCAACCGATCCAGCGCTGTTCACGCCGCCGCGTCGCTTGCCCACTGCCGATAATCATCCGGCGCGTCGAGATCGAAGGCGAGGCGCTGATCGACGATGACGGCCGGGGTCACGCCGAGCGCGCGTGCCGCGTCGAAATGTTGACGAAAGCTGCCGGGGCCGTAGTGGAACGGCAGCGCCGCTGCGTAGCTGGAATCGATGCACAGCAGATTGGTGCCGTCGAACTGGCGGTCCGGCACGATCACCACCGCGGCGTCTTCGGCCGCGACCCGGCGCAGCAGTTGCGGTTCCACATAGGGCAGATCGATCGGCACGATCATCAGCCGCGCGAGCGACGGCAGGATGCGCAGCAATTCGCGACGCGCGCCATCCAGCGCTCCATTGAGATCGTCAGCGCGATCGTCGATCGCGCCGATCTGATACGACGCGGCGACGCGGCGAACCTGCGCGTCCGCGCTCACCACCCTTATCTGCCCGGCGCCGAAAGCCGCCGCCGCCGCCGTGAGCGTCTGGCGCAGCAGGCGCTCGCACAGCCGGCGCCGGCCGTCCGGATCGATCGCCGCCGCCAGGCGTGACTTGCCGACATCGAACGGCTTGCAGGGGATCAGGACGTGCGTCATCGCGCGATCGCCATCTGCTTCGGCATGAAGGGCGTCATCACCATGTCCTGCAGTTCAGGCGCGGCGAAGCTGACGTCGCGGCGCTCCTGATCGACGGGCTGATACAGCGTGCTGCGTTGCGCGGCGATCCGCCCTGCCCGTCCGATCAGCGCTTCCATCGCTTCCGGAGCCAGTTCCTGCCCATGCTGGGTGCCGGCGGCGCGCGAGATGCTCTCGTTCATCAGCGTGCCGCCGAGATCGTTGACGCCGGAGCGCAGCAGGCTGCCGACGCCGGTTTCGCCGAGCTTGACCCAGGAGGCCTGGATGTTGGTGATCAGCGGATGCAGCACCAGCCGCGCGACCGCATGCATCAGCCGCACTTCGCGCCAGGTCGGGCCGCTACGCGCCTGGCCGCGCAGCGACATCGGTGCTTCCATGTGGATGAACGGCAGCGGCACGAATTCGGTGAAGCCGCCGGTCTCCTCCTGCAGATCCCGGATCCGCAGCAGATGCGCGGCCCAGCTATCGGTGCCCTCGACGTGACCGAACATGATGGTCGCGGTGGTCCGCAGCCCGACCCGATGCGCGCTGCGCACGATGTCGAGCCACAGTTCCGTGGTGAGCTTGTCGGCGCAGATGATCTGCCGAACCTTGTCGTCGAGGATCTCAGCGGCGGTGCCGGGCAGCGAGCCGAGCCCCTCGTCCCGCAACATCTTCAGATAATCCGCGACCGGCATGCCGAGCGTGGCCGCACCCTGGCTCACCTCCAGCGGCGAGAACGCGTGGACGTGCATCTGCGGCACTTCGTTCTTCACCGCGCGCAGCAGATCGACGTAGGTCCGCCCGGTGTAGTGCGGATTGATGCCGCCCTGCATACAGACTTCAGTCGCGCCGCGATCCCACGCCTCGCGAGCGCGACGCGCGACCTCTTCGAGCGACAGGTCGTACGGCCGGCCGCGCAGATGGTCGTGGGTCTTGCCCTTGGAGAACGCGCAGAACTTGCAGGCGTAGCTGCAGACGTTGGTGTAGTTGATGTTGCGGTTCACGACGTAGCGCACGGTGTTGCCGCTCGCGCGCGCGCGGAGAGCGTCCGCCGCCTCGCAGAGCATGTCGACATCGCCGCCGCGGGCGCCGAACAGCGCCTGCACCTCGGTCTGCGCCAGCCTCGTGCCGGTTGCGGCGCGGGCGACCAGCGCATCGAGCGACAGATCGCTGCGGCGCGCGGAACGCGCTGGCGGAAGCGGCGTCAGACCGCCCGGCATCCAGCCGTCCTCGCGGGCGAAGCCTTCGGCATCGACGACTTTCAGCACTTTCGGCAGCAGCGCGGGATCGAGCCACTTCGCCGCATCGCGCACATAGGCCGGGTACACCGCGAGCCGCGGCTGCAGCGTCAGCCCGGCGGCTTCGGTCGCCTGCTGCAGCCGCGCGATCTCCGGCCACGGCGCTTCCGGATTGACGTGATCGGCGGTGACCGGCGAGATCCCGCCCCAATCGTTGATGCCCGCCTCGAGGAGGCGGGGATAGTCCGCGTAGCTGAGGTTGGGCGGGACCTGGATGTTCATCTCCGGGCCGAAGATCAGCCGCGCCACCGCCGTGGTCCACAGCAGGTCGTCGAGCCCGGGCTCGTGATGCCCGGCAAATCGCGTATCCGCCTTGGCGCGGAAATTCTGCACGATGATTTCTTGCAGATGGCCGTAGCGCGCATGCAGATCACGCAGCGCCAGCAGCGATTGCACGCGCTCCAGCCGGGTTTCGCCAATGCCGATCAGGATGCCGCTGGTGAACGGCACCCGCAGCCGCCCCGCCGCCTCGATCGCTTCGAGCCGCACCGCCGGCGCCTTATCCGGCGAGCCGTGATGCGCGCCGCCGCGCTCGCACAGCCGCTCCGACACGCTTTCGAGCATGATGCCCTGCGACACGCTGACCTTGCGCAGCCGCGCGGTCTCCGCCTCGCTCATCACCCCGGCGTTGACGTGCGGCAGCAGGCCGGTCTCGGCCAGGATCAGCTTGCAGATCTGCTCGACATACTCGGCCGTCGTCGCAACGCCCTGCGCGGCGAGAAACTCGCGCGCCGCGGCGTAGCGCAGTTCCGGCTTGTCGCCGAGCGTCAGCAGCGCCTCGTGACAGCCGGCAGCCTGGCCGGCGCGCACGATTCCCAGCACCTCGTCCGGCGACAGATACGCCGCCTCGACCTGGCGCGGGGTCTTGGCGAAGGTGCAATAGCCGCAGCTGTCGCGGCACAGCCGCGTCAGCGGCACGAACACCTTGCGCGAGTAGCTGATGACATGGCGATGGCCGTCGCGGGCGACCGTCGCGGCCTCGGCGAGCAGGTCCGCCAGCGACATCGACTCGTACGCCTGTAACAAAGCTTCGGCGTCTCGCGTGTCCCACACCATCTCGTCGACCTTCATCTCATAGGCTGGAGCACCAGCGTGCCCCAGCAGATCATTCACCAGCGCCGCGATCGACGCTCAATAGCGTGCACGAACCGCCCATTGTTCCACCGTTCCGTCTGCCGACACCGCGTGCAGCTGGCTAAACAGATTAACGGTCGGATCGCAATGCGTCGCGCCGATCAGCACCCGCTTCCCCGGCAGCGGCGCCGTCGCGCCCGCCGGCAGACTGATCACACCGTGCTCGTCGCCGGCGAAGCGATAGCTCGCTCCCTGCGGCAGCCCGCCGAAGACATCCGGCAGCGGCCCGTTCAGCGCCAACGCTTTCACGCCGGCGTCCACCGTCAGCTCGCCGGCGCGATTGACCGAGGTCACTGTTGCCAGCACGTACAGCGTCCGCCGAAACGGCAGCGCCCCGTCATCGTTTTGCACGCGGCCATAGTCCGCGTCCATGAAGATGTAGGAGCCGACCTGCAACTCGCTGAACGGCCCCGCAGTATCGAATGCGAAAGTTCCGGTTCCGCTGCCGGTGATCTCGGCGACGGTGAAGCCGGCTTCGATCAGCGCCTGCGCATGACCGCGCAATTTCGCCGCCACTGCTGCATTGCCGGCCTTGCGTTCCGACGGATCGAGCACGTGCTGAACCTGCCCGGCAAAGCCTTGCAGGCCGCCAAACGTCGTGCCGGGCCAATCGCTGATCAGCCTGGCGAGAGCAACGCTATCGGCGATGTCGCAGACGCCGGTCCGACGCTGTCCGACGTCGACGTCGATCAGGATCGTCAAGGTCGGACCGCCGCTCGGCATGTGCTGGCGTAGCAGCTCGATCTGGCTCGGGTGATCGACCACCACCGCCAGCTTCGCCGACTGCGCCGCGGCGATCAGCGCCGGCATCTTGGCGACGTCCTGCATCGGCGAGGTCAGCAGCAGATCCTGCACGCCGCCCTTGGCCATCGCCAGAATTTCCAGCGGCGTCGCGCAGGCGATGCCGCGTGCCCCGGCGGCGAGCTGGCGTTGCGCGATCTCGACGGTCTTGTGCGTCTTGGCGTGCGGTCGCAGCTGCACGCCGGCTTGCCGTGCCTGCACCGCCATCGCATCGATGTTGTCCTGCAACGCGTGGCTATCGACCACCAGTGCAGGCGTGGGGACGTGCGTCAGCGCCTCGGCAACGGTGGCAAGCAAGCCGGAGGCGTCGGGCACGTCGGTCATCTCAGTTCTCCGCGCGGCGCAGTGCGTCACCGAGCAACCGCATCTGCGCGGTCTGGGTCGGCCCGGAGAAGGTCAGCGCCAGTTCGGTGACGCCGCCAGCGGCGTAGTCCGAAGCGCGGGCAAGGCAGGCCTCGGGCGTGCCGCACAACACGAAGGCCCGGGCGATCCGCGCGTCGAGCAGCTCCGGCGAGCCGCCGGCCTGCAGCATCTGCACCGCGCTCTCGTACTCCTCGGCCGTCACCGTGCCTTCCGACAGGATCGCATCGCGCGCAGAGGCCACGCGCTCGCCCATCCGCCAGAACGACGTCAGCATGTCGGCCACGGCGACCTTTGCAGCGCTCAGCGCACGCTGCTCGTTGGCGTCGACCGAGCATGGCATGTACTGCACAGCGTGCGCCGAACCTGATCGCCCGGTTGCGCTGCGGGCAGCATTGACGCGCTCCGCGGTGCGCGAGGCGAACGGCAGCGAGCACATGTTGGAGATGATCACGCCGTCGGCGAGTTCGCCGCTCATCTTCGAGGTGATTTCGCCGCGACCTGCGACCAGAATCGGCAGGTCCGCGCGCGTCGGATGCTCGAGCTTGACGCCTTGCGCGGAGAAACGCGCGCCGGCGTGATCGACGGTGTCGCCGGCGAACAGCTTGCGCAGGATGATGATGGTGTCGCGCAGCGCCGGCGCCGGCTTGTCGGGATCGAGGCCGATTTTACGCACCGCCGAGGCGATGCCGGCGCCGATTCCCAGCATGGTGCGCCCGCCACTCAGTTCATCGAGCGCCGCGACTTCCATCGCCATCAGCGTCGGGTGACGGCTGAACGGATTGAACACGCCGGCGCCGATGCCGATCCGCCGGGTCGCCATCGCGCAGGCGGCGGCCGACGGCAGAATGCCGCGCGCGAATGCGTTCTCGGCGAACCACAGCGACGCGAACCCCGCCGCTTCGGCCACCTCGGCGAGTTCGACGCATTCCCGCGCCGTCAAGCCGCCGTGCAGACGCACGGACAGCCTGGGCAGATTTCCGCCTGTCGGCATCGACGTCATCCGGTCACTTCATCTTGCCGATGTCGAACGCCATCGCCTGCTTGCGAACCTCGTCCTTGTCGAACTTGTTGATCTCGGGGATCAGGTCGTTGGTGTAGACGCGGTCCAGCGGAATGTCGGTCTTCAGCACGCCGCTGGTCTTCATGTAGTCGAGCAGCCGCCGCCAGTCGGCTTCGATGAAGGTGCCGAGCACGCCTTTGGTCTTCGGCGAATCCCAGATCTCCATGCGGCGCTTGTTGACCATCACGCCGCCTTCGAGCGCCTCCTTCGGATCCATGTTCTTCGGCTCGGATTCCGGGAACAGCTTCCAGCTGATCTTCACCGCGGCCTCGGGATTGGCCAGCGAGAACAGATAGCCCTTGGCGACCGCGCGGGCGAAGCCGATCAGCATGGGCCGATTGGTCTCGAACGCCTCGCGGCGGGCCATCAGACCAACATCGGGAAGACTGGCGAAGCCTTCGCCCGTGTCGAGATAACGGATCTTGAAACCGTTGGCTTCGAACTTGGAGGTCTCCTGCGACGAGAACACCAGCGCGTCGACGACCTTCTGGTTCAGCGCCGTCATCGCCTGCGCGCCGCTGCCGACCGCGACGAACGAGACGTCGCTGTTCGGGTTGAGCCCGGCCTCGGCCGCCATCGCCTTGCCGAAATTGATGCCGGCGCTGCCCATCGCGGCGATGCCGATCCGCTTGCCCTTGAGGTCCTTCATGGTCTGGATCGGGCTGTCGGGCGCGACCGTCACGGTCCAGATGCTGCGGTAGTTGCACTCGTAGAAGTACTTCAGGTTGAGGCCCTGCTCCGACTGCAGGCCGACCAGCGCCTGGCCGGGCGACGCCGCGCCGACGTCGCCGGCGCCGGAGTTGATCGCCAGCGCGACTTCGTTGGAGCCGCCGACCGCGATCAGATTGACGTCGAGCCCCTCCTGCGAGAAGTAGCCCATGTACTTCGCGACGCTGAATGGCGAGAAGGCTTCGTTGATCAGCTTCGCCGGGATCAGCGCTTTGATCGCGGTGTCGGCTTGGGCGGCGCCGGCCGTCAGCAGCAGGCCGACAAGCGGCAGGGCGACGCGGCGAAGTCTGGACGTCCGTTTCATCTCACCTCCTCACGATGGGCTTCACTGGAAGAATGCATCAGGTGCCACAGCCGGGGTGGCGTGAACGGCAGATGGCACGGCTCGACGCCGAACGATCGCAGCGCGCCGGCGATGGCGTTGCCGACCGCGCCGCCGACTGCGATGAGGCCGCCCTCGCCCGCGCCCTTGGCGCCGAGCGGATTGTTGGGCGACGGCCGCAGCTCAAGCGACACCGAGCGGATGTTCGGAAAGTTCGCGACGCTCGGCAGCAGATAATCGGCGAGCGATCCGGTGAGCAGCTGGCCGTCCTCGTCGTAGTGGATCTGCTCGAGAAACACGCTGCCGAGCCCCTGCACCACCGACCCGATCACCTGCCCGTGCAGCGTCGCGGGATTGATGATCTTGCCGACATCTTCGACCGTCAGATAGTCGAGAATGTCGACCCGCCCGGTGCGCGGATCGACGGTGAGGTGCACGGCGTGGGCCCCGTAGCTGTAGGTGTGCTTGGTATTGCTGAAGCTCGCCTCGGCGCTGACGCCCTGTTGCGCCAGCTCTGCAAAGCTCAGCCTGCGATCGCCGAACGTTGCCGCGCCGTCGGCGATCACCACCTGCTCCGGTGTGCAACCGAGCGTCGCTGCGGCGACGCGGGCGACCTCGCGCTTCAGCGCGTCCGCAGTCAGCCCGACGGCGTTGCCGCCCATCACGGTGGAGCGCGAATGAAACGAGCCAAAGCCTTCCTTGACCAGCGTGGTCGAGCCGTGACGCACCCGGATTTTGTCGATCGGCAGTTCGATCGCATCGGACGCGATCTGCGCCATCACGGTCTCGAGCCCCTGCCCGATCGCCGACGAGCCGACGTCGAGATCGACGCCGCCATCCGGCCGCAGCGTCATCCGCGCGCTCTCACGCGGGCCGGCGGCGCCGCCCTCGATGAAGCAGCCGAGGCCGAAGCCGTGATACTTGCCGTCGATCAGCCGGCCTTGGTCGACGACCCGCCTATGCCAGCCGAACTCCCGCAGGCAGCGATCGAACACGACCGCATAGGCGCCGCTATCGCAGGCCGTCTCGCTGCTCGGATCGACGTGCCGCGTCCGCGGCATCTTGTACGGCATCTCGTGTTCGGCGATCAGGTTGCGGCGACGGATCTCGTCCGGCGCGATGCCGAGGTCGGTCGCCGCCATCTCCAGCAGTCGCTCAAAGAAGAACGCCGCCTCGAACCGCCCCGGGCCGCGATAGGTGCCGGCCGGCGTTTTGTTGGTGACGAACACGTCCGCATCGACGCCGACATTGGCGATGCTGTACGGCCCGCTGAGAAACTGCGCGACGTTGCGCGGCGCGGTGAAGCCGTTGGTGCGCACATAAGCGCCGATATCGACGTCGACGGTGCCGCGCAGCCCGATCACCTTGCCGTCGCGGCGGCAGGCGATCTCCAGCGTCGCCGCCATCTCGCGCGCATGGTTCATCGCCATGAAGTGTTCGCGGCGGTCCTCGGTCCACTTCACCGGACGGTTCAGCCGCTTCGCGGCGAACGGAATCAGAAAGTCCTCGGGATAGAACTCGCCGCGCGCGCCAAAACCGCCGCCGACATCGACCTCGATCAGGTCGACCTGCGCCTCGGTCAGCCCCAGCATGCCGGCCAGCGTGCGCCGATTGAAGAACGGCACCTTGGCGGCGCCGGACAGCGTCAGATGCTCGGCGGCCGCGTCCCACTGCGCGAACAGGCCGCGCGTCTCCATGGTCATCGCGGTGTGGCGCTGGGTGCTGAAGCTCGCCTTGCGGACGTAGTCGGCGCCAGCGAACGCGGCATCGACGTCGCCCTTCTCGGCGCGCATCAGGATCGCGCGGTTGCTGCCCGATGCGGTGAATAACAGCGTCTTGTCGGTGCGGGCGGCCTCGACGCTGGCGACCGCCGGCAGCGGCTCGATCTCGACCTCGACCAGTGCGGCGGCGTCTTCGGCCAGCGCCGCGCTGGTCGCGACAACCACGGCGACCGGCTCGCCGACGTAGCGCACCACGTCGTGGGCGATCACCGGCTGCAGATACGGCTCGCCTTCCGGCAGCACCTGCTGCCGCAGCGGGATCATCGGCACGGTGGCGATGTCGCGCGCGGTGAGAATTGCGGCGACGCCCGGCTGCGCCGCAGCCGCGTCGCCGTCGATCCGAACGATGCGGCCGTGGGCGACGTTGCTGCGCACGATCACGGCATGCAGCGTGTCTGGCGTGGCGAGATCGCCGACATATTGGCCGCGCCCGGTGAGAAAGCGCGCGTCTTCGAGGCGCTCGACCGCGCGCCCGACCATGGTGTTAGCGCGCGACATCGGCGCCGTCCTGGTAAGCCGGTTGCGCGGCGCAGGCCGCCTCGACGATCGGCAGATAGCCGGTGCAGCGGCAGGCGTGGCCGCCGAGCGCCTCCTTGATGCGCTCCTCTGTCGCATCGGGCTCGCTGCCGAACAGCGCGTGCAGCGTCATCAAGATTCCGGGTGTGCAGAAGCCGCATTGCAGTGCGTGGCAGCGTTTGAACGCAGCCTGCAACGGCGACAACGCGTTGGGCGTGCCGAGCCCCTCGACCGTGGTAATCGTGCAGCCGTCGCTTTGCACCGCGAGAGTGAGACAGCCGCGCACCGGCGCGCCATCGACGATCACCGTACAGGCACCGCAGACACCATGTTCGCAGCCGAGATGCGTCCCGGTCAGCCGCAACTGATCGCGCAGCAGATCCGCCAGCGTCAGGCGCGGCTCGACCTCGGCCTCGCGGCGTTCGCCGTTGATGGTCAGGACGATCTTCATGCCGCGCCCTTTCGGTCGCGCGCCTGGGCCAGTGCGTCCTCCAGCATCACGCCGAGCAGCGCGGTCCGATAGGCACGATCCGCATTCAAATCGTCGACGCAGTCGACTTCGCCTGCGAGCGCGGTCCGCAGTTCCGACGAGTTCAGGTCGTCGGCTCGGCGCCCGTCGAGCCGGCCCTCGACGGCGACCAGACGCTGCGGCATCTCCACGGCTGCGAAGGCCACGACGCGGCTGCCGGTGATCTGCCCGGCTTCATCCACGGCGTAGTGCAGGCACACGCCGGCCAGCGCAAAATCGCCGGGACGCCGCGCGAATTCAGCGAAGCCATAGCGCCGCCCCGCCAACGTCGGCATCTTGATTGCGGTGACGATCTCCGCGGCGCACAGCGCCGTCTCCAGCGGACCGGTGAGAAAATCCCCGATCGCGATCTCCCGCTCGCCGGCGGGCCCGACCGCGACGATGCGTGCATCGCAGGCCAGCGCCACAGCCGGCAACTCCGCGGCCGGATCGGCATGCGCGAGACTGCCGCCGATCGTGCCGCGGCTGCGGATCTGCAGATGCGCGACGTGACTGATCGCCTCGACCAGCAGCGGATGCGCCGCCGCGAGCAGCGCCGATGTCTCGATCTGCTGCCAGCGCACGCCGGCGCCGAGCGTCACGATGCCATCTTCGACCGTGATCTGGTCGAGCCCCGGCACGCGGCCGATATCGACCAAGAGCCGCGGCGCCGCGAGCCGGAACGCCATCATCGGCAGCAGGCTCTGGCCGCCGGCGAGCAGCTTGGCGTCGTCGCCTTGCAGCAGCGCGATCGCTTCGGAGAGCGAGGCCGGGCGCGCGTAGTCGAATGCCGGTAGCTTCATCAGGTCGGTCCGCCTAGCCGAGGATCGGTGCGGGATCCGACCGCAGCCAGAAGATCATCCGCTTGCGCGCGAACTTCACCGCGCCGTGTAGCGACAGACCGATCACCGCGAGGCACAGCAGCACGGCGAACATGCCGGCGACGTCGAGGTTGAAATTGAGCGACGTGATCAGATAGCCGAGCCCGACCTGGGCGCCGACGAATTCGCCGACCACCGCGCCGATCACCGCGAGCACCGAGGCGATCTCGAAGCCGGCGAAGATCAGCACCAGGGCCGATGGAATGCGCAACCGGAACAGCGTCTGCATCGGCGTCGACCCGAACGCCCGCATCATCTCGAGCTGGCTTTTGTCGACCGCATGAAAGCCGGACACCACGCTGACGAGGATCGGAAAGAAGCACAGCAGCGCGGTGATCACGATCTTCGAGGTCAGGCCGTAGCCGAACCACATCACGAACAGCGGCGCGATCGCGATCTTCGGCACCGTCTGCATCGCCACCACATAGGGATACACCAGCCGCTCGACGGCCGGCATCAGCGAGATCGCGCTGCCGACGACGAGGCCGGCGATGGCGCCCGCCGCGAGCCCGGTCAGCACCGACGTCAGCGTCGCGACGAAATGCGGCCAGATCTCTCCGGTCGTCACCATATCGACCAGCCGCACGACCACCGCGCTCGGCGCCGGAATCACGAACGGCGAAATCGCGAAGATCCGCACGACGCCTTCCCAGAGGGCGAAGACGGCAATCAGCAGAGTCAGGGATTGCAGTTTCTGAAGGGTCCGGCCGCGCATCGTCTGCCTCACATGTCCTGGCCGGGCGCCGCCACGGCGCCGAAATGCTGCCGGACGCGGTCGCTGAGTTCGGCGAAAGCCGGCGTGCCCAGCGTGCGCAGATCGCGCGGCCGCGGAATCTCGACGTCGAGGATTTCCGAGATCCGCCCCGGCCGCGGCGACATCACCACGACGCGGTCGCCGAGCAGCACGGCTTCGGGAATGCTGTGCGTGATGAACATGACGGTCTTGCCTTCCTGCGAACACCACCGCATCAGCTCGACATTCATGGTCTCGCGCGTCATCGCGTCGAGCGCGCCGAACGGCTCGTCCATCAGCAGGATCTTCGGATTTCGCACAAGCGCGCGGCAGATCGCGACGCGCTGCTGCATGCCGCCGGAAAGCTCGAACGGATATTTACGCTCGAAATCCTTCAGCCCGACCAGATCGAGCAGCCCACGCGCCCGCTGTTCGCTCGCCGGCGACCGATCGCCCTTCAGGTGCGCCGGCAGCAGCACGTTCTGCAGCACCGTGTACCACGGCAGCAGCGTGGCCTGCTGGAACACAACGGAGACGTCGTCATTCGGGCCGCGAACCTTGTGGCCGCCGACGACGATTTCGCCGGATGTGGCGCCTTCGAGCCCGGCGAGGATCCGCAGCAACGTGGTCTTGCCGCAACCGCTCGGCCCGACCACGGAGACGAACTCACCCTGCGCGATTTCCAGGTCGACGTCTTTCAGCGCGTGGACGGTCTCGTCCGAGCGCGTGCGATAGATCTTGCCGGCACCGCGCACGGAGATCATCGACGGCCGCCCCTGCGGCATGGCCCGATCGACTGTTTTGCGTAATGCGGCGATCGCCATTTGCGGGTTTCCAAGGCCTTCACGTTGTGCTCAATATCGGTACGCCGTTCCACGTATTGAGCTTATTCTCCGGGTCGTCGATTAGTCAACGCCGAAAGTCGGCACGGGCGTCGCATGATCAGGAGTTGCGGTCGCACTACACGAGCGTCCGGATGATAGACTAGGCATCTCGCGCTTGCGGAAACGGCAGGCTGCGCTGATCATGGGCAGTCACGTTCCCCCATGCACAAAACGGGGACGCCACTGCAATAGCGGTAGAGCGAAGGAAGAAAGTTGAAATGACCCAAGAGACCGGCTCCGCGGCGGAGAATCAGTCGGTGGCGCGCGCGATCGCGATCCTCGATCTGCTGGCGGACTCGCCTCCGCTCGGCGTGCGCGAAGTGGCGCGTCAACTCGACATCGCGCCGAGCATCGCGCTGCGCCTTCTGAAGACGCTCAGCCGCGCCAACTATCTGGAGCAGTCCGGCGAGAACGCGCGCTACACCATCGGCTATCGCGCATTCCGCACCGGCAATGCGTTTCTCGGTCAGAGCACCATCCATTCCGCGGCGATGCCTGAGCTGCACAAACTGGCGGATCAGCACATCAACGGCTTCCTCGGCGTGCTGCGCGATCATGCGGTGGTCTATCTCGCCACGGTCCCGAGCAGCGGACCGATCGCGCTCAACCATCGTCCCGGCGCTCAGACTTATCTGCATTCCACGGCGCTCGGCAAAGCGATCCTCGCCGAATACACGGATGCCGAAGTCAAGCAGCTCCTCAGCGAGGCGCCGCTGCCGAAGCTGACGCCGCAGACCAAGATCCAGATTCCGAAGCTCCTCGTCGAATTGCAGGAGGTCCGCCGGCTCGGCTACGCGGTCAATGAGGAAGAAAACCGTGTCGGCGTGTATTCGGCCGGCGCGGTGGTCCGCAATGCGGAGAACCAGGCGATTGGGGCGCTCAGCGGCGGCGTGCCTAGCGCCGGCCTGACCGACAAGGAGCGCAGCCGCGTGATCAAGCTGGTGGTGGACGCCGCGTTGTCGGCTTCGCGAAAACTCGGTGCCAATATCGCGGGCGATCCCGCCGGATCCGCCCGCGTGCTCGACCGGCAACGCACATCCGCGCGGAATGCGGCGCGTATCGCGGAGCCGCGCCGCTGAGTTCGCGGCGCGGCGCGCACGTGCCTACTGCACGTGCGGCATGATCTCTTCAGCAAACCAGCGCACCTGGTCGTCGTATTCACCGAGCGAATTGACGGCAACCACCATTGCGGCGCAGTGATCGACGCCGATCGCCTTCAGCTTATGGATCTTCTCGATGATGGAGGCCGGCGAGCCGACGAGGTTCGCCGTGACCTGATGCACCGGGTCGCGGCCCGTATAGGCCAGCGACACACGGTGCGCGACCAGGCCGCTCGCCATATAGGTCTTCTCCGCTTCTTCGTCGGTCTTGCCGATCAGCAGCGAGAATTGCGGCGCGATCTCGATCTCGGCTGGATCGCGGCCGAGCGCCGCGGCGCGCTGCCGCAGCTGGCCGATCCGCTCCTCGATCTCGTTGAACGGCCGCCAGCCCGGCAGCCAGCCGCGCCCGACCGCCGCGGCCCGCTCGATCGACTGCATGTTATGGCCGCCGATGAACAGCGGAAATGGCGTCTGTACCGGTTTCGGCGCCAGCTCGACACCGTGGAACGAGTAGTACTTGCCGTCGAAGCTGGCCGACTTCTCGGAGATCAGCGCCAGGAACGACTTCAGCCCCTCCTCCATCATCTCGCCGCGGTGGAAGGTCTTGGCCTTGCTGCCCGCCCACGCCTCGAACTCTTCGCGATAGGCGCCGAGCCCGACCGCCATGGTGAAGCGGCCGCCGGACATCTGGTCGATGGTGCAGACCTGCTTGGCCAGATACACCGGCTCGCGCATCGGCATGACCAGAAGCGCAGTGCCGACCCGCAGTTTGGTCGTGGCCTGCGCGATCATTGCCATCACCACCAGCGGCTCGAAGAAGTTCGGCGGCGTGTCGGGATACATCTCGCGCACGTAGTGCTGCGTCGTCATGTGGTCGTTGCCCCAGACGCCGTCATAGCCGAGCTGTTCGCACAGCACCGCGGTCTTCACCAGGTCCTGCGGGGCGCAGAACGGGATCGGATAGGCCAGACCCTCGTAGCCGGTCGCCAGGCATACGGAAAATTTCACATCGCTCTCCTTCGAGGTGCAGTTCGGGGAATGTCGAGGGTCAGGTCGGCAGGACGCGCAGCCGCCCGTCGCGTGCCATCAGGGATTCGCTGCCGTCGCTGGTGACCAGGATCATGTCCTCGACCTGCAGGCCGGCGAAGCCGAGCTCGTAGTACGGCGTCTCGACGCACACCACCATGTTCTCCTGCAGCACGTCGCCGGAATCGGCCGCGATGTTCGGCGGATCGTAGCCGTCGATGCCGATGCCGTGTCCGACATGGCTGCGCTCGTAATGCGGAATGCCGTTGCGGCGCACGGTGTCGACCACTTCGTTGAACAGCGTGGCGACGCGCAGTCCCGGCCTGGCAATTTCGTGCGCGCGCTGCACGCCGAGCCACAGCGCGTTGTGATAGTCGCGAACCTTGGCGGTGGGTTCGCCGAACGACGCAATCCGCGAAATATCCGACCGATAATGCTTGTAGCGGCAACCGACGTCGAACCGGATCACGTCGCCGCGGCGCAGCGGCCGCGACGATGGCTGTACGTTGCTCATCGCGCTGCGATCGCCGAAGCCGATACAGCCGGTCACCGGCACACCGTCGAGGCTGGTCGTGGTGCTGTGGAACACCCTCGCCATCTCCAGTTCGGTCATGCCTTCAGCCGCCGCCCCCAAAGCGCGATCGATCGACTGCTCGGTGATCGAACATGCCTGGCGCAACCGGGCGATTTCTTCCGGCATCTTGATCGCCCGGATGGTCTCGAACAGCTTGAACGCGCGCACAAATGTCGCCTGTGGCAAGCGCGCGATCAGTTCCTCCATGGCCTGCGGCGTGATGCCGAGTTCGTCGATGCCGATCCGCGCCGAGGCGCCGAACGACTCGGTGATCGCCGCAGCCAGAGCCTCGACCGGGCCCTTGTATTCGGGCTGCGAGAACAGCGCGACCTGGCGCTGATCCTCCGCGCTGAGCGTCGCCGACGGATCGACATCGGTGCGGAAATACGAGAACCGTCGCACCTCGCCGCCCGGGTTCTGGTCGGATACGAGGTCGAGCAGCGACGTGCTGGTGATGATACAGGGCTCGGGCTTGGTGCGGCCGTAAAGCACATAGGCCTGCGGCCCCCGCCGCACCCACTGCGACATCGCCCAGTAGCCGCCGAGGTAGAGCACATTCTCGGGCGTTGTCGCGATCAGCGCGTCGAGTCCGTTGTCTTGCATGGTCGTGGCGGCGCGGGGGGCATTCAGAAGCATGACAGCCTTGTTTCTATTATCGGCACGGTGTTTCTGATTTTGACGTTGGGCGGTCGCCGTGTCAATTCGGATGGCGCACGAAAATCATCAGTTCGGTGCCTCCGGTTTGCTCAAAAGAACAGCAATCCGACTGGATCCAAGGAAGTCAGACGCGGCGGCCCGCAGGGCCTTTCGGTCCTGCTCTCGCCCGCCGCTGCGCTACGCCAGCCGCGTCGGCGTTGTTGCGCCGTGGCCGGCGCCGAGCAGGCTGCCGGACACCAACGCGATCAGACGAGGGGCCGCAAACCGAACATCTCGCGCACAAAATTTGCGCCGTTTCCGCGCACGGGCCCTCAGCCGCTGGTCCAATCAGCCAACCAGATTGAGGCGCCGCGCCATGTCGCGTGCGGCGCCTGCTGACTACGGTTTGCGAGCAAAGCAGGCTGGAGATCACACGTGGATTTTGAACTGTCGAAACAACAACAAGAGATCAAGGCACGCGCCGCCGCCTTCGTTGAGGAGGTCTGCCGGCCGCTGGAAGACCGCTGGGGCATCGATGATTATGCCGTGCCGCACGATGTGTTCATGGGCGTGGTCGCCAAGTTCCGTGAATACGGTTTTCGCGGGCTGGCCGTGCCGAAGGACGCCGGCGGACAGGGCCTCGGCACCATCGCCAAGTGCCTGGTGTACGAGGAGATCGTCAAATCGCCGGTGATGCACGGCCTGCTGGCGACCTGGTCGGGCTTTCTCGATCCACATCCCGCGCTCTATGTGGCGCCGGAATGGCAGAAGGAGGCCTATCTCTATCCGATCCTCAAGGACGACAAGTTCTATCACATCAATATTTCCGAGCCCGGCGCCGGCTCCGATGCCGCCGGCATCGAGACCACCGCCGTGCGCGACGGCGACAACTACATCATCAACGGCATCAAGCGCTGGGCGCCGCCGCCGAACCATCCGGGCATCACGCCGAAATATCTGTTGTGCTACGCCGTCACCGATCCCGGCAAGGGCTATGAGGGCATCAGCCTGTTCCTGGTCGACTACCCGAACCCTGGCGTCTCGGTGCTCAAGGAATACACCACGATGGCGCCGGGGACGTATCTCGGCCGCAGCTGCGACTATCAGTACAAGGATTGCGTCGTGCCGGCCAAGAACCTGCTCGGCGCCGAGGGCATGGGCTTCCGCTACATGATGGACCAGCTCAACCGCAACCGCACCGTGATCGGCGCGCGGCTGACCGGCACCGCGCGCTGGGCCCAGACCCAGGCGGCCAAGCGCGCCCGTGAGCGCGAGACGTTCGGCAAGCCGCTGTCCGAGCGGCAAGCAATTCAGTGGATGCTCGCCGAATCCGAGATGGATCTCGAGCAGTCACGGCTGATGGTCTACAAGACCGCCTGGATGCTGGATCAGGGCCTCGACGCCCGCAAGGAAGCCGCAATGGTGAAATGCTTCGCCCCGCTGGCCGCCTGCCGCGTCATCGACCGCGCCATCCAGATCCACGGCGGCCTCGGCGTGCTGCAGGAGAGCCGGTTCGGCCAGCTCTACTTCCAAAGCCGCATCGCCCAGGTTGCCGAGGGCACCACCGAAGTCATGAAAATGACCATCGCCCGCGAAGTCCTGAGGGCAAGTATGACGGCGTAAGCCGACGGCTCACAGGTCTTCGAGGCGATCATACTTCGAGGTTACGAAGGCCCTCTCCCCGTCATGCCCGGCCTTGTGCCGGGCATCCACGCCTTGCAGCCTCACCGCGATTAAAAGGCGTGGATGGCCGGGACAAGCCCGGCCATGACGGGGAGATGTGGTCGAACCCATCGTTGGCCCCTCAGTGAGTTCGCTTCGCCGTCCATCGCTAACGACAAAACGCCCGGCTCTCGCCGGGCGTACTCGTTTCGGGGCAAGCGTCGCGGCTATTTCTCCGCGTCGATCACCGTGCCGATCGGTTTCCACCTTGTGCCGTCGAACTGCATCAATTGCTCCTGGCTCATCGGGGTGAAATGCGTCGGGCTGGTGTTGAGCTTGATGCCGGGCAGCAGGATCGGCAGTTCGAGGTCCTTGATGCTGGCGGCCTGCTTCATCAAGTTTTCGCGGGTCAGGTCGTCGCCGCAGGCTTTCAGCACGTGCTCGAAGGTCTGCGCGGTGGCATAGCCGAACACGTAGTAGGTCTCGGACGGGTCGGCATTCGGCATGTACTGCTTCATGAACGCCAGATAGTCCTTCATGCCCTGATCCTCGGCCCAGGCCGGATCGTTCGGATCCTTGCGGAACGCGACCGTGATGACGCCCTTGGAGTTCTCCAGCCCGGCCGGCACCAGCGTCGAGGAGATCGAACCGGCGGCATCGCTCAAGAGATGCAGCGCCTCCCACTTGGTCTCGGCCATCTTCTTGATCGCCTGCGCGGAGAATTTTGGCGTCGAAATGTTGAGGAACACGTCGGCCCCGGTCGCCTTCAGCAGCAGGATCTGCGAGTCGGCGGTCGGTTCGGTGATCTCGTAGCTGAGCTCCTTGACGATCATGCTGGCGGCCTTGTCGCCGAGCCCGTCGCGAAACCCCTTGGCGTAATCGCGGCCGAAATCGTCGTTCTGATACATCACCGCGACCTTCGCGTTCGGCCGCTCCTTGAGCAGATATTTGGCGTAGATCACGCCCTTGGCGTGGTTGTTCGGCTGCCAGCCCATCGACCACGGATAGGTCTGCGGCTCGGAGACGCGGTTGGCGCCGGTGCCGAGGAACAGCCCGGGCACCTTCTTGGTGTTGAGATATTTCTGGATCGCAAAATTGGTCGGCGAGCCGAAGGTGCCGACGATCGCCAGCACTTCGTCGCTCTCGACCAGGCGCCGCGTCTGCTCCACCGCCTTGGACGGGCTGTAGCCGTCGTCGAGCGAGATCAGATTGATCTTGCGGCCGTTGATGCCGCCGGCGGCGTTGAGCTTCTCGAAATAGGCCGTCATCGCCTTGCCGATCGCCGCGAAGCTCGACGCCGGGCCGCTGTACGGCATGGTCTGGCCGATCTTCACCTCGGTGTCGGTGACGCCCGGGCCGTAGTTCTTGGCGCTCGCCGGCGCGGACGCGGCGAGGCAGGCGGCGGCACACGCCGCTGCTATCAGCTTGTTCATGTCGATATCCTATGTGGTGAATGTTGCGGCGGATCAGGCCGGCTGGAGATAGCGCTGCTTCAGCACGTGCTTGAACAGCTTGCCGTTCTCCTGCCGCGGCAGTTCCGGCTCGAAATCGATCGAGCGCGGACATTTCACGTGCGAGAGCTGGTCGCGGCAGAATGCCATCAGTTGCTGCGCCAGCGCGGGCGTCGCCAGCGACGGATCCTTGAGCTGGACCACGGCCTTGACCTCCTCGCCATATTCAAGGTTCGGCAGCCCGAACACCGCGACGTCGGCGACCAACGGATGCAGCGCCAGACAGTTCTCGATCTCTGCCGGATAGATGTTGACGCCGCCTGAGATGATCATGTGCGAGCGGCGATCGGTGAGATACAGGAAGCCGTCCTCATCGACATAGCCGACGTCGCCGATCGTCGACCAGCCGAGCGCATTACGCGAGCGTTCGGTCTTGTCCGGATCGTTGTGATACACGAAAGTCGGCCCGTCGAAATACACGTCGCCGACCTCGCCGGGAGCGAGCTCGTTGTGGTCCTCGTCGAGGATATGGATGGTGCCGACGCAGGCGCGTCCGACCGAGCCGCGATGCGTCAGCCAGTCGGCGGTCGAGATGCAGGTCGCGCCGTTGCGCTCGGAGCCGGCGTAGTATTCCCAGACGATCGGACCCCACCAGGCGATCATCTGCTCCTTGAGTTCGGGCGGGCACGGCGCCGCGGCATGAATCGCGCAGACGTGCGACGACAGATCGTAGCGGCTGCGCACCTCGTCGGGCAGTCCGAGCAGTCGGAAGAACATCGTCGGCACCCACTGGCTGTGGGTGATGCGATAGCGCTCGATCGCCGCCAGCGCCGGCTCGGCGGCGAATTTCGTCATCACCACCGCGGTGCCGCCGCTCTCCAGCGTCCGCATCGTGAAGCGCAGCGGCGCGCCGTGATACAGCGGCGCCGGCGACAGATAGACGGTGGCGTCGTCGAAACCGAAGTTTTCGCGCACCCAGTCGCCGGACGCCTGCGCCTGGCGCAGATTGGAGAACAGCGGCTGCTTGATGCCTTTCGGCCGGCCGGTGGTGCCGGACGAATAGAAGAAATCCTTGCCGACAGGGCCATCCGGGATCTCGATCATGCGATCGAATTTCGCGAGTTCCGCCACGTAGTTGAGCCCGCTGCCGCCCTCGCCGACCGTGAAGATCGTGCAGCCGTGCGGATTGTCGGCCTCGAGCGCTTTGACGGCTTCGGCGAAGCGCGCGCCGGCAAAAAACACCTTGGCGCCGCTGTCGCGCACGATATAGGCCGCCTCCTCCGGCTTCAGATGCGTGCTCACCGGCGTGTAGTACACGCCGTGACGCCGCGCGCCCCACAGCAGCTCGAAGTAGCGCAGGTCGTTGTCGAGGAGAATCGCGATGCCGTCGCCGGCCGACAACCCCATCCACATCAGCAGCTGCGTCACCGCATTGGCACGGCGGTCGAGCTCGCGATAGCTGATCGCCTCGTCGCTGAACGCGATCAGCGCCGCGGTCTTGTCAGGATGGCGCTCGGCCCACTGGCGCAGTGTTGGCATCTCTTCCCCGTTGCTGGCCGTGAGAATGGCCGCTTGCAGGGAGTATCGGTCGTCCGAGCGCTTCGCCAAATGACCGTGCGCGCCATTTCAGTTGGCGGAATCCGACCGCGCCGGAGGCGTCGCGTGGCGCTCGCGGAATTCGCCGGGCGCCATGCCGGTCCAGCGCCGGAACGCGCGGTGAAACGTGCTGAGTTCGGAAAAGCCGAGCGACAGCGCCACCTCTTCCAGCGGCAGCCGCGACTTCTTGAGCATGTGCGTCGCGACGTCGCGCCGCACCTGATCCTTGATCTCCTGAAATCCGCATTGCTCGTCGTCGAGCAGCCGCCGCCGCAAGGTCTGCGGCGACATCGCCAGCATGCCGGCGACGTCTTCGAGCGACAGCGTGCGCTTCAGGTTGCGGCGCAGGATGCCGCGGACACGTTCGGCGACGCTGGCGTCGTCGCGATAGCGCACCAAGAGCGCGCTCGGCATCGACGCCAGGAAGCGGCGTAGCCGCTGCTCGTCCGGCATGATCGGCAGGTCGAGCAGTTCGGCATCGAACCGGATCTCGGTGCGCGGCTGATCGAACAGCATCGGGGCGCGATACACTGGCTCGAGCTCTGAGCTGAACGCTTCCTCCGGAAATACGTAGTGCACGGTGATCAGCGGCAGGCGCCGACCGACCAGCCAGCACATCAGCCCGTAGGTGAACATCAGGATGGCGCCGTTGACCATCCGGCGCCGCCTCGGCTGCTCGATCGTGTCGGTGACGTAGACCGAGGCGTCGTGCTCGCCTTCGGCGAGCCGCACGACGAAATCGTCGACCACCAGATGATAGAACTGACAACCGATCCGGATCGCCTGGCGCAGGCTGCCGCAATGGATCAGCAGGCGGCACATCATCCGGAACGTGCCGGGCTTGATCGGCCGGCTGCCGAGCAGCCAGAGCTCGTCTCGCGTCAGCCGCGTCAGCAGCGCGATCATCCGGGCGAACTGATCCTGCGGCAGCCGCGCGCCCGGCTGCTCCAGTTCCGCCGGCCGGATGCCGGCGCGCGCCAGCAGGCGATCGACGTCGACCCCGGCTTCGCGCGCGCCGCTGAGGATCAGGCCGACATAGCCCGAGTCGATCGCAGAGCGTGATGAGACCGCGGCGCGTGGCCCGGTTCGGCGTGAGGAGATGTCCGGCATGCCAGCAGGATAGCGGCGACGGCGCGTGCTCGCCAGCGTAAGCTTGGCGCCCGGCGCCAACCGGATCGGTCGCTCAGGTCATTGCGCAAAAGCTGCGCGCCCGCCACCCATGCGACAGCACAACCGAAGGAGCCGCATGATGCGCGCATTGCTGAGCCGCGAGCCGGGCGGGCCTGAGACGCTGAAGCTGGTCGACGTCCCCGGCCCGGTCGCCGCCCCCGGGCAGATCGTCATCGCCATCAAGGCCTGCGGCGTCAACTATCCGGATCTGCTGATGATCCAGGATCTCTATCAGGTGAAGGCGCCGCGGCCGTTCGCGCCGGGCGCCGAGATCGCCGGCGTGGTGACGGCGCTCGGCGATGATGTGACGGGCTTCCGCGTTGGTGACCGCGTCACGGCGCGGATCGGCACTGGCGGCATGGCTGAAGCGGTGGCGGTGGATGCGACGCGCTGCGCGCCGATCCCCGACGGCATGTCGTTCGTCGACGCCGCCGTGATGCAGTTCACCTTCGAGACGGCGCTGTACGCGCTACGCAACCGCGCTCAGCTCAAGCCCGGCGAAACCGTGCTGGTGCTCGGCGCCGGCGGCGGCGTCGGCATCGCCGCCGTGCAGGTCGCGCGCATCATGGGCGCGCGGGTGATCGCCGCCGCGTCGTCGGACGACAAGCTTGCCTTCGCGCGCCAGCACGGCGCGGTGGGCGGCGTGCTGTATCCGGCGAGCGCGCCGGCGGACCGCAAGGAAATCGGCCAGCGCTTCAAGGCAGCGGTCGGCGCCGGCGCCGACGTGGTGATCGATCCGGCCGGCGGCTGGCTCGCCGACACCGCGATCCGCTGCGTCGCCGATGGCGGCCGCTACGCCGTGCTCGGCTTCACCGCCGGCATCCCGTCGCTGCCGCTGAACCTGCCGCTGCTGAAGAACTGCGACGTGCTCGGCGTCAATTGGCGGACGTTTACGTTGACCCAGCCGGAGGCGCTGGCGGCCAACAAGGCGGAGCTGCAGTCCTGGTACAAGCAGGGCCTGCTGTCGGCCGGCGTCAGCGCGCAGTTTCCTCTCGCGCAAGGCGGCGAGGCCATCCGATTGCTCGCCGATCGCCGCGCGGTCGGCAAGATCGTGGTGACGTTCTGAGCCGTCGGGTGTGGCTCAGATCATCTCCAGCGCCAGCGCGATGCCCTGCCCGCCGCCGATGCACAGCGTGACGACTCCCTTGCGCAGGCCGTCGCGCTTCATCGAATGCAATAGCCGCGTGGTCAGGATCGCGCCGGTAGCGCCGATCGGATGGCCGTGGGCGATGGCGCCGCCTTCGACATTGACGATGTCGGCCGGCAGCCCGAGCTGCTTGATATTCGCGAGCGGCACCGCCGCGAAGGCCTCGTTGATCTCGATGCGCTCGACGTCCGACAGCTGCCAGCCTGCGCGCTGCAACGCCTTCTTCACCGCCGGCACCGGGCCGAGCCCGAACATGCCGGGCTCCACCGCCGCGACGCCGTAGCCGGCAAGCCGCGCCAGCGGCGCGATGCCGGCCGCATCGGCGTAGCTCCGTTCGGCGACGATCATCGCCGACGCCGCGCTGTTCAGCCCCGGCGCATTGCCGGCCGTGATGGTGCCGTCCGGACGAAACGCCGGCTTCAGCTTGGCGAGGACTTCGACCGTCGTATCCGGTCGCGGCGCTTCGTCGGAGACGAAAGCTTCGACGCCCTTGCGGCCCTTCACCGGCACTGCGACGATCTCGTCCGCGAACACGCCGGCCTTCTGCCGCTCCGCGAAGCGCTGCTGCGAGCGTGCCGCGAAGGCGTCCTGTTCGGCCCGGGTGATCTGCAGCCTGGTCACCAGATCCTCGGTGTGCCAGCCGGAATGCTCGCCGGAGAACGCGTCGTTGAGGCCGTCGGTCAGCATGCTGTCGAGCACCTCGGCCGGGCCCATGCGATAGCCCCAGCGGCCGCCCTCGAGCAGATACGGCGCGCGGTCCATGTTCTCCATGCCGCCCGCCACCGCGACGTCGATGTCGCCGGCGGCGATCTCCAGCGCCGCGGTGACGATCGCCTGCGCGCCGGAGCCGCACACCCGGTTGACCGTCAGCGCCGGAACCGACACCGGCAATTCGCCGCCGATCGCCGCCTGCCGCGCCGGGTTCATCCGGTTGCCGGCCTGGACCACGTTGCCCATCACCACCGCGCCGACCGCGTCGGCGTCGAGCCCGGCGCGCTGCAGCGTCTCGCGGATCACGACGCTGCCGAGATCGGTCGCCGGCGTGCCTTTCAGCGTACCGTTATAAGCGCCGATGGCGGTGCGAACCGGATGGCAAAGCACGATCTCGCGAGCGGACATGATGATTTCCTCGGCCTGAGGGCCGGTCGCGCGCGAGCGACAGCGACCCGATCATGGGACGGGGTTGTTGTATGTCGCTCATCATTCCATCGCAAGAGCGGGCAAAGCCACCCGCCATCACGGCAGCGTGTTTCGGCCGCGCCTACTTCACCTCGCCGAGCTCCTTGAGCACTTCGTTAGCGGCCTTGAACGCGTCGAGCCCGGCCGGGATGCCGCAATACACCGTGGCGTGCAGCAGCACTTCCTTGATTTCGTCGACGCTGACGCCGTTGGCGATCGCGCCGCGGGTGTGCAGCTTGATCTCCGGCGCGCGGTTGAGCGCCGTCAGCATCGCCAGATTGAGCATGCTGCGGGTCTTGCGGTCGAGCCCCGGCCGATTCCACGCATAGCCCCAGCACCATTCGGTGGTGATGTGCTGAAACGCCTTCATGAAATCACTGGTCGATTGCAGCGACTTGTCGACATAGTCGGCGCCGAGCACCTCGCGGCGCGCCGCAAGCCCGATCTCGAATAGGCCGCGGAGCGTGATGGTCTGATCGTAACTCATGGGTCGTTCCTTCCTGTGGCTGCACGGCGTGCGTGTCTCAAGCGAACGCTTTTCGCTTGACCGACAACTCGGCACAGACCTACGCATCGGTCAACATCGCCCCCAGAGCGCCAATCGAGGACCGCCATCGCATGAAAGCCGTCGTCGTCGACACTTACACCGATATCGACCAGGTCGCGTTGCAGGACATTGCGGTGCCGCCGCTCACGCCAGGATCGGTGCGGGTGCGCGTGCGCGCGGTGGGCATCGGCTTCGTCGACGGCCTCAAGGTGCAGGGTCGTTACCAGACCAAGGATCCGCTGCCGTTCATCCCCGGCACGGAATTCGCCGGCGAGATCGACGAGGTCGCGGGCGATGTGAGCGGCTACAGCCCAGGCATGCCGGTGATCGGCATGACGCGCTCCGGCGCCCTCGCCGACTACATCGTCGTTCCGGCCGATGCAGTGACGCCGCTGCCGGACGGAGTGTCGGCCGAAGCCGGCGCGGCGTTCCGCGCCAACTACCTGACGGCGCACTACGCGCTGACCGAGCGCGCCAAGCTCGCGGCCGGCGATCAGCTGCTCGTGCTCGGCGCCGCCGGCGGCGTCGGCACCGCCGCGATCCAGCTCGGCAAGATTTTTGGCGCCCGCGTGATCGCCGCGGCCTCGACTGCGGCGAAGCGCGACTTCGCGCGTGAACTCGGTGCCGACGCGGCGATCGACTACACCCGCGCCGACTGGCGCGACGAGCTCAAAGACCTCACCGGCGGCCATGGCTGTGACGTCATCATCGATCCGGTCGGCGGCCCGGTGTCGATCGAAGCCTTCCGCTCGATCGCCTGGAACGGCCGCCACGTCGTGGTCGGCTTCGCCGCCGGCAGCATCCCGGCGCTGCCGTTCAACCTGCCGCTGCTCAAGGGCGGCATGCTGACCGGCGTCGACCTCGCCCAGGTGCCGCGGCGCGAGCCGGAGGCCTATCGGCGCGTCAGCGACGAGCTGTTCCGATTGTTGAGCGAGAACCGGCTTAAGCCGGCGGTCGGCCAAGTGTTCGACATCGCCGACTTCCGCGAAGCGTTCAAGACGCTTGCGGGCCGGCAGGCGCTCGGCAAAGTGGTGATCCGGGTCTCCGCCTGACGCCGGCGGCCTCGATAAAAAAACCGAACGGCTCTGTCGGGTCACGCCAGGCTGATCCGTCTTGCAGGAACTCGCGCAGGCGTCTGCAGCGCCACCGTTCGGGCGGATCAAGGGAGAACCGTATGAAGATCGTGACCAGCCTCAGTTTCCAGGGTCAGTGCCGGGAAGCGTTCGAATTCTACGCCAAGGTGCTCGGCGGCAAGATCACCGCTGCGATGCCGTACAGCGACGCGCCGCCCGACATGCCGATCACCGATCCCAAATACAAGGACTGGCTGATGCATTGCTGGCTCGAGGTCGGCGATCAGGCGCTGATGGGCGCCGACATGGACGCCGGCTGGGCGCCGAACATCACCAAGCCGAAGAACGGTTTCGACGTCACCCTGCACACCAGCGATCAGGCGCAGGCGCAGCGCTGGCACGAGCAACTTTCCGAAGGCGGCAAGGTGATGATGCCGTTCGCGCCGACGTTCTGGTCCCCCGGTTTCGGCTCACTGATCGACCGCTTCGGCATCCCGTGGATGATCAACACCCAGCCGAGCTGACGACATTCACGCCGCTCGTCAGAGCCTGACCGAGGGGAAGTCAATGAGACAGGCCACTTTCGTCTCAACCCGTCATGCCCGGCCTTGTGCCACGGCTGTCCGGTTTAAATTTGATCAATACTGAGGCTCAACTGTCGCTGATCTTTGATGGTCGGCGGCGGTTTGAGCAGGGCGTCGATCG
>NZ_QYYD01000060.1 GCF_003591005.1 Rhodopseudomonas palustris
CACCCGGATCGCTGCGCGATCCGACCTCTCCCCGCACGCGGGGAGAGGGAGCAGGCCGTGCAGATGGCCACCTCCTCCGCACCCAAGAACATCTGCTGCGTCGGCGACGACGATCAGTCGATCTATGGCTGGCGCGGCGCGGAGGTCGACAACATCCTGCGCTTCGACCACGACTTTCCCGGCGCCAAGGTCATTCGCCTGGAGCGCAACTATCGCTCGACCGGCCACATCCTGGCTGCGGCGTCGTATCTGATCGCTCATAACGAAGGCCGGCTCGGCAAGACGCTGCGCACCGAGGACGTCGACGGCGAGATGGTCACCGTCACTGGCGCCTGGGATTCGGAAGAGGAAGCCCGCGGCATCGGCGAGGAGATCGAGCAGCTGCAGCGCCAGGGCCACGCGCTCAACGAAATCGCCATTCTGGTGCGTGCATCGTTTCAGATGCGCGAGTTCGAAGACCGCTTCGTCACCCTCGGCCTGCCCTATCGGGTGATCGGCGGCCCGCGCTTCTACGAGCGCGCCGAAATCCGCGATGCGCTCGCTTACTTGCGCGTCATCAACTCGCCGGCCGACGATCTCGCCTTCGAACGCATCGTCAACGTGCCGAAGCGCGGCCTCGGCGACGCCACCGTGCAGCTGCTGCACGACCATGCCCGCAAGCGCAAGACGCCGCTGTTCGAGGCGGCGCGGCTGGTGATCGAGACCGATGAACTCAAACCGAAAGCGCGGAGCTCGCTGCGCGGCGTCGTCGAAAGCTTCGAGCGCTGGCAAGTGCAGCGCGACGTGCTGTCCCACACCGAACTCGCCGAGATCGTGCTCGACGAGAGCGGCTACACCGAGATGTGGCAGAAGGACCGCTCCGCCGACGCCGCCGGCCGGCTGGAGAATTTGAAAGAACTGATCCGCTCGATGGAGGAGTTCGAGAACCTTCAAGGCTTCCTCGAGCACATCTCGCTCGTGATGGACCGCGAGGGCGGCGCCGACGAAGACGCCGTCAGCATCATGACGCTGCATTCGGCCAAGGGCCTGGAATTCGAGACGGTGTTTCTGCCCGGCTGGGAGGAAGGCCTGTTTCCGCATCAGCGCGCGCTCGACGAACAGGGCCGCGCCGGCCTCGAGGAAGAACGCCGCCTCGCCCATGTCGGCATCACCCGCGCCCGCAAGCGGGCGAAGTTGTACTTCGCCACCAACCGCCGCATCCACGGCACGTGGAATACGACGATCCCGTCGCGCTTCCTTGATGAACTGCCGTCGGCGAATGTCGAGATCACCGAGTCGAAAGGCGGCTCCGGCTGGGGCGGCATGAGCGGCTACGGACCGTCGCGCTTCGACAACGTCGAATCGTTCGGCTCGAGCTACTCGACCCCGGGGTGGCAACGCGCGCAGGCGCAGCGCAGCCGCGGTGGCAATGGCGGACGCAGCGGTGGCTTCGACGAAAGCAGCTCGCCGTTCGGCGGCCGCGGCTCCAGCCCCCCGCGCCGCGCCCCGATCGTGCTGGAAGGCGAACTGGTCGCCAAATCGACCGGCACCGATTCCGACTTCACCCTGAACGACCGCGTATTCCACCAGAAATTCGGCTACGGCCACGTCACCAAGATCGACGGCAACAAACTCACCATCGCGTTCGACAAGGCGGGGGAGAAGAAGGTGGTCGATAGTTTCGTGGAGCGGGTGTAGATGAACTCAGTAGACCGAACGAAAGTCTCGTTTGCAGAGGCGGAAGGGAAATCTCGATTTCCTCCAATCCTACAATGGGGAGAAATCGACGAGCGACTAAGATCTGGGCTCTGGAACGTAATTTATCTTTTCCTCAAATCACACATCAAATTCAATGCGAGCACCCGCTACTACTCTCTAGTAGATCCCGCAGCGTCGATCTTAATCAGAGAGCACGTTCACAGGCGCTACGAATTCTTCAGCGATTACACCAACAGATTTTCGAGCGATGATGTTTATCTCAATAATTGGGCCGATTATTTTAGGAAACGAGACTATATCGAACTATTCGACTTCATAACATTCTTGGTTCGAGACCCGGATTGCCCTGCTCAGTTGATTGAAAGAATTGCATATGTACTGGATGAACCATACAGCCCCTACCGCCTCTCAATAAGCGCGAAAACAATCTATCCGGCAATTGACCTCGATGAAGCCAAATCACTTGAGCGTGACGTTGACGCGATTTTCGCGTCCGCTTTTTCCGGTGCAAAGACGCACATCCGATCGTCGTTAGAAAATCTCGGTGGTGGTGATTACAGAGCTGTAGTGCGCGAGTCTATTCACGCGGTGGAAAGCGCCGTACGAGAATACACTGGAGACCCTGCCGCAATAGTATCCAAAGCCACTAAATCTCTTGTCGCAGAACTTGGAGTTCATAGGGCGCTTGCTGATGCTTTTGACAAGCTTTACGCCTACTCAAACGACGAAAAGGGCATAAGACATGCGCTGGTTTTCCAAGACAACGAAAAGGTTGGACTGGATGAAGCAGTATTCTTCCTTTCGGCGTGCACTGCCTTCGTGGGCTTCCTAAGCCGCAAGAAGTTGAAGATCGGAGATGGACTGAATTCAAAGTGACCCACTACATCTCCATCGTCGAGGACACTGGGCCGGACTTGGCGGTCGGCGTTTGGTTTCCGGACCTGCCGGGCTGCGTCTCTGCGGGTGACGATATCGACGAGGCGCTGCGCAATGCGCCGGAGGCATTGGCGCTGTATCTCGAACAGATCGAACATGACGGCAAGCCACTGCCGAAGCCGCGCACGTTGACGGAATTGAAGGCCGATCCCGCTGTTGCCGACGACATCCGAGAATACATGCTCGCCCTGATTGGAGAGGGCTAGGAGATTGCGATGGTTCAGTACGTCGCCTTGATCCACAAGGATGCGGACGGCAGCTACGGCGTCTCCTTTCCCGACATACGCGGCGTCATCACCGCGGGTGACACCATCGAGGAAGCAATGGAGGAAGCCGCCGAGGTCCTCCTTTTTGCGGCCGAGGACTGGACCAATCCGGATGGCTCGACAGTCTTTAATCCGCCGCGAACGATCGATGATCTCAGGAAAGACCCGGCCTTCGTCGAGAGCTCTAAGGATGCCATCGTCGCTCTGATCGAATACCCAGCCCAAGCCCACGCTGCGGAGTAAGATTCCGGCCTATTCCCGTCATTGCGAGCCACGGATCGGCGCGAAGCGCCGCCCGGTGACAGGCTCCGCGAAGCAATCCAGCCTCCCTGCGTGGCGCTCGATTGCTTCGTCGGCTTCGCCTCCTCGCAATGACGGGGAGATGCGGCATCAAGACTCTTGCACCGCGCCCTGCCCCTGTCGGTTGCACGCCGCCTCGTCCGTCCTTATGTAAACCGCCCCGCGCGACCCGCTGCGCCCGCAGCTGCCTTCCTGCGCCTGAAGTCTGACGAGCCCGCATGGCCCCGATCATTTCCGTCACCAATCTAAGCAAGACCTACGGCACCGGCCGCAAGGCGCTCAACGCCGTTACTCTCGACATCATGGGTGGCGAGATCTTCGCGCTGCTCGGGCCGAACGGCGCCGGCAAGACGACGCTGATCGGCACGATCTGCGGCCTGGTCAATCCGAGCACCGGCAGCGTGACGGTCGGCGGCCACGACATCGTCCGCGACTATCGCGCCGCGCGGTCGATGATCGGGCTGGTGCCGCAGGAGCTGCACACTGACGCGTTCGAATCGGTGTGGGACACGGTGAGCTTCTCCCGCGGCCTGTTCGGCAAGCCGAAGAATCCGGCGCATATCGAGAAGGTGCTGCGCGACCTGTCGCTATGGGACCGCAAGGACTCTAAGATCATCACGCTGTCGGGCGGCATGAAGCGCCGCGTGATGATCGCCAAGGCGCTCAGCCACGAGCCGCAGGTGCTGTTTCTCGACGAGCCGACCGCCGGCGTCGACGTCGAGCTGCGCAAGGGGATGTGGGAAGTGGTGCGGGCGCTGAAGGCGACCGGCGTCACCATTATTCTGACCACGCATTACATCGAGGAGGCCGAGGAGATGGCCGACCGCGTCGGCGTCATCAACAATGGCGAGCTGATCCTGGTCGAGCAGAAGGCGGCGCTGATGCAGAAGCTCGGCAAGAAGCAGCTCAAGCTGCATCTCGACACGCCGCTTGATGTGGTGCCGGCTGCGCTCGCCGCCTACGATCTGTCGCTGTCGGGCGACCGCATCAAGCTGATCTACACCTACGACACCCGCGCCGAGCACACCGGCATCACCGCGCTGCTGGCCGATGTCCGCGCTGCCGGCATCCGCTTCCACGATCTCGACACCAGCCAGTCGTCGCTGGAAGAAATCTTCGTCAGCCTGGTGCACGCATGACCATGAACTTCCGGGCCGTCAAGGCGATCTACCTGTTCGAAATGGCGCGGACCTGGCGGACGCTGATGCAGAGCATCGTGTCGCCGGTGCTATCGACCTCGCTGTACTTCGTCGTGTTCGGCGCGGCGATCGGCTCGCGCATCGATCAGGTCGAGGGCGTCAGCTACGGCACCTTCATCGTGCCCGGACTGATCATGCTCAGCGTGCTGACGCAAAGCGTCGCCAACGCCTCGTTCGGGATCTACTTTCCGAAATTCACCGGCACGATCTACGAGATCCTGTCGGCGCCGGCGTCGTTCCTGGAGATTGCGCTCGGCTATGTCGGCGCGGCGGCGACCAAGTCGATTATCCTCGGCCTGATCATCCTGGCGACCGCCGGGCTGTTTGTGCCGCTGCACATCGCGCATCCGGTGTGGATGCTCGGCTTCCTGGTGCTGACGGCGGTGGCGTTCAGCCTGCTCGGCTTCATCATCGGGATCTGGGCCGACGGCTTCGAGAAGCTGCAGGTGGTCCCGCTACTCATCATCACGCCGCTGACGTTCCTGGGTGGCAGCTTCTATTCGATCTCTATGCTGCCGCCGCTGTGGCAGACCATCGCGCTGTTCAATCCGGTGGTGTATCTCGTCTCCGGCTTCCGCTGGAGCTTCTACGAGATCGCCGACGTCGATATCCGCATCAGCGTCGCGGCGACCTGCGGCTTCCTGCTGCTGTGTATGGCGGTGGTGTGGTGGATCTTCAAAACCGGCTATCGGCTAAAGGCCTGACCCGGCCCCGACCGACGCTCAACGAAAAAGGCGCGGCCGAAGCCGCGCCTGTCGCCGTGATCCGTTCGATCAACGATAGCAGTGATAGCGACCGCGCTTGTAATAGCCGTGGCAGCGCTTGCCGCGATGCCCGCGATAGCGCGGCCCCTGATTGGGAATGCCGAGCACGCCGTTGACCGCGCCCACGGCACCGCCAACGCCGGCGCCGATCGCGCCGCCTACGGCGCCGCCGATCGGACCAGCCGCGCGGTTGCCGCGATAGGCACCCTCTTCAGCGCCGCGCACGATGCCCTGCGAGTGACCGACGGTCGGAATCGCCAGCAGGCCGAGGGCGAGCGCCGCCGCAGCCAGCATGGTCTTGAGCCGCACGCCCTCAGCGCGCAACGCGAGCGTCTTCGTCGTTGCCTTCATAAATTCCTCCGGAATTGTCCCCGCTCCATTGTCGGAGCCCACTTGCGACGATTCAACCCCTTCACGGCGCTCTGGTTCCATCTGCCGCGTTTTCGCCGCAGCGACGCCGCTGGCGCGCCTGCCCGCCGGGCGAATTAACGATGCCGCAGGTTTGTTCGCTGCGCCGCGGTCGCCTCTGGAAACTACTTTGACGGCTACGCATATTACCGGCGGGGACGGCTCACCACCACTTGGAAGGACCGGGCCGAGGAGGCCGGAATTCATGCGTTTGTATCTCGCTTCCCTCACCGGTCTGATCCTGATCGCTGCCGCGGGCTCGGCCGAAGCCAAGATTGCCATCGCGGTCGACAAAGACAACCAGCAGATGACCGTCATGGTCGACGGCGTGCAGCGCTACCGCTGGCCGGTCTCGACCGGCAATCCGTCGCACGAAACGCCCAACGGCTCGTTCCAGACCTTCCGGATGGAGCCGGACCATTACTCCAAGGAGTTCGATGAGGCGCCGATGCCGCATTCGATCTTCTTCACCAAGCGCGGCCACGCCATTCACGGCACCGACTCGGTCGGCAAGCTCGGCGTCCCGGTGTCACATGGTTGCGTCCGGCTTTCGCGTGAGAATGCGGCCACGCTCTATGCGCTGGTCGAGAAGGATGGGGTGCTGAATACGACGGTGACGCTGACCGGCTCGTCGCAGGTTGCGCTGGCACGGCAGCCGGGCAAGGCCAATGCCGCTGTAGCCCGCCGTGCACCGCTGCCGACGCCGACCTATGACGCCAACGGCCAGCCCGTCCAACTTGCGCCGCCCACCCAGCCGCGCGTCGCCGGCCCGCAGATCGCCGATGACGGCTACATCTATCCGGCCGAAGGCGACGACGGCCGCCGTTACCCGGCCCCGCCCGGCTATCGCCGCGCCTACGGCCAGCAGCAGTACCAGCCGCAGTATCAATACTCCGACGAGGACAGCTACGGCCGTCCGGCTTACGCGCCGCGCGGCTATTACCAGCCCCGTGGCTACTACGGCGGCTACTCGGCCTACTGAGCCGACCGCTTCAATGCGACCACCCGATGCCCGGCCTAGCGCCGGGCATTTTCGTTGTGGGGAGTCGGAGTTGAGTGGCAGTCGGTGCTTCGAGCAGGAAAGATGACGCAAGCGCAGCGCGCCCCCTCTCCCGCTTGCGGGAGAGGGCTGGGGTGAGGGCGACGCGAGCAGTGAGCCAGCGGCCGGACCTTCCTCCGTCCTGGCCCGACTCGTACCAGCCACCCACGCCGTCTCCACGGACGCTCTTCGCCCCACGCCTGTCATTCCGGGGCGGCCGCAGCGCAGCTGCGGGCGAACCCGGAATCCCGCAGCGTTCTGCGACTCAGCCGTTTCCACAATTTCGAGATTCCGGGTTCACGCAGCTTCGCTGCGCGCCCCGGAATGACGGTGCTTGGGGCATGGGGTCTTCGCCGTTGCACGCAAAACGTTATCACAAACGCAAAACGCCGCCTCCGTGG
>NZ_QYYD01000061.1:0-2500 GCF_003591005.1 Rhodopseudomonas palustris
GGGGTCTTCGGGCTCCGGGCTGTTTGACAAGTGAAGATGAAGAAAGAGAAACGTGGACGGCGGAGTCCTTGCGGGTCTTGGTTGTTGAAGCTTCGGCTTTGACGATTGGGGCCGGACGAAAGACTTCGGCGGATACACGTTTCAAGGAAACACCATGTTCGTTTGCGCTGTGAAGCGCGGCGACGAGTGTTGGTCTTTGATCTTCGGATCTGGGACCGATGCAATGGTGGGACCTCGTCAAACGTTGTGATCAGCTGGTTCAAAGTTTCAAGTCCAACTTGAGAGTTTGATCCTGGCTCAGAGCGAACGCTGGCGGCAGGCTTAACACATGCAAGTCGAACGGGCGTAGCAATACGTCAGTGGCAGACGGGTGAGTAACACGTGGGAACGTACCTTTTGGTTCGGAACAACTGAGGGAAACTTCAGCTAATACCGGATAAGCCCTTACGGGGAAAGATTTATCGCCGAAAGATCGGCCCGCGTCTGATTAGCTAGTTGGTGAGGTAATGGCTCACCAAGGCGACGATCAGTAGCTGGTCTGAGAGGATGATCAGCCACATTGGGACTGAGACACGGCCCAAACTCCTACGGGAGGCAGCAGTGGGGAATATTGGACAATGGGGGAAACCCTGATCCAGCCATGCCGCGTGAGTGATGAAGGCCCTAGGGTTGTAAAGCTCTTTTGTGCGGGAAGATAATGACGGTACCGCAAGAATAAGCCCCGGCTAACTTCGTGCCAGCAGCCGCGGTAATACGAAGGGGGCTAGCGTTGCTCGGAATCACTGGGCGTAAAGGGTGCGTAGGCGGGTCTTTAAGTCAGAGGTGAAAGCCTGGAGCTCAACTCCAGAACTGCCTTTGATACTGAGGATCTTGAGTATGGGAGAGGTGAGTGGAACTGCGAGTGTAGAGGTGAAATTCGTAGATATTCGCAAGAACACCAGTGGCGAAGGCGGCTCACTGGCCCATAACTGACGCTGAGGCACGAAAGCGTGGGGAGCAAACAGGATTAGATACCCTGGTAGTCCACGCCGTAAACGATGAATGCCAGCCGTTAGTGGGTTTACTCACTAGTGGCGCAGCTAACGCTTTAAGCATTCCGCCTGGGGAGTACGGTCGCAAGATTAAAACTCAAAGGAATTGACGGGGGCCCGCACAAGCGGTGGAGCATGTGGTTTAATTCGACGCAACGCGCAGAACCTTACCAGCCCTTGACATGTCCAGGACCGGTCGCAGAGATGTGACCTTCTCTTCGGAGCCTGGAGCACAGGTGCTGCATGGCTGTCGTCAGCTCGTGTCGTGAGATGTTGGGTTAAGTCCCGCAACGAGCGCAACCCCCGTCCTTAGTTGCTACCATTTAGTTGAGCACTCTAAGGAGACTGCCGGTGATAAGCCGCGAGGAAGGTGGGGATGACGTCAAGTCCTCATGGCCCTTACGGGCTGGGCTACACACGTGCTACAATGGCGGTGACAATGGGATGCTAAGGGGCGACCCCTCGCAAATCTCAAAAAGCCGTCTCAGTTCGGATTGGGCTCTGCAACTCGAGCCCATGAAGTTGGAATCGCTAGTAATCGTGGATCAGCATGCCACGGTGAATACGTTCCCGGGCCTTGTACACACCGCCCGTCACACCATGGGAGTTGGCTTTACCTGAAGACGGTGCGCTAACCAGCAATGGAGGCAGCCGGCCACGGTAGGGTCAGCGACTGGGGTGAAGTCGTAACAAGGTAGCCGTAGGGGAACCTGCGGCTGGATCACCTCCTTTCTAAGGATGGGTCTTCAGTCTTGTTTGCTCTTCGGAGTGATCAACTATCGACCTGTTTTAGAAACATCAGGGTCTCTAAGTCATACGAGACCCATTGGCGGGATTTCGCCGTCTTCGTTTCTCTTTCTTCGCGGACGAACACGCGCCTGGGGTGCGCAGTTGATCGGGTCGGGCCTTGGTCCACCGATGGATTGCTGCGGCCTCACGTGCTGAGGGCTTGTAGCTCAGTTGGTTAGAGCGCGCGCTTGATAAGCGTGAGGTCGGAAGTTCAAGTCTTCCCAGGCCCACCACTCATCAAAAGCGTTGCTTTCGTCTTCTGGTACGGGGCCATAGCTCAGCTGGGAGAGCGCGTGCTTTGCAAGCATGAGGTCGTCGGTTCGATCCCGTCTGGCTCCACCAGATGGTGATCATCAGACCCGTGTTTGTGCCTCGCTGCTGTCATTCGGATAGCGCGATGGACATCGTCCGCAACTTGTATTCGCCGGCCTGTGCGCTGCACGGCTTGGCGGGTTAATTGACATCGTAAAGAGGAGATCGATCCGAGTTCGGATCTGCGGAGCAATCTGCGGAGGCCGTTCGCTTATCTCCGGAGCGTTTTCGGCGCCTGCGCATCGCAAGATGCAGCCATCGCAAGATGGTCAGGTTGTAAAACGCTTCATGTTGACGACGCTTGACCGCATCGTCATCGGTTCGATCTTACGAAGCAATAACTGGTCTTTCTAATCAGTGTCCGTTTG
>NZ_QYYD01000062.1 GCF_003591005.1 Rhodopseudomonas palustris
CCTCTCCCCGCTGGGGGGGTGTGGGCCGGGGTGAGGGGCAGCCGCGAGGCTCGGCCTCGACGAGATGCCCCCTCACCCGGATTGCTGCGCAATCCGACCCCTCCCCGCAAGCGGGGAGAGGTGACTAAACGCCCTTCCCTCAGTTGCAGGCAGTCACAGTGCTCGAGCTGATCGTCATCTCCACCCTCAACGGCGTTCTGTACGGGATGCTGCTGTTTTTGATGGCGAGCGGGCTCACCGTCATCTTCAGCATGCTCGGCGTGCTGAACTTCGCCCATGCCAGCTTCTACATGCTGGGCGCCTTTTTCGGATTTCAGATCAGCCGCTGGTTCGGTTACTGGCCGGCGCTGCTGATCGCCCCGCTGCTCGCCGGCGCCATCGGCGCCGCGGTCGAGCGCTACGGCCTGCGCCGCGTCCACAAAAACGGCCACGTCGCCGAGTTGCTGTTCACCTTTGGTCTGGCCTTTGCGATCGAGGAAGTCGTGTCGATCATCTGGGGCAAGGTGCCGGTCGACTATCGCGTCCCGGCCCTGCTCGACTTCCCGGCCTTCACGATCTTTTCGACCAACTACCCGGCCTACAAGATGTTCATGCTGGCGGTGTCGGTGGTGATCTTCGTCGGCCTGCTGGTGGCGCTGAAGAAGACGCGGATCGGCCTGATCGTGCAGGCGGCGCTGACCCATCCGCACATGGTGGCGCATCTCGGCCATAACGTCGAACGCATCTTCATGCTGGTGTTCGGCGTCGGCACCGCGCTCGCGGCCGTCGCCGGCGTGATCGCCGGCCCGTCGCTGGTGACGCAATCGAACATGGCGGCGCTGCTCGGCCCGATCCTGTTCGTCGTCGTCGTGGTCGGCGGGCTCGGCTCGCTGCCGGGCGCGTTCATCGCCTCGCTGCTGATCGGCCTGGTGCAGACCTTCGCCGTGTCGATCAACGGCTCGCTCGCCTCGGTGTTCGGACCGCTCGGTCCCGACCTGGCGCAATCCTGGCTCAGCGACATCTGGAACGTGACGATCGCGCAGATCGCCCCGATCATTCCGTATCTGCTGCTGGTGCTGATCCTGATCTTCCGGCCGATGGGGCTGTTGGGGACTCGCGAAACATGACCGACCTCGCTGCTCGCGTGGCGCCGCCACGGCCGGCCGTGTCCGACCGGCTAAAATTCTACGGAACCTGGATCGGCGCCGCGCTGGTCCTGCTGGTGCTGCCGCAGGTGTTTTCCTCCGGCGGCTCGCTGACGACCTTCAGCCTGGTCGGCATCTCGATCATCTTCGCGCTGTCGTACAACATCCTGCTCGGCCAGACCGGGATGCTGTCGTTCGGCCACGCGGTGTATTACGGCCTCGGCGGCTTCCTGGCGATCCACGCCATCAACTTCCTCGGCGCCAACAAATGGGCGATCCCGCTGCCGGTAGTGCCGCTGATCGGTGGGCTTGCGGGGCTGTTCCTGGCGGCGCTGATCGGCTGGGTGATGACGCAGCGTTCGGGCACCGCGTTCGCGATGATCTCGCTCGGCCTCGCCGAACTCGTCGCCTCCTCGGCACTGATCCTGCGCACCTTCTTCGGCGGCGAAGCCGGCATCTCGGCCAACCGCGCCAAGCTGTTCAAGGTGTTCGGCCTGTCGTTCGGGCCGCAGATCCAGATCTATTATCTGATCGCCGCTTGGACGCTGATCGCCATGATCGCGATGTATGCGCTGACCCGCACCCCGCTCGGCCGGATGTGCAACGCGGTCCGCGACAACCCGGAGCGTGTGCAGTTCGTCGGCTATGATCCGCACGTCGTGCGCTATCTGGCGTTCTGCTTCTCCGGCTTCTTCGCCGGCATCGCCGGGGCGCTGGCCGCGATCAATTTCGAAATCGCCAACTCGGCCTATCTCGGCGCGGTGCAGTCCGGCACCGTTCTGTTCGCGGCCTATATCGGTGGCATCGGCTTCTTCATCGGGCCGATCGTCGGCGCCATCTTCGTCACCGTGCTGTCGCTGGTGCTGAGCGACCTGACCCAGGTCTGGCAGCTGTATTTCGGTCTGTTCTTCATCGCCGTCGTGGTGTTCGCCCCGGGCGGCATCACCGGCCTGCTGATGATGCACCGGCCGCTGGTGCGCGCCGGCATGCTCAGCCGGGTGCTGCCGAGCTATCTGCTCGCCGCGCTGCCGACGCTGGCGCTGTGCACCGGGCTGATGCTGATGATCGAAACCATCGTGCACTACACCGTGAACCCGCACGAGGATCCGAACCGCGTCTCCTTCGGCATTCCGTTCAACGCCGCCAGCCCGTTGACCTGGGCCGCCTCGGCCGCGCTGATCATCGTCGGCTTTATTCTGGCGCGGATGGCGTGGAAACGCGTCGCCGAGAGCTGGGACACCACGCTGACCGCCGCCCGCGCCAAGGTGCATGCCGCATGACCCCCGCCATCCAACTTACGAATGTCGAGAAGAGCTTCGGCATCACCAAGGTGATCCAGAACGTGACGCTGTCGGTCGCGCAGGGCGAGCGCCACGCACTGATCGGCCCGAACGGCGCCGGCAAGTCGACCACGTTCAACCTGATCAGCGGCTATATGAAGCCGACCGCGGGCAGCATCCTGTTGCGCGGCGAAGAGATCTCCGGGCTGCGGCCGTTCCAGATCAACCGCCGCGGGCTGTCGCGCTCGTTCCAGGTGACCAACGTGTTCGCCAACATGACGGTGTGGGAGAATCTGCGCTGCGCCGTGCTGTGGGCGACCGGCCATCGCTACTCGTTCTGGAAGAACGTCGATAACCTGCCGGAGGTGCGCGAGCGCACCGCGCAGATTCTCGAGGACATCCACCTCACCTCGCGCCGCGACATCCCGGCCGGCCTACTCACCTATGCCGAACAGCGCGCGCTGGAGATCGGCATCACCATCGCAGGCGGCGCTAACGTGATCCTGCTCGACGAGCCGACCGCCGGCATGAGCAACGCCGAAACCGAACGCGCGGTGGCGCTGATCCGACGGCTCACCGAAGGCCGCACCCTGCTGATCGTCGAGCACGACATGAGTGTGGTGTTCGGCCTCGCCGATCGCATCTCGGTGCTGGTCTACGGCCAGGTGATTGCGTCCGGCACGCCGGACGAGATCCGCGGCAATCCCAAAGTCAAGGAAGCCTATCTCGGCGAGGAAGCGGCCTGATGCTCGAGATCAAGGACCTGCACGCGTATTACGGCAAGAGCCACATCCTGCAAGGCGTCGATATGCAGATCGGCGCCGGCGAAGTGGTGAGCCTGCTCGGCCGCAACGGCGTCGGCCGCTCGACCACCGTCAAGGCGGTGATGGGCGAGGTGCCGCCGCACGGCACCATCCTGTTCAAGGGCAAGAACATCGCCGGCCTGCCGAGCTACAGGATCGCGCATCTCGGCCTCGGCTATGTGCCGGAGCATCGCGACATCTTCCCGGGCCTGACGGTTCGCCAGAACCTGATGCTCGGCGTCAAGAACCCGCGCAATCCCGGCAAGTGGCGGCTGGAGGACATGCTCGACATGTTCTCCAACCTGAAGGAACGGGCCGACACACCGGCCGGCGTGCTGTCCGGCGGCGAAAAGCAGATGCTGACGATCTGCCGGACGCTGATGGGCGATCCCGAACTGGTCATGATCGACGAGCCGACCGAAGGGCTGGCGCCGCTGATCGTGCAGCAGGTCGGCGACCTGATCGCCGAAATCGCCCGCCGCGGCGTCGCTATTTTGCTTGTCGAACAGAAACTGTCGATCGCGATGCGGATTTCGCACCGCCTCTACGTCATGGGCCACGGCAAGATCGTGTTCGAAGGCACCCCCGCCGACCTCAAGGGCAACGCCGCGGTGCGCAAGGAGTGGCTGGAGGTCTAGGGTCGTCCCTCGCCCCCCCCCCCCGGGGGGGGGGGGGGGGGGGGGGGGGGGGGGGGGGGGGGGGGGGGGGGGGGGGGGGGGGGGGGGGG
>NZ_QYYD01000063.1 GCF_003591005.1 Rhodopseudomonas palustris
CCCGCCGCCGCCGCACAAAAACACCCCCCCCCCCCCCCCCCCCCCCCCCCCCCCCCCTGGGGGGCGGCCCCCCCCCCCCCCCCGCGGCGCGCGAACCCGGAATCTCGCGCCGCGGTTGGCGCCGGGTGCCCCGAACATCGGGATTCCGGGTTCACGCAGCTACGCTGCGCGCCCCGGAATGACCGTGTGCGGGGCGAGGGCCGCACGAGTCGCGCCTCGCCGCATCCGGCAACGTTGTGGAGCCCCCCTCTCCCCGAGTCATTCCGGGGCGAACGCCGCGAAGCGGCGGGCGAACCCGGAATCTCGCGCGATTGAGCAGGGCGCCAAACAACATCGGGATTCCGGGTGCACGCAGCTTCGCTGCGCGCCCCGGAATGACCGTGGGTGGGGCGAGGCGGGCTCACTCCCTCCGCCGCATAGCCGTATGCCGAAAACGGCCTGTTAGCTGTGCTGCGGCACGTTACAGTCGGTCGCTCACCGAACAAATCACACAGCAACACGCCCGGGAACCGCACCTTCATGCACGGCATCGTCGGCAGATACGGCAGGATCGACGCCAGCGTGCGTGACCGGCCGCCGTCGAAGCTGTTGCTGCTGTTGTTGGTGCTGATGAACGGGGCGGCGCCGATCGCGCTGTATATCTTCGTGCCGGCGCTGCCGGTACTGGCCAGCGATTTCGGCAGCGACATCTCGGTGGCGCAGATGACCGTGTCGCTCTACATGGTCGGGCTGGCGTGCTCGCAGCTGATGATGGGGCCGCTGTCCGACCGGTTCGGCCGCCGTCCGGTGCTGCTCGCCGGACTGCTGCTGATGGTCGTCGCCAGCATCGGCTGCATCTTCGCGCAGACGCTGCCGCAACTGATCGCCGCGCGGTTCTTCCAGGCGCTCGGCGGCGCGTCGGGCATGGTGATCAGCCGCGCGGTGATCCGCGATCTGTACAGCCGCGACCGCGTCGGCGGCATGCTCAGCCTGGTCATCGCCGTGATGATGATCGCGCAGATGCTGTCGCCGCTGTTCGGCGGCGTGATCGAAACCGCGCTGGGCTGGCGCGCGATCTTCTACGTGGTCACCGCCGGCGCCGTGATCGTCGCCGCCGCGATCGCGCTGGCGCTACCAGAAACGCGGCGCCGCGCCGAGCCGGAGTCGCCCGGCAGTTTTCGCGGCGACGTCGCCGCGCTGTTCAAGAGCCGCGCCTTCATCGGCTACGCGCTGTGCCAGGTGCTGGCCTCGGCCATCATCTTCACCTTCGCGGGCGGCGGGCCTTACGTCGTGGTGACGCAGATGGGCCGCACCAGCGCCGAATACGGCGCGTGGTTCGCCAGCTCCGGCTTCGCCTATCTGCTCGGCAACGTGTTCTGCGTGCGGTTCGGGCCGCGCATGTCGCTCGACAAACTGATCTGGGTCGGCCTCGCGGTGCAGATCGGCGGCGCGCTGCTCAATCTCGTCTGGGGCGTGCTCGGCTGGAATCAGGTGCCGAGCTGGTTGTTCGCGACCCACATGATCATCATGTTCGGCACCGCCAGTGTGATGGCCAACGCCACCGCCGGCGCGATCAGCATCCGCCCGCAGGTCGCCGGCACCGCGTCCGGCCTGATGGGCTTCACCCAATTCGGCATCGGTTCGCTGTGCTCGCAATTCGGCGCCTATCTCGGCGGCCACTTCGCCACGCCGCTGCCGCTCAACATCGCTGTGTTCGGCCTCGCGCTGACGTGCGCCGCCTCGATGATCTTCCTGGTCCCGCGCAGCAACTTGGTCCCGACCGAAGATCTGATCGAACGCGCCGAAAACGAAGAGCCGCCGATGATGTGAGCGGCGCCTTCTGATGCGCCCCCCCTCTCCCCAAGTCATTCCGGGGCGATCGCCGCGCAGCGGCGGGCGAACCCGGAATCTCGGCGGCGCGGCTGATACCGGTGCCCTGAACCCCGGGATTCCGGGGTGCCCAGCGGGCCCCCCGGCCCCCGGAACAGAGGCGGGGGGGGATAAAGT
>NZ_QYYD01000064.1 GCF_003591005.1 Rhodopseudomonas palustris
GCTGGCGCGCAAGCCGATCAAGCTGGCGGCGGTGGCGCTCGCCAACAAGATCGCCAGGATCGCCTGGAAGATGATGATGACGGAACAGACTTACGACGGGGCGCGGATGCAGGTCGCATCACCGCGCGCCGCCTGAGAGATCGAGCGTCGGGCGATTAGTCCGACGCTCGAGCCGGAGCTGCAACGGAGACAGATGGAACGATCGATCGAACCGAGAGGCGAGACAATCCGTGGAATCCATCGGCACACAAAGGTCGGTAGGGTGTTTGTAGCTCGCGTCGCGGAAGCCATCTTGGCCAGCGGTCCATCGCGGCCGCACAAGCAGGCCGCACATATGGATGCAAGCGATCCGATCAGACCTCAAAATCCCTTGTGGCTCGGGGGCCGTCCACATATGGGTTCCGGGCTCGCGCTGCGCGCGCCCCGGAATGACGGGGAGAGGTTGTGCGCAAATGGAGACGGCAGAGTTGTTACTTAAAAGGACGAATTGTTGCTTACAGGAACAAGTTGATCCTTAGACGAACGACTTGTTACTTCGCCGCACCGAACCGCAGCACTGTAAACTCCGTGTCGTCGTAAGCCCGCCGTTCTTGCTCGACGAAGCCGTCCGGTGCGGCGAAACCCGCGTCCTTGGCTTCCTCGACGATCACCAGCGCATCCGGCTCGAGCCAGCCGCCGTCGCGCAGCGAGGCGAGTGCCTTGTCGGCGAGTTGCATGCGATAGGGTGGATCGAGGAACACCAGCGAAAACGGCTCGACCGGATGCGCCGGGCCGAGATTGGCGGCGTCGCGGCGATACACTTTGCTGACGCCGCCCAGTCCGAGCGCCTCGACATTGGCGCGTAGCAGTGCCCGCGCTTCGGCGCCGTTGTCGACGAACAGCACGAATTTGGCGCCGCGCGACGACGCCTCGATGCCGAGCGCGCCGGTGCCGGCGAACAGATCCAGCACCCGCGCGTCGCTGATCGGATCGTCGTAAGCGTGCATCAAAATGTTGAACAGCGACTCACGCAGCCGATCCGCCGTTGGCCGAATGTCGCGCGACGACGGCGCCACCAGATTGCGTCCACGCAACCGCCCACCGATCACGCGCATGCAGAAGCTCGCTTTGCGGATTCGATCCCGAGCACGGCGCGCTCCCCTCCCCCTTGCGGGGAGGGGTCGGGGGTGGGGGTCCACAACGGGAGCCTTGCCTTGTGGCGTGGGGGCCCCCCCCCCCCCCCCCCCCCCCCCCCCCCCGCCCGCCCCGCCCCCCCCCCCCCCCCCCCCCCCCCCCCCCCGCGGGGGGGGGGGGGGGGGGGGCGGCCCCCCCTCCACAACGGGAGCCTTGCCTTGTGGCTACCCCCCACCCCGACCCTCCCCCGCATGGGGGGAGGGAGCGCCAGCGCCGTGCCTGCTATCAGCATGAACCGAACTACTC
>NZ_QYYD01000065.1 GCF_003591005.1 Rhodopseudomonas palustris
CGGAATGATGGGGTGGACGGCCCCCGAACGGCATCGATGTGCCAGACTGAGGTTGTCGTAACTTCAGACGAGGGAGCCGTCCGTGTCGCAGATTAGCACGATTGGTTTGGATTTGGCGAAGAACGTGTTTCAGCTCCACGGAGTTGCCGCGTCGGGCCAAGTGATGCTGAGGCGTCAGCTTCGGCGCGGCCAGGTGGAGAAGTTCTTTGCCGAACTGCCGCCCTGCCTGGTGGGGATGGAAGCCTGCGGCAGCGCCCATCATTGGGCGCGCGTGATCGGCGGCTATGGACACGAGGTGCGGCTGATGCCGCCGGCCTATGTGAAGCCCTATGTCAAGCGCAACAAGAACGACGGACGGGATGCCGAAGCGATCTGCGAAGCCGTCGGCCGGCCGACGATGCGCTTCGTCGCGATGAAGAGCGTCGAGCAGCAGGCAACGCTTGCGGTGCACGCGACGCGCGCCTTGCTGACCCGGCAGCGTACGATGGTCGCCAATGCGTTGCGGGCAGCGTTGAGCGAGATCGGGATCGTGGCGGCTCAGGGCTACAAGGGGCTACGCGAGTTGATCGGCAAACTCGAGCAGCCCAGCGAAGAGATTCCCGAGGTGATGCGCGCCGCATTGTCGGTGCTGGCCAGGCACTGGCAGGCGCTCGATGCCGACGAGCGCGCGCTCGAACAGCAGATCGTCAAAGCGGCGCGCCACAATCCGGATGCCCGGCGGCTGATGGAGGTGCCGGGGGTCGGCCCGATCATCGCCAGCACGGTGCTGGCCAAAGTGCCGGATGCCAAAGTGTTCCGCTCGGGGCGCGGCTTTGCAGCCTGGATCGGGCTGACCGGAAGAGATCACGGCACCGGCGGCAAGCATCGCCCAGGGCACATCTCCAAACAGGGGGATCGCGTGCTGCGGGCGCTGCTGATCACCGGAGCCAGCGCCCGACTGCGTCAGCAGAAGGCGCGCGGCGTCACCGATCCATGGCTGCGCCAGATGTTGGCGCGACGGCCCTACAAGGTCGTCATGGTGGCATTGGCCGCCAAAACCGCGCGCATCCTCTGGGCCATGATGGCCAAGAACGATGCTTATCGAGACCGCGCGAGCGTGCCGGCTGCTGCCAACTGAAGACAGACAGCCGCCGCGATCGCGCTCAGGCCTATCGGAGAGCATGAAGGTGTGATGGGAAATGGTCAGGAAACCGGGATCGAAACACTCCGTACCGTCATCGCGCGTCATAGCACGTCGGAATGATTGGAGCTCGATCCGCGATATCCATCAGGGCCCGCGGTCAACGACCGCTCATCGAGGCCGTATACATGACCGCACCCCGATTCATTTGCCGAAACACCAAAATGCTCTTGCCGAGAGGGGGCCGTCCATACATGAC
>NZ_QYYD01000066.1 GCF_003591005.1 Rhodopseudomonas palustris
TTAGTTTTAGTGGACAAAGCGCATGGCGTTGATTCTTCTGTATTCCGAGCGTCTGGCAACGTTTCGGGACACGGGAGAGGACCACGCCATGCGACACCACAATAGCGTATTTCATGCGATATTGAAGCACGTGCCGTGGCACGTGTTCGACCGGTTGGTGAGTGAGCACGGCGCCGATGCCCGGGTGCGGCGACTGTCGACGCAGGATCAGTTGATCGCGCTGTTGTACGGCCAACTGTCCGGCGCTCAGAGCCTGCGCGAGATCGAAGGCGGTCTCGCCAGCCATCGAAACCGGCTTTATCATCTTGGCGCTGAAGCAGTATCGCGCTCGACGCTCGCAGATGCCAATTCGAAACGGCCGGCCGCAGTCTTCGCCGGCTTGTTCGCCGAACTGGTGCAACGGGTCGGGCGCGGGCTGCGACGCGATGTTGGCGAAGCGGTGTATCTGGTGGATTCGACCAGTGTGCGGCTCAGCAAACTCAGCGCCGATTGGGCCAAGTTTTCCGAAGGCGTCTTTAGCGCCAAGCTGCACATCGTCTACGATGCGAATGGCGAACACCCGACCGACGCCATCGTGACGCCAGCCAAGGTCAACGACATCACCGTCGCCAAGACCCTGCAGATCGAGGCCGGCGCGACCTATGTGTACGATCTGGGCTATTATAGCTATGATTGGTGGGCTCAGCTCGATCACGCGGGCTGCCGCATCGTCACCCGGCTCAAGTCTAACACCAAGCTGAGCGACGTGACGGAGAACCCGGTCGAGGACGACGCAATCCTTTCCGACTGCATCGGGCATCTGCCCAGCCGCCTCGCAGCAAGCCGCGAGAATCCCTTCAAGTCGCCGGTCCGCGAGATTCGTGTGCGCATTGAATCCGGCACGATCCTGCGCATCGTCAGCAATGATCTCGACGCGCCAGCTACCGAGATCGCCGCGCTCTACAAGCGGCGCTGGCAGGTCGAACTATTCTTCCGCTGGATGAAACAGACGATGAAGATCAAGCACTTCCTCGGCACATCGGAGAACGCCGTGCGCATTCAGATCGCCGTGGCGCTGATCGCCTTCCTGCTGCTGCGCCTCGCCCACGCCACTCAAAACGTGGTCGACAGCCTGCTCGCCTTCACTCGCCTGATCCGCGCCAACCTGATGCATCGACGATCGATCGACGCCCTGCTCAAACCGCCGCCGACCATCAAAGATCAGCGACAGTTGAGCCTCAGTATTGATCAAATTTAA
>NZ_QYYD01000067.1 GCF_003591005.1 Rhodopseudomonas palustris
GGTGATGGGGTGGACGGCCCCCAACGGCATCGCATTGTGCCAGATTGAGGTTGTTGCAAACTTCAAACGAGGGAGCCGTCCGTGAACGAGATTATCCGCATTGGGATGGATACGTCGAAGCATTTCTTCCAGCTGCACGGGGTCGACGCCAAGGAGCGCGTGGTGCTGCGCAAGAAGCTGCGGCGCAGCCAGATGCTGGCGTTCTTCGCCGGCTTGCCGCCGACGGTGGTCGGGATCGAGGCCTGCGGGGCGTCGCATCATCTGGCGCGCGCGCTCGGCGGGCTCGGCCATACGGTGAAGCTGCTGGCGCCGCAGCACGTCAAGCCTTACGTCGGCCGCAACAAGAACGACGGGCGCGATGCCGATGGCCTGTGCGAGGCGATGAGCCGGCCGCGGATGGAGTTCGTGCCGGTCAAGACTGCCGAGCAGCAGGCGGGATTGATGCTGCTCGGCGTGCGGCAGCAGATGATCGCGCGTCGGACGCAGCTGAGCAACGCGATCCGCGGCTACGCGGCAGAGTTCGGGCTGATCGCGCCCTGCGGGCTTCACAAGATCGAACCGCTGCTGGCGCGGATCGCGCAGGACGAGACGCTGCCCGAGCTGGCACGCGAGCTGTTCGCCGTGCAGGCGCAGGACTACGCGCGGTTGCAGGAGCAATTGAAGGCGATCGAAGCCAAGCTGCTGGCCTGGCATCGCGCCGACACCGCGAGCCGGCGGTTGGCGCAGATCCCCGGCGTCGGACCGGTGGGCGCCAGCGCGCTGGTGTTGAAGACGCCGGCGCCGCAGGCGTTCAGATCGGGCCGCGACTTCGCGGCCTGGCTCGGCCTGACGCCGAAGGATCACTCCAGCGGCGGCAGGCTCCGGCTCGGGCGTATCACCCGCGCGGGCGACGAGATGCTGCGCAGTGTGCTGATATCCGGCGCCATGGCGGTGATCCAGCAGGCGCGGCATGGGCGCGGCCGAGCCTCGGCGTGGCTGGTCGCGCTGCTGGCGCGCAAGCCGATCAAGCTGGCGGCGGTGGCGCTCGCCAACAAGATCGCCAGGATCGCCTGGAAGATGATGA
>NZ_QYYD01000068.1 GCF_003591005.1 Rhodopseudomonas palustris
ACAGTGCTCTACCCCCGAAGATGAGTTCACGAGGCGCTACCTAAATAGCTTTGGGGGAGAACCAGCTATCTCCCGGTTTGATTGGCCTTTCACCCCCAGCCACAAGTCATCCGCTAATTTTTCAACATTAGTCGGTTCGGTCCTCCAGTTAGTGTTACCCAACCTTCAACCTGCCCATGGCTAGATCACCGGGTTTCGGGTCTATACCCTGCAACTTAACGCCCAGTTAAGACTCGGTTTCCCTGCGGCTCCCCTATACGGTTAACCTTGCTACAGAATATAAGTCGCTGACACATTATACAAAAGGTACGCAGTCACCCATCTAGTGGGCTCCTACTGCTTGTACGTACACGGTTTCAGGTTCTTTTTCACTCCCCTCGCCGGGGTTCTTTTCGCCTTTCCCTCACGGTACTGGTTCACTATCGGTCAGTCAGGAGTATTTAGCCTTGGAGGATGGTCCCCCCATATTCAGACAGGATACCACGTGTCCCGCCCTACTCTTCGAGTTCACAGCCTGTGCGTTTTAGTGTACGGGAGTATCACCCTGTACCCTGCGACTTTCCAGACGCTTCCACTAACACACATGCTGATTCAGACTCTGGGCTGCTCCCCGTTCGCTCGCCGCTACTGGGGGAATCTCGGTTGATTTCTTTTCCTCGGGGTACTTAGATGTTTCAGTTCCCCCGGTTCGCTTCGTTAAGCTATGTATTCACTTAACGATAGTGTGACGAATCACACTGGGTTTCCCCATTCGGAAATCGCCGGTTATAACGGTTCATATCACCTTACCGACGCTTATCGCAGATTAGCACGTCCTTCATCGCCTCTGACTGCCAGGGCATCCACCGTGTACGCTTAGTCGCTTAACCTCACAACCCGAAACTGTTTCGTAAAACAGTCCGCATTGCGAAAATTTGAGAGACTCGAACACACCATTTTTCCTTTCTTATTACGGAGAAAGGAAACAGTGCGTCGTTTCAATTTTCAGCTTGATC
>NZ_QYYD01000069.1 GCF_003591005.1 Rhodopseudomonas palustris
ACATGTAGCAGCGGTCTTTCACATGTTGCGCTTGATTGTTGCTCTATTGGGTGTGACCAATCTTCCTCTTTTGATTCAGACAACACTTGCAACTTGCGGAGTCTTCCTCTTGACCTATATTCTGGTCTTTCTGCTGACTTCACGCAGCTACCGCAAGATTGTCGCCCGCTAAGAGCAAATCCCTGACCTCTGGTCGGGGATTTTTTGATGTCTGGATTTTCACCTCTCATCTCCCTCATTTTACCGCTTGTCCAAAAAGACGAGATTTTTCAAAAAAGACTTGCTATCATAGTCTCAGAAGTAAAGAAAAGGAGAAAAGATCATGTTAGTAGAAACGAAAAATCTTAGCAAGGTTTATGGCGATAAGGTGGCAGTTAATGATCTGAATATTCAGATTGAGAGAGGCAGTTTTACAGCTATTCTAGGCCCTAATGGCGCAGGCAAGTCTACGACTATCCAGATGCTGATAGGGCTCTTGAGGCCGACGTCAGGGCAGATTTGCTATGCTGAAAAGCTTAGGCTGGGTGTGGTTTTCCAAAACAGTGTGTTGGACGCCCGGTTGACAGTTTTGGAAAATCTGACTATCAGAGCCAAGCAGTATAAGGAGATGCCGGCAGGTCGAATCGAGCGCTTGGTCTCTCAGCTGGGCTTGTCAGCTTTTGCC
>NZ_QYYD01000006.1 GCF_003591005.1 Rhodopseudomonas palustris
CCCCCCCCCCCCCCCCCGGGGGGGGGGGCGGGGCGCGCGCGCCGGGGGGGGGGGGGGGCGGCGAAGAGTTTATCCGCTGTGCCCGCGGCCCACCCCACCCCGTCACGCATCCCGCTCCGCGGGCTGCGAGCCGACCCTCCCCCTCCAGGGGAGGGTGAAGAGGGCTCCGGAATTGTGGGCTGCAGGACTCCATGGGCGATGCCCCTGCGGCACGCGGGGAGAGGTGAGGAAGCGCTGCGGCCCGTGAAGCAGCCAAGTCGGTGCTCCCTCAGTATCCCGCTCGCGTCTTGGCGAATTTGCCGGGCGCCGTCGCATTGGCGTCGAGCAGCCAGCGGGCGCGGGGGGCGGCGTCGAGGGTGTTGGTGAGGCCGAGCGCGAGGCGTTCGGCGCCGGCCCAGGCGATCATCGCGCCGTTGTCGGTGCACAGCGCCGGCGGCGGCACCATCAGGGTGGTCTGCGCCTTGGCGGCAACGTCGCGCAGCGCGCGGCGGATCGCCTGGTTGGCGGCGACGCCGCCGGCCGCGACCAGCGCCTTGGGCGGGCCGAACCGTTCCTTGAACAGCCGCAGCCCGGCGCCGAGCCGGTCGGCGACGGAGTCCAGCACGGCGGCCTGAAAGCCGGCGCACAGATCGTTGATGTCCTGCGGCTCCAGCGGAGTCAGCCGGCTGGCCTCGTTGCGCACCGCGGTTTTCAACCCCGACAGCGAGAAATTGGCGTCGGGCCGCCCCAGCATCGGCCGCGGAAATGCAAACCGGGCAGGATCGCCGACGGCTGCGGCGCGCTCGACCTGCGGGCCGCCCGGATAGGGCAGGCCGAGCAGCTTGGCGATCTTGTCGAACGCCTCGCCGATCGCATCGTCGACCGTGGTGCCGAGCCGGACGTAGTCGCCGACGCCGAGCACCGCGACGATCTGGGTGTGGCCGCCCGAGGCCAGAAACAGGCAGTAGGGAAATTCGGTCGCATCCGTCAGCCGCGGCGTCAGCGCGTGCGCTTCGAGATGGTTGACGGCGATCAGCGGCGTGTTGTGCACCAGCGCGATCGCCTTGGCGGTCGTCAGCCCGACGATGACGCCGCCGATCAGCCCGGGGCCGGCCGCGGCCGCGACACCGGACAGGCTCGCGAAGCTGGTTCCGGCCTCGCGCATCGCGCTTGCGATCAGGCCATCGAGCAGGTCGACATGCGCGCGTGCCGCAATCTCTGGTACTACGCCACCAAATGGCGCGTGCTCTTCGGTTTGCGAGCGCACCACGTTGGAGAGGATCCGGCCGCTGCCGTCGGCACGGCGCTCGACCACCGCCGCCGCGGTTTCGTCGCAGGTGGTCTCGATTCCAAGCACCAGCAAGGTTTGGTCACTAGTCAAATTGAGCCCTTGCGTTTGCGGCCGAACCGGCGTTCTCCTTGCCTCGCGTAGCATTGCGGGGTCGCGGAATGCAATCATCCGGTCGGCGCCCCGCAGCTCCGGTCAAGTCCGACGGTCCGCCGCTCTCGGTGATGATGGTGACGGCCGCAATGACACCTGTTTGCCTCTCGCATGCGAGGACGTCAGGCGTGGCACTGCTCGTCACCCGCCCACAACCCGATAACGACGCGACCGCCGCGGCCCTCCGTGCCAGGGGCTACGACGTGCTGCTGGCGCCGATGCTGCGGTTCGAGCCGCTGCCGTTTCCGGACGATCCGGACGCTGGCTATCGCGGCGTGCTGGTCACCAGCGCCAACGCGCTGCGCGCGATCGCCGATCAGCCCGGCTTTACCCGCTTGCTGAAGCTGCCGCTGTTGGCGGTCGGCAAGCACACCGCGCGCGCCGCCCGCGAGGCCGGCTTCACCGAGGTGATCGTCGCCGATGGCGATGCCGCCAAGCTGCGGCTGAAAGTCGCCGACAGCCTGCGCGGGAAAAAGAAGGCCGCCGGCGCGTTGCTGTATCTGGCCGGGGCCGACCTGTCGCGTGATCTCGCCGGCGAACTCCGCGAGGATGGTTTCGACGTGGTGATGCAGACAACCTACCGGATGGTGCCGGTGCCGAGCTTGCCGACCAGCGTCTGCGACGACTTCGCGGCCAACCGGATCGAGGCCGTGCTGCATTATTCGCGGCGCAGCGCGCGCGCCTTCGTTGATGCGACGCGTGCCTCCGGTATTGAAATTTCGGCGCTGGCAATCCCGCAATGCTGCCTGTCGGTGCAGGTCTCCGACGTGGTGCGCGAAGCCGGCGCCACTCAGGTCATGGTGGCGCGAACCCCCGACGAGCCGGCGCTGTTCGAGGCGCTGGGGCGCGCGTTCGCAGCGCCGGCGCGCTAACAACAGAGCCGGGCCGCGACGACGGATCCGGCGGACAGGTAACGAGGAACGGATGGTCGAGAACAGACCCGGACACGACGCGCAGCCGAAGGAGGACGAACGGGACCAGCCCGTGTCCGACGCAACGCCCGACACGGATCGTCTGCAGAGCGATGCCGCCGCCCATGAGGCGCAAGCCGCGGCGCCGTCCGAGCCGGAGCTTCACACCGCCGACAGCCGGGAGCCAACGGCCGAGCCCGAGCCGCTGCCCGAAGCTTCTGCCGCGCGTTCCGAAACCCGGTTCGCCGACGAGCCGGGCCCGCGCGTCTCGTCCGCCGAACCGCACCGTCCCGGTATCGCCGCCATGATGCTGCCGCCGATCCTGGCGGTGGCGATCGCCGCCGCGGTGGTGGTCGGCGCCGCCAAGACCGGGCTGCTGCCGCAGTTCCTGTCCTCCAGCAGCGTCAGTGCACCGGCCGAGAACGACGCCGCGATCGACGCCCTCAAGGCGCGGATCGCGGAACTGGAAGCGCGCCCCGCGGCCAACCGGCCGGTTGTGGACGCCACCGCCCTCGATGCGCTGGCGGCGCGGATCGCCAGCCTGGAAGCGCGGCCCGCTCCCGAAGGATCGGCCACACCGGCTGCCGCCGATCCGGCGCTGGCCGGCAAGGTCGACGCGCTGGAGCAGAGCGTCGCGACGCTGCGCGACGACCTCGCGGCGCTGCGCGGCCGGGCCGACCAGCTCGCCGGCACCGTCAAGGAGCTGAAAGCCGGCGGATCCGAGCCCGCGAGCGCCTCCGGCGAGCCGCCGGCCGACAAGCCCGCGGCCGCAGAAGCCGCCTCCACGTCGGAGGCCGCCGCGCTTGCCGCCATCAACGCGCGGCTCGCCGAGCTCGAACAGGCCGCCAGGGCGCCGGCCGCTGCCCCGACGCCACCTGCCGCCGCCGCAGCCGACGACGCGCCGCTGCGCCGGCTGGTCGCCGCCACCATGCTCGACCTCACCGTCAAGCAGGGCGCGCCCTATGCGGCGGTTCTGAAGGCGGCGCAGCCGCTCGCAGCCGATCCGGCCGCCCTGAAGCCGCTGCAGCCGTTCGCGGACACCGGCGTGCCAAGTGCCGCGGCGCTCGGGCGCGAGCTGACCGCGCTGCTGCCGAAGCTGCTCAGCAGCGACGAGGCCGGCGCCAATCCGAACTTCATCGACCGCTTCCAGGCCAATGCCGAGCGGCTGGTGCGGATCCAGCGCTCCGACGCGACGCCGGGACCGGATCGCACCGCGATCATCGGCCGCCTCACCGCCGCCGCACAGCGCGGCGACCTTGCCGAGGCGCGGCGTGAACTGAAAGCGCTTGCGCCGGCCGACCGCGCTCCTGTTCAATCCTGGATCGACAAGTCCGAGGCCCGTGATCAGGCGCTCGCCGCTTCGCAATCCTTCGCCACCGCGGCGCTCGCCGCGCTGGCAAAACCGTCGCCATAGGATTCCCATGCTGCGCATCATCCTGTTTCTCGTGATCATCGCGCTCGCGGCGGCGGGCGCCGCCTGGGTGGCCGAACAGCCCGGCGACGTGGTGCTGTCGTGGAACGCCTGGCGCGCCGAGATGCGGCTGCCGGTGTTCATCCTCGGGCTCGGGGGCGCGCTGGTGGCGCTCGGCCTGGTGTGGTGGATTCTCAGCGCGGTGTTGCGCGCGCCGGGACGCATGAAGCGCGGTCGGGTCGAGCGCCGCAGCGGACGCGCCCGCAACGCCATCACCCAGGGTCTGCTCGCGGTCGGCCACGGCGATGCCGCCGCGGCCCGGCAGCACGCCACCGCGGCACGGCGCCATGCGCCGCACGATCCGCTGGCGCTGCTGCTGCAGGCGCAGTCCGCCCAGCTCGAAGGCGATCGCGACGGCGCCCGCCGGGCGTTTCTGGCGATGGCCGGGCGCGACGACACCAAGTCGCTCGGCATGCGCGGCCTCTACATCGAGGCGCAGCGCTCGGACGACCCCTATGCGGCGCTGGCGATCGCCGAAGAGGCGCTGCGGCTGCAGCCGAATTCGGCCTGGGCGTCGCATGCGGTGCTCGGCTTCCGCTGCGCCCGCGGGGATTGGACGGGTGCCCTGGAGATTCTCGAGACCAATCTGTCGGCCGGGCTGATCGACAAGAAGACATTCCGGCGCCAGCGCGCGGTGCTGCTGACGGCGCGGGCGCTCGACCTCGAGGACAGCGACGAGAGCCTGTCGCGCGACAGTGCGCTCGAGGCCAACAAGCTGGCGCCGAACCTGGTGCCGGCCGCAGTGCTGGCGGCCAAGCATCTCGCCCAGACCCATCAGGTCCGCCGCGCCATGAAGGTGATCGAAGCCGCCTGGCAGGCCGGCCCGCATCCCGACCTGGCCGAGGCCTATGCGCACATCAAGCCGGGCGATGCGCCGAACCTGCGTCTGGCGCGGGTCGAGAATCTGATCGCCAAGAACGCCGAGGATTTCGAAAGCGCGCTGGCGGTCGCCCGCGCCGGCATCGACGCCGGCGCCTATGCGCGGGCGCGGCGGGCGCTGGAGCCGTTCATCGATAATCCGACCCAGCGGGTCGCGATGCTGATGGCCGAGATCGAGCACGGCGAGCGCGGCGACACCGCCAAGGCGCGGGCCTGGACGCTGCGCGCGGTCCGCGCGTTGCCGGACGCGGTGTGGACCGCCGACGGCTATATCTCGGACCACTGGCGGCCGGTGTCGCCGGTCACCGGCCGGCTCGACGCCTTCCAGTGGCAGGTGCCGCTCGCCGCGCTGCCGAGCAAGAAAACCGTCGTGATCGAGGACAACCCGTTCCACGATGCCCTGATCGCCTCCTCGGTGCCGGAAGCCCTGCCGCCGGCCGACAGCGACGAACCGGTCACGGTCACGATCGAGTCCGCCGCTGAGGCCGCGGTGGTGACGCCGACCGAGCCGGAACCGGTGGCGAGCGTTGAACCGGAGCCCGCCGACAAGCCGAAGGACGCCAAAGACGGCAAAGAGGCGACCAAGACCGCCGAGGCCCCGGCCGAAACCGTGATTGCGATGCCGCCGCCGTCGCCGCCGCTGTTCCATCGCCGCGCGCAGCCGGCCCAGCCGGTGATTCCGATCGTCCGCGCCCCGGATGATCCGGGCGTCGACGATGAAACGCCGCCGGAGGAATTCTCCGAGCGCCCGCCGGCGCCGGCCGGGCAGGGCGGCAGCTGGCGCGGCTACCGCCCGCCGCGCTAGGATTTCGGGCGCTGGGCCGGCCGCGGTTCTTGCCAATCCGGCCGCCGGCCGATATCAGGAGCCGGAGTTTCGACAGGTCAGCGTTCTCGGGCGGAGCATCACCCCTCCCGACGGTCGCCGCAATAGCTCAGCTGGTAGAGCACGTCATTCGTAATGACGGGGTCGGGGGTTCGAATCCCTCTTGCGGCACCACTCTTTGGTTTTCTCACATCACAGGACCATCTCTGCACGTGCAGCCCGTGCGAGGTTGACGCCGCTCGTTCTGCCGGGTGAATGACGGCGCCATGCTGTTCAGTTCGCCGGTCTTCCTGTTCCTATTCCTTCCGCTCTTGTTGCTGCTGTATTGGAGCGTGCCGCGGCCGGCGCGCAACGCCGTGCTGCTGGTCGCCAGCATCGTGTTCTACGTCTGGGGCGAGCGCTTCTTCTTCGTGGTGATGCTGGCCTCGATCGCCGCCAACTGGCTGATCGGGCTGGCGCTGGACGCGCTTGAAGGACCCACTCAGCGCAAGGCGATGGTGGCGTTCGCGGTGGTGCTGAACATCGGCCTGCTGGCCGTGTTCAAATACACCGAGTTCCTGGTCGGCAATCTCAACGACTTGCTGGCGCTGGTCGGCGCGGCGCCGGTCCACGTGGTGTCGCCGCATCTGCCGCTCGGCATTTCGTTCTTCACCTTTCACGCGTTGTCCTACGTCATCGACGTCTATCGCGGCGTCGCCACCGCGCAGCGCAAGCCGATCGACTTCGCGCTGTACATCGCGTTCTTTCCGCAGCTGATCGCCGGGCCGATCATCCGTTATCACGACATCTACAAGCAGCTGACCCGCCGCACCGTCACGCTCGAATTGCTCGCCTCCGGCACCGAGCGGTTTCTCGCCGGCTTCGGCAAGAAGATGCTGCTGGCCAATCCGCTCGGCGAGGTCGCCGACCAGATTTTTGCGCTGCCGGCCGCCGAGCTCAGCCCCGGCGCCGCCTGGCTCGGGGTGATCTGCTACACGCTGCAGATCTATCTCGACTTCTCGGCCTATTCGGACATGGCGATCGGACTGGCGCGGATCTTCGGCTTCCATTTCCTGGAGAACTTCAACTACCCGTATTTGTCGCGGTCGCTGCAGGAATTCTGGCGGCGATGGCACATCTCGCTGTCCAACTGGCTGCGCGACTATCTGTACATCCCGCTCGGCGGCAGCCGCGTCGTCAATTGGCGGATCTATCTCAATCTGTTCATCGTGTTCTTCGTCTGCGGGCTGTGGCACGGCGCCAACTGGACCTTCGTGGTGTGGGGCATGATCCATGGAGGCTTCCTGATCGTCGAGCGGCTCGGCCTGGCGCACTGGCTAGCGCAGCGCCATGAAGCGGTGCGGCACGCCTATACGCTGCTCGTCGTATCGCTCGCCTGGGTGTTTTTCCGCGCGGCCGATGTCACGCAGGCGACGCACTATCTGCAGGCGATGTTCGGTCTGGGCGGCAACGCGCCGTCGCTGGATTTCCTACGCTACGTCGATCCGACCGTCGTCATCAGCCTGACGGTCGGCGCGTTCGCCGCCGCCGGCGTGTTCACGCGGCTGACCTCGGATTGGCGCTGCCGCGCCGGCCAGCGCGACGGCGTGCTGCATCCGCCGCTCGAGACCGTCCCGCTCGACTCCGACGGGCGGTGGGTGCTCGGCGCGCGTCTGGTGATCCTGCTCGCGATCGGCGTGCTGGGCTGCAGCCAAGTCGCGGCCGGCACCTATAATCCGTTCATCTATTTCAGGTTCTGACGATGTCGCAGATGTCCTTGTCGGCTCGAATTTACGCCGGCGCGCTAATCGGGGTGGCGCTGTTGTTCTCGGCGGCCGGGCTGATCACCACGGTGGTCCGGCAGACCGCAATTAGCAGCGGCGAGAACCGAACGTTCGCGCAGTTGCCGGCCTGGCCGCGCTCGTGCGCCGAGTGGGAGAGCTTCCCGCAACGCTTCGACGATTACTTCAGCGATCAGTTCGGGCTGCGCACGCTGCTGCTGCGGCTCAACACCAATGTCGGCGCGCTGCTGCTCGGCCGCCTGCCGTCGAACCGCGTCATTCTCGGCAAGGACGAATGGCTGTTTTACGCCGCCGAAGACTCGCTCGATCTCTACGCCAACAAGCGCCCGCTCAGCGATGGCCAGCTCGAAAACGCGCGGGAGTCGCTGGCCGCGCGTGTGCGCCGCGCCAAGCAGCTCGGCGCCGCCTACATGTTCGTCGTCGCGCCCGACAAGCACACCATCTATCCCGAACACATGCCGCGGTTTCTGGCGCGGCGCGATCGGCCGTCGCAATTCGATCAGTTGCTCGCCGTCACCAATCCGGCCGGTCTGCCGGTGGTCGATCTGCGGCCGGCGCTGATGCGCGGCAAAGCGGACGGCCTGGTCTACTACAAGGACGACACGCATTGGACCGATTGGGGCGCTTATCTCGGTTATCGGACGTTGATGGCGGCGCAGCCGCTGCAAGGCGTGCCGGCGCTGCAGCTCGATGCCGGTCAGTTCTCGGTGGCCCGCGACTTCAAGGGCGGATTGGCCGAGATGGCCAACCTGCCATGGACCGAGCGCGCCGTCGGGGTCGATCCGGCGGCCGCGCGCTGCGCCGTCACCACAGTCCCGTTTGAGCGGCTGTCGCCGAACCTGTCGATCGCCCGAACGCGCTGCGCCGAAGCCAAGCACAAGGTCGTGTATATCGGCGACTCCTTTACCGACTGGATCATGACGTATCTGTCGCAAAGCTTCGGCGAGGTCGTCTACATCGCCCGCTCCGGCTTCACGCCGTGGCGCGAGATGCAGCCCTATGTCGACCGCGAAGCCCCCGATCTGATCATCGAACAACTGGTCGAGCGCCACGTCTCGTCGATCGCCGACGCCCGCGCGCGAGAGTAACGGTGTCGGCGCGGCTGGTAGCCCGCCACATCGAGAAGCCGTCATCCTGAGGCGCGAGCGTAGCGAGCCTCGAAGGATGACCAACGACATGCACTGTGGCTCATCCTTCGAGGTCCGACACGCCGCGCAAGAGCGCGACGCGTCGGACGCCTCAGGATGACGCTCAGCAAGAGGCGCTGCTTACTCCGCCGCCATCAGCATCGTGGCCGCATAGGGCGGGCCTTGCTCGATCGGCAGCGACGGGTCGCGCGACCATTCGTTCCAGGAGCCGAAATACAGGCTGACATCCTTGATGCCGGCTTCCTTGAGCGCCACCAGCGTGTTCGAGGCGCGGGCGCCCTTGAAGCAATACAGCACGACCGGCGTCTCGGGCGTGATGCCGACGCTGGCGCATTCGGCGAGAATTTCCGCCGACGATTTGAACATCGGTCCGGCCGGCGACGGCTTCATCATGCGGTACCACTCGATCCAGACCGCGCCGGGAATGCGGCCCTTGCGCGGGCAGAAATCCTTGCCGTAGGGCGACGAGCTTTCGCCGATCCATTCGTCGACGTCGCGGGTGTCGAGCTTGACCTTGCCGGCATCGCCGACCGCCGCCTTCATGGCTTCGAGATCGACCAGGATCGACGCTGCAGCCGGATCGATGCTGAAGCTCTTCGCTTCGGGCGTCGGCACCTCGGTGGTGGTCGGCAGCCCGGCCGCGGTCCAGGCCGCGTAGCCGCCGTGCAGGATCTTGACCTTCGGATAGCCGAGATAGGTGAGCAGCACATAGCCGCGGCACGACTGGCCGAAACCGGTGTTCATCGACTGCTCGTAGATCACCGCGGTTTCTTCACCCGACAGGCCGGCAGCGCCGAACGCGACGGCAAACTTCTCGCTCATCTCCTTGACGCCCTCGGGCGTCGAGGTTGCGAGATACGTGAAGATCTCGTGGATGTTGACGGCACCCGGAATATGGCCGGCCGCATAGCTGCCGGGATCGCGGGTGTCGATCACCACCGTCATCGGCGACGACAGCATCTCGGACAGCTCGTCGGGCGTAACAAGAACCTTATCGGTCATCAATTCGCTCCTGTGTTCGTCGTTGCACGTTGGATCGCAGCGGGAGAATTCCGGCACAGGGCGTCGCCCTGTGGTGACAGCTGCCGGGCGGCCCGCGCCCGGATCGTCGTTTAGTTCGCCATGTCGGCCAGCATCTTGCGCAGCTGCTTGGTGGCGGGCGTGACGATCGCCACGAAATACGCCTCGCGCAGCCGGCGCTGCGCGGTGGCGCCGGCCACATAGCCGCGCGCGCCACAATGCAGCATTGCGGCGTGGGCAGCCGCGACCGAAGCCTCGCCGGCGGCGAGCCGCGCTTCGATCACCGCCCGCCAATAGTCGCGATCGGTTTCGAACGGCGTGGCGGCGAGCCGCGCGACCTCTGTCTGCATCGCCGCAAGCTGCTCGGCGATCGGCTCGCCCTGAACGTCGAGATGCTTGTTGACGTGGCCGAGCGGGCCTTTGCATTGTTCGATCAGCCGCAGGCAGTCGCGGATCAGGCCGAACGCCATGCCGGCCTGCAGCAGGATGAAGCCGGCACGTATACGCTTGATGTAGTCGTCGACCGGATCGGCGACGATCCAGGCATCGGGCACGCTGACGTCGCGCAGTTGCAGCGCGAAGGTGCGGGTGCCGTCGAGCGCGGTAAACTTGGCGTTGTCGGCGAGGCTGACGCCTTCCGCAGCGCAGGGGATCACCGCCATCACGTTGCGCTTGCTGCCACCGTCTTCGACTTCAAAGATGCCGCCGAAATAGTGATCGGCGCCGAGGTTGGAGACGTAAGGCAGCAGGCCCTTGACGACGTAGCCACCGGCGATACGCCGGCCCTTCAGCCGCATCGGCTCGATGCCGAACAGCGACTTCATCGGGTTGGACAGCGCGGTGCCGCCGAGTACGGCGCCGCTGGCGATCTGCGGGCCGATGCCGGTCCGCAGATGCTCGTTATCGGAGGCGTAGATGTACCAGGCCAGCGCGTCCTGGCACCACATGCAGAAGGCGGTGGACAGGCAGTGTTCGCCCGCCGCCGCCATCGCGTTGATCGAGGTCATCAGATCGAGGCGCGGGCTGTGGCCTGGAAGATGATGCGCGTAGGCGCCGAGGCGCCCGAACGCGCGCATCAGATCTTCCGGGTAGTAACCCTCGGTATCGATCCGGTTGACCAGCGACGGCAATTCGCGCGCCGACAGCGCACGCACCGCTTCGACGACGTCGGCGCCCGGCAGCACCGAAGCGTCGCTTGGCATCAGGGACTGGACATCCAGCATGGCACCGCTCCGCGGTTGGCGTGGATCGGGTCAGGTCAGGGTGACGTCGAGATTGACCGGGCGCGAAAACGTGTTGGCGACCGGCGACCAGAGCCGCGCATGCGCCACCAGCGCGTCGAGCTCCTCACGCGGACGATCGGCCTCGAACTTCACCTTGGCGCGGACGTCGGTGAAGCCGACCGGCTTGTCGGAAAGATCGCCGGTGCCCCACACGCCGGTGATGTTGAGGTCGCCCTCGAGTTCGATCTCGAGCGTGTAGACGGTGATGCCGCGCGCCACCGCGTTGGCGTGGATCCCGACCGCGAGGCAGGAGCCGAGCGCGGCAAGCGACGCCTCGGACGGATTCGGCGCGGTGTCGTCGCCGAGCAGGCCCGGCGGCTCGTCGACGATGTAGGGCGGCAGGCTGCGCACGAAATTGAGATGGCGGAAACGCCCCTCGGCGACCGTCTTGCACTTCAGCGTCTTGATCACCGTCGGATCGGCCTTGCCCTTGGCGATCAGCTCGTCGAGGCCGGCCTTGTCGATCGGCGTCAGGCAGCCGGTCATGGCAGTCGGGGTGTCGGGGGTCAGGCAGGCGGTCATCGCGGTTGCGGCTTTGGTCATGAGGTCTCCACTGGCTTGGGATGCTAGAATACAGACCGTTCTGTATTAGCAGGAAGCGTGCCAGAGCACCGCTTTCAGAAAAACGAATAATTTCAATGCCGCGTCGCGGCCGATGGCCTGCTCCCAACTTGAGCACGCCGCAATTTGCGCCACAGCTGCCTCGCATTTGCGCCGGAAGGCCGGCTCCCTTGCGAACAGACCATTCGGTTTCGTCGATTGCGATTTCCCGGTCTGCGGCGTATGTGCGTTGAAATGGACCAGGCCGCCCTGCCACCGACGAACGAATCAGCGATATCGCGAACGTCACCGCGCGAGCGGCTGATGGAGAGTGCGCGGTCGCTGTTCTGCCGTTACGGCATCAATTCGGTCGGCGTCGACGCCATCATCGCCCAGGCCGGCACCGCCAAGACCACGCTGTACAAGCTGTTCGGCTCCAAGGACGGGCTGGTCGAGGCCGTGCTGGAGCGCGAAGGCCAGGCTTGGCGCAGCTGGTTCATCGAGGAGATCGACGGCCCAGGAGGCACGGCGCGCGAGCGGCTCGCACGGATCGGCCCGGCCCTGAAGGCGTGGTTCACGCGGCCGGACTTCTACGGCTGCCCGTTCATCAACGCGGTCGGCGAATCCGACAAGGCCGACGACCGCATGCGCAATCTGGCGATCGCGCACAAGACCATCGTGCACGACCGGCTGACCGCGCTCTGCGCCGAAGCCGGCATCGACGATCCCGGCGAGGTGGCGCATACGCTCGGGCTGGTGATCGACGGCGCGATCGTGATGGCGCTGGTGACGCGCAAGCCGAGCGCCGCCGATGTCGCGGGCCGAGCCTGCGCGGCGATCCTGCCGCACTGACGATTACTTCCCGAGAATATTCCGCGCCTGTTCGCGCGCGAAGAACACCGATGCCGCCGGCGTCAGGTGGCTGCCGTCATGCGTCACCGGCGTGCCGCTGCCGTCCGGCGCCGCGAGCAGGCAGCCCTCCGAATTGCAGAAGGTCGGCGTCGGCGAGATGAATTCGGCGCCTTCGGCTTCGAACAGCCGCCGCAGCCGGTCGTTGTCCTCGGCGTGAGTCGAATCGAGATGGCGGCTGTCGCGGAGCGGAATCTGAGCCGGGGTGATCAGACCGGCGGCGAGCTCGCGATAGGCCTGCGCCAACACGCGCTTCGGCGGGGTCCGCCACGTCGGTACGCGCCCCACAACAACGATGCGTCGCACCCCGAGCGCCCGCAATTCACGCAGCGTCGCGCGGATCAGCGCCTCGACCGCCGCCGGGTCGCGATCCGGCCCATCGTAATTGTGCCACTGCCGCGCGGCGAGCACGACGGTGTCGGGCTTCAGCGCGCGCAGCCGTTTGTGCACGCGGTCATTGGTGGCGCGGCAGAACCTGGATTCAATCGCCTCGAAGCTGAAGATCGGCGGGCAGCCGCCGGCGGTGTATTGCGAAAGGCGGAAGCTCCGATCGGCCCGCTGCAGCGCACGCAGCCCCGGATAAAGATGCGCCGCATGCGAATCGCCCCACAGCACGAGGCGCGGCGCATCCGCCGACCCCGCGTCATCGCACTCCGGCGCGAACGCCTGGTCGCGGCTGAGGAAGCAGCTGTCGAGCCGATACGCGAGGGTCGATTCCAGCTGCAGGTCGGCGGTGATCGCCTTCAGTTCCGGTCCGAACCGCGACGGAAACCCGTCGGCCCCATAGATGCAGGCCCCGATCAGACCGATCGCCGCGAGCCACGCGAAGGCGGCGGCGGTCTTGCGGCGCGTCGGACGATAGCGGAACGGCAGCTCGATAATCCGATAGGTGAAATACGCAAGTCCGAATGCCACCAGGATGGCGATCAGCTTCATCAGCGGCGGCGGCTCTTCGCCGAACCGCACGATCCGGATCGCCGCCAGCAGCGGCCAGTGCCACAGATACAGCGGATAGCTGATCAGCCCGATCGACACCATCACGCGATTGCCGAGCAGCACTCGGCTCACCCAGGGCGACGGCCCCGCAGCGATCAGCAGCGCCGCGCCGAACACCGGCAGCACTGCCCACCAGCCCGGAAAGCCGCGCTCGCTTCTGATCAGCATCGCCCCGACACCGATCAGCAGCAGCCCGAGCCAGGCGGAGGATGCACGCAGCGCGGACAGATAAGGAGCAAGCCGTGCCCGCAAGGTTGCGAGCCCCGGCACCGCCGCGAGATCGCGATCCGGCCCGGCGCCAGTCGCAATTGCCAGCAGGCAGCCGACCATCAGCTCCCAGAATCGCGTCACCGGTAGATAGAACGTCGCGAGCGCGTGCATTGGCGTCAGCAGGATGTTAGCGACGAACGACGCGAGCAGCACCGCGAGCGCGGCGAGCAGCGGGCCGTGCTTCCACCGCCACGCCAGCAGCAGCACCGGCGGCCACAACAGATAGAACTGTTCCTCGACGCCGAGCGACCACAGATGCAGCAGCGGGTTGAGCTCGGCCGCGGCCTCGAAGTAACCGGCGTCGTACAGCAGCGACAAATTGGAGAGGAACGCGGCGCCGAAGCCGATCGATCGTCCGGCGTCGCGATAGTCGACCGGGAACAGCACGAACCAGCCGACCACGGCGCAGCTGATCAGCACCAGCGTCAGCGCCGGAAAGATCCGGTTGATGCGTCGCGCGTAGAACACCCGGTAGCTGAAATCGTCGGCGCGTCGTGCCTGGCAGATGATCGAGGTGATCAGAAAGCCGGAGATCACGAAAAACACGTCGACGCCGATGAAGCCGCCGCGGATCGACGCCGGGAAGGCGTGGAACGCCACCACCAGCAGCACCGCAATGGCGCGCAGTCCGTCGATATCGCTGCGGTAGGCTGGCCTCATCGACTCTCGCGCTGGTGGAGGGGCTCGCGGACGTTCGGGTCCCGTGCATCGCGAAGCGAGGCTGCGGTGTCAAGCCGGGCCCGCCGTGGCGCCGCCGCGCCGACGTCCGCTCATCACAAGGTCGAAAAATGCGGCGCCGGATTTGCGTGCTCTGGGGCCGCGCGATAACACTGCGGCGAAACTCGGCCGCATCGGCCAGCGAGGCGCCGCGATGAAAACTCACAGACACCGGATCGAACTGGCGACATCGACGCCGATCCAGATCGTCGACATCACGGACCAGCTGCGCGACGTCGTTGCCGGCTGCGGCGTCGCCGACGGGCTGCTCACCGTCAGCTGTCTGCACACCACGGCGCGGATCAACGTCAACGAGCGCGAGAAGAAACTCGAGCGCGACATGCTGACGTTCCTGAAGCGGTTCGCGCCACGCGATGGCGACTATCTGCACAACCTCGCGCCGATCGACGGCCGCGACAACGCGCACGCGCATCTGATCGGGCTGTTCATGAATTCGTCCGAGACGATCCCGATCGCCGGCGGCGCGCTGGTGCTCGGCGAGTGGCAGTCGGTGTTCTTCATCGAACTCGATGGTCCGCGTCCGAAGCGCGGCATCGAGTTGCAGATCATCGGGCAGGCTGAGCCACCGTTTCGGGCAGCGGATCATCGGATATGACACCTGACGACATCGCCGGCTTCTACGCCAAACGCGCCGACCTCGATCCCGACGATTACATCGAACTCGATTTCGAGTTCGAATGCGCCGGCGATCCGCGCGAGGCGGCGGCGCATCTGTGCAGCGAGCAGTCGACTGCGCAATGGCGCCGCGTCGGAGTCGACGAAGACTTCCGGCCGCGCTTCGCCGCCAAGGTGCTCGAACTCTCCGCCGAGCCGCGGCCGGACGGCTTCAGCACACCGGTCACCTGTGCGGCTCGCGGCGCGGTGCATGCCTGCCGCGTCACGATCGCACATCCGCATCGCAACTTCGGTCCCAAAATTCCGAACCTGCTGTCGGCGGTGTGCGGCGAGGGGGTGTTCTTTTCGCCGGGGATTCCGCTGATCCGGTTGCAGGACATCCGCTTCCCGGAGGCTTACCTCGCAGCCTTCGAGGGACCGCGCTTCGGCATCGCGGGCTTGCGCGAGCGGCTGCAGGCGTATGACCGGCCGATCTTCTTCGGCGTGATCAAACCAAATATTGGTCTGCCACCGCAGCCGTTCGCCGAACTCGGCTATCAGAGCTGGCTCGGCGGTCTCGACATCGCCAAGGACGACGAGATGCTGGCGGATGTCGAATGGTGCCCGCTCGCCGAGCGCGCGGCCCTCCTCGGCGATGCCTGCCGCCGCGCGGCGACGGAAACCGGCGTGCCGAAGATCTATCTCGCCAACATCACCGACGAGGTCGAGCGGCTGAACGAATTGCACGACGTCGCGGTCGACGCCGGCGCCGGCGCGCTGCTGATCAACGCCATGCCGGTCGGGCTGTCGGCGGTGCGGATGCTGCGCAGGCATGCGCGTGTGCCGCTGATCGCGCACTTCCCGTTCATCGCAGCGTTCAGCCGGCTCGCCAACTACGGCATCCATTCGCGGGTGATGACGCGGTTGCAACGGCTCGCCGGCTTCGACGTGGTGATCATGCCGGGGTTCGGGCCGCGGATGATGACGCCGGAGCAAGAAGTAATCGACTGCGTTCGCGCCTGCCTCGAGCCGATGGGATCGATCAAGCCGTGCCTGCCGGTGCCGGGCGGCAGCGACTCGGCGGCGACGCTGGAGAGCGTTTACCGTAAGGTCGGCAGCGCCGATTTCGGCTTTGTGCCGGGCCGCGGCGTGTTCGGCCATCCGATGGGACCGGCGGCGGGCGCCGCCAGCATCCGGCAGGCCTGGGATGCGATCGCTGGCGGTATCCCAGTCGCCGATCACGCCAGGACTCATCCCGAACTCGCCGCCGCGTTGGCGGCATTCGGCGGCCGCTAGACGGAGCGCAGCCGCGCCGGATCAGCGCGGCAGTTCGGTGAAGGTGATCACCACCGCGGCGCGGCGGCCCTGGCTCACCGCGCCGTCGCGGTGGATGCCGGTAGGATCGTAGAGCACCGCGTTGCTCTGCGGCGTGGTGATGGCGACCTGCTCGTTCTGAATGACGGTGGTGAAGTTGCCGTCGGCCACCAGGTCGACACCGAAGGTCGCCTTGCGCTGCAGCCCGGCGGGCAGCGCATAGAACGTCTCGCGCCAGACCTGGAGGGTCGAGGACAGGCCGGCGAGATCGTTGGCACGGCGGATCAGCCCGTCGCCCAGGCGTTTCGCCGCGCGGTTGCTGCCGGCCACATAGGTCAGCGGACCACTCGCCGGTCCGACCTCGCTCAGATAGATCACCAGCTTCACGACGTTGCTGCCGGGCTCGACCTTGAAGCCGTCGCACGGCGACGCGTCGACGCTGACATCGGCAAACGGGCTCGGTGGCGCGACGCTCGGCGCTTCTGCCAGCTCCGCCACGATCCGGCCGACGCCGACCGGACGCTTGAGATAGGCGCTGGCGGCTTCGGTGAGTCCGAGATCGGCGGCGGTCTGGTTGAACCAGCGATACAGATCCGGCGCCGCGGCGGCGTCGACCTCGATCCGTCCGCGCTCGGGATCGCCGGCGAGACCGCCGCGCTGCTCCAGCGCGGCCAGTTGCGGCGCCAGCCGGGTGCGGATCTGCGCGATCGCGTCGGTGTCGAGCGTCGTCGGCACGAAGCCGTCGGTCTGCAGCGGGGTGAACACCGCCGTACCGCGCTCGGTCTTCGGCGCATAGGCACGGCCGGCGGTGAAGCGCGACAGCCGCTGCAGCAGGATCAGCCGCAGGTAGGTTGGCAGATGGCGCAGCAGCGTCGCTATCGGCTTACCGCCGGCGGCGGGCCGCGGCAGGTGCTCGATGTCGATGGCACGTTGCGCGGTGGCGAGCAGGAAGCCATAGCCGAAGTAACCGAGCGCCTTCAGGCGCGCGCCGAGCATCGGCATCGACATGACGCGGCCATAGGCCGGATGGGCGTCGTAGTCGATCGTCGGCAGGTGATCGAACGGATAGGACTTAGCTTCGGATTGCATGACCCGCCCCTCCACAGACAAAGCGAATGCGATAGACATTAAATGCGGACTATGGGCGGCAGCCCCGAGCCGTGCGAGATAGCAATACGGCGATGATGGATGTTGCGATGTCGCGGCGCGGCGCTGTGTGGCCGCGTGGCGCCGCAGTGCGCGTGCCGGGCGGCATCTGCCCGACCTGGCAAGCGGCGATTAGATCCAGGCGAAGTTGGCGGCGGGTCGTGCGGTGCGGTTGAGCAGCGAGCGCATCAGGCAACGTTCGATCTGCACCGACGACACCGTGGCGGCATCCGCGCCGACGCTCGCGCAGGCATCGGCGCGCTCGGCGAAGACGCGACCGCTCGTGACGATGGCCAGCGCGGGATTGCGCGAAGCGCGGCGGAGCTTGCGGATCGTCTCGGCGACACGGGGCAGCCAGTGGCCGCGACGCAGCGCGGGACTCAGCGACAGATTGACCGCATCGAACCAGCCGCTCGCGACCAGATCGGCTAGCGCCGCATCGGTGTCCGGGAAGTCACTGACGGTGTTCCAGCCCGCCTGACGCAGCAGCTCGGAATGCAGCGCCGCGCAAAACGAATGCGGTTCGCCCGGCTGCGAGATGACCAGCACGGTGCGTGGCTGCGATCGCGTCAGCGGCGCCGACAGCAGGTCGAAGCTGATCCGGCGCATCGCGGTCTGCAGATGGCACAGCCCGATCGTGACCTCGAATTCGCTGCAGGCGTCGTCGCTCCACAGATCGCCGAGCTTGCGCGCGGTCGGCTCGAACAGGCCGGTGAACAGCGCAGTCGGCGACGCCGCGCGCGTCAGCGCCTGATCGATCAGGTCGAACGCGTCTGCCAGATTGGGAGCGATCAGTAGCCGCGCCAAGTGCTCGGCGCGGGTTTCGGCCGCATCCTTCGCGGTACGAGCGCGGGGCGGGGCAGCGACGTGTTTGACGAGAAGATGTGGGATGACCGTCGAGACGATGCTTTCTGGCACGGCGCTTTCTGGATGCACGGCACGCACTCGATCTGGTTGCCCTCGGCCACACTGAACAGGCGAACTGTCTGAACCGGCGAACCTGCCGAGGGGAGCAGATCGGGTTTGCACGCATGGCCCCGGCTCGTAGCAAAACCGACAGCGCCGTTGCCGCTTCGGGGAGGGAGCCCCGGAATCGGCAAAGCGTCTTTGCTCTGGATCAAAACGCGCCGCTGGCCGCTGCGGCCCGCGCTCAATCCGACCGCACGTGCCTGACCCATCCGTGGCGCTGGTAACAAGGTAGTCGCGGCGGCGCGGCGGAGTATGATACCATCGGGACGCGACCTTGCAGACCTCGTGATCGCGCTGACTAGGCGAATCGGGATTCTGAATATTAACTCCCACGATCGGAGTCGGCTCTCCCGGTCGCCCCAACGCTGGCGACTGAACGTCGCAGATGGCCTTGGTCACTACTCGATTAGTTCTTGAAAAGGTAAGTCGCTGCAGTTGGTTCGTTAAGGACTGAAGCGGCGTTACTGGTTTGTCTTGAATCAATCGATCTTGTTAGCAGCGACGTGTATTTACAGCCGTGCGAATCAGCGCAAAACTGAATCGCCGAGTCGATCAACGTTGAGCAACTACCTAGTTTAAACAAAAGGTTAGACTGGTTTTTGACTCACTGGTGATTCGCGATTCTCGCGAACGAGTGTCTGATTACCAGCGCTCGTTCATCGTTCCGGCGTGATGCGTATTGGCGAGACCGGACAAAACCGACCCCGCCGCAATTAGAGGTTTCGTAACCCTAATCAGTAATGCGTGGATCACGCTGTCACCTTAGGGGGCAAGCCGCCCCTAATTGAAGCTGGAGATAAAACAATGCAGTTCGACCTCGCAAACCGGAACCTCGCACAGAAAATCTCGATCCTCGTCCTGGGCATCACCTTCTTCGTGGCGCTCGCGATCGGCGGCATCGGCGAGATGATCCTGCATAAAGTCGGCACCGAGCAGGCCAAGCAGTCGGCAAGTGTCGCGTCGCTGGACCGGCTGATCGGCCAAAAGGGAGCCATGCTGTCGCCAGTCCGGGCGGCGGATGGCAGCATCGTCGGCATGCTGGTGATGCAGCAGGACGCCGGCCCCGTGGTGATGCCGGCCTCGTATGAGGGTCAGGGCCTGGTGGTGCAGGCTGCCGAGACGGTCGCGGCTCCGGCCGCGGATTATGCGCTGAGCGCCGCCCACACCATGCTGTTGCTCGCCGGGATCGTGGTGTTCGCGGTGGTCGGCCTGGTCGGCACCCGGATCTCGCGCGGTCTGCTCGCTCCACTGGGCGAACTCGAGAAGGACGTCGCCAAGCTCGCCAGCGGCGACACCAACATCCGCATCCACGCCCTGAGCCGCTCGGATGAAATCGGCCGCATCGCCCGCTCGATCGCCAAGATCCAGGAATCGCTGATCGAACTCGCCAAGCTGAAGACCCAGAAGGTGGTCGGCGGCGCCAATTCGATGCTGGAGAATCTGAAGGAGATGTGGGGCGACCTGAAGTCCGCGGCACGCAACGCCCGCGAGATGCTGTTCACGGACGGCAAGACGGTCGGCGAGGTGCTGTCGCGGTCCTGGAACGAGTGGCTGCATAACGGTCTCGGCGTTCCGAAACGCGCCTGATCGTTCGATCGAGCTTGAGCCTCGCCGGACGCGGTGAGGCGCAGGCTTCCGAGAGGACGAAACGAGACGACGACAACCCAAGCCCGCGGCATCGCCGCGGGCTTTGCATTTGGGATGTCGCCGATGGCAATAGCAGCGGAAACGTCAGCGTATGCGAGCGAACGACCGGCCGCACGATCATGCGACAAGCCGGGGAAGGTCAGAACTGATGGATTGGGCCGGCAACGCTGAATTCCGCGAACCGCCGGCGACGGGTTTCTGGAGCGGGCGAAGGGATTCGAACCCTCGACCCCAACCTTGGCAAGGTTGTGCTCTACCCCTGAGCTACACCCGCATCCGAGAAACAGCGAAGGCTTGCGCCGCGCGCCGTGCGCAGTCCTATGCCAAATGCTTGCGGCGAATGCAACAGCCGATGGAGACTTCGGACTGCCCCTTTTGAAGGAAAGATGAAATCCCGGGCCCGCTGCCCGCGCCGGCCTTTCACGTCCCGGCGAGCCGCGCCCGCCCCCAGATCGACAGCTCGGTTCCGGTTGAAATCGAAACCCCGCGCGCCATTTACAGGGGCGTGCTACAGCGTCCGAGGTGCGGAACCGGCGGCCCGGGCCGAGCACGTCGAGAATGACGCGATCCCGTGCGTTGCGGCGCTCGGATCGGTTTCAACGGCATTACGCAGATATCAGGCGAGGATCACGTGACAATCATCGAGCAGGGCAGCGGCGATGCCCCCCAGACGCCCGATCTGATCAAGGACACCACGACGCAGAGCTTCGTCCGCGACGTGATCGAAGAGTCCAAGCGCCAGCCGGTGCTGATCGATTTCTGGGCGCAGTGGTGCGGCCCGTGCCGGCAGCTCACCCCGATCCTCGAAAAGGCGGTCCGCGCCGCCGGCGGCAAGGTCAAGCTGGTCAAGATGAACATCGACGAGCATCCGGCGATCCCGGGGCAGATGGGCATCCAGTCGATTCCCGCCGTGATCGCCTTCGTCGACGGCCGCCCGGCCGACGGCTTCATGGGTGCGGTGCCGGAGAGCCAGGTCAACGCCTTCATCGAGAAGCTGACCGCCAACATGCCGGGCGCCGGCCCGACCGCGGCCGAACTGCTGCAGGAAGCCGAGGCGGTGCTGGCCGAGGGCGACTTTTCGACCGCGGCGGCGATCTACGGCGAGGTCCTGCAGGCAGATCCGGCCAATGTCGAGGCGATCGCCGGCATTGCGCGCTGCTACATGCAGGCCGGCGATATCGACAAGGCCAAGGAGACGCTGGCGCGGGTGCCCGAGAATCGCCGTGAGGACGTTGCGGTGAAGGCCGTGCAGGCGATCATCGATCTGGCCGAACAGGCCGAGCAGGTCGGCCCGATCGCCGAACTCGAACAGAAGGTCGCGGCGGATCCGCTCGACCATCAGGCCCGATTCGATCTGGCCACTGCGCTCAACGCCGCCGGCAAGCGCGACGAGGCAACCACGCATCTGCTCGAGATCGTCCGCCGCGACCGCAAATGGAACGATGACGGCGCGCGCAAGCAGCTGGTGCAGTTGTTCGAAGCCTGGGGCGCCACCGACGACGCCACCGTCGAGGGCCGCAAGCGGCTGTCCACCATCCTGTTCTCGTAGTCGCACTCAGCAGCGGGCGCTTTCGATGCCGATCAATGCCGACTACCGCGGTCCCGCCGACCTTGTCGAAGTCATCCCGGTGTTTCCGCTACCCGGTGCACTGCTGTTGCCGCGCGGCCAGATGCCGCTCAACATTTTCGAGCCGCGCTATCTGGCGATGGTCGACGACGCCTTCCGCGACGGGCACCGGCTGATCGGCATGATCCAGCCCGACGCGACGCATTCGACCAACGAGGACAAACCGGCGCTGTTTCAGATCGGCTGCGTCGGCCGCATCACCCAGCTGGCCGAATCCGGCGACGGCCGCTACGTCCTCGAACTCACCGGCGTATCCCGCTTCAAGGTGGTCGAGGAGCTCGAGGTCAAGACGCCGTACCGGCAGTGCCGGGTCGACTACTTCCCGTTTGTCGACGATTTCACCGCCCGCAAAGGCGAGGACGAGGTCGATCGCGACGCGCTGCTGGCGGTGCTGACCGACTTCCTCAAGGCCAACAACCTCAAGGTCGATTGGGCCGGCGTCGAGAGCGCGCCGAACGAGGCGCTGGTCAACGCGCTGGCGATGATGTCGCCCTATGGGGCGCCGGAGAAGCAGGCGATGCTCGAAGCGCCGGATCTAAAAACGCGCGCCGAGATCCTGATCGCCGTCACCGAAATGGACCTCGCCAAGAAGCGCACCAGCGGCGATCCGCCGTTGCAGTGAGCGGCAGCGAAGCTGCCGGACTTGCGCGGCACCGTTGACGGCGACGCGTCAGGGCGGTTCAGTCCGTCCGGTTTTCCCGACACCTCTGATCAGGCCCGCCCATCATGACGACACCCGCCGACCGCCCCGAGACCTCCGTCGACAGCAAGCTGCTCGAAATTCTGGTGTGCCCGATCACCAAGGGCCGCTTGGAGTTCGACCCCGTCCGCCAGGAACTGATCTCCCGCGGCGCCAAACTCGCCTACCCGATCCGCGACGGCATCCCGATCATGCTGCCGGAAGAGGCGCGGAAGATTGGGTGAGCTTCCAACTTAACCCCACAAAGTATGATTGTGGTGCATTTAGCAGGCTGACATCTTTCAACGATGTACTTGATGTACGTCGACGAAAGCGGAGACGTTGGTCTCGTCAATTCACCCACAAGCCACTTTGCGCTCTCGGGGCTCATCGTTCATGAAAGCCGTTGGCGGCATTTCGTCGCCAGCCTAATTAGCTTTAGAAGAACTCTCCGTGACGTCTATGGATTGCCGTTGCGAACGGAATTGCACGCCTCGCAGCTGATCAAAAGTCCGCCGATGCCGGGCATGAATCGTCACATCAGACTAGCAATTCTGAGAAATTTTTTGGATGAGCTAGCCAAGATGGATTTTGTATCCATAACGAACGTGATTGTTTGCAAGGCTGGCAAACCTCTCGATTACGATGTCTTCTCACATGCGTGGCAAGCGCTGTTTCAGAGGTTCGAGAATACGCTCAAAAGCGGCAACTTTCCCGGCAGTCACCGAAATGACTATGGAATTGTTCTGACCGACGCCACTGACGGCAGGAAGCTGCAGCGAATGGTGAGAAGGATGTCAGTTTATAATCCTGTGCCTAACATGGCGAGGATGGGATCGGGACATCGCAACCTTCCGCTGCTTCGGATTATCGAAGATCCCTATCCAAAAGACTCGAAAGATAGCTTCTTCATTCAAGCATGCGATACTTGCGCTTATTTTCTTCTGCAGAAATTTTCGCCAAACAGTTTTGTAAGAAGGGCGGGCGCCCATCACTATCTTAATCGACTTCAACCTGTCCTAAACAGGAAGGCTAGCTATTCAAATGAGCTAGGGATTGTCGTCTTATAAAAGGAAGGGGGAGGCTTTTACACCTCCCCGGTGCAATCCTACTCCTGAGTTGAGCTCAGTTTCAGATCACGTCCTAATAATAACAGGAATCCTATTAAACTCAACGGGATGTAAGCGACTCAAATCGCTCAGCAATCTTGAGTTATACCGCTACAGCGCCTCGCCCTTCAGCAGCCGCGGCGTTTCGCCGGTCAGGCCGGCGGCTTGGCGGATGAAGGCGCCTTTCAGCGGCGGCAAGCGGTCGACCAAGCCGAGCCCGATGTCGCGGACGCTGCGCAGCAGCGGCGATTTGTTCGAAAACAGCAGATTGAGGCTGTTGGTGGCGACGCCCATTGCCATGGTGTCGAACCGCCGCCAGCGCTGGTAGGTCTCCAGCACGTCGGCCTGGCCGGGATCGATCCCGAGCCGCGCCGCGTCGACCACGACTTCGGCCAGCGCCGCAACGTCGCGCAGGCCCATATTGAGGCCCTGGCCGGCGATCGGGTGGATGACGTGGGCGGCGTCGCCGATCAGCGCCAGCCGCGGGCCGATGAACGACTGCGCCACGAAATAGCCGAGCGGAAACGCCTTCGGGGCATCGAGCGGCTTGACCTCGCCGAGCCGCAGCCCGAACCGCTTTTCCAACTCGATCTGAAATTGCGCCGGCGGCAGCGCGACGATATCCGCGGCGACACGGCGCGTTTCTGTCCACACCAGCGACGAACGCCTGCCGGTGAGCGGCAGGATCGCGAACGGGCCGGCCGGCAAAAAGTGCTCCTCGGCGCAGCCGTTGTGGTCGCGCTCGTGCTCGACCGTGACGACGATGCCGGACTGATCGTAGTCCCAGCCATAGGTGGCGATGCCGGCGCGCTCGCGCAGCTTCGACTTGGCGCCGTCAGCGGCGACCAGCAGACTTGCGTCGATGACGCTGCCGTCGCCGAGCGTCACCGTGGTGCGGCCGTCGTTCGACGTATACGCCGTCACCGGCGTGGCACGGAGCTCGACGCCCTCGGCCTCGGCGCGTTTGGCCAGCGCCTCGTTGAGATATTTGTTCTCGACCATGTGGGCGAACGGCTCGCCGGGCTGCACTTCACCGGCGAAGGTGAGAAACACCGGCCGCGTCGCGTCTTCGAGCTCGCTGTCGGTAACGATCATGTCGACGATCGGCTGCGCGGTCGGCGCCACCTCGTCCCAGACGCCGAGCGCCTCGAACAGGCGGCGGCAGGCTGCCACGATCGCGGTGGCGCGCGGATCGCGCGACGGCCGCAGCGCCAGCGCCGGATCCGCGACGATTACCGGCACGTCGGGGCCGAGCCCCTGACGCAGCGCGACCGCCAGCGCCAGCCCGGCGAACGCGCCGCCTCCGATGACAATGCTTCGCGATGACGTCATTTTTTGAACTCTTGCACCATGGTCGGAGCTGGGCGAAACAGGCGGCGGACCGGCCGCAACCCTGCTGGCCGGTTTACCAGACCTCGACGGCGGTGGGAAATCACCCGATGCCGCGCCCGGAGCCCACGACAGTGTCCAAGAGCCTGATCGACCTGATCTCGATCCTCGATCTCGAGCCGCTCGAGGTGAACCTGTTCCGCGGCACCAGCCCGCAGACCAGCTGGCAGCGGGTATTCGGCGGACAGGTGATCGGCCAGGCAATGGTCGCGGGTTGCCGCACCGTCGAGAACCGGCTGCCGCATTCGCTGCATTGCTATTTCATCCTGCCGGGCGATCCGGCGGTGCCGATCATCTATCAGGTCGAGCGGCTGCGCGACGGCAAGAGCTACACCACCCGCCGCGTCACCGCGATCCAGCACGGCAACGCGATCTTTTCGCTGATGATGTCGTTCCACGACGACGAGGAAACCGAGTTCGACCATCAGGACAAGATGCCGGACGTGCCGCCGCCCGAAGCGCTGTCGGCCGAAGAGATCTCCAAGCAGCCGTTCTTCAAGGAGATGCCGGACTTCATCAAGCGCTACTACGAGAGCGACCGGCCGATCGAGCTGCGCCCGGTCGAGCTGTCGCGCTATTTCGGCAAGAAGATCGAGGACGGTCGCATCCATGTCTGGATCCGCACCGCCGCCAAGCTGCCGGACGATCCGGCGCTGCATATGTGCGCGCTGGCCTATGCGTCGGATTTCTCGCTGCTCGACGCGGTGATGGCGCGCTACGGCCGCACGCTGTTCGACAAGCGCATGATGCCGGCCAGCCTCGACCACGCGATGTGGTTTCACCGCCCGTTCCGCGCCGACGAATGGCTGCTCTACGCGCAGGATTCGCCCTCGGCCCAGGGCGGTCGCGGCCTGACCCGTGGCCAGATCTTCAAGCCCGACGGCACGCTGGTGGCGTCCGTGGTCCAGGAGGGCTCGGTCCGGCAGCGGCGGGAGAAGCCGAACGGGTAGCTCACAAACTTCGTCATGGCCGGGCTTGTCCCGGCCATCCACGCCTTTTCGGCATTTCCGGCAGCAAGGCGTGGATGCCCGGCACAAGGCCGGGCATGACGTGTGGAAGCGAATGTGTCCCAGTTCACCGGCCGCATTCTCGGCCCAGCCTCAGGTGGCGCCGTACGTCTACGCCGCCGCGCAGCCAACCTTTTGGGCACTCCGTTCGCTTATTTTCTGCGCGCGCTGCCGCTAAAGCCGGCATATAGAGAGGCGAAGGGACCGCGCGGCGCGGTGCCACAATCTGACGCCAGCCGGGGGCCTCCGCATGAAACTCGTCGTCGCCATCATCAAACCGTTCAAGCTCGACGAGGTGCGCCAGGCGCTGACCGAGATCGGGGTGCACGGCATGACCGTGACCGAGGTCAAGGGCTACGGCCGGCAGCGCGGCCACACCGAGATCTATCGGGGCGCTGAGTACATCGTGAATTTCCTGCCGAAGCTGCGGATCGAAGTCGCGGTCGACGGTGCGCTGGCCGACAAGGCTGTCGAGGTCATCACCCGCGGCGCCCGCACCGGGCAGATCGGCGACGGCAAGATTTTCGTCACACCGATCGATCACGCGATGCGGATCCGCACCGGGGAAACCGACGCCGACGCGCTATAGCTGAGCGCCGAATTCGCTCGGTGCTTGCGACTTCGTCAATCGTCGCCGGAGCGCTGTGCCTTGCGCGAGCACGATCGATGACCTCGTTACTTCGCAGTAGGGCGAGGCGCCTCAATAGCCAATTGCCGCATTATGCTACCGGAAAAACTGCCCGCGCCCTGAGCACGATTGTGTCGAGAGCCTGTCATGCTTATCCTTTGGTCATATTTGCCTATAAAACAGGCGCGACTGAATGGCGCAGCCGGTGTCGCAGTGCGGCAGACGGCAAAAGTTTTGTTTTCCTGAACGATTTCAGCAGGTGAGCCGTCTGGCACGGCATTTGATTCCTAGGCGCGTGGCTGTGCCCGCGTAGTGATGTTCTCCGCGTGGGGATTTTCAGTCGAGATCAAGCCCAAGGCCACGTTGGCCGGGCCCTAGCGGGGATAAGACCCATGAAAATTGTTATGGCGATCATTAAGCCATTCAAACTCGAAGAAGTCCGTGACGCCCTGACCGCCATCGGCGTTCACGGCCTGACGGTGACCGAAGTCAAAGGTTATGGCCGGCAGAAGGGCCACACAGAAATCTACCGCGGCGCCGAATATGCGGTGAGCTTCCTGCCCAAGATCAAGATCGAGGTCGCGATCGCCACCGAGCAGGTCGAGAAGACCATCGAGGCGATCACCAGCGCCGCCAAGACCGGCCAGATCGGCGACGGCAAGATCTTCGTCATCGGCCTCGACCATGCCGTGCGCATCCGCACCGGCGAAGCCGATGCAGCGGCCCTCTGATTTTGCGATCACCCAACTTCCTTCATTCAGGAGACTACAAATGACGTTCAAGCGTCCCTATGGCGCGGGATTGGCAGTCCTCGCCGCCGGCATGTTCGCCGCGACTGCCGCCTACGCCGAGCCGACGGTCAACAAGGGCGACAACGCCTGGATGATGACCTCGACGGTCCTCGTGCTGCTGATGACCATCCCGGGCCTGGCGCTGTTCTACGGCGGCTTGGTCCGCTCCAAGAACATGCTCTCGGTGCTGGCCCAGGTGTTCTACACCGTCTGCATCGTCTGCCTGATCTGGGTGGTCTACGGCTACAGTCTCGCTTTCACCGGCGGCTCCGACTTCATCGGCGGTTTCTCCAAGGCGTTCCTCGCCGGCGTCACCACCGACTCCAAGGCCGCGACCTTCTCGGTCGACGCCAACATCTCGGAGCTGGTCTATATCTGCTTCCAGATGACCTTCGCGGCCATCACCCCGGCCCTGATCGTCGGCGCTTTCGCGGAGCGGATGCGGTTTGCCGCGGTGGCGCTGTTCGTGCCGCTGTGGGTGACGCTGATCTACTTCCCGATCGCCCACATGGTCTGGTACTGGCCGGGCCCGGACGCGATCACCGACGCCGTCAAGGCGCTCGCCGCCGCGACTGACGATGCCGCCAAGGCGGCCGCGCAGGCCAAGCTCGACGAAATCAACGCCGACGCCGGCTTCATCTTCAAGAAGGGCGCGCTGGACTTCGCGGGCGGCACCGTGGTGCACATCAACGCCGGCATCGCCGGCCTGATCGGCGCCCTGCTGGTCGGTCGTCGCACCGGCTACGGCAAGGAGCTGATGGCTCCGCACTCGCTGACCATGACGATGATCGGCGCCTCGCTGCTGTGGGTCGGCTGGTTCGGCTTCAACGCCGGCTCCAACCTCGAAGCTTCGGGCGGCGCTGCGCTCGCCATGATCAACACCTTCGTGGCAACTGCCGCGGCGGCGCTGGCCTGGATGTTCGCCGAATGGATCTTCAAGGGTCACCCCTCGCTGCTCGGCGCGCTGTCCGGCGCGGTGGCGGGTCTGGTCGCGGTTACTCCCGCGGCGGGCTTCGCGGGTCCGATGGGCGCGATCGTGCTCGGCCTCGTGGTCGGCGTGGTCTGCCTGTTCTTCTGCACCGTGGTGAAGAATGCGCTCGGCTATGACGACTCGCTGGACGTGTTCGGCGTTCACGGCGTCGGCGGCATCGTCGGCGCGCTCGGAACCGGCATCCTGGTGAACCCGGCGCTCGGCGGCACCGGCGTCTACGACTACGTCGCCGGCAAGGTCGGCGACTACGACTTCGCCACCCAGATGGTCTCGCAGTGCTGGGGCGTCGGCACCACCGTGCTGCTGTCCGGCATCGGCTCGGCGATCCTCTACAAGGTCGTCGACGTGATCGTCGGCCTGCGTGCCCCGGTCGAAGTCGAGCGCGAAGGCCTCGACCTCGTCGAGCACACCGAGCGCGCCTACAACATGTAAGTCAACCGGCGCGGCCTTCTCCGGAGGCCGCGCCGCCGAGCTACGGGTCAGGCAGATACCCGGCAATGCCTGAGCCGTTGAGGGGCTCCAGCTTCAGGCTGGGGCCCCTGTCTTTTTGGCCGCATACGCGGTTAGGCACCGTCACGAACCGTCGCCGCCGTGCTATATTGCGTCGATGGATCGGACCCTCGCGCTCGACATCCTCCGCAGATCGCAACCGGCGCTGCGCCAGCGCGGCGTGCGCCGCGCCGCATTGTTCGGCTCGGTGGCGCGGGGGACTCATGGTCCGGACAGCGACATCGACATCATGATCGAGATCGACCCGGATGCGCATGTGACTGTGTTCGACTACGCCGACCTCAAGGACTACATCGCCGGCCTGTTCGACCGTCCGGTCGATGTCGTGAACCGCGCGCAACTCAAGCCCCGGGTTGCGCCGACTGCCGTGGCCGACGCGATCTATGCGTTCTGAGCAGTCCGATCTCGCGCTTCGCGACATGCTGCATCACATCGATCTCGCGGTCGCCTTCCTGGCCGAGACGGATCTCGCCACGTTCAAAACCGAGCTGCGAACGCTGTATGCGGTCACCCGCTGCCTCGAGATCATCTCCGAAGCGTCCCGGCGCGTGGCGGACGACGTCAAACATCGCCATCCCGCGATCGGCTGGAGACAAATCGCTGCCGCGGGCAACGTCTATCGCCACGACTATGAAGACGTCGCCGCTAAGATGGTCTGGGACACGGTTCACCGCGCTTTGCCCGAGCTGCGTGCGGCGGTCAGCAGCGAACTCGCCCGCAAGGCGTCGCGCAGCAGCTAGCCGGTGGCTTTGGGAGCCCGCCCGTCGATGGTTAATCGCGTCTTAACCTCGCCGTATCTATGGTGGCTGATCTGTTGGCGCTCGGTCCATCGTGGCGGGGTGTTTCTGAAAGCTGGCGTTTGCGATGGTTGTGTCCGCCTCTCCCTCCTCGGCGCGTGCGGCCGGCAGTCTTGAGGCTGCCGGACAGAGCGAGCGCTCGCCGTTCGCGCGGCTGACCGAACTGCTGGCGCCCTATCAGCCGGGCGAGAAGCTGATCAATCTGTCGGTGGGCGAGCCGCAGCATGCACTCCCGGGCTTCGTCGGCGAGGTGCTGGCGCGGCATATCGCTGACTTCGGCCGCTACCCGATGGCCAAGGGCATCGCGCCGTTCCGCGAAGCAGCCGCGGCCTGGCTGATGCGCCGCTTCGCGCTGCCGCGCACGCCCGATCCCGACTCCGAAATTCTGGTGCTGAACGGCAGCCGCGAAGGCCTGTTCCTCGCCGCGGTCGCGGCCGCCCGCTATGTCGGGCCGCGCAGCGGCACACCGGCGATCCTGCTGCCGAATCCGTTCTATCCCGCCTACGCGGCCGGCACCCGGGCGGCCGGCTGCGAGGCGGTGTTCCTGCCGACCACGCGCGCCAACGGCTTCCTGCCCGATCTGGATTCGCTCGACGCCGCGACGCTGGCCCGCACCGTCGCGATCTTCGTCGCGTCTCCGGCCAATCCGCAGGGCTCGGTCGCGACCACGGCTTACTATGTGAAACTGAAGCAGCTCGCCGATCGCTACGGCTTCCTGATCCTCAGCGACGAATGCTATTCGGAAATCTATACACGCGAGGCGCCGCGCAGTGCGCTGCAAGCCGCCGGCGATGACTTCCGCAATGTCGCGGTGTTCCAGTCGCTGTCGAAGCGGTCGAATTTGCCGGGCCTGCGCGTCGGCTTCGTCGCCGGTGATGCCAACTTCCTCCAGGCGTATCACGAGCTGCGCAACGTCGCGGCGCCGCAGGTGCCGGTGCCGCTGCAGCACGTCGCAGTCGCGGCCTATGCGGACGAGACGCATGTCGAGGAGAATCGTCGCCTGTACCGCTTGAAGTTCGACCTCGCCGATCAGATCCTCGGCTCGCGCTACGGTTATCAGCGCCCCGCCGGCGGCTTCTGCCTGTGGCTCGACGTCGCGGCTTTTGGCGGCGACGAGGCCGCGACCGTCAAGCTGTTCCGCGACGGCGGCGTCCGCGTCATTCCGGGCAGTTATTTGGCGCGGTCGCAGCCGGACGGCAGCAATCCGGGCGCCGGTTACATTCGGGTGGCGATGGTGCAGGACAGCGAAACCACCGCCGAAGCGTTGCACCGTCTGGTGCGGGTTCTAGCGTGAGTCGCGGGGCAGAGCAGTGAGTATGCCGGCGATCGAACGTGTCATTCCGCTGGTCGGGCATTTGCCGACGTCGCTGCGCGACGCGCTGGCCCGCCGCCTGCGCGAACTCGCCGGCTTCGGCCTGATCGGAGTCGCCGCGGTCGCGGCCGCGGCGCTCGCGACCTGGTCGGTACAGGACCCCAGCCTGAGCCACGCGACCTCGCGCAAGATCCACAATCTGATGGGCTATCCGGGCGCAATCGGCGCCGATCTGTCGATGCAGATCCTCGGCCTCGGCGCGATCGGGCTGCTGATGCCGATCGCCACTTGGGGCTGGCGGATGCTCAATCACCGCCCGTTCGATCGCCGTGCCCTGCGATTCGCAGCGTGGATCCTGTGCACGGTGTTCACCGCGGGGCTCGCCAGTTCGTTCCCGCACGACACCGCCTGGCCGCTGCCGACCGGGCTCGGCGGTGTGGTCGGCGATGCGCTAGTCCGCGCGCCATCGCTGGTGTTCGGCCCTGGTATTATCTTCCGAGTCATCCTGACGGTGCTGCTCTCGGCTGCGACCGCCGTGACGTTTCTGATTGCGAGCGGCTACGGCTCGCGCGAGCCGGAGGTCGACGACAGCATCGCCGACGACGTGCCGCTCGACGAAGAGGACGACCGCGACGAGGGCTCGGTGTCGCTGGGCTTTATGGCGCACGCCCTGCTGTCCGCCAAGGCGCGGCTGTGGCGGCTGATCAAGCTGGGCTATCGCAGTCTCGTCAGCAGCGCCGCCACCGGCCGCTCCGCTGCCGCGTTCGAGCGGCAGGAGCCGAAGCTCGGCAGCGGCCGCACCGCGCCGTCGATCGTGCCGCGCGACGAACGCGACTTCGACGACGAGCCGGAGCCCGACGAACCGCCGGCTGACGACGAAATCGAGGACGACGAAGAGGAAGAAGTGCCGGCGCCGCGCGCCCGCAAGAAGCCCGCGCCGAAGCCCGCAGCAAAGAAGCCGAGTCGGTTCGATCTGCCCTCGGTCAACGTGCTGTCGGCGCCCAAGGCATCCGACCGTCAGCCGCTCAACAAGGCCGAGCTCGAAGCCAATTCGCGGGCGCTGGAAGGCGTGCTGCAGGATTTCGGCGTGCGCGGCGAGATCATCAAGGCCAGCCCCGGCCCGGTGGTGACGCTGTACGAACTCGAACCGGCGCCTGGTATCAAATCGTCGCGCGTGATCGGCCTGTCGGACGACATCGCCCGCTCGATGAGCGCACTGTCGGCCCGCGTCGCCGTGGTGCCCGGCCGCAACGCGATCGGCATCGAACTGCCCAACGCGCATCGCGAGAAGGTGTACTTGCGCGAACTGCTCAGCGTGAAGGACGGCAACGAGACGATGCACAAGCTGCCGCTGTGCCTCGGCAAGAACATCGGCGGCGATTCGATCATCATCGATCTCGCCCGCACGCCGCACATGCTGATCGCCGGTACTACCGGTTCGGGTAAATCGGTGGCGATCAACACCATGATTCTCAGCCTGGTGTATCGGCTGCGGCCGGATCAGTGCCGGCTGATCATGGTCGATCCGAAGATGCTCGAACTCTCCGTCTACGATGGCATCCCGCATCTGTTGACGCCGGTGGTCACCGATCCGAAGAAGGCCGTCGTCGCGCTGAAATGGGCGGTGCGCGAGATGGAAGAGCGCTACAAGAAGATGGCCAAGCTCGGTGTCCGCAACATCGACGGCTACAACACGCGCCTCTCGGAAGCCAAGGCCCGCGGCGAAGAACTCACCCGCACGGTGCATACCGGCTTCGACAAGGAGACCGGCAAGGCGATCTACGAGGAAGAGAAGCTCGAGCTGGAGCCGCTGCCCTATATCGTCATCATTGTCGACGAGATGGCCGACCTGATGATGGTGGCCGGCAAGGACATCGAAGGCGCGGTGCAGCGCCTCGCCCAGATGGCGCGCGCCGCCGGCCTGCACGTCATCCTGGCGACGCAGCGCCCATCGGTCGACGTCATCACCGGCACCATCAAGGCCAACTTCCCGACCCGCATCTCCTTCCAGGTGACGTCGAAGATCGACAGCCGCACCATCCTGGGCGAGATGGGCGCCGAGCAGCTGCTCGGCCAGGGCGACATGCTGTACATGGCGGGCGGCGGCCGCATCTCCCGCGTCCACGGCCCGTTCGTGTCCGACGAAGAAGTCGAGAAGGTCGTCAAGCACCTCAAGGCGCAGGGCGCTCCCGAATATCTGGAGGCGGTCACCGCCGAAGAGCCGGCCGAAGGCGAGGACGGCGCGGTGTTCGACGCCACCGGCATGGGCGCCGATGGCGGCGGCGATCTGTTCCAGCAGGCGGTCGCGATCGTCAAGCGCGACCGAAAGGCCTCGACCAGCTATATCCAGCGCCGGCTGCAGATCGGCTATAACCGCGCCGCCTCGCTGATGGAGCGGATGGAACAGGAAGGGATCGTCGGTCAGCCCAACCACGCCGGCAAACGCGAGATTCTCGTCGCCGAAGAAGAGTCCGACTTTTGAGCGGCGGGATCAGCGGCATGGAAATCTCCGCCCCGGAGTCGCGAAATCGCCACAGCACCACGGTAGCGCCAGAGCCACGGCGCGCCGGATCAGCGGCCCCCGCGCAGGATATTGCATTGACGAACGATTCCAAGGCTTTGGCGCCGCGACCGGCGATCCTCTCCGGGCTGGGCCGTGCTGCTGCGGCCGGCGTCGGGCTGTGGCTGGCAACCGCGCCGCTGGCAATGGCGGAGCCGACATCGCCGAAAGCGACCGGAAAGGCGACCGAGCGACAATTCAGCGCCGCCGATCCGGCGCGGCAGGCCAAGCCGCCGCAGCCGGCGCCGCCGCTCACCAAGCTGACGACGCCGCCCGAGCCGGTCATTCCGGATCCGCGCCGCAACGTCCCGGCCTCGATCTTCACCACCTTCGACGCCAAGCAGAAGTCCGACGCCGCCCGGGTCAGCGCCTATCTGTCGTCGCTGTCGACCCTGGTCGGCAATTTCGTTCAGGTCGGGCCGGACGGCAGCAAGCTGAAGGGCGATTTCTACATCATGAAGCCCGGCAAGGTCCGGTTCGAATATGACGACCCGAGCCCGATCTCGATGATCGCCGACGGCCAGTCGCTGGTGGTGCGCGACCGCAGGTTGGCGACGCAGGACGTCTACCCGCTGTCGCAGACGCCGCTGCGCTATCTGCTCAGCGACAAGATCGATTTGCTGCGCGACACCAACGTGGTCGCCATCACGTCGGACGATCTCTACATTTCGATCATCATCGAAGAAAAGAACGCGGTGATCGGCACCAGCCGGCTGATGCTGATGGTCGGCGCCAAGGACGGCCAGCTCAAGCAATGGACCGTCACCGACCCGCAGGGCTACGACACCACGGTGGCGATCTACAATCTCGACACCACGCGTCGCCCCGACCCGACGATGTTCAAGATCGACTACACCGACTACTCGACGCCGCCGGGCTGAGCTTTTCCCATCCCGCCTTTGTGATGGTCCGCTACGCGGACGATGGATGCGCGGGTCAAGCCCGCGCATGACGCTGTGCTTGGGGTCGTTGCTTTCGCAGTGACGAAAATTCCTGAAAGACCGTCATTGCCGGGCTTGACCCGGCAATCCATCGTCTTCGTAAAGGCGCGCCGCTTCGCAAAACGCTGCGGTGCCTGGGCGGTTGTTCACACCCGCAGCTTGCGCCCACCCCTGTGCCGCGCAACAAGGATGCATCGTACGGCTTTCGGTGCCGTCCCGTCTCCTGCGACCGGTCCCTCATGCGCTTCACACTGACGACCTGGAACATCAATTCGGTGCGGCTGCGCATTGATCTGGTGGCGAAGTTCTTGAAAGCGCAGCGACCCGACGTGCTGTGCCTGCAAGAGACCAAATGCCCCGACGACGCGTTTCCGCTGAAGCGCTTCAAGCGGCTCGGCTACGAGCACGTCGCGCTCAACGGCCAGAAAGGATACCACGGCGTCGCGATCGTCTCGAAGATCCCGTTCGTCGCCCGCGACGTGCGCACCTTCTGCGACATCGTCGACTCGCGGCACATCTCGGTGTCGCTCAATACGGCCGATAACGACCCGCCGCTGGTGGTACACAATTTCTACGTGCCGGCCGGCGGCGACATTCCGGATCCGGCGGTGAATCCGAAGTTCAAGCACAAGCTGTCGTTTCTCGACGAGATGCGGGCGTGCGAGGGGCTGCATCCGTCGGGCGACCAGCGCCACATCCTGGTCGGCGATCTCAACGTCGCGCCGCACGAGCACGACGTCTGGTCGCACAAGCAGTTACTCAAGGTCGTGTCGCACACGCCGATCGAATGCGACAAGCTGCTCGCGGTGCTGCGCGCCGGCAACTGGGTCGACGTCGCGCGCGATCGGATTCCGTTGTCCGAGAAGGTCTACACCTGGTGGAGCTATCGCGCCGCCGACTGGACCGTCGGCGATCGGGGCCGCCGGCTCGACCACATCTGGGTGTCCGAAGCGCTGAAGGATCGCGTCACCGACTTCAAGATCCTGCGCGACGCCCGCAGCTGGGAACGCCCGAGCGACCACGTCCCGGTTACGATGTCGATGGAGTTGTGAGGTCCTGTGAGTTCCGTCGCGAACTAACGCCAAGCACCGCGCGCGCCCTCTCCCGCGTGCAGGAGAGCGGGAAGACTATGAACTCAGCTTGGCGCCGGCGATCACGATGTCGCTGGCGATCTGGCTGGTGCGGGAGGCGAATTCGTCGCGCAGCCGGCGCGCGGCCGGCGGGTCGCTTTCGAGCACCCGCTGGAACAGGCTGCGGGCGATCCGTAGTACCGACGAATACTCCAGCGCCACCACATTCGACGGCCGCGGCATCGGCAGCACCAAGGCCAGTTCGCCGATCAAATCGCCCGGCCGTGCGATCAGCTCGTACGGTCCGCCGTCGGACGAGGTGACCTTGAACGATCCGGTCTGAACCACATAACCGGCGTCGGACGGATCGCCGGCCCTGAACAGCGCATCGCCGCGCGCGTAGTCGCGTTGCTCCGACCCGATCGCCAGCATGCGCAGCGAGGTCTCGCCCAACAGCCGCAGCGTCGGGACGCGCTCGAGCAATGCAACATCATCTTCGATCGACATCAGGGACCGGTCAGAACGGAACGCGTCAAACCCTCGATTCGAGAGGTTTTGACGCCGATTCGGTCCCTATTGGTATCACGGCACGAGTTTGTAGCCACCGGCCTCGGTCACGAGAATCTCCGGATTCGCCGCGTCTTTCTCGATCTTTTGGCGAAGGCGGTAAATGTGGGTCTCAAGCGTGTGGGTGGTCACGCCGGAATTATAGCCCCACACTTCCTGCAGCAGCGTCTCGCGCGACACCGCGGATTGTCCGGCACGGTACAGGAAGCGCAGGATGGCGGTTTCCTTCTCGGTGAGACGAACCTTCTTGGCGTTGGCGCCGGTCAGCATCTTCGAGCCGGGGCGGAAGCTGTAGGGGCCTACGGTGAACACCGCATCCTCGCTGGCTTCATGCTGGCGGAGCTGGGCGCGGATCCGGGCCAGCAGCACGGCGAAGCGGAACGGCTTGGCGACGTAGTCGTTGGCACCGCTCTCGAGCCCGAGGATGGTGTCGGAGTCGGTGTCGTGGCCGGTCAGCATGATGATCGGCGCCTTGAAGCCGCCCTTGCGTAGGCTGCGCACCACTTCGCGGCCGTCGGTGTCGGGCAGGCCGACATCCATCAGCACCAGATCCGGCGCATTGGCCTTGGCCGATTGCACGCCCTTGGCGCCGGTGTCGACCGCCGAGGCCTCGAACTCCTCGTGCAGCGACAATTGTTCGACCAGCGCGTCGCGCAGATCGGTGTCGTCATCCACGATCAGGATCTTGCGAGCGTTCGGCATGGTCGATGTCCTTCGGTCTTGCAGGCGTTCGGCCGCTGCGGGCCGTTGCTTCCAAATCACACGCGATTGTATCGCAAACCAGCAAATAGGGATCGTTCCCTCGGAATTGAACAGCGGTATGCTAATTTTGCCGCTTGGGCCATTCTAAACCGTCGTGCAGGATTGAAAAATAGCAGTAGATCAATTGGTTACCTAAACCCGGCGGCGTCGTCGCAGCTTGCGGTCATCCGCGTGCGGGTTGCGGCCGGGCAGCGCAGCCGCGGCTGGCTGACCGCGGCCGGCCTCACCATCCCGGTGGCGCTCGGCCGCGGCGGCATCCTGGCCAACAAGCGCGAGGGCGACGGCGGCACGCCGCGCGGCAGCTTCCGGCCGCTGCGGCTGTGGTGGCGCGCCGACCGCCTGCCGCGCCCGCGCACCTTGCTGCCGGTCCGGCCGATCACCGCCGAGGACGCCTGGTGCGAGGACCCGGCGAGCCGGCACTACAACCGCCCGCTCCGCCGCGGCGCGAGCGAGTCGGGCGACCGGCTGCGGCGCGACGACCACCTCTACGACCTGATCATCGAGATCGACCACAACACCCGGCCGCGGGTCAAAGGCCGCGGCAGCGCGGTTTTCCTGCATCTCGCCCGCGACAATTTCGGTCCCACCGCCGGCTGCATCGCCATGGCGCGCAGCAATCTGCTGAGGCTGCTGGCGCGGATCGGACCGCGGACGAAGATTGTGATCGGGTAGGGGCCACACTCCCGACCGTCATCGCCCGGCTTGTCCGGGCGACCCAGTATCCCAGAGCTTTCGTTGCTGGAGATTGACGCTCTACGATACTGGGCCACCGGCTTTCGCGGGTGGTGACGGCTGAGAGCGAGGCGACGCCGCGGCCGAACTCGGCCGTCCGCCTACCGATGCCCGAAAATCGCCGAGCCGACCCGGACGTGGGTGGCGCCGAATTCGATGGCGGTGGCGAAATCGGCGCTCATGCCCATCGACAGCTGGGTGAGATTGTTGCGCTTGGCGATCTTGGCCGTCACGGCGAAATGCGGGGCCGGCGCTTCGTCGACCGGCGGGATGCACATCAGGCCGCTGATCGTCAGCCCCCAGCGCTCGCGGCAGGCGGCGATGAAGCCGTCGGCCTCCTGCGGCGCCACCCCGGCCTTCTGCGGCTCCTCGCCGGTATTGACCTGGACGAACAGCTCGACCGCGCGCCCGCTCGCCGGCAGCGCCTTGCCGAGCGCCTCGGCAAGGCTCGGCCGGTCAACCGAATGGATTGCGTCGAACAGCGCGACCGCTTCCTTGACCTTGTTGGACTGCAGCGGCCCGATCAAATGCAGCTGGGTGCCGGGATGCTCGGCGAGCAGCGGCGGCCATTTGGCCTTGGCCTCCTGCACGCGATTCTCGCCGAACACGCGCTGGCCCGCCGCCAGCACCGGCGCGATGGCATCCGCCTCAAAAGTCTTCGACACCGCGATCAGCGTCACCGACGACCGCTCACGCCGCGCCTCGCGGCAGGCCCGGGCGATCTCCTGCTCGACCGCCGCCAGCCCTTCCGCCTGCATTGCACTCGTCATGTCGCAGAGCCCGGTATCAACTTGGAGACAAAGCCGAAAAGGTAATAGGGGACGGCGAACCGGGGCGTCGATACCAACAAACGCGTGTGCCTTCGCTCAAATTGTACCGAGTTGAAGAAAGGGTTCTTGAACCCTTGCTCCTAGGTTGCTTACGGGGTTTCAGGGGGCAACGATGTCACGCATCGCCATCATTCGCAAGAAAGCGAAGCTGAGAGGGCTGCTCGGGATTCGCGCCAGGCTGGTGATCCTGGGGTTGATCCTGGTATGCCCGCTGATGGTCGATCGGGTTCGCCTGCTCGAGCACACCCGCGCCAGTCAGCTCGCCGCCGTCACCAACAATGTCGCGACGCTGGCGCAACGCGCCGCGGACGCGCAGCGCGAAGTCATTTCCTCGGTCGAAGCGGTGCTGAAGTCCGCCGCCTACATCCACGCCAGCGCGTCGCAGATCGGGCGCAGCTGCAGCATCCTGCGCGCCAGCCTGCGGGTCGATCTGCCGTCGGTGCGGATGCTGTCGGTCGCGGACAAGAACGGCCTGGTGTATTGCTCGACCGCGTCGGCTTTCGTCGGCGCCCAGGTCAGCGACCGCGCATATTTTCGACGGGCGCTGGAGATACACGATTTCGTCGTGAGCGATTTCCTGGTCGGCACGCAGAGCGGCAAGGGCACGATCCTTGCGGCGTATCCGGTGTCGGCAATCGACTTCAGCGAAGAGGCGGTGCTGATCGCCGGCATCAACCTCGACTGGCTGTCGGACATCATGAGCAACCTGGCCGGCCATGCCGGGCTCAGCGTCGTCATGATCGACGGCGAGGGCACCGTGCTGGCCGCCTCGCCGAATCAGCGCCAGCAGATCGGCTTCAAGCTCGATCAGGCGCCGCTGGCGTTTGCGCTCGGAGCCAATCCGCCGGACCGCGAACTGGCCACCACGCATGATGACGACGACCGCCTGCTGACGGTGTCCCGGATTCCAGGCACCAACGCACGGCTGGTGGCGACGCTGGATGAAAGCGTCGTCTCCGCCGCGATCGATCAGGAAATCTTCACCGCCTATCTGCAATTGGGGCTGGTCTGTCTGATGGTCCTGCTCGGCGCGTTGATTGCGGCCGAACGGCTGATCGTGAAGCCGATCTCGATGCTGACCTCGGCGGCGCAGCGGTTTGCCCATGGCGATTGGGCGGCGCGAGCCAATCGCACCAGGCTGCCATCCGAATTCCAGCCGCTGGCGCGCGCCTTCAATGCGATGGCGGCCCAGCTTGGGCAGCGCGAGCGCGAATTGGTGGCGACCAACAACAACCTGTCGAGGATCGCCTCGATGGACCTGCTCAGCGGCCTCGCCAATCGCCGCGGCTTCCAGGCCCGGCTCGATGTCGAGTGGATGCGTGCCGCGCAGCACGGCCGCCCGCTCGCATTGCTGATGCTCGACGTCGACCATTTCAAGATGTTCAACGACAGCTATGGCCATCCGGAGGGCGACGCCTGCCTGTCGCGGGTCGGCGAAGCGCTCGCCGCCGTCGCCGACGACACCGGCGGCTTCGCGGCACGCTATGGCGGCGAGGAATTCTGCCTGCTGTTGCCGGAAGCCGACGCCGCCACCGCCATGGGGGTCGGCGAGATGGTCCGCGCCACCATCGAGCGCCTGGCGCTGCCCCATCGCAGCAGCGTGTTCCAGCGTGTCACCATCAGCGTCGGCGTCGCCGCGGCGGTGCCGGCAGCCGACGCTGCGCCGACCGATCTGGTCGAAGCCGCCGACGCGGCGCTGTACGCGGCCAAGCATCGCGGCCGCAACACCGTGGTCGAGCACGGCTTCGTGCGGACTGCCGATCCGGTCGCGATGGCGTTCGCGAGCTGACCCCGGCGGCGCCGCGCCGGCTGCCGCCCCCCCGGACTGGCGCGCCGTGCCATCCCATTGACCGGGCGCCGGGTTTCGTGGCCTAGTCCGCGCGCCTTGCGCGAATTGTCCCAGAGCCCCGCAGCGGTTTGCGACCTCGTCCGCGCTCCATCCGCAGCGCCCGAACCGGCATCCGATCGACTCCAGCCCGACTGATCTTTCATGAGCAACGAACGTTACAACGCCCGCGAATCCGAACCGAAATGGCAGGCGAAGTGGGACGAGGCGAAGATTTTCGCCACGCAGAACGACGACCCGCGTCCAAAGTATTATGTGCTGGAGATGTTTCCATATCCGTCCGGGCGGATCCATATGGGTCACGTCCGCAACTACACCATGGGCGACGTGGTGGCGCGAACGATGCGGGCGCGCGGTTACAACGTGCTGCATCCGATGGGCTGGGATGCGTTCGGCCTGCCGGCCGAGAACGCGGCGATCGAGCGCAAGGTCGCCCCCAAGGCGTGGACCTACGACAACATCGCGGCGATGAAGAAGCAGCTGCAGACCATGGGGCTGTCGCTCGACTGGGCGCGCGAATTCGCGACCTGCGACCCGCGCTACTACAAGCATCAGCAGAAGATGTTTCTGGATTTCCTGAAGGCGGGTCTCGCCGAACGGGAAACCCGCAAGCTCAATTGGGATCCGGTCGACATGACCGTGCTGGCCAACGAGCAGGTGATCGACGGCCGCGGCTGGCGCTCCGGCGCCGTCGTCGAGCTGCGCGAGATGAACCAGTGGGTGTTCAAAATCACCAAATACGCGCAGGAGCTGCTGGACGCGCTGGACACGCTCGACCGCTGGCCCGACAAGGTGCGGCTGATGCAGCGCAACTGGATCGGCCGCAGCGAGGGGCTTCTGGTCCGCTTCGCGCTTGATCCCAAGACCACGCCGGGCGGCGAGACCGAGCTGAAGATCTTCACGACGCGGCCCGACACGCTGTTCGGCGCCAAGTTCATGGCGATCGCGGCGGATCATCCGCTGGCACAGGCGGCGGCTGCGAAAGACCCGAAGATCGCGGCCTTCGTCGAGGACTGCAAGAAGCGCGGCACCGCGCAGGCCGAGATCGACACCGCCGAGAAGCAGGGCATCGACACCGGCATCCGCGCCGTGCATCCGTTCGATCCGAACTGGCAGATTCCGGTCTATGTGGCGAATTTCGTGCTGATGGAATACGGCACCGGCGCCATCTTCGGCTGCCCGGCGCACGACCAGCGCGACCTCGACTTCGTCAACAAATATCAGCTTGGTAACACCCCGGTGGTCTGCCCCGAGGGCCAGGACCCGGCCAGCTTTGTCATCACCGACGAGGCCTATGACGGCGACGGCCGGATGATCAATTCGCGCTTCCTCGACGGCATGAGCATCGCCGACGCCAAGGAGGAAGTCGCCAGGCGCCTGGAGACGGCGCAGCTCGGCGGTGCGCCGGTCGCCGAGCGTAAGGTCAACTTCCGGCTGCGCGACTGGGGCATCTCGCGCCAGCGCTATTGGGGTTGCCCGATCCCGGTGATCCATTGCGAGGTGTGCGGCGTCGTGCCGGTGCCCGACAAGGATCTGCCGGTCGAGCTGCCGGAGGACGTGTCGTTCGACAAGCCCGGCAACGCGCTCGATCACCATCCGACCTGGAAGCACGTCGCCTGCCCGCAATGCGGCGGCAAGGCGCAGCGCGAAACCGACACCATGGATACGTTCGTCGATTCGTCCTGGTACTTCGCGCGCTTCACCGATCCGTGGAACGAGACCGCGCCGACCACGCGGCCGGTGGTGGATCGCATGCTGCCGGTCGATCAGTATATCGGCGGCGTCGAGCACGCGATTCTGCATCTGCTGTACAGCCGGTTCTTCACCCGGGCCATGAAGGCGACCGGCCACGTCGGGCTCGACGAGCCGTTCCGGGGCATGTTCACGCAAGGCATGGTGGTGCACGAGACTTACCGGACCGCTGACGGCCACTTCGCCTCGCCGGCCGAGATCGCCATCACGGTCGAGGGTGATACGCGCAAGGCGACGCTGCTCGATGGCGGCACGCCGGTCGAGATCGGCCCGATCGAGAAGATGTCGAAGTCGAAGCGCAACACCGTCGATCCCGACGAGATCATCGGCAGCTACGGCGCCGATACCGCGCGCTGGTTCATGCTGTCGGATTCGCCGCCGGACCGCGACGTGATCTGGAGCGAGGAGGGCGTCAAGGGCGCCTCGCGCTTCGTGCAGCGGCTGTGGCGGATGGTCAACGACGCCGCGGAGATCGCCAAAGCGGCCCCGGCGACCAAGCCAGAAAGCTTCGGCGCCGAGGCACTGGCGGTGCGCAAGGCGGCGCATGGCGCTCTCGACAAGGTGTTGTCCGGCATCGAGCGGCTGGCCTTCAACGTCAGCCTCGCCCACATCCGCGAATTCTCCAACGGCCTCGGCGACGTGCTGGCCAAGGCCGGCACGCCGGCGCCGGATCTCGCTTGGGCGATTCGCGAAGCGTCGGTCATTCTGGTGCAGCTGTTCCACCCGATGATGCCGCATCTGGCCGAAGAGTGCTGGACCGTACTGGCCCAGCCGGGTCTGGTGTCCGAGGCCGCCTGGCCACAGATCGAGCGCGATCTGTTGGTCGAGGACAGCATCACGTTGCCGGTGCAGGTCAATGGCAAGAAGCGCGCCGAGGTCACGGTGCCCCGGGCTGCCGCAACCGCCGAAATTGAGGCTGCCGTTTTGGCCCTTGATGCGGTAAGACAGGCCCTGGACGGCAAGCCCGTTCGCAAGGTGATCGTGGTTCCGCAGAGGATCGTGAATGTCGTCGGCTAGGTCTGCTGGAGCGAGAATGGGGATCAGGCTGGCGCTGGTGGCGGTGCTGGCATTGCCGCTCGCGGCCTGTTTCCAGCCGATGTATGCGGACCGCGGCGATGGCTCGCCGACGCTGCGCGACAAGCTCGCCGCCGTGCAGGTGCCGCCGCTCGACGTCCCAAACAGTTCGCGCAACGCCCGAATCGGTGTCGAGATTCGCAACGCGCTGATGTTCAAGATGTACGGCGCCGCCACCGGCGCGCCGCCGCTGTATACGCTGGCGCTGAACATCAACTCGTCGCGGTCGTCACTGATCGTCGATCCCAACACCACGCTGCCGACCATCGAGAACTACGGCATCGACGCCAACTTCCGGCTGATCGAGATCGCCACCGGCAAGGTCGTGCTGACCGGCAACACCTTCTCGCGCGTCGAATACGACGTGCCGGGCCAGACCCAGCGCTTCGCCCGGACCCGCGCCGGCCGCGACGCCGAGGACCGCGCCGCGCAGGAAATCGCCGAAAACATCAACACCCGGCTGGCGTCGTTCTTCTACGCCGGCATGTGAGCCGGCAGCGCCGCTCGCCGATGTGAGACTGCCATGGTCGCGCTGCGCGGCAGAGACGCCACCGCTTTCCTGGCTCGTCCCGATCCGGCCCGGCCGCTGATCCTGCTGTACGGCCCGGATTCCGGGCTGGTGCGCGAACGCGCCGACGCGCTGATCGCCTCGGCGCTCGACGACCCCAAGGACCCGTTCGCCCTGGTGCGGCTGGACGGCGACGAGCTCGCCGCCGAGCCGTCGCGGCTGGTCGACGAGGCGCTGGCGATCCCGATGTTCGGCGGCCGCCGGGCGATTCGCGTCCGCGCCGGGTCGCGCAGTTTCGTCGCCGGCGTCGAAGCGCTGGCGGCCTCGCCGCCGAGGGAATGCCGCGTCGTCATCGAGGCCGGCGACATCAAGCCCGACAACGCGCTGCGCAAGGCTTGCGAGAAGGCGGCGAGCGCGGTGGCGATCGGCTGCTATCCAGATGCCGAGGCCGATCTCGCCAAGCTGATCGACGACGAGCTGCGGGCCGCCAATCTGCAGATCGGCCGCGACGCCCGCGCGGTGCTGATGACGCTGCTCGGCGGCGACCGCCAGGCGTCGCGCAACGAGGTCCGCAAGCTCACGCTCTATGCCCACGGCCGCGGCGAGATCACGCTCGACGACGTCATGGCCTGCGTCTCCGACGCCTCCGATCTCAAGCTCGACGTCATCGTCGACGCGGCATTTTCGGGCAAGCCGCAGCTGGTCGAAACCGAGTTCGCCAAGGCGATGGTGGCCGGCACCTATCCGGGCCAGATCATCCTGGCGGCGCAGCGCCATGCCGCCTTCCTGCACAAGACCAGCCTGACGGTCGAATCCGGCACGCCGGCCGCCACCGCGCTCGACAGCGGCTTCCCGCGGCTGCATTTCTCCCGCAAGGCCGCGTCCGAAGCCGCGCTGCGCAATCTGTCGCCGGCGCGTCTGGCGCAGATCATCGAGCAACTCGCGGTCGCATCGCTCGACACCCGCCGCCAAGCCGGCCTCGGCGCCGCCATCGCCCAGCGCACCCTGCTGTCGATCGCGGTGAGCGCGCGGCGGCGGAGTTAAACTAGATCGATGATTGATCGAAGCGACGACGCCTCCTCAACTGCGGAGCCGTCATCCTGAGGTGCGCGCGTAGCGCGCCTCGAAGGATGCGGCCAAGGTGTTCGCGGCTCATCCTTCGAGGCCGCCAGCGCCGCGCACAGCGCGGCACAGCGGGCACCTCAGGATGACGGCGGTGGGTCTATCAAATGCAGAACAGCTCCGACGCCTGCAAACAGGCTATAAGCGTCGCATGATCCGCCCGCTGCTCACGGTCTCGGCTGGTACGCTGTCGTCTCGCCTGCTCGGCTTCGTGCGCGACGCGCTGATCGCGGCGCTGCTCGGCGCCGGGGCGGTGGCGGATGCGTTTTTGCTGGCGTTCCAGCTCGTCAACGTGACACGGCGGCTGCTGACCGAAGGCGCGCTGAATGCCGCGCTGGTGCCGGCTTGGCTGCGGGTGCGCGAGCACAACGGGCCGGCGGCCGCGGCGGCGTTCGCCGGGCGGCTGCTCGGCACGATGGCGCTGGCGACGCTGGTGCTGGCGCTGCTGGTCGGGGTGTTCATGCCGCTGTTGATTGCGCTGCTGGCGCCCGGCTTCGTCGGGCATCCGATGCTCGGCATGGCGGTGCGCGATGCGCGGCTGATGCTGCCGTATCTGGCGTTCGCCGGCCCGGTCGCGGTGATGATGGGGCTGTTCAACGCGCAGGGCAAAGTCGGGCTGACAGCATTCTCGCCGCTGCTGTTCAACGCCGCGCTGATCGTCGTGACCGCGGTGCTGCTGTTCGCCAGCGACGACGACGTCGTGGCGGCGTGGCTGCTGTCCGCCACCGTCGGCATTGCCGGGCTGCTGCAACTGTCGATCCTGGCGTTCAACGGACTCGGCGAGAAGCTGGCGGTGCCGCTGCGGGTGTCGTTCGACACCGCGATGCGGGCGTTCTTCGCCAAGGCGATCCCCGGCATGATCGCGGGTTCGGGGCCGCAGCTGCTGATCGTGATTGGCCCCATCGTGGCGTCGTCGACCCCCTCCGCGGTGTCGTGGCTGTACTTCGCCAACCGGCTGATCGAGCTGCCGCTCGGCATCGTCGGGGTGGCGATGGGCGCGGTGCTAGTGCCGGAACTGGCCCGCGCGGTGCGCGGCGGTGACCACGCCGCGCAAACGGAAGCCACGTCGCGCGGGCTCGAACTGGCGCTCGGCGTGGCGCTGCCGGCGACGCTCGGGCTGATCGTGCTGCGCGAGCCGATCGTCCGGCTGCTGTTCCAGCACGGCGCGTTTGGCGCCGAGGACACCGCCGCGACCGCGCTGGCGCTCGGCCTGCTGGCGCTCGGCCTTCCCGCGCAGGTGCTGGCCAAGACCTGGTCGGCGGCGTTCTACGCCCGCGAGGACACGCGCACGCCACTGATCGCGACCTTGATCGCACTCGGCGTCGCGCTGGCCGCGGCACTGCTGCTGGGGCGGCTGTTCGGCGCCGCCGGCGTCGCGGCGGCGATCGTGCTCGGCGGCTGGAGCAACGCCGCGGTGCTGCTGCGGCAGGGGCTGCGCCGCTTCGGCGTCAGCATCGATGCCGCTGCGCGCCGCCGCGTCGTACTGATCATGGTGGCCGCAGGCGCGATGGGCGCGTTGCTGATGCTCAAAGCCAGCTTCGCGCTGCCATGGGCGACGCCCGCCGGCACGCTGGCTCAGGCGGCCGCACTCGGCGTGCTGATCGGCGGCGGCCTGATCGTCTATGGCGGCCTGCTGGTGCTGTTCGGGGTGGTGCGTCCGGCCGCGCTGGGAACGGCGCTGCGGTCGCCGCGCGGCTTGCGCGGCTAGCCGGCGCGTGCCAATGGACGGCGCGCCGCGCCGGTCCGACCTGGCGCGCGCCGACCGATCACGCGCAGGAACTGACCATGACCACACAACGGGTATTTTCCGGCATCCAGCCCACCGGAAATCTGCATCTCGGCAACTATCTTGGCGCGATCGTCAACTTCGTGAAGATGCAGGAGACGCATAATTGCGTGTACTGCGTGGTCGATCTGCACGCCATCACGGTGCCGGTGACGGTATGGGGCGGACCGGACGAGCTGCGCAAGAACATCCGCGAGGTCACGGCCGCCTTTATCGCGGCGGGCATCGATCCGAAGAAGCAGATCATCTTCAACCAGAGCCAGGTTGCGGAACATTCCGAACTGGCCTGGGTGCTGAACTGCATCGCGCGGCTCGGCTGGCTCAATCGCATGACCCAGTTCAAGGAGAAGGCCGGCAAGGATCGCGAGAACGTCTCGGTCGGGCTCTACGACTATCCGGTGCTGATGGCGGCCGACATTCTGGTGTATCGCGCCACCCACGTGCCGGTCGGCGAAGACCAGAAGCAGCACGTCGAGCTGACCCGCGACATCGCCCAGAAGTTCAATAACGACTTCTCGGCCTCGATCGCCGCGCAGGGTTTCGGCGACGCGTACTTCCCGCTGCCCGAGCCAGTGATCACCGGCCCGGCGACGCGGGTGATGAGCCTGCGCGACGGCACCAAGAAGATGTCGAAGTCCGATCCGTCGGACTACTCGCGCATCAACCTCACCGACGATGCCGAGGCCATCGCGCAGAAGATCCGCAAGGCCAAGACCGATCCGGAGCCGCTGCCTACCGAAGAGAAGGGCCTGGAGCCGCGGCCCGAAGCCGACAACCTGGTCGGCATCTACGCGGCGCTGTCGGGCAAGCCGAAGGCGGCGGTGCTCGGCGAATTCGGCGGCGCGCAGTTCTCGGCGTTCAAGTCGAACCTGGTCGATCTCGCAGTCGAGAAGCTGTCGCCGATCGCCGGCGAGATGAAGCGGCTGTCGGCCGACCACGCTTATGTCGACAGCGTCCTCGCCGACGGCAGCGACCGCGCCCGCGCGATCGCGGCCGAGACCATGGTGGCGGTGAAGGACATCATGGGCATGGTGCGCAAGAAGGGCTGAGGCGCCTCCCGCAAGGTCCGTCAGGGCCGGGCTCGACCCGGCCATCCATCCTCTTCGCAACGACTCTTCCAAGATGGATGCGCGGGCCTTCGCCGCGCCGGAGGCGTTCGGCCCCGCAGGCGGGTCAAGCCCGCGCATGACGACTGTGCTTGGGGCGACACCTTGTCCTTCCCGCTGCCGCCATGTCAGCATCGCCCGGTAGCGCGGGCGCGCGCTTGGAACTTCGGGAACACCAATGACCAGCCAGCGACGCAGCTACGAATCGGGCCACCAGCCGAAATCCTTGGTGATCGTCGACGACACCGCCGAGTGGGATCGCGCCGTGTACTACGCCAGCCGCTGGTCGGCGCGGGTCGGCGGCGGGGTGGTGATGCTGCGGGTGATCGAGATCCCCGACCAGAATCAGCAATGGCTGGGCGTCGCCGACGTCATGCGGGCCGAAGCGATCGAGATCGCCGAACAGGCGCTGGACCGCGCCTCCGGCCGCGCCAACGGCGTCTCCGGCATCACCCCGGAGCGGGTCATCCGCGAGGGCGATACCATCGCCCAAGCCCGCGCCGTGATCGAGGAGGACGCCGACATCACCAGGCTGATCCTGGCGGCCAGCGACGGCCCCGAGGGCCCGGGGCCGATCGTCACCGCGATGGTCCGGCATCTCGGCAGCTTTCCGGTTCCGGTGGTGATGGTCGCGTCCAGCCTCAGCGATGATGACATCGACGCGCTGGCCTGAAAACTTCAATCGTTTCAGTCGCCCATCCGACCTCCGGAGCAGCCCTCGGGTTGAACCGTGCGTTGCCGGTGGCTATCTGCTAGGGATAAGAGCGCCCTCGACGCAAGGTCGAGCCTTTGGCGCGGCCACCATTCCCACGCGCCGGCCTTGAACCGGCGACGACGGAGAGTTGCATGTTCATCCAGACCGAACCGACACCCAATCCCGCCACCCTCAAGTTCATTCCCGGCCGCACCGTGCTCGACAGCGGCACCATGGAATTCACCGATCGCAGCCAGGCAGCGCGCTCGCCGCTGGCGGAGCGGCTGTTCGGCGTCGAGGGCGTCAGCGGCGTGTTCTACGGCTCGGACTTCGTCACCGTCACCAAGGACGGCGGCGACTGGCAGCATCTCAAGCCGGCGATCCTCGGCGCCATCATGGAGCACTACATGTCGGGCGCGCCGATCCTGGCCGATGGCCAGTCGGATGGGGACGGCGAGGACGACGAGTTCTATGGCGAGGGCGACGCTGAGACGGTCGAGATCATCAAGGATCTGATCGAGACCCGCGTCCGCCCCGCGGTCGCCAATGATGGCGGCGACATCACCTTCCGCGGCTTCAAGGACGGCATCGTCTATCTGGCCATGAAGGGCGCCTGCTCGGGCTGCCCGTCCTCCACAGCCACGCTGCAGCACGGCATCCAAAATCTGTTGAAGCACTTCGTCCCCGAAGTGACCGAGGTCCGCCCGGTCAACTGAGAGTTCGACCCAGAACTCGGCCGAGTTCACAGCCACTTTCTAATGCTCGATCTGCTAACAAGCTTCGTCATGGCCGGGACAAGCCCGGCCATGACGCGTGGCGACGGAATTGCCCCCAATCCAAAGGGCGCATTCGGCCAGGCTCTGAGGAGCCGGTTTCCGCGGCGCGACTATGGTGCGTTGCGCCACGCTGGGCCTCCGCCGAACTGTCAGCAATTCTTTGTCGATCGTGTCCGGCAGGCACATGACGCGCCCGTCGCATTGCTGATATGTTCACCGCATGTTGATCCTCGCCATCGATACGGCGCTCGAAGCCTGCTCGGCCGCAGTGCTCGACACCGACGCCAACCGGCTGCTCGCCTCGGAGTCCGAGCCGATGCAGCGCGGCCATGCCGAAGCGCTGGTGCCGATGCTGGCGCGCGTGATGCAGGCGTCAGGTCTCGGCTTCGCCGAACTCGACCGCATCGCCGTCACCACCGGGCCTGGTAGTTTCACTGGGCTGCGCGTCGGCCTGTCGGCGGCGCGGGGCATTGCGCTGGCGGCCGACAAGCCTGTGGTCGGACTGACGACGCTGTCCGCCTATGCGGCGCCGCTGGTGAGCGAACGCGACGACACGCCGATTTTGTCGGCGATCGATGCACGGCATGATCACGTCTACTACCAACTCGTCAGCGGCAACGGCACGCGGCTGGTGCGGCCGCGTGTCGGGCCGATTGCAGAGGCGCTGGAAGCCGCGCGGCAGGGGCCGCCGCGCCTCGTCGGCAATGCGGCGGCGCTGCTCGCCGCACGCTGGCCGGCGCTGACGCCGCCGGCGCCGCTGATCGATCAGCAGCCCGCGCCGGACATCTTCTGGATCGCCTGGCTCGGTGCGGCAGCGAACCCGGAGGTCGCGCCGGCGCGGCCGTTCTATCTGCGCGCGCCCGATGCCAAGCCGCAAGCCGACGCGCTGGCCCGCGCCGCGCAGCCGGCGGCCTGATCCGAAATACACCCGACGCTGCCGGCGTCGAGTGATCGAGCTGCCCGCAACGATCTGCTGATGATGACTTGGTGATGATGACTTGCTGATGATGACTTGGCTCGCCGAAATCTGGGGCTATGCGGACGCGGTGGTCGAGCCTGCCTCGCTGCGGGACGCCGCCAAGTTGGCGCAGCTGCATGGCGCCTCGTTTCACAGCGGCTGGAGCGAGGAGGAATTCGCCGATCTTTTGAGCCAGCGCAACACCTTGATCCATCGCTTGCGTATGGGTCGGAAGATCATCGGTTTCATCGCGTCGCGATTCGGCGCCGACGAAGCCGAGATCCTGTCGGTCGCAGTGGCGTCGAGTTACCGCGGGCGAGGGTTGTCGCGAGAGTTGTTACTGACGCATCTGGGCCACCTTGCCGGCCGCGGTGTCGCCAAAGTCTTCCTCGAAGTCGAGGAGAACAATCAGCCGGCGCGCCGCTTGTACCAGCGTGCCGGGTTCACGATCGTCGGCCGCCGCGAGCGCTACTACCGACAGCCCGATGGCGACCAATTGAACGCATTGATGATGCGTCGCGACTTGTCCTAGTTTCCGCGCGATGGCACAAGGCTCATCGCTGAACCCATTCAAACACTGCGTTGACGCCGATGTCCGATGTGAAGGCCACTGAAATCGAAGCCCGCTGCGCTGCCACCGGTATGCGCATGACGGAACAGCGTCGCGTGATCGCGCGGGTGCTCGCCGAGTCGGTCGATCATCCCGACGTCGAGGAGCTGTACACCCGCTGCGTCGCGGTCGACGACAAGATCTCGATCTCGACGGTGTACCGCACCGTCAAGCTGTTCGAGGACGCCGGCATCATCGAGCGGCACGATTTCCGCGAAGGCCGCGCCCGCTACGAGCAGATGCGCGACAGCCATCACGATCACCTGATCAACCTGCGCGACGGCAAGGTGATCGAGTTCACCAACGAGGAGATCGAGAAGCTGCAGGCCGAGATCGCCCGCAAGCTCGGCTACAAGCTGGTCGACCACCGCCTCGAACTGTACTGCGTGCCGCTCGACGAAGATAAAGGCTGAGCGGGCAGCCTCGCTTAGCAGCTTCGTCGGCGCTTGATTTTGGCCGCGCACTCATCCACTTCGTCATGGCCGGGCTTGTCCCGGCCATCCACGCCTTTTCAGCGTCTCAGTCAGCAAGGCGTGGATGCCCGGGACGAGCCCGGGCATGACGTGGGGAGAGTTGGTGCCTGATGTTTTTCGTCCTCCCTGCAGCCCGGTTCTGATGAGGTTGACCTCTTTCGAACCGCGATCATCGCGAGCCGTCAGAGCTGCCTCCGCATGAGCTGCGATCTCGTGATCTTCGACTGCGACGGGGTGCTGGTCGACAGCGAGGTGATTTCCTGCCGGGTGCATGCCGAGACGCTGACGCGGCACGGCTATCCGATCACCACCGAACAGGTCGCCGAGCGTTTCCTCGGCCGCTCCGGCCGCGAGGCGCGGCGCGAAATCGAGGCCGAGCTTGGCCGCGCCTTCGACGATGCGCTTGAAGAACAACTGGTCGCCGACGTGCTGCGCAGCTTCGCCGAGGAGCTGACGCCGATCCCGTTTGTCGACCAGGCGCTGGACACGATCACGCAGCCGGTCTGCGTTGCCTCCAGCGGCACGCTGAAGCGCATCGCGTTCGCGCTCGCGCGCACCGGTCTCACGGCGCGGTTCGGGCCGCATACGTTCTCCGCCGAGCAGGTCAACAACGGCAAGCCGGCGCCCGATCTGTTTCTCTACGCGGCGAAGCAAATGGGGGTCGCGCCGCAGCGATGCGTCGTGATCGAGGACAGCGTGCCGGGCATCCTGGGGGCGCGGGCCGCCGGGATGCGGGCGCTCGGCTTCGTCGGCGGCAGCCATTTCGTGCCCGGCATGGCCGAGCGGCTATCCGCCGCCGGGGCTTCGGCGACCTTCGCCGACATGCGCCAACTGCCTGAGTTCATTTGAGGAAACCGCCACGGGATGAGCCGCTCAGCTGGGCCTGACTGGATTTCGCCCGGTTTGCCCTGTATGGCAGGGCTCCTTTCCCTCGGAAACCTCGGTTGTCATGGCCCCGCCGCGCAAGCTGCACATCAAGTCCTATGGCTGTCAGATGAACGTCTACGATGCCCAGCGCATGGTCGACGTGCTGACGCCGCAGGGCTTTGTCGAGACCGCCAGCGTGGACGACGCCGATCTGGTGATCCTCAACACCTGCCACATCCGCGAAAAAGCGTCCGAGAAGGTCTATTCCGAGCTCGGCCGGCTGCGGCTGGCGCGCGACGAGGCGGCGCAGAGTGGCCGCAGGATGCAGATCGCGGTGGCGGGCTGCGTCGCGCAGGCCGAGGGCGAGGAGATCGTCCGCCGTGCGCCGGTGGTCGACGTCGTGGTCGGGCCGCAGAGCTATCACCATTTGCCCGAACTTTTGGCCCGCGCCGACGCGCAGGGCCGGGCGCTGGAGACGGAGTTTCCAGTCGAGGACAAGTTCGGCTTCCTGCCGCAGCCGCGGCCTGAGACGATCCGCGCCCGCGGCATCTCCGCCTTCGTCACCGTGCAGGAAGGCTGCGACAAGTTCTGCGCCTTCTGCGTGGTGCCGTATACGCGTGGCGCCGAAGTGTCGCGGCCGGTCGCGGCGATCATCGCCGATGTCGAGCGGCTCGCCGACAACGGGGTGCGCGAAATCACCCTGATCGGCCAGAACGTCAACGCCTATCACGGCGACGGTCCGGACGGCCGCGCCTGGACGCTCGGTCGGCTGCTGCAGCGGCTCGCCGCGGTGCCGGGCATCGTCCGGCTGCGCTATTCCACCAGCCATCCCAACGACGTCGACGACGATCTGATCGCCGCGCACCGCGATCTGCCGGCGTTGATGCCGTTCGTGCATCTGCCGGTGCAGTCCGGCTCCGACCGCATCCTGGCGGCGATGAACCGCAAGCATTCAGCGGCGGATTATCGCCGGGTCATCGACAGGTTCCGGGCGGTGCAGCCGCAGATCGCGTTCTCGTCGGACTTCATCGTCGGGTTCCCGGGCGAGACAGATGTGGATTTCGCCGCCACTCTCGCGCTGGTCACACAAATCGGCTACGCTGGCGCCTACTCGTTCAAATACTCGCCGCGGCCCGGCACGCCCGCGGCGGAGATGCCGGAAATGGTGCCTGCAGCGGTGATGGACGAACGCTTGGAGCGGCTCCAGCAATTGATCGACGCTCAGCAATCGGCCTTCAACAAGGCGGCGATCGGCCGGACCGTGGACGTGCTGTTCGAGCGTGCCGGCCGCAAGCCGGGCCAGCTCGTCGGCCGCACCGCCTATCTGCAGCCGGCTCATGTCTTTCCCGGTCCCGGCATGTCCCCCGACGCGCTCGTCGGGCAGGTGCTGCCGGTCCGGATCGACAGTCTCGAGCGCTACAGCCTGCTCGGCGAACTGGCGGCCACGCCGCCGCAGCATGCGCGTCCTCTGGCCGCCACTGGAGCCTGAGCCCCTTGGCAAAAAGCGTATCGGATTCGTCCTCGCTGATTTCCCGCCGCAAGCTCGATCGCGAACCTTTGTCCCAGCCCGAGACCCAAGTGGTCGTCGCCTTTGACGACAATCGCGCCGCCTCCGCGCTGGTCGGCCCCTACGGCCAGAACCTCGCGCGGATCGAGCGCAGGCTCGCCGTCGAGGTGGATTCGCGCGGCAACCACATCACCATCTCGGGCTCGCGCGAAGGCTGCGACTCCGCCCGGCGGGTGCTGGAAGCGCTGTACGCCCAGGCGATGTCGGGCGGCGATCTCAGCCAGGGCGATGTCGACGGTGCGATCCGCGCGGTGATCGCACAGGGCTCGCTGTTCGAGTTCGACGCCAAGCCGGCGTCGGGCGCGTTCGAGGCCGTCAATCTGCGCAAGCGGCTGGTGCGGGCGCGGACCGCCGCGCAGGATTCCTACATCCGCGCGCTGAAGCGCCACGAGCTGGTGTTCGGCATCGGCCCGGCCGGCACCGGCAAGACCTGGCTGGCGGTGGCGCACGCCGCGCAGCTGTTCGAGCGCAAGGAGGTCGACAAGATCATCCTGACGCGCCCCGCGGTCGAAGCCGGCGAGCGGCTCGGCTTCCTGCCGGGTGATCTGCGCGAGAAGGTCGATCCTTACTTGAGGCCGATCTACGACGCGCTCTACGACCTGATGGATGCGCGGATCGTCGAGCGCGCGATGCAGTCGGGCGAGATCGAGATCGCGCCGCTGGCGTTCATGCGCGGCCGCACGCTGACCAACGCGGCGATCATTCTGGACGAGGCGCAGAACACTACCTCGATGCAGATGAAGATGTTTCTGACCCGTCTCGGCGAGAATTCGCGAATGATCGTCACCGGCGATCCGAGCCAGGTCGATCTGCCCAACGGCGCGACATCGGGTCTGTCGGAAGCGGTGCGGCTGTTGTCCGGCGTCGAAGGCATCGCCCAGGTCAATTTCACCGCCGAGGACGTCATCCGGCACGAATTGGTGGCGCGAATCGTCGCCGCCTATGAGGGGGCTCCGCCGAAGGCCGGCGGCGCGAAGTGATGCCACATCCCACCGCGGGCCGTGCCGATTGCATCGGGACGGCTCCGAGCGATATTTTGACGACGATGAGTAGTTCAAGCAACCCCGCGACCGAAGTGGTGATCGCCGCCGCGTGCTGGCAGACCGAACCTTCTGCCGAAGCGATCGTGCTGCGCGCGATCGAAGCTGCCGCCGAGGCCGTCGACAGCGACACCGGCGGCGCCGAGCTCGCCGTGATGCTGACCGACGACGACGGCATCCAGACGCTCAACGCCTCCTATCGCGGCTTCGACAAGCCCACCAATGTGCTGTCGTTTCCGGCGCCGGAGGCGGACTATCAGGATGACGACGGCGCGCCGCGGCTGCTCGGCGATATCGCGATCGCGTACCAGACCGTGCGGCGCGAAGCCGATCAGGACGGCAAGCCGTTCGAGCATCATCTCAGCCATCTGGCGGTGCACGGCTTCCTGCATCTGATCGGCTACGATCACGAGACCGACGCCGAGGCCGAGACGATGGAGGGCGCCGAGCGCAGCATCCTGGCCGGGCTCGGCATTCCGGATCCCTATGCCGATCAGGATCGGGTGAGCTGACATGCCGGACGGCGACAGTACGCGTAGTCTCGCGCAGGCATCGGAGCACGATCCCGGATCCGGGCAGCAGCTGCCCGCAGTGGTGCACCAGGGCGAAGTCCTGCGGCCGACCGGCGCTGCCTGGCTGGTTCGCGCCATCCGCTCGCTGTTCGGCTGGAAGCCGGGCTCGGTACGCGACGATCTGCAGGTCGTGCTCGATACCAGCCCGCCCGACGACACCGGCTTCTCGACGCTCGAGCGCACCATGTTGCGCAACATTCTCGGGCTGCACGAGCGCCGCATCGCCGACGTCATGGTCCACCGCGCCGACATCGTCGCCATCAAGCAGGACATCCCGCTCGGCGAACTGATGAGCCTGTTTCAGGGCGCCGCGCATTCGCGCCTGGTCGTCTACAACGAGACGCTCGACGATCCGGTCGGCCTCGTGCACATCCGCGACCTCGTCGCGTTCATGACGGCGAACGCCAAGGTCAAGCCGGAGGCGGTAGCCAAGCGCAAGAAGCCGCTGCCGGCCGGGCTCGATCTCAAGCTGATCGATTTGAAGATGCCGCTGACCGAAACCGGCATCATCCGCAAGCTGCTATATGTGCCGCCGTCGATGCGGGCGATCGATCTGTTGGCGCAGATGCAGGCGGCGCGCACCCATCTGGCCTTGGTGGTCGACGAATATGGCGGCACCGACGGGCTGGTGTCGATCGAGGATATCGTCGAACTGATCGTCGGCGAGATCGACGACGAGCACGACAGCGCGGTGCCGCCGTCGATCGTCAAACAGGCCGACGGCTCGTTCATCGCCGACGCCCGCACCAGCCTCGAAGACGCCCGCGCGATGATCGGCGACGGCTTCGTGCCCGGGGAGGCCGGCGAGGATGTCGAGACGCTCGGCGGCTATCTGGTCAATCACGTCGGCCGGCTGCCGGTGCGCGGCGAAGTGATCTCGGGGCCGGGACCTTACGAGATCGAAGTGCTCGATGCCGATCCGCGCCGCGTCAAGCGGCTGCGCATCGGAATCCGCAAGGAGCGTCCGGCGCCGCGCCCGCGCGAGACCCGGCGCCGCGAGCCGGCCGCCGACGCCGCTACCCAACCGCCTGCCGAGACGAACAATCCCAATCCTCCGCCGCCCAGCGAGTGAGCGAGCACATCCCGACATGCCAAAGCTGCTGAGCCGCGCTGCTTCCAGCGTCATTCTCGCGTGGGGCTGGAAGCGCGCCGCGATCGCGCTGCTGGCCGGCGCGCTGTCGTCGCTGGCAATGGCGCCGTTCAACGCCTGGCCGATCCTGTTCGTCACCTTCCCGGTGGCGGTGTGGCTGATCGACGGCGCTGCCGCCGGCAAACGGCGCGGCGTTCCGGCGGCGGCGGTCGCCGGCTGGTGGTTCGGCTTCGGTTACTTCGTCCCGGGGCTGTACTGGATCGGTTACGCGTTCCTGGTCGACGCCGACACCTTCGCCTGGCTGCTGCCTTTCGCGATCTGCGGCCTGCCGGCCTATCTGGCGCTGTTCACCGCGCTCGGCTTTGCGCTGGCGCGTCTGCTATGGGTGCGCGGCGCCTGGCGGGTGGTCGCGCTGGCTGGCTCGCTGACCATCGCCGAATGGCTGCGCGGCCACATCCTCACCGGCTTCCCATGGAACGCGTTCGGCTACGCGCTCACCGAGCCGTTGGCGCTGGCGCAGAGCCTGTCGCTGATCGGCATCTGGGGCCTGACCTTCGTGGCGGTGGCGGTGTTCGCCAGCCCGGTGGCGCTGTTCGACGATACGGCCGATACCAAGCGGCGCTGGCTGGCGCCGGTAGCAGCGCTCAGCGTGCTCATCGTCATGGCGGTATTTGGCTCGGTGCGGCTGCAGAGCCATCCCACCCAGCTGGTCGACGGCGTGCGGCTCCGGATCATGCAGCCCAATCTGCAGCAGGACCAGCGCTTCAATTACGCGGCCAAAGCCGACGTGATGCTGAAATACCTCAGCCTGTCGGATCGCGCGACCGGACCGAATGCCACAGGCGTGCGCGACGCCACGCTGCTGATCTGGCCGGAATCGGCGTTCCCATTCTTCCTGGCGCGCGAGCCCGACGCGCTGGCGCAAATCGCCGAACTGTTGCCCAAGGGCACCATCCTGCTGACCGGGGCAGTTCGGCCGCCCGAGATGCCGCCCGGACGCCGCATTACCAGAGCGTACAATTCGATCTACGCGATCGATCACGACGGCTCATTGCTGTCCGTCTACGACAAGTTGCATCTGGTGCCATTCGGGGAATTTTTGCCGTACCAGAATTGGATGGAGAAGATCGGCTTCGTGCAGCTCACCAAGGTGCAGGGCGGCTTCCTCACCGGCACGGCGCGCCACAACATGGAGTTGCCGAACGCGCCGCCGCTACTGCCGCTGATTTGTTACGAGGCGATATTTCCCGATGAAATCGACATTCGCGGACGGCGTCCGGGCTGGATGTTGAATCTCACCAACGACGGTTGGTTCGGCGATTCGACCGGTCCCTATCAGCACCTGCAGCAGGCGCGGATGCGCTCCGTCGAGCAAGGCTTGCCGATGGTGCGTGCAGCAAACACGGGGGTTTCTGCGGTCATCGATCCGGTCGGGCGCGTCGTCGCACAGCTCGGGCTCGGTGTCGAAGGTGTTCTCGACTCGGCACTCCCCGCAGCTATCTCGCCGACCATCTACGCTCGCGTCGGAGAGCTTCCTGCGGCTGTGTTGGTTGCGTTGTCGATGATGCTTGTACTTCTGCGAAGGCGTTTCGCAGCCCGGTGATAGTACGTAAAGCTGCGGCGCAACCGGAGATTAGGCTGGAGAAAATACGCACGTCTATTATTGCGTTTCTGTATCGTTGTTCATTAACGTCGGCTTTTTAAGACATTTGACGTCTCCAATATTTCAGGCGTATTCCAATCCGCATCGCCTTCTATTGCGCATGCACGTGTCCTGAGGAGTAAGTGAGATGTCGACCAAAGCGCCCAATCCTGTTGACAAGTATGTCGGCAGCCGTGTGCGCATGCGGCGCATCATGCTCGGAATGAGCCAAGAAAAGCTCGGCGAAGCATTGGGCCTGACTTTCCAGCAAGTTCAGAAATACGAGAAGGGCACCAACCGCGTCGGTGCCAGCCGCATCCAGCAGATCTCCGAAGTTCTGCAAGTGCCAGTGTCGTTTCTGTTTGAAGGCGGCCCCAGTGGTGGGCTGGCCAACGGCACAGGTTTCAGCGAAGCGCCGTCTCCTTCGTATGTTTCGGACTTTCTCGCAACGTCCGAAGGCCTGGCGTTGACCCGCGCTTTTACCAAGATCACCGATGCCAAGCTCCGGCGCAGCATCGTCGATCTTGTCGAGCAGATCGCCGCACGTGAGCCGAACGAAACACGCTGAATTCGCCGATGAGTCCACGCCGCGGCCCGCGCCCTGATTAGTCAGAGCGCGGGCCGCGGCGTTTCGGGACAGTTTGAACTATTTCAAAACAGAACTATTCCGGGCAAACGGTGGCGCAGAACGTGGTAATGGTCACTATTGATCAATGCGTTCAGAATCATCGCCGCGATTTTGCGTATCAAGACGGATAAACAGACGTTCATCGACATGAATGATCCCGCTCATCACCACGGCTCGTTCTTCGGGCGACGCAAGGGCCACAAGCTGCGGGCCCACCAGGCCGATCTGGTCGACGCTCTGCTGCCGCAACTGGCGCTGAACATCGACCAGCCGGCGCCGGTCTCGCTCACCGGACTGTTCGATCCGCCCACAACCGCGGTGCGGCTTGAGATCGGCTTCGGCGGCGGCGAGCATCTCATCGCCGAAGCGTTGGCTCACCCGGACGTCGGCTTTATCGGGGCCGAACCCTACGTCAACGGGATGGCCAAGATTCTGGCCCGCATCGAAGATCAGAATATTCGCAATATCAGATTGTTTGCCGGCGACGCCGCGGAGCTGATGGAGTGGGTGCCGGCCGGATCATTGGCGCGGATCGACCTGATCCATCCCGATCCCTGGCCGAAGCGTCGGCACTGGAAGCGTCGTTTCGTGCAAGATGCGATGGTGACAGCGATGGCACGGGCGCTGGTGGCGGGCGGCGAATTCCGCTTCGTCAGCGATATCGACAGCTACAATGCCTGGACGCTGGCACATCTGCTGCGGTCGCCGGTGTTCGACTGGATGGCGGAGCGCGCCGATGACTGGCGCCAGCCCTGGCCGGCCTACACCATGACCCGCTACGGCCGCAAAGCAGAACGCGAGGGCCGCCGCGCTGCGTATTTCCGCTTCCGCCGGCTCGCCGCCTGAGCGGCTGCCGGCGCCACGGCGCTACGCCATGGTCTGCCGCAGCCGCCAGAACGCAACGATGCGCTGCGCGGTCGAGGGCGCGAGCCGTTCGAAATTGTGCAGGGCCTCTTCGACATCCGGTGACGCCGGCATCCGGTCGGGGCCGAGCCGCAGCCCGATCAGCGCCCTTACGGTGCTCCAGCCGAAGCCGATCGCCTTGCTGAGCATCAGCATCGGGTCATGGCTGTCACCGGCCATCAGCGGGTCGAGCGTCGCGATCCGCACGCCGGACATCGCCGACAGCGCCGCCACGGTTTCCTCGTAGCGGAAGGCCCGTGCGAACTCCAGCACGGTGGTCTCGGTCAGCCCATCGCGGTGATGCAGATCCACGATGGCCCGCTGCGCTGCCGTGAAATCACGCGTCACCGTACAGACCTGCGGCGCGCCGGCCAATTCGTGCATTAGGCGGTTGATGGCAATGCGGTTGCTCGGCGGCGCGGTCTCGATCAGCTGCCGCCGCGCCGTATCGCTGGCCACGGTCAGCAGATCCTTCAGGCGCTCCGACGACAGATCGGCGCGCCCGCCGATCGCCGAGACCAGCGCCACGTCCTGCGCGGCGCGGCGAACCAGGCCGCTGAAGCCGGACTGCGAGAATTGCGCGCCGGCATTCACTGCGATGCTGCGCAGGACGTCGCGGTCACCGCGTCGAACGATGACGTCGCTGACCGGCGGCGGCACGATGGGCCGCTCCGAGATCGCCATCAGGTGGGTCTGGCCGCGCGTGCCGGCGAGCTCGACCAGCGTCTCGCCGTCGATCTGGTTCGATCGTCGCAGCAGCGGTCCGGCGATGCCGATATCCTCGTCCTGCGCCAACTGCGCGATCAGCTGCGGCGGCGCATTGCCGAGCGAACAAAACCGCCGCGCCAGCTCGCTGCGCATCTCGACGTCGATGTCCGGCACCAGGCGCAGCAGCACGCTGTCGAACACCTTGACGTGTTCGGAGCTGAACTGCGCCGCGCCCTGCACGAACAGGTCGGCAATTCGGCGCACCGCGTCGGCGCGGCGCTCGAGGCTGCCGCTGCTGACCACGTCATCGAGCTCGGGTTGAAGGGGAGTTGCCGGGGACATCCTGTTTCTCGGCGAGGCCGCATTCGGCGGGTAGGCCGGAACTTAGGCGGGCGGCATGAACGAAGGGTTAGGGCAAGGGGCCCTTTTGCGACCGGCTCCCATGACGAAATCGCGGCCGCATCGGCCGCATCGGCCGAATGCGCGCAAGCTGGAACCGGCGCGGACAGGAGCACGTCAGCGCCTCGTCCGCAGCCCTTGCCGCTTCGGCAAAAAACCGCTATATCAGCGCCACTCAGAAATTCTCATACGACCACGTATCGAGAGTGGGCCCCGCGGGACCCGCTCTTTTTTATTACCTGGTCGCATGACCAGGCTGGCCGCTGGATGCCGGCCGCCGCCTTGACCCTGAACATGACGAGCCGACCATAACCGATCGCCAACGCTCACTCGATCCGACCATGACCGATCCGACCTCAGCCGCTGAAGCCCCCGATTTGCTGGACGAGCCGCGCCTGGTGGTCGAGCCCGGCGTCGCCGCGCGCTTTGGGGCGGTCGCGGAGCCGGTCTTGCTGGCGATGGGCTATCGGCTGGTGCGCATCAAGGTGTCGGGGGAGTCCGGCTGCACTGTGCAGATCATGGCCGAGCGGCCCGACGGCACGATGCTGATCGACGATTGCGAGGCGGTGTCGAAGGCGCTGTCGCCGGTGCTCGACGTCACCGACCCGATCGATCGCGCTTACCGGCTCGAGATTTCATCGCCCGGCATCGACCGTCCGCTGGTGCGACGCTCGGATTTCGCCCGCTACAGTGGCCATCTGGTCAAGATCGAGATGGCGGTGCCGCATCAGAACCGCAAACGTTTCCGCGGCCTGCTCGACGGCGTCGAAGGCGACGCGGTGCGGGTGCTGCGCGAGGGCGTGAAGGACGAAGAGCCGCTGGTGCTGTTGCCGATGCACGACATCAGCGACGCGCGGCTGGTGCTGACCGACGAGCTGGTCGCGGAGTCGATGCGCCGCGGCAAGCAGGCCGAGCGCGACCTCAAGCGGAGCCTCGGGCTCGCGCCGCCGCCGCCGCCGCATGCCAAGCGCAGCGATCCGAAGAAATCCAACGCGCCGAAGCCGAAGCTCAAGCCGGTGAAGCCGGCCGCCAAGCCGAAGCCGGCCAATACCAAAGCTCACCGTCTCGCCGCCGACAGGTCGCGGCGTGGCGATACCGACCTGTCCGAGGGAGATTGACCCATGGCCGTCAGCGCCAACAAGCTGGAACTGCTGCAGATCGCCGACGCGGTGGCACGTGAGAAATCGATCGACCGCGGCATCGTGATCGCCGCGATGGAAGACGCGATCGCCAAGGCGGCGCGCGCCCGCTACGGCTCGGAGACTGATGTTCACGCCGAGATCGACGCCAAGAAGGGCGAGCTGCGGCTCTCCCGTCACATGCTGGTGGTCGACACCGTCGAAAATCCCGCTAACCAGATTTCGCTGAAGGCCGCGCAGCGCGCCAATCCGGGCGCGCAGATCGGCGACACCATCGCCGACACGCTGCCGCCGCTGGAATACGGCCGCATCGCCGCGCAGTCGGCCAAGCAGGTGATCGTGCAGAAGGTGCGCGAGGCCGAGCGCGACCGGCAGTACTCCGAGTTCAAGGATCGCATCGGCGAAATCGTCAACGGCGTCGTCAAGCGCGTCGAATACGGCAGCGTGATCGTCGATCTCGGCCGCGGCGAAGCGATCGTGCGGCGCGACGAAATGCTGCCGCGCGAATCCTTCCGCAACGGCGACCGTGTCCGCGCCTACATCTTCGACGTCCGCCGCGAAACCCGCGGCCCGCAGATATTCCTGTCGCGCACCCATCCGCAGTTCATGGCGAAGCTGTTCGCCCAGGAAGTGCCGGAAATCTACGACGGCATCGTCGAGATCAAGGCGGTGGCGCGCGATCCGGGCTCGCGCGCCAAGATCGGCGTGGTGTCGCGCGACTCGTCGGTCGATCCGGTCGGCGCCTGCGTCGGCATGCGCGGTTCGCGCGTGCAGGCGGTGGTGAACGAACTGCAGGGCGAGAAGATCGACATCATCCCGTGGTCGCCGGACATTGCCACCTTCGTGGTCAACGCGCTGGCGCCGGCCGAAGTCTCGAAGGTGGTGATCGACGAAGATCGCGAGCGCATCGAGGTTGTGGTTCCGGACACCAATAACCAACTATCGCTTGCGATCGGCCGCCGCGGCCAGAACGTGCGTCTGGCCTCGCAGCTCACCGGCTGGGACATCGACATCCTCACCGAGACCGAGGAATCCGAACGCCGCCAGGCCGATTTCGAAAATTCGACCCGGGTGTTCATGGAAGCGCTCAACGTCGACGAGGTTGTCGGTCAGCTGCTCGCTTCGGAGGGATTCACCTCGGTCGAGGAATTGGCGATGGTGGACAGCCGCGAGCTGGCGTCGATCGAAGGCTTCGACGAGGAAACCGCCGAGGAATTGCAGACCCGGGCCCGCGAATATCTCGACCGCGTCGAATCCGAGATGGAAGCGCGCCGGCTCGAACTCGGCGTCGAGGACGCGCTGAAGGACGTGCCGGGTATGACCTCGAAGATCCTGGTCAAGCTCGGCGAAGGCGACGTCAAGACGGTCGAGGATCTGGCCGGTTGCGCCACCGACGATCTGGTCGGTTGGACCGAACGCAAGGAAGGCGCCGAGCCGGTGAAGTACGCCGGCATTCTCGACGGCGTCGAGATCTCGCGGGAGGACGCCGAACAGCTGATCATGCAGGCCCGCGTCAAAGCCGGCTGGATCACCGAGGAAGAACTCGCCAAGACCATGGGCGAGACCGCAGAAGTTGCGGAGACCGAGGCCGAGGCGGAGTGATCCGCCATGCCGCGCGATCCGAACCGGCGCATTGATCGATGCGTCTAGAGACATGAAGGGCTTGCCGACCGAATGCTTGCTGCCGCCGATGCTGCAGATCTCGACACCGGACCGCGGACTGGGAAGTCCGCGACCGAGCGGATGTGCGCGGTCACGCGGCAGGTGCGGCCGACGTCCGAGCTGATCCGGTTCGTGGTCGCGCCCACCGGCGAGGTGGTGGCGGACCTGAAACGAAAATTGCCGGGCCGTGGGCTGTGGGTCACCGCGACCCGAGCGATGGTCGAGCAGGCGGTCCGCCGCCGGGTATTCGCCAAGGGATTCAAGCGCGACGTCAAGGTCTCGCCGACGCTGGCGCAGGATCTCGACCGGCTGCTCGCGCAGTCGGTCTGCGACGCGCTGGCGATTGCCGCCAAGGCTCGCCAGGTGGTGTCGGGCTTCGGCAAGGTGGAATCCGCGCTGAAGAGCGGCGAAGCGGTCGCGATGCTGCACGCCGCCGACGGCGCCGCCGATGGAATCCGCAAGCTCGGCGCGGTTTCTCGTCAATTCGACGAGGGGGAGCCCGGTTCGCGGAAATTTCCCGTCCTCAACGTGCTCACGTCCGAAGAATTGGATTTGGCATTGGGGCGGTCAAATGTGATACATGCTGCCCTGCTTGCGGGCCCGGCCGGACGAACATTCCTGTCGCGCTGCCAGATTCTGGTCCGATACCGGCTGGCGGATGACGGCGATGCCGATGCGGCCATTGCGGGTGCAGCTCTTGCGGGTATGGATCTTGCGGGAACGCTGATCAACAGGCCGAAAGACGCTGCTGACCACGCCGCTGACGAACAAGCTGCTGACGAAGTTCGTGCGAACGCGCACGACGTTGAAGGATTGGGACGACTGAATGGTTGATACGAAAACTCCTGGCGACAAGACTCTGACGATGCCCACCAAGACCTTGACGCTGAAGCCGCGCGTCGAGCAGGGCGTCGTGCGCCAGAGCTTCAGCCACGGCCGTAGCAAGCAGGTGGTGGTCGAAAAGCGCGGCAAGCGACGCATCGGCGACGGCTCGCCCGAGCCGGCCGCGCCGGAAGTCGCCAAGAAGCCCGCTCCCGTCACGCCGACGCCGCAGCCCTCCGCGCCGCGCCAGCAGCCGCGTCCGTCGCCGCAGCAGCAGGCGCGTAGCGGCATGGTTCTGCGCACCCTGACCGAGGACGAGCGCAGCGCTCGCGCCACCGCGCTGGCCGACGCGCGCGTCCGCGAGGTCGAGGAGCGCAAGCAGGCCGAGATCGAGGCCGCGCGCCGCGCCGAGCAGGAGAAGATCGACAAGGCCGAGCGCGAGGCTGCCGAAGCCCGCCGCAAGGCCGAGGAAGAGCGTCACCGCCAGGAAGAAGAAACCAAGCGCAAGGCCGAAACCGAGGCCAAGAAGCGCTTCGGCGACGCCGAGCCAGCCCGCAAGCCGGCCGACGCCCGTCCTGCCGCGACCACCACCAGCGCCACCGCGCGCCCCGGCACCACGACCGCGCGCACGCCGGCCGCCCCGGGACGTCCGCCCGGCGTTGCCGCCGAGGCCGGCGACGACGACGAGGCGCCGCGGATGATCCGCCGCCCCGGCGGTCCGGCGCGTCCGGCGCCGCCGCCGAAGCAGCCGGCCGCCAAGCCCGGCGCGTCGAAGCAGCGCGGCCGCCTTACGGTCGTCACCGCGCTCAATGCCGACGACGTCCGCGAGCGTTCGATCGCTTCGTTCCGCCGCCGCACCCAGCGCCTCAAGGGGCACGCCTCGAACGAGCCGAAAGAAAAGCTGGTGCGTGAAGTCATCGTCCCCGAAGCCATCTCCATTCAGGAGCTCGCCAACCGCATGTCGGAGCGGGCGGTGGACGTCATCCGCATGCTGATGAAGCAAGGCGCGATGCACAAGATCAACGACGTCATCGACGCCGACACCGCGCAGCTGATCGCCGAAGAGCTCGGCCACACCGTCAAGCGCGTCGCCGCGTCGGACGTTGAGGAAGGCCTGTTCGACGTCGTCGACAATTCCACCGACACCGAGCCGCGTTCGCCGGTGGTGACCGTGATGGGCCACGTCGACCACGGCAAGACCTCGCTGCTCGACGCGCTGCGCCACGCCAACGTGGTGTCGGGCGAAGCCGGCGGTATCACCCAGCACATCGGTGCGTATCAGGTGACCTCGCCGGAGACCGGCACCAAGATCACCTTCATCGACACCCCCGGCCACGCCGCGTTCACCGCGATGCGCGCCCGCGGCGCCAAGGTCACCGACATCGTCATCCTGGTGGTGGCGGCCGACGACGGCGTGATGCCGCAGACCATCGAGGCGATCAATCACGCCAAGGCGGCCGGCGTGCCGATCATCGTGGCGATCAACAAGATCGACAAGCCGGACGCGCGTCCCGAGCGGGTCCGCACCGAACTGCTGCAGCACAACGTGCAGGTCGAATCGATGGGCGGCGACGTCGTCGACGTCGAAGTCTCGGCCAAGAACAAGACCAATCTCGACAAGCTGCTCGAGATGATCGCGCTGCAGGCCGAACTGCTCGACCTCAAGACCAACACCACCCGCCCGGCCGAGGGCACCGTGATCGAAGCCAAGCTCGATCGCGGCCGCGGTCCGGTGGCCACCGTGCTGGTCCAGCGCGGCACGCTGAAGGTCGGCGACATCATCGTGGCCGGCGCCGAGATGGGCCGCGTCCGCGCGCTGATCTCGGATATCGGCGAAACCGTGCAGGAAGCCGGCCCGTCTGTGCCGGTCGAGGTGCTCGGCTTCAACGGTCCGCCGGAAGCCGGCGATCGTCTCGCGGTGGTCGAGAACGAAGCCCGCGCCCGCGAGGTCACCTCCTATCGCGCCCATCAGAAGCGTGAGAAGGCGGCGTCCGCGGTCGGCATGCGCGGCTCGCTCGAGCAGATGATGAGCCAGCTCAAGACTTCAGGCCGCAAGGACTTCCCGCTGATCGTCAAGGCGGACGTCCAGGGTTCGCTCGAAGCCATCCTCGGCTCGCTGGAGAAGCTCGGCACCGACGAAGTCGCCGCGCGCATCCTGCACGCCGGCGTCGGCGGCATCAGCGAAAGCGACGTCACGCTGGCCGAAGGTTTCAACGCCGTCATCCTCGGCTTCTCGGTGCGCGCCAACAAGGAGGCCGCTGCGGCCGCCAAGCGCAACGGCATCGAGATCCGCTACTACAACATCATCTACGACCTGGTGGATGATATTAAGAAGGCGATGAGCGGCCTGCTCGCGCCGACGCTGCGCGAGACCATGCTGGGCAACGCCCAGATCCTGGAGATCTTCAACATCTCCAAGGTCGGCAAGGTCGCGGGTTGCCGCGTCACCGACGGCACCGTCGAGCGCGGCGCCAATGTCCGCCTGATCCGCGACAACGTCGTGGTGCACGAAGGCAAGCTGTCGACTCTCAAGCGCTTCAAGGACGAAGTGAAGGAAGTCCAGGCCGGCCAGGAATGCGGCATGGCGTTCGAGAACTACACCGACATGCGTGCCGGTGACGTGATCGAGTGCTACCGCGTCGAAACCATCCAGCGCTCGCTGTAAGTCCGATTCTTACAGCCGAGACGCTCGATTGAACTGAGACGTCATGGCCGGGCTGAAGCGCGAAGCGCGTCTTCGCGATTAGAGCCCGGCCATCCACGTCTTGCTTTGCCCCATCGAAGACGTGGATGCCCGCGACAAGCGCGGGCATGACGATAGTTTTGAGAGAGCATCATGCCTCGCCATCAGCAGAAAAATTCCCCGTCCGGCGGGTCGACGCGGTCGTTGCGTGTCGGCGAACTGGTGCGCCATGCCGCGGCCGAGATTTTCAGCCAGGGTGGCGTGCATGATCCGGTGCTGGAGACGCATCTGATTACGGTGCCGGAAGTCCGGATGTCGCCGGATCTGAAGCTCGCGACGATCTACGTGATGCCGCTCGGCGGCCGCGACGAGAAGCTGGTGCTGGACGCGCTCGAGCACCACAAGAAATTTCTGCGCGGCGAGATCGCCCGGCGCGTGAGCCTGAAATACGCCCCCGATATCCGCTTCCGCATCGACGAACGTTTCGCCGAGGCCGAGCGGATCGACAAACTTCTGCGCACACCCGCGGTGCAGAAAGACCTCGAACCCGATCCGGACCAGGACTGATGACCGTAACCACCTCCGCCGCGGCGCTCGCTCCGCATGACCTGCAGCACGGCACCGAACCCGCGCTGAGCGCCGCCGAGGCCCGCAAGCCGCGCGACAACAATGATCCGCGCAACCAGGCGCGCGGCAAGGACGGCAACAAGCAGCCGCGCCGCGACAAGCGCGACGTCCACGGCTGGGTGGTGCTCGACAAGCCGGTCGGCATGACCTCGACCCACGCGGTCGCGGTGGTGAAACGGCTGTTCTCGGCCAAGCGCGCCGGTCATGCCGGCACGCTCGACCCGCTCGCCTCCGGCGGGCTGCCGATCGCGATGGGCGAGGCCACCAAGACGGTGCCGTTCGTAATGGACGGCCGCAAGCGCTATCGCTTCACCGTGGCCTGGGGCGAAGAACGCGACACCGACGATACCGAAGGCCGCGCCGTCGCCACCAGCGCCGAGCGGCCGACCGCAGAAGCCGTGATGGCGCTGCTGCCGCGCTTCACCGGGGTGATCGAGCAGATCCCGCCGCAATATTCGGCGGTCAAGATCCAGGGCGAGCGCGCCTACGATCTGGCGCGCGACGGCGAAGTCGTGCAGCTGGCCCCGCGGCCCGTCGAGATTCACGAATTAACCCTGGTGGATCATCAGGATAGCGGCCATTCGGTGTTCGAGGCCGAATGCGGCAAGGGAACCTATGTGCGGGCGCTGGCGCGCGACATGGGCCGGCTGCTCGACTGCTACGGCCATATCTGCGCGCTGCGCCGGACGCTGTGCGGCCCGTTCGACGAGGCCGACATGATTCCGCTGGAACAGTTGCAGGCTTTGTGCGATAGAGCGGCGTCCGGCGAGGGTAGCCTCGCCGACGCGCTTTTGCCCGTTGAGACCGCGCTGGACGACATCCCGGCACTGGCCGTCACACGGGCTGATGCGGCAAGGCTCCACCGGGGCCAGGCCGTTTTTTTGCGCGGACGGGATGCGCCCAATTGCAGCGGCACAGTCTATGTCACGGTGGCAGGCCGGCTTCTGGCCCTCGCCGAGCTCGGCAACGGCGAACTCATCCCCAAGCGTGTGTTCAACCTCTCGGGACTGACCGCCAGTCCCGTCGCCAAAGAAAGTAATTGACGATGTCGATTGCCGCAGACCGCAAAGCGGAAGTCATCAAGACCAATGCCGTCAAGGCCGGTGATACCGGTTCGCCCGAGGTCCAGATCGCGATCCTGTCGGAACGCATCGCCAACCTCACCGCGCATTTCAAGACCCACACCAAGGACAACCACTCGCGTCGCGGGCTGTTGAAGCTGGTGTCGACGCGCCGTTCGCTTCTCGACTACGTCAAGAAGAAGGACGAGGCGCGCTACAAGGCGCTGCTCGAAAAGCACGGCATCCGTCGCTGATCGATCGCGTCCGCCGGCTGCGGCCTGGACGCGGTGCGCCGCTTCCAATTCGCCGCGCCGGCCGAACGACCACACGGGTGTGAACGAATTCGCCCGTGTGTTTCGCTCAGCCGCATCCGGTGGCTGGGCCGTCAACGGGCCCAAGGCCCGCTCCGCGAGGTCGGCGACCAAGGGTGGTCGCGATCCCGCACCCGGGAGGACCGAGCGCCATTCCCACCTTAAGACCATGGCAGGATCGCCGGACGCTGTGCAGGCTTCGCCGCCAGCGTCCCGCCATCTTGGCATGGTCTTTTGGTATCTGGCGTCCGGTCGTCTCGGCATCCGTATGAAAGAAGGATCCGATGTTCAATCAGCACTCCGTGGAAATCGATTGGGGTGGACGCCCCCTCAAGCTTGAAACCGGCAAGATCGCCCGCCAGGCCGACGGCGCCGTCGTCGCCACCTATGGCGAGACCGTCGTGCTCGCCACCGTGGTGGCCGCCAAGTCGCCGCGCGAAGGCGTCGACTTCCTGCCGCTGACCGTCGACTATCAGGAAAAGACCTACGCGGCCGGCCGCATCCCGGGCGGTTACTTCAAGCGCGAAGGCCGTCCGACCGAGAAGGAGACGCTGGTCTCCCGCCTGATCGACCGCCCGATCCGTCCGCTGTTCGCCGACGGCTGGCGCAACGAGACCCAGGTGATCGTCACCGTGCTGTCGCACGACATGGAGAACGATCCCGACATCGTCTCGCTGGTCGCCGCCTCCGCCGCGCTGACGCTGTCCGGCGCGCCGTTCAAGGGCCCGATCGGCGCCGCCCGCGTCGGCTTCATCAACGATGAGTACGTGCTCAACCCGGTGCTCGACGAGATGCCCGAGACCCAGCTCGAGCTGGTCGTCGCCGGCACCGCCGACGCGGTGCTGATGGTCGAATCCGAAGCCAAGGAGCTGTCGGAAGAAGTCATGCTCGGCGCCGTGATGTTCGGCCACCGCCACTTCCAGCCGGTGATCGACGCGATCATCGAGCTCGCCGAAAAGGCCGCCAAGGAGCCGCGCGAACTCAACGTCGTCGACGATTCGGCGATCGAGAAGGAAATGCTCGGCCTGGTCGAGCAGGAGCTGCGCGCCGCCTACGCCATTCCGGTCAAGCAGGATCGCTACGCCGCAGTCGGCAAGGTCAAGGAGAAGGCGATCGCGCACTTCTTCCCGGAAGGCCAGGAGCCGAAATACGACAAGCTGCGCATCGCCGGCGTGTTCAAGGAGCTCGAGGCCAAGATCGTTCGCTGGAACATCCTCGACACCGGCAAGCGCATCGACGGCCGTGATAGCAAGACCGTCCGCAGCATCGTGGCGCAGGCCGGCGTGCTGCCGCGCACCCACGGTTCGGCGCTGTTCACCCGCGGCGAGACCCAGGCGCTGGTCGTGACCACGCTCGGCACCGGCGAAGACGAGCAGTATGTCGACTCGCTGTCGGGAACGTACAAAGAGACGTTCCTGCTGCACTACAACTTCCCTCCCTACTCGGTCGGTGAGACCGGCCGCCTCGGTGGTACCAAGCGCCGCGAGATCGGCCACGGCAAGCTGGCGTGGCGTGCGATCCACCCGGTGCTGCCGCCGCATCACGAGTTCCCCTACACCATTCGCGTCGTCTCCGAGATCACCGAGTCGAACGGCTCGTCCTCGATGGCGTCGGTGTGCGGCGCCTCGCTGGCGCTGATGGATGCGGGCGTGCCGCTGAAGCGGCCGACCGCGGGCATCGCGATGGGCCTGATCCTGGAAGGCGAGCGCTTTGCCGTGCTGAGCGACATCCTCGGCGACGAGGACCACCTCGGCGACATGGACTTCAAGGTCGCCGGCACCGAGCAGGGAATTACTTCGCTGCAGATGGACATCAAGATCGCCGGCATCACCGAAGAGATCATGAAGGTGGCGCTCGGCCAGGCCAAGGACGGCCGCATCCACATCCTGGGTGAGATGTCCAAGGCGCTCGACCGCGCCCGCGCCGAGCTCGGCGAACACGCGCCGCGCATCGAGACCTTCAAGATCCCGACCGACAAGATCCGCGAAGTGATCGGCACCGGCGGCAAGGTGATCCGCGAGATCGTCGAGAAGACCGGCGCCAAGGTCAACATCGAGGACGACGGCACCGTCAAGGTCGCCTCGTCGGATGGCGAGTCGATCAAGGCTGCGATCAAGTGGATCAAGTCGATCGCCTCCGATCCGGAGATCGGCGAGATCTACGAAGGCACCGTCGTCAAGGTGATGGAGTTCGGCGCCTTCGTGAACTTCTTCGGCGCCAAGGACGGTCTGGTGCACATCAGCCAGCTCGCTGCCGGCCGCGTGCAGAAGACCTCCGACGTCGTCAAGGAAGGCGACAAGGTCAAGGTCAAGCTTCTCGGCTTCGACGACCGCGGCAAGACCCGGCTGTCGATGAAGGTGGTCGATCAGACCACCGGCGAAGACCTCGAGGCCAAGCAGAAGGCCGAAGGCGAAGCCCCGGCCCCGGCGGCCGGCGCGTAAGCTGCCGCCCGCACGGGCATTCGGCTCAATCATCGATCAGGGGCGGCCGCATCGGCCGCCCCTTTTTGATGCAGCAACCGCTGGTTCGTGTCCCGGCAGCCACGCCAACTGCCCGTTGATCTGCACGGCTTGGTGAACGGGGCAGTCAGGCCTTGCGACGCATATGCCGCACCCTGATACTCTCGGCATCCTCGAGAGACCGTCCTGATGCGCCGTTGGATTGGACAGCTCGCCGCGATCGTCCTGATACTCGCGCCGAACGGCGCATTGGCGCAGCGGGCTGTGCTGGTCGGCGAGAATGACGCGATCGTCAACACCGATCGCGACTACACATCCGGCTTCCGGCTCTCCATCGTGTTCGACGATTTCAACCGCGACCTGCTCGCCGGTCAGATGTTCGGCGCGGTGCGTCCGGCCCTGCTGACGTTCGGCGCGCCGGGCGGCGCCGTACGACAGCAGTTCGAATGGATCGCGCTGGCACAGAACATCTACACCCCGGACCGCGACACCCGCGGCACCTATGTGCCGGGCGTCGACCGCCCGTTCGGTGGCTGGCTCTACACCGGCTTCAGCATCGCGCAGGAAACGGCGCGCAGGCAGCTCGATTCGTTCGAGCTGCAGGTCGGTGCGGTCGGCGGCAACGCGTCGCTGGGCCAGGCGGTGCAGTCGAGCTTTCACCGCATGCTCGGTCAGTCGACGCCGGTGATCAACGGCTACGAACTACGCAACGAGCCGGGCATCGCAGTGTCGTGGGAGCGGCGCTGGAAGTTCGCGACCGATTTCGGCCAGGGTTTCGGCGCCGACATCATTCCGTCGCTCGGCTTCACCGGCGGCAATGTCTTCACCTATGGCGAGGCCGGCGCGATCGTCCGCGTCGGCCGCGCGCTGTCGACCAACTGGGGCCCGACGCTGGTTCGCCCCGGTGTGTCCGGCGCCAACTTCGTCAGTCCCGATCCGGCCGCACCGTTCTGGGGCTTCTCGTTGTTCGGCGGCGTCCAGGCGCGCGGGGTCGCGCGCAACATCTTCCTCGACGGCAGCACCTTCGCCGATAGCCCGCACGTCACGCGCGAGTCGTTCGTGTACGACCTCGTGGCAGGCGCGGAAGTGTTCAACCAGGCCGGCTTCCTCGCCTCACTGACCTGGATCCACCGCTCGCGCGAATACACCACACAGACGCGGGCCTATTCCGACTACGGCTCGGTCACGCTGGCCTATCATTTCTGAAGGCCTATTGGAAACTCGACCGCTTGACCGGCTGCGCTACTCCGTCGCGGCACACGGGCCCTAATTGACGAAACTGTGCATGAAACTGCGCGTAGTTCGTTCGGCCAGCAAACGGAGGAAACATGCCAGCCCTGTCTCGACGCCATCTGATGATGGCCGCTACCGGATTCGTTGCCGCCGCGGCCATGCCGCGCTACGCGTTCGCGCAAGCAGCGGCCGCGGCCGCTGGCCCTTTCCAGCTGCCGCCGCTGCCTTATCCGGCCGCCGCGCTCGAGCCGCATATCGATGCCAGGACGATGGAAACCCATCACGGCAAGCATCACCAGGCCTTCATCACCAATCTCAACACTTTCGCCAAGGACAATCCCAAGCTGGCCGAGATGCCCGTCCCTGACGTGCTGGCCAAGCTTGGCGACTTGCCTGACACGATTCGCACCGCCGTACGCAACAATCTCGGCGGTCACGCCAATCACACGATGTTCTGGGAAATCATGGGGCCGAACGGCGGCAAGCCGTCGGGAGAGGTTCTGGCCGCGATCGATCGCGATCTCGGCGGCATGGACAAGCTGCAGACCGACTTCAATGCCGCCGGTGGCCGTCAATTCGGATCGGGCTGGGTGTTCGTCACCGTCGCTCAGGACGGCAAGCTCGCGATCGAGACCAGACCGAACCAGGACAGCCCGCTGATGGACGGCAAGCGCGTTTTGCTCGGCAACGACGTGTGGGAGCACGCTTACTACCTGGCCTATCAGAACCGCCGCGCCGATTATCTCAAGGCGTGGTGGAATACGGTGAACTGGAGCAAGGTCGGCGAACGCTACGCCGCCGCCAAGGCCGGCACGCTCGGCGTCTGACACGCGACTGAGCGTCGTCATTGCGAGCAGCGAAGCGACGAAGCAATCCAGAAAGCTCCGGTTTGCGTCCTGTGGATTGCTTCGCTGCGCTCGCAATGACGAACGCCGCTGCTGATCTCTGCACTCGTCTTCAACCAGTCGCGCTCGCCACACGCAATCTTCACGCATCGCGTTGCTCCAGCTGCGGTTGCAGATTGCACTAAATACACGGCTGTTTCTTGCACGCGCCTGGTGCGCAAAACGAGTGTCGTCGCGAGGGTTGGGATTAGCGAACAATTAGATCGAATATACCACTATGCGAATAGCCCCGTAGAATTCCGATCAAATAAGCCGGCTTCGGGACGCACCCAGATGCTTATCCCGAGCAGAGGCACTTCAGATGTTTTCATTTCGGCGCAGCACGGCCGGCTTGTCGTCGTCGGCGATTCTCGAGGCGATCAATCGTTCGCAAGCGATGATCGAGTTCGATCTCGATGGCAATGTCATCACCGCCAACGACAACTTCCTCAATGTGCTTGGCTACAACCTCGATGAGATCAAGGGGAAGCATCACAGCCTGTTCGTCGATCCGGCCCAGAGCAGGAGCGCCGGCTATGCGGAGTTCTGGGCCGATCTGAAAGCCGGACGATTCCGGGCGGGTGAATTCAAACGCATGGCCAAGGGCGGAGGCGAGGTCTGGATCCAGGCGTCGTATAACCCGGTGCTCGACAAGGACGGCAAGACGCTCGGCGTCGTCAAGTTCGCCGCCAACATCACCGACGCCAAGCTGCGCAGCCTCGCCGACGCCGGCAAGCTCCAGGCGATCGGCCGCGCTCAGGCGGTGATCGAGTTCGCCATGGACGGCACCATCCTCGACGCCAACCAGAACTTCCTCGACGCGCTGGGCTACACGCTTGGCGAGATCAAGGGCAAGCACCATAGCCTGTTCGTCGAGCCCGCGGATCGCGACAGCACGGCCTATCGCGAGTTCTGGGCCACGCTGAACCGCGGCGATTATCTGGCGGCCGAATACAAGCGGATCGGCAAAGGCGGCCGCGAGGTGTGGATCCTCGCCTCCTACAATCCGATCCTCGACGACAACGGCAAGCCGGTCCGGGTGGTGAAGTTCGCCACCGACGTCACGCAGCAGAAGCTCGCCACTGCGGATCTGGCCGGTCAGATCGCCGCGATCGGCAAGTCGCAGGCGGTGATCGAGTTCGGCATGGACGGCACCATCCTCAGCGCCAACGACAATTTCCTGCACACGCTCGGCTACGGGCTGAACGAGATCAAGGGTCGTGATCACAGCATGTTCGTCGATCCGCACGAGCGCGACGGCGCCGAGTATAGGACGTTCTGGGATGCGCTGCGGCGCGGCGAATACCAGGCGGCCGAATACAAGCGGATCGGCAAGGGTGGCAAGGAGGTTTGGATCCAGGCGTCCTACAATCCGATCCTCGACCTCAACGGCCGCCCCTTCAAGGTGGTGAAATACGCCACCGACGTCACCCGGCAGGTGCTGATCCGGATGGGCAATGAGCGTGTTCGCGCCATGATGGATTCGGTTGCGGCCGGTGCCGAGGAGCTCAACGCTTCGGTGCGGGAGATCTCCGAAGCGATGACGAAGTCACGGCAGACCGCCGCCAGCGCGGTCGGCGAAGTCGACGCCGCCGACGGCCAGGCCAACCGCCTCAACGACGCCGCGCAGGCGATGAGCGGCATCGTCGAACTGATCGGCCACATCACCGGGCAGATCAATCTGCTGGCGCTCAACGCGACCATCGAATCGGCGCGTGCCGGCGAGGCGGGGCGCGGGTTTGCGGTGGTGGCGGCCGAGGTGAAGAACCTCGCCAATCAGGCCAAGCAGGCGACCGACAAGATCGGCGCCGAGATCGAGAACCTCAACAATATCTCGGGCGACGTCGTCACCGCGCTCGGCAAAATCAAGACCGCGATCCAGAACGTCAGCGAATACGTCACCTCGACCGCCGCAGCCGTCGAGGAGCAGAGCACGGTCACCGGTGAAATGTCGCACAGCATGCAACGCGCCGCCAACGAAGCCGCCTCCATCGCGGGGCGCTGAGCAACCTCGCCGTTAAGTAGCCGACCTCTCCGCGAGTCATTCCGGGGCGCTCGCAAAGCGAGCGAACCCGGAATCTCGACGGCTACGTTGGCACACCCCGAATTCCGTCACGGCCGGGCTTGTCCCGGCCATCCACGCCTTTTCTGAATTGCCGTCAGCAAGGCGTAGATGCCCGGCACAAGGCCGGGAATGACGCGAGGATAGGAAAGTGCCTGATTCTTAAGGTCGCATTTCCGGCTAGTCTCTGAGGAGCCCGGCTGAAGACTCGCTCCGTGGACTAATTACTTGAATGCCGTCATTGCGAGGAGCGAAGCGACGAAGCAATCCAGGCCCCGCGCTGGGCTTTGGATTGCTTCGCGGAGCCTGTGCTCGGACGGCGCGTAGCGCCGATCCGGGTGCTCGCAATGACGGAGTGCATCCAGGCGGCGCATGGTTCGAGACGGCGCTGCGCGCCTCCTCAGCATGAGGTTGTACTTGTGGCGGCGCCACGTTCGCCGCTCCGATTCTATCGCAACAGGACTACGCAGCTGCGGTGGCCGGCTTGCCGACGCCCTGCTGCACCACTTCGCCCAACACGTCGAAATCGTGCCGCCGCGGGGAGGTCTTGCGGAACACCAGGCCGATGCTGCGACCAGGCTGCGGCCGCCGCAGCCGCAGGAATTTGACGCGGTTGTCGCGGCGCTCGACGTCGGCGGCGATCTGCGGGATCAGCGTCACGCCGTAGCCGCCGGCGACCATCTGGATCACCGTGGTCAGGCTGGAGGCGCCGAACGTCGCGGTGCCGGCGCCGCCCATATTGACGGCGCGGTTGCGCGCGGTGGCGCAGAACGCCAACGCCTGGTCGCGCAGGCAGTGGCCGTCTTCGAGCAGGATCAGCCGCGACTGGTCGATCTCGTCGACCGCCACCGTGGCGGTTTCCGGCCGCGGATCGTCGGCCGGCACGGCGAGCAGGAATTCATCGTCGAACAGCGCGATGGTTTCGAGATCGCGGATGCCGACCGGCAGCGCCAGCAGCGCAGCGTCGAGTGCGCCGCTGCCGACCTCGGCGACCAGTTGCCGGGTCTGGCTCTCGCGCAGCTCCAGCCGCAGCTCCGGATAGCGCTGCTGCAGCAACGGCAGCACTTTGGGCAGCAGATACGGGGCCAGCGACGGGATCACGCCGAGCGTCAGCCGGCCGGTCAGCGGCTGGGCGCGGTGCCGCGCGAAATCCACCAGGTCGCGCGCGCCGCTCAGCAGTTCTTCGCCGCGGCGGGCGATTTCCCTACCAATTTCGGTCAGAAACACCTCGCTGGGCCGACGTTCGACGACCTTGACGCCGAGCGTGCGCTCCAGTTCGGCGATCTGCATCGACAGGGCCGGCTGGGTCACCGCGCAGGCATCCGCGGCGCGGCCGAAATGACCGTGACGCGCAAGCGCGGAGAGATAGCGGAGCTGCCGGAGCGTCACCATGCACGATCAGATAATCTGATCGGTATTGAAAATCAATTCGACTGGACCTGATCGTAGAACTGCTCCAGTCTGCGCCTGCCGGATCCGCGATGCGCGGACACAACCGGCCCAATAACCGCATCACCCCAAGACGAGATGCCGCGGACAGTCCCCCGGGTTCGTGGCGTTCTCGCCAGACAATGCAGCTGTCATCAAACGTTCGAACGACGCGAACACACTGACAGGCGACGACGGAGAGAATTCATGGACGCAAAGACCGACGACAAGGGCAAATGCCCGTTCCCGCATGGCGGCGGCGGTGGCCCCCGCGGCAACAAGAATTCGCAGTGGTGGCCGGAGATGCTCGACCTCAGCATGCTCCACCGCAACTCGTCGCTGTCGGACCCGATGAGCAAGGGCTTCGACTACAAGAAGGAATTCGAGAGCCTCGATCTCGACGCGGTGATCAAGGATCTGCACGCGCTGATGACCGACTCGCAGGAGTGGTGGCCAGCTGATTTCGGGCACTACGGTGGCCTGTTCGTCCGCATGGCCTGGCACTCGGCAGGCACCTATCGCACCACCGACGGCCGCGGCGGCGGCGGCGCCGGCCAGCAGCGCTTTGCGCCGCTGAATTCGTGGCCGGACAACGCCAACCTCGACAAGGCCCGCCGGCTGCTGTGGCCGATCAAGCAGAAGTACGGCAACAAGCTGTCCTGGGCCGACCTGTTCATCCTCACCGGCAACGTCGCGCTGGAATCGATGGGCTTCAAGACCTTCGGCTTTGCGGGCGGCCGCGACGATGTCTGGGAGCCGGAAGAGCTGTTCTGGGGTCCGGAAGGCACCTGGCTCGGTGACGAGCGCTATTCGGGCGAGCGTCAGCTGTCCGACCCGCTCGGCGCCGTGCAGATGGGCCTGATCTACGTCAACCCGGAAGGCCCGAACGGCAACCCCGACCCGGTCGCCGCCGCCAAGGACATCCGCGAGACCTTTGCCCGCATGGCGATGAACGACGAGGAAACCGTCGCGCTGATCGCCGGCGGCCACACTTTCGGCAAGACCCACGGCGCGGGTGACCCGTCGTTCCTCGGCGCCGAACCGGAAGGCGGCGCGATCGAGGACCAGGGCCTCGGCTGGAAAAGCACCCACGGCACCGGCTTCGGCGCCGACACCATCACGGGCGGCCCGGAAGTGATCTGGTCGCAGACCCCAACGAAGTGGAGCAACCACTTCTTCGAAAACCTGTTCGGCTTCGAATGGGAGCTCGACAAGAGCCCGGCCGGCGCCAAGCAGTGGAAGGCCAAGGGCGCCGAGGCGAACGTGCCGGATCCGTTCGATCCGAACAAGAAGCGCGTGCCGACGATGCTGACGACCGACCTGTCGCTGCGCTTCGACCCGGCCTACGAGAAGATTTCGCGCCGCTTCCTGGAGAATCCGGATCAGTTCGCCGACGCCTTCGCCCGCGCCTGGTTCAAGCTGACCCATCGCGACATGGGCCCGAAGGTCCGCTATCGCGGCAAGCTGGTGCCGAAGGAAGATCTGATCTGGCAGGATCCGATCCCGGCCGTCGACCACGAGCTGGTCAGCGACAAGGACATCGCGGACCTCAAGGCCAAGATCCTCGGGTCCGGCCTGTCGATCTCGCAGCTGGTGTCGACCGCCTGGGCTTCGGCCTCGACCTATCGGCACTCCGACAAGCGCGGCGGCGCCAATGGCGGTCGCATCCGCCTCGCGCCGCAGAAGGACTGGGAGGTGAACCAGCCGGATGATCTCGCCCAGGTACTGAGCAAGCTCGAAGCGATCCAGAGCGAGTTCAACGGCGCGCAAAAGGACGGCAAGAAGGTCTCGCTCGCCGACCTGATCGTGCTGGCCGGTTCGGCCGCGGTCGAGAAGGCCGCCAAGGACGCCGGCGTCACGGTCGAGGTGCCGTTCACCCCGGGCCGGATGGATGCCTCGGCCGAGCAGACCGACGCCGAATCCTTCAAGGTGCTCGAACCGCGCCAGGACGGCTTCCGCAACTACATCAACGCGGCCAAGCATCAGTTCATGAAGCCGGAGGAAGCGCTGGTGGACCGTGCGGCGCTGCTCAACCTCACCGCGCCGGAAATGACGGTGCTGCTCGGCGGGCTGCGCGTGCTCGGCGGCAATGTCGGCCACACCACCCACGGTGTGTTCACCGACCGGCCGGAGAAGCTCACCAACGACTTCTTCGTCAACCTCTTGGACATGAAGACGGTGTGGTCGCCCTCGGCCACCACCGAAGGCGTATACGAAGGTCGCGACCGCAAGACCGGCGAACTGCGCTGGACCGGCACCCGCGTCGACCTGATCTTCGGCTCGCACTCGCAGCTGCGCGCGCTCGCCGAAGTCTACGGCCAGTTCGACGTCAAGGAGAAGTTCGCCAAGGACTTCGCCGCCGCCTGGACCAAGGTGATGAACGCCGACCGGTTCGAAGTCGTGCCGAAGAAGGCCGCGGCGTAAGGATCACACGAAGATACGCAGCAACTAACAAAGGGCGGCCTCCGGGCCGCCCTTTGTATGTTTGTCAAAGGTTGCGAAGTCGCTTGTTCGTATCTGACGCTGCGGCGCGCGTCGCCCTCACCCCAACCCTCTCCCGCAAGCGGGAGAGGGAGTCCGGCAGCGGTCGGGGAGAAGGCTCGTGTGGCTCGTTAGCTCATAAGATCAATGCGCCGCCCCCAGCCGCAGCGCGCCCCCTCTCCCGCTTGCGGGAGAGGGTTGGGGTGAGGGCGCCCCAACCACGGCATCGGCGTTCGGCGAACCTCAATGCGCAGGCGTTTGTTACTTGTCGGCATCCGCCTTCAGCGCATCCGGCTTCGGCATCAGCACGATGTTGTAGCCGGAATCGACGTAGTGGGTTTCGCCGGTGACGCCGCCGGAGAGGTCGGACAGCAAGTACAAAGCCGAGCCGCCGAGCTCGTCCAGCGTGACGCCGCGGCCGAGCGGGGAGTGTTTTTCCATAAAGCCGAACATCGCGCGGGAATCGCCGATGCCGGAGCCGGCCAGCGTCCGCACCGGGCCTGCCGAGACCGCGTTGACGCGGATGCGCTTGGGGCCGAGATCGCAGGCGAGGTAGCGCACGCTGGCCTCAAGCGCCGCTTTCGCAAGACCCATCACGTTGTAGTTCGGCATCGCGCGTTCAGACGCGCCGAAGGTCAGCGTGATCATCGCGCCGCCGTCCGGCATCAGCGCCGCCGCGCGCTTGGCGACCTCGGTGAACGAGAAGCAGGAGATCACCATGGTGCGCGAGAAATTCGCGCGGCTGGTGTCGATGTACTCGCCGCGCAACTCGTTCTTGTCGGAGAAGCCGATCGCGTGGATCACGAAGTCGAGCTTGCCCCACTTGTCTTTCAGCGTCTCGAACACCGCGTCGACGCTGGCCACGTCCTCGACGTCGCAGGGAAGGACCAGGTCGGAGTTCAGCGACTGCGCCAGCGGCTTGACGCGGCGCGCCAGAGCGTCGCCCTGATAGGTGAAGGCGAGTTCGGCGCCGTGCGCGTGCAGCGTCCTGGCCATGCCCCAGGCGATCGAATGGTCGTTGGCGACGCCCATGATCAGCCCGCGCTTGCCCTGCATCAGTCCCTGCATTGTGGTGGCTCCCCTGTCCGTCATGCCCGAGCCCGTGCCGGGCACCAATGGCCGCGGCTGATCCGTGCTCTCAAACGTGGATGGCCGGGACAAGCCCGGCCATGACGATTGTCTAATTACTTCGATTGTCCGGCATGACCGCGCCGGGCACCGGCGCTCACGCCTCCAGCCGCTTGAACACCAGCGTCGCGTTGGTGCCGCCGAAGCCGAACGAGTTCGACAACACGGCGCCGATCTTGGCGTTGTCGATGCGCTTGCGCACGATCGGCATGTCGGCGAAGGCCGGGTCGAGCTCGGTGATGTGGGCGCTCTCGCAGATGAAGCCGTTCTGCATCATCAGCAGCGAGTAGATCGCCTCCTGCACGCCGGTGGCGCCGAGCGAGTGGCCGGTCAGCGCCTTGGTGGCGGAGATCGGCGGGCACTTGTCCTCGTTGCCGAACACCTTGCGGATTGCGGTGATCTCCGGCGCGTCGCCGGCCGGCGTCGAGGTGGCGTGCGGGTTGATGTAGTCGATCTTGATGCCGCCGGTGGTCGCCAGCGCCATCTGCATGCAGCGCTCTGCACCCTCACCGGACGGCGCCACCATGTCGTAGCCGTCGGACGTCGCGCCGTAGCCGACGATCTCGCCATAGATCTTGGCGCCGCGCGCCTTGGCGTGCTCGAGTTCTTCCAGCACCAGCACACCGGCGCCGCCCGCGATCACGAAGCCGTCGCGGTTGACATCATAGGGCCGCGACGCGGTGGCGGGCGTGTCGTTGTACTTCGAGCTCATCGCCCCCATCGCGTCGAACAGCACCGACAGCGACCAGTCGAGTTCCTCGCAGCCGCCGGCGAACACGATGTCCTGCTTGCCCCACTGGATCAGCTCGTAGCCATTGCCGATGCAATGGTTGGAGGTCGCGCAGGCCGACGAGATCGAATAGTTGACGCCCTTGATCTTGAACCAGGTCGCGAGCGTCGCCGATGCCGTCGAGCTCATCGCCTTCGGCACCGCGAACGGGCCGACGCGCTTCGGGCCCTTGCTGCGGGTGATGTCGGCGGCCTCGACGATGGTGCGGGCAGACGGCCCGCCCGAGCCCATCACGATGCCGGTGCGCGGATTGGAGATGTCGCTCTCCTCCAGGCCGGAATCGGCCAGCGCCTGTTCCATCGCCACATGATTCCACGCCGCGCCTTCACCGAGAAAGCGCATCGCGCGGCGGTCGACGACGTCGGCCGGATTGAGCGACGGGGCGCCCTGCACCTGGGAGCGGAAACCAAGCTCCGCATGCTTCTCGGCGCGCGAGATGCCGGACTTGGCATCATGCAGGCTCGCCAGCACTTCCTGGGAGTTGTTTCCGATCGACGAGACGATCCCCATCCCGGTGACAACAACGCGTCTCATATGGTCGCCTCGTTCATTTCATGGTCGTTCGCGGTGATGGCACGGCTTTGTGGCCGGCGCATGCGTTAACCGCCAACCGGCTGAGCCGTTTGCTTGAACAGACCAACTTTCAGATCCTTCGCCCGGTAGATGATCTCGTCGTCGGCCGAGAGCCACCCATCTGCGATACCAAGCCACAGCTTGGATCGCATCACCCGCTTGATATCGACATTGTAGACGACTTTGCGCACCGGCGGCAGCACCTGGCCGGTGAACTTTAGTTCCCCGAGGCCGAGCGCGCGGCCGGGACCCTCGCCGCCGACCCAGCCGAGGAAGAACCCGACCATCTGCCACATCGCGTCGAGGCCGAGGCAGCCCGGCATCACCGGGTCGTTCTTGAAGTGGCAGCCGAAGAACCACAGCTCCGGGTTGACGTCGAGTTCAGCGCGAACCAGGCCCTTGCCGAATTCGCCGCCGTCCTCGGTGATGGTGGTGATGCGGTCGAACATCAGCATCGGCGGCAGCGGCAGCTGGGCGTTGCCGGGGCCGAACAATTCGCCGCGGCCGCAGGCCAGCAGGTCTTCGTACTCGTAGCTGGAACGACGATCCTGCATGCGGCTTTGCCTTTTTGAGTCTTGCGGATGTCCGAAATCGACCGACGGTGTCGCTGCACTGTCGGCGCTCGCCTGTTCCTTATGCAACGGGCGAATGCGCGGGTCTCTAACATAGGCATTGCACCCGGCAAAGCGGCACCTCCGTATTCCTCCCTAAGTAAAACGTCCGAATGGTTCTAGATGCGAAGCGCTTGCACCCCCTTGGAATGCTTCCTATAATCACTTGACTGTACAAAAAGGGACTTCCGCCGTGGACATCGGAGAGCGTGCGACATTTTTGCGTGAGGACACTGCGGCGACGGCGCCTGCCGCCGAACCGCACCTCAATGGCTGCCCGTGGCACGACGTCACCGAGATGCTGTCGTCGGTCGGCCTGCGCCCGACCCGCCAGCGCATGGCGTTGGGCTGGCTGCTGTTCGGCAAGGGCGACCGGCATCTGACCGCCGAAATGCTGTACGAAGAGGCCAGCCAGGCCAAGGTTCCGGTGTCGCTGGCGACCGTCTACAACACGCTGAACCAGCTCACCGAGGTCGGTCTGCTGCGCCAGGTCAGCGTCGACGGCACCAAGACCTATTTCGACACCAACGTGTCGGCGCACCAGCACTTCTATCTCGAGAACAACCACGAGCTGATCGACATTCCGGATCAGCACGTCGCGCTGCGCCAGACCCCCGAAGTTCCCGAGGGCTACGAAATCGCCCGCGTCGACGTCGTCGTCCGCATCCGCAAGAAGGCTTGATCCTTTAGAGAGCCGGCGCCTCCCGCGCGTCGCCCTCACCCCAGCCCTCTCCCGCAAGCGGGAGAGGAAGCGCGCCGTGCTTGCGGCGAGGGTGGTGATTTGTCTCGAACGCTCGAAGTGATCTCAGACCTCTCCCCGCGTCGCAGCCGGACTCTCTCTCTCCCGCTTGCGGGAGAGGGCTGGGGTGAGGGCGAGTCGAGTCGCAGCACTCCATCATCACTTCGGACGATCAGCGCCCGCTCAATTCACCTGCTCGTCCGCATACACGCCCCACAGCCGCTGCTTCTCGATCCAGCCGTCGAAGCCCTGGCCGATGATCCGGCACCAGCTGGCGTCGCAGCGCTTGATCTGGGCGACGACGCCGGCCTGCAGCCGCGCCGCGACGGCGGCGCCGGTCGAGGCGCTTTCGTACAGAGTCGCCAGCTCGTCCTTGTCCTTCATGGTGATCACCGCGGTCCGCCGGCCGGACAGCAGCGAGTGATACACCCAGCCCTCGGCGCCTTCGGAGTCGCGCACCCGCCGCCAGTTTTCGAACTCGGCGGTGATTTCCACCGGCAGTCCGGCGCGAGTGTAGACCCAGGCGACGTCGTTGTCCTTGGTCGGGCCGATCCGGACGTTGACGTGATCCGACTTCAGGCTGACATAGCGCGGCACGGGCAGCCCGCTGGCCGAGAGCGGCGAGTCCTTCGCGGCGAGCACAGGCGCCGCGGCACCTACCATCGCACCTGCGAACAACAACACTGCAACCGGACTCTTCAGCTTCATATGACACGCCCCTCAGTTTGGTGATCGTGCGCGTCGCTGGGGGGAAACCACAGCCGGATAGTGGGGTCCTTGTCTTGGCGCGGTCTTCTGCTAGAGAAAGCCGGAAGGCATCCGGTGACCCCGAGCTGGTGAAGGGACCGAACGGAAGGGACCCGCCCCTGCGGTCGCGCTGTAGCGGGAGTGTCGAACAGGTCGGTTAACGCCGACTAAACAGTCGCGCCAGACTCGGCAGAGAGCGTGTGAATGTCGGTTAAGAAGAAGCCTCTGGTCGTCGTCACCCGCAAGCTTCCGGACTCGATCGAAACCCGGATGCGCGAACTGTTCGACGCGCGGCTCAATCTCGACGACGAGCCGATGTCGGCCGAGAAGCTCGCCGAAGCGGCACGCACCGCCGACATTCTGGTACCAACCGTCACCGACACCATCACGGCCGAGATGCTGAACCAGCCGGATTGCCGGCTCAAGCTGATCGCGCATTTCGGCAACGGCATCGACAATCTCGACGTCGCCGCCGCGCACGCCCGTGGCATCACCGTCACCAACACCCCGAAGGTGCTGACCGAAGACACCGCCGACATGACGATGGCGCTGATTCTCGCGGTGCCGCGGCGGCTGATCGAAGGCGCGGCGCTGCTCACCGACGGCGGCGAGTGGCCCGGCTGGTCGCCGACCTGGATGCTCGGCCGCCGGCTGGGCGGTAAGCGGCTCGGCATCATCGGTATGGGCCGGATCGGCCAGGCGGTGGCGCGGCGTGCCCGCGCCTTCGGGCTGCAGATCCATTATCACAACCGCAAGCCGGTGGCGCCGCGGATCGCCGACGAGCTCGGCGCGACCTATTGGGATTCGCTCGACCAGATGCTGGCCCGGATGGACATCATCTCGGTCAACTGCCCGCACACGCCCGCGACCTTCCATCTGTTGTCGGCGCGCCGGCTCAAGCTGATCCGCAAGGACGCCTTCATCGTCAACACCGCGCGCGGCGAAGTGATCGACGAAGAGACGCTGACCCGCCTGATCGAGAGCGGCGACATCGCCGGCGCCGGCCTCGACGTCTACGAGCACGAGCCCGCCGTGAACCCGAAGCTGGTCCGCCTCGCCAAGCACGGCAAGGTCGTGCTGCTGCCGCACATGGGCTCGGCCACCATCGAGGGCCGCGTCGAGATGGGCGAGAAGGTGATCATCAACATCCGCACCTTCCTCGACAACCACAAGCCACCGGACCGCGTGCTGCCGGGGATGCTGTAAGCGAACTAATCAGCTCAGCGCCCGCGTCGCCCTCACCCCAACCCTCTCCCGCAAGCGGGAGAGGGGGCTCGCGGTGCATGGGGAGATGGCGATTGATGATTTCGGACTCACGACAGATGTAAAGCCTCTCCCCGACCGCAGCGGGGCCCCCTCTCCCGCTTGCGGGAGAGGGCTGGGGTGAGGGCGCCCCAGGCACTGACTCAGCGACTCTCCCGCTTCCGCCACGCCGCCGCAAAATCGATGAACGCGCGCAGCGCCGGCGGCGGTTGGCGGCGGCTCGGGTAGTACAAGAACGGGCCGGGAAACGGGTCGCACCAGTCGCTGAGCACACTGACTAACCGTCCGGCCGCCAGATCGTCGCGCACATAGTCCAGAAAACTCACCGTCACACCCAACCCGTCGCGTGTCGCGCGCAGCGCCAGCGCGATCGAATTGACCCGCAGCGGCCCGGGCGGCGCGATCCGCACCGTGCGCCCGTCTCGCTCGAATTCCCAATCCGGCACCGCGCCGCTCTCATAGCGAATGCCGATGCAGCGGTGATTGAGCAGATCCTGCGGCTGCCGCGGGGTGCCGTGCCGCGCCCAATAGTCCGGCGTCGCCACCACGACGTAATGCTGCGGCGGCCCGAGCGGCACCGCTACCATGTCCTGCGCCAGGTGTTCGCCATAGCGCACGCCGGCGTCGAAGCCGGCCGCGACGATGTCGATCAGCGTGGCCTGCACGATCACTTCGAGTTCGATCAGCGGATGCGCGGCGAGGAACGGCCCGAGCATCGGGCCGAGCACCAGTTCGGCGGCCGGCGCCGGCGCGTTGATCCGCAGCCGCCCGGACGGCACCGCGCGTAGTCCGCGCACCTGGTCGACCGCGGCATCGATGTCGCGCAGCATCGGGCCGATCCGGCCGAGCAGCAGTTCGCCGGCTTCCGTCAACGCGACGCTGCGCGTGGTCCGGTGCAGCAAGCGCACGCCGAGGCCGTCCTCGAGCTCCCGCAGCCGCTGGCTGAGGCTCGAGGTCGATACCCGCTGCTCCAGCGCGGCGCGGCGGAAATTGCCGGTCCGGGCCACCGCCGCGAACGCCGAGAGGTCGCGCAGATCGATCTGGGTCATTGTTCGATATCCTGAACAGTCTATCCGGCATTGTCCAGCTTATCGCATGCCGCTGCGTCGACCATATCGGGCACATCAACCCGAAAGGACTTCCGCGATGATCACCCGCAAACTCGGCACCGCCGGCCCGCTCGTCTCCGCCCTCGGCCTCGGCTGCATGGGCATGTCGGACCTCTATGGCCCATCCGACCGCGCCGAAAGCATCCGCACCATTCACGCCGCGCTCGATGCCGGCGTCACGCTGATCGACACCGGCGATTTCTACGGCATGGGCCACAACGAGATGCTGATCGGCGAGGCGCTGAAGGGTCGCAACCGCGACGCGGTGCAGCTCAGCGTCAAATTCGGCGCGCTGCGCGATCCGCAGGGCGGCTTCGCCGGCTTCGACGGCCGCCCCGCGGCGGTGAAGAACTTCCTCGCCTACACGCTGCAACGGCTCGGCGTCGATCACATCGACATCTATCGCCCGGCGCGGCTCGATCCGAACGTGCCGATCGAGGATACGATCGGGGCGATCGCCGACCTGGTGCAGGCCGGTTATGTCCGCGGCATCGGCCTGTCGGAAGTCGGCAGCGACACCATCCGCCGCGCCGCCAAGGTGCATCCGATCGCCGATCTGCAGATCGAATACGCGCTGATCACCCGCGGCATCGAGGACGACATCCTGCCGACCTGCCGCGACCTCGGCATCGGCATCACCGCTTACGGCGTGCTGTCGCGCGGGCTGATCGGCGGCCATTTGTCGAAGCCGCCGGCCGCCAATGACTATCGCAGCCACAGCCCGCGTTTCCAGGGTGCCAATCTCGACGCCAATCTGGCGCTGGTGGAGAAGCTGCGCACCATCGCGGACGGCCTCGGCGCCTCGGTGGCGCAGATCGCGATCGCCTGGGTGCTGGCGCAGGGCGACGACATCGTGCCGCTGATCGGCGCCCGCACCGTGCCGCGGCTGCAGGAAGCGCTCGGCGCGCTCGATGTCGAGCTGACGCCCGCACATCTCGCCGCCCTCACCACCGCAATGCCGCGCGACGCCGCAATGGGCACGCGCTATCCAGACGTGCAGATGGCATTCCTGGATAGCGAGAAGTAACAGGCGCTGCACCCGCGTCGCCCTCACCCCAACCCTCTCCCGCAAGCGGGAGAGGGGGCTCGCCGCATGCGGGGCGAGGGGAGTTGATGAACTCGGATTCAAGATTGATAGTTCAGTGATTTCGGATAGTGCAAAGCCTCGCCGCGCCCGCAGCGCGCTCCCTCTCCCGCTTGCGGGAGAGGGCTGGGGTGAGGGCGCCCCAGGCAGTGAGTCCGTTATCGATGCGCGCTCAGATCGCGGATGCTCGGCGCATTCCCGTTCAGCGGATTGCCCGGGTCGCGGCCGTAGCGCAGCGTCTCGAATCGCATGCTGCGCGCGTCGATCATCAGCAGCCGCCCGACCAGGCCTTCGCCGAAGCCGACGATCTCGCGGATCGCTTCCAGCGCCATCATCGAGCCGAGCGTGCCGGCGAGCGCGCCCATCACGCCGGCCTCTTCGCAGGCCGGCACCGTGCCGGGCGGCGGCGCTTCGGGAAACAGGCACCGATAGGTCGGGTTGCGTTCGCCGGCGGCGTTGGTTTCATGCCCCCGGATCGTCGTCAGCGAACCGTCGAACGGGCCGAGCGCCGCGGTGACCAGCGGCTTCTTGGCGAGGTAGCAGGCGTCCGCCACCAGATAGCGCGTCGCAAAATTGTCCGAGCCGTCGAGCACCAGGTCGCAGGCCCCGATCAGCTCCAACGCATTCGCCGCATTGATCCGCGTCGCGTGCGGCACGACCGTGACATGCGGATTGAGCGCCGCGATTCGTGCTGCAGCGCTGTCGACCTTGCGGGCACCGACATCGGGCGTCGCGTGGATGATCTGCCGCTGCAGGTTCGACAGCGACACGACATCGTCGTCGACGACATGCAACGTCCCGACACCGGCCGCCGCCAGATACATCAGCACCGGCGCGCCGAGTCCGCCGGCGCCAATCACCAGCACGCGCGCGTTGCGAAGCGCCGCCTGACCAGGCCCGCCGACCTCGCGCAGCACGATATGGCGGGCGTAGCGCTCCAGCTCCTCGGCACTCAGCATGATGGGGATGTGTCCTTCACTCTCGGACGAGCGTCTGACGGCACGCATCGAACCCGTCGACCGTTGTTTCTGACCAAGCATCTATGATTATCTGCGCCGAGCTCAACCATGGCGCGATGCGGGTGGGAATTGTCATGAGATCGATACTGGCCGCAACCCTGGTGATCGCGGGTCTGACCGGGGCCGCTGCGCAGACCGCACCGGCGCCGTCCGCCGTGCCCGGCGTCAAGCCGAAGCCCGTCGCCACCACACCGATCCGTCCGGCGCTGCAAACCCCGGGTGAGACCGTCACCGCAATGACGCCGGCGGAGCGTCAGGCGATCCAGTCGGATCTGGCCTGGATCGGCGCCTACAACGGCGTGATCGACGGTCAGGCGTCCGACCGCATGGTGGCGGCCATCAAGGCGTTTCAGAAGGATCACGGCGCCAAGCAGACCGGCGTGCTCAATCCGCAGGAGCGCGCCCAGCTCGCCGAGGCGGCGCGCAAACTGCAGGGCAATGTCGGCTGGAAGCTTGTGACCGATATGGTCACCGGGGCGCGGCTCGGCATTCCGGCGAAGCTGGTACCGCAGCAAACCTCGGACGCCAATGGCAGCAAATGGTCGTCCGCGACCGGCACCATCCAGATCTCGCTGGCGCGGCGCAAGGAAGCCGGCGTCACCACCGCCAAACTCGCCGATCAGGAGAAGAAGCAGACCGGCCGCCAGCTCAGCTACAGCGCAGTCAAGCCGGATTTCTTCGTGCTGTCCGGCCTGCAGGGCCAGAAGAAATTCTACATTCGCGGCGCCTTCAAGGACGCCGAGGTGCGCATCCTCACCATCCTGTACGATCAGGCCACCGAAGGCACGATGGAGCCGGTGGTGATCGTGATGTCGAGCGCGTTCACGCCGTTCCCGGCCGGCGTGCTGGCCGGCCCGCCGCCGCGCAAGAAGGTGGAGTACTCGACCGGCGCGATCGTCAGCGACGACGGCGCCATCCTGGCCGACCGCGAGGCGGTCGATGCCTGCGTGTCGATCGTGGTCGCCGGCCACGGCAATGCCGATCTGGCCGCGACCGACAAAACGCACGACCTCGCGCTGCTGCGGATTTATGGCGCCCGCGGGTTGAAGCCGCTGGCGCTCGCCGCCGCGAAGGCGCCGGCGACGGTCGATCTCGTCGGCATCGCCGATCCGCAGAGCCAGGGCGGCGGCGCCGCGGTCAGCGTCGCGCGCGCCAGCGTCACGCCGGTCGGGACCGGCGGGCTCGCGCTGTCGCCGCCCCCCGGCCTCGGCTTCTCTGGCGCTCCCGCGCGCGACGCCGACGGCAAATTCGCCGGCCTCGCGCTGCTCCGCCCGCCGCAGGTCGCCGGCCCGGCGAACGGCGTCGTTGCGACGCAAGCCATGCTGGTCGATGCGGAGGCGGTGCGCAAGTTCTTGCTAAGCGCCAATGTCAAGCCAACCACAGAGGCCGGCGACGCCAAAGCGAGCGTTGTGCGCGTGATCTGCGTGCGGAAATAATTGCGGCGGACTCACTCCCCGCGTCGCCCTCACCCCACCCCTCTCCCGCAAGCGGGAGAGGGAGCCGGCCGTGCTTGGGGCGACAACGATGTCATCCCGCAGCGCCCAAGTTTATGCACGACATCAACCCCACTTGCGGCGGAACTCCCTCTCCCGCTTGCGGGAGAGGGTTGGGGTGAGGGCGAGCCGAGCACGGCGTCTACGCAACTACTTCTGACAAACCGAACACCAGAACGTCGATCGCCCGTTCTGCACGAAGCGTTTCACCACGCCGTTGCAGCCTTCCGTCCGGCAGCGTTCGTCCTCGCGGTCGTACACCGCGAAGGAATGCTGGAAGTAACCGAGTTCGCCGGAGGTCTGGCGGTGGTCGCGCAGTGACGAGCCGCCGGCCTTGATCGCGTCGTGCAGCACGTCGCGGATTGCGTCGGTCAGGCGGAGCGCGCGGTCGGTCGGGGAGCCTTTGCGGTCGGCCAGCGCCGCGGCCTTGCGCTTCGGCGACAGATGCGCGCGCCACAGCGCCTCGCACACATAGATGTTGCCGAGCCCGGCGACGACGCGCTGGTCGAGCAGCGCGGCCTTCAGGCTGGTCTGCTTGCCGGCGCAGGCCCTGGCCAGCATCGCGGCGTCGAAGGCGTTGCCGAGCGGCTCCGGGCCGAGGCCCTTGAGATGCGGCTCGTCGTCGATATCGGCGCGGGCGAAGATCTTCATGAAGCCGAATCGGCGCGGGTCGTTGAAGATCACCCGGGCGCCGCTCGACATCTCGAACACCACATGATCGTGGGCGCGGTCCTCGCTGCGCGGATGGTGAAACTCGCCCGGCGTCGCGGCGCCGCCCTCGGTGACGACGCGGAACGAGCCCGACATGCCCAGATGCATCAGCAGCACTTCGCCGGAAGAGAGGTCGGCCAGCAGATATTTGGCACGCCGCCCGAGTCCGGTGATGGTCTGCCCCGTCAGCCGCGACACGAAGTCCTGCTGAAACGGAAACCGCAAATCGGCGCGGTTCGCCACCGCCCGCTCGATCCGGAATCCCTCCATGGCCGGCGCGAGGCCGAGGCGGACGGTTTCGACTTCGGGAAGTTCGGGCATCTTGGGCTCTTTCGATCCAGGCGGGACACTCTCCCCGTCATTGCGAGGAGCGTAGCGACGAAGCAATCCAGCGACGGGCGCCGTCTGCGGCTCTGGATTGCTTCGCTGCGCTCGCAATGACGGGGTGAGGGCAGTCGGAGGCCCGCCAATCCGCCCGGCGGCTAGGGCATTCAGGTGATAGCGCCTGCCGCCTCGGCGCGCTATATGGTGCGCCGCGGAGCGGGTTTTCGCGTTTCGGGCGGCTTTGGCCCGGAAAGACCTCCGCGCGCAGGAGTGACCACCATGACTCAGCCGAACGAGACCACGCATTTCGGCTATCGCGACGTGCCGCTGGACGACAAGCAGACGCTGGTCAACGACGTGTTCCACAGCGTCGCCAGCCGCTACGACCTGATGAACGACCTGATGTCGGGCGGAATGCATCGGTTGTGGAAGGACGCGATGATCACGACGCTGAATCCGCCGCGTGACGACACGCCGTTCCGGCTGCTCGACGTCGCGGGCGGCACCGGCGACATCTCGTTCCGCGCCGCCAAGGCCTCGGGCGCCGGCTTCCACGCCACGGTCTGCGACATCAACACCGACATGCTCGAGGTCGGCCGCCAGCGCGCCGCCGAGCGCCACCTCGACGATCGCATCGAGTTCGTCGAGGGCAATGCCGAAGCGCTGCAGTTCGCCGACAAGAGTTACGACGCCTATACGATCGCGTTCGGCATCCGCAACGTGCCGCGGATCGATCTCGCCTTGAAGGAAGCCTACCGGGTGCTGAAGCCGGGCAGCCGCTTCCTGTGCCTCGAGTTCTCGACCGTCGACGTGCCGGGCCTCGCCAAGGTCTACGACCTGTTTTCCTTCAAGGTGATCCCGCAGATCGGCCGCGTCGTCACCGGCGATGCCGACAGCTATCAGTATCTGGTCGAATCGATCCGCAAATTCCCGCGGCCGTATGATTTCGCCGAGATGATCCGCGACGCCGGCTTCGCGCGGGTCAACTGGCAGATCATGAGCGGCGGCATCGTGGCGATGCATTCGGGCTGGCGTTTGTGATCGCAGCCCTGACGCATGTGGCGCGGCTCGCCCGCGCCGCCTTCGTGTTCGCGCGCGAAGGCGTGTTCGGCGTGGTCGATCCGGCGCTGATTCCGCCGGCTGGGCAATTGCCGGTGCGGCTGGCGCGGCTGATCGAGCGGCCCGGCGCCAAATCGGGCGCACGGCTGTCGCGCGCGCTAACGCGGCTCGGCCCGGCCTATCTCAAGCTCGGACAGTTTCTGGCGACGCGGCCCGACGTGGTCGGCGTGGCGATGGCGCGCGATCTCGAAGCCTTGCAGGACCGGCTGCCGCCGTTCTCGCAGGACGAAGCCAACGCGGTGATCGCCGCCTCGCTGGAGCGGCCGGTCGAGCAGGCCTTCGTCAGCCTGTCGCCGCCGGTCGCCGCGGCTTCGATCGCCCAGGTGCATCGCGGCGTCGTCGAGGTTGGCGGCGTGCACAAGCAGGTTGCCGTCAAGGTGCTGCGTCCCAATGTGGCGGCGCGCTTCAAGCGCGATCTGTCGGACTTCTTCTTCGTCGCCGACAAGGCCGAGCAGTATTCGTCCGAGGCGCGGCGGCTGCGGCTGGTCGAAGTCATCAACACGATGTCGCGTTCGGTGGCGATGGAGATGGACCTGCGGCTCGAAGCCGCGGCCGCCTCCGAGATGGCCGAGAACATCAAGGACGATCCGGATTTCCGGGTGCCGGCGGTGGACTGGGACCGCACCACCCACAACGTGCTGACGATGGAGTGGATCGACGGCATTCCGCTCAACGATCACAAGCGGCTCGCCGAGGCCAATGTCGACACCGTGTCGCTCGGCCGCAAGGTGATCCAGAGCTTCCTGCGCCACGCGCTGCGCGACGGCTTCTTCCACGCCGACATGCACCCGGGCAATCTGTTCGTCGATCCGCAGGGCAAGCTGGTCGCGGTCGATTTCGGCATCATGGGGCGGCTGCTGCCGAAGGAGCGGCGCTTCCTCGCCGAGATCCTGCTGGGCTTCATCACCCGCAACTATCGCCGCGTCGCCGAAGTGCATTTCGAGGCCGGCTACGTGCCGCCGCATCATTCGGTCGAGAATTTCGCGCAGGCGATCCGCGCCATCGGCGAGCCGATCCACAATCGGGTGGCCGAGGAAATCTCGATGGCCAAGCTGCTGACCCTGCTGCTCGAGGTCACCGGGCTGTTCGACATGCGCACCCGGCCTGAATTGATTCTTCTGCAGAAGACCATGGTAGTGGTCGAGGGCGTGGCGCGTAGTTTCGATCCGAAGCTCGACATCTGGAAGGTCGCCGATCCTGTGGTGCGCGAATGGATTCAGCGCAACCTCGGTCCGGTCGGCAAGGTCGAAGGCGCGCTCACCGGCGCCGGCGAACTCGGCCACACGCTGAGCGGCCTGCCGACCATCGTGTCGCGCGCCGTCACCGTGCTGAACCAGCTCGAAGTGATGACCAAGGACGGGCTGGTGCTGGCGCCGGAGACCATCGCGGCGATCGGCCACTCCGAACGCCGTCGCACCCGCGGCCGCACCGTCGCGCTGTGGATCATTGCGGTGACGTTCATTGGCGTTCTCATCGCGATGTCGCGGCTGTAATGCTGGCATTGCTGTCAGGGCTTGCTAGCAGTGCATACGAGCGGTAGCTTCCCACCATGGCAAACCTGACGATCCGCAAACTCGACGAGATGCTGAAGGCCGAGCTGCGCCAGCGCGCCGCCGCCAATGGCCGGTCGATGGAAGACGAAGTGCGGGTGATCCTGCGCGATGCCGTGCATCAGCGCCACGGCTTTGCGCCGGGCTTGTCTCAAGCCGGCGGCGAGACCGTTCCGGACGACATAACGTCCGACGATCACTCGGTCCTTGCTTCCGCCCGGCCGTCCGCAGCGCGCGTCACGCTGATCGTCGGCGGCGGCATCGCGGCCTACAAGGCGATGGACCTGATCCGCCGGCTGAAGGAGCGCGGCGCCGAGGTGCGCGTCGTGCTGACCAAGGCGGCGCAGCAATTCGTCAGTCCGCTCACCGCCAGCGCGCTGTCGCACCAGCGCTGCTACACCGATCTGTTTGATCCGCAGAGTGAGTTCGACGCCGGCCACATTCGTCTCGCCCGCGACTGCGATCTGATCGTCGTCGCGCCCGCCACCGCCGACCTGATGGCCAAGATGGCCGGCGGCCACGCCGACGATCTTGCCACCGCGATCCTCTTGGCGACCAATCGCCCGGTGCTGCTGGCGCCGGCAATGAATCCCCTGATGTGGAATAATTCGGCGACGCGTCGCAACGTCGATCAGCTGAAGCGCGACGGCATCACCATGGTCGGCCCGAATGCCGGCGAGATGGCCGAGCGCGGCGAGGCCGGCACCGGCCGCATGGCCGAGCCGATCGAAATAGCCGCCGCCGCACAGGCACTTTTTGCACCGCCGCCGCGGCCGCTGCGGGGCCGCCGGGTGCTGATCACCGCCGGTCCGACGCACGAGCCGATCGATCCGGTGCGCTACATTGCTAATCGCTCGAGCGGCAAACAGGGCTACGCGATCGCCGCTGCCGCGGCGCGCGCCGGCGCCGAGGTGGAACTGATATCAGGCCCGGTCGATCTCGCCGCTCCCGAGGGCGTCACGTTGACGCGTGTCGAGTCGGCGCGTGAAATGCTCGCTGCCGTACGCAGCGCATTGCCGGCCGACGTCGCGATCTTTGCCGCCGCGGTGGCCGACTGGCGCGTTGCCAGCGAAGGCGAGCAGAAGATCAAGAAGGGGACCGGCGGCCCGCCGCCGCTGCAACTCACCGAGAACCCTGACATCCTGGCGACAATTGCCCAGCTCACCGAGCAGCGCCCGAAGCTGGTGATCGGCTTCGCGGCCGAGACCGAGAATCTGCTGGGCAACGCCCGCGCCAAGCTCGCCCGCAAGGGCTGCGACTGGATCGTCGCCAACGACGTTTCGCCCGCCACCGGGGTCATGGGCGGCGACCGTAACACCGTGCATCTGTTGATGAAATCCGGCGACGCCGTCGAGATCGATTCGTGGCCGGTGATGACCAAAGACGACGTCGCGCGGGCGCTGGTGCAACATATCGCGCAGGTGACGGAACAAGACTCAATACAAGACTCGGAAGTACACGCCTGATGAGCAAACCCGTCGCCGTCGAGATCAAGCAACTGCCGCACGCCGCCGACCTGCCGCTGCCGTCGTACCAGACCGTGCACGCGGCCGGCCTTGATCTCTGCGCCGCCAACCCGGACGATGCGCCGCTGGTGCTGGCGCCAGGACGCCACGCGCTGGTACCGACAGGATTGTCGATCGCTCTGCCAACGAACTACGAGGCCCAGGTGCGCCCGCGCTCCGGCCTTGCCGCCAAGTTCGGCGTCACCGTGCTGAACGCGCCCGGCACCATCGATGCTGATTATCGCGGCGAGATCGGCGTGTTGCTGATCAATCACGGCACCGAGCCCTTCACCATTCGGCGCGGTGAGCGCATCGCCCAGATGGTGATCGCGCCGGTGGTGCAAGCCGAACTGATCAGCGTGGAAGAATTGTCCGAGACGGCGCGCGGTGTGGGAGGCTTCGGCTCGACCGGCCGCTAGATTTTGTGTCAAGCGAGCGACGATTTGTCAGTTAAAAATATACTTCGCCGTTTCGTCACCCGCCCTCGCGACGTTCACGGTCTGGACTCTTACCCGCCAAGTTGCGAACAGGATATTGTCGAGCGATTCGGCGGCGGCGTTGACGATCTGCGATCGCGTCGAGTGGTTGGGGCAATCCATGTCAGACGTATTGGGGTCGATGCGTCGGGCCTGCTTGTCGTGCACGTCACTCGTGCGCGGTGCCGCAGGGGCTGGCTTACTAGCGGCATCGACGCCGGCGTGGGCCGACGAGCATCTCGCCGCACTCACGTCCCGCATGATCACAGATTTCAGCCGGCACGAGCTGGTGACGCTGGCGATGGCCGTGTCGGTGCTCGGCTTCTCGGTGGTGTCGGCGATCCTGCTGATGCGCACGCGGCAACGCGCTGCGGCGGAAGAAACCCGGCTGCGGACCGACGTCCAGACCCTGCAGGCGGAATCGGATCGGTTGCGCGCGCTGCTGTTCGTGGAACCTCAGGTGCTGATCTCCTGGCCGGCCGGCGATGATCGTCCGCAGATCAGCGGCGACATCGCGCTGCTGCTGCCGCACGAGCCGCACGGCGCCAAGCCGCAGCGCATCCTGGCGTTCGGCACGTGGCTGCCACCCGAGCCTGCGCTGCAGATGGATCACGCCGTCGACGCGCTGCTCGACAAGGGCGAAGCCTTCCTCCTGCACCTGACCACGTCGACCGGCCGCGCCATCGAGGCGATGGGCCGCGCCATCGGCGGCCAGGCCATCCTGCGGCTGCGCGAACTCAGCGGCGTGCGCCGCGAACTGGCCGACATGTCGCGGCGCTACAAGGCGCTGCAGGACGAGACCGAGATGCTGCGCGGCTTCGCCGAAGCGGCGCCGTGGCCGATCTGGACGCGCCGCGCGTCGGGCGAACTCGCCTTCGCCAACGCCGCCTACGCGCGGGCCACCGACGCCGGCAGTCCGGCCGATGCGGTCAGCCGCAATCTCGAACTGCTCGACAGCAACGACCGCGGCAATCTCGCCCGCTCCCTGCACGAGGAGTCGGAATTTGCTGCGCGGCTGCCGATCGTGGTGCGCGGCGAGCGCCGCTATTTCGATGTGCGAGCGCTGCGGCTCGCTCATGGCAGCGCCGGCATCGCGGTGGATTCCAGCGAGGCCGCGGCGCTCGGCGCCGCGCTGGTGCGGATGGCGGACGCGCACCGCCGCACGCTGGATCAGCTGTCGTCCGGCGTCGCGGTGTTCGACGCGCAGCGGCGGCTGGCATTTTACAACGACTCCTATCGCAAGCTGTGGGATCTCGACCGCGCCTTCCTCGACAGCCATCCGGATGATTCCAGCGTCCTCGACCGGCTGCGCGCCGCGCGCAAACTGCCGGAAGAGCGCGACTTCAAGGCGTGGAAAAACAAGCTCCACGAGGCCTATCGGGCGGTCGAAGCCGAGAAGGCGATCTGGTATCTGCCCGACGGCCGCGCCATCAGCATCGTCACCACGCCCAATCAGGAAGGCGGCGTCACCTATCTGTTCGACGACGTCACCGAAAGCCTCGATCTGCAGCGCCGCTATGGCGGGCTGATCGACGTCCAGCGCGAGACGCTCGACAATCTGACCGAGGCGGTGGCGGTGTTCGGCAGCAATGGCTGCGCGCAACTGTTCAATCCGGCATTCACCCGGATGTGGAACCTGTCGGCCGAGGCGCTGGCGAGCCGGCCGCACATCGAAACCGTCGAGGACTGGTGTCGGCCGCTCTATGATGACGAGATAAGCTGGCAGGCGCTGCGCAGCGCCATCACCGGGATCGACGATCGCCGCAACGTGCTCTTGAAGCTGGAGCGCCGCGACGGCTCGGTGCTGTCGTGCAAGACGATGCCGCTGCCCGACGGCGCCACGATGCTGACGTTCCAGGACATCACCGACACCGAGAATGTCGAGCGCGCGCTGCGGGAACGCAACGAGGCGCTGGAGACCGCCGACCGCATCAAGATCGACTTCGTCCATCACGTCTCCTACGAACTGCGCTCGCCGCTGACCACGATCATCGGCTTCGCGCATTTCCTTAGCGATCCGAGCACCGGCCCGCTCACCGACAAGCAGGCCGAGTACCTCGCCTACATCACCACCTCGACCAATGCGCTGCTGGCGATCATCAACAACATCCTCGACCTCGCCAGCATCGACGCCGGCGCGATGACGCTCAATCTTGGCCCGATCGATATCCGCCGCGCCATCGACGCGGCGGTCGAGGGCATCCAGGATCGCCTCGCCCGCGACCAGATCACGCTCGATATCGACGTCGATCCGAGCATCGAGGGCTTTGTCGGCGACGAGCGCCGCGTCGTGCAGGTGCTGTACAATCTGCTCGCCAACGCGGTCGGCTTCTCGCCGCCGCAGGCTGAAGTGAAGCTGGCGGTGCGCAAAGCCGGCAACCGCATCGTGTTCTCGGTCACCGACGCCGGCCCCGGCATCGATCCGGCCGTCAAGGACAAGGTGTTCGACTGGTTCGAAAGCCACTCCCAGGGCTCGCGGCATCGCGGCCCTGGCCTTGGTCTGGCGCTGGTACGATCCTTCGTCGAACTGCACGGCGGCAAGGTCCAGGTCGATTCGGTGGTCGGGCACGGCACCACGGTGGTGTGCGAATTTCCGATCGACCAGACCGCGCAGCGTAACGCGGCCGAATGACGGCGCCGGCGACATTCTCGGTCGCGCTCGCCAACGAGACGGCGACGGCGCGGCTGATGGCGGAGATCGCGCTGCTGATCGGCCCTGGTGATGTCGTCACGCTGTCGGGCGATCTCGGCGCCGGCAAGACCGCGGCGGCGCGGGCAATGATCCGTTATCTGGCCGGAGACGACGACTACGAAGTCCCGAGCCCGACCTTCACACTGGTACAAAGCTACGAGCTGCCGCCGTTTCCGCTGCTCCACGCCGATCTGTATCGCATCGAAGATCCCGGCGAGCTCGAAGAGATCGGGCTGTCGCCGCTGCCGGACGGCGCAGTGGCGCTGATCGAATGGCCGGAGCGGGCGCCCGGCGCGATGCCGGACGACCGCATCGACATCGCGCTCAGCCATCGTCCGGCGCTCGGCTCGCTGGCCCGCGCCGCAGAAATCACCGGCCACGGCAAGGCCGCCGCGCAGGTCGAGCGGCTGGCGGCGCTGCGCAGCTTCATCGAAACTTCCGGCTATGCGGAGGCCGACCGCCGCCACATGCCGGGCGACGCTTCGACACGGTCCTACGCGCGGCTGATCAAGGACGGCCAATCGCTGATCCTGATGAATGCGCCGCGGCGGCCCGATGGTCCCGCGCTGTACGCCGGCAAGAGCTACAGCGCTGCAGTGCATCTGGCCGAAGACGTCCGGCCGTTCGTGGCGATCGCAAGCGGGTTGCACGCACGGCGCTTCTCGGCGCCGGCGATTTTGCACGCCGATCTCGATTCGGGCTTCCTGATCACCGAGGATTTCGGCCGCGAAGGCGTCGTCACCGGATCGCCGCCGGCGCCGATCGCTGAGCGCTATCAGGCCGCTGCCGATCTGCTGGCGACGCTGCATGGCCAGGCGCTGCCCGACACGCTGCCGTTGCCGCAGGACAACTACGCCATCCCGGTGTTCGACCTTGAGGCGATGCTGATCGAGGTCGGGCTGATGACCGAATGGTATCTGCCCGATCGGGGCGTCGCGCTCGCCGCCAGCGACCGCGCCGATTTCGTCGCGCTGTGGCGCCGGCTGCTGGGCGGCCTCGCCGACGAGCCACACACCTGGGTACTACGCGACTATCACTCACCGAACTTGATCTGGCTGGAGGAGCGCGACGGCATCGCGAAGGTCGGTGTGATCGATTTTCAGGACACCGTGCTCGGTCCGCCGGCCTACGACGTGGTGTCGCTGCTGCAGGATGCGCGGATCGACGTGCCCGAATCGCTCGAGCTGGCGTTGTTCGGCCGCTACATCAAGGCGCGGATCGCCGCCGACCCGAGGTTCGATCCCGCCCGCTTCGCCCAGCGCTACGCGCTGATGTCGGCGCAGCGTAACACGCGGCTGCTCGGCACCTTCGCACGGCTCAACCGGCGCGACGGCAAGCCGCATTACCTGAAGCATCAGCCGCGGATCTGGACTTATCTGATGCGTTCGCTGGCGCACCCGTCGTTGGTTGAACTGAAGGCCTGGTCCGACGCTCACGTGCCGCCTCCACGGTGATTTCAGCGACAGGTTTTACCCGATATTAGGCGACCGCTCCCTACCCTCGACGCCTCGACAGTCTTCCCGTAAATCGCACGCCTGGTCGCTGCGTCGGGGCGAGGGACCTCATGGTTGGTGAACGGAACAAGGACGGCCGCGTCGTGTTCGAACGCGGCATCCGGGCGCAGATGATGGCGATCGACGGCACCTGGCGCCGGCCCTGCCTGCTCGAGGACGTCTCTGAAGCCGGCGGCAAGCTCACCATCGAGGGCGCCGTCGACGGCCTCAACCTCAAGGAATTCTTCCTGCTGCTGTCGTCGACCGGGCTGGCCTATCGGCGCTGCGCGCTGAGCTGGGTCAATGGCGACCAGATCGGCGTCAGCTTCCTGCGCCATGACAAAAAGAAGCGCCCGAGCAGCCGCGCCGGAACCGCAACCGCCTAGAGCTTTTCCGGTTCTGATAGAATCACCGGAGCTCTAAATCTTTCTTCTGACGCGTTTTCTTCACGCGAACCGGTATCCACTCCGCTCGAAAACGCTCTACACTGTTTCGCGGAAGCGGCTTCGCGCGGGTCGTGGTGTCGCACCGTCGTCATGGTTGGCGACTACCCAAGGACCGTTGATACACCGGTCGCCGCTGCGTGATACAATCGATTCGCACCGATCCGATCCGGTCCGAAACGCGAGCGATGATGTCCGTTCAACCTTCCCGCGCCATGGTGCTTGCTGCAGGCTTCGGCCTGCGCATGCGCCCGCTCACCGACAACAAGCCGAAGCCGCTGGTGCGCGTCGCCGGCAAGCCGCTGCTCGACCACGTGCTCGACAGGCTCGCCGAGGCCGGCGTGACCGAAGCCGTGGTCAACGTGCACTATCTGCCGGACCAGATCATCGATCACGTCGTATCGCGGACGGCGCCGAAGGTGATCATCTCCGATGAACGCGACATGGTGCTCGGCACCGGCGGGGCCGTGGTCAAGGCACTGCCGCTGCTCGGCGATGCGCCGTTCTATCATCTCAACGCCGATACGCTGTGGATCGACGGCGTGCGACCGAATCTCGCGCGGCTTGCCGATGCGTTTGACCCGGCCCGGATGGACATCCTGCTGCTGATGGCGCCGACCGCGGGCAGCATCGGCTATGCGGGCAAGGGAGACTTTGCAATGGCGCCGGACGGGTCCTTGCGCAAGCGCAAGGAGAACGAGGTGACGCCGTTCGTTTATGCGGGCGTCGCCATCATGTCGCCGGCGATCTTCGCCGACGCGCCGCGGGGCGAATTTTCGCTGACCAAGATGTTCGATGAGGTGGCCGAGCAGGGCCGGCTGTTCGGGCTGCGGCTCGACGGCACGTGGATGCATGTCGGCACGCCGGATGCGGTCGCGGCGGCCGAGCGGGCCTATCTCGCCAGCGTCGCCTGAGGGCCGCCGCACCTCCCGTGCGGTGCGCCGCCATGGCATGATCGCCGGATCGGCGAATCAGGGTGTCCATGCGCGTTTTCAGTGTTCCGTCTTCCGCGCCGTTTCTGCGCTCGACAATTGCCGCGCTGGTCGATGGCGAACTGATCGAGGGCTTTTCGGTCCGCACCCAGCCCGAGCGGCTGGCCGAAGCGACGCTTTATCTGCCGACCCGCCGCGCCGGACGGCTGGCGCGCGACATCTTCCTGGACGTCCTCGGGACCGACGCCGTGCTGCTGCCGCGCATCGTCGCGCTCGGCGGCATCGACGAGGACGAGTTGGCGTTCGCACAGGCGGCCCAAGGCGTTGCCGATCTCGAAATTCCGCCCGCGCTCGACGGCCTGCCGCGCCGGCTGCTGCTGTCGCAGCTGATCGCCGTCTGGGCCAAGAGCCTGCGGCCGGGCGATCCGCATCAGGCGCCGCTCGTCATCGGTGGCCCGGCCTCGACTTTGGCGCTGGCCGACGATCTGGCGCGGCTGATCGACGACATGGCGACGCGCGGCGTCGACTGGACCAAGCTCGATAGCTTGGTGCCGGATGCGTTCGACCGCTACTGGAAGCTGACGCTCGACTTCCTCAAGATCGCCGGCCAGTGGTGGCCGCAGCATCTGCGCGAGACCGACCGGATCGAGCCGGCGGCGCGGCGCGATCTGTTGATCGAGGCCGAAACCCGCCGCCTTGCGGCGCATCAGGGCGGGCCGGTGATCGCCGCCGGCTCGACCGGTTCGATGCCGGCGACCGCGCGGCTGCTGCATGCCATCGCCGGGCTGCCGCACGGCGCCGTGGTGCTGCCGGGGCTCGACACTGAGCTCGATGACGCAGCGTGGGATCTGATCGAAGGCACGCGCGACAAGCAGGGCAGGCAGCTAACGCCGCCGTCGCCCAACCATCCGCAATTCGCCATGCATGGCCTGCTGACGCGGATGGGCCTGCAGCGCCGCGACGTCCGGCGGCTGGGCGTGAGCGCGCGGCCGGGCCGCGAAGTCCTCGCCTCCGAGGCGATGCGGCCGTCGGCCGCGACGGCGGTGTGGCACGACCGGCTGGCCGATCCGCAGGTCGAGCAACTGATCGAAGCCGGAGTTGAGAAGCTGACGCTGATCGAGGCGCCGAATTCCGAGATCGAGGCGCTGGCGATCGCGGTGGCGCTGCGCGAGGCGACCGAACTCGGCCGCACCGCCGCTCTGGTGACGCCGGATCGCGCGCTGGCGCGCCGCGTCGTCGCCGCGCTCGGCCGCTGGAATCTGCCGGTCGACGATTCCGGCGGCGATTCGCTGATGGACACCCAGGCCGGCATTTTCGCGCGGCTCGCTGCCGAGGCCGCGCTGCATGGCTGCGAGCCGCCGACGCTGCTGGCGCTTCTGAAACATCCGCTGCTGCGGCTCGGCCGCGCCGCCGGCGGTTGGCGGCATGCGATCGAAACGCTGGAACTGGCGCTGCTGCGCGGGACCCGGCCGTCGCCGGGCTGCGAAGGGCTGCTGCGGGACTACGCGTCGTTCCGCGCCGAACTCGCCAAGCACAAGCGCGGCGAACTCAGCGCGCTGCACGCCTCGGAGCCGCGCGCGCGGCTCGGCGATGACGCGCTCGATGCCGCGCAGGCGCTGATCGACGAACTCCGCACAGCACTGCTGCCGTTGGAGAGCGTCGGCAAAGATCCGATCGACCTGTGCGTGTTCGGCCAGCGTCATCGCGAAGTGCTCAAAGCGCTGTCGAGCGATGCGGACGGCATCGCCGTGGCGTTCGAAGGCCAGGGCGCGGCATTGCTGCGCGCCTTCGACGACCTCGCCGAAGTCGAGCCGAGCGCCGGCGTGCCGGTGCCGCCGCACGACTATCCGGATGTGTTCGAGACCGCGTTCGGCGATATCACCGTGCGCCGGCCTGAACTCGCCGAAGCCGCGCTGCGGATCTACGGCCCGCTCGAAGCGCGGCTGACGACGCATGACCGCGTCATTCTCGGCGGGCTGGTCGAGGGCGTGTGGCCGCCGGCGCCGCGGATCGATCCGTGGCTGTCGCGGCCGATGCGTCACGAGCTTGGCCTCGATCTGCCGGAGCGCCGCATCGGGCTGTCGGCGCACGACTTCGCGCAGGCGCTCCGCGCCGACGAAGTGATTCTTACCCATGCCAACAAGGTTGGCGGCGCGCCGGCGGTTGTGTCGCGGTTTCTGCACCGGCTCGAAGCGGTTGCCGGCAAGACGCGGTGGGGTACGCTGAAGCAGCGCGGCCAAGCGTATCTTGACTATGCGCAGGCGCTCGATCGTCCCGCCGAGGTGAGGCCGATCGCGCAGCCGGCGCCGAAGCCGCCGCGCGAGGCGCGGCCGCTGAAACTGTCGGTCACGGCGATAGAGGACTGGCTGCGCGATCCCTACACGATCTACGCCAAATACATCCTCGGCCTGTCGCCGCTCGATCCGGTCGACATGCCGCTGTCGGCGGCCGATCGCGGCTCGGCGATCCACGAGGCGCTCGGCGAATTCACCGAGCGCTTCGCCGATGAATTACCAGAGGATCCGGCGCAGATGCTGCGCGAGATCGGCGCCAAACACTTTGCGCCGCTGATGGATCATCCCGAGGCGCGGGCGCTGTGGTGGCCGCGCTATCTGCGCGTCGCCGGCTGGTTCGCCAATTGGGAGCAGGACCGCCGCCCGCATCTGCGCCACGTCATCGCCGAGCGCAGCGGTTCGCTGTCGATCCCGCTCGACGGCGGCCGCAATTTTGTCTTGTCGGCGCGCGCGGATCGCATCGAGCACCGTGCCGACGGCAACTACGCGATTCTCGACTATAAGACCGGCAACCCGCCGACCGGCAAGCAGGTCCGCATGGGGCTGTCGCCGCAGCTGACGCTGGAAGCCGCGATCCTGCGCGCCGGCGGCTTTGACGGCATCGATGCCGGCGCCTCGGTCGCCGAACTCACTTACGTCAAGCTCAGCGGCAACTCGCCGCCGGGCGACGAGCGCGTGCTCGAACTCAAGATCGACCGCAAGGACGAGCCGCAGGAGCCCGACGATGCCGCAGCCGAGGCGCTGGCCAAACTCACCGGCCTGATCCGCCGCTTCGACGACGAGGCGCAGCCCTATCACGCGCTGGTGCTGTCGATGTGGGCGCAACGCTACGGTCGCTACGACGATCTGGCGCGGATCAAGGAATGGTCGGCGGCCGGCGGAGTAGGAGAGGGCGCATGAGCAGGCCGCGCATCATTCCGGATCAGGCGCGCGAGCGGCAGATCCTCGCCTCCGATCCGACCGCGTCGGTGTTCGTCTCGGCCAATGCCGGATCGGGCAAGACGCATGTGTTGGTTCAGCGCGTCATTCGTCTGCTGCTCGACGGCGTGCCGCCGGAACGCATCCTGTGTATCACCTTCACCAAGGCGGCCGCCGCCAATATGGCGGAGCGGGTGTTCACCACGCTTGGCCGCTGGGTGACGCTGGACGATGATCAGCTCGCCGACGCCATTCGCCAGACGGGTATCAAGTCGGTCGGCCCCTCGCTGCTGGCGCAGGCGCGAAAACTGTTCGCCTGTGCGCTGGAGACGCCGGGTGGGCTGAAGGTGCAGACCATCCACGCGCTGTGCACCCGGCTGCTGCAGCAGTTTCCATTCGAAGCCAACGTGCCGGCGCGCTTCACCGTGCTGGACGATCGCGACCAGGCCGAGCTGATGCAGCGCGCCAGCCTCGCGGTGCTGCTGCAGGCCGCGGCGGCGCCGGGCAGCGCGGCCGGCCAGGCACTGGCGCTGGCGATGACCAGCGCGGCCGATATCACCTTCCGCGAGGTGGTGCATGAAGCCAGCATGAGCCGCGACCGCTTCCTCGGCTGGGTGGCGCAGGCCGGCGGCGTCGACGGCGCGATGGCGCAGTTATCAACGACACTCGGCGTGGCGCCCGATGATAGTTGCGCCGACGTCGATCGCGACATCGTCGACGGCCCGTATCTGCCGCGCGCCCGCTGGGCCGGCAGCGCCGCCGTGTTCGAGGGCGGCAGCAAGACCGATCTGGATCAGGCGCAGCGGCTGCGCGACGCGCTGGCGGCGAGCGACACCGCGCAGCTCGAGAAGTATCTCGAGCTGTTCTTCACCAAGGACGCCAAGCTGCGCAAAAGCTTCGCGACCAAGAAGATCGCCGACCCGATGCCCGGCTTTGCCGAGGATCTGAAACGCGAGGGCGAGCGGCTCGAAGGCCTGCTGGAGCGCCGCCGCGCACTGCTGATGCGCGAGCGCACAAGGGCGCTCTTGGTGATCGCCGCCGATGTCGCCGGACGGATCGCGCGCGAGAAGCAGGAACGCGGGCTGCTCGACTACGACGACCTGATCGACAAGACGCTGCAAATGCTCGACAGCGGTGCGTCGAGCTGGGTGCATTTCAAGCTCGACCGCGGCGTCGATCACGTGCTGATCGACGAGGCGCAGGATACGTCCCCGAAGCAGTGGGACATCGTCGCGCATCTGATCGCGGAGTTCACCGCAGGTGAGGGCGCGCGCGACGGCATCAAGCGCACGGTGTTCGCGGTCGGTGACGAGAAACAGTCGATCTTTTCGTTTCAGGGCGCGGTGCCGAAGGAATTCGCCGAGCGCCGCGACCTGCTGCAGCGACGCTTCCACGGCGCCGGGCTGAGTTTCGAGAAGGTCAGCTTCAACTACTCGTTCCGCTCCGGCGCCACCATCCTGCACTCGGTCGATCATGTGTTCCGCGATCCCGAGATCTATCGCAGCATCCACGCCGATACGAGCTACCCGCTGCACCAGGCGCTCAACGATGCCGGTCCCAGCCTGATCGATCTGTGGCCGCTGGAACTTCCCGACGAGAAGCAGTCGATTGAAGGCTGGCGCGCGCCGTTCGACGCGGTGTCGGAGACCAGCCCCGAAGTGCGGCTGGCCGACAAGGTCCGCGCCGAGATCGCCGCGCTGATTGCCGAGGGCACGATGACTGGCCCGGTCGGTGCGCGGCGCCGGCTCAGCTATGGCGACGTACTGATCCTGGTGCGGCGGCGCGGCTCGGCGTTCGATGCGGTGATCCAGGCGCTGAAGCGCGGCGGCATTCCGGTCGCCGGCGCCGACCGGCTGAAACTGACCGAGCACATCGCGATCATCGATCTGATGAATCTCGCCGACGCGCTGCTGCTGCCGCAGGACGATCTGGCGCTGGCGGTGGCGCTGAAGAGCCCGCTGTTCGGCCTCGACGACGACGATCTGTTCCGGCTCGCCTGGCGCCGCAACGGCTCGCTGCGCGCTGCGCTGCGCGACAAGGCGGCGGGCGATGCGAAACTCACAACCGCGCAGCAGCGTCTCGACGCCTGCGCGACGCGGGCGCTGGCCGATACGCCGTTCGGCTTTTACGCGTGGCTGCTCGGCGGCGATGGCGCGCGCGAGAGCGGCCGCGCCCGCATCCTGCGCCGGCTCGGCCCGGAGGCCAACGACGCGCTCGACGAGTTTCTCGAATTGGCGCTGAGCTTCGAGCAGAAGCAGGCGCCGTCGCTGCAGGGCTTCATGGCATGGCTGCGCGCCGCCGACACCGAGATCAAGCGCGACATGGAGATTTCGCGCGACGAAGTCCGGGTGATGACCGTGCACGGCGCCAAGGGTCTCGAAGCGCCGGTGGTGTTCCTGGTCGATACCACGTCGTCGCCGGCCGACACCCAGCGGCTCAATCTGATCCGGTTGCCCGCCGGCAACGCGCAGCCCGGCGCGCCGTCCGCGATGGTGTGGGCCGGCCGCAAGGCCAATGATCCGCGTATCGTCGAGCAGGCCCGCGCCGCGATGATCGCCGAGACCGAGGACGAGTATCGCCGCCTCTTATACGTGGCGATGACCCGCGCGGCGGACCGGCTGATCGTCGGCGGCTGCATGCCGGGCAATCGCAACGACGTCCGCGCGCTGTCCTGGTACGACCTGATCAGCAAGGGCCTTGAAAATTCGGGTCTGGCGATGCGCACCGTGCCGCCGCCCGATGGCGCGGTGAAGCGCTATTGCCGCCCCGAGGACGACGTCGTCGAGACGGTCGCGCCCATCGCGGCGCAGGACGAAACGAAGACGATCGACCTGCCGGTCTGGCTGCATAAATCCGCCCCAGCGCGGCGCGAGCCGGAGCCGCTGTTGCGGCCGTCCGATTCCGACGACGCCGATCAGCGCCGCCTGCGCCGCGGCGAGTCTCCCGAGCAGCGCGCCCGCGCCCTGCAGCGCGGCACGCTGGTGCACCGGCTGCTGCAATCGCTGCCCGATCTGCCGACGGAGGCGCGGCCCGGCGCCGCCGCCCGCTTCCTCGCCCGCAACGCGGCCGATTGGGACGCACCCGAGCGCGATGCGCTGGCCGCGCGGGTGCTCGAGGTGATCGGCGATCCCCGCTTCGCCGCGGTGTTTGCGCTGGGCAGCCGCGCCGAGGTGCCGATCGTCGGCCGGCTGCAGCGCCATGGTGAGCCGGTCCTGGTGTCCGGCCAGATCGACCGGCTGGTGGTGACCAAGACCGACGTGCTGATCGTCGATTTTAAGACCAATCACGCCCCGCCGCGCAGCCTGGCGGACGTGCCGCCCGCCTATCTGCGCCAGCTCGCGCTGTACCGCGCCGTGCTGGCCCGGCTTTATCCCCAGCGCACCGTCCGGGCCGCCCTGCTGTGGACCGAAGTGCCTGAGATCATGGAGCTTTCGGCGCCTGCGCTGGACGCGGAGCTGACCCGGTTGACGGCCGCGTGAGCGTGCTTGACCCCGCCCCGGCGCGTTCATACGTTGATTTCATCATCCGGGCGCGATTCCCTTACCGCCCTTATCCGCTCCCCCACGAGGTATCCCATGGCCGTAGGCAAGGTGTCTGACTCTGATTTCGAAGCTGAAGTTCTCAAGGCGCAGGGCCCAGTGGTGGTGGATTTCTGGGCCGAGTGGTGCGGACCGTGCCGCATGATCGCCCCGGCGCTGGACGAGATTTCCGGCGCGATGGGCGACAAGGTGAAGATCGTCAAGCTCAACGTCGACGAGAGCCCGGTCACCGCGTCGAAGTACGGCGTGATGTCGATCCCCACCCTGATGATCTTCAAGGGCGGCGAAATGGCCTCCCGCCAGGTCGGCGCCGCGCCGAAGGCCAAGCTGCAGCAGTGGATCAGCTCGGCGGTCTGAACCAGGGCGCTCCACGAACGTTTGTAACGGCCGGCAATCGCCGGCCGTTTTGCGTTTCCGGCCTCTCGTCATTGCGAGGAGCGAAGCGACGAAGCAATCCAGCCCCGTGCTCGGCGCTGGATTGCTTCGCTTCGCTCGCAATGACGGGGATGGACCGGCTGGTAACGAGTGAGTTCGTATCGTGGCTGCGCGGAAATCATCCAACACCAAGACGGGCGCCGCCCCGCTCGCGCCGATGGAGGCGCGGTCGGTCGATGCAATTCCGACCGGGGCGGAGTGGCAGTACGAGCCGAAATGGGATGGTTTTCGCTGCCTGATGGTACGCAGCGGCGACGCCGTCGTGCTGTGGTCGAAATCCGGCGAGGACCTCACCCGTTACTTCCCGGAGTTAGTTGTCGCCGCGCGCGAGCTGAAGGCCGAGCGCTTCGTGCTCGATAGCGAGATCGTGGTGCCGCAGGGGAAGGCGTTCTCGTTCGATGCGCTGCTGCAGCGGATTCATCCGGCCGCGAGCCGGGTGAAGAAACTTTCAACCGAGACACCGGCGCTGCTGCTGGTGTTCGATCTGCTGGCGAACCCGCGCGACGACGCGCTGGGCGGGCAGCCCCTATCTGAGCGGCGCAAAGCGCTCGAAGCCTTCGCTAAGGCGCAGTTCAAAGGTCATCCGACCTTTCACCTGTCGCCGGTCACCACCAGTGACAAGCAGGCCGCCAAATGGCTGGCGCAGGCCGGCGGCGGCTCCGACGGGGTGATCGCCAAGCGGCGCGATCTCGCGTATCAGTCGGGCAATCGCGACGGCATGCAGAAGATTAAGAAATTCCGCAGCGCTGATTGCGTGGTCGGCGGCTTCCGCTACGCCAGCGCCACGCTGAACGGCCGCAAGGTGGTCGGCTCGCTGCTGCTCGGGCTCTATGACGAAGCCGGCCTGCTGCATCATGTCGGCTTCACCTCGGCGCTGAAGCGCGCCGAGAAGCCGGCGCTCACCGACAAGCTGGAAAAGTTGCCGGGCGAAGGCTTCACCGGCAATGCGCCGGGCGGGCCGAGCCGGTGGTCGACCGAGCGTTCGTCGCAATGGCAGAAGCTTGCGCCCAAGCTGGTCGTCGAAGTCTGCTACGATCACTTCAGCGGTGAGCGCTTCCGCCACGGCACCAGCCTGCTCCGCTGGCGGCCCGACAAGGCGCCGCGGCAATGCACGATGGACCAGCTCGAGCAAACGCACATCGATCCGCTCAAGCTGCTGGGGTGAGATCCGGGGGCAAGTAACAACATTTTCTCTCTTCATCGACGGCTGATTCCTTCAAGTTCTTCGCTCACCTTCGTCATGGCCGGGCTTGTCCCGGCCATCCACGCCTTTTCCAGAAGGACAACCTCTCCGTCATTGCGAGCGAAGCGAAGCAATCCAGAAGCGACGTGCACTGCGCTGGTTTGCTTCGTCGCAATGACTGAGGATGCCGCAAGGCGTGGATGCCCGGGACAAGCCCGGGCATGACGGGGAGAGGTTGGTGCTCGTGGTTTAGAAGGTGCGTCGTTGCGCCGACAATTTTCGATTGCTAATTCGGCGGCGTGCCGTTGAGCTCCAGCACATGGCCGGCCAGATACAAGGACCCGGTGATCAGGATCCGCGGCGGCAGTTCGTAGGCAAGCGACGCGATGCGGCGCAGCGCCGTCGGCACGTCCTCGGCAAGTTCGACGCGCAGGCCGAGGGCGCGGCCGGCGTCGGCGAGGCTCTCGGGCGGCATCGCGCCCTCGCGGTTCGGGATCGGCACCGCAATCAGATGCCGTGTCAGCCCGGTGAAGTTGGTGAGAAACGCGGCCGCGTCCTTGTTGGCCATCATGCCGGCGATCAGCACCAGCGGCCGCGACACGCGTTCTTCGAGGTCGCCGAGCGCCGCCGCGGCAACGCGGCCGCCATCGGCATTGTGCGCGCCGTCGAGCCACAGCTCGCAGCCCTGCGGGGCGTCCTGGAGGAGTTTGCCGACCGTGAGGCGCTGCATCCGCGCCGGCCAGTCGGCGGCGAGCAAGCCGGTCTGATACGCGGCCTGGTCGATGGCAAAGCGCGTCTGCGCGCGCAGCGTCGCGATCGCGAGGCCTGCATTGTCGATCTGGTGCCGTCCGAAAAGTTTCGGCGCGGTGAGGTCCATCAGGCCGCGTTCGTCCTGATAAGCGAGCCGGCCGTGTTCGAGTTGCACGTGCCATTGCTGGCCGCGGGCGAACAGCGGCGCGCGCTGTCGCCGCGCTTCGCGCTCGATCACCGCCAGCGCCGCCTCGTCCTGTTCGGCGACGATCACCGGCGCGCCGCGGCGCAGGATGCCGGCTTTTTCAGCTGCGATGTCGGCGAGTGTCGGGCCGAGAAATTCGGTGTGGTCGATGCCGATCGGTGTCAGGACGCAGGCCAGCGGATGTTCGACCACATTGGTGGCGTCGAGCCGGCCGCCCAGCCCAACTTCCAGCAGCAGAATATCAGCGGGATGCTGCGCGAAAAGCCACAGCGCCGCGACGGTTTCGATCTCAAACAGCGTGATCGGCGCGCCGCCATTGACCCGCTCGCAATGGGCCAGCGCTGCGGCGAGCTCGTCGTCGCTCACCAGCACGCCGCCGCCCGGCTTGCCGAGCCGGATGGTCTCGTTGACGCGCACCAGATGCGGCGAGGTGTAGGCGTGGACGGCGAGGCCGGCGGCTTCAAGGATGGCGCGCAGGAAGGCGAGGGTGGAGCCCTTGCCGTTGGTGCCGGCGATGTGGATCACCGGCGGCAGCTTGCGTTCGGGATGGTCCAGCGCCGCCAGCAGCCGCTCGACGCGGCCGAGCGTGAGGTCGATCCGCGCCGGATGCAGCTGCGCCAGGCGCGTGCGCAACTCGCCGACCGAACCAGACCTCTGCGGATCGGTGGCCGCGCTCACGCCTGCGGCGCAGCCGGGGGCGTCGCCTCGGGCGCCGTCGTCACGCTCTCGGCCGCCGCGACAGGCTCCGGCGGCGGAGCGGCTTCGGTGGCGATCGCCGGGGCCTCGGTGGCGGGCAGCGGCGTTTTGGTCAGGATGCGGCACAGCCGTGCCAGGGTCGGGCGCAATTCGTGGCGATGCACCACCATGTCGACCATGCCGTGATCGCGCAGATATTCGGCGCGCTGGAAACCGTCCGGCAGCTTTTCGCGAATGGTCTGTTCGATCACCCGGGCGCCGGCGAAGCCGATCAGCGCGCCGGGTTCGGCGAGCTGGACGTCGCCGAGCATCGCATAGGAGGCGGTGACGCCGCCGGTGGTCGGGTTGGTCAGCACCACGATGTAGGGCAGCTTGGCTTCGCGCAGCATCTGCACCGCGACGGTGGTGCGCGGCATCTGCATCAGCGACAAAATGCCTTCCTGCATCCGGGCGCCGCCGGAGGCTGCGAACATGATGAAGGGCGCGTGCTTTTCGACCGCCAGCTCCATGCCGCGAATGATCGCCTCACCGGCCGCCATGCCGAGCGAACCGCCCATGAAGTCGAAGTCCTGCACGGTGACGACGACGCCATTGCCCTCGAGCTTGCCGAAGCCGACCTTCACGGCATCCTGCGCGCCGGTCTTGGTGCGCGCGTCCTTGATGCGGTCGGCATATTTGCGTTCGTCGCGGAATTTCAGCGGGTCGGCGACGACTTCAGGCAGCGCGACGTCGTACCAGGTCTCGTTGTCGAAGATCGAGCGCAGCCGGGCCAGCGCGCCCATCCGCATGTGATAGTTCGAGCCGGGGATGACGAACTGGTTCTGCTCGACGTCCTTGTAGAACACCAGCTGCCCGGTATCCGGACATTTGATCCACAAATTCTCCGGCGTTTCCCGCCGCAGCATGTTGCGGATTTTTGGACGGACGACGTTGGTCAACCAGTTCATGATGGGCTCCGCGCGTCGCCGAACCTGGCGCCGCTGGTTGATGGTACTGCCGGGATATGGCGGCGGAGGCGGGCTCCGTCCAGACCATGCCCCTAACTGACGATGGCCTACTCGGCGGCCTGTTTGACGCCGCGGACGCCGGCGGACAGCGACGCGACCAGATCCGCCACCGCGCCGACGCTGGCCTGGGTGGCTTGGTTGTCGGCGTCCAGGCTGGCCTTGAGCGCATCGATCAGCGCGGTGCCGACCACCGCGCCGTCGGCCTGGGCGGCGATCGCGCCGGCGGCCTCCGGGGTGCGGATGCCGAAGCCGACGCAGACCGGCAGGTCGGTGTGGCGCTTGATCCTGGCCACCGCGGCGCCGACCGCAGCCGTATCCGCCGAGGCCGAGCCGGTGATGCCGGTGATCGACACGTAATAGACGAAGCCCGAGGTGTTGGCGAGCACCGCCGGCAACCGCTTTTCGTCGGTGGTCGGGGTTGCAAGGCGAATGAAGTTGAGCCCAGCCTTCATGGCCGGCAGGCACAGCTCCTCATCTTCCTCTGGCGGCAGGTCGACCACAATCAGCCCGTCGACGCCGGCCGCCTTGGCGTCAACGAGAAACTGATCGACGCCATAGATGTAGATCGGGTTGTAGTAGCCCATCAGCACGATCGGGGTAGCGTCGTCGCCTTCGCGGAAATCGCGCACCAACCCAAGCGTCTTTTTCAGCGTGGTGCCGGTGTGCAGCGCGCGCAGCCCCGCGGCCTGGATCGCCGGGCCGTCGGCCATCGGGTCGGTGAACGGCATGCCGATCTCGATGATGTCGGAGCCGGCCGCCGGCAGCGATTTCAGCACCTGCAGCGAGGTTTCGAGGTCGGGATCGCCCGCCATCACGAAGGTGACGAGTGCCTTGCGGCCCTGCTGCTTCAGCGCGGCGAAGCGGGCGTCGATACGCGTCGTCATTTTTCAGCCCCTTTCGGCGGGCGCTTCTGCCTTTCGGGCAGGCTGCTTTTCAATTCTTTCACCGCATCACCCAGGATGAATGTGTTGTGCACGAAGGACTCAATCGCGTCCATCATAGTGTTCAACTGCTCAGACGTCGGCCTCCATCCCCGATGTGCAGCAGCGCTTCCTGCATCGGTAAGCGCGTCGAGGATATCTTTCTGGTCCGAACCGATCTTCCCGCGCTTGACCAACTCCGCAAGTTTCTCCTGGAACGTTATGCCCGGATCGATTCCCACAAATTCTGACGTTCGATCGAAAACTGTACGAACGCCAATAGCAGCTAAAACAGCCAAATCTTTTTCTAGTGCAGTATATACACTCGATATGAGACTGTATGCGTTCTCATCGAGTGCTCGAAGCTTCTCGAGCCATGTTGGCTCTTTCCGGCCGGCATCTGGCGTATGAGGCCAATGTTCAATCTGGTGTTGATACTCGAAATCTCCATTCGCTAAATGCTCGTAGTCTTCGGAAAAAATGAAATCGGTCTGAAAGTACACGGCTTCACAAGCTGGGCATTCGAGTATTCGATAGTCAGTGTGAGTCCACAGACCTAATTCGTCGTCACTGTCATGCTTGCTGTGGGCAGCAACAACGTTTGCCCAACGCTGCGGACCGCAATTTGGACAGTCTCCTCGAACACGATCTTTCATAACCGGGGTGACAGCTGCCTTTTCATCCACGGAAATGATTCCCTTCCAATTTCGTTCGTAGTCCATAAAGCCGGCGCAGATATCAAAAATTCAAGGCGTGCGGTCACGAATTCATCAGAACTTGCCCCCGAGATGTTCGGCCACCGAGGCGAGGTCCTTGTCGCCTCGGCCGGACATGTTCAGCACCATCACGTGATCCTTCGGCAGGATCGGCGCGAGGTCGGCGATTTTGGCGAGCGCGTGTGCTGGTTCCAGCGCCGGGATGATACCTTCGAGCCGGCAGCACAGCTTGAACGCCTCGAGCGCCTCGGTGTCGGTCGCCGACAGGAAGTTGACGCGGCCGACATCGTGCAGCCAGGCATGCTCAGGGCCGATGCCCGGATAGTCGAGGCCGGCCGAGATCGAATGCGCCTCCTGGATCTGGCCGTCGTCGTCCATCAGCAGATAGGTGCGGTTGCCGTGCAGCACGCCGGGCTTGCCGCCGGCGATCGAGGCGGCATGCAGCTTGTCGAGGCCGTGGCCCGCGGCTTCGACGCCGTAGATCGCGACGCCGGCATCGTCGAGGAAGGGATGAAACAGCCCCATCGCGTTGGAGCCGCCGCCGATGCAGGCGATCAGCGAGTCCGGCAGGCGGCCTTCGATCTCCTGAATCTGTTCGCGCACTTCCTGGCCGATCACCGCCTGGAAGTCGCGCACCATCATCGGATAGGGATGCGGACCCGCGACGGTGCCGATGCAGTAGAACGTGTCGTGCACGTTGGTGACCCAGTCGCGCAGCGCCTCGTTCATGGCGTCCTTCAGCGTGTTGGCGCCGGAGGTGACGGGGCGCACTTCGGCGCCGAGCGCCTTCATCCGCAGCACGTTCGGCTCCTGCCGCGAGACGTCGACGGCGCCCATATAGACCACGCATTGCAGGCCGAATTTGGCGCACATCGTGGCGGTGGCGACGCCGTGCATGCCGGCACCGGTCTCGGCGATGATCCGCGGCTTGCCCATCCGCTTGGCCAGCATGATCTGGCCGAGCACGTTGTTCACCTTGTGGGCGCCGGTGTGGTTGAGGTCTTCACGCTTGAAGTAGATCTTGGCGCCGCCGAAATGCTCGGTCAGCCGCTCCGCGTAGTACAGCGGCGAGGGCCGGCCGACATAGTGCTTGAGATAACCGTCCATCTCGGCGCGGAATTGCGGATCGTCCTTAGCTTCGGCGTAGGCCTTCTCCAGATCGAGGATCAGCGGCATCAGCGTTTCGGCAACGAAGCGTCCGCCGAACAGGCCGAAGTGACCGCGCTCGTCGGGTCCGGATCGAAACGAGTTGGGCAGGATCGGATTCATATCAGGTCATCAACTCTTCGCTGGCGCGCGCGGCGCGGATGAAGCTGCGGATCATGTCGGGGTCCTTGGCGCCGGGAGCACGTTCGACGCCCGAAGAGACATCGACGCCGCCCGCGCGGGTGACGCGCAGCGCCTCGGCGACATTGGCGGCATGAATGCCGCCCGATACCATGAACGGCTGCGCGAGATCGAGGTTGCGCAGCAGCTCCCAATCGAACGGCGTGCCGAGACCGCCCGGGCGCGTCGCGTCCTTCGGCGGGCGGGCATCGAACAGGATGCGGTCGGCCACCGCCGCGTAGCCCGGTAGCACCGCGAGATCGGTGGCGGTCGCGACCGGGATCGCCTTCATCACCGGCAGGCCGAACGTCTGCTTCAGCGCGCGGACCCGCTCGGGGCTTTCGTGTCCATGCAGCTGCAAAATATCGGGCTGCAGGATCTCGACGATGTCGCGGATCAGCGCGTCGCCGGCGTCGACCGTCAGCGCCACCTTGGCGGCGCGGCCGGCGACCTGCTTGCCGAGATCGGCCGCGACATCAAGGCCGACGTGCCGCGGCGATGCCGGGAAGAACACGAAGCCGACCATGTCGGCGCCCGCCGCGACCGCCGCTTCGAGCGTGTCGCAGGTCGACAGGCCGCAGATTTTAACGACGACGGGCATCAGGGTGCGATCAGGTTTGGCTGGCGCTCCGGGCGCCGGCAAGACGCCGGTGTTCTACACCGCCGCGTCGGCCTTGTCGCGCCTGCCGGTTGCGGAACTCTGGCCCAGCAGCAGGCGGCGCGGTTCGCTCGAGGCCGGCGTCATGACGCTGGCGCGCATGTTGGCGAGCTCGGCTTTCGCCTCGATTGCCTCGGCCTGGTGCCGGCGTGCGGCGCGTCGCCACTTCGATTGGCGGAACCAGGTGGCGATGCCGCCGGCAATGACGCCAAGGATGGCGACGCCGATGATCAGCACGAACAGCGGCAATTGCACGGTACCCATCGGGTCGTTCGGCTCCAGAGGATCGAACGAGACGGTAACAAGATGGCGGTTAGCAACCGCGAAAACGATGAAAATCAGTCCGAGCGGGATCAGCACCACCGCCGTCAGAAACTTCTGCATGTCGTTCTCGCTCGTCTTGCCCAGCACACTCGCCCAGCAAACGGGCGTTACATCATGTGTCGGAGTCTGAATGGTCGGAGTCAGAATCGTCGGAGTCGTTATCCTCAGAGCCGCGGTTCAACCGCTCGCGCATTTCCTTGCCGGTCTTGAAGAACGGCACGCTCTTCTGGTCGACCGGAACATGTTCGCCGGTCCGCGGATTGCGGCCGGCGCGGGCGGGCCGGTGCTTCACCGAGAACGCGCCGAAGCCGCGCAACTCCACCCGATCGCCCCGCGCGAGCGCTTCGACGATCTCGTCAAGGATCGCATTGACGATATTCTCGACGTCCCGCTGGTAAAGGTGCGGGTTGTGCTCGGCGATGCGCTGAACGAGTTCGGATTTAATCATCGAGGATGTGGTCCGTGCGTGCGGACCGCCATTTCCTTGAAAATAGCGTGAACTGTCAAGACGCTAAATCAAATGAGGCAGGCTGGAGAACGGCGCGTGGCAGCACGCCGACGTGGCACAACGAGCTCTCGATCATCGCGCTACGGGCGATACGCGTCGCTCAGCGCGTAGTTCCCGGTGCCCACAGCGCCAGCATGCCGTCGAGACCGAGTCGTTCGACACCCGACTGCTCGATCTGTCGCGCGACGCTGCCGAGGCCGACCGCATCGAGCGTCAGGCTCGCCGCCGCGCGCAGGAAGGTGAGATCGCCGAATTGCGGTGCGAGCTTGAAGTCGCGTACTGGAAGACCGCTCTTCACCTTCTTTTCGGTTTCGAGCCACGCCACGGCGTTCTTCTCGTCGCCCAGCTCGTCGATCAGTTTGAGGCCCACCGCCTGACGGCCGGTGAAGACGCGGCCGTCGGCGACGACGTTGAGCTGTCCTTCGTCCATCGTTCGGCGGCTCTTCACCAGATCGCGAAACCACGCATAGGAATCCCGCACCAGCGATTCCAGCGCAGCGCGCGCCTCGGGGCTGGTCGGCTCGAAGCCGTTCGGCGCGGCCTTCAGCGGCGACGACTTCACTTCCTCGACCTTCACGCCGACGGTCTTCATCAGTTCGGAGACGTTGGGATATTGAAACAGCACGCCGATCGACCCGACCAGCGAGCTCTGCTGCGCGATGATATGATCGGAGGCGAGCGCCGCGATGTAGCCGCCCGACGCGGCCAGGCCCTCGACTACCACCACCATAGGCTTCTTGGCCTTCAGCCGCATCAGCGCGCTGTAGAGCTCTTCCGAGCCGGCGGTGGTGCCGCCCGGCGAATTGATGTGCACGATCACTGCGGCGTGCGACGATTTCTCCAGCCGCTCCAGCGCTTCGATCCGTTCGGAGTTGCTACGGATCAGTCCGTCGATCTTGATCCGCGCGATCGAGCTGGAGCTGGACAATGTGCCGCGCCCGGCCGGCGACAGCGCCATCCCGACCGCCACCACCGCGACGATCGCCACCAGCACCGCTGCGACGCGCCAGAACGTCAGCTTGCGGCGAATGCGACGGCGATCGACGATCACATCGGAATCAAGCGACATGGACATTCTCCGGCTAATCAGCTGCTCACGGTTGTCGAAGCGGATCGTTGAACTTCCGTGAGCGGATTACATCAATTGCAATCCAATATGAAGAAAACAAGGTTGGTGCCTCCATCCGCGGCGTCATTGCGAGGAGCGTAGCGACGAAGCAATCCAGGGCTCCGTGCACTGAGCTGGATTGCTTCGCTTCGCTCGCAATGACGGCGTTGAGCGCCACACGCCTTCCCGGCACACCCTCTCCGTCGTCATGGCCGGGCTTGTCCCGGCCTTCCACGCCTTTGAGGCAATTCCAAATAGCGGCAAACAAAAAGGGCCCCGGCAATGCCGGAGCCCTGATGTTGGTCAGCAGTAAGCCGAGGCTTACTTGTCGCGCTGCTTGAGCGCGGTGCCGAGGATGTCGCCCAGCGTCGCGCCCGAATCGGACGAGCCGTACTGCGCGATGGCTTCCTTCTCTTCGGCCACTTCCAGCGCCTTGATCGACACCTGGACCTTGCGGGCCTTCTTGTCGAACTGGATGACGCGGGCGTCGACCTTTTCACCGACCGCGAAGCGGTCGCTGCGCTGATCGTTGCGGTCGCGCGCCAGCTCGGAGCGCTTGATGAAGGTGGCGAAGTCGGTGCCGACGATCTGCACGTCGATGCCGGAGTCCTTCACGTCGAGCACTTCGCAGGTCACGATCGCGCCCTTCTTGACGTCGCCCGGCTCGGCGAAGGGGTCGCCTTCGAGCTGCTTGACGCCGAGCGAGATACGCTCCTTCTCGACATCGACGTCGAGGACGATGGCCTTGACCATGTCGCCCTTCTTGAAGTTGTCGATCACCTGCTCGCCCGGCTGCTTCCAGTCGAGGTCCGACAGATGCACCATGCCGTCGACGTCGCCGTCGAGACCCAGGAACAGACCGAACTCGGTCTTGTTCTTGACCTCGCCTTCGACGGTCGAACCGACCGGATACTTCTCGACGAACACTTCCCACGGGTTGCGCATCGTCTGCTTGAGGCCGAGCGAGATACGGCGCTTGACCGAATCCACCTCGAGCACCTGCACTTCGACTTCCTGCGAGGTCGACACGATCTTGCCGGGGTGCATGTTCTTCTTGGTCCACGACATCTCGGAGACGTGGATCAGGCCTTCGATGCCCGGCTCGAGCTCGACGAACGCACCGTAGTCGGTGATGTTGGTGACGCGTCCGGTGAACCGCGCATTGAGCGGGTACTTCGCCTCGATGCCCTGCCACGGATCGTCCAGCAGCTGCTTCATGCCGAGCGAGATGCGGTGGGTCTCGTGGTTGATCTTGATAATCTTGACCTTGACGGTCTGGCCGATCGTCAGCACCTCGGTCGGGTGGTTGACGCGGCGCCAGGCGATGTCGGTCACGTGCAGCAGGCCGTCGATGCCGCCGAGGTCGACGAACGCACCGTAATCGGTGATGTTCTTGACGACGCCGTCGATCACCTGACCTTCTTCGAGGTTCTGCACCAGCTCCTGGCGCTGCTCGGCGCGGGTCTCTTCGAGAACCGTGCGGCGCGACACCACGATGTTGCCGCGGCGGCGGTCCATCTTGAGGATCTGGAACGGCTGCGAGTTGTTCATCAGCGGCGCGACGTCGCGGATCGGACGGATGTCGACCTGAGAGCGCGGCAGGAACGCCACGGCGCCGTCGAGGTCGACCGTGAAGCCGCCCTTGACCTGATTGAAGATAACGCCGAACACCTTCTCGTTGTTGTTGAAGGCCTTCTCGAGCTTGCCCCAGCTCTCTTCGCGGCGCGCCTTGTCGCGCGACAGCACGGCTTCGCCGAGCGCATTCTCGATGCGGTCGAGGAACACCTCGACGGTATCACCAACCTTGAGTTCGCTGTCGCGGCCCGGGCCGGCGAATTCGCGCAGGGCAACGCGGCCTTCGGTCTTCAGGCCGACGTCGATGACGGCCATGTCCTTCTCGATCGCGACGACCTTGCCCTTGATGACGGAGCTTTCCTGAAGGTTTCCGCCGGCGAAGGACTCGTCGAGCATCGCGGCGAAATCGTCGCGGGTCGGGTTATACGAAGTAGCAGTCGAAGCCATTTGTTCTCCAGATGCGGATGTCGCCGGCAGTTCGGTTAAGGGACGTCTCGCGCGCGCAGTGTCAGGGGTCCGCGAACCTGACGACCATTCCGCATTGGAGTGCGGAGCGGGCCGGCAGCATGCCTGCACGATCGAGCCGTTGATCCGACATCGTCGGATCGCAGCAATCAGTCATTCCAAGAAGGTGCATTCCAAGAAACGGTCCGGCAGCGAACGAAACAGCAGGCGAAAAGCCAAATCTGCTTGAGCCTCGAAGCGTTCGACCATCGCTGAAAACCGTGGAGCGGGCGTTCCTCCAATGACGGCGTCGGTTGGTGCTTAAACCCGACGCCGGCCCGCTCGAACGGCCTCGACAATCTCGATGGCGGCCCGGACGCCGCCTTCTATATCCAAATAGGAATTGTCGAGCAAGACTGCATCCTCGGCCTGCTTCAGTGGCGCGGCGCTGCGGTTCTTGTCGCGGTCGTCGCGTTTGAGGATGTCGGCGAGGATCGCGGCCTCGTCGGCGGGCTCGCCGCGGCTCTGCGCTTCCAGGGCGCGGCGGCGGGCGCGGACCTCGGGGGCGGCGACCACGAAGATCTTCACGTCGGCGTCCGGGCAGATCACGGTCCCGATGTCGCGGCCGTCGAGCACGGCGCCCGGCGGACCCGCGGCGAAACAGCGCTGGAACTCGACCAGGGCGGCGCGCACCGAAGGATGCGCCGATACCACCGAGGCGGCTTCGCCGACCGCCTGGCTCTTCAGAGCTGGGTCGCCGAACGTCCCGACATCGAGCCGGCGGGCGATCTCGGTGGCGCGGGCTTCGTCGGCGAGATCGGCGGCAGCGTCGAGCATCGCCTTGGCGACGGCGCGGTAGATCAGTCCGGTATCAAGGTGCCGATAGCCGTAATGCGCGGCCAGTCGCTTGCCAAGCGTGCCTTTGCCGGAGGCGGCGGGTCCGTCGATGGCGATGATCATGCTTTCGTCAGCTTCCAAATGAATCGGGTGCCCGGGGGCGCGGCTGCGATCAACACCGCGACTGGAGGTATTTCAAGTCGTCTTGTTTGCAGCTTGTCGGCGCCCGGTATAAACCCGCGAGCCGCCAACACCAGCCCGGCGTGCCGCCACATATCACTGCCCGGACACTGCTCGGTATGGCCACTCCTGCTTTCGTCAAACGCATCCTGCGGACCGACGCGTTCCAATGGACCGCGGCGATTCCGGCCGCCGTCTACTTCCAGTTCGTGATGTGGACCGGACGGTTCGACCGTGCCACGGTGCCGATCCCGGAGCCCTATATCCTGGCGATGTGGCACGGCCGGCTGATCATGCTGCCGATGCTGCGCGGCGCGGGCAAGCCGCTGATCGCGCTGATCAGCGGCCACCGCGACGGCCAGATCATCAGCAAGGTGGGCGCCGTGTTCGGCATCCAGACGGCGGTCGGTTCCAGCTCGAAGGGCGGCATGCGGGCGGCTCGCGAGATGATGCGGCTGGCGCGCGACGGCCACAGCCTGTTCGTGACGCCGGATGGCCCGCGCGGGCCGCGCATGCGCATCAACAATGACGGCATTCTCGATCTGGCGCGGCTCACCGGCCTACCGATCCTGCCGGTCGCCGTCAGCCTCGGCCGCGGCAAGCTGCTCAAGAGCTGGGATCGGCTGATGCTGCCCGGACTGTTCGCCAAGGTCGCGATTCGCTACGGCGAGCCGCTGATCGTCGATGGCCAATCCGACCGCGCCGAAATCACCGCGCAACTGACAGCGTCGCTGACGGCGGCGCAGCAGGAGGCCGACCGGCTGGTCGGCCGCGAGCCGGTCGAGCCGGCGTAGCGCCTCAGGCGAGATCGCCGCCGAGCCGGCGCATCATCGGGACAAAGTCCGGGAAGCTGGTGGCGATGAAGGCGGTGTCGTCGACCGTGACCGGTTTGTCGGACGCCAGCCCCATCACCAGCGCCGACATCGCAATGCGGTGATCCATATGGGTGGCGACCAGGCCGCCGCCCGGCACGTGCCCCTTGCCGACCACGATCAGGTCGTCGCCGGCGATCTCCACCTCGACGCCATTGACCCGCAGCATCGCCGCGGTGGCCTCGAGCCGGTCGCTCTCCTTGACCCGCAGCTCACGCAGGCCGCGCATCACGGTGGTGCCCTCGGCGAACGCGGCCGCGACCGCCAGCACCAGATACTCGTCGATCATCGACGGCGCCCGCTCGGCCGGCACCTCGACGCCGCGCAGCTGCGAGCCGCGAATCCGGAACTGTGCCATCGGTTCGCCGGCATCGCCGCGGGTTTCACTTTCCTCAATCAGCCCGCCCATCTCGCGCAGCGTCGTGATCAGCCCGGTGCGCAGCGGATTGGTCATGACGTCGGTTAGCACGATGTCCGAGCCCGGCACCACCAGCGCCGCCACCATCGGGAACGCGGCCGAGGAGGGGTCCGCCGGCACCACCACCGGCGCGCCGCGCAATTCGGGCTGGCCGGTTAATGAAATCTTACGGCCGAGCCTGCCTTCCGGCTCGGTCACCAACGTGGCGCCGAAATGCTGCAGCATCAGCTCGGTGTGGTCGCGGCTGGCTTCGGCCTCGATCACCGTGGTGACGCCCGGCGCCGACAGACCGGCGAGCAGCACCGCGGATTTGATCTGCGCCGACGGCACCGGGGTGCGGTAGGTGATCGGCAGCGGATCGCGCGCGCCCGCCAACGTCAGCGGCAGCCGGCCGCCCTCGGCGCTCGACACAACTTTGGCGCCCATCTGCGCCAGCGGATCGACGATGCGCCGCATCGGCCGGCTGCGCAGCGAGGCGTCGCCGTCGAAGATCGCGGTGATCGGCGAACCTGCGACCGCGCCCATCGCCAGCCGGCAGCCGGTGCCGGAGTTGCCGAAATCGAGCGGCGCCTCCGGTTGTGCGAAGCCACCGACGCCGACGCCGTGCACGCGCCAGGCACAGTCGCCGGTGCGCTCGACCCGTGCGTCCAAGGCGCGCATCGCCGCAGCGGTGTTCAGCACATCCTCGCTCTCCAGCAGCCCGGTGATCCTGGTCTCGCCCACCGCCAGCGCCCCGAGGATCAGGGCGCGGTGCGAGATCGACTTGTCGCCGGGCACCCGGGCGGTGCCGGCAAGCGCGCCGCTCTTGCGCGCGGTGAGCGGCGAGGTCTGGTCTGAATGGCTCAAGATGGTGTCCCCTGCGGCGTCGCGCGCCCGATCGAAGCGGGGCCGCGCGCTGCGTGGCCGCCGATACGGCATAAACCGCTATTGACAGCGGCGTGGCAACTAGCCAAGTGAAGCACCGTTTTTCAAGAAATCCCAAGGTTGCACAAGTGGCGAAATCCGATCTCGGAACCAAACGTATTTGCCCCACGACGGGCAAAAAGTTCTACGATCTGAATAAATCTCCGGTGATCTCGCCCTACACCGGCGAGGTGGTGCCGATTGCGCCGGTGTCGGCGCCGCGTGGCCGCGCCGATCAGCGTTCTGCCGCAACTGCCGACACGTCCGAAGCGCCCGAGGCGATGGAGTCCGAAGAGTTGGTGTCGCTCGAGGAGGCCGATGCCGAGGAGAAGACCGGCAAGGTCAAGGCGGTCGTTCCGGAGTCGGAAGACGACATCGAAATCGACGAATCGATCGAGGACGACGACGATTCGACCTTCATCGCCGACGAAGAAGAAGGGGATGAAGACGTCACTGACATCATTGGTGACGTTTCTGGTGATGAGGAGACTTGAGGTCTTCGTCAAACTGTGATCAACGAATGCCGCGCGCGGTTGATTTGACCGCCCGCACCCAGGGTACGGGGCCATAGCTCAGCTGGGAGAGCGCTTGCATGGCATGCAAGAGGTCGGCGGTTCGATCCCGCCTGGCTCCACCAGCCTTCGCTTGTTTCGCAAGCTACGGCTCGGCAAGCCCGGAAACCTATCGTAGCGAAGCAAGCGAAGGCTGCCGCGGCGAAGCCCGCAGGGCGAAGCCGGGCTACTGAGTCCACTTCTGTTTATTCCTCAACTTGACGATCGATCGTCGAAGCGTCGCGCAAGCTACGGCTCGGCAAGCCCGGAAACCTATCGTAGCGAAGCAAGCGAAGGCTGCCGCGGCGTAGCCCGAAGGGCGAAGCCGGGCCCGACAGCTCAGCCATCTGACTTCAACATGCCTTTTCGCCTATCGATTCGTCGCGTTCTCTATCTTCGCGTTTGAGCCGTCGTGCTTTAAATCGGTCCCATCCCGATGAAATACGTTTACTCCTTGAGAGTCTCGATTCCGAGCACTTCTACGTCGGCATCACGGACGATCTCCGGGCGCGGCTCAAGAAACACAATGCCGGCGAGGCCCCGCACACGTCGAAGTATTGCCCTTGGCGGTTGAAGACTTATGTGGCCTTCAGCGACGAACATCAGGCGTATGCCTTCGAGAAATATTTGAAGTCGGCGTCCGGCCGCGCATTTGCCAAGAAGCGCCTCTGACGGATAAGTTCGTCCTCCCCATCAAAGCTTCCATAAGAAAGCCCTCATGACTTCTCCTCTGATGGCCGGCGCGATTGCTGGTTTGCGCGTGATCGATCTGTCGCGCGTGCTCGGTGGTCCGTACTGCACCCAGATTCTCGCCGACCATGGCGCCGACGTGATCAAGGTCGAACCGCCGGCCGGCGACGAGACCCGTGACTGGGGCCCGCCCTTTCACGACGACGACGCGGCGTATTTCATCGGCGCCAACCGCAACAAGCGCTCGATCGGCCTCGACCTCGCCTCCGAGGGCGGCCGCGCCGTGCTGATGAAGATGCTCGAAGACGCCGACGTCATGATCGAGAACTTCAAGCCCGGCACGCTCGACAAATGGGGCATCGGCAACGACGTGCTGCGCGCCAGATTTCCGCAGCTGGTGCATTGCCGGATCTCGGGCTTCGGCGGCGACGGCCCGCATGGCGGCCATCCCGGCTATGACGCCATCATCCAGTCGATGGTCGGCCTGATGGAAGCGACCGGCACGCCGGACTCTGGCCCGACCCGGATCGGCGTCGCGCTGGTCGACATGGCGACCGGGCTGTACGCCTGCGTCGGCATCCTGATGGCGCTGCTCGAGCGGCAAAAATCGGGACTCGGCCAGTTCGTCGAGGCGACGCTGTTCGAGACCGGGCTCGCCATCATGCATCCGCACACCGCGAACTTCTTCATGCACGGCAAGCCGCCGGCGCGCACCGGCAATGAGCATCCGAATCTGTATCCATATTCGGTGTTCGCGGCGCGCGACGGCAACATCTTCATGGGTGTGGGCAACGACGGCACCTTCCGCAAGCTATGCCGCGAGCTCGGCAAGCCGGAGCTCGGCACCGATCCGCGCTTCGCCCGCAACCGCGACCGCGTCGTCAATCGCGCGGAGCTGCGCGCCGAGCTTGAGGCGATCCTCGCCAATCACGACGCCGAGCCGCTGTGCCGCAGGCTGCTCGCCGCCGGCCTGCCGGCCGGTCCGGTGCAGGCGATCGACAAGGCGCTGGCCTCCGAGCACGTCAAGGCCCGCGGCGATATCATCGAGAAGGACTGGTACAGGGGCATCGCCTCGCCGGTCCGGTTCGATCGCACCAAAGCCAGTCTGCGCCACATCCCGCCGACTTTCAGCCAGCACGCCGACGAAGTGCTGGGTGAGTTCGGCTACACGAGCGATGACATCGTCCGGCTGAAGGCCGACGGAATCGTCAGCGGCCCCGAGCGTAAGCGGTAAGCGACAGGATGGCGGCGCCGCGATTGCACCGCCATCCCGCCTCCCCGACCCGAACATCATCACTCCATCCGACCAGGTTCCTGCTGCGCTGCCACAAGCCGGCGTTGGTCTTTTTCCGCGCTAGGCGGCCGGATCGCTTCCTCCTAACGATGTCGTCGCCTATACGGTCATGTAACTGTCACCCGGCGCTGCTAACGCGCGCGCAGATGATGACTGTTCGTTCGGGAGGTACTTGATGATGTTTCGTTCCCTCAGCCTGACGGCGCTCGCCGCGTCCGTCGCTGCCAGTTTGGCGCTGGCCCTGCCGGCGCAGGCCGCCACCGAAATTCAGTGGTGGCACGCCATGACGGGCGGCAACAACGACGTCGTCGTCAAGCTGGCGAACGACTTCAATGCCTCGCAAAGCGACTACAAGGTGGTTCCGACCTACAAGGGCGGCTATGCCGACACCATGAACGCCGGCATCGCGGCGTTCCGCGCCGGCAATGCGCCGCACATCATGCAGGTGTTCGAGGTCGGCACCGCCACCATGATGGCCGCCACCGGTGCGGTGAAGCCGGTGTACAAGCTGATGCAGGAGACGGGCGAGCCGTTCGATGCAAACGCTTATCTGCCGGCGATCACCGGCTACTACTCGACCTCCAAGGGCGAGATGCTGTCGTTCCCGTTCAATTCGTCGTCGATGGTGATGTGGGTCAATCTCGACGCGCTGAAGAAGGCCGAGATCGCCGAAATCCCCAAGACCTGGCCGGAGGTGTTCGACGCCGCCAAGAAGCTCAAGGCGGCCGGTTACGCCACCTGCGGGTTCTCGACCGCCTGGGTGACCTGGGCCAATCTCGAGCAGTTGTCGGCCTGGCACAACGTGCCGCTGGCCAGCAAGGCCAACGGTCTCGACGGCTTCGACACCAAGCTCGAATTCAACGGCCCGGTGCAGCTCAAGCATCTCGAAAAATTGGTCGAGCTGCAGAAGGACAAGACCTTCGATTACTCCGGCCGCACCAACACCGGCGAGGGCCGCTTCACGTCGGGCGAGTGTCCGCTGTTCCTGACCTCGTCGGGCTTCTTCGGCAACGTCAAGTCGCAGGCCAAGTTCAACTGGACCAACGCAGCGATGCCGTACTACCCGGACGTCGCGGGCGCGCCGCAGAACTCGATCATCGGCGGCGCCTCGCTGTGGGTGATGGGCGGCAAGACGCCGGCCGAATACAAGGGCGTCGCCAAGTTCCTCGCCTTCCTGTCCGACACCGACCGCCAGGTCGCCGTGCACAAGGCCTCGGGCTATCTGCCGATCACCAAGGCGGCCTACGAGAAGGCCAAGGCCGACGGCTTCTACAAGGATCAGCCTTATCTCGAAACGCCGATCAAGGAACTGACCAACAAGCCGCCGACCGAGAACTCCCGCGGCCTGCGTCTCGGCAACATGGTTCAGCTGCGCGACGTCTGGGCCGAGGAATTCGAGCAGGCGCTGGCCGGCAAGAAAACCGCCAAGGAAGCCCTCGATGCGGCCGTGACGCGCGGCAACACGATGCTGCGGCAGTTCGAGAAGACGGCGGTGAGGTGACGAATCCTCAGCCCACTCTAGCCGTCATTGCCGGGCTTGACCCGGCAATCCATCGTTCGCAAGAGGGATGGATGCGCGGGTCAAGCCCGCGCATGACGGCTGCAGGTGGGGAGGGGAGTTAGCAACACATGCTCAAGCAGGCCGTCTTTCAATCCAAGTTCCTGCCTTATCTGCTGGTGCTGCCGCAGCTCGCGGTGGTGCTGGTGTTTTTCTATTGGCCGGCCGGGCAGGCGGTGGTGCAGTCGTTCCTGATGCAGGACGCGTTCGGGCTGTCGACCGTGTTCGTATGGTTCGACAACTACAAGGAGCTGCTCGCCGACCCCGATTACTTCGCGGCGATCCTGCGCACCTTCGGATTTTCCTTCGCGATCGCGCTGGCGTCGCTGTCGCTGGCGCTGCTGCTCGCCGTGATGGCGGACCGGCCGCTGCGCGGCTCGATGTTCTATCGAACGCTGCTGATCTGGCCCTATGCGGTGGCGCCGCCGGTTGTCGGCGTATTGTGGGTGTTCATGCTCAACCCGTCGCTCGGGGTGATCGCGCATGGCCTGCGCCATCTCGGCGTCGACTGGAATCCGCTGCTCGACGGCAACCAAGCGGCGACGCTGATCATCCTGGCCGCGGCCTGGAAGCAGATCTCCTACAACTTCCTGTTTTTCCTGGCCGGGCTGCAGGCGATCCCGTCCAGCGTGATTGAAGCCGCGGCGATCGACGGCGCGCGGCCGATGCGGCGGTTCTGGACCATCATCTTCCCGCTGCTGTCGCCGACCATCTTCTTCCTGATCGTCGTCAACATCGTCTACGCGTTCTTCGACACCTTCGGCATCATCGACACCATCACCCGCGGCGGCCCTGCGAAGGCGACCGAGACATTGGTCTACAAGGTCTATAGCGATGGCCTGCTCGGCGGCAATCTCGGCAGCTCGGCGGCGCAGTCGGTGATCCTGATGGGCATCGTCATCGCGCTGACCGCGTTTCAGTTCCGTTTCGTCGAGCGCAAGGTGAATTACTGATGGTCGAGCACCGCCGATTCGGGAATCTGCTGCCGCATCTGGTGCTGTGGACCGGCGTGCTGATCGTCGCGTTCCCGGTGTATCTCGCTTTCGTCGCCTCGACCCAGGACAACGCCACCATCGCCAACGGCCAGATGTCGCTGCTGCCCGGCGGTCACTTCCTCGATACCTATTATCAGACGCTGTTCGTCGGCACCTCGGGCACCACCCGCGAGCCGGTCGGCACCATGCTGTTCAATTCCTTCGTGATGGCGATGCTGATCGCGGTCGGCAAGATCGCGATCTCGCTGATCTCCGCCTATGCGATCGTGTATTTCCGCTTCCCGTTCCGGATGACGATCTTCTGGATCATCTTCATCACTCTGATGCTGCCGGTCGAGGTTCGCATCTACCCGACCTACAAGATCGTCGCCGACCTCAATCTGCTCGACAGCTACGCCGGCCTGACGCTGCCGCTGATCGCCTCCGCGACCGCGACGCTGCTGTTCCGGCAATTCTTCATGACGGTGCCGGACGAACTCCTGGAAGCGTCGCGGATCGACGGCGCCGGGCCGTTCCGGTTCTTCTGGGATACGCTGCTGCCGCTGTCGCGCACCAATATGGCGGCGCTGTTCGTGATCCTGTTCATTCTCGGCTGGAACCAATATCTCTGGCCGCTGCTGATCACCACGCGCGACGACATGCAGACCATCCAGATCGGCATCCGCAAGATGATCGTGACCTCCGACGCGCTGACCGAATGGCCGATCGTGATGGCGACCGCGGTGCTGGCGATGCTGCCGCCGGTTGCCGTGGTGGTGCTGATGCAGAAGCTGTTCGTGCGCGGACTGGTCGAGACGGAGAAGTAATCGTGGCCGATGTCGTTCTCCGCAATGTCCGCAAGACCTATCCGGGCGGCTTCGAAGCCATCAAGGGCGTCGATTTCTCGGTCGGCGACGGCCAGTTCTGCGTGCTGGTCGGCCCCTCGGGCTGCGGCAAGTCCACGCTGCTGCGGATGGTCGCGGGGCTGGAGACGATCACGGCGGGCGAGATCGAGATCGGCGGCCGCGTCGTCAACCAGGTCGAGCCGGCCGACCGCGATATCGCCATGGTGTTCCAGAACTACGCGCTCTACCCGCATATGAGCGTCTACAACAACATGGCCTACGGCTTGCGCAACCGCGGCATGGCCAAGCCCGAGATCGACACCCGCGTCCAGGAAGCCGCCCGGATCCTCGAACTCGGCGCGATGCTGGAGCGCAAGCCGCGGCAGCTCTCCGGCGGCCAGCGCCAGCGTGTGGCGATGGGCCGCGCCATCGTGCGCCAGCCCAAGGTGTTCCTGTTCGACGAGCCGCTGTCCAATCTCGACGCCAAGCTGCGCGTGGCGATGCGGGTCGAGATCCGCAAGCTGCAGCGCCGGCTGGCGACCACCGCGATCTACGTCACCCATGATCAGCTCGAAGCGATGACGCTGGCCGATATTCTGGTGGTGATGAACGGCGGCGTGGTCGAACAGATCGGCTCGCCGCTCGACGTCTATGCCAAACCGGCCACCACCTTCGTGGCATCGTTCATCGGCGCGCCGCCGATGAATCTGATCCCGCTCGACGGCGTCCGCGCCCAGGTCGGCGGTGCGGCCGAGGCCAGCATCCTCGGCGTCCGTCCGGAAGACCTGACGATCGCGTCCGAGCCGGCGGCTCCCGGCGGACTGACGCTCGATCTGACCGTCGAGGCGATCGAGCGGGTCGGGCCCGAGACCTTTGTGTACGGCAGCCGCGAACGCCGCGGCGACCTTACGGCGATCAGCACCAAGCCGGGCGAATTGCCGCCCGATGAGATTATCGTGCGGATTCCCGGCCAGGAGTCGCCGCCGATCGGCGCCCAGATCGCCGCCACGGCCTTGCCCCATCAGCTCCACCGGTTCGGTGCGGACGGCCGGCGAATTGCCGCAGGGCGTTGAGCCGGCTCGGCAATTTCGCTAATTCGGACGGCTTGAACCGGTCTGTTGCACTGCCCATATTGGTTTCGAACGGCCGGCGTGTTGCCGGGCGGTCATCGGGGTGCCGCAAGGGCCCCAATCAAAGTCGCTTCGAGAGGACTTTGGATGTCTCGTGTTCCTACGTTATCCAGCCCTTTCCTGCTGGGATTCGACGAGATCGAGCGTGCGCTCGACCGCGTCGTCAAGGGTGCCGACGGCTACCCGCCCTACAACATCGAGCGCTGCGAACGCGGCAACGGCGATCCTGAAAAGCTCAGGATCACGCTCGCGGTCGCGGGTTTCACCCGTGATCAACTCGATGTGACGATTGAGGAAAATCAACTCGTCATCAGGGGTCGCCAGCAGGATGACAAGGCCCGGCAATACATCCACCGCGGCATCGCCGCGCGCCACTTCCAGCGCACATTCGTGCTGGCGGAGGGGATGCAAGTGCTGGGTGCGGATCTGAAAAACGGGTTGTTGTCGATCGATCTGGTCCGGCCTGAGCCTGAGCGGGTGATTAAGACAATTGCCATCACCGAACACGAATAATGGAACGAGTAGCGGACTCGACCGCTTAGTCTCTAACAGGAGTCGAGACCATGACTGACTTGGGTACAACAACGCACGACAATGTCCGCGTCACGCCGGAAGCGTTGGCGCATCTGGGCGAGGGTCACATCGCCTATGTGAAGCAGATCCGCTCCGAGGACGTGCCCGGCCTCTTCCCGCAGGCGCCGCAGATTGCGCCCGGCCTGAAGCTGTTCGCGCTGCATTCCGCCGACGGCACGCCGATCATGCTGACCGACAGCCGTGAAGCCGCGGTTGCCAATGCCTGGAGCCAGGAGCTCCAAGCGGTGAGCGTGCACTGATCGCCAGAACGATCCAGAGCTACCATGCAGGCGCGGTGTCCGGAGACGGACTCCGCGTATCTGCGTTGCGCGCAATTCCCGCGTGACGCCCTGTGAGCTGTCGCTCGCGATTTTGAATCATCACCGACGAAAATGAAGCTCGCGGCTCCGAGCTACGCTGCGGTTGCCGGCGGCAATGCCAGCACCGAGTAGATCGCCTGCGCATCGCGCGAGGCGCGTAGTTTCTTGGCGACGTCCTGGTCGCGTAGCAAGCGAGCGATTCGTGCGAGAGCTTTCAGGTGATCGGCGCCGGCGCCTTCCGGCGCGAGCAGCAGGAAAATCAGGTCGACCGGCTGACCGTCCATCGCCTCGAAATCGATCGGACGTTCCAACCGTGCAAACAAGCCGAACAGCTTGTCCAGCTTCGGCAGCTTGCCGTGAGGTATCGCCACGCCATAGCCGACCGCAGTGGTGCCGAGCTTCTCGCGTTGCAACAGAACCTCGAAGATCGACCGCTCATTCTGCCCGGACAGTTCCGCAGCGCGTGCCGCGAGCTCCTGCAGCGCTTGCTTCTTGCTGATAACCTTCAACGCCGGGATAACGGCCTCGGGCGCGACCAGATCGGTAATCGTCATGCGGCGTTCCGAGGATATGCTGTGCGGTGCTGGTTAAACAGGGCAGAGGCAGTCTGCGTCGAGCCTGATCGAGAAGATCCGCCTAGCTCCATGAGCTCGAAAATCTTCATCAATTCATCGGCCTAGCTAATCTATCATGTCCGCCAGCGGCGGCAAAGTCCGGCGCTTCCGGCACCGGCACGGAAGGCGGCGGACCATAGGCAGAGCCGCCGCCGGGCGTCAATGGCCGTCTCGCTTGCCCGAACAAGACGGCATGACTGCAGCCCTCGTCAGGCGGCCGTGTTCACCGTCGGCGGATCGATCCAGCCGATATTGCCGTCGGCGCGGCGATAGATGATGTTCACACGGCCCGAACCGCCGTGCAGGAACACCAGCACCGGCGCGCCGGTCAGGTCGAGTTCAACCACCGCCTCGCTCACCGACAGCCGCTTCATCGCAGTGGTGGCTTCGGCGATGATCACCGGGTTGTAGGCGTCTTCGGCGTGTTCCTCGTCGCCGGGCGCCTCGATGACGTAGCTCGTCGCGTCGACCGCTGCGGTGCCGAGCTCGGCGATGGCCGCAGCCTCGGCATGCGCCTTGCGGGCGGAGCGATCCTTCAGCCGGCTCTTGTAGCGGCGCAGCCGCTTCTCGATCTGCAGCAGGGCCTGGTCGGCGCTCGCATAGGCGTCTGCCGCGTTCGATTCGGCTTCCAGCGTGATGCCGGAATCAAGGTGCAGCGCACAGTCGGTGCGGAATCCGAAGCCGTCTTTGCTCAGCGTGATATGGCCCGAGTAATTGCCGTCGAAATATTTGCGCAGCACCTCTTCGGTGCGTTCGCTGACACGGCCGCGCAGGGCTTCGCCGACGCTGATGCTTTTGCCGGAGACCCGGATGGTCATGGGATGCCTCGTTTGTCTTTGGGGTACTGACAGTAGTCCGAGCAGCGGCGTAATCAAGCCGGGGCGGTGTCGCGGGAGCGATCCGCCGCCGACAGGGCCGAGCCGAGGACGCTCTGCTTGTCGCGGCGCCGTTGCACGGAGGAGGGAATGCGCATCGCCTCGCGATATTTCGCCACCGTGCGGCGGGCGATATCGATGCCGGCTTCGCGCAGCTTTTCGACGATGGTGTCGTCGGAAAGAATCGCCGACGGCTCTTCGCCATCGATCAATTGCCGAATGTGATGACGCACCGCCTCGGCCGAATGCGCCTCGCCGCCGTCGGCGGATGCAATCGATGCGGTAAAGAAGTACTTAAGCTCAAAAGTACCGCGGTTGGTCGCCATGTACTTGTTGGCGGTGACGCGTGACACGGTTGATTCGTGCATCTGGATCGCGTCGGCGACGGCCTTGAGATTCAGCGGTCGCAGATGTGCGACGCCGTGGGTGAAGAAGCCGTCCTGCTGGCGCACGATCTCGGTCGCGACCTTGAGGATGGTCCGGGCGCGCTGATCCAGCGCGCGGACCAGCCAGGTGGCGTTCTGCAGGCAGTCGGAGAAATATGATTTGTCGCCGTCCTTGCGGATCGTCTTCGACAGCTCCGAGTAGTACGACTGATTGACCAGCACCTTCGGCAGCGTGTCGCTGTTGAGTTCGACCAGCCAGCCGCCATCGGGGCCGGGACGGACGAAGACGTCGGGCACGACAGTCTGCACCCGCGAGGTGCCGAACTTCAGGCCGGGCTTGGGGTCGAGATGCCGGATCTCGCCGATCATGTCGGCGAGGTCCTCGTCGTCGACGCCGCAGATCTTGCGCAGGCCGGCGATGTCACGCCTGGCGAGCAGATCGAGATGCTCGATCAGCGCCTGCATGGCCGGATCGTAGCGGTCGAGTTCGCGCAGCTGGATCGCCAGGCACTCGGCCAGCGAGCGCGCGCAGATGCCGGGCGGATCGAAGGTCTGCAGCACGGCGACCACGGCTTCCACCTCGGCCGGCGTGGTGCCGAGCCGCTCGGCGGCGTCGCCGAGATCAGCCGGCAGATAGCCGGCGTCGTCGACCAGATCGATCAAATATTGGCCGATCATGCGCTGCGACGGACCCGTCAACGCCACCGCGAGTTGCTCGGCCAGATGATCGGCCAGCGAACTCTCGGCCGCCACGAAGGCTTCGAGATTGTAGCCCTCGTCGCTGGAAGCGCCGCCGCCCCATTCGGTGTAGGACGCCGGCGCGACGTCCTGCGCGGCGCGTGCCGCAGCTTCGGCAGGCTCCTCGGGAAAGACGTTCTCCATGCCGGTGTCGAGCGTCTGCTCGATGTCGCTGCGGCTGCCGAGGTCGCGCTGCATCCATTCTTCGGCGCCGGGCTCGAACGAGTCGCTGGCGGCGTAGTCGCTGCCCTCGCTGCCGCTCTCACCTCCACCGAATTCGTCACCGCTGCCATCGCCGCGCTCCATCGCCTCGCCCGCGACCGGAGCCTCCGGCGTGTCGGTCGCGCGATCGAGCAGCGGGTTCTTTTCGAGCTCGTCTTCGACGAACGTCGCGAGATCAAGATTGGACAGCTGCAGCAGCTTGATCGCCTGCATCAGCTGCGGCGTCATCACCAGCGACTGCGACTGTCGGAACTCGAGGCGTTGAGTGAGTGCCATGGCGGCAAGAACGATCCAAGTTGGTCCGTTTCTTGCTTACGCCTTTCCTGGGCTGATGTACACGCCTTGACGAATTGGAAATTTGGAGTAGGCGGCTCATCCGATTAGTTGGACGGCGGGAGCAAGGCAATCGAGCATGCCGCGCCCGCGTCCAGACTGCAACCGATTACAGGCGGAATTCTTCGCCAAGGTAAAGGCGGCGGACGTCCGGGTTATTGACGATCTCTTCCGGCGTGCCCTCGGTCAGGATTTCACCCGCATAAACGATGTAGGCGCGGTCGGTGAGACCAAGTGTCTCACGGACGTTGTGGTCGGTAATTAGTACGCCAATACCGCGATTGGTGAGGTGACGCACCAGATCCTGGATGTCGCCGACCGCGATCGGATCGATGCCGGCGAACGGTTCGTCGAGCAGCATGTAGTTCGGCCGGCTCGCCAGCGCGCGCGCGATTTCGACGCGGCGGCGTTCGCCGCCCGACAGCGCGATCGACGGCGACTTGCGCAGCCGTTCAATATTGAACTCCTGCAGCAGATTGTCGAGTTCGGCCTCGCGCTTGCGCTTGTCCGGCTCGACCGCCTCGAGCACCGCCATGATGTTCTGCTCGACATTCAGGCCGCGAAAGATCGACGCCTCCTGCGGCAGATAGCCGATGCCGAGCCGGGCGCGCTGATACATCGGCAGCCTTGTGACGTCGTGGCCGTCGAGCTCGATCGCGCCGCGGTCGGCCTTGATCAGGCCGGTGATCATGTAGAACACGGTGGTCTTGCCGGCGCCGTTCGGGCCGAGCAGGCCGACGGCCTCGCCGCGCCGTACATAGATGCTGACGCCGCGGACGATCTTGCGGGTGCCAAAGCTCTTCTCGATGCTGTGGACCGCCAGATAGCCGGCATGAGCCACGCGCTCCTGCGTCGGGGCCGGTCGGCGCGACCGCTGCGGGGCCGGTGTCGGGGCGAGCGGCGCCTCCCGGCCGGCGGTGCGAGCGACCGGCGCATCGCGCACCGACGCCGCCAGCATCTCTCCAACCTCGTTCTCCAATGCGGTGATGTCCGGGCGCGATTGTGCGAAGCCCGCCCGTTTTGGGTCCTTCCGCCGGAATTTGCCGAGAAGATCCACCATTCCGTTACCGATCAGTTTTCGCACTGCGCTGTTCCAGAGGCCGGCGCCATTGCGCCATCATTTTTTCTGGCCGCTGGCCGGCGTTCCGATGCCGAGCGGGTTGCCGTTTCCGCCATTGCCGGAGGATTGAAACAGGCCTTGGACCCGGCCGGTGTTGGACTCCACCCGTGATACGCCGGTGGTCATGTCGACCAGCAGCCGGTCGCCGCGGACCACGTTCTTGGCCTGGGTCAGCACCACGTTGCCGAGCATGGTCACCAGATTGGTCCTGGTATCGAACACCGCGCTGTCGCCAGTGACGACCTGGTCCTTCTGGGTGACCACCACGTTGCCCTTAGCCTCGAGCTTGCGAATCGACGAGGTGCCGCCGGGGCCGGGTGTGGCAGCCGGCATCGACTTGCGCTTGGTCTGCTTGGCGCCGCCAGCGTCCTGGTCCTGATCGTAGAACACCACGAGGGTCTTCGACGTCATGGTGGTGTCGCCCTGCACCACCTTGACGCTGCCGGCGAAGGTCGCCTCTTTTTTCTTGTCGCGCACTTCGAGCGTATCGGATTCGATCTGGATCGGCTGGTCGCGATTCTGCGAAAAGCCCTGCATGGCGTTGGGTACGCCCTGCACGGCGCTCTGCGCCGAGGCGACACTGCTGGTTGCGGCGGCCAGCAACGCGGCGCCGATGATCGCGCGCAGCATGCGGCGGGCGGGACAGAAACGGGCTGCGGTCATGGACGGGTCACTTCACGTTGGCGGGGAGCGGACTTGGCTTTCGCCGGCTGCTCGGCACGCGGTGCGGGGGCGGGCGCCGGCTCGGCTTCCGCCTGCTCCGGAGCGGCCGGTGCTGCTGCGTTGTCCAGGTTCATCACAACCCCACCCTCGAACCGGATCACGTCGCCCTTGTCGGTCAGCCGCAGGCGTTGGCCGCGCAATTTGCCGCCGAGCCATTTGACGTCGACCGGCTCGTCCGACGACACGTTGCCCTTGCCCATATCAACGTCGGCCTGGGTCATCCAGGCTTCGCTGCCGGTCGAGGTGCGCAGATAGACGTCCTTCTGCAGGTTCAGCATCTGCGCCTTGGTGTTGAACTTGCCGTCGCGAGCTTCGATCGTCACCGTCGATTCATCGTCGTTGACCACCTTGGCGCGCAGCGTGTGCAGGTCGACATGGTCGGCGCTGGTGAGATCCTGGGTCGCCGAGCGCGCCCACATCTCGTAGGGCCGGCCGTCATTGGTGAAGCCGGCGAGATGCGGCGACTCCATCGTGATCTTGGTGCCGGAGACCACCAGGTCGCCGACGTCGAGCGGCAATTTCGCCAGCATGCGGAACGGGTTGAACACCGAGATGGCGACGATCGCGGCGAGCGACAGCGCCACCACCAGCGGCACCGCGACGCGCAGCGTCCGCACCAGCCGGCTATGCCGCGCCGCCGCTGCGAAACGCGCCTCCATCCCGGTCCGATAGGTCGCCGCCTGAACCGAAGCCACCGCCGCTCCCGCGTGAGGCCGGGACCAGCTTCAGCAGCCGGTCGCGCACCTTGCCGTTTCCAATCTCCTGCTCCGGATCGGGGACCGGCCGGCAGCAATCCGGCACGGAGGAGCAACCCCAGATAGTCGCAATCATCGCGACAGGCGAGGGGACCCGGGAGCCGAGCCGTTCACAAGCCCATCAGGACGACGAGTATGACCGAAACGGGGCGATTCCGCCCCCAAAATCATGTGAATCTAGGAATGCGCGAAGATGTCTTCTTCGCTCCAGCCTTCGAGATCGAGCCGGGCGCGGTGCGGCAGGAAGTCGAAGCAGGCCGTCGCCAGCCCGGTACGGTTCTCGCGCGCCAGCATCAGATCGAGCTTGTCGCGCAGTGCATGCAGATGCAGCACGTCGGACGCCGCATAGGCCAGCTGGGCGTCGCTCAGCGTCTCGGCGCCCCAGTCGCTGGATTGCTGCTGCTTTGACAGATCGACGCCGAGCAGCTCGCGGACCAGATCCTTCAGCCCGTGGCGGTCGGTGTAGGTGCGCGACAGCCGCGAGGCGATCTTTGTGCAATACACCGGCTGCGGCATCACGCCGAGCCCGTTGTACAGCGCGGCGAGATCAAATCGCGCGAAATGGAAGATCTTGACGATGCCGGGGTCGGCCAGCAGCCGCTTCAGATTCGGCGCGTCGCTGTGGCCGCGGGGGATCTGCACCACATCGGCGCTGCCGTCGCCACTCGACAGCTGCACCACGCACAGCCGATCGCGATGCGGATGTAGCCCCATCGTCTCGGTGTCGATCGCCACCGAACTCGTATAGCGCGAAAGATCCGGCAGATCGCCGCGATGCAGGCGGATGGTCATGGTGGCAAACCGTTCATTGGAAGGCGAGGCGTCGGCCCCGAATCGCCGCTCAACCTAGCGCTCGAGCCAGCAAGTGGCGAGCCGCGAAGCAAAGATGAAAACACCAATGATGAAGGGGCGCAGCGTGCGGGCAGGGCAATGGTGCCCAGGAGAGGACTCGAACCTCCACGGTGTTACCCACTGGTACCTGAAACCAGCGCGTCTACCAATTCCGCCACCTGGGCCCGGGCGGGTTGATAGGGATACGATACGCAAATGTCAAATTGCTTTGCGCTGCCAATTCCGCTGTACAGCGAAAGGTTGATGGCTTAACGCGAAACCGCCAGAATATCGGCGATTGCCGGAGCTTTCCGGTCCGTCTTTCCGCACCAGGATCAAACCCGCATGCACTCCAATATCGACACCCTCGTCACGGTTTTCGGCGGTTCGGGCTTCCTCGGCCGCCATGTGGTCAGCGCGCTGGCCCGGCGGGACTACCGAATCAGGGTGGCGGTGCGGCGTCCGGAGCTTGCGGGGCATCTGCAGCCGCTCGGCCGGGTCGGGCAGATCCACGCCGTGCAGGCCAATCTGCGTTACCCCGAGTCGGTGGCGGCGGCGATGCGCGGCGCCCACGTCGCGATCAATCTGGTCGGCATTCTCGCCGAGGGCGGCGCGCAGACGTTCGACGCGGTGCAGGCGGGCGGCGCCGCGGCGGTCGCCGATGCGGCCGCGGCGGTCGACGCCCGGATGGTGCACGTCTCGGCGATCGGCGCCGACGCCAATTCGTCGTCGCGCTATGCGCGCTCGAAGGCGGCCGGCGAGCAGGCGGTGCTGGCAGCCGTTCCGCAGGCCACGATCCTGCGCCCCTCGGTCGTGTTCGGTCCCGAGGATTCTTTCACGAACCGCTTCGCAGCGCTGGCGCGGATCTCCCCGGTGCTGCCTCTGGTCGGCGCCGACACCAAGCTGCAGCCGGTCTATGTCGGCGATGTCGCGAGCGCCGTGGCCGAAGCGGTTGACGGGCACACCAAGCCGGGCGCAGTTTACGAGCTCGGCGGCCCCGAGCAGATGACGATGCGGGAGATCGTCCAGCTGATTCTCGACACCGTCGATCGCAGGCGGTGGCTGCTGCCGTTGCCGTTCGGGCTCGCCAGCCTGCAGGCGGCGTTGCTGCAGTTTGCGCCGGGCGACTTCAAGCTGACGCCCGATCAGGTCGCGCTGCTGAAGGTCGACAATATCGTGTCGGAAGCCGCGAGCAGCGCTGGCATGACACTGCAGGGCCTCGGCATCACGCCGGACTCGATGCAGGCGATCGTGCCGTCCTATCTGTGGCGCTTCCGGGCGACCGGACAGTTCGCGCGCAAGAACGCCTGAGCAGCGCGCGCCATCGCGGCGTGGCGCGGCGATGGCATTGCGTTGATCAGCGGCCCATCGCCAGCGCGATCAGTCCCAGCGTGCCGACCACGACGCGCCACCAGGCGAACAGTTCGAAGCCGTGCCGGGTGACATAACCCAGGAACGTCTTCACCACGATGATCGCGGTGATGAACGACACCACGAAGCCGATCGCCACGATGGTGAGGTGATCGGTCGTCAGGTCGCCGCGGTTCTTGTAGAAGTCGTACACGAACGCGCCCACCATGGTGGGGATCGCCAGGAAGAATGAGAACTCCGCGGCCGATCGCTTGTCGGCGCCGAACAGCATCGCCGCCACGATGCTGGCGCCCGACCGCGACACGCCGGGGATCATCGCCACGCACTGCGCGCAGCCGATGTAGAAATACATCTTCAGCGGAAACGCTGTGGCGTCGTGGTGCTGCGGCTCAAGGTCGAGCTGATCGACCCACAGCAGGATGGCGCCGCCGACGATCAGCGAGAAACACACCACCCACGGGTTGAACAGATAGGCCTTGATGTAGGAGCCCGCGGCGGCGCCGATCACGGCGGCCGGCAGAAACGCCACCAGCACGCCGATGACGAAGCGTTGCGCCGCCGGATCGGAAAACATCCCGAGCGCGATCCGCCACAATTTGGCGAAATAGATCGCCAGGATCGCCAGGATGGCGCCGAGCTGGATCAGAACGTCGAAAGTCTTCCAGAAGTTGCCTTCGCCGAGGTTGAAGAAACGCCCGACGAGCAGCAGATGGCCGGTCGAGGACACCGGCAGGAACTCGGTCACACCCTCGACGATGCCGAGAATGACGGCCCTGATGATATCGGAAAGCATGGGGTAGTCCGCTGGGAGGGGGATCAGTCTCGGAGAGGCGGAACCTTGTCGCGCATTCGTTAGCGGGCCGCAATGTCAAAAATGTGCCGGAGCTGCCTTGCCAAAAGGCGCCTTGCCAGCGCGCTGCACTTCAGTAGTTTGGCGCCTCCCGCGGGCCGCGCCGGGATCACGACTGCCGATTGTCGGCCACAATTTGTTAAGCCCGCGTAACTATCAAGGTCGCCATGTACACCCTGTTTCACCACCCGTTCTGCCCGCAATCCCGATTCGTGCGGCTTGCGCTCGGTGAACACGGTCTCGATCTGCGGCTGGTTGAAGAGCGGCCGTGGGAGCGGCGCACGGCGTTCCTGGCGCTGAATCCGGCCGGCACCACCCCGGTGCTGATCGCCGAGGGGCAGCCGCCGGTTCCGGGCGCCGGGGTGATCGCCGAGTTTCTCGATGAGACGCATGGCGCCGGCTTCGGCGATCGCCGGTTGCTACCGCAATCGATTGCCGAGCGGATCGAAGTGCGCCGACTGATGGACTGGTTCAACGACAAGTTCTTTGAAGAAGCCAGCGGACCGCTGGTAACCGAACGGATCTACAAGCGCTTCATGAGCGAAGAGGACGGCGGCGGCCCGCCGGCGATGGACGTGATCCGCGCCGCCACCGCCAATGTGCGCTATCATCTGGCCTATATCGGCTGGCTGGCGCGGACGCGGAACTTTCTGGCCGGCGATCGGATGACTTATGCCGACCTCGCCGCCGCGGCGCATCTGTCGGCGATCGATTATCTGGGCGACGTGCCATGGATCGAGGACGAAGCCGCCAAAGCCTGGTATGCGCGGATCAAGTCGCGGCCGTCGTTCCGTCCGCTGCTGAGCGAGTGGCTCGCGGGCGTGCCGGCGTCGCGGACCTACGTGGATCTCGACTTCTGAGCGCCGCCGACCCGGCGCCGGACCCGGCCGAAACTTCTTACGGCAAACTGAAGACGGAACTGGCCGCGCAGGCGCGCGCGCTCGGCTTCGGCGCTATCGGTGTGTGCGCGCCGGACGCGATCCCGGAGGCGCTCGGACGTCTGCGCGAGTACCTCGCTTCTGATTACCATGGGCAGATGGCATGGCTGGCCGACCGGCCGGAGCGCCGCGCCGATCCGCGGGTGATGTGGAGCGAGGTGCGCTCGGTGATCATGCTCAGCGTCAATTACGGACCGTCGACCGATCCGCTGGCGCTGACGGCCGCCACCGACCGCGGCGCGATCTCGGTCTATGCGCAGGGCGACGATTATCACGACGTGATCAAGGCGCGGCTGAAGCAGCTCGCCCGCTGGCTGATTGCAGCCGCCGGCGGCGAGGTCAAAGTGTTCGTCGACACTGCCGCGGTGATGGAGAAGCCGCTGGCGCACGCCGCTGGGATCGGCTGGCAGGGCAAGCACAGCAATCTGGTGTCGCGCGAATTCGGCTCCTGGCTGTTTCTCGGCGCGATCTTCACCACGCTCGAGCTGCCGCGCGACGACGCGGAGCGCGATCACTGCGGCTCGTGCCGCAACTGTCTCGATGCCTGCCCGACCGCGGCGTTTCCGGCGCCGTACCGGCTCGATGCGCGGCGCTGCATCTCGTATCTCACCATCGAGCACAAAGGCCCGATCCCGCACGAATTCCGTCAACGCCTGGGTAACCGTATTTACGGTTGCGACGACTGCCTCGCGGTGTGTCCCTGGAACAAGTTCGCGCAGGCCGGCCGCGAGGCCAAGCTGGCGTCGCGCGAGGCGCAGCGGGCGCCGGCGCTGGCCGAATTAGTTCGTCTCGACGACGCGGCGTTTCGGGCGCTGTTCAGCAAGTCCCCGGTCAAGCGTATCGGCCGCGACCGCTTCGTCCGCAACGTGCTGATCGCAATCGGCAATTCGGGCGATGCAAGGCTGGCGGCGGAGGCCGAGCGTCTGCTCGGCGATGCCGACCCGGCGGTGCGCGGCGCGGCGGTGTGGGCGCTCGGGCGGTTGGTTGCGGGTGATCAGTTCGCGGCGCTGCGTGACGGGCATCTCGGCGGTGAAGTGGATGAGAGTGTGCGGGAGGAGTGGGCGGGCGCTCTTCCTTCTCCCCTCGTGGGAGAAGGTGGCGCGGACGCAGTCCGTGCCGGATGAGGGGGGGAGCGGCGGGTGCTGTGCTCGGGTCGACCCCTCACCCGGTTCGCTGCGCTCGCCACCCTCTCCCACAAGGGGAGAGGGTTTGGTTCACCCGAACTCCTCCACTGCCGCCAGCATCCTAGCGATGTCCTGCGGGCGCGACAGGCGGTGGTCGCCGTCCTGGATTAGGGTCAGCACGACGTCTTCGCAGGGCAGGTGCTCGGTGAGCGCGAAGGCGTGGGTCCAGGGCACGTCGGGGTCCTGCTTGCCCTGCAGGATGCGGACCGGGCAGCCGGTCGAGATCGCGCCGCCGAGCAGCAAATGGTTGCGGCCGTCCTCGATCAGCGCCCGCGTGATCGGATAAGGGGCGCCGTAGTCCGACGGCCGCATCCACACCCCTTCGGTCTCGATCTGCCGCCGGATCTCGGCCGAAAAGCCCTTCCACATCAGCGCTTCGGTGAAGTCCGGCGCCGGTGCGATCAGCACCATTCCGGTGAGCGAGGCCGGGCCGGCGTCGCGGCGGATCAGTTCGCGCGCCAGCAGCAGAGCCATCCAGCCGCCCATCGACGAGCCGATCACCACCTGCGGCCCCTCGGCGAAGCGATCGAACACCGCCAGCGCATCTTCGAGCCAGCGGCCGATGGTGCCGTCGGCGAAGGCGCCCGAGGATTCGCCATGGCCGGAATAATCGAACCGGACGCAGGCGCGGCCGCGTTCGGCGGCACATTGGTCCAGCGCCACCGCCTTGGTGCCGGTCATGTCGGAGTTGAAGCCGCCAAGCCAGAACAACGCCGGCGACGTGCCCGGCCTGGCGCGGACGGCGACCCGGCGCTGGTCCGGGCCTTCGCCGACGGTGAGGAAACAAGGATCGGCGGCGGTCTGGTGATTTGTCATGGATCAAGTGCCTCGCTGCGGAATTGCTTTGCAGTACGTGCAGCCGCGCCGTCAATCGAGGGCGGTGCGGTCGCGGCGTGACGGAAAAGACGCGCAGCGGCACCTGTTTCGCCCGGTTAGGCGGAAGTTGGCTTGCCGGCCGGGGCTTCTTCCGTCACACTGCACCGCGATTGGAAAAGGGCATGGCTGCGGTGTTGAGCCCGCGGTCAATTTTGCGTCCGGCTGCGCTGTAACCTATATGGAGCGTGATCGGATCGGCGCAGTTGGTATATGCCGCTGTGTGAGGCCCCGATCGATCGTCCGCCACCAACGTTCACAATATTGGAGAAGCCACCATTCGCCGTCCCAACAGAGCCCCGCCCCCCGTTGCCAAGGATGGGCCGCGCACCAACGATGAAATTCGCAACCACGAGATTCAGCTGATCGACCAGGACGGTGCGAACCGTGGCAAGGTCGAGACCATCGTCGCGATCAAGATGGCGATGGAAGCCGGCATGGATCTGGTCGAGATTTCGCCGAACGTCAGTCCGCCGGTCTGCAAGATCATGGACTACGGCAAGTTCAAGTACTCGGCCCAGAAGAAGGCCGCCGAGGCGCGCAAGAAGCAGAAGATCGTCGAGATCAAGGAGATCAAGCTCCGCCCGATGATCGACGACCACGACTACGACGTGAAGATGAAGGCGATGCAGCGCTTCTTCGAGGAAGGCGACAAGGTGAAGATCACTTTGCGCTATCGCGGACGCGAGATGGCCCACCAGGACATCGGCACCAAGCTGCTGGACAAGGTGAAGGCCGACGTCGCCGAGATCGCCAAGGTCGAGCAGGACGCCCGCTTCGAAGGCCGCCAGGTGGTCATGGTGCTGGCACCGCGCTGAGCCGCAGCTGTTTCCGATTTGAGCACGCGTGTGGCCCGTCAGTGTGAGCTGACGGGCCATTTTCTTTGTTTGCGTGGGGGCCAATCAGTGCCTGGGGCGCCCTCACCCCAACCCTCCCCCGCAAGCGGGGGAGGGGGCGCGCCGTGCGGGGGGAGACGCACTCCCTCTCCCCGACCGCTGCAGGCTCCCTCTCCCGCTTGCGGGAGAGGGCTGGGGTGAGGGCGACGCAGGCGATGTGCTCGCGCCGGAAACGAAACGACCTACCCCCGCGTCGCCTGCCAGACGCCGTGACAGCGGTCGCCCTGGATCAGGCCGCTCCAGGTGCCGGAGCCGGTGGTGCCGGCAAGACGGCCGCGGCCGGTGGCGACCGAGGCGCCGACCGAGATCCGCACCGCGACATTGCCGCCGCCGGTGATGCCGCCCGTCACCTTGCCGCCGCCGGCCGAGGCGACACGGCGGCCCTGGACGGCGAACGGGGCGCTGTAGGTCGGGCTGCAATTGCCGCCGCGGGTGGCGAACACCACGTTCCAGGTGCCGTCGAAATTGGCCGCGCGGCGCCGGGCGGCTTCGGCGTCCGAGGCCGTCAGCGCCAGCAGGCCGGCCGCTGCCAGCAGGCTGAAGCGAGCGAAGCCGGAACGGGAGCGCGAAGGTTGCGGACGGTGCGGGGCCATGTCGGTCTCCAGATCTGGTCGTGGGGCGCCGTTCGGCTGCGGCGACCGCGTGCACGATGTCACGACGATGCGACGGGGATAGAAGCGGTCAGGGTCGACCGCGACTGAAAATTCATCCGGCGAGCGGTGCCGGGTCAGCTCCGGACCGGATGCCGTTTGGCGTTGCCAATTCGGCTGCGCTCTGTCATAAGCCCAGCCTTCATCGCCCGGCTGATCAAGGGCTGCCGTGGCGGTGAGCCCTGCGGGACTGTCTCGAACGAGAAAAGTCGCGCATTTTCAACGCTCTAACGAGCATGTTCGCCGCCGCAGCGCCTTCGGGCGCTATTTGCGCGTGGCCTGAGGAGAGCCAAATGCCCAAGCTGAAGACCAAATCGGGCGCCAAAAAGCGCTTCAAAGTTACTGCCACCGGCAAGGTGATGGCCGCCCAGAGCGGCAAGCGCCACGGCATGATCAAGCGCACCAAGAAGCAGATCCGTCAGCTTCGCGGCACCCGCGTGATCTTCAAGACCGACGGCGACAACATCAAGAAGTACTTCTTGCCGAACGCCTGACCGTTCTGGCCGCGCATGCGCGCGGCAACCTCATCATCGGGCCGCGTCCGCGCGGCTATCAAAACCCAATTCAGATGAAGGAGATCAGTCATGGCTCGCGTCAAACGCGGTGTGACGGCTCACGCCAAGCATAAGAAAGTCTACAAGGCCGCCAAGGGTTTCCGTGGTCGCCGCAAGAATACGATCCGCGCCGCCAAGGCCGCGGTCGACAAGGCCGGCCAGTATGCGTTCCGCGATCGCAAGCGCAAGAAGCGGACGTTCCGCGCGCTGTGGATCCAGCGCATCAACGCCGCGGTGCGTCCGTTCGGCATGACCTACAGCGTGTTCATCAACGGCCTGTCGAAGTCCGGCATCGTCGTCGACCGCAAGGTGCTGTCCGACCTCGCGATCACCGAACCGGCGGCGTTCCAGGCGATCGCCGAGAAGGCCAAGGCCGCGCTGGCGGCCTGAGGCAGCAAAGGCCGCGTTCGCGGCCTGAAGCGCTTCTCACAGCAGGCGTCCCCGGTCGCGCCATCTGTGTACGTGTTGAATTCGTCATGACCGGGCTTGTCCCGGCCATCCACGTCTTCTCTGTTGGCCATGCCGCACGGCGTGGATGCCCGGGACAAGCCCGGGCATGACGGACGAGGGGCCGGGTCAGCATCCTCTTAAAGGATCGCCATGTCCGACCTTTCGACTCTGCAATCCCAGATCCTCGCCGACATCGCCGCCGCCTCCGACGAAGCTGCACTCGAAGCCGTGCGTGTCGCGGCGCTCGGCAAGAAGGGCTCCGTCTCGGCGCTGCTTGCGACGCTCGGCAAGATGGATCCCGAGCAGCGCAAGACCGAAGGCGCGGCCATCAATCTCGCCAAGGACGCGATCAATGCGGCGCTGACCGCGCGCCGCGACGTGCTCAAGGCCGCCGCGCTCGATGCGCGGCTCGCGGCCGAGACCATCGACGTCACGCTGCCGCTGCGCGAGCCGCTGGCCGAGGCCGGCCGCATTCATCCGCTCAGCCAGGTGTGGGACGAAGTCACCACGATCTTCGCCGACATGGGTTTTGCGGTGGCTGAGGGTCCGGATATCGAGACCGACGACTACAACTTCACCAAGCTGAATTTCCCCGAGGGCCATCCGGCCCGCGAGATGCACGACACCTTCTACTTCAATCCGAAGGAAGACGGCTCGCGCCTGCTGCTGCGGACTCACACCTCGCCGGTGCAGGTCCGCACCATGCTGAGCCAGAAGCCGCCGATCCGCGTGATCTGTCCGGGCCGCACCTATCGCAGCGACTCGGACCAGACCCACACGCCGATGTTTCATCAGGTTGAGGGGCTCGTCATCGACAAGGGCAGCCATCTCGGCCACCTGAAGTGGATCCTGCACGAGTTCTGCAAGGCGTTCTTCGAGGTCGACAACGTCAATATGCGGTTTAGGCCGTCGTTCTTCCCGTTCACCGAGCCGTCGCTGGAAGTCGACATCCAGTGCCGCCGCGGCAAGGACGAGATCCGCTTTGGCGAGGGCGAGGACTGGCTGGAGATTCTCGGCTGCGGCATGGTGCATGCCAACGTGCTCACCGCCTGCGGGCTCGATCCCGACGTGTACCAAGGCTTCGCCTGGGGCATGGGCATCGACCGCATCGCCATGCTGAAATACGGCATGAGCGACCTGCGCCAGCTGTTCGAAGCCGACGCAAGGTGGCTGAGCCACTACGGCTTCAAGCCGCTGGACGTCCCGACGCTGGCAGGTGGATTAAGTTCGTGAGCGTTGCCCGCGCCGCCGTGTGGGGCGGGCTGGACGCGGATGCTGCGACAAGCGTCGCCCTCACCCCAGCCCTCTCCCGCAAGCGGGAGAGGGAGCCCGGCCGCGCTTGCGGGACCTCATTGCCTGAACGCGGGCGTCAGTGATTGATATGATTAGTCGTCGAGATGATTGAAGACCTCACACCGCCGCACAGCGCGCTCCCTCTCCCGCTTGCGGGAGAGGGTCGGGGTGAGGGCGAGGCGGACACGGAGCTTGCGATGGACGATCCGAAGCGGCCAGGCTGGAACATCTCTCCGGGCCAGCGCCGCCATGCGCGCGAACTACGCAAGACATCGACCGACGCCGAGCGGCTGATGTGGTCGGCGCTGCGCGACAAGCAGCTTGATGGGTTTTCGTTCAAGCGCCAGGTGCCGATCGGGCCGTTCATCGCCGACTTCGCCTGTCACGCGAAAAAGCTGGTGGTCGAGATCGACGGCGGGCAGCATTTTTCGGATGACGCCGAACGCGCGGATGCGGCGCGGACGGCGGCGATCGAAGCTCGCGGGTTTCGGCTGATCCGCTTCAGCAACGCCGAGGTGATGAGCAATCGCGACGGCGTGTTGCAGAGCATTGCGACCGAGCTTGCCGCAAGGGCCCTCACCCCAACCCTCTCCCGCAAGCGGGAGAGGGAGCGCGCCGCGCGCGCGGCCAAGCCGCGGCCTACACCGGACAATTCGGACTAACCGTATGACCCGCAGCCCCTCCATTCGGCACGGCCGACTCCCTCTCCCGCTTGCGGGAGAGGGGTGGGGTGAGGGCGACGCGGGCACGGCTTCGACTATTCAGCACGGCGCGCTCACCGCGCGGCCAGACGGAAGTAACAGCACATGAAACTCACCCTCTCCTGGCTGAAAGATCATCTCGACACCGACGAGCCGCTGGAGGCGCTGGCCGACAAGCTCACCATGATCGGGCTCGAGGTCGAGGGCATCGAGGACAAAGCCAAGGCGCTGGCGCCGTTCGTGATCGCCAAGGTGCTGAGCGCCGAGAAGCATCCCAATGCCGACAAGCTGCAGGTCTGCAGCGTCGATGTCGGCGACGGCAATGCGCCGGTGCAGGTGGTGTGCGGGGCGCCGAATGCGCGCGCCGGCCTCGTCACCGTGTTCGCGCCGCCCGGCACCCACATCCCGGGCAAGAACATTACGCTCGGCATCGGCAATATCCGCGGCGTCGAGAGCCGCGGCATGCTGTGCTCGGCCGCCGAGCTGGAAATCTCCGACGATCACGACGGCATCATCGAGCTGCCGGCCGATGCGCCGGTCGGCAAGCCGTATGCGGAGTGGGCCGGGCTCGGCGATCCGGTGCTCGACATTAATCTCACGCCGAACCGGCAGGACTGCGCCGGCGTCTCCGGCATCGCGCGCGATCTCGCCGCGGCCGGCATGGGCAAGTTCAAGGACCCCTCGGTCAAGCCGATCCAGGGCGACTTCCCGTGCCCGGTCAGCGTCACGGTCGAAGACAGTAAGCTCTGCCCCGGCTTCGCGCTGCGTCTCGTCCGCGGCGTCAAGAACGGGCCGTCGCCGCAATGGCTGCAAAAGCGGCTCGCTGCGATCGGGCTGCGCCCGATCAACGCGCTGGTCGACATCACCAACTACCTGACCTTTGACCGTTCGCGTCCGCTGCACGTGTTCGACGCCGCCAAGGTGAAGGGCAATCTGGTGGTGCGCCGTGCCAAGGACGGCGAGACGCTGCTGGCGCTCGACGGCCGCACCTACACGCTCGACGAAGGCGTCTGCGTCATTGCTGACGAGCACGGCGTCGAATCGCTCGCCGGCATTATGGGCGGTGAAGCCTCCGGCTGCTCGGCCGAGACCACCGACGTGCTGATCGAATCCGCGCTGTGGAACGAGATCAACATCGCGCAGACCGGTCGTAAGCTCGGTATCAACACCGATGCGCGCTATCGCTTCGAGCGCGGCGTCGATCCGGCCTTCATGGTGCCGGGGCTCGATTTGGCGACCAAACTGGTGATGGAGTTCTGCGGAGGCACGCCGTCGGAGAAGGTGGTGGTCGGCAATGCGTTCGGCGACGACCGCATCATCGATTTCCCGCTCAGCGAGGTGAAGCGCCTGGCCGGCATCGAAGTTCAGTTCCCCGAGGCGCGCCGCATCCTGACGCAGCTCGGCTTCATGGTGGCCGGGCAGGGCGCGGTGGTGAAGGTGGCGGTGCCGTCGTGGCGCAGCGACGTCCACGGCAAGGCCGACATCGTCGAGGAAATCGTCCGCATCTACGGTGTCGACAAGGTGCCGATGACGCCGTTCGAGCGCGGCGAGAGCCCACGCAAGCCGGTGCTGACCCAGATCCAGAGTCGTACCCGCCGCGCCAAGCGCGCGCTGGCGGCGCGCGGCCTGACCGAGGCGGTGACCTGGTCGTTCATTGCCAAGCCCGCGGCGGTGCTGTTCGGCGGCGGCCAGCCGGAGCTGGCGCTGGCCAATCCGATCGCGTCGGACCTCTCGGATATGCGGCCGAGCCTGCTGCCGGGGCTAATTGCGTCAGCGCAGGCTAATGCGGATCGTGGTTATCCGGATCTGGCGCTGTTCGAGGTCGGGCAGATTTTCAAGGGCGACCGGCCGCAGGATCAGTTCATCGCGGCGAGCGGCGTGCGCCGCGGCGTCGCGTCGTCGGCCGGGCTCGGCCGGCATTGGTCGGGCTCGGCGCAGGCGACCGCGCTCGACGCCAAGGCCGATGCGTTCGCCGTGCTGGCTGCCGCCGGCGCGCCGATGGCCGGGCTGCAGATCGCTACCAACAAGCTGCCGGCGTGGCTGCATCCGGGCCGCTCCGGTGCGATCCAGATCGGGCCGCAGAATGTGCTCGGTTACTTCGGCGAGCTGCATCCGCGTGTGCTCGAGCAGCTCGGCGCCGATGGTCCGGTGGTGGCGTTCGAGGTGATCCTCGACAAGATCCCCGACGCCAAGCAGCGTCCGACCCGCGCCAAGCCGGCGCTGGAGCTGTCGGCGTTCCATCCGGTGTCGCGCGACTTCGCCTTCATCGTGGAGCGCAAGGTGGCGGCCGCCGACCTCGTTCGCGCCGCGCAGGGTGTCGACAAGAAGCTGATTACCTCGGTCGGCGTGTTCGACGTCTATGAGGGCAAGGGCATCGATCCCGACAAGAAGTCGGTGGCGATCGCCGTAACGCTGCAGCCGCGCGACAAGACCATGACCGATGCGGAGATCGACGCCGTCGGCGCGAAGATCGTGGCAGAGGTGACGAAGAAGACCGGCGGCGTGCTGCGCGGCTAGTCTAGTTGCGTCTGACTAACGACCTCCCTGCTCGCGTCGCCCTCACCCCAACCCTCTCCCGCAAGCGGGAGAGGGGGCGCGCTGTGCGCGGGGAGAGTTTGATATTACGCTTTTGGCGTTTACTGTAGTGCACCGCATCGCCTCGGCGGCAGCCGGCTCCCTCTCCCGCTTGCGGGAGAGGGTTGGGGTGAGGGGGCTCCAGGCAGTGACTTAAAGTCAGCTCACGAACGGCGGCTTGTCCAAGCCCTTCGGCGACAGCGTGAAAATCTCGCAGCCTGCTTCCGTCACGCCGATCGAATGTTCGAACTGCGCTGACAGCGAGCGATCGCGGGTCACGGCGGTCCAGCCGTCGGACAGGATCTTCACATAGGGTTTGCCGAGATTGATCATCGGCTCGATGGTGAAGAACATGCCGGGCTTCAGCACCGCGCCCTGGCCGGGGCTGCCGACGTGGATGATGTTCGGCTCGTCGTGAAACAGCCGGCCGAGGCCATGGCCGCAGAAGTCGCGCACCACGGTCATCTGCTGCGGTTCGACGAAGCTCTGGATCGCATGCCCGATGTCGCCGGTGGTAGCGCCGGGCTTCACCGCGGCGATGCCGCGCAGCAGCGACTCGTAGGTAACGTCGATCAGCCGCTCCGCCTTGCGGGCGATCGGACCGACCGGATACATCCGGCTTGAATCGCCGTACCAGCCGTCGACGATCATGGTGACGTCGACATTGACGATGTCGCCTTCTTTCAGCGGCCGGTCGCCCGGCATGCCGTGGCAGACCACGTGATTGATCGAGGTACAGGTCGAATAGCGGTAGCCGCGATACATCAGCGTCGCCGGGAAGGCGCCGTGGCTGAAGGCGAAGTCGCGCACGAACTCGTCGATCCGCGAGGTAGGCACGCCCGGCTTGACGATGTCGACCAGCTCGTCGAGGCACTGCGCCACGACCTGGCCGGCCTTGCGCATACCGGCAAAGCCGGCGGCGCCGTGCAATTTGATCTGCCCTGTCTTGCGCAGGGCGGCGTCGGAGGCGTCCACGTAGCTCATCGGGCCGGTCTGGTTCGGGAAAACGAAGGATTCATGTCAATCTAGTCATCGGGGCGGCGCACGCAAGCCGAACCCGCGGCGACATGGCTGGCGCGCCCTATTGCGGCACTTCAACGACGGTTTCGACCGGCAGCGCGCCGCCGCGGACGCGCAATTCGCGCACCGGGTAGGGAACGCGGATGCCTTCGCGCTTGAACGCGTCCCACAGCCCGAGCATCGCCTCGCTCTTGACGCCGTCCATGCCGTCCGGCTCGGCGATCCAGAACGTCAGTGCGAACTTCATGCCGGTGTCGGTGAACTCGGTGAGAATGCAGCCCGGCGGCTTGGCCTTGGAGGCGCGCTCGACGCCGGTCGCGACCTCGACGGCCAGCCTGCACACCAGCCGCGGGTCGGCGTCGTAATTGGTGGCGAACGCCACCTTCACCAGCGTGTTCTTGTCGGTGTAGGTCCAGTTCGTGACCTTCTGGGTGATCAGGTCCTCGTTGGGGATCAGGAATTCGCGGCCGTCGCCAGCGGCGACCGAGATGTAGCGGGTGTTCATCGCGCTGATCCGGCCGGAATTCTCGCCGATGGTGACGAGGTCGCCGGGCTTGACCGATTTGTCGGCCAGCAGGATCACGCCCGAGATGAAATTGCCGAAAATCTTCTGCAGTCCGAAGCCGATGCCGACGCCGACCGCGCCGGAGAACACCGCCAGTGCCTGCAGGTTGATGCCGACCGCGCTCATCACCAGCGCGATCGCCGCCACCATCAGGCCGATCCGCATCAGCTTGATCAGCAGCACCTGAACCGACGGCGTCAGATCGGCGGTCTGCTTGATGCGCCCTTCGAACAGATTGCTGCCGATATTGGCGAGCCACAGCGCAACCGCCAGCAGCACGGTGAGCTTCAGCACCAGCAGCGGCGACAGCCGCAGATCACCGACCACGATAGCAACGGAATCCAGCGCATCGAGCACGGGAAACAGCTGGCCGATAATGCTGAGCGCCGCCACGCACCAGGCCGACACCGACACCACACGAATCAGGAAGGCGTTGCGCAGGATGCTGGTGACCAGCCGGATCACCAGCCAGGCCAGCGCCAGCTTGGCCGAGACGCCGATCAGATAGCTGCGGCTCGGCCAGGTCGCCTCCAGCATGATGAGCCGGATCGCGGTCACCACCGCCGCGAAGATCGCCGTCCAGGCGCTGTCGACCACCACGCGCAGAAACATCCGCAGCGGTGCCGGCCAGCCCATCGTCAGCCGGGTCATGTCGACCCGCGCCTTGATCAGCGCGCCGCCGCCGAGCCCGACGCCGAGTGCCGCGAGGATGATGCCGAGCTGGGTGTAGAACCACGGCGAGGTAACTTCCGCGCCGATCGAACTCGCTGCCGCCAGCAGCGCCTCGTAGGCCTGAGTGAGATCAATCATCGTCGGCGCCGGGCTCCCGCTGGATGGCGGGTTTGTTCTTAGCGGGCGGTTGTGCTTTGGGCCAGATGCGGAGCTGACTCACTGCCTGGGGCGCCCTCACCCCAGCCCTCTCCCGCAAGCGGGAGAGGGGGCGCGCTGCGGCGCGGGGCTTCTGATGAGTTTTAAACAAACGCCTTCTCCCCCAGCACGGCGAGCTCCCTCCCCCGCTTGCGGGGGAGGGTTGGGGTGAGGGCGACGCGGGCGCGGCGCTCGTGCCACGATAGGGACGACAGCGCCGGGGCGGTCCGCTACACAGAGTTGATGGAATCCCTCGACACCGTCAGCATCGCGATCCTACTCGGCGCCATTCTGGTGATGGCCGGGATCCTGTCGAGCCTGCTGGCGCTGCGGTTCGGGGCGCCGTTGCTGCTGGTGTTCCTGCTGCTCGGCATGCTGGCCGGAGAGTCCGGGCCGGGCGGGCTGAAGTTCGACGATCTCAGCACCACCTATCTGGTCGGCTCGGTGGCGCTGGCGCTGATCCTGTTCGACGGCGGCTTGCGGACGCGGTTCTCCAGCATCAAGGCGGTGCTGGCGCCCTCGATGGGGCTCGCCACCGTGGGCGTGCTGGTGACGGCGGTGATCACCGCGCCGGTGGCGCGCTACGCGCTCGACCTCAACTGGACCGAGGCGCTGCTCGCCGGTGCCGTTGTGGCGTCGACCGACGCCGCTGCGGTGTTTCTATTGGTGCACTCGCAGGGGCTGCGGCTGCGGCCGCGCGTCGGCGCGACGCTGGAGGTGGAATCCGGCACCAACGATCCGTTCGCGGTGTTTCTCACCCTGATGCTGGTCGAACTGATCAGTCGCGGCCAGAGTTCGACCTGGCATGTGATCATCGAATTCATCCGCGAGGCCGCGCTCGGCACGGTGATCGGCGTGGTCGGCGGCCGCGCCGTCGTGATGGCGCTCAACCGCGTGGCACTGCCGCAGGGATTGCACGCGCCGTTCGTCACCACCGCGGCGCTGGTGGTGTTCGGCGCCTCGCAGATCACCCACGCCTCCGGCTTTCTGGCGGTGTATCTGGCCGGCATGATCATCGGCAATCAGCCGACCCGCGCGCACAATTCGGTGGTGGCGTTTCTCGACGCCGCAACCTGGCTGGCGCAGATCGTGATGTTCGTGCTGCTCGGCCTGTTGGTCTCGCCGCAGCGGCTGATGATCAGCGTCGGCCCGGCGATCCTGGTGGCGCTGGCACTGATGCTGGTGGCGCGGCCGGCGGCGGTGTTCCTGTGCCTTGCGCCGTTCCGCTTCAACTGGCGGGAGCGGCTGTTCATCGCCTGGGTCGGCTTGCGCGGCGCGGTGGCGATCTTCCTGGCCTCGATCCCGATGCTGGTCGCCCTGCCAAAGGCGTATCTGTATTTCGACGTCGCATTCGTGGTGGTGATCATCTCGCTGCTGCTGCAGGGCTGGACGCTGGGGCCGGCGGCCCGCCTGCTGCACGTCGCGCTGCCGCGCACCGATCGCGGCCCGCGCCGTATCGAGCTGGACCTGCCCGGCCAGCTGGAGCAGCAGTTGGTCGGCTATCCGGTGCGCGCCAAAAGTCTCTACCTCAAGCGCGGCCTGATCCCGTCCTGGTCGAAGCCGACGCTGGTGATCCGCGACGAGCGCATCCTGACGCCCGAAGAGGCCGAGCCGGTCGCGGCCGGCGACTATCTGTATCTGCTGGCGCCGCCGGAAAAAGCCGAATCGCTTGATCGCTTTTTTGTCGACATGCCGCCCTCGGCCGCGCCGGATCCGCATCTGCTCGGCGACTTCGTGGTGCCGGGCGAAACCGCGCTGGGCGATCTCGCTGGCGCCTATGGGATCAGCGTCAAGCAAGGCGAAGAAGCGCTGACGCTGGCCGATTACTTCGACATCAACCTCGACCGCGCACCGACGGTGGGCGCCGAGCTGCCGGTGGACTCGATCGTGCTGGTCGCGCGCAGCCTCGGCGGCGGCCGCGTCAACGTCGTCGGCCTGCGGCTGCCGGAAGACGAAGACGACACCCCGCCGCCGACGCGCAGGCAGAAGCTGAAGCGCGAACTGGCGAAGGTCTGGACCACGCTGTCGGGGGTGTAGTTCAGTCCGGTCTCTGATCCGGCGCCGCCAGCACGGCGCGGCATTCGGTCGGAAGATCCGCCAGCGTCAGCGGCTTCTTCGGCTTCGGCGGCTCTTTCGGCGGCTTCGGATGCAGCACCGCGTCGGAGAACCAATAGGCGAGGTCGGCCGGCGCGCAGCCTTCGCCGGCCGGCGGCTCCGGCTGCGACTCGCAGCCGGTGCTGCCGGGCGGGCACTTGATACGGATGTGGAAGTGGTAATCGTGGCCGTACATCGGCCGTACCTTGCCGAGCCAGCTGCGATCACCTTTGGCGTCACGGCACAGCGCCTTCTTGATCGCCGCATTGACGAAGATGCGTTCGACCGCCGGCTCCTGTGCGGCGGCGCGGATCACGCGCCAGTGCGTCGGCGTCCAGACTTTGGGATCGATGTCGAGCCGGTCCGGCCGCACCATCATCACCGCCGACATCTCTTCGCGCTCGCCCCGCGACAGCTGCCGGTTCGGCATCGGAGTCAACCAGATGTCGGCGTCGAGCCCGACCTGGTGGCTGGCATGGCCGGTCAGCATCGGCCCGCCGCGCGGCTGTGACATGTCGCCGACCAGGATGCCCGGCCAGCCGGCGTCGCTGTGCGCCTTGGCCGACAGCCGTGCCACCAGGTCGACCATCGCCGGATAGGCATAGTAGCGATTGCGCGACAGCCGCATCACCTGCCAGGTCCTGCCGGTGATCGGCAGCGCCTCGCCGCCGGCGAGGCAGCCATGGGCGTAAAACCCGATCGGCCGCGGCGGCAGTGCAGCGGGCAGATATCTGCGGGCGAACAGCTCGCGCGCGGCAAGCTCCGGGTCGCCCGGATTGGCGAGCGGCGGCAGCGGCTTCGGATTGACCGTGCCTTTGTCCTGGGCGCAGGCGAGGGCGGCCGAGCCGACGAGCAGCACGGTAGCCAGCACCAATTCGGGAATCGAACGACGACGCATTGCGGCGATGATAGCCGACTCGGCCGGTAAAATCAGCCAAGGAGAGCTGCGGTACGGCCAAGATCATGACCACATGGCAGTGCCATTAAGCCGCCACTAACCATCACGGTCATTGGCGCGGATTTGAGCCGACCACGAGCGTGCGCTCAAAGACCGCCCAAAACCCTCACCAAGACACCTGTTTGGCGATATGCCGGCGACCGCTCGTGATGTCCTTGGTAATTTCCCGCCGCAGCAACGAGCAGTTGAGCAGCGCCGCCGCCGTGCGCCGGGCCGGGTCGTGCTGCATTACACAAATTTTTCAGACACATCTTGCACAATGGGGTCGCAGATTGCGTGGGGCGTGGGAATGCCGCAGATCCGGCTGAGGACGAACATGACATCCAAGCGATGTGCGGACAGCCGTCGGTCGAAGCGCTCCGTCGCCAAAGGCATTGCAAAGGCCGGCGGCAAGTCGCCGGTCCGTTCGAAGCAGCCGTCCCGCCCCATCGCCGCCGGGCGCGGGCGCGCGGTCGAAGCCGCGCTGGCGCAGGCGCGCAAGTCGCACGAGCGGCTGCGCGAGGCGATCGATATCCTGCCGCAGGGCATCGTCTTCCTTGATTCCGAGGGCCGCTACATCCTTTGGAACAAGCGCTATGCCGAGATCTACAAGGCCAGCGCCGACCTGTTCAAACCCGGCGCGCGGATGCAGGACACAATCCGCGTCGGCGTGGCGCGCGGCGACTATCCGGAGGCGATCGGCCGCGAGGACGAATGGATCGCCGAGCGGATGCGCCGGCTGTTTCATCCCGGGCACAGCCACGAGCAGGTGCTGGCCGACGGCCGCTGCATCCAGATCGAGGAACGCACCACCTCGGACGGCGGCGTGATCGGCCTGCGGGTCGACATCACCGAACTGAAACAGCGCGAAGCCTCGTTCCGGCTGATGTTCGAGAGCAATCCGGTGCCGATGATCGTCTGCGCGCTGCAGACCGAGCGAATCCTCGCCGTCAACGACGCCGCCGTCGAGCACTACGGCTATTCGCCGGCCGAGTTCGCCGAGCTCAGCATCCGCCGGCTGCAGGCGTTCGACACTGAACTTCCGTGGGGCGGCGAGGCGAGTCGCGAGGAGCGCGCGGCGCGGACCTGGAAACACGTCAAGGCCGACGGCTCGCTGATCGATCTGGCGATCTACGCGCGTCAGCTCACCTATAACGGCGAGCCGGCGGTGCTGCTGGCGCTGATGGATATCACCGAACGCAAGCGCGCCGAGATGCGGCTGGCGTTCATGGCCCATCACGACGGCCTCACCGGCCTGCCCAACCGCAATCTGCTGCGCAAGCGGCTGGATGAGTTGCTGGCACAGACCCGGCGCACCGGCGAGAAGATCGCGGTGCTGTTCATCGGCGTCGATCACTTCAAGGCCGTCAACGATACTCTCGGCCACGCCGTCGGCGACAAGCTGCTGCGCGGCATCGCGCGGCGGCTGCGCTCGACGCTGCGCGAGGAGGATCCGCTGGCGCGGCTCAACTCCGACGAATTCGCCGTGATCCAGACCGGCATCAAACGCCCCGAGGACATCACTCTGCTGGCCAAGCGGCTCTTGAACGCGATCGCCGAACCGTATTTGCTGGAGGGGCATTCGGTCGTGGCCAGCGCCAGCATCGGCATCGCGGTGGCGCCGCTCGACGGCGACGATTCCGAGAAGCTGTTGATGAACGCCGACATGGCGCTGTCGCGCGCCAAGAAGGATTCGCGCGGCAGCTTCAGCTTCTTCGAGGTGGGCATGGACGCGCGCGCCCAGGCGCGGCGCAAGATCGAGACCGAGCTGCGCGCCGCGCTGCGCCACGACGTGCTGCGGCCTTACTACCAGCCACTGATCGGGCTGGAGACCGGCCGCATCACCGGCAGCGAGGCGCTGGTGCGCTGGCCGCATCCGGAACGCGGCATGATTTCGCCGGCCGAGTTCATCCCGGTCGCCGAAGACACCGGCCTGATCAACGTGATCGGCGCCCAGGTGCTGCGTCAGGCCTGTCTCGACGCCGCGCGCTGGCCGGGCGGCGTCCGCGTCGCCGTCAATCTCTCGCCGCTGCAGTTCCGCGTCGGTAATCTGATGGCGACCGTGATGGACGCGCTGAAGCAATCGGGTCTGCCGCCGCGCCGGCTCGAGCTCGAAATCACCGAGACGCTGCTGCTCGAGAAGAGCAGCCAGGTGATCGCGACGCTGCACGCGCTACGCGCGCTCGGCGTGCGCATTTCGATGGACGATTTCGGCACCGGCTATTCGTCACTGAGCTATCTGCGCAGCTTCCCGTTCGACAAGATCAAGATCGATCAGTCATTCGTGCGCGGGCTGTGCGACAACCGCGATTCGCAGGCGATCGTCCGCGCCATCATCAGCCTGGGCATCGGCCTCGGCGTCACCATCACGGCCGAAGGCGTCGAAACCGAAGCCGAACTGAGCTGGCTACGCGCCGAAGGTTGCCACGAAGCTCAGGGCTTTCTGTTCAGTCCGGCGCGGCCGAACGAAGAGATCAGGGGCCTGCTCGATCTGCAGGGGAGCGCCGGTCCGCCCGAACCCGCGGTGGCGTGAGGCGACGGCAGCGCAGCCCCTTGCCGCAGCGGATCCGCTGACGCCTAGTCGCGGGATGACGCGAAAGTCACGTGGCTCGCTTCGGTCTCGTACGACAATGCCGGCTCGTCCGGATGTCGAGGTGCCGCAAACGGTGACGCTTGCACGTGCGGCTTCTGCTTGTCGGCCCAGTGCAGCGTTGTGTAATCGAAGCCGCCCACGATGGATGGCTTGACCACTTCGAAATACGGCGAGATGTCGAAATCGCGCGGCATGTACAGCGAGGAATCGCGAATGTGCAGGATCTCGCGGCGCGCCGCGCGGCTGCCGGCTTTGGTGACCTTCGGCAGGATCGGATAGCGCACCGCGTCGAACGCCTGCGCGATCAGCGCCGAACAAATGATCTTGGTGGGATCGCCGGAGCCGAGCGCAATCATGCGCCGACGCCAGCGTTGCGGCACCGGCAGCGGTATCAGATAGCGCATCAGATCGATGATGTTCTTGGTGTCGTAGCCGAAGCCGATGCGGTTGATAGCGTAGCGGCAGACGGTGTGGCGGTCCTCGAACGACAGCCCGACCGGCCGGCAGATTCTGGTGTGATACGCCAGATGCCGCGACAGCGGCGACGATTCGACGCCCACGCCGATATTGGCCTCGATCAGCACGTGGGGTTCGCCGTCCGGTTCGGCGGCGCCGTCAATCGGGCCGACAAAGAGCGCAGCATGCGACCAGGTCGACTGCGTCAGATATTTGATGATGCCCGAGATCCGCGCGTTGCCCTCGACCAGCAGCACGTCGCCGGGCTGCATGATGTCGCGTAGCTGCTCGGGATCGCTCGGCGTGAACGGCTCGTAGCCTGGTTCTTCCTTCTGCAGGTAGCCGGCAATCATTTTGCCGAGCGCATCGAGCACCAAACCCATCTGTCGGCTCCGGCCGGGCTATGCGTATCCTCAACAATGATTGGGCACAGCCGTTGCGATTTAGTTCATCGGTCCCAGGCCGCGCTGACGGCTGATTCACCATGCGCGGTTGCCGCGCTGCAGCGACTCCGGCAAGTTGTTGCCCGCGAGCGATATGGCTCTTGGGTTGGCGCGCAAGGAGATCATGGTTTTGGCGGGGTCGGCGGCCAGAGTGAACAAGGCGGCGGCGCGGTTATCGCGGAATTGCCCGCTACCGCACAAGCTTTCGGAAACCATGCAATGACAATGTCCCGCCGCAGGTTCCTGACGGCCTCCGCCGGCCTCACGCTGCTGCCCGCCTTCGCGACGCGGGCAAGCGCGGCGCTGCCGCGGGAGGTCGATGTTGTGGTGGTCGGCGCCGGCGCCGCGGGTATCGCGGCGGCCCGGCGGATCGTCGCAGCCGGCCGCAAGGTGCTGGTGGTCGAGGCCGCGGCGCGGCCCGGCGGCCGCTGCGTCACCGATACGGACAGTTTCGCCGCGCCGTTCGATCGCGGCGCGCGCTTTCTGTACAATCCTGACACCAACCCGGTCGCCAGGCAGGCGCGCAGCGTCGGCATCGACATCGTGCCGGCGCCGCCCGGACAGCGGATCAGGATCGGCCGCCGCAATGCGCGGGCGCGCGAGACCGAGGACTATCTGGCGACGCTGGTGCGCGCCAGCCGGGCCATCGACGAGGCAGGGCGTGGCAAGGTCGATGTCGCCTGCGCGGCGGCATTGCCGAAGGATCTCGGCGAGTGGGGTCCGACGATCGATTTCGTGCTCGGCCCCTACGCCAGCGGCACCGACCTCAAGGACCTTTCGGCGCTGGACGAGAGCCGAGCGCCGGATCGCAACGTGCTGGCCGGCGCTCGCCAGGGGCTCGGCACGCTGCTGGCGCGGTTGGCCGCGCCGCTGCCGCTGCTGACGTCGACGCCGGTCAGCCGCATCGTCTGGAATGGCCGCGACACCGGCGTCGAGACCGCAGCGGGACGGGTCGCCGCAAAAGCCGTGATCCTCACCGTGTCGACCAATGTGCTCGGATCGGGCGCCATCAAGTTCTCGCCCGAACTGCCGAAGCGTCAGCTCGACGCCGCCGGCAAGCTCGGGCTTGGCAGCACTGACCGCATCGCGCTGCAGTTCAAGGGCAATCCGCTCGGCCTGTCCCGCGACGAATTGCTGATCGAGCAGAGCAGCGGCCCGCGCACGGCCGCGCTCTACGCCAACATCGCCGGCTCGTCGCTATGCACCGTGGACGTAGCCGGCGGCTTCGGCCGCGAGCTGTCGGCGCAAGGCGACGCCGCCATGCAGGCGTTCGCGCTGGAATGGCTCGGCAAGCTGTTCGGCAGCGAGATCACCAAGGCGGTCGAGCGCCAAGCCGTGACGCGCTGGAACGCCAATCCTTATGTGCTGGGGGCGATGTCGGCCGCCGCTCCAGGCGCTCAGCCGATGCGCAAAGTGCTGGGCGAGCCGCTCGGTAATCTGCTGATCGCCGGCGAGGCCACCAGCGAAGATTTCTGGGGCACCGTGCAGGGCGCCTGGGACTCCGGCGAACGCGCCGCCGACATTGCGCTGAAGCGGCTTGGGCCGGTGAAAGAGCCCGAAGCCGAGAAGCCGGCGCGCAAGCAGCCAAAGCAGCGCCGCGAGCGAAAACGCCAACCCGAACGCCCGCCCGCCACGGCCAGCGGCACGCCATCGTGGTGGCGCTGAGGTTTCCCTCACACGATCAGCTCACTGCTTGGGGCGCCCTCACCCCAGCCCTCTCCCGCAAGCGGGAGAGGGAGCCCGGCCGCCGCTGCGGCGGCATTGCGGATGAGCGTGAAGTATCGTTAAGTTCAGTGATGGTTGAGGTAAGGCGACTGCAGCAGCAACATCGGCAGCGCGCCCCCTCTCCCGCTTGCGGGAGAGGGTTGGGGTGAGGGCGACGCGGGCGCTGAGCTAACTAACCGGCTTTTCGCGCCTTGTTACTCGCGGTGCTGCGCACCGGCTTCTTGCCCTTGGCCGGCTCTTCCTTGGCCTTGCCGGCGCCGCTGCCCGAAATCGGCAGCAGCATCTCCTTCTGGCCAGGCGCGGTCTTGCGCTTTTTCGTCCGAGCCGGCTTCGCGGCAGGCGCCTTCTCGGCAGTCTCGGACGCGGTCGATTTCTTTGCAGCCGCCGCCGGCTTGTCGCCCTGGCCGAGGCTCTTGCGCAGCGCTTCCATCAGGTCGACGACGTTGTCGCCGCGTGGGCGGGCCTTGGCGGCGATCGGCTGGCCGGCAACCTTCTTGTTGATCAGTTCGGTCAGCGCGGTCTCGTAGTGATCCTCGAATTTGTCCGGCTCGAAATGCCCGGACTTCTGCTCGACGATGTGCTTGGCGAGGTCGAGCATGTCCTTGGTGATCTTGACGTCTTGGATATCGTCAAAGTAATCGGCGGCGTCGCGCACCTCATACGGGTAGCGCAGCAGCATGCCCATCAGGCCGTTGTCGCGGGCTTCCAGCGCGATGACGTGCTCGCGATTGGTGAGCACCACGCGCGCCAGCGCGACGCGGTCCATCGACCGGATGGTTTCGCGGATCACCGCATAAGCGTCATGGCCGACCTTGCCGTCGGGCACGATGTAATACGGCCGCACCAGATACAGCTCGTCGATCTCGGACTTCGGCACGAACTGATCGATTTCGATGGTGCGGGTGGATTCCAGCGCGATCGCGTCGAGTTCGTCGCGGGTGATCTCGATATAGGTGTCGGAGTCGACCTTGTAGCCCTTCATGATGTCGTCGGACGACACCTCCTCGCCGGTCTCGGCGTCGACCTTGAGGTATTTGATCCGGTGGCCGGTGGATCGATTGATCTGGTTGAAGCTGATCTTTTCGGCGTCCGAGGTGGCGGGAAACAGCGCCACCGGGCAGGTCACGAGCGACAGCCGCAAAAAGCCTTTCCAATTGGCGCGAGGGGCCATTGACGCAAACTCCACGAACGCAACACACTGAGCCGGGCCGGCCCTGGAACCGGGACTCAAGCGCAGGGCCTCAGATTCGTTCCCGGCGCGCCTATATGACCGTTGTGTTTGATTACCATTCGTCTTGTTCGGAGTACCAGGATGGTCGATCGCCCCCGGAACGCCGCCACAGACCAGCCGCGCGACCTGGCCGACCGCATGGCGCGGCGCAGCAAAGCGGACGGTTTCGTGCGCCAGACTTTCGTGCTGCCGCGGCTCGACGCCCGCGCCAAGGCGCGTGAATTTTTCGAGGCCTGGCCCAAGGCCGCCTATATGTCGGGCGTCGAGAGCTGGCGCGAACTGCCGGGAGATACCATCGAGTTCACGATGCGGCGGCTGCCGACGGCGGACTGAGCGCGTGGGATAGCGGGAGATTCCCGGTTGCAAAACCGGCTGCGCCCGGCATGGTTGAGCCAGTCAGGAAAACGCATCGGCCATGTCAGCACACAGCGGTGAGCGTTTGCATCAGCCCGGCTTTGCCGAGGCGCCGCATTATCACGGTCATCGCGAACGGCTGCGCGAACGGTTTCGCGAGTCCGGCGCCGACGCGCTATCGGACTACGAGCTGCTCGAACTGGTGCTGTTCCGCGCGCTGCCGCGGCGCGACGTCAAGCCGCTCGCCAAGGCGCTGATCGCGCGGTTCGGGTCGTTCGCCGAGGCGGTGCATGCGCCCGACGCGCGGCTGCGCGAAGTCGGCGGGCTCGGCGAAGCAGCGATTACCGAGATCAAGCTGATCGCCGCGGCAGCGGCGCGGGTCACCAAAGGGCAGCTGAAGAGCAGGCCGATCCTATCATCCTGGTCGGTGGTGATCGATTACTGCCGCACCATCATGGCGTTCGCCGACAAGGAGCAGTTCCGCATCCTGTTTCTCGACAAGCGCAATCAGTTGATCGCCGACGAATTGCAGCAGGTCGGCACCGTCGATCACACGCCGGTCTATCCGCGCGAGATCGTCAAACGCGCGCTCGAACTCTCCGCCACCGCAGTCATCCTGGTGCACAACCATCCGTCCGGCGATCCCACCCCGTCGCAGGCCGACATTCAGATGACCAAGCAGATCGTCGCCATCGCCGGTCCGCTCGGCGTCGTGGTCCACGACCACATCATCGTCGGCAAGAACGGACATGCGAGTCTCAAGGGGATGAAGTTGTTTTAAGGGCGCCACCTCCGTCATTGCGAGCGAAGCGAAGCAATCCAGCGCCGTGCACTGCGCTGGATTGCTTCGTCGCTTCGCTCCTCGCAATGACGGGGAAAGGCCGTACTAACTACCCGTTCGCCTCAAAACGCCCCGTGTCGGCCTTCGCCTGCGCTGAAGCGTTCGGCGCCTTCCAATGTTTCGCCGCTGTCGATCACTTGCAGGCCGCCGCGCATTTCGTGCATCAGCGCGTCTTCTTCGGACATGTCCCATTGCTCCAGCGCCGACAGCCGGTCGGCGCGCAGGCAGGTCTGCGGGAACGCGGCGATTTCCTTGGCGAGCGTGATGGCGCACAGCGCCGCCTCGCCGCGGTGGACCAGGCGGTTGGCGAGGCCGATGCGGTGCGCCTCGATGCCCGACACGGCGCGGCCGGTGAGGATCAGGTCCATGGCGTGGGAATGGCCGATCAGCCGCGGCAGCCGCACGGTGCCGAGATCGATCAGCGGCACGCCGAAGCGGCGGCAGAACACCCCGAAGGTGGCGTCGTCGGCCGCGACCCGCATGTCGGCCCACAGCGCCAGCTCGAGCCCGCCCGCGACCGCAAAGCCCTCGATCGCGGCGATCACCGGCTTACTCAGCCGCAGCCGGCTCGGGCCCATCGGCGCGATGCTGCCATGGCCGGCGATGTCGCGGCGGCGCTCGGCGTCACCCGCCGCCACCGCCTTGAGGTCGGCGCCGGCGCAGAACGTGCCGCCGGTGCCGGTCAGCACCGCGACGGAAGAAGTCTCGTCGGCATCGAACGCCAGGAAGGCGTCGTACAGCTTCCTGGCGGTGGCGCCATCGACCGCGTTGCGGCGCTCCGGCCGGTTGATCGAGACGATCGTCACCGGTCCGTCACGATTGATCAGCACCGTGTCCTTGGTCATGAAAAGCTCCGTCGTCTTGCGGGGTCAGGCGGATGTTGCGGACGTGATATCAGCTGCGGCTTGGCGGCCGACGTTGATTATTATCAAATGTCGGCCCCACGGTCGTCATTCCGGGGCGCGCGAAGCGCGAACCCGGAATCCCGACATGTTCTGCGACTCCTCGGTTTCCACAACTGCGGGATTCCGGGTTCGTGCGCGTTCCGCGCGCGCCCCGGAATGACCGGGAGGGGGCGCGGGTTGGGCGGAGTTACTTCACAACCAGCTCAGTCCCGGTCAGCCGCCGATAGGCTTCGAGGTAGCGCTTCGACGTGGCTTCGACGACTTCGCCCGGCAGCTTCGGCGGCGGGGCTTCGCCGTTCCAGCGGCCGGCGCGGCGCTCGGCGTCGAGGTGATCGCGCAGCGGCTGCTTGTCGAAGGAGGGCTGCGGCCGGCCCGGCTGATAAGCATCGGCGGCCCAGAACCGCGACGAATCCGGCGTCATCACCTCGTCGATCAAAATGATGCGGCCGTCGCTGTCGCGGCCGAATTCGAACTTGGTATCGGCGATGATGATGCCGCGGTCGCGGGCGATTTCTTCGCCCAGCGTGTAGATCGCGCGGGTCATGTGTTCGAGCGTGTAGGCATCCTCCTCGCCGACGATCTCGCGCATCCGGGCCACGGTGATGTTTTCGTCGTGGCCGGTCTCCGCCTTGGTGGCGGGCGAGAAAATCGGCGGCGTCAGCTTGTCGCTTTCCAAAAGACCCTCGGCCAACTGCTCGCCGGCCAGCGTGCCGCTTGCGGCGTATTCCTTCCAGGCCGAGCCGGTGATGTAGCCGCGGATCACGCACTCGATCGGAAACACCGTGGTGCGCTTGCACAGCATGGTCCGGCCGGCGATCTCGGCGCGGTGCGGCGCCAGCGCCGGCACGGCCTCGATGATGGCGTCGGTGTCGGCGCTGATCATGTGATGCGGCACCACGCCGCCGAGTTGGCTGAACCAGAACGCGCTGACCTGGGTGAGCACCGCGCCCTTCATCGGGATGGTCTCGCCCATCACCACGTCGAACGCGCTGATCCGGTCGGTGGTGACGAGCAGCAGCCGGTCGTCGTCGACGGCGTAGATGTCGCGGACCTTGCCGCGGCCGATCTTGGTCAGCGGCAGGTCGCTCGAGAGCATGGTGGTCATGGCGGTCTCACGCAGCAGGCGACCGCCGGACGGCGGTGCGCAACAATCGGGAGCGCCAGTTTATCACTCCGGCAGCGGAATGAACTCGCTCTCGTTCGGAACGGCGTCGAAACGGCCGGTTTTCCAGTCCTGTTTGGCCTGTTCAATGCGCTCTTTGCTGGACGAGACGAAATTCCACCAGATGTGGCGCGGCCCTTCCAGCGCGTCACCGCCCAGAAACATCATGCGGGTGTCCGTCTTGACCCGGACGGTGATGCGGTCGCCGGGGCGGAAGATCAAAAGCTGCGGCCCGACATGGCGGTCGCCGGCGATCTCGATCTCGCCGTCGACCAGATAGATCGCGCGCTCCTCGTGGTCGGGATCGAGCGGCACCGACGTGCCGGCGCGGGCGGTGACCTCGGCGTAGAACCAGGGTGACACCATCGTCACCGGCGACGACTTGCCGAACGCATTGCCCGCGATCACCCGGGCGGTGAAGGCGCTGGTCTCGATGGTCGGCAGCGTCGCAGCGGCGAAATGCTGGAAGGAGGGTGCGATCTCCTCGCTGCCTTTGGGCAGCGCGATCCAGCTCTGCAGGCCGAGCATCGCCTGGCCGTCGCGGCGTTCGACATCGGGCGTGCGCTCGGAATGCGCGATGCCGCGGCCGGCGGTCATCAGGTTCATGGCGCCGGGCGCGATCTCCTGGATGTTGCCCTCGCTGTCGCGGTGCATGATCTTGCCGTCGAACAGATAGGTGACGGTGGCGAGCCCGATATGCGGGTGCGGCCGCACGTCCATGCCTTTGCCGGCGATGAACTGCACCGGGCCGAAGTGATCGAAGAAAATGAACGGCCCGACCATCTGCCGCTTGCCGTGCGGCAGCGCGCGGCGCACCGCGAAGCCGTCGCCGAGGTCCCGCGTGCGCGGCACGATGACGAGATCGAGCGCGTCGCAGGTCTGCGGATCGCCGAGCTCGGGATCGATCGATGGCATCCAGCTCATGGTCGGACCTCTTTCTTCCTACAGCCGGCGATACGCGCGGCTCGGTCAACTTGTTACTCCGTCATGGCCGGGATTGTCCCGGCCATCCACGCCTTCAGCGTCTCTCCCGCATCAAGGCGTGGATGCCCGGCACAAGGCCGGGCATGACGGCGTTTGTGACGACGTGCGCCCGCATCACAAAGTCCGCGTACGTGTCACGCCGGCGGGGCGATCGCCAGCGGGGCGGAGGCTTTGCCGTTGGTCTTGCGCGGCTCGCTGGTCAGCGGCTTCGACGGCAGCTGTTTGCGCACCGCGGAGGCGGCGGCGATCTGGGCGCGTTCGGCAAAGGCCTCGTGGTTGGCCTCGATCTCGCCGAGCGCATACAGATAGTTCACCATCAGTCCGTGCGACTGCCGCATACCATTGGGCGAGCGGTCGCCGAGGAAGTTCAGAGCCTCGAGCCGCGCGCCGTTGCCGAGATGGAAGCGCGCCACCGGGTCGAGCGGCAGGCCGCGCGGGTTCTTGGCCTGCAGGAAGTAAGCGGCCGCGAGCGGCAGCAGCAGCGGCTTGATGTGATCGGCCATGTCCTGATCCTCGAACCAGTTCGGCCGGTCGAGCACCTCCAGCGCGGCGCGCGCCGAAGCGTCGAGCAGCACCGAATCGGGGTTGGCGCGTTCGCGCGCCAGCCATTTGGCGAAGCCCGGCACCGGCGACAGCGTGACAAAGCTCTGCACGTTGGGCAGCTCGCGCTTGATCTCCTCGACCACCTGCTTGATCAGGAAGTTGCCGAACGAGATGCCGGCGAGGCCCTTCTGGGTGTTGGAGATCGAGTAGAACACCGCCGTGGTTGCGTCCTTCGGCGCGATCGGCTCGCGGTCGAGGTCGAGCAGCGGCGCGATTGCGCCCGGTCGCTCCGAGGTCAGCGCGACTTCGACGAAGATCAGCGGCTCGTCGACCAGCTGCGGATGGAAGAAGCCGTAGCAGCGCCGATCCGCCGGCGCGAGGCGTGCGCGCAGATCGTCCCAATTGTGAATGGCGTGAACCTGCTCGTAGCGAATGATCTTTTCCAGGATGTTCGCCGGCGTATTCCAGTCGATCCGTTGCAGCACCAGGAAGCCCCGATTGAACCACGAGGTGAACAGATGCACGAAGTCGTCGTCGACATGCTTGAGCTGCGGATGATCGCCGAGATGCCGCAGCACGCCCTCGCGCATCCGCACCAGCGACGCGGTGCCGCCCGGCGCGAGATTGAGCCGGCGGATCAGTTCCTGGCGGCGCGGTTCGGCAGCTTCGAGCAGACGCCCGGCGGCGTCCGGTGATGCACCGCTGATGTGGAACGCTTCGACCGCGGCGGTGAGCTGCGCGAGATCAGGGCCGAACTGTTCGGCGAGCGCATCGAGAAAGCCGATCTGGTCGGGCTCCTCGGCGTTGTCGTAACCGGACAACAGCGTGCTCGCCAGCGCGACGCCGGTGGCCTCGCCGCGGCGGGACAGCAACGTTTCGCCGAGCGCGATCAGTTCCTCTTTGCTCTTCGGCTGATGGGTGTGCGATTTGAACAGGCTGCGTCCGCGCTCGGTGAGGCTGGTGAACAGCCCGCCAAGGAATTCCGACGCGCGATCGACGGTCGCTGCCATATGACGTGTCCCCGCAGTTTCGATAGATGAGAGTGCGTCGCGAAATCATAATCAGTCCGCGTTACGTCTTCCAGACGCTTCACGCCGCACTCGGTTCGGGCACGGCTTCGTGATCGGCGTGGCGAGCGCCGGCGCACCATTCGGTCGATCAACGGGTCAGGGCGCGCGCAAGGCGCGGCGGAAAAGTTTGCCGGTCGGGCCGGTCGGCAGCTCCGGCACGGCGTGAAAATGCTTCGGCACCTTGAAGCCGGCGAAATGGTGATGCCGCCGCAAGTAATCGCCGAGCTCGGCGGCGGGCGGCAAATCGCCGCGCGGGACGATGAACGCCTCGATGCGCTGCCCGATCGCCGCATCGGGCTGGCCGACCACGGCGCATTGCGCCACCGCCGGATGCGTCAGCAGCGCATGCTCGATCTCCTCGCCGGAGACTTTGATGCCGCCGCTGTTGATGACGTTGTCGATCCGCCCCGTCACCCAGAGAAACCCGTCGGCATCGAGCCGGCCGAGATCGCCAGAGCGCCACCAGCCATCTCGGAACTTCTCGCGCGTCAGCTCCGGGTCTTTCCAATAGCCGATCGCCAGCGAAGGGCCGGACACCGCGATCTCGCCGCTGTCGCCCTCCGCTGCTACGTCGTCGAACGAGCCGTTGAGGATGCAGACGTCGGCGCCGACCACCGGCCGGCCGCTGGAGCCGATCTTGCCCCGCTGCATCAAGTCGGTTGTGCCGGCGATCACGGCCGATGCGGTGAAGGCTTCGCCGGACAGATAGATGCAGGCGATGTTGCGGCAGAACTTGTCGTACAGCGTGCGCACGTCGGTCGGCGCCGGCGCTTCGCCAGATATCGTCACCAGCGTCAGCGAAGACAAATCGTAAGCCTCAGGCTTCGCATCGAACACCATTCGCCACATAGTCGGCACCAGCGGCGCCATCGAGATTCGCTCGCGCTGTACCGATTCGAGGAATGCCTGCGGGGTGAACACCTGGCCAAAGCAGACCTTGGCTTTGGCGGCAACGAACGGCAGCACGATGATGGCCCAGGCCGCGAACGACGGCTGCATGTACAACAGCGTCGCGCCCTCCGGCGGGATCGGGCCCATCGTCACCTGGCCGCCTTTGGCGGCTTCCAGCAGCGTCTTCTGGCTGTGCATGATGCCCTTAGGCCGGCCGGTGGTGCCCGACGACAGCACGATCGCGGCGATGTCCGAGGGCTGCGGCGGCGCCGCGAGCACGTCGTAGCGCGCAGCCTCCGCCACCGCCGCCGCGTAGTCGTCGGCAACGCCGTCACCGGCGCCGAGACTGATCCGCGCGATCGGCCGGCCCGCGCGCGCGATCGCCTCGCCGGCCAGCGCCGCCAGATCCGCATCATGCACCAGCACGGCGGCGCCGAGCCAGGCCAGCACCTCGCCGAGCCGCTCCGGCGTCTCGCGAACATGCAGGCTCGACGCGATCCGCCCGCTCAGCGGCGCCGCAAACCAGGCCACCGCATGCCGCGCCGAACTGCGGCACAAAAACGCCACGACGCTGCCCGGCGCAGCACCGGCGCTCACATAGGCCTGCGCCAGCGCGCGGGCCTGATCGAACGCATCGCTGCCGGTGATGCGGTCGGCGTCATCGACAAACAATTCATCACGCCCGCGCCACTGCGCCGAGCGGATGAACAGGTCGCTGAGGGTTTCGATGAACGGGGTGCGGATCTTGATGTTGCGAGCGCTCTGCATGATCGCCGACGCTACCCGTCGAATACCGGATACGTCCAGCAAACGTGTTGCTGCAGTGCGATCGTGAGCAGCGACAATACGTGCCGCTTACTAACGCTGCGCGAATTAGTTCGCCAGCACTTCGGCCGTGACGTCTTCGACGTGGTGCAGCAGGCAGATCAGGCGGCCGTCGGCGTCGTGGACCGGGGTGTTGATCGGCTGCCAATAGCGCTCGACGAAGTTGCCGGTAGTGTCGCGGACGTCGTAGCGCTGCACCTGCATGGCGTGCGGCTGGCCGGTCTCGACCACCGAACTCAGCGATGCGTAAAGGTTGCTGACGCCGTCGGCGGTGTCGATCGCCGGATTGTCCGGGAAGACATCGAACAGCGGCAGCCCGATGATGTCATTGCGGTTGGCAAAGGTGGCGCGCGCATAGGCGTTGTTGATATCGATGATCTTCAGCCCCGGGCCGGGGTCGATCAGCATGTAGGGATGCGGCGAGGTTTCGAAGTTCGGACGGAGCTGACCGATCACCGATGCCAGATCGCCGTTCGGCCGCTTCGGCGGCACCGGCGACAGATTGGCGCCGGACATCTGCGAGTTCAGCAGCGCCAGTTCACGCTTCGCCGACGACAACAGCATCAGCAAGGTCCGCCGCAGCGTCGAATCGGAGGCCTCGCCGAGCAGGCGGCCGAAATGCGCAATATTCTGTTCGCAAACGAACCGCTGCATGGCCCGCCCCACGCAATTGTACGAGCCGAATTAGCTACTCAGGATTGAAAGTAAGTCAATACCTGGAGTTTGGCGCGTCAGCGCGCCAAGCCGGTGACCTCTGACACCTTTCCGAAACGCTCCAGCGTCAGGATCGCGTCGGCGAATGTCTGAGCGCCGCCGTTCAGCACCGGGCGGGCGAGCTGCAGGAATTTCTGCGCCATCGCCTGATCGGACGGGAAGGAATTCGGCTCGCCCGACGGATCGGCGTAGATCCGCTCATGGACGCCGTCCTCGGTGGTGATCGAGACCCGGGCGCCGAACGGATGGGTCTTGCCCTCGAGCCGGGAGTCTTGAACCACGTCGAAACGGTCGGCCAGCGCGTCGATCGCGGGGTCGCCGAGCCGGCTGTAATCGTCCCAGCCGAAGCTGCCCTGGTCGAGCGCCAGCGCGCCGGTGAAGAACATCGAGAACTGGCCGCCGACGATCGAGGACGGGTGTCGCTTGGTGGCGGCGTCGCCGGTCAGGGTGATGCCGTTGCGGTGCAGGCCGACCTCGACCTTCTTGACCTGCTCGGGCGTCAGATTGTGCTCACACCGCATCGCGATCAGCGCGTCGATCGCCGCGTGGGTGTAGCGGCAGCTCGGATATGGCTTCACGCCGATCTTCATGGTCTCGTAGACGCTGCCGAGATCGGCGACCGCTTTGTCCGGATGCGGCGTATCGGTGTAGCCGACCAACAGGCCGTGAATGCCTTCGACGGATTCGCTGGAGCCAAGGAAGTCGTTCTTGGCCAGCGTCGCGGCGACCACGCCGTTCATCGCGGCGGCGCCGACCTGATAGCGCTTGTTCCAGGCGCCGTTGACCAGGAATTGCAGTGAGCCGGCGGCCTGGCTGCCGGAGACGCCGAATGCCGAGACGATCTGCTCGGCGCCAAGGCCGTACAGCTTGGCGGCCGCCGCGGCCGCCCCATAGGTGCCGGCGGTGGCGGTCGGGTGGAAGCCGCGGGCGTAATGCGAGGTCGGGTCTAGCGCGTTGCCGAGCCGACAGCAGACTTCGTAGCCGGCAACGATTGCGGTGAGCACATCGCGGCCGGAGGCGCCGACCAGTTCGCCGACCGCGAAGGCGGCCGGCACCACCGGCGCCGAGGGATGCAGCGAGGAATCGGCGTGGGTGTCGTCAAAATCGAGCGAATGGCCGAACGCACCGTTGAGCAGGGCGGCCACGGCGGGCGTGCGGCGCTTGGCGTCGCCGAACACGGTGGCGTCGCCATCAGTGTCGAGCGACAGCGCCTGCAGGGTCGCCAGCAGCGCGGGGGTGGATTCGGCGTCGCGCCGGGCGCGGATCGCGCTGCCGAGGAAATCCAGGGTGAGCAGCTTGGCGCGGGCCAGCACGTCCTGCGGGATGTCGTCGAATTTGAGCGCGGCGACGTAGGCGGCAAGCGTGGCGGTCTCGTTGGCCATCGGGGGCTCCCTGTTGTTTTGCGCGCACGTTAGGCGGGCCGGCGACTGGGTTCAAGCCACGCCGCCGCACGGCGGGCCTGCGCCGCGGCCGCAATTGCGCTGCAGCGGACGCTATGCTCTGTCAGCCGAAGCTCCAGCCGTCGCGATTCCTCAGCATGAAGCCGTTCTGGTCTCGATATCCCGCTCAGTGGCGCCCGCGCCGGCCGCAATGGGGGCTGGCGCTGCGCGTCACGCTGGCGTCGTTGCTGGCGCTTGCGGTCGCTCAGGCGCTGCATTTGCACTTGCCGCTGTGGGCGGTGCTGACCGCTATCATTGTCACCCAGCTCAGCGTCGGCCGCTCGGTGCAGATCGCGTTCGACTACCTGGTCGGTACCATCGGCGGCGCGATCTACGGCGGTGCCATCACCATCCTGCTGCCGCACCACAACGAGCTGGAGCTGCTCGGCGTGCTGGCGCTGGTGGTGGCGCCGCTGGCGCTGCTTACCGCCATCAAGCCCTATTTCAACGTCGCCACCGTCACCGCCATCATCGTGCTGCTGGTGCCAACCATGACCAAGGTGGCGCCGCTGGATTCGGCGATCGACCGGGTGCTGGAAGTCGCGGTCGGCGCGCTGACGGGGCTGTTGGTGTCGTTCCTGGTGCTGCCGTCCCGAGCCCAGGGGCTGGCGCTCGGCTCTGCGGCGCGTGCGCTCGACCTGATGGCGGTCGCGCTCGGTGAACTGCTCAACGGGCTGACCAAGGGGCTCGATACCAACGCGCTGCACCGGTTGCAGGACGGTATCGGCGAATCGCTGGTCAAGCTCACCGCGATCGGCGGCGAGGCCGAGCACGAGCGCGCCACCGGCCTGTCGACCGGCCCGGATCTCGCGCCGCTCAACCGCACGCTGCTGCGGCTGCGGCACGATCTGGTGATGGTCGGCCGCGCCGTCACGGCGCCGCTGCCGCCGCCGCTGAAAGACCGTCTCGGTCCGTCACTGGAGTCATTCCGCTCCGCGGCGACGCTGCATCTCGCCGCCAGCGCGGCGGCGCTGCGCGACCGCTCGCCGCCGCCACCGCTGCGCGCCGTTACCGCGGCGCTCGACGCTTATGCGGCGGAGGTCCAGGCCGTGCGGCAGGACGGGCTGACGCGGGGACTTCCGAGCGATCAGCTGGAGCGGTTCTTCGCGCTCGGCTTCGCCATGGAGCAGCTGCGGCAGAATTTCGTCGATCTGGAAATGCGCGTCGGCGAGTGGGCGAAGTCCCGGCCTGCGGGGTCCGCGAGCGCCGCCTGAGTTTCAGCGCGTGCGTAGCGCTTCCAGCGCCAGTTCGCTGAGCCGCTCCGGGTCGTGTTCGCCGCGCGAGGCGTGTTCGAGGATACGGTCGGAGAGGAATTGCAGCACGCTCGACGGGGTCTGCAGCGGCAGTGTTTCGACGCAGCGCTCCAGCGCCTGCGACATCGCCGCCACCACCTGCGGGCTGAACGCGTGCGGGGTCGGCGCTGCCTCGCCGGGCGGCGGAGCGACCGGTGGTGCGACAGCGGTCTTGAGTTTGCTGCCGAGGCGGGCCGCTTCTTCCAGCACACACAAATGGATCAGTGCGGATTGCGCCAGCGTGTCTTCATCGCTCTCGCCGGCGCGCGCCAGCGCCACGATCCGGGCCGCCAGCCGCTTGCGGTTGTCGTCGGTGTCGGCGCGCGAGCCTTCGATCTCGATGAAGCGCTCCCAGGCGCTGTCGAACGCCCGCGCCAGTGCTGCGGTGCGCTCGTCGGGTGGCGATACGCCAGCACTATTGTCGGTGTCAGAATCCACGCTGCGCCAACCGTTGCCGTTCCCTGAAGTTCCGCCTCGGGATCAATCCGCGAGCTGTCGCAGCATGGCACGCACCACCAGCCGGTGAAACGGCATAATCGTCGCCAGATAGATCCGGCCGAGCCGATTGTTGGTCCTCACCAGCGTCGAGGCGACAACGCGGCGGCCGGATGCATCGCCGTCAATCTCGATCACCAGACGGAAATCGAGATGGCTGTCGTCGAAACCGGCGACGAGGCGCTGCGGCGTCTCGCTTTTCACAGGAAAGATGCCGATCGTGTCACTTCCACCCGGCGGGTTCGGCTGCGGTCTCTTCAATCCGAACGGCGCCACGATGAGATTGCGCAGCCGCATCAGGATGCCGATCCACTGCGGACCGCGTTCGATCATCCGTGTCGCAGCCGTCCGGGCATCGAGGGCTCGCCCGCCGATGCCGATGCTGAAGGCGTCGACGAACCCGGCGCCGGGCAGCACCGCGTCGCGGTCGACGGTCGGACGGATTTCCTGAACGGTCATCGCACCTTCCCTGGCGTTCAGAACTTGATCACCATGACGAAGATCGCCGCGACCAGCGGCACGGTGGCGACGATGCCCCACACCAGCCAGCGCCGGGCGTCCCGCCAATAGCTGTCGGGGATCGGGCTGCCATCAGCGAAGCCGCGCGCGGCCCGGGCCTGGCGGATCTGCAGCGGAATCAGCACGCCGAGCCACATCATCCCGGAGACCGCGAACAGAATCTGTCCGGCGACCAGCCAGAACGAGCCGAACAGCGGCACGTCGCGCACCAGCGCGGCGCCATAACCGCCGACCATCACCAGCACGATGCCGATCACCGTGAAGATGAAATCCGACACGGTGACGCCGCGCTGGGCGTGCGCGACGATCTTGGGATCGCGCGTCATGTCGGAAAACGCTTTCCAGAACGCCGTGATGGTGACGTTGCCGACCAGCACGACCACGCCGACGACGTGGAGAAACTTGAAGACGTCGTACATATGGTCCGACAACATTTACTCCGGTCCGGGCCTGCCGGTCAGCGCCGCGCCGCCATCAGACGAGCGCGGCGCCATGATCTGCTCGGGGTTTTCGGAGCGGTTGTCAAATCGACCTTCGTTGCGCGGCGACGGCCCGGTGCTGGCGCGGGCAGACGTCGAGGCTTGCGCGGTGGTGACGGTTGAGCCTTCGGGGCGGAGTTGTTAGCGTCGCCGGACGCGACATCGTGTCGTTCCGAGTTGCTTCGATCGCGGCGAACTGATGAGTGCGCGTTTGACCACAGCCGTTTCCGAGCCTCGTTCATCCGCGACACCTGAGCATGGCGTCTCGCTCGCCGAGGCGACGACGGTGTGGCTGCGGATCGCGCTCTTATCGTTCGGCGGTCCCGCCGGGCAGATCGCCGTGATGCACCGCATCGTGGTCGATGAGAAGCGCTGGGTGTCGGAGGAGCGGTTTCTGCATGCGCTGAACTATTGCATGCTGCTGCCCGGGCCGGAAGCCCAGCAACTCGCCACCTATCTGGGCTGGCTGATGCACGGCACACGCGGCGGACTGATCGCCGGCGGCCTGTTCATTTTGCCCGGCGCGATTGCCATCATGGCGCTCAGCGTCATCTACATCTCGTTCGGCCAGCTCGGCTTTGTGGCCGCATTGTTCTTCGGCCTGAAAGCGGCGGTACTGGCGATCGTGCTGCAGGCGGTGGCGCGGGTCGGCGGCCGGGCGTTGAAGACGCCACTGATGCGGGCGCTCGCGGTACTGGCGCTGCTGGCGATCATGATTTTCGACGTGCCGTTTCCACTCATCGTGCTCGGCGCCGGACTGATCGGCTGGCTCGGCAGCCGCATCGGCTGGATGCCGGCGCGGGTGGTCACCGACGGCAGCAATGACGACGAACGGGTGGCGGCAGCAAGTTCGTCCGCGCAGCCGCTGCGCGTGGCGGCGGTGTGGCTGGTGCTGTGGCTGGCACCGGTGGCGGCGCTGCTGATCGCGTTCGGGCCGGACAACGTCTTCAGCCAGCTCGCGGTGTTCTTTTCCAAGATGGCGCTGGTGACGTTCGGCGGCGCCTACGCGGTGCTGGCCTATGTGGCCCAGCTCGCGGTCGATCACTACGGCTGGCTGCGCCCCGGCGAAATGCTCGACGGCCTCGGCATGGCGGAGACGACGCCTGGGCCGCTGATCATGGTGCTGCAATTCGTCGGCTATGTCGCGGCCTATCGGGCGCCCGGGGCGTTGCCGCCGGTGGCAGCCGGCGTGCTCGGCGGCCTGCTCACCACCTGGGTGACGTTCGCGCCGTGCTTCCTGTGGATCTTCCTTGGCGCACCCTACATCGAGCGGCTGCGTGGCAACGCGGCACTGTCGGCAGCGCTTGCGGCCATTACGGCGGCGGTCGTCGGGGTGATGCTCAACCTCGCGCTGTGGTTCGCGCTTCACACCATCTTCCACGAGGTACGGAAGCTGCCGGTTGCCGGACTGTGGCTCGACGTCCCGGTGCTGACCAGCTTCGATCCGTGGGCGGCGGCGCTGGCCGCGGCCGCGATGGTGGCGGTGTTTTATTTGAGGGCCGGCACCGCTGCCGTGCTGTTGTTGTGCGCCGGTACCGGGCTTGGCCTGCATCTCGTCGGATTGATCTGAGCAGGGTTGCGGGAACTATCCCGCCGGCGAGTTCTTCATGCTGCACTGCGTCACCCGGGCACAATCAGCGTCGGGTCCATTCCATATTGCAGTGCAGCAACTATATGAGCTTGCGCCTGCGGGCTGACCGATCAGGAGCTGCCGTGTCGCTTAAACATACCATCGACTTCCTCGCCAATCTGCCGAAAGCAAACGTTCTCAGTGGCTTGGAGGGTCACAGCGGAGCCGCCGCGGCCGCCAGCCCGCTGCTCGAAACCGCGGAGTTCGGCGCCAATCCCGGCAACCTCCGGATGCTGTCGTTCGTCCCCGAGGGACTGTCGCAACGCATCCCTCTGGTCGTCGTGCTGCATGGCTGCACCCAGACGGCGGCGGGCTACGACATCGGTGCCGGCTGGTCGACGCTGGCGCGACGTTACGGTTTTGCCCTGCTGGTGCCGGAGCAGAAGCGCGCCAACAATCCGAATGCCTGTTTCAACTGGTTCGTCCCGGAGGACATTCACCGCGATCACGGCGAAGCCGGTTCGATCCGGCAGATGGTCGAGCATCTGGCGCAGCATCACAGCATCGACCGTGCCCGGATTTACGTCACCGGCCTGTCAGCCGGTGGTGCGATGGCGGCGGTGATGCTGGCGACCTATCCGGACGTGTTCGCCGGCGGTGCCGTGATCGCCGGCCTGCCTTACGGCGTCGCCACCAATGTACGGCAGGCGCTGAAGGAAATGCGGCAGCCGTCGCAGCATTCGGCGCGTCAGCTCGGTGACCTGGTCCGCAAGGCGTCATCGCATCGCGGGCCGTGGCCGAAGCTGTCGGTATGGCACGGCAGTGCCGACCGGACCGTCAACGACAAGAATGCCGACGCCCTGGTGCGGCAGTGGCTCGATCTGCACGGTCTGCCCGAAGCACCAACGAAGCAGCGCAAGGTCGACGGCTTTCCGCATCAAGTGTGGGCAAACTCCAGCGGCGAGCCCACGGTGGAGTCATACACCATCACCAACATGGCTCACGGCACCCCGCTCGGCCGCGCCAATGATGAAGCATTCGGCGTTCCCGGGCCGTATCTGCTGGACGCCGGCATCTCGTCGTCGCACCACATCGCCGCCTTCTTCGGCCTCACCGGCCGCGTTCATCACCGCAAAGCGGTGGCGAAGGCCGCGCCGAAACCGGAGCGCGAGCCTGTCGCAGAGAGCCATTCGGGCGCCGCACGAGCCCGTGCGGCAGGCCGTGCGCAGACGCCACCGCGCGATCGTCGCGGTCTGGACGTCAACGGCGTCATCACCCGCGCCCTTACGGCGGCTGGCCTGATCAAATAAGTACGCTTCGGGACCAACTTAGGAGTTCCGCCTTGCCGGCATGGCTTGCAGGCGCGGTGGACGGTGTTAGGGTGACCGCCAGGGGCGCGACCCTTCTCCTGTCAGATGCTGGACCCGAAGCCTTCCCACATTCCGGACTTCCTGACCCGCGGCGGTGAGCTCGGCGCGCTGATCCGTGCCTATGATTGGGCGGCTTCGCCGCTGGGGCCGCCGCAGGGCTGGCCGCAGGGACTGCGCACCGCGCTGCGCATCGTGCTGAACACGCACCATCCAATGCTGGTGTGGTGGGGCCCCGAGCTCATCCAGTTCTACAACGACGCTTATCGCGAACTGATCGGGCCGGAGCGTCATCCCAGCGCGCTCGGTCAGCGGGCCCGCGACTGCTGGCCGGAGTTCTGGGACTCGCTGAAGCCGAAAATCGAGCAGACCCTGAGCGGTGGCGAGCCGATCTGGCGCGAGAACGAACTGGTGCCGGTGCTGCGCCATGGCCGGCTTGAAGACATTTATTGGACCTATGGGTTCAGCCCGATCGATCAGGACGGCAAGGTGGGCGGCGTGCTGGTGGTCTGCCGCGACGTCACCGGCGACGTGCTGGCATCGCAACAGCTGCGCGACCGTGAGGCCGAGCTGGCGCGGGTGCAGCAGATCGGTCGGATCGGGGGGCTCGAGGTCGATCTGCGATCCGGCTTCCGCAACCGGCGCTCGCCAGAGTATCTGCTGGTCCACGGCCTGCCGCCGGATGCGACCAACGAGACCCACGAGGATTGGGTGCGGCGCGTCCATTCCGAAGATCGCGAAGCCACCGAGCGGCAATTTGTCGAGGCCGTGAGGGGCACGACGCGCGACTACCTGGCGCGCTATCGCATCGTCCGGCCGAGCGACGGCGAAATCCGCTGGATTTCGGTACGCTCGGTGATCGAGCGCGACGAGGACGGCAAGGCGCTGCGGCTGGTCGGCGCCCATATCGACGTCACCGAACAAGTCGAGGCCGAGCAGCGTCTGCAGGCCAGCGAGGAGGCCGCGCGCCGGCTGGCCGATCAGCTGGCGCAGCTCAACACCACGCTCGAACAGCGTGTGCAGGAGAAGACCCGCGAGCGCGATCGGATCTGGAACGTTTCACAGGACCTGTTGCTGGTCGCGGGGCAGGACGGTGTGTGGCGCACGGTCAATCCGGCCTGGACGGCGACGCTGGGCTGGGCGGCCGATGAGCTGCTCGACCGGACTTCTGAATGGCTGGAGCATCCGGCCGACGAGGCAATCACGCGGCGGCAATTCGGCCGGCTCGCCACCGGCGGCACGGTGCGGTTCGAAAGCCGCATCCGCCACAAGGACGGCAGCTATCGCTGGCTGTCCTGGACCGGCGTCGCCGATGCCGAGGCGATCTACGCGGTAGCGCGCGATATCACCGCCGACAAGGCCGCCGCCGAGCGGCTACGCCTCGCCGAAGAGGCGCTGCGGCAGTCGCAGAAGATGGAGGCGGTCGGCCAGCTCACCGGCGGCATCGCGCACGACTTCAACAATCTGCTGACCGGCATCGTCGGCTCGCTCGATCTGATGCAGACCCGGCTCGGGCAGGGGCGGCTCGACAATATCGGCCGCTACATCGGCGCAGCGATGACCTCCGCCAACCGGGCCGCTGCACTGACGCATCGGCTGCTCGCGTTCGCGCGCCGCCAGCCGCTGGTACCCAAGCCGGTCGAGGTCAATCAGCTCGTGGTGTCGCTGGAAGATCTACTGAGGCGAACCATCGGCGAGGCGATCGATCTGTCGATCATGGCGGCGCCGGGCGTATGGCTGACGCTTTGCGATCCCAACCAGCTCGAAAGCGCGCTGCTCAACCTCGCCATCAATGCGCGCGATGCGATGCCGAACGGCGGACGACTGACGATCTCCACCCGCAACTGCAGCTTCGATGCGGCCGAAATGCCGGCGCTGGAGCCGGGCGACTACGTCTGCCTGACCGTGGCGGATAGCGGCACCGGCATGAGCGAGGAGGTCGCCGCCCGGGCGTTCGATCCGTTCTTCACGACAAAGCCGCTGGGGCAGGGCACCGGTCTCGGGCTGTCGATGATCTACGGCTTCGCGCAGCAATCGCACGGCCATGCCAGCATCACCAGCAAGCTCGGCGAAGGCACGGCTGTGACCCTGTATCTGCCGCGCGATGGCAGCGAAGCGGAGCTGCGGCCCGATCCGGCGATCCGGCCGGAGCAACCCGCCGCGCGCGGCGAGACCGTGCTGGTGATCGAAGACGAAGCGGTGGTGCGCGGCGTCATCACCGAGATGCTGCGCGATCACGACTATCACGTTCGTGAAGCCATCGACGGGCCGTCGGGATTGGCGATCCTGCTGGCCGACACGTCGATCGATCTCCTGCTGTCGGACATCGGCCTGCCGGGTCTCAACGGACGGCAGCTCGCCGACCAGGCGCGGCTCGCTCGGCCGAAGCTGAAGGTGCTGCTGATGACCGGCTACGCCGAGAGCGCCGCCATGACCGAAGACATCGCCGAAGCCGGCATGGAGCTGATTACCAAGCCGTTCGACCTCGGCGATTTGCTGACACGCGTTCGCGCATTGGTGGCCAAGTAGTTCCAGTCTGAACGCTTGTTCAGCCTCGGCTAACTGCTTTGAATTTTAGCGTACCAACTCGGCGGCGAGGCCGGAACCGTTTTCGATGCGGCGACTTGTCGGTGCGCATTCCCGAACACGGAGACGAAACTCATGAAACGCTTTATCGGAACCGCCGCGGTGATCCTCGCGCTTGCCGCCCCTGCCGTTGCCAACGCCCAGGGCGTCCCGGGCGGCGTCGAACGCGGAGCGCGTGAAGGCGAACGCGCAGCCGGCCCGCTCGGCGCGGTTGTAGGTGGCACCATCGGCGGCGTCGTCGGCGGCGTCAGCGGTATTCTCGGCGTCGACGATCGTCCGCGTTTCCACTCCTACGTCGTCGAGCAGCGCCGTCCGTCCTATACCTATCGTGACGAACTGCGCGTCGGCGCCGTTCTGCCGGCCGAAGGCGTGACCTACTACGAAGTGCCGGATCGCTTCACTGCCGCTCGCGAGTATCGCTACACCGTGGTGAACGGCCGCACCGTTCTGGTCGAACCGCGCACCCACCGCGTGGTCGAGATCATCGACTAATCACTGGCATTGCAATGACGTGATAGGCGGGTCGCCGAGCGGCCCGCCTGTTCGTTTGTCACGCGCCGTTCAGGTCAGAAACGGGTTGGTCTGGCGTTCCTGGCCGATGCTCGATCCAGGGCCATGGCCGCAGATGAAGCCGACGTCGTCGCCGAGCGGCAGTAGCTTGTCGGTGATCGAGGCGATCAGGGTGGCGTGGTCGCCACCCGGCAGGTCGGTGCGGCCGACCGAGCCGGCAAACAGCACGTCGCCGACCAGCGCGAAACGCATCGCCTCGTTGAAAAATACCACGCTGCCCGGCGAATGGCCGGGGCAATGCAGCACCTGGAATTTCAGCTCGCCGATTTCGACGCTGTCGCCCTGATCGAGCCAACGATCCGTGGTGACGTCGCGCACGCCGTCGATGCCGAAGCTGCGGCCGCTGTTCACCACATTCTCGAGCAGGAACTGGTCGTCGCGATGCGGGCCGATGATCTGCACCTTGAGCGCCTCGCGCAGTTCGGCGGCCCCGCCGACATGGTCGATATGGCCGTGCGTGAGCCAGATCGCCTCGACGCTGACGCCGACCTTTTCGATCGCAGCGAGAATCTCCGGCACATCGCCGCCGGGATCGATTACCACCGCCTTGCGGGTGGCCTCGCACCACAGCAGCGTGCAGTTCTGCTGAAACGGCGTGACGGGAATGATCGTGGCGCCGGCTTTGGCTTTGGTCTGGGTTTCGGTCATGCGACCAGAATGCCCTGCGGCGGCAGGCAAGTCAAAACCGCGGTGTCCGTAAGATGTCCTGCATGGCCGGCTCGACGTGGTCGAGCCAGGCCATGCAGCCAACGATCGCGAACTACGCCGCTTTCTTCTTGGCGGTGATCAGCTTGCGGTTGATCAGCACTTCGGCGATCTGGATCGCGTTCAGCGCCGCGCCCTTGCGGAGATTGTCGGAGACGCACCAGAAGGCGAGGCCGTTCTCCACCGTGCCGTCCTCGCGGATGCGGCTGATGTAAGTGGCATCCTCACCGGCGGCTTCGTACGGCGTGACGTAGCCGCCCGGCTCGTGCTTGTCGATCACCAGACAGCCCGGCGCGTTGCGCAGGATGCTGCGCGCTTCGTCCGCGGTGATCGGATTCTCGAACTCGACATTGACCGATTCCGAATGGCTGACGAACACCGGCACCCGCACGCAGGTGGCGGTGAGCTTGATCTTCGGATCGAGAATCTTCTTGGTCTCGACCACCATCTTCCACTCTTCCTTGGTAAAGCCGTCTTCCATGAAGACGTCGATCTGCGGGATGAGGTTGAAGGCGATCCGCTTGGGGAATTTCTTATTCACCAGCTCGTCGTTGGTGTAGACGGCCTTGGTCTGCGAGAACAGTTCGTCCATCGCATCCTTGCCGGCGCCCGACACCGACTGATAGGTCGAGACGACGACGCGCTTGATCTTGGCGTGGTCGTGCAGCGGCTTCAGCGCCACCACGAGCTGCGCGGTCGAGCAGTTCGGATTGGCGATGATGTTCTTCTTGGTGAAGCCGGCGGCGGCCGCGGCGTTCACTTCCGGCACGATCAGCGGCACGTCCGGATCCATCCGCCACGCCGACGAATTGTCGATCACGACCGCGCCCTGCTGGCCGATCCTGGGCGACCATTCCTTCGACACTTCGCCGCCCGCCGACATCAGGCAGATGTCGACGTCGCTGAAGTCGTAATGCTCCAGCGCCTTGCATTTCAGGGTTCGGTCGCCGTAGCTCACCTCGACGCCGACCGAGCGGCGCGACGCCAGCGCCACCACCTCGTCCGCCGGGAACTTGCGCTCGTCCAGAATGCCGAGCATTTCGCGTCCGACATTGCCGGTCGCACCGACCACCGCGACTTTGTAACCCATCGTTGACTCTCCGAAGAAATTCGCCCGCCGCGCCCTGACGCGGAAAGGAGAAGCCAGCGCTTCTATGCGAGAAACGCCCGCAACACAACTTGATACCTGCCTTGCGGCACTCGCCGCACCCGCCATCTGCGCCACTTCGCCCGGAGCTTTGCCGATGCGATCCAACCCGACCCGCCGGGCCGAGGCCCCCCGCAGCCATGCGGCGCTCCCCGGCTTTGGAGACGACTGTCTCCGAACCCTGACCGGGCTTCTGGTCTATGTAGGTGCTCTGGCGTTGATCGGCAGTGCCGTCGTCGCCGCCGCACCGGCGCTCACCGACCTAGCGATCACGGCCGCGACCGACGCATTTGCAGGCCGGATCAATCTCGCCAACGATGCTGGTACGGACGCTGTCCGGGCTTCCGGCAGCGCCCGCAGCGATTCGTCCGGTGGTGCGCCGCTCGGCACGCGGCCTGTCGGACTGCGGGGCGCGATCTGAAAGCGATTCGCGGGATGCATTAACGCGCTGGAATCGATGCAACATTCTGGCGGGGCCGGGATTGCATTATTGCGCACGGTGTTGCCCGATTGACCTTGTGGCAATGCCACAGGCGCGGCTACAAAGAGGCGGAATTCGCAATGCGTCTGTCGATGAGGACCCGATGACCCTGAAACTCAATGCCGCCAGGACGGCCGCCAAAACGTCGGTCAAGACGTTTGCGGTGCTGCTCGCGACGGCGGCCGTGATCGCCACCGGCATCCCCTCCGCAGACGCGCAGCAGGCTTCCAAGAAGCGGGTCTATCGGTCGAGCGATCAGGTTCGCTACGGCGACCGCGGTCCGAACGTATCGTACCAGTCCGGTCCGCGCACCCGCGTCTACATCACCAAGCGCTCGTGGCTCGACGCCGGCACAGAAGTGCTCCCGGGCGACCGCAAGTTCACCGACTATGCCAATCCGCCGGGCTATTCCTTCGCCCGCGAGAACGGCCAGCGCCCGATCGATCGGCAGCCGCTCAACCCGCCGTCCGATCTCGGCGGCTACCCGACCGGCTTCCCGCTGTACTGAGCGGCGGCGACATATCGATACGAAAATGCCCGGCTCCGGCCGGGCATTTTTTATGGACCGTAGGGTGGGCAAAGGCGCGAAGCGCCGTGCCCACGCGTTGAACGCGTCCGCGTGGGCTTCGCTTCGCTCAGCGCCACCCTACAAGGTGAGGCGATAGACGAGCCGCATCGCCTTTATCCGTGCAGCGCCTGCAGCTCGGCCACGATGGCTTCGCCCATCTGGCTGGTCGACACGACCTTCGACCCTTCGCTCTTGATGTCGGCGGTGCGCAGGCCCTTAGCGAGCACAGCCGCGATCGCAGCGTCCAGCTTGTCGGCGAGATCGCCCATGTCGAGCGAATAGCGCAGCGCCATGCCGAACGAGGCCAGCATCGCCACCGGATTGGCCATGCCCTTGCCGGCGATATCGGGCGCCGAGCCGTGCACCGGCTCGTACATCGCCTTGCGCTTACCGGTCTTGTCGTCGGTGGCGCCGAGCGAGGCCGACGGCAGCATGCCGAGCGAGCCGGTCAGCATCGCGGCGATGTCGGACAGCATGTCGCCGAACAGATTGTCGGTGACGATGACGTCGAACTGCTTCGGCCACTTGACGAGATTCATGCCGCCCGAATCGGCGAGCTGGTGCTCGAGCTGGACGTCCTTGTAGTCGCGCTGGTGGAGCTGGGTGATGACCTCGTTCCAGAGCACGCCCGTCTTCATGACGTTGCGCTTCTCCATCGAGGTGACCTTATTGCGGCGCTTGCGGGCGAGGTCGAACGCGACCCGGCCGATCCGCTCGATTTCATAGGTGTCGTACACCTGGGTGTCGACCGCACGCTTCTGGCCGTTGCCGAGATCGGTGATGGTCTTCGGCTCGCCGAAATACACGCCGCCGGTCAGCTCGCGGACGATCATGATGTCGAGGCCTTCGACCACTTCCGGCTTCAGGCTGGAGGCCTCGGCGAGCGCCGGGTAGCACACCGCCGGGCGGAGATTGGCGAACAGCGCCAGATCCTTGCGCAGCCGCAGCAGGCCGGCCTCGGGGCGTGCGTCGTACGGCACCGCATCCCACTTGGGGCCGCCGACCGCGCCGAAGATCACCGCGTCGCTGGCTTGAGCGAGCGCCATGGTGGCGTCTGTGATCGCCACCTTGTCGGCGTCATAGGCGGCGCCGCCGACCAGGCCGTGCTCGGTCTCGAATTTGGCGATGCCGGCCTGGTTCAGCCAATCGATCAGCCGGCTGACTTCGGCCATCACTTCGGTGCCGATGCCGTCGCCGGGGAGCAGGAGCAGTTTATGCGTCGCCATGATGTGTCCTTACAGGCGTCATCGCCGGGCTCGACCCGGCGATCCATCTTGCGAAGATGATGGATGCCCGGGTCTGGCCCGGGCATGACGGTCGGTGGGAATTGCGGGCCGAGTGCTAAAGCGCCGTTGCCGCGTTGGCAAGACAGTGTTGCCGGGGCTGTTGTTGCCGTTGCGGGGCAATCGCTGCCACAATGGCGGTGCCGGAGACCCATCCCGTTGACCCTGCTCGACCGCACCGAGGCGGCGCCCGCGAATGTCGCGCGCCTGATCCTGATCCTGTCGCTCGCCCCAACGGTCGGGCTGGGCATCGGCCGTTTCGCCTATTCGCTGCTGCTGCCGGACATGCGCGACAGCCTCGCCTGGTCGTATTCGGCGGCCGGCTTCATGAACACCATCAATGCAGCCGGCTATCTGGTCGGCGCGCTGATCACCTCGAAGCTGGTGCAGCGCTTCGGCCTGTCGGCGATCGTCCGCGCCGGCACGCTGGCCTGCGTGTTGTCGCTGGCGCTGTGCGCGGCCTCGGGCAATTTCGTGCTGCTGTCGGCGGCGCGCCTGATCGCCGGGATCGGGGCGGCGCTGGCGTTCGTGGCCGGCGGGGCGCTCGCGAGCATCATGGCGCAGACCCAGCCGGCGCGCTCCGCGTTCCTGCTCAGCCTGTTCTATGCGGGGCCCGGGATCGGCATCCTGTCGTCCGGACTGATCGCGCCGTTTCTGCTGCAGGCGGCCGGGCCGGGGTCGTGGTGGATCGGCTGGCTGGTGCTGGCGGCGCTCGCGGCCGCGATGACGCTGCCGCTGCTGCTGGCGCCGCTCGACAGCCACGCCAGCATGAGCAGCGAGATCCCGGCGAGCTTCCGGGTGCGGCCGGTGCTGATTTATCTCGCCGGCTACTTCATGTTCGGCGCCGGCTACATCGCCTACATGACCTTCATGATCGCCTATGTGCGCGACGCCGGCGGCGGCGCTGCCGCGCAGAGCGCGTTCTGGTGCCTGATCGGCTGCAGCGCCTTCGTCACGCCGTGGGTGTGGCGGCGGGTGATGGCGCTGCACCGCGGCGGGCTGTCCACCACCATCATCCTCGGCGTCAACGCGATCGGCGCGGCGCTGCCGCTGCTGGGGCTGTCGACCGCGATGCTGGCGATCTCGGCGCTGGTGTTCGGGGTGTCGTTCTTTGCCGTGGTGGCGTCGACCACCGCCTTCGTGCGCCTGAACTACAGCCAGGCCGAGTGGCCGGGGGCAATCGCCGCGATGACCATCGCGTTCGGTATCGGCCAGACGCTCGGCCCGCTGGTGGTCGGCGCCATCACCGACGCGATCGGCTCGCTGTCCTCGGCACTGGCGGTGTCGGCCGCCACGCTGGCGCTCGGCGCGCTGCTGTCGGCGTTTCAGCGGCCGCTGCGCCACTAGCCCAACTCACCCCGTCCGGAGCGCGCGTAGCGCGAACCCGGAATCCAGAAGTTGGTACGACGTGGTCTCCAAGGGGCGTGCCCAGAACGTCGAGATCCCGGGTTCGCGCTCCGCGCGCCCCGGGATGACGGGACTGGGGTTACTGCTCAATCACGCCGCAGGCGATGCGGTCGCCGGCGTTGCCGGCGGGATCGGATTTGTAATCGTCGGCCTTGGCGTGGATCACCAGCGCGGTGCCGCCGTCCTTGAAGACCGAATTCGGCTTGCCCTTGGCCAGCGTCACCGCGTCATTGGTGATCTCGACGTCGAGCGCGCCGGAAGCCGGAACGTTGAGATTCGGCATGTCGCCGGCGTGGGCACCGCCCTCGGCCATCTTGCCGTGCTTCTTGTTGTCCGGGTTGAAGTGGCCGCCCGCCGAGGTGAACGGCGGCTCGCATTTGCCGACCGCATGAATGTGGAAGGCGTGCTCGCCGGCCGGCAGGCCCTTCAGGGTCAGCTTGATGGCGACGCCCTTGGCGCCCTCGGTGAGGCTGGCGGTGCCGATCTGCGCGCCCTCGGCGTTCTTCAACAGCGCCTTGGCGGTGTCGGCCGCAAGCGCGCTGCCGGTGAAGCCGATCAGCGCGGCGGTGCACAACATGGCTCGAATCATGGGTCCCTCCCGTTTGGTTTGCTGCGCGAGGTTATCACCGCGGCGATGACGCCGCCAACACGCGATCAGCTGCGGCACTGTGACGGAAACATATCTCTGCGAGGCAAGGCCCCTCCGCGAGTCATTCCGGCGCGCTCGCGCAGCGAGCGAACCCGGAATCTCGGCGTCTGGTTCTTTTCCATCACTTCGAGATTCCGGGTTCGCGCGCGAAGAGCGCGCGCCCCGGAATGACGGGGGTGTGGTTTAGTGACGGTGCGTGGGTTGGGGGCCTAGAGACCGCTGAAAGAGTTGTAGCCCTGGTCTTCCCAATAGCCGCCTTTGTAGTCGTTGGTGACTTCCATCGACACGACGTATTTGGGATTCTTGAAGCCGAGCTTGGTGGGAATCCGGATCTTCATCGGGTAGCCGTAGGCGCGCGGCAGTAATTGGCCGTCGTATTTGAAGGTCATCTGGGTCTGCGGATGCAGCGCGGTCGGCATGTCGATCGGCGAGGTGTAGTCGTCGGCGCAGCGGAACCAGACGTACTTGGCTTTGGTGTCGGCGCCGACCAGCTTGAGGAAATCGCGCAGCGGCGTGCCGCTCCACGAGCCGATCGCGCTCCAGCCCTCGACGCAGATGTGCCTGGTGATCTGGCTCACCTCCGGCAGTTTGCTCAGTTCTTCGAGAGTCCAGCTCTTCTTGTTGTCGACCAGACCGGTGACTTCCAGCGCCCACGCCTTGCCGTCAACGTCCGGCGCCTCGTCCAGCGAGTAGAACGCGTTGAACGGAAACGGTCGGGTGATCTCCTTCTCCGTATAGGTCGGCGCCAGCGTGTTGGGATTGAAGATCGCGGCCTGCACGGCGTCGTTGAATTTCGACACCTTCGCCAGCAGCGTCTCGGCAGAAGCGCCGTCGACGACGTCGCAGCCGGTCAGCAGCGTCAGCGCGCCGAGGCTGGCGCCGCCGGTGAGAAACCGCCGGCGCGACACGTCCGGCATCAGCGCGGCAGCGTCCTTGACCAGCAGCTTCTTGTCGACGCCGGGGATCAAAAGTTGCTTGATACGCAGCATGGTCACGTTCCTTGCACGTCGTCATTGCGAGGAGCGAAGCGACGAAGCAATCCAGCTCAGTGCATCGGATCTGGATTGCTTCGCTGCGCTCGCAATGACGGGAAACTCTCTTTATTGCCTACCGTCCGATGATCATCGCGCGCAGGCTTTTCGGCACCAGCAGCGCGAGCAACACGTGTAACACCAGAAACGCGCAGATCGCCGCCATGGCGGCGAAGTGTACGTAGCGGGCGGTGTCGTAACCGCCGAACAACGCAGTCAGCGCCTGGAATTGCACGGGCTTCCAGATCGACAGGCCGGACAGCACGATCAGCACGCCGACCAGCAGGATGCCGACATACAGCAGCCGCTGCACATAGTTGTAGACGGTGAGGTCGGCATGCGACAGCCGGAACGTCGCGGCCCTGCGCAGATCGCCCAGCACGCCGCGCGGCGAGATAGGCCAAAGCTTGCGGCGGAAGCGGCCGGTGGCGAAGCCGAGCGCGACATACAGCGCGCCGTTGATCACCAGCACCCACATCGCCGCGAAGTGCCACAGCAGCCCGCCGCCGAGCCAGCCACCCAGCGTGATGTTACGCGAGAACTGGAAGTCGAACAGCGGCGAGGCGTTATAGATCTGCCAGCCCGACATGATCATCGCGATCATCGCGGCGGCGTTGATCCAGTGCATGATCCGCACCCAGGCAGGCTGGATAATCTTCGCGGCGGCGCCCGTGCCGGTGGCTTGGGCCTCATCGCTGATCGTCGTGCTCGACATCGGCTGCAATCCTGAAACGGGATGGTCCGAGATATGGTGGCGGCTCAAACAACCATAACCCCGCCTCGTCAAGGTCACTCCCTCACGATCGCCAGCATAAACCGTGAGGCTGATCACGATAGCGCGAGCCGGTCTGCGGCTCGCGCTTCGCGAAGCGGCGTGGGTGCCACTTCATCCGGCCGCTCCCGGGGGACGTTAGGAGCGGCCGGTGTTCGATCAGGACGGCATCAGCACGGTGTCGACGACGTGGATGACGCCGTTCGACTGATTGACGTTCGGGATCGTCACGGTCGAGCTGCCGCCCTTGCTGTCGACCAGAGTCACCGTATCGCCCATGCGCTTCACCGTCAGCGTCTCGCCTTCCACGGTGGTCAGCTTCTTGCCGTCAGTGAGATCGGCAGCGGCCAGCTTGCCCGGCACCACGTGATAGGTGAGAATCTTGGTGAGCTGCTTCTTGTTTTCGGGCTTCACCAGCGTGTCGACCGTGCCGGCCGGCAGCTTGCCGAACGCCGCGTTGGTCGGCGCGAACACCGTGAACGGGCCCTTGCCTTCCAGCGTCTTGACCAGGCCCGCGGCTTTCACGGCGGCGACCAGCGTGGTGTGATCCTTGGAGTTGACGGCGTTCTCGACGATGTTTTTCGACGGATACATCGGCGCGCCGCCGACCATCACGGTGTCGCCGCTCATCGCGCTCTTCTTCATCATCTTGTCTTCGGCGGATGCCGGCGCCGTCACCACGGCGTTGAGGGTCAGCACGCTGAGCGCGGCGGCGGACAGAAAAGCAATTCGCTTGGACATATTTCGTCTCCCGTTTGGTTGAAGGCCCCGCGAGCTAAGCGGGTAATGGATGACCGGGTCCGCGCCGGCGCCAGCGCCGTGGGCGGATTGCCTTGTCGCGCTGAGCTACGGGAGGGGTTTGATCGCCGTTTCAGGATTTCTTTTTTGTCGCAGGGCGAAACCGAACGCTGCCTGGCTCGTTCCTTGCCGCTTGGCCGCGTGCTATCCGTTGCGCTCTGCTCGGCATTGTTGTTATGCATCGCGCCTTCCCGCAGCCTGACGGAACATTCCCATGAGCGCCAATCTATTTTCCCGCCTGTTCGACGGGCTCGACGATCCCGCCAAACTCGCGATCGAGACCGCGGATGGTGGCCGGATCAGCTATGGCGATCTGGTGGCGCGCGCCGGCCGCGTCGCCAACGTGCTGATCGATCGCGGCGTTGCGCCCGGTGACCGCGTTGCAGCGCAGACCGAGAAATCGGTCGAGGCGCTGGTGCTATATCTGGCGACGGTGCGGGCCGGCGCGGTGTATCTGCCGCTCAACACCGCCTACACGCTGCATGAACTCGAGTACTTCATCGGCGATGCCGAGCCGAAGCTGGTGGTGTGCGATCCGAGCAAGCGCGACGGCATCGCCGCGGTCGCCGCCAAGGTCGGTGCCGGCGTCGAGACGCTCGGTGCGGACGGGCAAGGCTCGCTGACCGACGCGGCCGCGCAGGCGAAGGAGGACTTCGCCACCGTGCCGCGCGCTGCCGACGATCTCGCCGCGATCCTCTACACCTCGGGCACCACCGGTCGCTCCAAAGGTGCGATGCTGAGCCACGACAATCTGGCGTCGAATTCGCTGACGTTGGTCGATTATTGGCGCTTCACGCCGCACGACGTGCTGATCCACGCGCTGCCGATCTATCACACGCACGGGCTGTTCGTGGCCAGCAACGTCACCCTGTTTGCCCGCGCCGCGATGATCTTCCTGCCCAAGCTCGATCCGGACAAGATCATCGACCTGATGACACGCGCCACCGTGCTGATGGGCGTGCCGACGTTCTACACCCGCCTGCTGCAGAGCCCGCGGCTGACCAAGGAGTCGACCAGCCATATGCGGCTGTTCATCTCCGGCTCGGCGCCGTTGCTTGCCGATACGCATCGCGAATGGCAGGCGCGCACCGGCCACGCCGTGCTCGAGCGCTATGGCATGACCGAGACAAACATGAATACGTCGAACCCGTATGACGGCGACCGCGTCCCCGGCGCGGTCGGCCCGGCGCTGCCGGGCGTGGCGGCACGCGTCACTGATCCCGAGACCGGCAGGGAATTGCCGATCGGGGAGATCGGCATGATCGAGGTGAAGGGCCCGAACGTGTTCAAGGGCTATTGGCGGATGCCGGAGAAAACCAGGTCGGAGTTTCGCGACGACGGCTTCTTCATCACCGGCGACCTCGGCAAGATCGACGAGCGCGGCTACGTCCATATTCTCGGCCGCGGCAAGGATCTGGTGATTACCGGCGGCTTCAACGTCTATCCGAAGGAAATCGAAAGCGAGATCGACGCCATGCCGGGCGTGGTCGAATCCGCCGTCATTGGCGTGCCGCACGCCGATTTCGGCGAAGGCGTCACCGCCGTCGTGGTGCGTACCAAGGGCGCACCGATCGACGAAGCGCAGGTGATCAACAGCCTCAACGGCCAGATCGCCAAGTTCAAGATGCCGAAGAAAGTGATCTTCGTCGACGATCTGCCGCGCAACACCATGGGCAAGGTCCAGAAGAACGTGCTGCGCGAGACGTACAAGGATATTTATAAGTAGTTGTGCCCGCCGGTGCCCATTGTGCGACGCAGACCGTAGAAGCGGGCTACTCGCTTAGCCCCACACGCCGTCATTCCGGGGAGCGCGTGAAACGCGCGAACCCGGAATCCAGAAGTTGTGTCGCACCAGTTCTTTTCCAACCCATCGGGATTCCGGGTTCGCTCGCTACGCGAGCGCCCCGGAATGACGGGGAGTGGGGCGGACGAACGAACTAACGAGTATTAAGACGCGAGGCGCCTCTGCTCCTCTCCCCGCAAGGGGGAGGGGAGCAGAGGCGCCTCACCTACACCACATGCTCCGGCGCCAGTGCGCAGGGCGTGTTCGGATCGGTCTCGATCTGCACTGTCATATGCGCGATGCCGAAGTCGTGCTCGAGTTCGTGGGCCAGGTGGATCAGAAAGGCGTCGCCGGGGGCGCCGGAGGGGATCAGCAGGTGGCAGGTCAGCGCCACCTCGGTGGTGGACATCGGCCAGATGTGCAGGTCGTGCACCTGGGTGACGCCGGGCAGTCCTGCCAGGAACGCCCGCACTGCAGCCGGATCGATGCCGCGCGGTACGGCGTTCAGCGACATCGCGGTGGAATCCCGCAGCAGGCCCCAGGTGCCCCAGACGATGACTCCGGCGACCAGCAGGCTGACGGCCGGGTCGGTCCAGGTCCAGCCGGTGAACAGGATAACGACACCCGCGACGACAACGGCGGCCGAAACCGCTGCATCGGCGACCATGTGCAGATAGGCGCCGCGGATGTTGAGGTCGTCGTGGCGCCCAGCAAAGAACAGCCAGGCCGTGACGGCGTTGATGACGATGCCGATGCCGGCCACCGCGATCATGGTGCCGCTGGCGACCGGCTCCGGATTGAACAGCCGGACAACCGCTTCCCAGCCAATGGCGCCGACGGCGAGCAGCAGAAAGACCGCGTTGAACAGCGCCGCCAGAATCGACGAGCCGCGCAGCCCATAGGTGAAGCGCGCCGAGGGCGGTCGTTTCGACAGTTCCGCGGCCACCCAGGCCACGGCGAGGCCAAGCACGTCCGAAAGGTTGTGGCCGGCGTCGGCGATCAGCGCCATCGAGTTGCCGAGCCAGCCGAACACCGCCTCGGCGATGACGAAGGCAGTATTCAGCGCAATCCCGATCGCGAAGGCCCGGCCGAAATCGGTCGGTGTATGGTCGTGGGCTCCGGCTCCGTGATGATGCGCCTGCAGGTCGGCCCTGCCATGCTGATGACTTTCGCGAGCCTGATCGGCATGGTGGTGATCGCCGTGGTCGATCGTGCAGTCGGGGGTGTGCGACATCGGAGGGCCTTACGCGATGCAAGCTGCGGGCAATGCCGCCGCGCTGTTATGAACCATCGCATGGACCCAGCGTTGCGAAAAGCGACCGCTCTGGGCTTAGAGCGGCTCGAAACCGATGGTTCACTCATGCCAGCTGAACCTCGAGAACACACAGACGCTGAATCGAGCTTCATTTCCGGTGAATGGAATGAACCTCTGAAAATCGCAATCTCATTGGCGCGCCGACCTCTTCAAACCATGAACTGCAATTCCGAAGATGTCATTTCGCCGTTGCGCTTGCTGAACGACCTTCGTAAATAGGGGCACTCTCGCGAGCCCCGCCCGGGCCCTGTTCGCTCGCCGCCAACCCATAGCAGCCGATGACCTCCAGGATCGACCGACCGCTTTCGCCGCATATGCAGACGTACCGTTGGAGTCTGACGATGACGATGTCCATCGTCCATCGCGCCACCGGCATTGCGCTGTATTCCGGAACCCTGTTGCTGGCGTGGTGGCTGATTGCCTGCGCCGCCGGGCCTGCCGCTTACGCCAATATCCAGGCCTTCACCGGTAGCTGGATCGGCCGGCTGATCCTGTTCGGCTACACTTGGGCGCTGATGCATCACCTGCTCAGCGGCGTCCGGCATTTCGTCTGGGATCTGGGCTACGGCTTCAAGACGGCCGACCGCGAATGGCTGACCTGGGCGGCGCTGATCGGCGGCATCGTGCTGACCGTGCTGCTCTGGGTAATCGCATTCTCGATGGGAGCCGCCCGATGAGCGTTCAGGAATCTCACGGCACCGCCCGTCGCAACGAATCCACCATGCGCACCCCGATGGGCAAAGTGCGCAAGTTCGGCCCGGCCGGCTCCGGCACCGGCGACTTCTGGCGCCAGCGCATCACCGGCGTCGCCATGACGTTGCTGATCCTGCCGGTGATCGTGGTGATCATGATGCTGCTCGGCCGCAACCAGGCCGGCGCCGCCCAGATCCTCGGCTCGCCGTTGATCTCGCTGGTGATGATCCTGTTCATCATCGCCTCGGCGATCCACATGAAGATCGGCATGCAGGTGGTGATCGAAGACTACATCCAGAACGAGAAGCTCAAGCTCGTCACGGTGATGGCCAACAACTTCTTCTCGATCGCCGTGGCGCTCGCCGCGATCTTCGCGATCTTCAAACTCGCATCCGGAGTGTAAGCATGGCGGCCAACCTCAACGGCGCACCTGCCGCGGGCGGAACCGCCTATCCGATCGAAGACCACGTCTATGACGTCGTCGTGGTGGGCGCTGGCGGCGCCGGCCTGCGCGCCGTGGTCGGCTGCAGCGAAGCCGGACTGCGCACCGCCTGCATCACCAAGGTGTTTCCGACCCGCTCGCACACCGTGGCGGCGCAGGGCGGCATCTCGGCCTCGCTCGGCAACATGCACAAGGACGACTGGCGCTGGCACATGTACGACACCGTGAAGGGGTCGGACTGGCTCGGCGATCAGGACTCGATCGAATACATGGTGCGCAACGCGCCCGACGCCGTCTACGAACTCGAGCACTGGGGTGTGCCGTTCTCGCGCACCGAAGAAGGCAAGATCTATCAGCGGCCGTTCGGCGGCATGACGATGGATTACGGCAAGGGCCAGGCGCAGCGCACCTGCGCGGCCGCCGACCGCACCGGCCACGCCATGCTGCACACCATGTACGGCCAGGCGCTGCGCCACTCGGCCGAATTCTACATCGAGTTCTTCGCCATCGACCTGATCATGGACGACCAGGGCGTCTGCCGCGGCGTGGTCGCGCTCAAGCTCGACGACGGCACCATCCACCGCTTCAAGGCGCAGACCACGATCCTCGCCACCGGCGGCTACGGCCGCGCCTACGCCTCCTGCACCTCGGCGCACACCTGCACCGGTGACGGCGGCGCGATGGCGCTGCGCGCCGGCCTGCCGCTTCAGGACATGGAGTTCGTGCAGTTCCACCCGACCGGCATCTACGGCTCGGGCTGCCTCGTCACCGAGGGTGCGCGCGGCGAAGGCGGTTACCTCGTCAACTCCGAAGGCGAGCGCTTCATGGAGCGCTACGCGCCGTCCGCCAAGGATCTCGCCTCGCGCGACGTCGTCTCGCGCGCGATGACGATCGAGATGCGGGAAGGCCGCGGCGTCGGCAAGAAGAAGGACCACATCTTCCTGCACCTCGACCATCTGGCGCCGGAAGTGCTGGCCGAGCGTCTGCCGGGCATCTCGGAATCGGCCCGGATCTTCGCCGGCGTCGACGTCACCCGTGAGCCGATCCCGATCCTGCCGACCGTGCACTACAACATGGGCGGCATCCCGACCAACTTCCACGGCGAGGTCGTCACCAAGAAGGACGGCGACGACAACGCGGTGGTGCCGGGCCTGATGGCGATCGGCGAAGCCGCCTGCGTGTCGGTGCACGGCGCCAACCGCCTCGGCTCCAACTCGCTGATCGACCTCGTGGTGTTTGGCCGCGCCGCGGCGTTGCGCTGCGCCGAGAAGCTGACGCCGAACGGCAAGCAGCCAGAGCTGCCGGCGGATTCGGCCGACATGTCGCTCGGCCGTCTCGACAAATATCGCTACGCCAAGGGCGGCACCCCGACTGCGAAGCTGCGCGAGCGGATGCAGCACGTGATGCAGAACAACTGCGCGGTGTTCCGCACCGGCGAAGTGCTGGCCGAAGGCAAGCAGCTGATCCAGAACGTCCACGGCGGCATCGGCGATATCGGCGTGTCCGATCGCTCGCTGACCTGGAATTCGGATCTGGTCGAGACGCTGGAATTCGACAATCTGATCGTGCAGGCGGTGGTGACGATGAATTCCGCCGCCAACCGCACCGAAAGCCGCGGCGCCCATGCGCGCGAGGACTTCCCGGATCGCGACGACGCGAACTGGATGAAGCACACGCTGGCCTGGATCGGCGGCAACGGCGGCACCACGATCGATTATCGCCCGGTGCACGACTACACGATGACCAACGACGTCCAGTACATCCCGCCGAAGCCGCGGGTGTACTAAGGCGAGAACGAACCGAACCACGCCCCGTCATTCCGGGGCGTGCGCGGACCGCGCACGAACCCGGAATCCCGAGCGGTTACGACGGACTGAGATTCCGGGTTCGCGCTGCGCGCGCCCCGGAATGACGAAAGGCAACGAGATGGTTGAATTCGCACTTCCGAAGAATTCGAAGATTGTCGGCGGCAAGGAATGGCCGAAGCCGGAAGGCGCGACGGACGTTCGCGAATTCCGCGTCTATCGCTGGAATCCCGACGACGGCAAGAACCCGAGCGTCGACACCTACTATGTCGACAAGCACGATTGCGGCCCGATGGTTCTGGACGGCCTGATCTGGATCAAGAACAACATCGATCCGACGCTGACCTTCCGCCGCTCCTGCCGCGAAGGCGTCTGCGGCTCCTGTGCGATGAACATCGACGGCGAGAACACGCTGGCCTGCACCAAGGCGATGGACGACGTCCGCGACGGCGCCGTGAAGATCAACCCGCTGCCGCACCAGCCGGTGGTCAAGGACCTGGTCCCCGACCTCACCAATTTCTACGCACAGTACGCCTCGATCCAGCCCTGGCTGCAGACCGTGACGCCGACGCCGCAGAAGGAATGGCGGCAGAGCCACGAGGACCGCGAGAAGCTCGACGGCCTGTACGAGTGCATCCTGTGCGCCTGCTGCTCGACCTCGTGCCCGAGCTATTGGTGGAATTCCGACCGCTTCCTCGGCCCGGCCGCGCTGCTGCAGGCGACCCGCTGGGTCGAAGACAGCCGCGATGAGGCCACCGGCGAGCGCCTCGACAATCTCGAGGATCCGTTCCGGATCTATCGCTGCCACACCATCATGAACTGCGCCAAGGTCTGCCCGAAGGGCCTCAACCCGTCGGAAGCGATCGCCAACCTCAAGCTCAAACTGGTCGAGCGCCAGATCTGAGCCGCGTAGTTATTGGAACCCAATCGGCCGGGCTCACGCCCGGCCGATTGCGTTTCAGGTCGGCCGCGAACAAAAACCTCTCGTCATGGCCGGGCTTGTCCCGGCCATCCAAGCCTTTCCGGCGTCTCCGTCAGCAAGGCGTGGATGCCCGCGACAAGCGCGGGCATGACGGGGAGAAAACAGCGGCAAAACTCATCGGCTGAGTTTTCGGACGATGTTCAACCCGTACCAGCCCGAGCGGCGCGCCGGTTTCTCTTCTTGTCGAGCAATTCGGCCTTGGTTTCCTGCCCGACCGGGACGATGCGCAGCGCGGTGATGCGGTTGCGTTCGCGGCGCAGGACGCGGAAGCGGAAGCCGTGGAAGGTGAAGCTCTGGCCGCGCACCGGGATCGAGCGCGCCTCGTGGATCACCAGGCCGGCGATGGTGGTGGCCTCGTCGTCGGGCAGTTCCCAATCCATCGCGCGGTTGAGGTCGCGGATCGGCACCGAACCGTCGACCACCACCGAGCCGTCGGCCTGGGCGCGGACGCCGGCAACGACAACGTCGTGCTCGTCCGAAATATCGCCGACGATCTCCTCGAGGATGTCCTCGAGCGTCACCATGCCTTCAACTTCGCCGTATTCGTCGACCACCAGGGCGAAGTGAGTCTTGCGGGCGCGGAACGCCTTGAGCTGCTCCGACACCAGCCGCAGTTCTGGCACGAACCACGGCGACAACGCGATCTTGCCGATGTCGATCTTCGAGGCGTCGCCGTCCGCCTCGCGCAGCGCGCGCAGCAGATCCTTGGCGTGCAGCACGCCGACGATGTTCTCTGATTTGTCGCGCCACAGCGGCACGCGGGTGTACTCGGTGGCAAGTACTTCCTTGACCAGCTGCTCGGTCGGCAGGTCGGCATTGATGGTCACCATCGAGGTGCGGTGGACCATCACGTCCGACACCACCAGCTCACCGAACCGGAATACGTTCTGGATGTACTCCGCCTCGCCGCTCTCGATCTTGCCGTGCTCGGCGGACTGCCCGACAAGCCCCTCGATCTCGACGTCGGTGAGGATCTCGTGCTCGGAATTCTCCTCGACGCCCATCGCCCGCAGGATGCCGCGCGAGGCCTGATTGAGCAGCCAGTTGAGCGGATACAGCAGGATGTAGGAGATGTGCAGCGGGTAGGCGATCCACTGCGACACCGGCTCCGGCTGGCGGATCGCCAGCGTCTTCGGCACCTGCTCGCCGACCACGATATGCAGCGACGAGAAGAACAGGAAGCCGCCGAGAAACGCGATCAGATGCTGCGCCGATTCCGAAATGCCGAGTGGCTCGAGCAGCGGCGCCAGCAGCGCCGCGACGGTCGGCTCGCCGACCCAGCCGAGGCCGAGCGACGCCATGGTGATGCCGAGCTGGCAGCAGGCGAGGTACGCTTCGACGTTGTCGAGGATCTGCTGCAGCAGCCGTGCGCCGAACTGCCGCTTCTCGGCCATCGCTTTGACGCGAAAGCCGCGGCTGCGCACCAGCGCAAACTCGGCCGCCACATAGAACGCGTTGGCGATCAGCAGCAGAACTGCGATCAGGACGTTGGAGAGGATCGGGCTCATCGGGCTCTTGGGTTGGCGCGTGCAAACGGTTCGCGCCGCCGACCTTTACACCTGCGCGAGCTTGCCGTGCAGAAAGTCTCGCACCGGCGCCGGATCGACGTCGTTGGCGATCACCGCGCGGCCGATGCCCTCCATCAAAATGAAGGTGAGCTTGCCGCGTTTGACCTTCTTGTCCTGGGTCATCAGCGTCATCAGCGCGTCGGCATCGGCGAGGCCTTCCTGCGCGAAGCCGGCGATGTCCTGCAACCGGGTCGGCAGGCCGACCTCGGCGAGATGCTTTTCCAGCCGCACCGCGTCGGCCTCCGGCATCATGCCGCGCGCGGCCGAGAACTGCGCCGCCAGCACCATGCCGATCGCGACGCCCTCGCCGTGGAACAGCCTGTCGGAGAAGCCGGTCGCGGCTTCCAGCGCGTGGCCGAAGGTGTGGCCCAGATTGAGCAGCGCGCGCTCGCCGTTCTCGCGCTCGTCGCGCGCCACGATACCGGCCTTGGCGCGGCACGAAGTGGCGATGGCGTGCTCGCGCGCGGCGCCGCCGCTGAAGATGTCGGCGTGGTTGGCTTCCAGCCAGGCGAAGAATGCCTCGTCGCCGAGCGCGCCATATTTGGCGACTTCCGCGTAGCCGGCGCGGAACTGCCGCGGCGACAGCGTGTCGAGCACCGCGGTGTCGGCGATTACCAAGACGGGCTGATGAAACGCGCCGAGCAAATTCTTGCCCTGCGGCGAGTTGATGCCGGTCTTGCCGCCCACGGACGAATCGACCTGCGCCAGCAGCGAGGTCGGCACCTGCACGAAGTCGACGCCGCGGCGCAGGATCGCCGCCGCAAAGCCCGCGAGATCGCCGACTACGCCGCCGCCGAGCGCGATGACCAGATCGCTGCGCTCGATTTTGGCGGCGATCAGCGCCTCGCTGACCTGCTGCAAACCCGCATAGGTCTTGGAGCTTTCGCCCTCGCCGACCACGATGCTGGTGTGGGCGATGCCGGCTTGGTCGAGCACCGCCTCGGCCTGCTTCAGCCAGTTGTTCGCGACGGTGTGATCGGTGACGATCGCGGTGCGGGCGCCCGGGCGCAGCCTGGCGATTCGCTCGCCGAGCGAGCCCAGCACGTTGCGGCCGATCACAATGTCATAGGCGCGGTCGCCGAGCGCGACGTCGACGGTGATCGGGGCGGAATGGTTCAGCGGCGCGGTCATGGATCTCACTTCAGTTGGACGGAGCCGCACAAATAGTCGTGCAGCGCGGCGACGCATTCGTCGACGATCTTTTCATGCGGAACATCGCGTGACGCGATAGTGATGTCGGCGGCGCGATACACCGGGTGGCGTTCCTCGATCAGCCGGGCGATGGTGCCGGCCGGATCGGCCGTCTTCAGCAGCGGCCGGTCGGCGCGGCGCTTGACCCGGCGCAGGATGACGTCGGCATCGGCCTCCAGCCACATCGACACCGCCTTGTCGCGGATGCGGTCGCGGGTCTCGGCGCGCATGAAGGCGCCGCCGCCGGTCGCCAGCACCTTGGCGCCGCCCTCCAGCAGCCGCGCGATCACCCGCGCTTCGCCGTCGCGGAAATGCGGCTCGCCGTGGGTTTCAAAGATTTCCGGGATGGTCATTGCCGCCGCGTTCTCGATCTCGGTGTCGGCGTCGAGGAACGGCAGCCCGAGCCGCAGCGCCAGTCGGCGGCCGACGGTCGACTTGCCGGCGCCCATCATGCCGACCAGCACGACCGCACGCTGGCCCAGCGCCGTCACGACCTCGGCTTCCTGCTGGGACCTGGCGGCAGTCGCCGTCGGTGCGGTTTCGGACATTGGCGCGGTACTCATGATCCTTGGCGGGCGTCGGCCCGGACCGGCCAGCTATACTACTGCGGTTGCGGTGCCTGCCAGAGTCTCTTGCCACCCTCGGGCGAACATGGTCATCGTCCCGGATCTGTGCCCCCGCAGTCCAGGCCGTCGAGACTCGCCCAAATGCCTACCCTGTTCCGTTTCCTGTCGGTCGTCGCGGTGATCGGGGGCATCATCTACGGAGCGATCTTCGCGCTGGCCAATTTCGTCAGCCCGAAAGAGCGGGAAATGACGGTGGTGGTGCAGCCGGATAAGTTTCTCAAGAAATAGCGCGTAAGCCTGAGGTCGAGCGATGCCGTAACCGAGGCTCGAACGATGCGACGACCGCGAACCCAATCCAGCGCGCCCCCGACCACGGCGGCCGAACGCGGCGAAGCCGCGCCGCTGCGGCCCGCTTCCTATTCGGACGCCGGGCTGAGCGAGCTGTTTCTCGACATGATCGCCGCCGAACAGGGCGCCTCGGCCAACACCATCGACGCCTATCGGCGCGACCTCGCGGACCTGTCGGCCTATCTGGCGCGGCGCCGCCACAGCCTCGCCTCCGCCGACACCGAGGCGCTGCGCGGCTATCTGTCCGATCTCGACAAGCGCGGCTTCGCCACCACCAGCGTGGCGCGGCGGCTGTCTTCGCTGCGGCATCTGTTCCGGTTCCTGCTCAGCGAACGGATCCGCGCCGACGACCCGGCCGCGATTCTGTCCGGCCCGAAGCGCGGCCGCGGCCTGCCCAAGGTGCTGTCGATCGCTGACGTCGACCGGCTGCTGGAGTGCGCCCGGCAGGAGGCCGAGGCGGCCGAGGGGCCGGCGCGGCTGCGGGCGCTGCGGCTGTATTGTCTCTTGGAAGTGTTGTACGCGACCGGGCTGCGCGTCTCCGAACTGGTGTCGTTGCCGGTCTCGGCGGCGCGCCGCGATGCCCGCATGATCGTGGTCCGCGGCAAGGGCGACAAGGAGCGGCTGGTGCCGCTCAACGCCACCTCCAAACAGGCGATGGCGTCGTATCTGGCGGCGAGCGATGCGACTGCGAAGGCTGCCGCGAAGGGCGGCAAGCAGGCCCCAGCCTCGAAATGGCTGTTTCCATCGTTCGGCGAGAGCGGGCACCTGACCCGGCAACATTTCGCCCGCGATCTCAAGGAGCTGACGGCGCGCGCCGGGCTGTCGCCGCGGCTGGTCAGCCCGCACGTGCTGCGCCATGCCTTCGCCAGCCACCTGCTGCACAACGGCGCCGACCTGCGCATCGTCCAGACCCTGTTGGGCCATAGCGACATCTCGACCACCCAGATCTACACCCACGTCGTCGAAGACCGGCTGAAGAGCCTGGTGCGCGACCTGCACCCGCTGAGCGAGGGGCAATAGGCGGTGGCCGTGCGTCACCGCGATAGCCGCGGACCGCAGTCGCTTGGTTCTTTTGCCTAAGCGCCCGACGGGCCCAGCCGCTTGACTTGCCGGGCCGTAGGTTCGAAAAGCCGGGGCCCGGCCGTTGTCCGGTCCTCGCAACCTCCCCGTGTCTCCGATCATGCCCGAGCCCATGCGCAGCTATCTCGACTTCGAAAAGCCGGTCGCGGAACTCGATTCCAAGATCGACGAATTGCGCACGCTGGCGGCGTCCGGCAGCGACATCCACGAGGAAGTCGCCAAGATCGAAGAGAAGGCCGCGCAAGCGCTGGGCGAGCTTTATGCGTCGCTGACGCCGTGGCAGAAGACCCAGGTGGCGCGGCATCCGCAGCGGCCGCATTGCGTCGACTACATCAACGCCTTGATCACCGAATTCACGCCGCTGGCGGGTGACCGCAAGTTCGGCGAGGACGAAGCGCTGATCGGCGGCTTCGGCCGCTTCCGCGGCGAAAGCATCTGCGTGCTCGGCCAGGAGAAGGGCTCCTCGACCGAGACCCGGCTGAAGCACAATTTCGGCATGGCCCGGCCCGAGGGCTATCGCAAGGCTGTCCGACTGATGGAAATGGCCGACCGCTTCGGCATTCCGGTGCTGTCGCTGGTCGACACCGCTGGCGCCTACCCCGGCATCGGTGCCGAGGAGCGCGGCCAGGCCGAGGCGATCGCGCGCTCGACCGATGCCTGCCTGCAGCTCGGCGTGCCCAACGTCGCCGTGGTGATCGGCGAGGGCGGCTCCGGCGGCGCGATCGCGATCGCCACCGCCAACAAGGTGCTGATGCTCGAACACGCGATCTACAGCGTGATCTCGCCCGAAGCGGCCTCCTCGATCCTGTGGCGCGACGGCACCAAGGCGCAGGAAGCCGCCAACTCGATGAAGATCACCGCCCAGGACCTGCTGAAGTTCGGCGTGATCGACCAGATCCTGGCCGAGCCCAAAGGCGGCGCGCACCGCGATTCAGCCGCCATGATCACCACCACCGGCGACGCCATCGCGGCGGCCTTCGCCGAGCTGAATGGCCTCGACGCGGCGACGATCCGCAACCGCCGCCGGCAGAAATTCCTCGAAATCGGCCGCAAGCTGGCCTGATCTCCCGCCCGCCCCGCCGCAGCAAAATTCGTTAACCATCCTGGCCGGCCGCGTTCGGGCCGACCCGCTCGGCCGCAGTTTCGCCGCGCCGCCTCTGTTCAATGTTCCTTGACCATGTCGGAGGGGCTTTGGGCGCCGCAGGCCGATCGGCTTGCGACCCCGGGGGCTTAAGGATAATCTTTCAACCGTGCAGGATGCGCCGGCCTTTCGGCACACTCTCCTGCGCATCTTGGTAAATGCACACGATCAAATGCGGGCCAAATCGGCCGCTGCGATCGCGTCAGAGCGACGACCGAGCTGCTCACCGTCTTTGCGTCGATGGGGTGCGGCTTGATGATCGTCCGGGGAGCTTGGCTGTGACGAGAACTCCGCTGCTGCGCGCGCTGCTGGCTTCGGCCGCGATCGCGACGAGCGTGGTGCTGGCCGGCTGCAACGGCGACCAGATGTCGCTCGCCGGCAACGCCAAGGCCAACCAGCCGGTGCCGCCCAAGCTGGTGGCCGCGATGCAGGACAAGAACATGGACCTGCAGTCGCCGATGCTTGTGCGGCTGTTCAAGCAGGAAGCCGAGCTCGAAGTCTGGAAGCAGGACCGCAGCGGCGTGTTCCAGCTGCTTAAGACCTATCCGATCTGCCGCTGGTCGGGCGACCTCGGCCCGAAGATTAAGGAAGGCGACCGCCAGGCGCCTGAGGGCTTCTACTCGATCTCGCCGGCGCAGATGAATCCGCAGTCGTCGTATTATCTGTCGTTCAATACCGGCTATCCGAACGCCTTCGACAAATCGCTCGGCCGCACCGGCTCGCAGCTGATGGTGCACGGCGATTGTTCGTCGCGGGGCTGCTACGCGATGACCGACGAGCAGATCGCCGAGATCTACGCGCTCGGCCGCGAGTCGTTCTTCGGCGGCCAGCGCGCGTTCCAGCTGCAGGCCTATCCGTTCAAGATGACGGCCGCCAATTTCGCCAAGCATCGCAACAACCCGAACATGCCGTTCTGGAAGATGCTGAAGGAAGGCAACGACCATTTCGAAGTGACCAAGCAGGAGCCGAAGGTCGACTTCTGCGAACAGAAATACGTGTTCGACGCCGTGCCGCTGCCCAACGCCGGCCGGCCGATGCAGTTCAACGCCTCCGCCAAGTGCCCGGCCTATACGGTGCCGGCGCAGATCGCCGACGCGGTCCGCCAGAAGGATCAGAAGGACCAGATCCAGGTCGCCGATCTCGTCGCCAAGGGCACTCCGGTGGCGCGCCTGCGCACCGGCATCGACGGCGGCATGAACCAGATCTTCGCCTCCAAGATTCCCGAAGGATCGACGGGTCTGTCCGAGTCCATCGACAACCCGACGCTGGCGATGGAGCGCGCGCCCGGCACCATCCCGCCGCACGTCAATCCGCCGCGCCCATCCGACAATCTGCTGCGCGCCGCAGAGCCGACTGCGGTTGCGACGGCCCCGGCGCCGGCCAGCCCGCGCGTCGCTTCGGCGTCGAAGGACGATATCGGCGGGCTGCTGGCCGCGTCGAACCACGCTGCCTCAAACCACAAGGCTGCCGCGTCGCCGCCGCCGGCCGCGCGCCACACCGAGCCGCCGCGGCCCCAAGCCGCCGTGCGGACGGCTAACGAGCCGCGCCCGACCGCGTCCGCGAAGCCGGCGCTGAAGCCCGGGGTCGATACCGACACCACCTCCTCGACGCCCGCCCGCCCGGCCGCCACCCTCTCCGGCGCCGCGCCGGTGGTGTCCTCGAACAATTTCGACGGGCGGTTCTCGGCGTTCCGCTGAGGCGGGCTTAGAGCGACACCGACTTTTCGATCGCTCCTCCGCCCTCTCGGTCATTCCGGGGCGCGCGCTCTTCGCGGGCGAACCCGGAATCCAGCAGTTGTGGCAAATGACAAGAGTCGCAGAACTTTTCGGGATTCCGGGTTCGCGCTGCGCGCGCCCCGGAATGACGGAGTGTGGGGCGAGAGCGACTCGACGTCCGGCTTTCGCGCAAATCAACCGGCGCGCCGCGCTGGCGCGTAGTTCAACGCACACGGCTGAAAACGACACTGCCCGGGACGCGCCCGGGCAGTGCGATTTACTTGAACGTTGAACCTGCCCGGAACGTTGACGCAGCCAGCTAACGCTGCGGCGCGGAGCGCTTACGCGTACCGCCCGTGGCAGTGTTTGTACTTCTTACCGCTGCCGCAGGGGCAATCCTCGTTGCGGCCGACTTTGCCCCAGGTTTCGGGGCGGTTCGGATCGCGGTCGGTCTTGTCGACGACCTGGGCCGGCGCCAGCGAGACGTTGGCGAAGGCCATCTCGTCTTCGCCGGTGTCGGGGTTGGCCTTGTGCACTTCCATCGGCGGCAGCTCCTGCGGCTGCTCCGGCGGGATGATCTCGACGCGCATCAGCTGCGCCGTCACCGCTTCGCGCAGATGCGCGCTCATCTCCTGGAAGAGATTGAAGGCTTCGGACTTGTACTCCTGCAGCGGATCGCGCTGGCCGTAGCCGCGCAGGCCGATCACCTGGCGCAGATGGTCGAGCATCACCAGATGCTCGCGCCACAGATGATCCAACGTCTGCAGCAGGATGCTCTTCTCGGCATAGCGCATCACGTCGGGCCCCCACTGCCCGACCTTGGCGGCCATGTGTTCGTCGAACACCTTCTCCAGTCGCGAGATCAGCTCCTCGTCGGCGATGCCTTCTTCCTTGGCCCATTCGTCGACCGGAATGTCGAGACCGACGACGCGATTGAGTTCTTCCTTCAGGCCGGCCACGTCCCACTGTTCGGCATAAGCGTGCTCGGGCACGTGCTTGGCGACAAGGTCCTCGATGAAGGTGTGGCGCATGTCGGTGACGGTTTCGACCACGCTGTCTTCATTCATCAGCTCGATGCGCTGGTCGAAGATCACCTTGCGCTGGTCGTTCTGAACGTCGTCGAACTTCAATAGATTCTTGCGGATGTCGAAGTTGCGCGCCTCGACCTTCTGCTGGGCCTTTTCCAGGGCCTTGTTGATCCACGGATGGATGATCGCTTCACCTTCCTTGAGGCCGAGGCGCGTCAGCATGGTGTCGAGCTTGCCCGAGCCGAAGATCCGCATCAAATCGTCTTCGAGCGACAGGAAGAACTTGGAGCGGCCGGGGTCGCCCTGACGGCCGGAGCGGCCGCGCAGCTGATTGTCGATGCGGCGGCTCTCGTGGCGCTCGGAGCCGATGATGTACAGGCCGCCGGGGCGCTTGGCGGTCTTGGCCGGCTTGCTGCCCTTGGCGGGCTCGATTTCGATCTCGTCCTCGGCGTTCAGCACCAGCTCGCGGAAGCGCTCGATGTCGGCCTTGATCTGCTCGATCTTGGCGGCCTTCTCGGCTTCGTCAGTGATGCCCGCGGTTTCTTGCGGGATGCGCATTTCCAGCGAGCCGCCGAGTTTGATGTCGGTGCCGCGGCCGGCCATGTTGGTGGCGATGGTGATGGCGCCCGGCACGCCGGCTTCGGCGACGATGTAGGCTTCCTGCTCGTGGAAGCGAGCGTTCAGCACGGCGAACAGCTTGGCCGGCTTGCCGGCGCGGGCGGCGGCATAGAGCTTGTCGAGGCCCTTCGGGTCGCCGAAGTCGATCTGCTTGTAGCCGTTCTTCAAGAGCAGATCGGCCAGCACCTCGGACTTCTCGATCGAGGCGGTGCCGACCAGCACCGGCTGCATCCGCTGATTGGCGCGCTCGACCTCGGCCAGAATCGCGGCGTACTTCTCGCCCTGCGTGCGATACACCTCGTCGTCTTCGTCGAGACGCGAGATCGGCAGGTTGGTCGGGATCTCGACCACTTCGAGCTTGTAGATGTCGTAGAACTCGTCGGCTTCTGTCGCCGCGGTGCCGGTCATGCCGGCGAGCTTGTCGTACATCCGGAAATAGTTCTGGAAGGTGATCGACGCCAGCGTCTGGTTTTCCGGCTGGACGGTGACGTGTTCCTTGGCTTCCAGCGCCTGGTGCAGGCCTTCCGAATAGCGCCGGCCCTGCATCATGCGGCCGGTGAATTCGTCGATGATCACCACCTCGTCGTTGCGGACGATGTAGTCCTTGTCGCGCTGGAACAGCGTGTGGGCGCGCAGCGCCTGATTGATGTGATGTACGATCGAGACGTTCTCGACGTCGTACAGCGACTCGCCGCGCAGCTGGCCGGCGTCCTTCAGCAGGGTTTCGATCTTCTCCATGCCGGCTTCGGTCAGCGTCACGGTGCGCTGCTTCTCGTCGATGTCGTAGTCCGACTTGTCGAGCCGCGGGATGAAGGTGTCGATGGTGTTGTAGAATTCAGAGCGATCGTCGAGCGGACCGGAGATGATCAGCGGGGTGCGGGCTTCGTCGATCAGGATCGAGTCGACTTCGTCGACGATCGCGAAATGATGTCCGCGCTGGACCATGTCCTCCAGCCGGTACTTCATGTTGTCGCGCAGATAGTCGAAGCCGTATTCGTTGTTGGTGCCGTAAGTGATGTCGCAGGCATAGGCGGCCTGGCGCTGGGCGTCGTCGAGGCCGTGCACGATCACGCCGGTGGTCATGCCGAGGAAGCCGTAGATCTGCCCCATCCAGCCGGAGTCGCGGGAGGCCAGGTAGTCGTTGACGGTAACGACGTGGACGCCCTTGCCGGGCAGCGCGTTGAGATAGACCGCGAGGGTGGCGACCAGCGTCTTGCCTTCGCCGGTCTTCATCTCGGCAATGTCGCCCTCGTGCAGCACCATGCCGCCGATCAGCTGAACATCGAAATGGCGCTGGCCGAGGGTGCGCTTGGCGGCCTCGCGCACGGTCGCGAAGGCGGGGACCAAGAGGTCGTCCAGGGTCTTGCCGGCGGCGAGCTGGGCGCGAAACTCCGCGGTGCGGGCTTTCAGCGCCTCGTCCGACAGCGCCACCATCTCGGGCTCGAGCGCATTGATCGCCGCGACCCGCGACTGGTAACCCTTGACCCGACGGTCGTTCGAAGAGCCGAAGAGTTTGCGGGCGAGCGCGCCGATCATACCAGCTTCCTGTCCTTGCGGTGTGACTTCACAGCCGTGATGCCGTCGCTCGAGCCACTATCAACTCACCGTGACGCTCGTGCGCTGATCCGATAACCGAATACAGGCGCGTGCGCGAAATGAATGGTAACCAGCAATCCGAGGGCCGGCAGACCAGGAGCAGCCGTTTTGACGGCCGTCCTGCCCAAGCCTGTGGCCGGACAGATATGGCTGGGGTAGGGGGTTGTCAACGCGCCGACCTTTCAGGGATTTCATCATTTTGACAGAGTTTTCACGTTGCCAATGCGCCCTGATTGGGTGACTGTCCCGCCGCTCCCGGCACCCCGGCTTTCATAACAAGGATTTTCTGTCCATGACCCCTGCGTCATCCGCGGCCCTCTCGGCCCTGCGCACCGGCCTCGTCGGCGCGGCCGCGACTGGTTGTCTCGCCTTCGCGCTGCTCGCGAGCCCGATGGCGCGCGCCCAGGACGCCGACCCGGTCCTGGCCAAGGTGAACGGCGCTGAAATTCGCCAGAGCGACGTCACCCGCGCCGAGGAAGAGCTGGGCCCGAGCCTCGCCCAGATGGATCCGGCGTCCAAGAAGGAGAACGTGCTGTCCTTCCTGATCGACATGAAGATCGTCGCCAAGGCGGCCGAGGACAAGAAGATCCAGGATACGGCGGAATTCAAGAAGCGGCTCGACTTCGCCCGCAACCGGCTACTGATGGACGATCTGCTCTCGGTCGAGGGCAAGGCCGCCACCACCGACGAGGCGATGAAGAAGGTCTATGACGACGCCGCCAAGCAGATCTCCGGCGAACAGGAAGTGCGCGCCCGCCACATCCTGGTCGAGACCGAGGACGAAGCCAAGGCGATCGCCGAAGAGCTGAAGAAGGGCGCCGACTTCGCCGAGCTGGCGAAGAAGAAGTCCAAGGATCCGGGCGCCTCCGACGGCGGCGATCTCGGCTTCTTCACCAAGGACCAGATGGTGCCGGAATTTTCCGCCGTCGCCTTCTCGCTCGAGCCCGGCAAGATCTCCGACCCGGTGAAGAGCCAGTTCGGCTGGCACATCATCAAGGTCGAGGAAAAGCGCAACCGCCAAGCCCCGACCTTCGATCAGGTCAAGCCGCAGATCGAGCAGTACGTCACCCGCAAGGCGCAGTCCGACTACGTCGCCCAGCTCCGCCAGAGCGCCAAGGTCGAGCGCCTCGACAAGCCGGCCGCCGATGCGGCGAAGCCCGATGCCGCAAAGCCGGCCGACCCGGCCGCCAAGGCCCCGGCGCCCGCCAAGAAGTAAGCGACACAGACTTCAGGTCTGCCGCACGGCCGGGGCTCGCCCCGGCCGTTGTCGTTTGTAGAGTAATTGGTTCGTAGGATGGGTTGAGCGCAAGCGAAACCCATCGGACCCGGTGCGGGGCAGAGTTCGTAGGATGGGTTGAGGGGGGGCGCCGGGCCCACGCGGGCCGCGGGGGGGGGGGGGGGGGTGTTTTTGAGTGGGAGACGCCAACGCACCCACCGGGGGGGTGTTGAAGGACACGCG
>NZ_QYYD01000070.1 GCF_003591005.1 Rhodopseudomonas palustris
CCTCAAGCGAACGACGGGATTCGAACCCGCGACCCCCACCTTGGCAAGGTGATGTTCTACCACTGAACTACGTTCGCATCCTATTCAAAAATGCCGGCTACATGACTTGAACACGCGACCCTCTGATTACAAATCAGATGCTCTACCAACTGAGCTAAGCCGGCTCATTATTATCTTATATGCGGGTTAAGGGACTTGAACCCCCACGCCCTAAAGCGCCAGATCCTAAATCTGGTGCGTCTGCCAATTCCGCCAAACCCGCTCTTATGACCCGTACTGGGCTCGAACCAGTGACCCTTTGATTAAAAGTCAAATGCTCTACCAACTGAGCTAACGAGTCTCTTTCCTTTTGAAATCTTCTCGACTTCAACGGTCCCGACGGGAATCGAACCCGCGATCTTCGCCGTGACAGGGCGACGTGATAACCGCTACACTACGGGACCTATTCTTTTCAGAATATGGGAGTTAACGGGATCGAACCGCTGACCCTCTGCTTGTAAGGCAGATGCTCTCCCAGCTGAGCTAATCCTCCTGGGTATTATGCCTAGCGACGTCCTACTCTCACAGGGGGAAGCCCCCAACTACCATCGGCGCTAAAGAGCTTAACTTCCGTGTTCGGTATGGG
>NZ_QYYD01000071.1 GCF_003591005.1 Rhodopseudomonas palustris
GTATCTTACCGACGTTAAACGAAAAAAACCGCCTGGGGAGGCGGTTTTTTCAAAGGTTAAGTCAGTTGGGGAACTGCTTAACCGGGTAACTGGCTTGGTGGAGCACAGATACCAAATACTGTCCTTCCAGTGTAGCCGCAGTAGGGCCATCACTTCAAGACTCTTAATATCTAAATCCACCTGGTTCTGTTACCAATGGCTGCTGCCAGTGGCGATAAGTCGCGTCTTTCCGGATTGGACTCAAGACGATAGTTACCGGATTAGGCGCAGCAGTCGGACTGAACGGGGGGTTCGTGCATACAGTCCAGCTTGGAGCGAACTGCCTTCCCGGAACTGAGTGTCAGGCGTGGAATGAGATAAACGCGGCCATAACAGCGGAATGACACCGGTAAACCGAAAGGCAGGAACAGGAGAGCGCACGAGGGAGCCACCAGGGGGAAACGCCTGGTATCTTTATAGTCCTGTCGGGTTTCGCCACCACTGATTTGAGCGTCAAATTCTGTGATGCTTGTCAGGGGGGCGGAGCCTATGGAAAAACGGCCGCGCTGCGGCCTCCCGTTTTCCCCTACCTTGACCTCTCGGTTTTCTCGAGCTCTTATACGCATGCTCCTGCCG
>NZ_QYYD01000072.1 GCF_003591005.1 Rhodopseudomonas palustris
CCGCCGGTGCGGGCACCGATACGCTTCCCGGAGTGCCCTACCAGATCCTGCCGCTGAAAAGCGCCGCCCGCACCTGGGGGCTGCTGGTGGTGGAGCCGGCCAACCTGCGCCAGCTGATGATCCCCGAACAGCAGCGCCTGCTGGAAACCTTTACGCTACTGGTCGCCAGCGCGCTGGAGCGGCTGACGCTCACCGCCAGCGAAGAGCAGGCCCGACTCAACAGTGAGCGGGAGAGCCTGCGCAACTCGCTGCTGGCGGCGCTGTCCCACGATCTACGGACTCCGCTTACGGTGCTATTTGGCCAGGCAGAGATCCTGACGCTCGATCTCGCCAGCGAAGGATCGAAGCACGCGCCGCAGGCCAACGAGATACGCCAGCACGTGCTCAATACCACCCGCCTGGTGAATAATCTGCTGGATATGGCGCGGATCCAGTCCGGCGGCTTTAATTTGCATAAAGAGTGGCTAACCCTGGAAGAGGTCGTCGGCAGCGCGCTGCGTATGCTGGAGCCGGGGCTCGGCGGGCGGCATATTCAGCTTGCGCTGCCGGACCCGCTGCTGCTGGTTCACGTCGACGGTCCGCTTTTTGAGCGGGTACTGATTAATC
>NZ_QYYD01000073.1 GCF_003591005.1 Rhodopseudomonas palustris
CTCCCAGGGGCTTTAAAGAGTTGCTGTATTCTCTCATCGCTAGATTTTCCGCACTTCTGAATAAATATCTAAAACGGTCTCCTAAAGATGACATTCTATTCCCGTCCTTTGCAAATTTCTTCTGTATCTATTTTACACTAATTCCCTTAATTGTTGACAATTAATCTTGCAAAATATAAAATAAGAGAATAGATGACATGTCATCTAAATACAATTTAAGGAGAATATCCATGCCCCCAAAACACCAAAGCCGAAGTATTCACCACGCCTTCGTTACTGGCGCAACAGGTTTATTAGGAAATAATCTAGTGCAAGCCCTTCTAAAAAAAGGAATTCAGGTGACTGCTTTAGTACGCTCTCGACAGAAAGCTATAGAGCAGTTTGGCAATTTGCCAATCCATTTCATTGAAGGAGTTATTTGCCAGCCAGACAGCTATCAAAATCATATGCTAGGTTGTGATAGTCTTTTTCACACAGCTGCTTTCTTTCGAGATAGTTTAAAAGGCGGTAAACACTGGCAAGAACTGTATAATACCAATGTGAAGGGTAGTTTGGAACTTTTTGAAGCCGCTTATAAAGCCGGCATTCGTCAGGCGGTCCATACC
>NZ_QYYD01000074.1 GCF_003591005.1 Rhodopseudomonas palustris
GAACTGCTCGGAGCAATAGCCCAGCGGCGTTGCCTATGTTTTTAGCTTATTCAGCCATCAATGGTTTTACCTTAAGTATTATCATGGCTCTGTATCTTCAGTCAACTGTTCTCTTAGCCTTTCTGACAACGACCGTGATGTTCTTTGCTATGGGCTTCATCGGCAAGGTGACCAAAAAGGATCTTTCTGGAATGGGCAGAGCTTGTATGGCCGGTTTGATTGGTATTATCGCTGCTAGCGTCCTTAATATCTTCTTGAGAAGCAGTGGCTTGGACTTTATCATCAGTATCGTTGGTGTCCTTATTTTCTCAGGACTCATCGCTTGGGACAATCAGAAGATTCGCTACGTCTATGAGCAGACCAATGGCAATCCAGGAAATGGCTGGGCAATTTCGCTGGCTCTGCACCTATATCTGGACTTCATTAATCTCTTCCTCAGCTTGCTGCGTATTTTTGGAAGAAACAAATAACTCAGCTAAATAAGACTCAAGCATTGGGCGCTTGCCCAGTGCTTTTTGTTTCTCCTATGGATTTATGGTATAATAAATCCAGCAAATAGAAAGCGAGAATAGTATGAAAACTCCTTTTGTC
>NZ_QYYD01000075.1 GCF_003591005.1 Rhodopseudomonas palustris
ATTCGGACGTTATTAGTTCCGGTCTGGTATTAGGCCACGCCTTCCAGAACAACTGGCTCTTTGTCGCCTTGTTCATTGTTTTTGTTGCCGCACTGGCATGGTTCGTAAACGGTAAATCAGCGAAGCCGAAAGGGGAAAATGTTCATGAGTCTGTATAACTTCAACGCTATTCTGAAAATTGCGCAGGAAAGAGATTTTAAAGCCATTGGCTCATTTAATTTGCACTGTATTGAAATGCTGCCCGCCTTTTTTAAAGCGGCGCAACAAAGCGATAGCCCATTAATGATTCAAATCTCTACCGGGACGGCGGAATATCTCGGCTATCGTTTACTGGTGGATGCCGTCCGCTCACTGGCGGAAAGTGAAAATGTGCCAACCTGTCTGCATCTGGATCACTGTTCTGATATTAGTGCGATTGAAACGGCCATGAATGCCGGATTTTCATCGGTTATGTATGACGGTTCACACCTGGGGCTCGAAGAAAATATCGGCAATACGCGGATTGTGGTGGAAATGGCGCGGCCGCGGAATATCACCGTTGAAGGGGAGCTGGGCGCCATCGGGGGTTCAGAAGATGGTAAAGCC
>NZ_QYYD01000076.1 GCF_003591005.1 Rhodopseudomonas palustris
GTGCAACCGTCAGCGCCAACGCGATGGCGAAAGATACTATCGCCCTGGTTATCTCTACCCTGAATAACCCGTTCTTTGTTTCCCTGAAAGAGGGGGCGCAGAAAGAAGCGGACAAACTGGGCTACAACCTTGTCGTACTGGATTCGCAGAACAACCCGGCGAAAGAGCTGGCGAACGTACAGGATTTAACGGTCCGTGGCGCGAAGCTGCTGCTGATTAACCCTACCGATTCTGATGCGGTAGGTAACGCCGTGAAGATGGCTAACCAGGCGAAGATCCCGGTGATTACCCTCGACCGTCAGGCTTCGAAAGGCGATGTCGTCAGCCATATCGCGTCTGATAACGTGCTGGGCGGTAAGATGGCCGGCGACTACATTGCGAAGAAAGCCGGTGAAGGCGCGAAAGTGATTGAACTGCAGGGTATTGCAGGGACTTCCGCGGCTCGTGAACGTGGTGAGGGCTTTAAGCAGGCCGTTGCCGCGCACAAATTCAATGTTCTGGCCAGCCAGCCGGCGGACTTCGACCGTACCAAAGGTCTGAACGTCATGCAGAACCTGCTGACCGCCCATCCTGATG
>NZ_QYYD01000077.1 GCF_003591005.1 Rhodopseudomonas palustris
TAATAAAACAAAGGAGGCTAGCATGAACCAATTTTTGAAAACGGCTATCTATGGTCTGGCAGTGGCTGATGCATTAGGAGTTCCGTATGAATTCTTGACCCGTGGCAGTTTTGAAGCAGTTGAGATGGTGGGCTATGGCAGCCATCAGCAACCAGCTGGCACTTGGTCAGATGACACCAGCCTTGTTTTGGCTACCTGTGATTCTATCAGGGAAAAAGGTAAGATTGATCTTACTGATATGCAGCAGCGGTTTAAAAATTGGCTCTTTGAGGGAGCATACACACCAGATGGTCTGACCTTTGATGTAGGAAATGCGACTCGCGAAGCCTTGACAAGAGGACACGGCCTATCTGATGAATATTCCAATGGAAATGGTTCTTTGATGCGGATTCTGCCTCTAGCTTTTACGGCAGCTGGTCCGTCTGATATTGAGGCTGTTTCCAGTATTACACATGCCCATGCGACTTCCGTAGAGGCCTGCCAGCTTTATGTGGATATTGCTCGTAGGCTCTTAAAGGGTGAGCAACTATCGGAAATACTATCAGGCTTAGAGACTAGCAAGACCTATGCT
>NZ_QYYD01000078.1 GCF_003591005.1 Rhodopseudomonas palustris
CTGCAGGGGCTGGGCGGCGGCGGCCTGATGGTGATCAGCATGGCGGCGGTGGCTGACGTCATCCCGCCGGCGAATCGCGGCCGCTATCAGGGTCTGTTCGGCGGCGTCTTTGGCCTGGCGACGGTAATTGGGCCGTTAATCGGCGGCTTCCTGGTGCAGCACGCCTCCTGGCGCTGGATTTTTTACATCAACCTGCCGCTGGGGCTGTTTGCGCTGCTGGTGATCGGTGCGGTTTTTCACAGCAGCAACAAGCGCAGCCAGCACCAGATCGACTGGCTGGGGGCGATTTACCTCAGCATGGCGCTGCTGTGCATCATCCTGTTTACCTCCGAGGGCGGCAGCGTCCGCGCGTGGAGCGACCCGCAGCTCTGGTGCATCCTGGCGTTTGGCCTGGTCGGGATCGTCGGCTTTATTCATGAAGAGCGGCTGGCCAGCGAGCCGATTATTCCGCTCTCCTTATTCCGCAACCGCAGCTTTTTGCTGTGCAGCCTGATTGGCTTTGTCATCGGGATGTCGTTGTTTGGCTCGGTCACCTTCCTGCCGCTCTATCTGCAGGTGGTGAAG
>NZ_QYYD01000079.1 GCF_003591005.1 Rhodopseudomonas palustris
GCGCACTGCGGTGTGACGCCATTTAACCAGGACTTAAGTAAATTCTGACAGGCGATAGTGTGAATTGCATGCCACTATTTAACTATCGTCAGCCAGAGGAGAGATCATGACGCAGCCATTGGCGGGAAAACTGATTCTGATAGTTGAAGACGAAGCCGTTTTCCGCTCACTCTTGCACTCCTGGCTAACCTCACTGGGCGCGACAACGGCACTGGCGGGGGATGGCGTGGAAGCGCTCCAGAAGATGGCCGAGTCCAAACCCGACCTGATGATTTGCGACATCTCTATGCCGCGAATGAATGGTCTTGAGCTGGTGGAGCAGCTACGCAACCGGGGCGAAACGCTGCCGATTCTGATGATTTCGGCAACGGAAAATATGGCCGATATTGCCAGGGCGTTGCGCCTTGGCGTCCAGGATGTGTTGCTAAAGCCGGTAAAAGATTTCAACCGCCTGCGGGAAACGGTGTATGCCTGTCTGTATCCCAATATGTTCAACTCGCGGGTTGAGGAAGAAGAACGGTTGTTTGAGGACTGGGACGCGCTGGTTAGCGACCCTAACGC
>NZ_QYYD01000007.1 GCF_003591005.1 Rhodopseudomonas palustris
CGGCCCACACCGCACCCCCAAAGCCCCCCACCCCCGCTTGGCCCTGTTATGGGTGCAATTACATCTATGCCCCCCCCCCACATCGCACCCCCCCGGTGCAGTTGGGCCGCGCCCCTTGGCGGAGCGCGCCACGGTCAGTTCAGGTCCTCAGTGCCCCAGCAGGTCGGGGGCGATCTTCTTGCAGGCGTCGACCAGGCCCTGCACGGCGCCGACCGACTTGTCGAACGCCTCGCGGTCCTTGCCGGCCAGTTCGATCTCGACGATGCGCTCGACACCCTTGGAGCCGATCACCACCGGCACGCCGACATACATGTCCTTGACGCCGTATTCGCCGGTGAGGTGCGCCGCGACCGGCAGCACCCGCTTCTTGTCCTTCAGATAGCTCTCGGCCATCTGGATCGCCGAGGCGGCGGGCGCGTAGAACGCCGAGCCGGTCTTGAGCAGGTTGACGATCTCGGCGCCGCCGTTGCGGGTGCGGTCGACGATCTCGTCGAGCCGCGCCTGCGAGGTCCAGCCCATCTTCACCAGGTCGGGCAGCGGAATGCCGGCGACGGTCGAATACTTCACCAGCGGCACCATGGTGTCGCCATGGCCGCCGAGCACGAAGGCGGTGACGTCTTCGACCGAAACGTTGAATTCGTCGGCCAGGAAGTAGCGGAAGCGCGCCGAGTCGAGCACGCCGGCCATGCCGACGACCTTCTTGGCCGGCAGGCCCGAGGCCTTCTGCAGCGCCCACACCATGGCGTCGAGCGGATTGGTGATGCAGATGACGAACGCGTCGGGGGCGTACTTCTTGATACCGGCGCCGACCTGCTCCATCACCTTCAGGTTGATGCTGAGCAGATCATCGCGGCTCATGCCCGGCTTGCGCGGCACGCCGGCGGTGACGATCACCACGTTGGCGCCTTCGATTGCTTCGTAGGAATTGGCGCCGGTCAGATTGGAGTCGAAGCCGTCCACCGGGGAGGATTCCGCGATGTCGAGCGCCTTGCCCTGCGGCACGCCCTCGGCAATGTCGAACATCACCACGTCGCCGAGCTCTTTCAGCCCGATCATGTGAGCCAGCGTGCCGCCGATCTGACCAGAGCCGATCAAAGCAATCTTGTTACGCGCCATGGGGAAACAGTCCTTTGAGCCCGAAGGAGGGAGGGGGTGGGAAATCCGCTTGGGTGGTTATCTCTTTCGACCGGAGCGTTCAAGTCGCGCTGCGTTCATTTCTTGGCCAGCCGCCCTGCCAGAGCCGCTCCTCATGTCTCGACGAGGCCGGTGGTCGCGCCGGTGGCGGCTGAGTCACTACGCCCGTGCGGCAGCGCCAGATACGATTCCGAACCCATTTCGATCAGCCGCGAGACAGTGCGGTTGAATTCCATCGCCTCGTAGCCGTCGGTGGCGCGGTAAAGATCAGCCGGCTCCGCGGCCGCCGAGGCCATCAGCTTGACGGCGTTATCGTAAAGCGTGTCGATCAGCGCGATGAACCGCTTGGCGGCGTTGCGGTCGGCATAGTCCATCACCGGAATGTGGTCGATGATCAGCGTGTGGTACTCATGCGCCAGCCGCAAATAATCCGAAGCGCCGAGCGGCTTCTGGCATAGATCGGCGAAGGTGAAGCGCGCGACGTGATGATCAGCTTTGGGAATGTGTAGCAGCCGCCCCTTGATCGAAATGTCGCGCGGCGCACCGGGCGCGTTGCCGGTGATGCGGTTCCAGGCGCGGTCGAGCGCCGCCGTCGCCTCAACGTCGTCAGGCGTCAGCCAGACCTTCATGCCGGCGAATTTTTCCAGCCGGTAATCGGTTCGCGCATCCAACCGGATCACCTGCATGTGCTGCTTGACCTGACCGATGAACGGCACGAACAGCGCCCGGTTGAGGCCGCCTTTGTAGAGGTCGTCGGGCGCAACGTTGGAGGTCGCCACCACCACGGTGCCGAGTTCGAACAGTTTGCCGAACAGCCGCGACAGGATCATCGCGTCGGCAATGTCCGTGACATGGAACTCATCGAAGCACAGCAGCCACGCCTCGTCGAAAATCGACGCGGCCGTCAGGGCGATGACGTCGCCGTCGGGGATTTCGCCGCGCTTGATGTTCTGCCGGAACGCGTTGATGCGCTCATGCGCTTCAGCCATGAATTCGTGGAAATGCGCCCGGCGCTTGTGCACCACTGGGCTGGCGTCGAAGAACAGGTCCATCAGCATGGTCTTGCCGCGACCGACTTCGCCGTAAACGTACAGCCCTTGCGGCGGCTCGGACTCGCTTCCGCCGAACAGCCGGCCGAGAAAACCCTGCTTTTTCGGAGGCTTATAACTGGCCAGCAGGATGTCCAGCGCCGCGAAGGCCTCGACGGCGCGGGCCTGGGCCGGATCGGCCTCGATGGCGCCGGAAGAGACCAGCGATTGATATTGGTGGCGGAACGAGCGCGGGGCGGACATGGACGTTCTTACCGCCCCACCGCGCTGCAAAAAGCAAGGACTGAATGTTGCTGAGAGCTATGCGGTGCGCAGGACCCGGCTGTCTTCGGCGGATTTCAGTTCGTAGGGCGCCTCGACCACGTACGGCCCGCCGCCGGTCGACGCACGCGACGAGAACAGCACGAAGCGCTCCGCGCGAAACGCGCGGGTGGGGAAATAGCCTCGGATCGACAGATATTGAGCGACGTCCTGGCAGGAGACGTCGCGCAGCCGCGCCAAGGTGACGTGCGGGGTGAATTTGCGCCCCTCCGGGTCGAGCCCGACCCGCTGCATCAGTCGCTCCAATTCGGCCTGCAGTTCCAGCAGGGGCCGGGACGGGACCACTGAAGCCACCACCGCACGAGGTTTGCGGCCGCCGAAGCTCGAGAGACCCTGCAGCTGCACCTCGAACGGCTTGCGATTGACCCGGAACAGCGTCGAGGCGATCTCGTTGGCGGTGGCGCCGTCGATATCGCCGATGAACCGCAGCGTCAGGTGGTAATTTTCCGGCTCCACCCAACGGGCGCCAGGCAGGCCGCCGCGCAGCATCGCCAGCGTCTGAGTGATGTCGGTGGGGATCTCCAGTCCAGTGAACAGGCGCGGCATCGGAACTCCCCTTTTTGGGCCCGATCGCGGCGGCGGCTGTCCCTGACGTCCGGGACTTTGCACTCCGCAATCGTCCGGCGAATCAACTGACCAATTGTGTAGCCGGTTTGTGTAACAACGCTACCTCGACAACTTTGGGAGGCTGAAAAAGTTGAGGGCAGTCCGGCCCTTAGGCAGACTATGCCGATTTTTCAGCGTTTCTGCTCAGCCACCGTTCGGAGAAATGCCTCGACGCTGGGCAGAATGTTCTCGACCACCCGGTCGACGCCCGCCGCGGTCGGGTGCAGGCCGTCGGGCTGGTTGAGCGTCGAAACCGCCGCGACACCGTCCAGGAAGAACGGATAGAGCGGCACGCCGTACTGCTTGGCGAGGTCCGGATAGATCGCGTTGAACTCGCGGGCGTAGTCTGGTCCGTAGTTCGGCGGTGCCAGCATGCCGGCGAGCAGCACCGGAATGTTGCGGGCCTTCAGCCGCTTCAGGATCTCCTCCAACGCCTGCCGCGGTACCTTGGGATCGGTGCCGCGCAGCGCGTCATTGGCGCCAAGCTCGAGGATCACCGCGTCCGCGTCCGGCGGCACCGACCAGTCGAGCCGCTCCAACCCGCCGCTGGTGGTATCGCCGGACACGCCGGCATTGATCATCGTGGTAGCAATGCCCTTGGCGGCGAGCGCCTTCTGCAGCTTGACCGGGAACGCCGCATCGGCTGGTAGCCCGTAACCGGCTGTCAGCGAGTCGCCCAACGCCACCACCTTCAACGGAGGCGTCTCTTGCGCCCAAACGCCGGAGCCCGGCACTATCATCGACAGCATTCCGATAACCACCGCCCACGCAAACGTGCGGCCAAGCCTCTCGACCGCAACGAAACAATTGCCATATGCAGCAGCCATGGACAGCTTCATCGAACCCTCGTCACGGCCCGGCCATCAGCCTGACACCATCTCCATTTCGAACGTCAATCTATCGCTGGGCAGCGGCGCCGCGCGGGTCCACATCCTCAAGGATATCAGCCTGCGCGTCGCCCAAGGCGAAGCGGTCGGCCTGATCGGCCCGTCGGGGTCGGGCAAATCCACCCTGCTGATGGTCATGGCCGGGCTGGAGCGGCCCGACAGCGGTGAGGTGGTAGTGAACGGCACGGCTTTCAATGGCCTCGGCGAGGACGCGTTGGCGCGCTTCCGCGGCCGCGAAGTCGGAATCGTCTTTCAATCCTTCCATCTGATTCCGACCATGACGGCGCTGGAGAACGTCGCGGTGCCGCTCGAACTGGCCGGCGCCGCCGACGCCGCGGCGCGCGCCGCGCGCGAGCTCACCTCGGTCGGCCTCGGCGAGCGGCTGCATCACTACCCGTCGCAGCTGTCCGGCGGCGAGCAGCAGCGCGTCGCTTTGGCGCGGGCGCTGGCGCCCGATCCGGCGATCCTGGTGGCGGACGAGCCGACCGGCAATCTCGACGAGGCGACCGGGCGGCAGATCGTCGACCTGTTGTTCACCAAGCATTCCGAACGCGGCATGACGCTGGTGCTGGTCACCCACGACACCGGCCTGGCCGACCGCTGCGACCGGGTGATCAGGTTGCGCTCCGGACGCATCGACACCGCGCAGCCCGGCCGCGCCAAGCGAGCCTCGGCATGAGCGGCGGCTCTTTACGTCCTTGCACAGCGTCAGCCCCGTCATTGCGAGCGCAGCGAAGCAATCCAGCGCTACGCGCGGGGCATGGATTGCTTCGCTGCGCTCGCAATGTCGGAGAGGCTATTTTGAAGGCCAAGCATCGATGAGCGTCATTGCCGAACCGGTCACACGGCCTCGCCGCCTTGGCCTGCCGTTCCGCTATGCGCTGCGCGAGATGCGTGGCGGGCTGAACGGCTTCTACGTGTTCATCGCCTGCATTGCGCTCGGCGTGATGGCGATCGCCGGGGTCGGCTCGGTAGCGGCGAGCCTCGGCGAAGGGCTGGCGCGTGAGGGGCGCACGCTGCTCGGCGGCGATGTGGCGTTCTCGTTAATTCAACGCGAGGCGACGCCTCAGGAGCTGGCTTACCTTCGCGAGCGGGCGCCGGTATCGGTGGCGGCGACGATGCGCGGCATGGCGCGGACGGCGGCCGGGCAGTCGGCGCTGGTCGAGATCAAGGCGGTCGACAATCTTTATCCGATGCTCGGCGAGTTGAAGCTGGCGCCGCCGATGCCGCTCGCGGATCTGTTGGCGGAGCGCGACGGCGCGTTCGGCGCCGCCGCCGATGCGGCGCTGCTGGCGCGGCTCGAACTCAAGGTCGGCGACCGGGTCAGCGTCGGCAGTGCCAATTTCCAGATCCGCAGCGTGGTGGAAGCCGAGCCGGACAAGCTCGCCGGCAATGTCGGCTTCGGACCGCGCTTTTTGATCAGCGAGGACGCGCTGCGCGCGACGCAGCTGCTGCAGCCCGGCAGCCTGGTGCGCTGGATCTACCGGGTGCGGCTGCCCGACAACCGCGCCGACGATCAGGCGGCGATCCGCTTCGCCGACGCCACCCGGGCGGCGCTGCCGCAGGCCGGCTGGGAAATCCGCAGCCGCGGCAATGCCTCACCGCAGCTCGAACGCACCATCACCCGGTTCACGCAATTCCTCACCTTGGTCGGCCTCGCCGCCCTGCTGGTCGGCGGCGTCGGCGTCGCCAATGCGGTAAAGAGCCATATCGACCGCCGCCGCGACGTGATCGCCTCGTTCAAGGCGCTCGGCGCCACCGGGCGCGACGTGTTCGCGATCTATCTGACGCAGGTGCTGGTGCTGGCGACGATCGGCTCGCTGATCGGACTGGCGCTCGGCGCCGCGCTGCCGTTCGCCATCGTCGGCCTGTTCGGCAAGCTGCTGCCGCTGCCGGTGGTGCCGGCGCTGCATTGGGGCGAACTCGGCCTGTCGCTGATCTACGGCCTGCTCACCGCGCTGGCGTTCGGACTGTGGCCGCTGGCGCAGGTTCGCGACGTGCCGGTCGCGACGCTGTTCCGCGAGGCCGCTACCGCCGACGCGCACCGCCCACGGCTACGCTACATCATCGGCATCGGCGCGGTGATCGCGCTGCTGCTCGCGGTGGTGATCGGGCTGGCTTACGACAAGCGTGTCGCGCTCGCCTTCGTGGTCGCCTCGGTGCTGGTGTTCGTGCTGCTGCGCGGCGTCGCCGCGGCCGTGATGGCGATCGCGCGCCGGCTGCCACGCTCGCGCCTCACCATGCTGCGGCTCGCCGTCGCCAACATCCACCGGCCCGGCGCGCTGACGCCGTCGGTGGTGCTGTCGCTCGGCCTCGGCCTCGCGGTGCTGGTGACGATCGCCCAGATCGACGGCAATCTGCGTCGGCAGTTCACCGCGGCGCTGCCCGAAAAGGCGCCGGCGTTCTTCTTCATCGACATTCCGTCGAGCGAGACCGAGCGGTTCGGCTCGTTTCTGAAACAGGTCGCTCCCACGGCGACGCTGGAGGACGTGCCGATGCTGCGCGGCCGGATTGTCGCGGCGCGCGGCGTGCGTGCCGAAGATCTCAAGCCCGCCCAGGACGCCGAATGGGTGCTGCAAAGCGACCGGGGGCTGACCTATGCGACCGATCTGCCGGCCGGCTCCAAAGTCGTCGAAGGCCATTGGTGGCCCAAGGATTACAGCGGCAAGCCGCTGGTGTCGTTCGACAAAAAACTCGCCGACGGGCTTGGCCTGAAAATCGGCGATCCGGTCACCGTCAACGTGCTGGGCCGCGAGATCAGCGCCACGATCAGCAATCTGCGCAGTGTCGACTGGCAGAGTCTCGGCATCAATTTCGTGCTGGTGTTCTCGCCCAACACGTTTCGCGGCGCGCCGCACACCCATATCGCCACGCTGACCGAAGCCGGCAGCACGCCGGAGAGCGACGCGGCCTTGATCAAGCAGGTGGCGGACAAATTCCCGATGGTTACGACCGTCCGGGTCAAGGAGGCGCTGGAGACGGTCGGCGGCGTGGTCAGCAATCTGGCGCTGGCGGTGCGCGGCGCCAGTTCGGTGACGCTGATCTCGGCCATCCTGGTGCTGGGCGGCGCGCTGGCCGCTGGCCATCGCCATCGCGTCTACGACGCCGTGATCCTGAAGACGCTCGGCGCCACGCGCGCCAGGCTGATCGGCGCCTTCGCGCTCGAATACATGATGATCGGCCTGGCAACCGCGGTGTTCGGGGTCATTGCCGGCTCGATTGCCGCGTGGCTCATCGTCACACGATTGATGTCGCTGAGCTTCGTCTGGCAGGCCGGTTCCGCGGCCGGCGTGGTCGCTGCGGCGCTGATCGTGACGGTCGGGCTTGGGCTGATCGGGACGCTGTTGGCGCTCGGCCAGAAGCCCGCGACCGTGCTGCGGAATCTCTGATCACCCGTCCGGCGGAAGGCGTTCCGTCCATCATTGGACAGAGCCGGCAGCCGTCGCGAAGGCTGCGCCTGAACCCCTCAGGCTGCGACCAAAGTCGCTGCCTGAGGCTTAACCCTGATGCTGCGGAGCGACATTCAGCCGCGCATAAACCCTTGCCCCTATTGTGTTAGTTTCCCACATATCGGAATGGGTCGGGCAGCACGCCGGCGACTGGACGGGTAATCGGGTTTGGTGACCCGAACTTAACGTCCGCCGCGCATCACTGTCCGGATAGTTTTCATCGGTCTCCGCCACCCTTCGCGAGGCCGAACCAACGCAGGATCTCGACCATGTCGGACTTGGACCGTAACTACGCCTCTCCCTTCGGCCGGGCCGCCGGTCGCGTCGACAGCGCGACCGTGGATGCCGGTCTGCGCGCCTATATGCTGCGCATCTACAACTACATGACGATCGGCCTGGCCATCACCGGCCTGGCCGCTCTGGGCGTCTACATGGGCGCCGTGACTACCGACAGCACCGCTGCCGCGGCGCGGGTCGGCAACACCATGCTGACCTCGTTCGGCGTGGCGATGTTCGTCAGCCCGCTGAAGTGGGTGTTCATCCTCGCCCCGCTGGCGATGGTGTTCGCCATCTCGTTCGGCATCAACCGGCTGAAGCCGCAGACCGCGCAGATCCTGTTCTGGGTATTCTCGGCCCTGATGGGTATCTCGCTGTCGTCGATCTTCCTGGTGTACACTCACACCTCGATCGTGCGGGTGTTCTTCATCACCGCCGCCTCGTTCGGTGCGCTGAGCCTCTACGGCTACACCACCAAGCGTGACATGACCGGCATGGGCTCGTTCCTGATCATGGGCCTGTTCGGCGTCATCATCGCCAGCGTGGTGAACCTGTTCGTTGCCTCGTCGATGCTGCAGTTCATCGTGTCGGTGGTCGGCGTGCTGGTGTTCGCGGGCCTCACCGCCTACGACACCCAGCGGCTGAAGAACGACTACATCTACGGCTACGCGTCGCAGGGCGGCGAAGTCGCCGAGCGTGCGGCGATCACCGGCGCGCTGTCGCTGTACCTGAACTTCATCAACCTGTTCACGCTGCTGCTGCAGTTGCTCGGACAGAAGGAGTAAGCACCTCTCCGGTGCCGACCATCAAAGCCCCGGCCTCGTGCCGGGGCTTTTTTGTTGGGTGGGACCGACTTCCACACCAGCGGAAATGCACGGCGCCTCACAAGTTGAAGGCCGTCATCGCCGGGCTTGGCCCGGCGATCGATCTTTTCGAAGAAGATGGATACGCGGGTCAAGCCCGCGTATGACGGCAGATATTGGCGATCCGCTTCGAGTCAATTCTGCATGTCCAACCTTCTCGTCCGCCCGGCGACGCCCGCCGACCTTCTCGCCATCACCGCCATCTACGACGAGGCGGTGCGCACCGGGACCGCGACGTTCGAGCTGACGCCGCCGGACCTCGCCGAGATGACGCGGCGGTTCGAGACGCTGATCGGCGGCGGCTTTCCTTATCTGGTGGCGTTGCTGCAGGGCAAAGTCTGCGGCTATGCCTATGCGGGCCCGTACCGGCCGCGGCCGGCCTACCGGTTCACCGTCGAGAACTCGGTATATCTGGCGCCGGCCGCACATCGCCGCGGCGTCGGCACTGCGCTATTGCGCGAGCTGATCGTCCAGTGCGAGGCGCGTGGCTTTCGCCAGATGATCGCGGTAATCGGTGATTCCGCCAACGCCGGCTCGATCGGCCTGCACCGCAAGACCGGCTTCGAGCTGATCGGCACCCATCGCAACGTCGGCCTCAAATTCGGCCGCTGGCTCGATACCGTGATGATGCAGCGGGCGCTGGGGGATGGCGGGGGGAGCGTGCCGGAGCAGAGCGGAGTTTAGATTGCGGCGTCAGCGCCACTCTCAGCCGTCACCCTTCGCGAAAGCGGAGGGCCCAATATTCCAGGGCGTAAGCGAGTAACACGAACGCTCTGGGATACTGGGTCGCCCGGACGAGCCGGGCGATGACCGGCACTACTTGGGGCCGGCCTTCCAGACAATGTGGGCGCCGGTCCAGACAGACCTCAAACCAGCGCCAGCTTGCGGTCGATCACCAGCAGGACGCGATCGAGCTCGTGGCCGCGGCGGAGGATTTGCCCGCTGGCGCCGACCACACTGTAGGCGCCCTGTTTGCGCGCCAGGCGCGGGTCCTTGACGATGCGGTAGAGCGGTACTTCGGAGGCACGGCGGAAGATTGAGAACACCGCCTGATCCTTGAGGAAGTCGATGGCATAGTCACGCCACTCGCCCTCAGCGACCATCCGCCCGTAGAGGTTGAGGATGCGGTTGAGTTCGAGGCGATTGAAGGTCACGCTGGGCGGCAGCGGAGCGACGCCCTGGCGCTCCGCTGCACGGCTCTCGCTGGGATCGCCCTCCCCGGAAGTCAAGCTCATTGGCGCCTCCTGTCACTGGGGCGACATGATTGCGCCGACCAGGGTGCGCCGCAAGGGGACCGAAAGCAGGAAATAGCGTGTCGCCGGCATGGTGCCCGTCCGGCCGGCCACCCTCACGGCATCGTTAAAACGAATCTTATTACCGCCCGAATTTCGCCCAGCGTTAGCCCACCGGTGCTGCGAGGTTACGTACACTGCGTTGGCTCGGTTTCTTCGGCTTCGGATTCCTCAGCCCCCAGCCCCCCGAGGCAGTCGAGACCGAGCCTGCGCAGCAGCCGAATCCCCAACCTGGACCGACGAAAGTTGGTCCTTTTTGTTTTTCGGTATGTGGGTGATGCAGCCCCAGCTGCGAGCGAAACGCCCTCAGCGTAAAGACGAGAACGCCGCCCCAAGCATCGGGCCAGGCCGATCCCGACTGCCGTCCTGAACGTAGACGGCGGCCGCATCGACGCCCTCATGGGCGATATTCTCAAGCGGCACCGACCAGCTGCCGGCCGCGCCGGTCCAGTCGCCGACCTTCAAGAGATTGCGGACGACGTTGTGATAGGTGACCTCGCGGCCGCGGTTCTCGCCGCGGTCGATCGCAATCGACACCGCTTTGGACACCGCGCAGATCCACACCTCGCCCTGCTGGACGCTGGCGCCGTTCGGCGCCGCGGAGACCGAAACCTTGATCTCCTTGCCATTGACCGCCATCGTCACCGGCACTGTCATGATGCCGGCGCCGGTATGGGTGGTCTTGATGGCCTCCTCGATGCCGCTGCGGTTGCTGCCGACCAGATGCGCCGAGCCGTTGACCACGACCTGCGGGGTGTAGACGTCGCGGTCGCCGCGCATCTGCGAGTACGCTTTCTGGCGCGCGCTGAAGCGAGCATCCGCCAGCGTATCCTTCCAGCCGAGATAGTCCCAGTAATCGATCGGCAGGCTCAGCGCGATCACCGAGGGGTCCTTGGCGAGATCGCCGATGATCTTGTCGGCCGGCGGGCACGACGAGCAGCCCTGCGAGGTGAAAAGCTCGACCACTGCGCGCGGCGCGCCAGCGGCCGACGCATGCGTCGTCGCGATCAGGGCGCATGCCGCGAAAGCGCCGGACCATCGCGAAAAGCCAGGAACTTGGATCATCGTCGCCTTTACCGGGAGCAGGCGACGGCTATGCGCCGCCGCTCGGGAGTGCCTTGAAAACCAAAAGGCGGCCCTTTGCATAGGCCGCCTTCCGTTCACCCGCCACTCACTTCGCAGTGAGGCTTTTGTGCAACTTTGGTGGTGCGCTTGCGCCTCAGGCGGCGAGCTTGCGCAGCACGTAATGCAGGATGCCGCCGTTGCGATAGTACTCGAGTTCGTCGAGCGTATCGATCCGGCAGAGCAGTGGCACGCGCGACACCTTGCCGGCCGACGACTTGATCTCCGCCTCGAGCATCTGCCGCGGCTTGAGATCGCCCTGCAGGCCCTTGATGGTGACCGTCTCGTCGCCCTTGAGGCCGATCGACGACCACGAGGTGCCCTCTTCGAAGGTCAGCGGCAGCACGCCCATGCCGACCAGGTTCGAACGGTGGATGCGCTCGAAGCTCTGGCAGATCACGGCGCGGACGCCGAGCAGGCGGGTGCCCTTGGCGGCCCAGTCGCGCGACGAACCGTTGCCGTATTCGGCGCCGGCGAACACCACGAGCGGCACCTTCTCGGCCTGGTACTTCATCGCGGCGTCGTAGATCGACATCTGCTCGCCGTCCGGCCAATGCTTGGTCAGGCCGCCTTCCGGGATGTTGCCGTCGGCGCCCTTGAGCATGAAGTTCTTGATGCGGATGTTGGCGAAGGTGCCGCGCATCATGACTTCGTGGTTACCACGCCGCGTGCCGTACTGATTGAAGTCCGCCGGGCGCACCTGGTGCTCCGACAGATACTTGCCGGCCGGCGAGGTCAGCTTGATCGAGCCGGCGGGCGAGATGTGGTCGGTGGTGATCTTGTCGCCGAACAGCGCCAGGATGCGGGCGTCGACAACGTCGACGATCGGCTCCGGCTGCATCTTCATGCCCTCGAAATACGGCGGGTTCTGCACGTAGGTCGAGCTCATGTTCCACTTGTAGGTCTCGCTGTCGACCGTCTTGATCTTGCGCCAGTTGGTGTCGCCCTTGAACACGTCGGCGTAGCGCGACTTGAACACCTTCGAGGTCACGTACTTCTTGACGAAGGCGTTGATCTCCTTGGTGGTCGGCCAGATGTCCTTCAAATACACCGGCTGGCCGTCCTTGCCGGTGCCGATCGGCTCGACCGCCAGGTTCTTGGTGACGGTGCCGGCCAGCGCATAGGCGACCACCAGCGGCGGCGACGCCAGGTAGTTGGCCTGCACGTCCGGCGAGACGCGGCCTTCGAAGTTGCGGTTGCCCGACAGCACGGCGGCGGCGACGATGCTGTTGTCGTTGATCGACTTCGATATCTCTTCCGGCAGCGGGCCGGAGTTGCCGATGCAGGTGGTGCAGCCGAAGCCGACCAGGTTGAAGCCGACCTTGTCGAGGTCCTTCTGCAGACCCGAATTCGCCAGATACTCGGCGACGACCTGCGAGCCCGGCGCCAGCGAGGTCTTCACCCACGGGGCCGACTTCAGGCCCTTGGCGGCGGCGTTGCGGGCCAGGAGGCCGGCGCCGATCAGCACGCTGGGGTTCGAGGTGTTGGTGCAGGAGGTGATGGCGGCGATCACCACGTCGCCGTGACCGAGGTCGAAGTTCTTGCCGTCGACCTTGTAGCGCGTGCCGTCCAGCGCCTTCTTGTATTCGGTCTCCATCGCGGCGGCGAAGCCTTCGGACACGCCCGACAGCGCGATGCGGCCTTCGGGGCGCTTCGGACCGGCCATCGACGGCTCGACCTTGGCGAGGTCCAGCGTCAGCGTCACGGTGAACACCGGATCCGGCGACGCCGAGGTGCGGAACAGGCCCTGAGCCTTGGCGTATTTCTCGACCAGCGCGACGCGCGCCGAAGCGCGGCCCGTGGTCTTCAGATAGTCGAGGGTTTCGGTATCGACCGGGAAGAAGCCGCAGGTCGCGCCATATTCCGGCGCCATGTTGGCGATGGTCGATTTGTCGGCGACCGAGAGGTGGTCGAGGCCGGGGCCGAAGAATTCAACGAACTTGCCGACCACGCCCTGCTTGCGCAGCATCTGGGTGACGGTGAGCACCAGGTCGGTGGCGGTGACGCCTTCCTTGAGGGCGCCCTTGAGCTTGAAGCCGACCACTTCGGGCAGCAGCATCGACAGCGGCTGGCCGAGCATCGCGGCTTCCGCCTCGATGCCGCCGACGCCCCAGCCGAGCACGGCGAGGCCGTTGACCATGGTGGTGTGCGAATCGGTGCCGACCAGCGAATCCGGATAGGCGACTTCGAACGTGCCCTTGGTGCGGCCGATCGTCATCTTCTCCTTCTTGGTCCAGACCGTCTGCGCCAGGTATTCGAGATTGACCTGGTGGCAGATGCCGGTGCCGGGCGGCACGACGGAGAAGTTCGAGAACGCCTTCTGGCCCCACTTCAGGAACTCGTAGCGCTCCTGGTTCTGCTTGTATTCCTCGGCGACGTTTTTGCTGAACGCCTTGTTGTCACCGAAGAAGTTGACGATCACCGAATGGTCGATGACGAGATCGACCGGGACCAGCGGGTTGATCTTCTCGGCGTCGCCGCCGAGCGCCTGCATGGCGTTGCGCATCGCCGCCAGATCGACCACCGCCGGAACGCCGGTGAAATCCTGCATCAGCACGCGCGCCGGACGGAAGGCGATTTCGTGCTCGAGCTGCTTCTTCCGCATCCATTTGGCGACCGCCATGATGTCGGCCTTCTTGACGGTGCGGTCGTCCTCGTTACGCAGCAGGTTTTCCAGCAGCACCTTCATTGAATACGGCAGGCGGGAGATGCCTTTCAGGCCGTTCTTCTCGGCGGTGGGCAGGCTGTAATAGACGTAAGACTTGCTGCCGACCTTGAGGATCTTCCGGCATTTGAAGCTGTCGAGCGAGGTCATGTAAGGCGGTCCCAGGATTTTTCGTTGTCGATGGGCAGGCGGCGGGCCGACGCCAGAACGAGAAGCAGTTCGGCTTGCGAGCGTCGATGGTGTGCTGCATCAAGTTCCGGCTTATAGAACCTTTCCAGATGCACCGCCAGTTCGACAATGACTAGCGGCGGCATCGTTTATGAGCAAGACGAACCCGCTGCGAGATAGCGAATAGGCGAGCGACGAATGCGGCTGCGTGGACTGGGCCTGCGATGCATCCGAGGCGGCCGCGAGGTATTCGACGGATTGGGGTTCGAGGTCGCGGATGGCGAAGCGCTGGCGCTCGTCGGGCAGAACGGCGCGGGCAAGACCTCACTGCTGCGGCTGATCGCCGGCCTGCTGCAACCGGCCGCTGGTAGCATCACGCTCGACGGCGGCGAGGCCGACACGCCGGTCGCCGAGCAGGCGCATTATCTCGGCCACCGCGACGCGCTGAAGCCATCGCTCAGCGTCACGGAAAATCTGGCGTTCTGGCGCGAGTTCCTCGGCGGCGAGACCACGGATCTTGCGGCTACGATCGACGCGGTCGGGCTGGCCCATGCGGCGGAGCTGCCGGCCGCGTATCTGTCCGCGGGGCAAAGGCGTCGCCTGTCAATCGCCCGGCTCTTGGTGGTGCGCCGGCCGATCTGGCTGCTCGACGAGCCGACCTCGGCGCTCGACGCCAAGGGGCAGGAGCTGTTTGTCAGCCTGATGCAGCACCACCTCGCCGGCGGCGGCCTGATCGTCGCGGCGACGCATCTGCCGCTTGGAATCGCCGCGCGCGAAATGCGGATCGGGGGGCGGGTATGAGTTCGTTTCGTCACGGGTTGATCACTTCGCCAATGCAGTGCCTGGGGACCCCCACCCCCGACCCCTCCCCGCAAGGGGGAGGGGGGAAGAGGCGCCGTGCTCTGTCGCTGCGGGGTGATTCTTACTGCATCTCGACATCCACTCCCCTCGCGGCTCCTAGGCTCCCCTCCCCCTTGCGGGGAGGGGTCGGGGGTGGGGGTGCTGCGGGGGATAGCGCCAGTGCAAATCCACGCGGCGCCGGAGCGCAGCCATGACCGCCCTCAAAGCCATCATCCGCCGCGACATCGCGATCGCGCTCCGGGTTGGCGGCGGCGCGCTGATCGGGGTGCTGTTCTTTCTTACAGTCGTGGTGCTGATGCCGTTCGCGGTCGGGCCGGATCTGCAGCTGTTGCAGCGGCTCGGTCCGGCGATCCTGTGGCTCGGGGCGCTGCTCGCCAGCCTGCTGACGCTCGACCGGCTGTTCACTGCCGACGCCGAGGACGGCTCGCTCGATCTGATCGCGATGAGCCGCACACCCTTGGAACTGACCTGCGCCGCCAAGGCGCTGGCGCATTGGCTGGCGGCCGGGCTGCCGCTGATCGTTGCCACGCCGGTGCTCGGCCTGCTGCTCAATCTCGATGGCAGCGCGTCGCTGGCGGTGATGGCGACGTTGCTGGCCGGCACCCCGGCGCTGACCTTCACCGGCATGATCGGCGCCGCGCTGGCGGTGACGCTGCGCCGCGGCGGGCTGCTGCTCGCCGTGCTCGTGCTGCCGCTGGCGATTCCGGTGCTGATCTTCGGGGTCGCCGCCTCGCAGGCCGCGATTGTCGGCCCTGTCCCATTCGGCACGCCGTTCTCGATCCTGTGCGCGATCTCGCTGATGAGCCTGGTGATTGGCCCCTTCGCGGCCGCCGCCAGCCTGCGGCAAGGGTTGGATTAGTCGTCGGCGGAACCACGCCGAGACCGCCGGCTTATCTTGTCTGAGAAAGAATTTTCTTATACTATTTCCATAGAAAGAGGAGCGGAGAGATGGTCGCTGTTTTAGATCGATCACCGGCTGCCCTTGATAAGGGGCGGGTGCTGACCAAGGCCACCCTCAAGGCGGCTGAGCGCCTCGGCCTGTCGCAAAAGGTATTGAGCAACGTCATTGGCCTATCGGAATCCGTGATCTCGCGGATGAAAAACGGCGACTACGTGCTCGGGGAAGGCAAAGCCTTCGAACTGGCGGCCTTGTTAGTCCGGCTGTACCGCTCGCTCGACGCCATCGTGGCCGGCGACGAAACCGCCGCGCGGGCATGGATGAAAGGCAATAACCTCGCGCTGCGCGGGGCGCCGATCGAGCTGATCCAGAGAATTCCAGGGCTATTTCATGTCGTCCAGTACCTGGATACGCGACGCGCTCCGGTCTGAGTCGGCGCGGCTCTCGGGACGGTTCTGGCGCATCGTCGAGGCGCAGCATCAATCGGCGACAATGAAGCTGACCGACTCGCTCGAAGAGCAAACGCTGCTCGAAGACATCATCGAGGACACCAAGCCGCCAGTGCCGGCGGACTGCGATGGCCTCGACTTCCTGCTGATGACGCCGTTCCGCTACAGCGCAACCAATCCATGGGGCTCGCGGTTTCGGCGGCCCAATGCCGAAGCGGGCGTCTTCTATGCGTCCGCTCAGCCGTCGACGGCAATCGCCGAGGTGGTGTTTCACCGCCTCCAGTTCTTCGGCGAATCGCCCGCCACGCCGTGGCCACAGAACCCGGCCGAATACACCGCCTTCGCGGTCGAACTGGCCTCCGAGCGCGTGCTCGATCTCATCGCGCGGCCGCCGGACGATCTCGCGATGATCATGCATCTGCAGACCTATGCCGCCGGACAATCACTCAGCGAAGCGGCGCGCATCGCCGGGGCGGAGATCATCAAATATCCCTCGGTCCGCGACCCGCAGCGCGGCGCCAACGGCGCGGTGCTGTCGCCGCGAGCGTTCCGCAGCAAGGCCCCGGTCGACCGCCAGAGCTGGCGTATCCATCTCGACCGCAATGGGGCGCGCGCATTCTGCGAAGCGCCGCGCGCCTCGCTCGGCCTTGGCCGCGACGCCTTCAATGCCGATCCGCGCATGCATGGATTCGTCTGGGATCGCTGATGCGCGGCCGCTACTTTGGTTTGGCCCGTTTCGTTTGGCGCGCCGTTCTCGATCCTGTGCGCGATCGCGCTGATGCGCCTGGTGATCGGCCCGCTCGCCGCCGCTGCCGGCCTGCGGCAGGAATGAGCCGCGCGGCGGCTCTTAGTATCGACCGGTGAACAAGACTCTAGTCGGGGCGCCCGACTTGCGGGGCCCATTTCCGCGTCGTCCGGCCTTTTTCGAAGACCGCGATGCTGTCGTAGAAATGCATCGACAGCGTCGAACTGGTGAATGCTGTCGGCTGCATCTCTCCACGCGCGTGATCGGCGTTCAGTTCGTCGATCAAGTCCTTACAGTGCTCGATAAAACTGGCCTTGCGCCTGAGCCCGCCTTCATATTCATCCCAATAGGCGGTGTGCAGATCTTCGACGAAGTACACGCCGTTCCGGCTGATGCGAGGATAGAGAAAGTCGAATGACGCCCTGATGTGAGACATCACGTGGCTGCCGTCATCCAGCACCGCATCGAACGGACCGAATTCGTCGATCAGGCTCTGCAGGAAGCCAACGTCGGACTGGTCGCCGATACGGACTTCGATCTGATCCCCATCGCCAAATGCTCGACAGCGGCTGTCGATGTCGATGCCGACAATGCGGGCGTGCGGGCCGAAATAGCGCTTCCAGAGCTCCAGCGATCCGCCGCGGCCGCAGCCAATCTCCAGAAAAACAACATCGGAATTCACGAACTTGGAAAAGTGCCGCTCATAGGCCGGGAAATAGTGCTTCCACTTGTGAACGATGCGGCCGTCATTGGTCAGGAAATCGCCCCAGAGCGGCATAAACATCGATCCTTGCTGCGTTTTTTCAAAGAACAACAAGCATTAGCCGCGCAATCTCGGCCGGTAAAGCGCTCAAAGCTCGCGGCGGGGGGCAGCCCGGCCTGCCGGGCCGCCGCTCCGATCAACTCGTTGCCCGATCCCACGCGGCGTCATTGCCTGCGGCCCTCAGCCCCGATATCAGGAACGCCATGACGCTGACCGAACTCGCCAATCCAACCCGGTTCCTGTCGCTGGCCGGCCGCCTGCTGCCATGGCTGGCCGGGCTGACGGCGCTGCTGCTCGGTGTCGGGCTGGTCCAGGCCATGCTGGCGCCGGACGATTACCAGCAGGGCGCCACCGTCAAGATTATGTTCGTGCACGTGCCGAACGCCTGGCTGGCGATGTTCGTCTGGGGCGTGATGAGCGTCGCCTCGCTCGGCACGCTGGTGTGGCGGCATCCGCTCGCCGACGTCGCCGCCAAGACCGCCGCCCCGATCGGCGCCGCCTTCACCTTCCTGGCGCTGCTGACCGGCTCACTGTGGGGCCGGCCGATGTGGGGCACCTATTGGGAATGGGACGCGCGGCTGACCTCGATGCTAATCCTGTTCCTGATGTATCTCGGCCTGATCGCGCTGTGGCGCTCGGTCGACGACCCGTCGCGCGCGGCGCGCGCCGCCGCGGTGCTGACGCTGGTCGGCGCCATCAACCTGCCGATCATCAAGTTCTCGGTCGACTGGTGGAACACGCTGCACCAGCCCGCCTCGGTGATGCGGATGGGCGGACCGGCGCTCGACAAATCCTTTCTGATCCCGCTCGTGGTGATGGCGATCGGCTTTTCGCTGCTGTTCGTCACCCTGCATGTCGCGGCGATGCGCAACGAGATCCTGCGCCGCCGGGTGCGCTCGCTGCAGATGATGCAGGCCAGCCGGTCCGAGGCGGCGTGATGTTCGGACGCTACGCGGAGTTCATCGTTTCGTCCTACGCGGCTACTCTTTTGGTGGTGCTACTGCTGATCGGCTGGGTGGTGATCGATTATCGCCGGCAGAAAGCGCGGCTGCGCGACCTCGAGGCCCGCGGCGCGACCCGGCGCTCCGGACGCAGCGCGACCGACATGTCCTGAGCAGACCCGCATGACCACGCCGCTCACCGATGCTCCTTCTCGCAAGCGCCGCTCCTGGCTGGTGGCGCTTCCGCTGCTGGTGTTTGCTGGGCTGGCGGTGTTGTTCTGGTTCAGGCTCGGCGACCGCGACATTGCGCGGATTCCTTCCGCGCTGATCGGCCGCGACGCGCCACAGACTGTGCTGCCGCCGCTCGACGAACTCGCCCGCGATGGCGCTGCGGTACCGGGCATTGCGCCGGCGCTATTTGCCGGCAAGGTCAGCGTCGTCAACGTCTGGGCATCGTGGTGCGTGCCCTGCCACGACGAGGCGCCGCTGCTCACCGCGCTCGGCGACGACAACCGGATTCAGATCGTCGGCATCAACTACAAGGACAAGCCCGACAACGCCCGCCGCTTCCTCGGCCGCTACGGCAACCCGTTCGCCGCCGTCGGCGTCGACGCCAATGGCCGCGCCGCGATCGACTGGGGCGTATACGGCGTGCCCGAGACCTTCGTGGTCGGCCGCGACGGCCGGATCGCTTACAAACTGGTCGGCCCGATCACCCCGGACAATCTCGACAAGGTGCTGAAGCCCGAGATCGAAAAGGCGCTGGCGAAGTCCTAGCCGCGTTCCTCCGCGGCCCCTCCCCGCCCGCCGCGCGCCCCCTCTCCCGCTTGCGGGAGAGGGTTGGGGTGAGGGCGACACAAACAGTGACTCAGCGACTCGTTGATAGGAGTGCCCTCACCCGGATCGCTACGCGATCCGACCTCCCCGCAAGCGGGGGAGGTTGCGCTGCGCCGCGGGGACAGGGCTCACCCCCGATAAATAATTACCAGCGTTTATCGCCGGTTCATTTGACGGCCTTGGACCCGCCATGAATCGGCGGCTAGCTTGGTTCCGTGACTAACAACGTCCGTGGAGGACACCCCCGATGCGTACTATCAAGCTGCGCCACCTCACCCTTGCCCCGCTCGCCGCCGCGCTGGCCTTCGGCCTGCTCACCGGGGCCCCGGCAATGGCCCAGGGCACCCAGACCGCGCCATCCGGCACCATGGCGCCGCCGCCCAAGGCAGACACCAAGATGGCGCCCGCCAAGGCGGAGAAGACCGAACTTCTGGACATCAACTCGGCCACCGCCGAACAGCTCGACGCGCTGCCCGGAGTCGGTAAGGCCTACTCGGCCGCGATCATCAAGGGCCGCCCCTACAAGGGCAAGGACGAACTGGTGCACAAGAAGATCGTGCCGGAAAAGACTTATAACGGCATCAAGGACAAGATCATCGCCAAGCAGAAGTAAGCGATGCGGCGTAGGGCGCCTGCCCCGAAGTACCACATCATGCCCGGGCTTGACCCGGGCATCCATCACCTGAAGAGGATGGATTGCCGGGTCAAGCCCGGCAATGACTTCTGGGAGATAGCGGGAAACAGCGAAGGCCCGCCCCGAGCCGTCATTGCGAGGAGGCGAAGCCGACGAAGCAATCCAGCTCCGTGCACTGCGCCTCTGGATTGCTTCGCTTCGCTCGCAATGACGGGGAGAGGGAGTCGGAAAAAATCGCCGCTACCGCCCCGACACATCGCCTTCATCCGCCGCGCTCTCGTCGAGTGTTGCGGGTTCGGCGGCGTAGCGTTTGGCGAGCGGCATCTGCAGCATGGCGAACGCCATGGTGAGCGGGATCATGCCGAACACCTTGAAGTTGACCCAGAAATCCGTCGACTGCGTCCGCCACACCGCCTCGTTCAGCACCGCCATGGCGGCAAAGAACAGCGCCCAGCGCGCCGTCAGCTTGCGCCAGCCCTCCGGCGTCAAATTGAACACCTGATCGAACAGCACGGCGATGAAGCTGCGGCCGAACAGCAGCCCGCCGCCCAATACGCCAGCGAACAGCGCGTACACGATGGTCGGCTTCATCTTGATGAAGGTCTCGTCGTGCAGCACCAGCGTCAGCGTGCCGAACACCAGCACCACCACGGCGGTGACGATCGCCATGATCGGCACGTGCCTGGTCACCACATAGGACGCGATGATGGCGACGATCACCGCGACCATGAAGGCGCCGGTGGCGGCGAACAGATTGAACTTGGCATTGACGAAGAAGAACACCAGCAACGGGCCGAGCTCGGTCGCCAGCTTGAACAGCGGGTGCGGCTGCTTCCTGTCGATCAGTTCGTCGCTCATGCGGCCTCCGTGCCGGCGATCGCCTTGGCGAAATCGCGCGCCGTGAACGGCGCCAGATCGTCGACGCCTTCGCCGACGCCGACGAAATGCACCGGCAGTTTGTGTTTCTCCGCGATAGCCACCAGGATGCCGCCACGCGCGGTGCCGTCGAGCTTGGTCATCACCAGACCCGTCACACCCGCGGTCTTGGTGAAGGCCTCGACCTGAGACAGCGCGTTCTGGCCGACAGTGGCGTCGAGCACCAGCAGCACGGCGTGCGGCGCGCTGACGTCGACCTTCTTGATGACGCGCACGACTTTTTCCAGCTCGCTCATCAGCTCGGCGCGGTTCTGCAGCCGGCCGGCGGTGTCGATCAGCAGCACGTCGCGGCCCTGCTCCTTGGCGGCGGTCAGCGCATTGAAGGCGAGGCCCGCGGAGTCCGAGCCCTGCGCGCCGGCGATCACCGGCGTGTTGGTGCGGTCGCCCCAGACCTTGAGCTGCTCGATCGCTGCGGCCCGGAAGGTGTCGCCGGCTGCCATCATGACGCTGCGGCCTTCCGCCGCGAAGCGCGCCGACAGCTTGCCGATCGTGGTGGTCTTGCCGGAGCCGTTGACGCCGACCACCAGCACCACGAACGGCTTGTGGGCCGTGTCGATCGTGAGGGGCCTCGCGACCGGCGCCAAGACCTTCTCGACCTCAGCGGCGACGATTTCCTTCACGTCGCTGGCTGCGATCATCTTGTCGTAGCGCCCCTCGCCGACCGCTGCGGCGATCCGCGCCGCCACCTCGGTGCCGAGATCGGCGCGCAGTAGCACGTCCTCGATCTCCTCGAGCATCGCCCGATCGAGCTTGCGCTTGGAGATCAGGTCGGTGAGCGCCGTGCCGATCTGGCTCGACGTTCGCTTCAGTCCGCTGGACAGCCGCCGCCACCAGCTGGTTTTGCCGTTTTCCGTGTCACTCATCAGGGCGCTGTGTTAGCCGTTTCGGATCATGAACGAAAGCCACGCAGATCAATTCGACGTGCCGGAACTGACGGCGGACGAGATCCAGGCACGGGTGCTGCATCGCGACGGCCTGATGCTGGTGATCGACAAGCCGCCCGGCCTGCCGGTGCATCGCGGCCCGAAGGGCGGGCCCAACCTCGAAGCCTCGTTCGAGTTCTTGCGCTTCGGCCTGCCGCGCCCGCCGGTGCTGGCGCATCGGCTCGATCGCGACACCTCCGGCTGTCTCGTGCTCGGCCGCCACCGCAAGGCCACCGCCACGCTCGGCCTGCTGTTCAAGCATTCGCGGATCTCGAAAACCTATTGGGCAATCGTCGAAGGCGGCCCGACCGAGGACCAAGGCGAGATCGACCTGCCGATCGCCCGCCTCAACGCCGAACGCGGCTGGTGGCAAAAGGTCGATCCAAGCGGGCTGCCGTCGCTGACGCGATGGAAGGTGATGGGAAGGTCAGGGGTATTGGCTAAATCAGCCCCAACACCCGACGCCGCGGAAAGTGGCTCCCCTCCCCCTTGCGGGGAGGGGTCGGGGGTGGGGGTCGACAACGGGACGCCATCTTTGGGGCGCCCTCACCCCAACCCTCTCCCGCAAGCGGGAGAGGGGGCTCGCTGTGCGGGCGGCGAGGGTGATGATCTGTCTCGCAAGCCGGGTGCGATCGTTGGCGCTCTGCCTCCGACGCATCTGACCTGGCTCGCGCTCGAGCCGATCACCGGGCGTACCCATCAGCTCCGCGTGCATTGCGCCGCGATGGGGTGGCCGATCGTCGGCGACAACATCTATGGCAACGGCCCGCGCTTCGGCGAACCCCGGCTGCATCTGCATGCCCGCGAAATCATCATCCCGCTGTCGCGCAACAAGCCGCCGGTGGCGGTGACGGCGCCCGCGCCGACTCACATGCACCCGCGACTGCAGGCGTGTGGATGGACGGACGATTAGTTCACTGCCCCCACCTCATCCTCCAATCGTCATCCCCGCGAAGGCGGGGATCCAGCATTCCAGAGCGCTGCTGTTAGTAAAAAGCGAACGCTCTGGAATACTGGGTCGTCCGGACAAGCCGGACGATGACGTCAGTGGATGAGGCAATGCCGTACTCACACGGTGAGCTTGGCTCCATCATGGCCGCGGATGGTCATCGCTCGCACTTCGCCCGGAACGTCGCCTTCGATCGCAACTGGTACGAAGTGCTCGGTTCGGCCCTGCGTCGTACTTTCTATCAGCACGGCGCGGGTCGCTCCCAACTCGGCGGCAAGCCGCCGCGCCAGCGCTGCCTCGCCTGCGGCGCGCAGCCTGCCCGCGCGCTCGCGGATGAGCCGGCCGTCGAGCTGCGGCATCCGGGCCGCCGGGGTGCCGGGGCGTTTGGAATAGGGAAAGACGTGCAGGAAGGTCAGGCCGCAGTCCTCGACCAGATCGAGCGAGCGCTGAAACATCTCATCGGTCTCGGTCGGGAAGCCGGCAATCAGGTCGGCGCCGAGCGCGATGTCGGGGCGCAGGCGGCGGACTTCGTCGCAGAACGATACGGCGTCAAGGCGGCTGTGGCGGCGCTTCATGCGCTTGAGGATCATGTCGTCGCCGGCCTGCAGCGACAGGTGCAGATGCGGCATCAGCCGATTGTCGTTCGCCAGCGCATCGAGCAGATCGCGGTCGGCCTCGATGGAGTCGATCGACGAGATCCGCAGCCGGCGCAGCTCGGGGACGTGGCGCAGAACCTTCTTGACCAACGTACCAAGCTTCGGAGCGCCCGGCAGGTCGGTGCCGTAGCTGGTGAGGTCGACGCCGGTCAGCACGATCTCAGCGTGGCCGCGCTCGGCGAGCGCCCGCGCCTGATCGACCACCGCGCCGACCGGCACCGAGCGCGAATTGCCGCGGCCGAATGGGATGATGCAGAAGGTGCAGCGATGGTCGCAGCCGTTCTGCACCTGCACGAACACCCGCGGCAGGCCGCTCTGGTAACCATCCAAGAGATGCGGCGCCATCTCGCGCACCGCCATGATGTCGGCGACCACGATCTTCTGCTCGCGACCGAGCCCGAACGGATTGTTATCAAAGGATGCCCGCGCCGCGCGCCAGGCCTCTCCGCGCATCTTCTCATCATTGCCGATGACGCGGTCGACTTCATCCATCGCCGCGAAGGTGGCGGGTTCGGTCTGCGCCGCGCAGCCGGTGACGACGATGCGCGCCTCGGGGCGCGCGCGCTTCAGCTTGCGGATCTGCTGGCGCGCCTGCGCGACGGCTTCGTTGGTGACGGCGCAGCTATTGACCACGATGGTATCAGCAAGCCCGGCGCCTTCCGCCTCGCGGCGGATCACTTCGGATTCGAACGCGTTGAGGCGGCAGCCGAAGGTGACGATCTCGACCGACATCAGGCCGGGCTGGAGCTGAGCGACGGCGCGAACAGCGCCGGATCGAACCGGCCCTCGAACTCGAATTCGGCGCCGCCGGTCATCAGCACGTGGTTATCGCGCTCGCGCCATTCGATGGTGAGCCGGCCGCCCGGCAGCGTCATCTCGACAACGCGCCCGGTCCGCTTCAGCCGCGCCGCCGCCACCGCTGTCGCACACGCGGCCGAGCCGCAGGCCTTGGTCAGCCCGGCACCGCGCTCCCAGGTCCGCATCGTGATGTGCTCGCGACCCACGATGTGGGCGAGCGTGATGTTGGCGCGCTCCGGGAAGATCGGATGGTTCTCGAGCAGCGGGCCGAACTTGCCGAGGTCGTAGGCCTCGATGTCGTCGACCCAGAAAATCGCGTGCGGATTGCCCATGCTGACGACCGACGGCGTATGCAGGATCGGCGCGTCGATCGGGCCGATCTGCAGCTCGATGCCACGGGTGTCGCGGAATTCCTCGGCGAGCGGAATGTCCTGCCAGCCGAATTTCGGCTCGCCCATGTCGACGGTGAACAGCCCCTCGGCCGGGCCGCGCCAGCAGTTCAAAAGCCCCGCGCGGGTCTCGAAGGTCAGGCCCTGCTGGTCGGTGCCGGCAAACATCTGTGAGGCGACGCAGCGCATGCCGTTGCCGCAGGCGCCGGATTCCGAGCCGTCATTGTTGTAGATGCGGACGAAAGCCTCGGTGCCCGGCACCCGTGCCGGCTGCAGCAGCATCAATTGGTCGTACGGCACATGCGCCGCCACCGCGCGGGCGTCGTCCGGCGTCACCGGCGCGCTCTGGTCGCGCAGGTCCACCACCACGATCTCGTTGCCGATGCCGTTCATCTTGGCGAACAGCCGGTTGTCCAGTGCGCTCATGCGTCGAACCTCGTCGTCTATATGGCGAAGCCCGGCGGTTTTGACCAGCCGCCACAGTCAAGCCACATGCTGATCGCAAGGGACGACAGCGCCGGCCGGATGCTAGAAGGGACGCGGGCGCCGATGATCCGCCGGGCGCATGCGGATCGCGGCGACCGGTAGCGCTGCGCTGCGGCCATGGAGAGATCTGGAATGAACCGGCACCGCTTGATCCGCCCCGTTTGGCTCGGGCTCAGCTCCGCCGCGTTGATGCTCGCCGCTTCCGGCGCGCTGGCGCAGACCGAAACCAAGCCGGCCGACCCGGCGCCGGCTCCTCCGGCTGCGGTGACGCCCGCTCCGGCAACACCAGCGGCTCCTGAGACGCCTGCCGCCCCGGCCGCCCCCGCAACTCCGGCAGCGCCCGCCACACCGCCCGCTGCAACCGAAACGCCGGCGACTCCGCCTCCTGCGGCCCAGGCGCCGACGGCCCCGCCCGCCAAGGTGCAGACCGCCGACCCATTCGGCGAGGAGATCACGCTGGAGCCTAAATCAGCGGTGATCCTCAAGGGCAAGGCGAGCTGGGATGCCGCCTTCGAAGCGCTGATGGAGGCGTTCAAGACCATCAAGGCGACGCTCGACAAGGCCGGCCTCAAGCCGAGCGGCAATCCGATGATCGTCTACACCTCGACCGACGACAACGGCTTCACCTTCGTGGCCGAGATGCCGGTGCCGGAGCCGCCGAAGAACCTGCCAAAGACCATGAGCATGGGCACCACGCCGGACGGCAAGGCGCTGAAATTCGTCCACCGCGGGTCGTACGACAACATGGACAACACCTACGAGGCGATCACCAACCACCTCGACGACAAGAAGATCGAGGCCAAGGACACCTTCGTGGAAGAGTACCTCACCGATCCGCTGACCACCGCGGAAGACAAGCTGATCATCAACGTCTATGTGCCGATGAAATGATGCGCGCCCTGCTCACTGCCTTCGTTCTCTCCACGCTCACAAGTGCCCCGCTGCTGGCGCAACCGGCGCCGCCGCCGCAGACGCAGCAGCCGGCCATCACGGTGATCGGCGAGGCGCACAAATCGGTCGCGCCGGATATCGCGCAGATCGAGGCCGGCGTCTCCAATATGGCCAAGACCGCCCGCAGCGCCGCCGAAGCCAACAATCTTGCGATGGGCAAGGTGCTGCTCGAGCTGAAGAATGCCGGCCTCGACGGCAAGGACATCCAGACCTCGCGGCTGTCGATCCAACCGCAATACGCGCCGTCCAACCGGCCGGGCCCGACCGACATCATCGGCTATCAGGCCAGCAACATGATCACCGTGCAGGTCCGCGATACCGCGCGCGTCGCCAGCCTGATCGACACGCTGGTGCAGGCGGGCGCCAATGAGATTCGCGGCATCGGCTTCCGCGTCGCCGATCCCTCCAAGGTACTCGACGACGTCCGCGCCGACGCGGTCGCCGACGCCCGCCGCAAGGCCGAGATCTACGCCCGCGCCGCCGGCGTCACCCTCGGCGCGCCGCTGGTGATCAGCGAAGATCCGCAGCCCGGCGCGATGCCGATGCGCAAGATGGCGATGGCGCAGTCCAGCAGCGCCCCGGTGTCCCCCGGCGAAGAGACGCTGAGCGTCACCGTGCTGGTGAGCTGGGGCATCAAGGCGCCGTAGCTGCGGCAGCTATTGATGATGGCTTAGCCCCAAGTCGTCATTGCGAGCGAAGCGAAGCAATCCAGAGCGCCGTGCACGACGCTGGATTGCTTCGTCGGCTGCGCCTCCTCGCAATGACGGAGATGCAGCCCGCGGGGAGACGATCAAATCTCGAATACCTGCCCCGGCTTCAGCACCGCAAATCGCTCGCGCGGGACGCCGGCAGCGTCGAGCGCGGCGTAAAGGTCCTGCTCCGGGGCATCCATCGCCTCGTCGGTGAGCTGGAAGGTGAAGTGGTGATTGGCGAGCGCCTGCGCGGCGCCGCAATCCGCCAGCGCCATCACCGCATCGGCCGGGTTCATGTGCTGGTCCTGCATGAACCAGCGCGGCTCGTAGGCGCCGATCGGCAGAATGGCGAGCCGCAGCGGCCCGTGCGCCGCGCCGACATTGCGGAAGTGCTTGCCCTCGCCATAGCCGGAATCGCAGACGACGTAGATCTTGCCGGCCGGCGTCTCCACCACGAAGCTCGCCCATAGCGCGCGATTGCGATCGAACGGGCCGCGCGCCGTCCAATGCCGGGTCGGCACCAGCGTCACCGCGACGCCGTTGCCGAGGTCGACGCGGTCGCTCCAGTCATAGGCTTCAGCGCGAATCGCTGCGTCATGGCCGATCATCGTCAGATCGTTGCCGAGCGGCGTGATCACCCGCGGCGCGGCGCGCGCGGCGAGCCGCGACAGCGTCGCCAGATCGAGATGATCGTAATGGCCATGCGACACCAGCACGATGTCGATCTTGGGCAGCTTGTCGAACACGATGCCGGGATCGTTGTGGCGCTTCGGCCCGGCGAAGCTGACCGGCGACACCCGCTCCGACCACACCGGGTCGATCAGGATATTGAGGCCGCCGGTCTGCAACAGCCAGCTGGCATGGCCGACATAGCTCAGCCGCGCTTTTGTTCCGGTGACTTGCGGCGGCGGAATATCGCTCGAGGCGTTCGGCACCCAGTCGGGCCACGTGGCCGGCTTGGTGGTGAAGCGCCAGCGCAGCACGTCCATCCAACCCTTCGGCGGCACGCCGTCGCGGTCGAAGAAGCGCTCACCGTCGAAATGATCGGTGATCGGGCCTTTATACGAGGTCATGCGGGATACCCAGAAGGAGGACAGACCAGCGGTGGCAGCAAGGCCGGCGAGGCTCGCCAGCAGACGGCGGCGGGTGATCAACGTCATGCGGTCATGCGCCGACCAGCCCGACGCCTTCGGCAATCGCCGCGCGCGCCAGCGCCTTGTCGAGCGTCGCCAGCCCGATCCCCTCGCGTTGCGCGAGTTCGAGATAGGCGGCGTCGTAGAAGGTCAGATGGTGACGCTGGGCAATATTGAAGAGGGCGTCCGACGATGATGGAAGACGATCAAATGTGATGGCTGCGCGATTGATGCGCTCCAGAACGCGCTTGATCTGCTGATTGTCGATGCGTCCTCGTCTCGACCCGACCAACAAGGTGTTCCGAAGTTCGAACCAGAACAGCGCGGGTGCTACCGCGGTTGCGCTGCCTTGGAGGCGCGCAAACGCGGCATCGGCGACGGGCTCATCCTCATCGTCGAAACAATAGGCCGCCGCGACAGAGGCATCGAGCACGAAGCGCATTCAGAACCGACGACCTTCGTCACGCCAGGCAATAATCTCTTCCGCCGTCGCCGGCCCAGACTTCTTGCGCAGTTCTTTCAGTTCTTCGATCGCTCGGCGGGCATCCTCGCGATTGCTTTCTTCAAACGGAGGCGCCACCGCAACCGACCGTCCTCCATCACGGCTGATCGTGATCGTCTCGCCGCGCTCGACTTCGTCGAGCAGCTCGGTGATGTTGGCGCGCGCATCCGCGAGGCTGACGTGCTTCATGACCTTCGACCTTTGTTAAGTCGCCGACATATAGCAATTTTCTGCTGTTTCGGCAGACCCGGCAAAAGCACAAAGCGCCGCAATTCTTGACTTCAGAGCACTGTCGCGTCTAGATGCCGGCGAAATCTCGAAAAGTCTTCTTTTCGATCCGCCGACCGGCCCTGTGAGGCCGGAGGCCAACGTCCGACAGCGCGATGCGCCCTCGGGCGCCATAAGTGTTTGCTTCTGTAGGCCTTTCACCGGAAGGCCGTCGCTGGAATTGGGCCGATGTTCGACAATCTGTCGGAAAAGCTGGGTGGCATTCTCGATCGGCTGACCGGGCGCGGTGCGCTCAGCGAGGCCGATGTCGATGCGGCGATGCGCGAGATCCGCCGCGCGCTGCTGGAGGCCGACGTCGCGCTCGAAGTGGTGCGCTCGTTCACCGACAAGGTCCGCGAGCAGGCGATCGGCGCCACCGTAGTCAAGTCGGTCAAGCCCGGCCAGATGGTGGTCAAGATCGTCAATGACGAGCTGATCGCCATGCTCGGCTCCGAGAGCCAGGCGATCGATCTCAATGCCGTGCCGCCGGTGCCGATCATGATGGTCGGCCTGCAGGGCTCGGGTAAGACCACCACCACCGCCAAGCTCGCCCGCCGGATGACCGAGCGCGACAAGCGCAAGGTGCTGATGGCCTCGCTCGACGTCTATCGCCCGGCCGCCATGGAGCAGCTCGCGGTGCTCGGCCGTGACCTCGGCATCGACACGCTGCCGATCGTCGCCGGCCAGAAGCCGCCGGATATCGCCCGCCGCGCCATGGAAGCCGGCAAGCTCGGCGGCTACGACGTCGTGCTGCTCGACACCGCCGGCCGCACCACGCTCGACGAAGACATGATGAGCGAGGCGGCCGAGATCAAAGCCGCTGCCAGCCCGCATGAAGTGCTGCTGGTCGCCGATAGCCTCACCGGTCAGGACGCCGTCAATTTGGCGCGCGCGTTCGATCAGCGCGTCGGCCTCACCGGCATCGTGCTGACGCGAATCGACGGCGATGGCCGCGGCGGCGCCGCGCTGTCGATGCGCGCCGTCACCGGCAAGCCGATCAAGCTGATGGGCACCGGCGAAAAGACCGACGCGCTGGAAGATTTCCATCCCAGCCGTATCGCCGGCCGCATCCTCGGCATGGGCGACATCGTCTCGCTGGTCGAGAAGGCCGCCTCGACGCTCGACGCCGAGAAGGCCGCCGCCGTCGCCGAGAAGATGCGCAAGGGCAAGTTCGACCTCGCCGACATGCGCGAACAGCTGCTGCAAATGTCCAAGATGGGCGGCATCGGCGGGCTGATGGGGATGATGCCCGGTATCTCCAAGATGAAGAACCAGATCGCTGCGGCCGGCGTCGACGACAAGATCCTGCTGCGCCAGGTCGCGATCATCGATTCGATGACCCGCGAGGAGCGCAAGAACCCCGACATCCTCAAGGCCAGCCGTAAGAAGCGCATCGCCGCCGGCGCCGGCATCAAGGTCGAGGACGTCAACAAGCTGCTGAAGATGCATCGCAACATGGCCGACATGATGAAGGCGGTCGGCCGCGGCAAAGGCGGCCCGATGGCCGGCTTCGCCAAGGCGATGGGATTCGGCGGCGGTATGCCGTCCCCGGACGAAATCCGCGCCATGCAGGAAAAGATGAAAGCCGAAGGCGGCGGCCTGCCCGGCGGTCTTCCCGAGCTGCCGAAGGATCTGCCGGCGTCGCTGCGCGGCGGCCTGCCCAATCTGCCCGGCCTCACCGGCCTGTCCGGCAAGCCGACGCTGCCGGGCCTCGGCGGCCTGTTCGGGAAGAAGAAATGAGGCTGAGCACTCCCCTCTCCGTCATTCCGGGGCGCCGCGCAGCGGCGAACCCGGAATCTCTCTCGCAGAACGCTTCGGGATTCCGGGTTCGCGCTACGCGCGTCCCGGAATGACGAACTAACTATTCACTGAAACACACCGAACCCCCACCTAAGGAGCTCACAATGTCCGTCGTCATCCGCCTCGCGCGCGCTGGTACCAAGAAGCGCCCGTTCTATCACGTCGTCGTCGCCGACTCGCGTTTCCCGCGCGATGGCCGCTTCATCGAGCGTCTGGGTTACTTCAACCCGCTGATGGCCAAGGACAACGAAGCCCGCCTCAAGCTCGACCTCGACAAGGTCAAGGACTGGCTCGCCAAGGGCGCTCAGCCTTCGGATCGCGTCGCCCGTTTCCTCGACGTCACCGGCGTCAAGAAACGCGAGCCGCGCAACAATCCCGAGAAGGCGGTGCCGCGCAAGGAGCGCAAGGCCGCCGAAGCCAAGTAAGCCGGCCGGCTGATGCCGTCCGGGCAGATCTGCGTGGCCCGGCAAGTCTGCGTCGCTCGAATCGGCGCGCCGCATGGCGTGCGCGGTGCGGTGCGGCTGTGGAGCTTCACCGCCGATCCGTTCGCTGTGACCGACTACGGGCCGCTCGCCACCAAAGACGGCGCGCGGTCGTTCGAGATCGCGACGGTGCGGCAGGCCAAGGACCATTTGGTGGTGACGCTGAAGGGCGTCACCACGCGCGACGAGGCCGAGCGCCTCAACGGCCTCGAACTCTACGTGCCACGCGACACGCTGCCGCCCACCGAGGACGATGAGTACTACCACGCCGATCTGATCGGCCTCGCCGCGGTCACCACCGCGGGCGAACCGCTCGGCCGCGTGGTGGCGCTGCATAATTTCGGTGCCGGCGACATCATCGAGATCGCGCCACCATCGGGGCCGACGCTGCTGTTGCCGTTCACCAACGCGGTGGTGCCGACAGTGGACTTGACGGCCGGCCAGGTGATTATCGAGCCGCCCAGCGAAATCGAAGGCGACACGCCGAACCATCCGGAGGCGTAAGCCTCGGAGCGCCCTTGTTTCGCCTGTTCGCCTCAATGCTTATTGTCGTCATCGCCGGGCTCGACCCGGCGATCCATCCTCTTGCGAAGACGATGGATGCCCGGATCAAGTCCGGGCATGGCGTCTGAATTCGCTGCACGGCCTTCTCATGACCTGGCGCGCCACCGTCCTGACCTTGTTTCCGGAGATGTTTCCCGGCCCGCTGGGCGTCAGCCTGGCGGGGCGGGCTTTGGCGTCCGGGGTGTGGGGGCTGGAGACGCGGGACATCCGCGCGTCGGCCACCGACCGGCATCGCAGCGTTGACGACACGCCGGCCGGCGGCGGGCCCGGCATGGTGCTGCGCGCCGATGTGCTGGCGGCGGCGATCGATGCGGTCGATGCTTCGTCGGATCGCCCCCGCCTGGTGATGAGCCCGCGCGGCCGGCCGCTGTCTCAGGCGCGCGTTGCGGAACTCGCCGCCGGCCCCGGCCCGCTGATCGTCTGCGGCCGGTTCGAAGGCATCGACCAGCGGGTGATCGACGCCCGTCAGCTCGAGGAAGTGTCGATCGGCGACTATGTGCTGTCCGGCGGCGAAATCGCCGCGATGGCGCTGATCGACGCCTGCGTCCGGCTGCTGCCGGGGGTGATGGGGAAGCTTGCCTCCTCGACTGAGGAGAGCTTTTCGGCCGGGCTGCTGGAATATCCGCAATACACCCGGCCACAAATGTTCGAGGGCCGGCCGATCCCCGACATCCTGACCTCGGGCGACCACGCCAGGGTCGCGGCGTGGCGCCAGGCCGAGACCGAGGCCCTGACCAGGGCCCGCCGGCCGGATCTTTGGGCGCTGCGGCCGGTGCAAATCACGGGTCCGAAAAGCGAATCGCGAAAAACACCAAAAAACAAGACGGACGGGTGACAAACCCCCAGGATTGCCGTATAGCACCGGCAAATCCGTGCAATGGCAGGACAATGGATCTTCGCGCAGCCCGCGCCGGGATGGTCGGGCGCGCCGCCGATGGAGAATTACCGATGAACCTCATTCAGACGCTCGAAAAAGAGCAGTTCGACAAGCTGTCCGCCGGCAAGACGATTCCGGAGTTCGGTCCCGGCGACACCGTGATCGTCAACGTCAAGGTCGTCGAAGGCGAGCGCTCGCGCGTGCAGGCCTATGAGGGCGTGTGCATCGGCCGCTCCGGCGCCGGCATCAACGAAAGCTTCACCGTGCGCAAGATCTCGTACGGCGAGGGCGTCGAGCGCGTGTTCCCGCTGCTGTCGCCGATGATCGACTCGATCAAGGTGGTGCGCCGCGGCAAGGTGCGTCGCGCCAAGCTGTACTACCTGCGCAACCTGCGCGGCAAGTCGGCCCGCATCGTCGAGAAGAAGCAGGACCGCCCGGCCGCCGCGGCTGCTGCCAAGTAACCAGCTTCTCCGAAATCCGGAATTCTAAAGCGCGGCCTTTGGGTCGCGCTTTTTTGTTGCGGCTGCGTTGCGCGCTGGCTGGCCGCGCGAAACATTGTCGGCTCGCGGCGACGTGCTATATGGATGGAATGTTTCCAGATCGCACCACGCTTGCGCCCGCGCGCGTCGTCCTCGACGACCGCAGCCGCCTGCCGTGGCGGTTCTTCGGGCGGCTCACCACAGCCGCGCTGATTAGCTGATCCGCCGGCGCCGCGCCGCGCGATCCTGCTTCCACATCGACAATTCAAAGATCCTTGCGAAGGACCGACATCATGTCCGCCAATCCCACCACGCTGTACGACAAGATCTGGAACGACCATCTGGTGCACGAGGCCGACGACGGCACCTGCCTGCTGTATATCGACCGCCATCTGGTGCACGAAGTGACCTCGCCGCAGGCCTTCGAAGGCCTGCGCACCACCGGCCGCAAGGTCCATGCACCCGAGAAGACCCTGGCGGTGGTCGACCACAACGTGCCGACCAGCGATCGCTCCAAGCCCAATCCCGATCCGGAGAGCGCCGAGCAGATCGCCGCGCTGGCCGAGAACGCCCGCGACTTCGGCGTCACCTACTACAACGAATTCGACAAGCGGCAGGGCATCGTCCACGTCATCGGCCCGGAGCAGGGTTTTACGCTGCCCGGCACCACCATCGTGTGCGGTGACAGCCACACCTCGACGCACGGCGCGTTCGGGGCGCTGGCGCACGGCATCGGCACCTCCGAGGTTGAGCACGTGCTCGCGACCCAGACGCTGATTCAGAAGAAGGCCAAGAACATGCGTGCGACCGTCGACGGGCAACTGCCCGACGGCGTCACCGCCAAGGACATCATCCTGGCGATCATCGGCGAGATCGGCACCGCAGGCGGCACCGGCTACGTGCTGGAATACGCCGGGGACGCGATCCGCGCGCTGTCGATGGAAGGCCGCATGACGGTCTGCAACATGTCGATCGAAGGCGGCGCCCGCGCCGGCCTGATCGCGCCCGACCAGAAGGCCTACGACTTCCTGAAGGGCCGTCCGCTGGCGCCGAAAGGCGAATTGTGGGACGCGGCGATCCGCTATTGGGAGACGCTGCGCTCCGACGAGGGCGCGCATTTCGACCACGAGATCCGGCTCGACGCCGCCAAGCTGCCGCCGATCGTGACCTGGGGCACCAGCCCCGAGGACGTCATCTCGATCACCGGCAAGGTGCCGAACCCGGCCGACATCGCCGACGAAGCCAAGCGGCTCTCCAAGGAGCGCGCGCTGCATTACATGGGCCTGACGCCGGGCACTAAGATCACCGACATCAAGCTCGATCGCGTCTTCATCGGCTCCTGCACCAACGGCCGCATCGAGGACCTGCGTGCCGCCGCCAAGGTCGCCGAGGGCAAGACCGTGAACGGCAATGTCAACGCCATGATCGTGCCGGGCTCCGGCCTGGTGAAGGAACAGGCCGAGGCCGAGGGTCTGGACAAGATCTTCATCAAGGCCGGCTTCGACTGGCGCGAGCCGGGCTGCTCGATGTGCCTCGCCATGAACCCCGACAAGCTGGCGCCGGAAGAGCGCTGCGCCTCGACCTCAAACCGTAACTTCGAAGGCCGCCAGGGCTTCAAGGGCCGCACCCATCTGGTGTCCCCCGCAATGGCCGCAGCGGCGGCGATCGCCGGGCATTTCGTGGACATTCGCGACTGGCACTAAGTCCGCAGCGAAGTCATCACCACGTCATTGCCGGGCTCGACCCGGCAATCCATCCTTCGAAGACGATGGACCGCCGGATCAAGTCCGGCGGTTACGATCAGCGGACCAATCGGAAATGTAAACAGGCGCCTCATCGGGCGCCTGTTCTGTTTTGCGATAGCAATTACCAACTTGGTGACACACTCAGTCATCGAGGTTCGGCACCACCTCTCCGCTCGTCATGCCCGGCCTTGTGCCGGGCATCCACGCCTTGCAGCGCCGCAACCTTCGAAGGCGTCATGGCCGGGACAGGCCCGGCCATGACGACGGCGAGTGTCTGTGTAGACTGCGCCGGAGTGGTGAGCTGAACCAGGGCTGCTTTCGACCTTGCAGCTGACGAAACGTCGCCAACTACACGCCGCCCGGCTCAAGAGCGCTTACCAGGACGGCTGAAAGCCGTAGCCACCGAAGCCGAAGGGGAAGAACGGGGCCATGCCGTTTGCGCGATACCCATAGGGCTGCGCGCCGTAAGCGGGAGCCGCCCGTGCGCCGCGGTGGCGGTGACTGACGCGATATTTGTGGCCGCGCACTGCGCGCTGCTTGTGAGCATGGCCGCGATGCCGCGCGCTGAAGTCGGTAATGGCACGATCCTGGCCGAGTTGCGCCGTGATGAGGCTCGGCATATCCGACGCCTGCACCACCGCGGGAGTAAGCACTCCGAGCGCACACGCTACGACCGCGGCGCCGATCCATGTTCGCATCGCTTTATTCTCCTCGACTGTCGGCTGCGCAGATGTTAGCGCGTCGTAGCCGCAGGCGACAGGCCAAACAAAAACAGGCCCGTAAAACGGGCCTGTTTGCTGAACAATGCGTTGCGATCAGCGCCAGTGGCGATGATGGCCACGGAAGTGGCGATGATGGCCATAGGCACGGTGCGGGCGATGCCAGTGGCGATGCGCACGCGGGTGATGACGATAGCCGCGGTGATGGCGATAGCCATGACGATGGTGGCGATACTGCACTTCGCTCACGTTCGGCACGACATCGCGCTGCACGCTGCTGGCAATGCCCGCAGCCGCAACCGGCGCGGCCTCGGCATGCTTGGCCGGCGCTGCGATCAGCAGCAGGCCCGCGATAGCAGCCAGGCCGGAAAGTTTCCAAAAGTTCATGATGAGTTCCTTAGTTGAGATGCGCTTCATCCGATGATGCGGACTTGTTAGTAACAGGTCCGCAGAGCGACGGTGCCGCTTGTGATCATGCTGAAGCGCGGGACGTGAATGCGAAGTGAATGCGTCTGCATGCTCGAATAAATGCCGCTGCGTCCCGGTCGTTCCAGAGCCGCGGTTATTTACTTCGCACGCTGGGAAACAAACGACCGCTTTGCGCGTATTTGCTGGCATTCGGCGTAAGGAGACCAACATGACGCAGGCAGGCTGGGGACGAAGCGTCGCAGCAGCGATGGTCGCGATCTGCGGCATCGTGGCGCTTGGCGCAAACGTCGCGGCCGCGTCTCCCGCCATTGCGGCGCCAGCCGCCGGCGAGCCGGTCGAAACCGCGATGGCCTTCATGGTATACGGATCGATGGCGGTCGGAGTCGTCGCTGGTTTGATCACCCGGGCGCAGCGCTAATCGCGCGGTTCGGCGGCGTCGCGCAATGTAAGCGCAGCTCAGCCGCGCTGCCGCCAGAAGCAGTTCATCCGCGGCGTGATCACGGTGCCGCTCGGCCGATATTCCTGCACATAGGTGGCGGTGCAGTCGCGCACCGCGTTCGGCCCGGGATTGAAGCGCGGATAGACGTCGTCGCCCGGCGCGACGCGCGGATAGATCCGCAGCTGCCGCGGCCTGCGGCGCTGCTGCGCCGACAGATCGGTGGTGGTGGCCGAGGCTGACTGCGCGACCATCTGGGACTGCGCCTGCGCAGCATCCGGCATCTGCGCAAACAGCAGCGCCGCGCCGAGCCCCGCCGCCGTCGTCATCCGTCCGATCATCGCCGCCGTCCCATCCCATTGGTCCTCGCCGGCACCGTCCCCGATCAGGCCGCTGCCGTCAACCGCAACCGCTTGCCGGCTTTGCCGAACGCGCCGTCATCCCCTACAACACGCGGATGTGGACCACCGCCAAAGCGCCCTCGCTCGCCGATTTCGAACAGATGGCGCACGACGTCTACGGCAAGCTGCCGGACGAGTTTCGCGCGCTGTGCGAGGGCGTCATCATCCGGGTCGACGATTTCCCGACCGACGAGGTGATGGACGAGTTGCAGGCGCAGACCGAATTCGACCTGCTCGGCCTGTTTCAGGGCGTCGGCCTGCCGCAGCAGTCGAGCCAGGACATCGCCCCGATGCCCAACATGATCTGGCTGTATCGCCGCCCGATCCTCGACTATTGGGCCGATCACGACGACACCCTGGGCGAGATCGTCCGCCACGTCCTGATCCACGAAATCGGCCACCATTTCGGCCTGTCCGACGCCGATATGGAGGCGATCGAGGCGCAGGCCGAGGGGTGAGACCCTCCACGTCATTGCGAGGAGGCGAAGCCGACGAAGCAATCCAGCTCCGCATGCCTGGCTTCTGGATTGCTTCGCTTCGCTCGCAATGACGAATGGGCAGGGCCACCTGCGCAACAAACGCCTTGGAACGCCGCCGCGGGCCGGCTAGAACCCGGGCTCAATCTGGGAAAATCGCCATGGACAAGTTCACCACGCTGGAAGGCGTCGCGGCGCCGCTGAAGATCATCAATGTCGATACCGACATGATCATTCCGAAGCAGTACCTGAAGACCATCAAGCGCACCGGCCTCGGCAAGGGCCTGTTCTCCGAGCAGCGCTACAACGACGACGGCAGCGAGAACCCGGAGTTCGTGCTGAACAAGCCGGCCTATCGCAAGGCGTCGATCCTGGTCGCCGGCGACAATTTCGGCTGCGGGTCGAGCCGCGAGCACGCGCCCTGGGCGCTGCTCGATTTCGGTATCCGCTGCGTGATCTCGACCTCGTTCGGCGACATCTTCTACAACAACTGCTTCAAGAACGGCATCCTGCCGATCCGCGTGTCACAGGACGAGCTCGACAAGCTGTTCGACGACGCCGAGCGCGGCGCCAACGCCACCGTGACGATCGACCTCGCGGCGCAGGAAATCCGTGGCCCGGACGGCGGCACGATCAAGTTCGAGATCGACCCGTTCCGTAAGCACTGCCTGATCAACGGCCTCGACGACATCGGCCTGACGCTCGAGAAGAAGGCGTCGATCGACAGCTACGAAGACAAGCTCAAGACCGAACGCGCCTGGGCGTAAGATCGCCCCACCCACCGTCATTCCGGGGCGCTCGCGCAGCGAGCGAACCGGAATCCGGATGGGTTCTGCGACTCTAGCGTTTCCACAATCTCTGGATTCCGGGTTCGCCCGCAAAGTGCGGGCGCCCCGGAACGACGGTGCCTGGGGTTAGCTGAATGACGGTGTCTGGGGTTTAGCTGTTGAGCGGCAGCTACGAGACAAACTCGAGACCAGGCGCGCCTGGGCGTGAGGCCCTTGCCCCAGGCAGTCATTCCGGGGCGCGCGCAGCGCGAACCCGGAATCCCGATGGGTTCTGCGACTCCGCCGTTTCCACAACTGCGAGATTCCGGGTTCGCGAGCTGTGCTCGCGCCCCGGAAGGACGGTGCCTGGGGCTGGCCCGACGCTAGTCCAGCACTGGCGAGTCAGGGGCGACTCGCCTGTTTTGCAGGCCGCTTACTTCCCCGCCCGCGCGATCGCGTCGGCGATCGCAATGGTCTTTTTGGCGATTTCGGCGTGCAGCCGTTCGACCATGCGGCCGTCGAGCTGGATCGCGCCGCGTCCCTGGTTTTCCGGGCGTTCGAACGCGGTGAGGATGGCACGGGCCTGGGCGATGTCATCGGCCGGCGGCGTAAACGCCGCGTTGCAGGCGTCGATCTGGCCAGGGTGGATCAGGGTCTTGCCGTCAAAGCCGAGATCGCGCGCCTGCGCGCACTCGGCCGCGAGCCCGTCGACATTGGCGATATCGCCATAGGGGCCGTCGAGCGCGACGAGGCCGTGGACGCGCGCGGCCAGCACGCAGTTCAGCATCATCGGCAGCATCGTCGAGCGGCCCGGCAGCATGCGGATGCCGGTCTCGCGCGCAATGTCGTTGGGGCCGAACACGAAGCCGGCGAGCCGGTTCTCCGCATTCTGCGCTTGCGAGGCCAGCTCTTCGGCGTGCAGCACACCGCGCGCGGTCTCGATCATGATCCAGACCCGGATCGCCGGGTCGGCGTTCAGCGTGGACAGCTGCGACGCGATCGTCGCGATGTCCTCGACGCTCGACACCTTCGGCACCAAAATGCCGTCCGGCTTGACCTTGGCGGCCATCGCGATGTCGTCCCGCCACCACGGCGAATCCAGTGCGTTGATCCGCACCAGCACCTCGCGATGGCCGAAGCCCTTGGCCGCCACCGCCGCGGCGATCTGCTCGCGCGCCTGCGCCTTGGCGTCCGGCGCCACCGCGTCCTCGAGGTCGAGGATCAGACCGTCGGCCGGCAGCAGCCGGGCCTTCTCCAGCGCCCGCGCGTTGGATCCCGGCATGAACAGCAGGCTGCGGCGCGGTCGGATCATCTCTGCCCCCAATTCAGGAAAATCGGCCGAGCGGATAACATTTCGCCGCTTGCGCCGGAAGGCTTGTTCGTCGCGACATCCTGTGATTATGCGTGCGGGATCAGGCGCGCGCGGATCCCTGGTCGCATCACGTCACCGCATCCGCGCAAACATTCGCAAGCTCAAGATCCTCCAGCCTAAGAGAGACCGCGCCGATGGCCGCCTTCCCGACCTCCCTGATCTCCGGATACGAAGCGTTCCGAACCCAGCGGCTGCCGACCGAACAAAGCCGCTTTCGCGAGCTCTCCGAGCGCGGCCAGTCGCCCGAGGTGATGCTGATCGGCTGCTGCGACTCGCGGGTGTCGCCCGAAGTAATTTTCGACGCCGGCCCGGGCGAAATGTTCGTGGTCCGCAATGTCGCCAATCTGGTGCCGGTGTACGAGCCCGACGGCGGCGCGCACGGCGTCTCGGCGGCGCTGGAATTCGCCGTGCAGGTGCTGAAAGTGAAGCACATCGTGGTGCTCGGCCATGCGCAATGCGGCGGCATCCGCGCTTTCGTCGAGAAACCGGCGCCGCTAACGCCGAGCGACTTCATCGGCCGCTGGATGTCGATGTTCACCAAGCCGGGCGAAGTGGTCGAGCAGCGCGAAGCCGAAACCATGCAGGAGTTCATCACCCGCGTCGAGAAAGCCGCGGTGTTCCGCAGCCTTGAAAACCTCATGACCTTCCCGTGCATCAAGATCCAGGTCGAGCGCGGCAAGATCCAACTGCACGGGGCCTATTTCGGCGTGGCCAACGGCGAACTCTCGGTGCTCGATCAGGAAACCAAGCAGTTCGTGCCGGCCGTGAAGGCGAAGTAAGTCCCTTGGCGACTACAGCTATCGCGGCGTCTCACAAATCCGTCATGGCCGGGCTTCCCGGGCATGACGGCGTGGCGCAATTCGGAACAGAGCGTGAACTTCGTGCGTTGTCGATACAGCACAGGAGCTCAGCGATGGACAATCCGAAAACGACCACGGCTTCGAACACCGAGAAGGATCCGGACGACTGGGTCAGTGGCGACGAGCCGATGACCGGTGCGCAGGCATCTTATCTCAAGACGCTGAGCGAGCAGGCGCACGATCCCGACGCTTATCAGGACGATCTCAGCAAGGCCGAGGCCTCGAAGCGGATCGACGCATTGCGCGAGAAGGCGGGAGTCGCGAAGTAGCGTTTCGCCCACCAGCACGCCGGCTCGCTTACGCGAAGCCGGCGCCTACTCCATCACGGCTGCATGATCGGGCGCCTGGCTCTGCTTGCGCAGCGCCGCCTTGGACGAGCCGATGATCAGCGCCATCGGCACCGCGCAGATCGTCACCAGCATGATCAGCTGATAGTCGAGCCCGAAGGCGATGATCGAGGCCTGCAGGGTCACGATCGCGTCCATCATCGCCTTGCCGGTGTCGGTCGCCATGTTGATGACGCCGGCGACGTTGGGCATCTGCAGCGCGTCGTTGAACGGCGTGACGTGCTCGACCAGCACCGCATGCGCCATTCGGGTGTTCGAGGTGAGCTGGGCGATGACGATCGAGATGCCGACCGAGCTGGCGACGTTGCGCAGCAGCGTCAGCATCGCGGTGCCGTCGGTGCGCAGATGGCCGGGCAGCGTCAGGAACGCCACCGTCGACAGCGGCACGAATACCAGGCCGAGGCCGAACCCTTGCGCCACGCTGACGACGATGAACTCCGTGACACCGGTCTGATCGGTCCATTTCGAGGTGAAGTACATCGTCACGGTCAGCAGTGTCATGCCCGACATGATCAGCGTGCGCGCTTCGATGTAGCGCATGATCCGCCCGACCAGCATCATGGCCACGAAGGTGCCGGAACCGCGGGTGGCGAGCAGCAGGCCGGCGGTCAGGATCGGATAGCCGATGACGTTCTGCAGGAACGGCGACGACAGCGCCATCGTCGAATACAGCACCAGCCCCATCACGCACATGAAGATCGCTCCGCCGACGAAGTTCTTGTCCCTGAAGATGGCGAACTGGATGAACGGCCGCGACGTCGTGAAGGAGTGGGCGAAGAAGTAGTAGAACCCGACCACCGCGACGATCGACTCGAGGATGATCTCTTTGGACTCGAACCAGTCGAGCTGCTCGCCGCGATCGAGCGCGAGCTGCATCGAGCCGATGCCGACGGCGAGCGCCGCGAAGCCGAACCAGTCGAATTTCATCTCGTGGTTGAGCTCGGTCTCGTCCATGAACAGCATCAGCCCGGCCACCGTGACGATGCCGAACGGCAGGTTGACGAAGAACACCCAGTGCCACGAATAGGTCTCGGTCAGCCAGGCGCCGAGCGATGGGCCCATGATCGGGCCGAGCATCACGCCCATGCCCCAGATCGACATCGCCTTGGCGCGCTCGTGCAGCGCGTACATGTCGAGCATCACGGTCTGCGACAGCGGCACCAGAGCGGCGCCGAACACGCCCTGCAGCAGGCGGAACAGCACCATCTGGGTGATGTCCTGGGCGAGGCCGCACATCACCGAGGCGATGGTGAAGCCGGCCGAGCAGATGATGAAGATGCGCTTGCGGCCGAACCGATTGGCGATGAAGCCGACCGGCGCCGTCATGATGGCGGCGGCGACGATGTAGGAGGTCAGCACCCAGTTGACCTGATCCTGCGAGGCCGACAGCGAACCCTGCATATAGGGCAGCGCGACGTTGGCGATGGTGGTATCGAGCGCCTGCATGATCGTCGCCGTCATGGCGCAGACCGTCACCATGGTCCGGCGCAGGCCGGGGACCGCAGCCGGATGGGCGGCGCTCGACATCGCTTACTTCGCCTCGGCGGCGTGCTCGGACGGGGCGGCCTTGGCCGGGCCGAAGCCGAACAGGCCGGCCAGCGATCGGGTGTGATGGGTGTCGATCGCGACGTTGACGCTCATGCCGGCTTTCAGCCGGCGCACCATCGGGTCGTTGTCGTCGAACGCGATCCGCAGCGGCACGCGCTGCACCACTTTGACGAAATTGCCGGTGGCATTCTGCGGCGGCAGCACGGCGAATTGCGCGCCGGTGCCGGGCGAGAGCGACGACACCGTGCCGACGAACTGATGATCCGGGAAGGCGTCGACGTCGAGCGTCACCTTCTGGCCGACCGCGACGTAGGTGAAGTCGCTTTCCTTCGGATTGGCGTCGACCCACGGCGCCGAGGTGTCGATGACGCTGAACACCGGCGTGCCGGCGGCGACGAAGCGGCCGAGCTGGATGTTGTCGACCTGGGTCGCGGTGCCGTTCATCGGCGCCCGAATGGTCGCGAGGTCGAGATTGCGCTGGGCGTCGTCGAGCGCCGCTTTGGCCTGCATGTAGGCGGGGAATTGCTCGAGGGGCAGATCCGGATCGCCGAGCAGTTGATTGAGCGCGGTCGAGCGCTGCTGCATCACCAATTGCAGCTGCGCCTTGGCGGTGACCAGCGCGGTGGCGGAGTTGTCGAGGTCGAGCTGCGAGCCGGCGCGGCTCTGCACCAGCGACGATTTGCGGTCGACATCGCGCTGCTTGAGGTCGATGCCGGCGTTCACCAGCTCGACGGTCTGGCCGTAGATCTTGACGTTGGCGACGAGATTATCGTGCGTGGTCTTGGCGTCGGCGAGCTTGGCCTGGGCTTGCGCCAGCGCCAGCCGGAACGGCACCGGATCGATCTGGAACAGCTGATCGCCGGTCTTGACGTGCTGACCTTCCTTGACGGTGACGCTGACGATCTTGCCGGCGACGTCGGGCGTGATCAGCACCTTCTGGGCGCCCACATAGGCGTCGTCGGTGGTGACGTAGCGGCCGCCCGACAAATAGAACGCGATGCCGCCGATCAGCACCACGAGCGGCAGCACCACCAGCAGCAACGGTCGCCGATAGCGGCGCAGCGTGCCACCGAGGCCGCGCTTCGGCTCGCGGCCGACGGCGGCGTCGACATCGCCAGCACCTTTCTGCTCGGCAGGAAATTTGAGGACGGGATCAGCCATAACGCTGTTCCTTTCGAGTCTGGTCCGTCTGACAGGATTGTTGAATGGCGGTGCGGACGTTTTCCTTGATGGTTTCCATCTGCGTCAGCAGCCGCTGCGCATCCGCCGGACTGATGCCGGCGAGCGCGGTCTCGGTGAGTTCGGAGCGAAGCCCGGCCAATTTGGCCAGCAGCGGACGGGCGGCCTCGCACAAATGCAGCCGCTTGACGCGCCGGTCGCTGTCATCGCTGCGGCGCTCCAGCCAGCCGTTGTCGCACAGCTTGTCGATCAGCCGCGTCAGCGTGATCGGCTGCAGATCCATCTGTTCGGCGAGTTCGGACTGTTTCAGGCCTTCGCACCGCTCGACCTTGGCCAGCACCGCCCACTGCGCCCGCGTGATGCCGTGGCGCGCCGCCTGCCGGTCCGCATAAGCGCGCAGCAGCCGTTGCACCTCGCCCAACGTGAACATGAAATGTTGATCGACAGACCCGCGGGTCATCGGACGCTTCACTCCCTAAGCTTGGCTAAAGTAAGCTAGCTTATGATTTACAGCAGTACCGTTGTCCGCATGAGGCGTTGTGACGCGTGCATGGCTTTGCCACCGCGGAACCCCGGCGGTCCGAACGAGACATGCCGGCCAAAGCGGCGTAGACTGATCGCCTCGCTCGTCGCTCCGGGGACCGCGGCCATGCTGCAGCGGAAAGGCTCATCGATGACAGCTGTGAAGCCGGCGTTTCCAGCGCCTGATCATGATCACGACCGTTGCGCGGCCGAAGGTCTCGAATATGCCGAGCGGATCTGTGCCGACCGCTCGCAGAACCTGACCCCGATCCGCCGCCACGTGCTGCGTGCACTATTGTCGAGCCATCGGCCGCTCGGCGCCTATGAGGTGATCGAAGAGCTGGCGCGGGTGATGCCGCGGCCGGCGCCGATCACGGTGTACCGCGCGCTCGACTTTCTGATGCAGAACGGCCTGGTGCACCGCATCGAAAGCCGCAACGCGTTTCTCGCCTGCGGGCGCGAGCACGACGATGCGTCCGCAGTTGCATTCCTGATCTGCGAAAGCTGCGGCTCGGTCGGCGAAATCCCGGCAGCGGCCGTGGCGCAGAGCCTTAGCGAGGCCGCGCGCCAGACCGGCTTCACCCCGAGCCTGTCGGTCGTGGAGATCACCGGCCTTTGCGGGCATTGCCAATCCCCCTGACGCGGTCTACGCCTCATTGATCGGGAGGAGCGCTGCTCGCATCGCGAGCGCGCCCCAAGCAACACGGCGATAAGCCGGAGGCACCATGTCATCCTCGATCGATCATTTACGCCTGCAAACGCCGGTCCGATGGCGCAACCGGTAAGTGCTGCGGTCGGCCGGCCGCTGTCCGCCGGCGCTATCCTGCTCATGCTGGTGTGCTGTTTCAGCTGGGGCTTCAACCAGATCGCCATCAAGCTGGTGATGGCTGAGATTCCGCCGTTCCTGCAGGCGGCGATCCGCTCCAGCGCCGGCATGGTGGTGCTGCTGATCATCATTTGGGCGCGCGGCGTGAAGCTGTTCCAGCGCGACGGCACGCTGAAGGCCGGGCTGTTTGCCGGCGTGCTGTTCGGCCTGGAATTCGTGCTGATCTACAGCGGCCTGATGCTGACCACCGCGACGCGCGGCGTGGTCTTTCTCTACTCCGCGCCGTTCATCGTGGCGCTCGGCTCCTACCAGTTCCTCGGCGAGCGGCTGAGCGCCGTGCAATGGACTGGCCTGGCGCTGAGCTTCGTCGGGGTCGCCGTGGCGATCGGCGTGCCGCAGCCCGACGTCGATGCCAAAGTCCTGCTCGGCGACCTGTTGCTGGTCGCCGGCGGCGCGATGTGGGGCGCCACGACGCTGATCGTCAAAGGCAGTCGCCTACAGACGGCCCCGGCCGAGAAGGGCTTGGCCTACCAGATCGCCGTCTCGATCCCGATCCTGTTCGGCGCGGCGCTGGTTTCGGGCGAATCCATCGCCAAAATGCCAAGCCTCGGCACCGTGAGCCTGATGGCCTACCAGTCGATATGGGTGGTCGGCCTGACGTTTCTGCTCTGGTTCGGCCTGGTGAAGACCTATTCGGCCAGCAAATTGTCGGCTTTTTCATTCATTACCCCTTTATTCGGGGTGGTGGCAGGCTATGTCATCATGCACGACCCGCTGACCCCGGCCTTCGGCTTCGCGGCGTTGCTAGTGATCGCCGGCCTGTACCTGGTCAATCGGCCCGCCAAAGCGGCTTGAGGCCGAGGTCCGGGTTCCTGCGCCGATTGATCGATTGCTGAATGTCATCGAAATCTGATATTTGGACGCCATGAACAAGCTCGAAAATCCGCTGCTGAACGACGTCGCCGGCCCCGCGCCGCGGCACAGAACCACCCAGGTCATGGTCGGCGATATCGCCGTCGGCGGCGGTGCGCCGATCGTCGTGCAGTCGATGACCAACACCGACACGGCGGATATCGAAGGCACCATCAAGCAGGTCGCGGCGCTGGCCCGCGCCGGCTCCGAAATGGTCCGGATCACGGTCGACCGCGAGGAGGCCGCCGCGGCCGTCCCGCACATCCGCGACGGCCTGCGCAAGCTCGGCCTGACCACGCCGCTGATCGGCGACTTCCATTATATCGGCCACAAGCTGCTGGCCGACTATCCCGCCTGTGCCGAGGCGCTCGACAAGTACCGCATCAACCCGGGCAATGTCGGCTTCAAGGCCAAGCGCGACACCCAGTTCGCCGACATCGTCGAAATCGCTATCAAGAACAACAAGGCGGTCCGGATCGGCGCCAATTGGGGCTCGCTCGACCAGGAGCTGCTGACCCGGCTGATGGACGAGAACGCCGCCAGCGCCAATCCGCGCGACGTCCGCGCCGTCACCCGCGAGGCGATGGTGCAGTCGGCGCTGCTGTCGGCCGCCCGCGCCGAAGAGATCGGCCTGCCGAAAAACAAGATGATCCTGTCCGCCAAGGTCTCGGCCGTGCAGGACCTGATCGCGGTCTACCAGGACCTTGCTGCCCGCTCCGACTATGCCATCCATCTCGGCCTGACCGAGGCCGGCATGGGCAGCAAGGGCATCGTCGCCTCCTCGGCGGCGCTCGGCATCCTGCTGCAGCAGGGCATCGGCGATACCATCCGGATCTCGCTGACGCCCGAGCCCGGCGGCGATCGCACCAAGGAGGTGCAGGTCGCGCAGGAACTGCTGCAGACCATGGGCTTCCGCACCTTCGTGCCGCTGGTCGCGGCCTGCCCCGGCTGCGGCCGCACCACCTCGACGACGTTCCAGGAACTGGCGCGCTCGATCCAGGACTTCATCCGCGACGAGATGCCGACCTGGCGCAGCCAGTATCCGGGCGTCGAGAACCTCAACGTCGCGGTGATGGGCTGCATCGTCAACGGCCCCGGCGAGAGCAAGCACGCCAATATCGGTATCTCGCTGCCCGGTACCGGCGAAACCCCGGCCGCCCCGGTGTTCGTCGACGGCGAGAAATTCCGCACCCTGCGCGGCGAAAACATCGCGGCCGACTTCAAGGCGCTGGTGATCGACTACATCGAACAGCGCTACGGCGCTGCCCCGAAGCCCAGCGTGGCGCAGATGGTGCCGGCGGCGGAGTAATCCGCCGGGATGCTCAATCGGCGCTGGTGATCTCGCGTCGCGCGGTATGACGGATGCTGACGATAACGACTTCGTCAGCGACGTCATCCACGACGTGGAAGATGACGAACGGATAGCGTACGACCGAAAGCGCGCGAACGTTCTCCACGTCTGTCTTGTGCCCTGCGAGCGGAAATTGTTCGAGCAACCGGACTCGGTCCTGAATCCGGCGGGCGACGCCCGCTGAAGCGCTCGGCTGATGCGCAGCAATGTAAGACAAAATGGCGTCGAGTTCCTGGACCGCATGATCGGACCAGCGGACTTTCATCCTTGGTAGCGGTCGAACAGCGCCGTTACGGTTTCGTCACTGGCCAGACGTCCGGCGCGCATATCTTCCAGTCCCCGCCGGATCGCAGCGCGGTCTGCGTCTGTTACGCGATAGACCAAGTCATGGCGCGCCTCGATGTCCGCAACGGAAGCCAGTAGCTCGTTCTGAGCCTCGGGCGGCCATGCGGAAACGCGATCGAGCAGCAGGTCGAAATCAGCCTTGGTCATCACGCGATGATAGCAGATTCCCGGTCCGGCGACAGCGGATAGGCTTGATTGATCGAGTACCACTCACTCCTGCCGCGTCGCAAACTCCCTATTCGCCAGACTCGCCTCCTCCAGATCGAGATCGCGCTCGATGCGGCGCCGAGCTTCGTCGGTGATCTTGCCGTCGCGAAGCTGCCGATGGATGAATTTGCGCTCGACCGCGATCAGCTCGCGCACCAGTGCGCGGGCGTTGGCGCTGGCCTCGTAGGCATCGTCGTCGAGCGAGGACGGCAGTTGGTTGGCGCGGCTTTCGTGCCGGGCGCGCAGCAGCTTGATCACTTCGTCCGATAGATCGCGATCGTTGGTCATTGCGCTCAACGACGCATAAGCCGCGTCGAGCGCATCGCGCCGCGCGGCGATCTCGTTCTCGTGTTCGAAGATGTGCTCGCTCTGGCCGTCGCGCGCGATGCCGAGCGCCCTGACGAGCGCCGGCAGCGTCAGACCAAGGCCGACCAGGGTGATCAAGATCACCCCGAAGGCAACGAACAGAATCAGGCCGCGATCAGGGAAGAAGCTGCCGTCCGGCAGCGTGAACGGCAGGGCCAGCGCGGTCGCGAGCGAGACGGCGCCGCGCACCCCGGTGAAGCCGACCACAAAGGTCGCGCGCCACGACGGCGCGGTTTCGCGGGCCCGCACCCGCGGGCTCAGCAAGTGCGGCAGATAGGTCGCCGGATAGACCCAGAGGAAGCGCGCCAGAATGACGATCGCGGCAACCAGCACGGTCGCGACGAGGACATCGTCGAGCGGAAACTCCTTCGATCGCTCGAGGATCGCCCGCAACTGGAATCCGGTGAGCAGAAACAGCAACCCCTCGATCAGATAGATCACCAAGTCCCAGAAGAACACGCCCTGCAGCCGGGTCGCCGCCGAGATCAGCAACGGGCCGTTCCATGAGATGTACAGGCCGCACGCCACCGTGGCGATCACGCCGGAGCCGCCGAGGTGCTCCGGGATCCAATAGGCGATATAGGGCGTCAGCAGCGACAGCGTGATTTCGATTTGCGGATCGCGCGCCCAGCGCCGAAGCCGCAGGCTGAGCCAGCCGATCGCGATGCCGAACACGATTTCGCCCGCCAGGATCGTCACGAAAGTGAGCGAGGCCTTCGGCAGCGAGAATGCCCCGGTCATGATCGCCGCCAGCGCAAACCGGTAAAGAATCAACGCGGTGGCATCGTTGGCGAGCCCCTCGCCTTCCAGCACCACCACGATCCGGCGCGGCAGGCCGAGCCGGCGCGCAATCGCCAGCGGCGCGACGACATCCGGCGGCGCCACGATGGCGCCGAGCAGAAAGCCGACCGCCCATGGCAGCCCGATCAAGTAATGCGTCGCCACCGCGACCGCACAGGCGGTAAAGATCACGCAGCCGATCGCCAGGAGACCGATGGCGCGCAGGTTGAAGCGGAATTCGCGCCAGCTCATCGCCACGCTCGACGAATAGATCAACGGCGGCAGCACCAGCAGCAGGATCAGATCCGGCGGCAGCTCGATCGCCGGCATGCCGGGAATGAACGCCAGTGTGATTCCAATCAGCATCAGCAGGATCGCCGGCGCAACCTGGAGGCGCCGGGCCAGCAGCGAGGTTCCGGCCAGCACCGCAAGCAGGATCAGAAAGATCTGGAATTTGGCTTCCACGGGACCGCGATGTTGGTGAGCCGGCTCCGATCTGTCACCCGAGTACCGAATGAGGTCAAGCCGGCCAGGCGATCAAGCCGTGCAATCCAAGTGCGCGGCTTTTGATTCAACGACGTATCAGCTCTGCGCACCGGCGCTAACCGGCCATTGACTCTCGGCCGACGGGAATACCTCTGGTTATAGCTTTGGCAAGATTCGCGCGCTTTGCTGCATGCATGGGATCGGCGGGCTCCATTACACAGACTGGGAAGGCGCGTTCACGGACGCGGGCCGCACCGCGCCGGGTGTCGGCCAAGCAGGCGGCCGGACTGGCGCTGTCGGCCTTCACCACGATCGACTCCGGCCTGGCGATGATCGCGCCCGATGGCCGGATGCTGATGAGTAATCCGGCGTTCGCGCGGCTGTTCGGTGAGATCTCGTCGGACGATCTGCTGGCACGGCTGCAGCTCTCGGCGTGGGCCGAGGCCAGCGTTGCTACGCCGCTGCTGTCGGTGAACGGCCGCACCGTGCGGATCCGGGTGACGGCACTGCCGGAAGGCTACGTCCTCGATTGCGAAGACATGACCGATCAGTTCGACCGGATCGCGCGGGACGCCAAGCGAGCCCGCACCGACCGTCTGACCGAGCTCGGCAACCGGCTGCTGCTGCGCGAGCGGTTGCAGGATCTGCTCGCCGGCCCCGCCGCGGTCCGCAACGATTGCGCGCTGTTGACCATCGATCTGGATCGCTTCAAGGCGATCAACGACACGCTCGGCCGTAATATCGGCGACGCCTTGCTCGGGCTGGTGGCGCGCCGGATTCGCGCCACGGTGACGGACGAGGACGTCGTCGTTCGGCTCTACGGCGATCAGTTCGCCATCATCCAGCACGCCCGACCGCAGCCGCAGTCCGCCATCAATCTGGCCAAGCGGTTGCGCGACCTGCTGAGCCGGCCCTATATGCTGGAGGGACAACTGATCGACGTCACCGCCAATGTCGGGATTGCGCCGCTGGCGCAGGCAGTGGCCGACGTCGATCAGGCGATCAAGCATGCCGACCTGGCGCTGCGCCGTGCCAAGCAGGATCACTCCGTCGATTACTTCGTGTTCGAGTCCAGCCTGGACGAGACTGTAAGGGCGCGCCGGGCGCTCGAGACCGATCTGCGCCGGGCGCTGGCGCTGCGCGAATTCGCGCTGGTGTATCAGCCGCAATTCGACCTGCAGAGCGGCCGCGTCACCGGCGTGGAGGCGCTGCTGCGCTGGAATTCGCCGACTCGCGGTCCGGTATCGCCGATGGACTTCATCCCGCTTGCCGAAGAGACCGGCATCATCAGTCCGATCGGCGAATGGGTGCTACGCACCGCCTGCCGCGACGCAGCAAACTGGCCGGACGACATCACCGTGGCGGTCAACATCTCGGCCGTGCAGTTCGCCAACCGGGCGCTGGCCAGCGCTGTGTTGTCGGCGCTGTCGGACAGCGGGCTGGATCCGCGCCGGCTCGAACTCGAGATCACCGAAAGCGTGATGCTCGACGCGCGCGGCACCGCGCTTGGTGTGCTGCAGCAGCTGCGGGCGACCGGCGTACGCGTCTCGCTCGACGACTTCGGCACCGGCTATTCATCGCTCGGCTATCTGCGCAGCTTTCCGTTCGACAAGATCAAGATCGATCAGAGCTTCGTCCGCGGCACCTCCGAGGACCCTGGCAACCGCGCGATCGTGCGGGCCATCGCCTCGCTCGGTCAGAATCTCGGCATGGCCACGGTCGCCGAGGGGGTCGAGACCACCGAGCATATCGAGCGGGTCAGCGCCGACGGCTGCACCCATGCGCAGGGCTATCTGATCAGCCGGCCGTTGCCGGCCGAACAGGTTGAACCGTTTCTGGCGCGTAGCGACGTCGCGCCCGAACTCGCTCTGTCCGACAGCGTCAAGGTGGCGTAGTGCCGATCCGGCCGTATCGCTGCGTCTATTGGAGCAAGAACCGGATCGATGGCGAAGCCGACGCGCTCGGCGCCGGCCTCGCGTCGATTCTCGACTCGGCCCGCCGCAACAACAAGCTGCTCGGCGTCACCGGCGCGCTGGTATCCGATCGGGGGCTGTTCGCCCAGCTGCTGGAAGGCGAGATCCGCGCCGTGGAACGGGTGTTCGAAAACATCCAGCGCGACGAGCGCCACGGCGACATCCAGGTGCTGTCGTTCGGCCTCGCCACCGAGCGCGCGTTTCGTCCGTGGCCGATGGCCTTTCTCGGCCGCACGCCCGAGGAGCATGTCCGGTTCGCCGATCGCGACGACGAGACCGGCGCCAGCATCCGCCGGCTCGAAGCCGAGCGGCTGCGCGACATCGTCCGCGTGCTCGGCGGCGAAGGCCCGCTGCAACGCGGCTGATGCTCACAACGCGCTGGCGGCGATGTTGACCATCAGGGCGACCAGCGCGGTGTTGAACACGAACGACGCTACGCCATGCGCGGTCGCGGTGCGGCGAATCGTCTTGTCGGTGATACCGACGTCGGATACCTGCGCGGTCATGCCGATCACGAACGAGAAGTACACGAAATCCCAATAGTCGGGCTCGGCGGAGTCGTCGCCGTTGCCCGGAAATGCCAGGCCGCCGACCTGACTGCCGCGGTAGTACTCGTGCGCGTAATGCAGCGCGAAGGTGGTATGCACCGCCGCCCAGGACAGCGCGATGGTGACGATCGCCAGCACCAGCTCGGCTTTGCCGCGATGGCCGCCGCCGAGTTCGAACACGATCGCGGCGATGCTGGCGAAGGCACCGGCGGCCGTCACCAGCAGGATCAGGAAGCGGCCGTCATCCTGCCACACCGCGTTGCGGCGGATGTAGTCGACGCCGCAGCGTGCCATCATGGCGAAGGCCAGCGTCAGATACACCACGATCGACACGTCCCAGGCGATCAGCGCCTTTGTCACCGGCCGCAGCCACGCCGGCAACAGCAATGCCGACACGACGCCGACCGCGATCGAGATGAACAGCCGCGGCCGGGAATACACCACGCGGACGGCGCGAGGCAGTTTGCGAAAGCGCAGGAGGCGGCTGTCCTCGGGCGCCGCGCGGCTCATCCGGCGATCAGCTCTTGCGCTCGGCCACGAACCGGGCAGCAGCGCGCAGCACGTCGCCCTTAGCCCCGAACGGCGCCAGCGCCTCGTCGGCTCGCGCAATCAGGTCGCGCACCCGCTGCTTGGCGCCGTCGACGCCGAGCTGGGTGACGAAGGTGGTCTTGCCGAGCGCGGCATCGGCGCCGGCCGGCTTGCCGAGCGCTTCGGCATCGCCTTCGACGTCGAGCAGATCGTCAGCGATCTGGAAGGCCTCGCCGAGCGCGCGGCCGTAATCGTCGAGCGCGCGATACTGATCGGCCGTCGCCTGGCCCAGGATGGCGCCGGAGATGCAGCCGTAGCGCAGCAAGGCGCCGGTTTTCATCTGCTGCAACTTTGCCACGTCGACCGGCTCGCGGTCGCCGAACCGGCCTTCGCCGGCGAGATCGAGCATCTGGCCGCCGACCATGCCGCCGAGCCCGGCGCAGCGCGCCAGCACACGGTTGAGATCGAGCCGCACCTTGGCATCGTGATGCACCTCGTCGCGGGTGATGATGTCGAACGCCAGCGTCAGCAGCGCGTCGCCGGCCAGGATCGCTGTGGCATCGTCATAGGCCTTGTGCAGCGTCGGCCGGCCGCGGCGCAGATCGGAATTGTCCATCGCGGGCAGATCGTCATGGATCAGCGAATAGCAATGGATGCATTCCAGCGCCGCGCCGACCAGCAGCGCGCCGGCCCGGTCCACTCCGAACACCGCTGCGCTCTCCACCGCCAGAAACGGACGCAACCGCTTGCCGCCGCCGAGCGTCGAATAGCGGATCGCCTCCATCAGCCGGCGGGGACGGGCGATCTCATCCGGCAGCAGATCATCGGACAACAGCCGTCCGAGCAGGGCTTCGGTCTCCTCGGCGGTGGCGTCGAGCCGTTTGGCGAAATCGATCGTGGACGTGCCGGTGGCCATTCGAAAGTGCTCCAGATAAAACTCGGCCGGACCATTTCACCATGGCGCCGGCTTCGTCAATTCGGCGGTGTGCGGGGCGGGGTTTCAGGGGAGCCGATCCGATGCCGGTCTTTAGGATAGTGGCGGCCTCGCGTTGTGGCCGGGCCGCGGGCGCCGCCGCATGAGGCGTCTGATCCGCGCGGTTTTCTTGGTGCTGCTGCTGCTGCTCGTGGCGCCCTATGTACTGGCGCTGATGTACAGCGCCGGCCATCCGGTCTCCACCCTCATGATCTGGCGCAGCCTGACCGGCGCGGCCGTGACGCGCGACTGGATCGATATCGAGCGGATTTCGCCGGCGCTGCCGCGCAGCGTCGTCGCCTCCGAGGATGCCAAATTCTGCAGCCATCACGGCATCGACTGGGATTCGGTGCGTGACGTGATCGACGACATGCAGGACGGCGAAGCGACCCGCGGCGGCTCGACCATCACCCAGCAGGTCGCCAAGAACCTGTTCCTATGGCCGGGCCGCAGCGTGGTTCGCAAGGCGCTGGAGTTTCCGCTGGCGTTATGGATCGACTTCGTGCTGTCCAAGCAGCGCATCCTCGAACTGTATCTGAACATCGCCGAATGGGGTCCCGACGGCCAATTCGGTGCCGAAGCGGGCGCCGAATATGCGTTCGGCGGCTCGGCAGCCCGCCTCACTGCGCAGGAGGCGGCGCTGATGGCAGCGATCCTGCCCAATCCGCGGATCCGCAGCGCCAAAAAGCCCGGACCCGGCGTGCGCCGGTTGGCCGCGACCTACGTGGCGCGGGCCCGGTCCGCCGAACTGCAGGCGTGCTGGCGTGAAAATAGCGGAGCCTGAGGCGATTTAGGCCGCGCGGTGGTCTAGCCATTCTCCACAGCTTCCGTTATAAGCCCGGCCTTAGCTTTCCGCCTGCGCGCGAGTGCCGGGCCGTCCCGCCGTGGACGACGACATCAATCCCGTCAAGGATCAACGATATGGCCGTTCCGAGAAGAAAAACTTCGCCCTCGCGGCGTGGCATGCGCCGGTCGGCGGACGCGCTCAAGCGCCCGACCTACGCGGAAGACAAGGATTCCGGCGAACTGCGCCGCCCGCATCATCTCGACCTCAAGACCGGGATGTACAAGGGCCGCCAGGTCATCAAGAAGAAGGACGCCTGAGCCGCGCTCAGGTGTGATCGGCGCGGCCCCGCCGCGCCGACTTTCCGGGCCTGCCGACCAGATCGCTCGATGGCGATGCTGATCCGGCGGATGCGATCGCGGGGTTGCGTGGCCCGACCGGGTGCGACTCTCTGATGATCGCTGCCGACGCCCGAATCTGCTCCAACTGTTGCGTTAGAGAGTAGCTCGCGGCCACCCGAACGGGCGCGCCTCGGTAATGGTCTTTCTGAACAACAGGCTTTGCGGATGTCGATCATCGGTTTCCCGCTGCTGCTGATCCCGATCGCGATCTGCAACATCGTCATCTTCATGATGCCCGGCGTCGGTTTCGACGCGGTGCTGGCGCGTGTGCCGCTGCCCTCGGGCGCGGTGTGGACGATCAGCGGCGGCGACATGCTGGTCGCGTTCGGCGTGCTGTTGCTGCTCTTCGAAGTGATCAAGGCCGGCCGGCCCGGCGCCAGATATCTCACCGATCACCTGCTGTCGCTGCTGGTTCTGGCCGGCACCGTGGCCGAGTTCGTGATGCTGCCGCAGTTCGCCAACGCCACGGTGTTTCTGCTGGCGACGCTGATGCTGGTGGATTTCATCGCCGGCATTGCGCTGCGCCGCCGGCCGCAGCCACGTGCCGCGCGGCGAGCAGCGGTCATCTCGATCGAACCGGACGCCGCTTCGGCGGGACCGACTCCCGCTGTCGCCCTCCCCCCCGAACCGGTCAGCCCTTCAGGATCACCTCAAACACCGGTGTCGGCGGCTTCCACGTCGGCGGCTTCGATCGCCGAGGCTGTCCTGCTTGACCGCCCCGAACCGGTCGCGACGCCCGCCGGCTCCGCAAAAATGCCTTCGCCGACACTGCAGCCGGTCGGCGATTCTACCGGCGCTCAGCCGCCCCGCTGAAAATCCAACTTCGTTGTAAGATTAGGACATCCGGCGGGTGCGCCCGGTGGCGCAAACCAGAGCCGTTCGATAGGCCGCCGTGGCCTGGTCCGGCTCGGCGCCAAACAGGCCTCGGGTCTGCTGATAGCCGCCTTCGATGGCCATCAATTGTGCGATGAAATTTGCCGAGGGCCGCACCGGCCGGTCGGTGTAGCGCGTCCGAGATTGCGCCGGCGTCGCCGGCACTGGCATGGGCTCGATCAACTCGGCTTCGACGGCCTCGGCCGGTGGGAAGCCGCGAGTGTCGTCATCCTGCTCGATCCGGATGCCTGCCATCGTTGTTCAACCTGCACCGCTTCGGGACACTTGCCTCTCAACAAGAAGAGCTTCGCAAGTAGTATGCCCGATGGCCTCGTTCCGTTCCCTGGCCCAGGCCGAATTAGGTTTCCAGATTGTTAACGAACTCGGCCTAGCCTGAATAGTCTGGGGTAATCTATTCTGCGGTGGAGAGTTGATCTGGTCCCGTCCCGAAACGAGGCAGCTGTGTCAGCCGCGGATTCCATGTTCGACCAGAAGGCGGCGTCGGCAATTCGCCCGGAGCCATCCCGGATCCTGTCGGCGCTGGGGCAGGCTGCTTTCGTGTGGAATCTGGCCACCGACGCGCTGGCTTGGACCGACCGCGCGTCGGATCTGTTTCAGGACATCCCCGCCGATATCCTCGCGACCGGCAGCAGTTTCGCCACGCTGATCGAACCGTCGCGCACCATCCGCGCCGACGCCTTGCTGAACACCTTCGCTGCGGCGGGGAGCCGCTGCGTGCCGTACCGGATCGAGTACGGGGTGAGGGCCACAACGTCAGCGCCGATCACCTGGATTGAGGAAAGCGGCTGCTGGTACCCCGGTCCGGACGGACGCCCGGCCCGGGTCGAGGGTCTGGTCCGCATCAATAACGAACGTCACGCCCGCGACGAGCAACTGCTCAGGCTTTCACAGCACGATCCGCTGACCGGCGAACTCAACCGCACCCATTTGGTGGCGGCGCTTGCCGAAGCGATCGAGGAGGCGTCGCGCTTCCGCAACGGGCTGTGCTTCATGCTGATCGGCCTCGATCATTTGGCGCGGATCAACGATTCGTTCGGCTTCGACGTGGCCGACGAAGTGATCGCCACCATCGCGCAGCGAATCCGCGCACGGTTGCGTGCCGGCGATCAGTTCGGTCGCTTTTCCGGTAACAAGTTCGGACTGATCCTGAAGAACTGCACGGCGGACGATGCACAGGTCGCGGCCGAGCGTTTCCTCGCCGCGGCGCGCGACGAGATCGTGCCGACTCGCTCCGGCCCGGTGTCGGTGACGACGTCGATCGGCGGGGTGATCTCGCCACGCCATGCCCGCACCGCCGACGAAGCGATCAACCGCGCCCAGGAGGCGTTGTCCGCCGCCAAGCACCGCCGCAGCGGCACGCTGTCGATGTGGCGGCCGAACGTCGAGCGCGACGCCCAGCGCCGGGTCAACATCCGCGTCACCGACGAAATCGTCACCGCGCTCAACGAGCGCCGGATCGTGCTGGCCTACGAGCCCGTGGTCGATGCCGTGACCCGGGGGCCGGCTTTCCACGAATGCCTGGTCCGAATGATGCAGCACGATGGGCAGATGCTACTGGCGCCCGACATCGTGCCGGTGGCCGAGCGGCTCGGGCTGATCCGGCTGGTGGACCATCGCGTTCTTGAACTGGTGGTGGCCGAACTCGCCGCCGCGCCGCAGGCCACGTTGAGCCTGAACATTTCGCCCGACACCACGATGGACGCCGACTGGTGGGCCGGCATCGAGTCGCTGATACTGGCGCACCCCGGCGTCGCCGACCGGCTGATCGTCGAGATTACCGAGACTGTCGCGATCCAGGACATCAACGAGGTGCGGGGCTTCGTCACCCGGTTGAAGAAAGTCGGTGCCAGGATCGCGATCGATGATTTCGGCGCCGGCTACACCTCGTTCCGCAATTTGCGGAATCTCGGTGTCGACATCGTCAAGATCGACGGCGCCTTCGTGCAGAACATCTCCCGCTCCGCCGACGACCGCGCCTTTGTGCAGACGCTGATCGATCTGGCCCGCCGCCTCGGCATCAAGACGGTGGCCGAGTGGGTGCAGGACGACGAGTCCGCGCAACTACTCCGCGATTGGGGCTGCGACTACATCCAAGGCCGACTGATCGGTCTCGCCTCGGCGCACCGGCCATGGCACAGGCCGGACACGGCGGAGACCGCCGCGATCCGGGAGCGTGCCGCGAATTAGCTACCCATCCTTCTTGGGCTGTTCGATCGACATGCGGTCGAGCCGCTCCTGCATGTCCTTCATCTGCCGACGCAGATCGTCGATATTGTCGGCTTCGCGCGCCGGCTCGGCTGGCGTGGCTTCGCCCTCGACCTCGTGACCCGTCTTGCGCGGGACGAACATCGAGAAGGTCTGCTGAAACAGCTCCATGTTGCGGCGGACCGTTTCCTCGAGCGGCGCAAACGGCGTCATGCTCAAGGTCGAGCTCATCTGCTTGCGAAACTTCTCCTGCTCGCGGGTCAGTGAATCGATCGATTGCTCGAGATATTTGGGCACTACCATCTGCATGCTGTCGCCATAGAAGCGGATCAGCTGGCGCAGAAAGGTCGTCGGCAACAGGTTCTGTCCCGCCTTGTTTTCCTGTTCGAAAATGATCTGGGCGAGCACCGAACGGGTGATGTCGTCGCCGGTCTTGGCGTCGTAGACGAGGAAGTCTTCGCCGTCTTTGACCATCGACGCGAGGTCTTCGAGGGTCACGTAGGTACTGGTGCCGGTGTTGTAGAGCCGCCGGTTCGCGTATTTTTTGATTGTGGTTGGTTGGTCTGATTTCGCCATGGCACCCACACGCATGGAGGAAAGGAACCCGCCGCTCCCTGACGACGGGGCAGAGACGCAATGCAATAAAGTAAGCACTTCCAATGCGTTTCGGCTACAGTTTTGTGCGACAAGGCGAAACGGCGGGCACAGGGTGCCTTGAACCGCGGCGACGGCGTGACTTTATGAGCAGGAAAGCCACGTCCGCGATTGACACGCCGGGGCGGCATTCTCAGGATGGCCGCCGACGCTGGCCGATCCAACCGGCACCCGCCGTCCAAACAATTCGTTCAAACAACCCGAGCCCCAGGAGATGTCCATGTCGGACGATGTCGTCATCGTCAGCGCTGCCCGCACCGCTGTCGGAAGCTTCAACGGCGCCTTCGCCAATACGCCTGCGCATGACCTCGGCGCGGTCGCCATCAAGGCGGCGCTCGAACGCGCCGGCATCGAGCCGGGCCGCGTCTCCGAAGTCATCATGGGCCAGATCCTGACTGCCGCACAGGGCCAGAACCCGGCCCGGCAGGCGTCGATCGCCGCCGGCATTCCGGTCGAAAGCCCGGCCTGGGGCGTCAATCAGTTGTGCGGCTCCGGCCTGCGCACCGTCGCGCTCGGCTATCAGGCGCTGATGAACGGCGACTCCGACATCGTCGTCGCCGGCGGTCAGGAATCGATGAGCATGGCCCCGCATGCGCAGTATCTGCGCGGCGGCGTGAAGATGGGCGGCGTCGAGTTCATCGACACCATGATCAAGGATGGTCTATGGGACGCCTTCAACGGCTACCACATGGGCAACACCGCCGAGAACGTAGCGCGGCAGTACCAAATCACCCGGCAGCAGCAGGACGAATTTGCGGTCTCGTCGCAGCAGAAGGCCGAGGCGGCGCAGAAGGCCGGCAAGTTCAAGGACGAGATCGTCCCGGTGACGATCAAGACCCGCAAAGGCGACATCGTCGTCGACAGCGACGAGTATCCGCGCCATGGCGCGACCATCGAGGCGATGACCAAGCTGAAGCCCGCCTTCGAGAAGGACGGCACCGTCACCGCCGCGAATGCCTCGGGTATCAACGACGGCGCCGCTGCGGTCGTGCTGATGAAGGCGAGCCAAGCCGCCAAGGAAGGCAAGACGCCGCTGGCGCGCATCGTGTCGTGGGCGCACGCGGGCGTCGATCCGAAGATCATGGGCACCGGCCCGATCCCGGCGTCACGCGCCGCGCTGAAGAAGGCCGGTTGGAATATTTCTGATCTCGATCTGATCGAAGCCAACGAAGCATTCGCCGCGCAGGCCTGTGCGGTGAACAAGGATCTCGGCTGGGACGTCACGAAAGTGAACGTCAATGGCGGCGCGATTGCGATCGGTCATCCGGTCGGTGCGTCCGGCGCGCGCGTGCTGGTGACGTTGCTGCACGAGATGCAGAAGCGCGATTCGAAGAAGGGACTCGCGACGCTGTGCATCGGCGGCGGTATGGGAATCGCGATGTGCCTCGCGCGTGATTGAGGCATCATCACGCCGCTGCTGCGGCATGATGATGCAGTACGCGTAGCAAGGTGCAGTGCATCAACGAATGTTCAAACGCCCGGCAGATTGCCGGGCGTTTTTGCTTGATGTTCGATCGACGTGCGGATTTTATTCGAGGCGACACAATCGAAATCTACAAAGAATGAGCATTGCGGAGGGAATTAGAAATGGCGCGTGTGGCGTTGGTAACTGGGGGAACGCGCGGGATCGGTGCGGCGATCAGCAAGGCACTCAAGGCTGCAGGTCATGGCGTCGCCGCGACGTATGCGGGCAATGATTCGGCGGCGGCGCGCTTCAGGGATGAAACTGGTATTCCAGTATACAAGTGGGACGTGAGCTCGTTCGATGCGTGCGCGGCAGGCGTGAAGCAGGTCGAAGCCGATCTCGGGCCGGTCGACATTCTGATCAACAATGCCGGCATCACGCGCGACACCGCGTTTCACAAGATGACGCTCGAGCAGTGGAATGCGGTGATCAACACCAATCTCGGTTCGCTGTTCAACATGACCCGGCAGGTGATCGAAGGCATGCGGGCGCGCAAGTTCGGCCGCATCGTCAACATCTCGTCGATCAACGGCCAGAAGGGTCAATTCGGCCAGGTCAACTACTCGGCGGCGAAAGCCGGCGACATCGGCTTCACCAAAGCGCTGGCGCTGGAGAATGCGCGCGGCGGCATCACGGTGAACGCGATCTGCCCGGGCTACATCAATACCGAGATGGTGCAGGCGGTGCCGAAGGATGTGCTGGAAAAGGCAATCCTGCCGCTGATCCCGTGCAATCGGCTCGGCGAAGCCGACGAGATCGCCCGCGCGGTGGTGTTCCTCGCCGGCGAGGACGCCGGCTTCATCACCGGCTCGACGCTGACCATCAATGGCGGCCAGTACATGACGTGAGACGCGCGCCTCGTCGAATCCTGGAGGGCGGACCGGCGATCGGTCCGCCCTCGCCTTTTCAACCGCCAGCCAGCGAATCGACGATGACCCCGCGGACCGCAACGCTGATCGGGCTCTCCGCCATCCTGATGTGGTCGCTGCTCGCGGTACTCACGGTAGGCACCGGAACGATCCCGCCGTTTCAGCTGGCGGCGATGACCTTCGCGATCGGCGCGCTGGCGGCCGGAACGGGGTGGATCTTGCGCCCCGGAGCGCTCCGGGCGCTTCGGCAGCCGCCCATGGTCTGGGCGGTCGGTGTCGGCGGCCTGTTCGGCTACCATGCGCTGTATTTCGTCGCGCTGCGCCTTGCCCCGCCGGCCGAGGCCGGACTGCTGAACTATCTGTGGCCCTTGCTGATCGTGCTGTTCTCCTCGGCGCTGCCGGGCGAGCGGCTGAAGCTGCACCATATTGCCGGAGCACTGCTCGGGCTGGCCGGCACGGCGCTGCTGCTCGGCGGCGGCGCGGGGCTTGACCCAGCGCATTGGCCTGGGCTGGCAGCGGCCTTTGTGGCGGCCTTCGTCTGGGCGACCTATTCGGTGCTGTCGCGGCAGCTGAAAGCTGTGCCGACCGATGCGGTGGCGGGCTTTTGCCTGGCGACCGCGGTGCTCGCCGCATTGGTGCACGCCGCCATCGAAACCACGGCATGGCCGCAGAGCGCGGCGCAATGGCTGGCGATCCTAGCGCTCGGGATCGGTCCGGTGGGGGCGGCGTTCTACGCCTGGGATATCGGCATGAAGCGCGGTGACATCCGGGTGCTCGGCGCGGCCAGCTACGCGACGCCATTGCTGTCGACGACGTTTCTGATACTCGCCGGCTACGCTAACTCCACCGCCACGCTCGCGCTCGCCGCGCTGCTGATCGCCGGCGGCGGCCTGCTTGCCGCCAAGGATATGTTGATCCGCCGCGGATGAACGCTTCGGACACGAGAACGCGGAGCAGCGGGCCTCGCCTGCTGCTCCGCGTCTCTCCTGCGACCTGCGATTAGTAACGGTGCTTCTTGATCACCACGACGCGATCGGCATGGCGGTGATTGTGGCGGTGCCAGCCGCGATGATAGCCACGATCGTGGTGCCGCATCTCGGCGCGCGGACCGTCGCGATACACCTTCTTGATGACGGTGGTTTCAGCCGACGCGATCGAGGGCAATGCGATCACAGCGGCTGTCACGGCGGCAAGGGCAAGACCGAGCTTCATGAGTGTTCCTCCTGATTAAAATCGCAGAGAGAACACCAACACTGCCGTACCGTTCCGGGGGAACTCAGCCGAACCGCAGAAATCGGCTTCGGCGATCACTCCGCGGTTGTTCGCCTCACTGCTCGAGCAGCATCTGGCCATTGGCATATTCGAAGCGCTTCAGCTTCGACAGGAACGACAGCCCGAGCAGATTCTCCGACAGCGCCTCGTCGGGCAGCACCAGCGCATCGACGTCGCGCACGATCAATCCGCCGATGTCGAGCATGGCCAGCCGGGTCCGGGCCGCCTTGATCGTACCGTTGGCGGTGGAAACCTTGGCGGTGTAATCGGCCGGACGCGGTCGCAACCCGAACTGCGCCGCCGAGCGCTCGTTGAGGGCCACCACCGACGCGCCCGTATCGACCATGAAGCCGATGCGCTGGCCGTCGATCCGGCCGTCGGTCTGGAAATGGCCGCGCGCATCGCGCGGGATCGCCACGCTGCGCCCAGCGGTCTGCGCCATCGCGACGGTGGCATGCGGGGCAACACTCGCCTGCGCCGGCCCCGGCGTCATGCGGTCGGCCAACTGAGCCATCGCGGCACCGAGAACCGCAAACACCACGGCAATCATCAAGATGCTACGCATGACGCATACCCACACCAGCCAAAGCACGCGATTGGATCACGCGCGTGCGGCGCTCGCGACCGACGCGGGTGCCACCACTTGTTATTTTGACCAGAAGGGTGAGCAAAGGCTTAAAGCCCGCACCGGAACCGCGGCTCAGCCTGCGATTACGTCCCGCGCGGCTTGGCGCGGCGGGTCGGCGGCGCACTGGCCGGATCTTCCGGCCAGGGATGGCGCGGGTAGCGACCGCGCAGATCGGCCCGCACCCCCGCATAAGAGCCGCGCCAGAAACCCGGCAGGTCGCGGGTCACCTGCACAGGGCGATGCGCCGGTGACAGCAACTCGAGCACCAGCGCGACCTGGCCCCCGGCAACCGAGGGATGCGTCGTCAGGCCGAACAGCTCCTGCAGCCGCACCGCGATGGTCGGACCCTGCTCGGCCTCGTAGTCGATCGGCAGATGACTGCCGGTCGGCGCCTCGAAATGCGTCGGCGCCTCGCGGTCGAGCCGGTTGCGCAGCTCCCACGGCAGCAGGTTCATCAGCGCGTCCGACAAATCGGAGGCGGACACGTCCTTCAGTCCGGTCTTGTCAAACAGCGCCGGCACCAGCCACGCCTCACGCTGCGCGGCAAGGCCGTCGTCCGACAGGTCCGGCCACGGATCGCCTTCGGCCTTGCGCAGGAACATCACCCTTCCGCGCCATTGCTGCAGCTGCTTCGACCACGGCAGGCGATCGAGCCCGGCGGCAATCAACCCGTCGGCCAGCACCTGGGCAGTGTGCTCCGACGGCGTCAGCGCCAGCGGCGCTTCGGAGAGCGTGATGGCATGCAGCCCGCGCCGGCGCCGCGCCCGCAGCGCCATCGCGGCGCGGTCGAAGCTGACCTCGTCGGCGTCGCTGATCTGATCGCCGAAATGCCGCTCGATCTCGGCCAGCGTGATCGGTGCCGCCAGCAGGATGCGCCCCTGCGCTGCCGTGCCGGTCAGTTCCCCCACCGCCAGATACGGCGCCCGCGCCAGCGCCGAGGTTTGCTCAACACTGGCGCCCCGACCATTGGCCAGCACGAACGAGCCATTGCCGCGGTTCTTGGCGATGCGGTCCGGGAAGGCGAAAGCAAGCAGGACACCGGAGCTAAGCGCCTCTCCGGCCGACTCTCTCTGTGCGATACCACCTCGCCCCGAGCCGCGGCGTTGCTCCCCTCCCCCGTTGGGGGGGGGGGGGGGGGGGGGGGGGGCCCGGGGAGGGCGGGGCGGGGGGGCCCCCCCCCCCCCCCCCCCCCCCCCCCCCAGGGGGGGGGGGGCGGGGGGCGCCCCCCCCCCTCCCCGAGGAAGGCCTCGCCTGTGGCCACCCCCCACCCCGACCCTCCCCCGCAAGGGGGGAGGAAGAAGAGGACGCCGCGTCGCGCTTCGAGGATGAGGGCGAATTATCTTCTCTCGTCGCAGCCGCCTGCCTGGCCCATCGCTCGGCCATCTGCCGCGCGCTCATCGCGCGCTGCGAGCGGTCGCGGCGGAAATTGTCGCGGCGGGCGTCGAGATCGGCGCTGTCGCCGCCGAGGCCGCGCTCTGTCAACAGCGCGGCGATCTCGGCGGCCTCCCCGGCATGATCGAAGCGCGCCGCATCGACGATCATCCGCGCCAGCCGCGGCGGCAACGCCATCGCCCGCAGCGCCCGGCCCTCGTCGGTGATGCGGCGGTCCGCGTCGAGGGCGCCGAGCTCGCGCAGCAGCTCGCGCGCCTCCTTCAGCGCCGGTGCCGGCGGGGGATCGAGAAACGCCAGCGACGCCGGGTCGCTCACGCCCCATTGCGCCAGGTCGAGCAGCAGCGACGACAGATCGGCGCTGAGGATTTCCGGCTGGGTGTAGGCCGGCAGCGACGCGGTCTGCGGCTCGTCCCATAGCCGGTAGCAGACGCCCGGCTCGATGCGGCCGGCGCGGCCGCGGCGTTGGTCGACCGCGGCCCGCGAGGCCCGCACCGTCTCCAGCCGCGTCAGCCCGAGGTCCGGTTCGTAGCGCGGCACCCGGGCTAACCCGCAATCGACCACGATGCGCACGCCCTCGATGGTCAGCGAGGTCTCGGCGATAGAGGTCGCCAGCACCACCTTGCGCTGGCCCTTGGGGGCCGGCTGGATGGCGCGGTCCTGCACGGCGGCGTCGAGCGCCCCGAACAGCGGCACGATCTCGATCGACGCATCGTGCACGCGCTCGCGCAGCATGGTCTCGGTGCGGCGGATCTCCGCAGCTCCGGGGAGAAACGCCAGCACCGAGCCGGCATCGCTGCGCAGCGCCGCGGCGATCGCCTCGGCCATCTGCCGCTCCATCGGCGCGTCGCTGCGGCGGCCGAGATAGCGGGTTTCGACCGGAAACGCCCGGCCGCGGCTCTCGACCACCGGTGCATCGCCGAGCAATTCGGCGACGCGCGCGCCGTCGATGGTCGCCGACATCACCAGGATACGCAGATCTTCGCGCAGCCCTTGTTGCGCATCGCGCGCCAGCGCCAGGCCCAGATCGGCATCAAGGGACCGCTCATGAAACTCGTCGAACAGCACGGCGCCGACGCCGGTCAGTTCCGGGTCATCGAGGATCTGCCGCGTGAAGATGCCCTCGGTGACCACTTCGATCCGCGTGGCGCGCGAGACTTTCGAGCCGAACCGAACGCGGTAGCCGACGGTCTCGCCGGCCCGCTCGCCCAGAGTCTTCGCCATGCGTTCGGCAGAGGCGCGCGCGGCGATACGGCGCGGCTCCAGCACGATGATCTTCTTACCCTGCAGCCACGGCGCCTCGAGCAGCGCCAGCGGCACCCGCGTGGTTTTGCCGGCGCCGGGCGGCGCTACCAGCACAGCCGTGCTGCTCGCCTCGAGCGCGGCGGCGAGATCCCCGAGCGCGTCGTCGATCGGCAACGATGTGGCGAAGGTGCGGGGCAAGACTCACTCGTGGGCAGCGGAACGCGCGGATGGTTAACAGAAACCATAATCCGCAGCAAAACCGTCGCAGGTCTTTCGGTCCCAGAAACCCGGCACATTCCTTGATCGGCGCAACACTAACGCAACCGATCCCGCGGAAGATGCGTCCGAGCCGCATCAGACAGGAACAGCGATGACCGCGAACGGCACACATGCTCCCGCCCGCATGCACGGCGACCGGATCGACTGGGTCGACTACGCCAAGGGCATCTGCATCATCATGGTGGTGATGATGCATTCGGTGCTGGGCGTCGAAGCCGCGGCCGGCCAGACCAGCTTCATGCACTACGTGGTCGAGTTCGCCAAACCATTCCGGATGCCGGACTTCTTCCTGATCTCTGGCCTGTTCCTGGCGGTGGTGATCGACCGCGACTGGCGGACCTACCTGGACCGCAAGGTCGTGCACTTCGCTTACTTCTACGTGCTGTGGGTGACGATCCAGTTCGCCTTCAAGGCGCCCTCCTTCGCGGCCGAGATGGGCTGGGCGGGCGTGGCAAAGCTCTACGCGCTGTCCTTCATCGATCCGTTCGGCACGCTATGGTTCATCTATCTGCTGCCGATTTTCTTCGTCGTCGCCAAGGCGACGCGCGGCCTGCCGCCGCTCTTGGTGTGGGGCGTCGCGGCGCTGCTGGAGTCGCTGCATCTGCAGACCGGCTGGATGGTGCCGGACGAGTTCTGCGCGCGGTTCTTCTATTTCTACACCGGCTATCTGTGCGCCCGGCACGTCTTCGCGTTCTCGGACGCGGCGCGTGCCCGGCCGGCGCTGGCGCTCGGCGGGCTCGCCGCCTGGGCCGTGATCAACGCCGCACTGGTGCATGTCGGGCTCAGCGAATGGCCAGTGATCTCGCTGCTGCTCGGGCTCGCCGGCGCCGGCGCCATCATCGCCACCGGCACGCTGCTGGCGCAGAAGCGCTGGCTCGACGGGCTGCGGTTCTGCGGCGAGCATTCGATCGTGATCTATCTGGCGTTCTTCCTGCCGATGGCGATCAGCCGGTCGCTGCTGCTGAAATTCGGCGGCTTCCTCGACCTCGGCGTGATTGCACTCCTGGTCAACATCGCCGGCGTGGTCGGCGCGCTGCTGATCTGGTGGCTGGCGCTGAAGACCGGCGCCCGCTTCCTGTTCGAACGCCCCGATGCGTTCTGGATCGCGCCGAGGAAGAAGGCGACGCGGCTGCAGGCGGCGGAGTAGCGGTCGAGGCAATCCAAAGTAAGCGTCATCCGGAGAGCCCGGCCGGAAACTAAGGCCGAATTCTCAGCCAAATTTTTCAGCCGGGTAGTTTGCTCACAATCTCCGTCATGGCCGGGCTTGTCCCGGCCATCCACGCCTTTTCTGCATTTACGGCCGTAAGGCGTGGATGCCCGGCACAAGGCCGGGCATGACGCGTGGATAGAAAGGTGCCTACTTTCAAAGGGCGTATTTCCGGTCAGGCTCTGAGGTGCCGCCGCGCAGCGGCGGCCTCGAAGGATGGGCCTACAAGCGCACGTGGTAGTCATCCTTCGAGGCGCGCCGAAGAGGGCGCTCACCTCAGGATGACGGACACGCTGCTTGTTAGCGCACCACTCTCACCGCCACACATCCGCCTGTACCACTGCGTCCTCGCGCCAGGCTTCGCGCGCGGCCTTGTTGGCCATCCAGTTCGGCAGGAAGGTCAGCGCCTCGTCGAGGATGTGCGGTGTGTGCAAGCCCGGCGAGTATTCCAGCGCGCGCTTATAGTATTCCTTCAGCGCCGGCTTGAAGGTCGGGTGCGCGCAGTTCTCGATGATCACCTTGGCGCGCTGTTTGGGCGACAGGCCGCGCAGATCGGCGAGGCCCTGCTCGGTGACGATGACCTGGACGTCGTGCTCGGTATGGTCGACATGCGACGCCATCGGCACGATGCAGGAGATCTTGCCGCCCTTGGCGGCCGACGGCGTCATGAAGAACGATAGATAGGAGTTGCGGGCGAAATCGCCCGAGCCGCCGATGCCGTTCATGATGCTGGTGCCCATGATGTGAGTCGAATTGACGTTACCGTAGATGTCGGCCTCGATCAGCCCGTTCATGGCGATCACACCGAGCCGGCGGATCACCTCCGGATGGTTGGAGATCTCCTGCGGCCGCAGCACGATGCGCTCACGATAAAAATCGAGGTTGCGGAGGAATTCGTCATAGCCGTCCGGTGACAGCGACAGCGCGGTTGCCGAAGCATGGGTCAGCTTGCCCTTGCGCAACAACTGCAGCATGCCGTCCTGCAGTACTTCCGTGTAGGCGGTCAGGTTGTCGAACGGTCCCTCCTCGAGGCCAGCCATCACCGCGTTGGCGACGTTGCCGACGCCGGACTGCAGCGGCAGCAAATTCGGCGGCAGCCGCCCCTTCTTCACCTCATGGCCGAGGAAGTCGAGGATGTGGCCGGCGATCGCCTGCGAGCTTTCATCCGGCGCGGAGAAGGCCGAATTGCGGTCCGGCAGATTGGTCTCGACGATGGCGACGATCTTGGAGGGATCGCAGCGCAGATACGGCTCGCCGATGCGATCGCCGGAAGCAACGATCGGAATCGGTTTGCGATGCGGCGGCAGCTGCGTGCCGTAGTACACGTCGTGCATGCCCTCGAGGCGAAGGTCCTGCCAGGCGTTGACTTCGAGGATCACCTTGTCGGCGAGATCGAGCCAGGTCTTGTTGTTGCCGATCGAGGACGACGGGATCAGGCTGCCGTCCTCGCGGATGCCGGCGACCTCGACGATGGCGATATCGAGCTTGCCGAGAAAGCCGAACCAGACGTGCTGGGCGACGTGAGACAGATGGATGTCGATGTATTCCATCCGGCCCGCGTTGATGCGTTTGCGGCAGGTCGGATCGGACTGATACGGCAGCCGCATCTCGATGCCGTCGACCTTGGCGAGCGCGCCGTCGAGCTCGGGCGCGGTCGAGGCGCCGGTCCAGACCGAGACCTTGAATTTCTGACCGCGGGCGTGGTGGGCGTTGATACGCTCTGCGAGCGCCAGCGGGAGCAGTTTCGGATAGCCCGACCCAGTGAAGCCGCTCATCCCGACATTCGCGCCGGACGGAATCTGCGCAGCGGCGTCGGCCGCGGTCATGACCTTGGCACGGAGGTGAGGAGCAAGCACGCGAGAGCTGGGAAGGACCATCACGGTTCTTTCTGTTTGGCTGGGCGCCGTCACGGGAGTGATCCGATTCGTCTAGCCGCTCCGCTGAAAAGCACCATCCGACCTATGGCTGACGGCGCGGCCGGGTCGAACGATAGTTTGACGACCGGCCGGCGACTGCGGTGACGGCACTGCGGCCCAGTGGCGGTGCCGCTTTTTTTTGCGTGGGTTTCTAACACCCACCCGAGAACCGGCCAAATCACGCGGCAGCGATGAAGCAGCAGGTGTTGGTATGCGACAATCGCAGTGCTGGTTCGCTTTGAATGCAAGGAGACGTTTGGCGGGACCTTGGTGGACGCGAGCGCCGATGTGGGACGGATGATTATCCGAGGTGCGATTGATCGGCGATGAGCCAGCTCTGCTACCGATGGGAGTGGCTCTACGACCCGGTCGTAGTGCCCCCTTCAAACTTGAAAACCTCCGGCAGGGCATTGCCGGAGGTTTCTTGGAGGTATTACATTTGGAAAGAAGTCCTGGCGATCTCCTTCGCTGCCACCGGCGACTCTGCGCCGATGGTGGAATTATAGGCATCGATTGATTGACTTCAATAGCTGACTTACTCATCGACTGGCCGAATATTGAGCAATGGCGTCCCCAACCGAGAGATGGTGCAGGATTTAAAGGGTCAGCTGACGCGTTGATCGTCAGACCCCTGCGGGATGTTTCTGCGGCTGAGTTCCTACGCCCACGCGCAGACAATGATAACAGCCCATACGCGACAAAACCCCGGCGGTTGCCCGCCAGGGTTCAGTCGCTTCACCGCTAGGAGCGGATCAGAAGGTGCGCTGAGCGCGGAGGTTGCCGCTCCAGACGCCCTGATCCTTGTACTCATAGATCGCGCCGGGAGGCTTGGTAGCGCCCGGTGCGGTCAGCACGACAAGACCGCTATTGGCTTGATCCAGATAGGTGTACATGAACTCACCCGAGAAGGTGAGGTTCTTGACCGGATTCCAGCGCGTAATGGCGCCGATCTGGGCAATCCGGATGTCCGGATTGTATGGACTGCCGAACGCTGTGGAGATCAAAGCGGTCGCGTTGGAGTTGAAGTCCACCGAGCTGTACGACCCGAACACCGATGTCGACCAGGAGGGGCTCCAGTTGTGGTTGAAGGCACCACGCACGCCCCAGGCAGTCGTCTTTTGGATGTTGGTGCCGACGATGTTGTTCAGGCCGCCGAACACGCCGTCAGGTGAGCCGCCGAACGCGATGCTCTGATACACGCCCGGAATTCCCGAGCTGCCGTAGATCGCGAACGAATTCGGGCTGACGCCGCCGATCACGTAGCGGGTGGCGCCGTTTGAATAGGTCGCGGTGATGTTGAAGCTGTCGCCCGGTCCGGTCGGCAGGTTTTTGAGGGACAGGGCGCCCTGCACCGCGTAGCCCCAGGTATCGCTCGGGTGACCGGAGGTCTCGAGCGAGGGGGTGTAGTAGCTGGCGCGGACCTGGTGCGCCGCTGCCGACACCTGGAACAGGCCCCAGGCCTGGTCGACGCGGATCTGTCCGACGATATCCGGGACCGCGACGCCGGCATAAGAGTTGGTGCCGAATACGCCGGCCGGATAGGCGGCATTGATCTGGGCGGCAGTCAGGCCCGGGTTGCTGGTGTTGTACAGGCCGGATTGCAAATAGCTCGACGGATCTTCCAGCGAAATCGCGGCCGACACGCCGTTGCCGAACTGGGCGGTGTAGGAAATCTGGTTGATGCCGGTGACGTCGTCGTAGCCGCCGATCAGGAACGAGGTGTTGTTGCCCGGATAGCCGGTCCAGGGCGTGTCGAACTGCGACACCGCCTTACCAAAGGTGAAGCCGGCGAACTGGATGAATGCGTAGTAGACGCCGAGCGTGCCACCTGCGACCGCGTCACCCGAGGTCCAGTTGAAGGTCGCATCGAAATAGGTGCGGACCAGGCCGTACTCGGTCGCGGTGCGGGTATCGATGTTGATATCCTGACGCGAGCGGAAGATGAAATTGTTGGCCAGACGGTTCTTCTGGCCGGCGTTGCCGGCCCACGCCGGCGCGTTATAGGCGCTCGAGCCGTATAGTGTGACGTCGGCGCGCAGATAGCCGCCGAGCTTGATGCAGGTGTCTGTGCCCGGAATGTAGTAGAAGCCCGCTCCGTAGATCGAGCAGATCTTGACGTATTCGACGGCCTTGGCCTTCAGCGGAAGATCCGCCGCTTGGGCGCTGCCGTACGCCAGCAGCGCCGCCGTCGAAGCCAGCGCCAGTGTTTTGATCGGTGCGGCTTTGATCAGTGCGGTTTTGATCAGTATCGTTTTGATCGATGTCATCACAGCCCTCCAGAGCAATTAGCGAGAAGGTCCGACCCTGCAGGTCATAGCCTCAAGGCGACCCTGTACTTCGATGAGTGCCGGCTGTTGCGAGCCGATCACACGTCTCAACGGGACGATATTTGTGCCCCACCCGTCTGCACCGGATCATGGTTGATTTTATTAGCTGATGGAAATTCTTTATCTAATCAGCTAATTGATTGCCGATCGCCGTTGTATTTGCGCAACAGGCATACATTCGCCGCGTACCAATTGCCGGATATGCCGCGGCCACGCCGAATTGCCAGACGTATCAGCCCGGACGCCGTCCCGCATTGCTGCCTTGGGCGAAAGTCGCGCAGCTAACCCGTCTGGCCCACTCTGATCCGACTTGACGACGCAGTGCCGCGGCTGGCATCTCACCCGCCTCATTCTGGTACCAATGTTTGAGATAGAAACTGATGTGCAAAAGGTGATATGGTCCGCCATCGGATTGACCCGGAGGATGAATGCCCAGGAAGGCGAAGCTTGGTTTGGCGGTGCGATCGTCTGCGGTCGACGCCGTCACGGCCCGTGAGTTCAGCACGATCATCGGCAGCCTGGCTGTCCATCTTGATGAGATTCGGCACTATCGCGCCGGTAGTCTTGGTATCAGCGGTCCGCAATTCGCGATCCTGACGACCATTCAGCGCCTGGACGAGGGCGATGGAGTCTCGGTTCGTCATGTCGCGGGGGCGCTGCATGTCGATTCGTCATTCATCACCACCCAGTCCAAGTTGCTGGAGAAGAAGGGCCTGCTCGGCCGGCAGGCCGACGAAGCGGACGCTCGTGTGGTCAAGCTGTTCCTGACCGACAAGGCCAAGAAGCAGATCGCCGGCCTCGCGGCTGGTGAGCGCGCCCTCAACGCTTTCATCTTTGCCGGCCTGACCAACGATGCCGTCGCCGAACTCACCGACCAGCTCACCGAGCTGAGCGGCCAGCTGGAAAAAGCCTGCTTGAAGATTGCCGGCGGCTTCTGAGCCGGGCCAGGGTGTCAGCCGATACGCTCGCGAAGCCGGTCGCGCACCCAATCCAGAATTGATCCGACCTGCACCCGCGACTTCGCGCCGCCGAGATCGACAAGTTTGCCGCCCGCGTCTCCAGAAACCCGGGGCAGTCTGGACACCAGCAGCTCCTGTGCATGCGCCGGATCGATATCCTTGGCGCGGCGGAGCGGGATCAAGGTCGGGCACGGCATTGCCAGCCCGAACGGCGGCGCCACGTCATCGAGCGGCATGGGCGACGGCCAGGAATGACTGCTGGCCCAGCGCTCCCACAATCCGCCGTCGCACACCGCCGCTGCGGCGCGGCCGTCGAAAGCGACACCGCGCGCCACCAGCGACGATGCGCTGCCATCGCCCATCACGGCAATGCGCGCCGGATCGATCCCGGGCTCGTCGGCCAGGTGATCGATCAGCGCCGAGATGCAGGTCTCCGGACGGATCGACCGGCGCAGCGTCGGCGCCGCTGGGTCGCCGAGGTCGGCACAGAGCAGCGCCAGCCCACGCGCGCGCGACGGCCTCGCCATCAATCGAAAGAGAGCTTCCTTGCTGCGGGTCTCGCCGATGCAGATAATACCCGGCGTCCCGGTCGGTTCAGCGGATCCGGGCGGCAGATAGTAGGCCTGGAGCTCCGCATCCTCGCGCCAGCTTACCGTAACGACGCGAGCGGGCGGACCAAACCGCGTCAGGAACGCGCTAATGCGTTCGGCTTTGCCCGGTTGATCGGGGCCCGGCGTGTTGCACAATAACAGCTCCAGCAAATAACAATGAAAACAACTGCTCAAAATTGCTGACTAGCTCATCCAACAATATCAGGACGTGTCAATTCCCCTGTAGGCGCAGGCGGAGCGAGCGGGTTGGCGACGGTCCTTGCCGCCGGCGCGGCAGCGGATCCGGTGGTGGGGCTAACGCCGAGCCAATCAGCAGGCAGCAGGTCGCGCTCGGCGATTGAGGAGACCGGCGCCCTCAGGGGTCGCTGCCGTGGCCGAAAATGGTGCCCCTGGCCGGGATCGAACCAGCACTCCTTGCGGAACTCGATTTTGAGTCGAGCGCGTCTACCAGTTCCGCCACAGGGGCCCGCGCCGCCGGACCAGCCGGTTGCGAAGCGGCCGGGACTATAGCGGCCGGGAAATCGGGGTCAACCCGGCGGAGCTGCCGGCGCCGGCGCTCCTACACCTCGGTTTGATCGGCGACGATCTCGACAGCCGGCGGGCGCCGCGATACGACCCCGGAACTGGAGATCACCGTGACGGCTCGTCCTGTCGACCCCTATCATATCGGCGCACGTCTCGACCGCGGCACCCGCGTCGCCCAGAACGTCGCGTTGGCTTATGCGGTGATCGCCGCGGCCGCGCTCGGCGGCGCATGGTATTTCCAGCTCGCGCTCGACTTGCAGCCGTGCCCGCTCTGCCTCGAACAGCGCTACGCCTATTATGCGGCCGTTCCGCTGGCGGCCTTGGTGGCCTTTGCCGCAAAGCGGGAGACGCCGGTGTCGCTGCTGCTTGCGGGCCTTGCGGTGCTGGCCCTGCTGGCGCTCGGCAATGCCGGGCTCGCCGCCTACCATGCCGGCGTCGAATGGAAGTTCTGGCCCGGGCCAAGCGATTGCAGCGGGCCGGTGCTGGATCTGAGCAAGGCCGGCAGCCTGCTGGATCAGCTGGACAAGGTGAAGGTGGTGCGCTGCGACGAGGTGCAGTGGAAGTTTCTCGGCCTGTCGCTGGCCGGCTACAACGTGCTGCTGTCGCTCGGGCTGGCGGCGCTTGCCGGCTGGGGCATCCTCCAGATCCGGCGCTGATCGCGGCCACACGCAAGCCCTCAACCCGGCTGCCCCTTCCGGAACAATGTTCCATACGGCGCGTTGTCATGTGTCGTCACTCAGGCGGTCGGTACGAACGCTCATCACAGCTTTCGTGTATGGCTGACAACTCGCGTCCCGTGACCGCTCCAGAATCGACAGCGATATGCCTACCGAACAGAGGCCGGTTTATCCGACAGCCTCCGATACCTCGCACGATCATCTTCAGGACGAACTTCCCTACCGCCGCCGTCAGCAGGCTCTCCTGCGCGAATTCGGAACGGCCGCGCTTCAGACGCGCGATTTTCAGCAGATTCTGCGGCAGGCCGCCAATCTCAGCGCGCGTGGCTCGGGATGCGCCTACGCCAAGGTTCTTGAATACGATCCGGGCGGAAAGCGCCTGGTGGTGCGTGCCGGGATCGGCTGGCCCGCCGGCACGATAGATCACGTGTCGCTCGGCGCCGACATCGAGTCACCCGCCGGCTATGCGTTTCAGACCGGGCAATCGGTTATTTCCAATCATCTGCAGAAAGAGACGCGTTTCCGGACGCCGAAACTTCTGGCCGACCACGGCATCCGGCGTGCCATCAACGTCCTGATCCGACGCGGCGGCGAGGGCAACACACCGTTCGGGATTCTCGAGGCGGACAGTCCCGATCCGGGGCAGTTCGACGATGCCGATGCAGACTTTCTCGCCGGCTTCGCCGGTCTGCTCGGCATCGCCATCGAACGCCAGCATGCCGATGCGAAGCTTCAGGCCGCGCTCGACCACGAGGAGTTGCTGACGCGGGAAATGAGCCATCGGGTCAAGAACAGCCTGACATCGGTGGTCGGCCTGCTCCGCGTCCAGGCCCGCAGTTCGGACTCGGCCGACGTCAAAAGCGCGCTGGAAAATGCAGCAATGCGCGTCGCCTCGATCGCGGAGGTGCACGATCATCTGTGGCGTGGCAGCAAGGTCGGCTTCGTCGATCTGTCCGATTTCGTCGGCCATCTTTGCAAGAATCTGCAGAGTTCGGCGCCGGAACACACGCTTCAATCCCGGTCCGACCCAATCATCCTGTCCGCCGACAAGGCGATACCTTTGGGTCTGCTGGTCAACGAGCTGGTCACCAACGCCGTCAAATACGCCTATGTCGACGGGCCTGGGGTGATCCGGATGGACGCCCGGGAGATCAACGGCCACCTGCTCGTCGAGATTTCCGATGAAGGCGCCGGTCTGCCCGACGAATTCGACATCAATCAGCCGCGTAAGAGCCTCGGCTTCCGGGTCATCATCGGCCTGGTGCGACAATTGATGGGCGAACTCACGATCTCGAAGAACATCCCCCAGGGTGCGCTTTTCACCATCAAATTCCCGCTCGACCCGCCGTGAGGAACACGTGATGCACGAATGCACGTCACCTTCCTGGCCCCGCGCCATCCGCCAATTATTGTGAGTCCCCATTTCATGCCTTCAAGCCCGCACAGAATCCGCATCCTCGTCGTCGAAGATGAAACGTTCATTCGCATGGACGTGGTCGAGATGCTGATCGAGGCGGGGTTCGACGTCGTGGAGGCGGTGAGCGCTGACGAAGGCATTCGCACGCTCGAGCGCGATCCCGATATCCGGCTGATGTTCACTGACATCGATATGCCGGGCGCAATGAACGGGCTGAAACTTGCCGCCGCGGTTCGGGAACGGTGGCCGCCGATCAGGATCATCGCGACCTCGGGGCAATTCAAACTGCAGGATGGGGATCTCCCGCCGGACGCCCGGTTCTTCGTCAAACCCTGTCAACCAGCGCAGATCATCAACGCCATTCGCGAGCTGACCGGCGGAGCCTGACGCCCCCGCCTCGCCGGATCGCGGCCGCGCGCTGCGCGGCCTCGCTGCAATGCCCGAAGCCCGGGCGAGAAAGACGGCTCTCCATGACGATCGGACGAATAGTGATAGCGGCTGCGGTGTTCAGCGCCGTCGGCATGACACAAGCGCTGGCCGAGTGCGAACTCGCCGATGCCCGGCTGGAAGAAGCGATCCAGGACAACCCGCGATTTCGGGGGCCGGCGAATAGTCAGTCGGTCCGCGACCTCAGGAGTCTGCGCGACGCGGCCCTGACGCTTCGATCTTATGGCCGCCACGACGACTGCGAGCGTCTCCTCGCCAATATTCGCGAACTCATCGCCGGACCGCCGATGGGATCGCTGGGCGACAATGACGAGGAGCAGGCCGATATTCAGAATGCTGCACGCGAGCCGAAGGTCCGGCACGGGGCGCCGTTGGGCAGCCGTGACAAGAAGGGCGCCAGACCGCTGATCCGGATCGACCAGCTGACGCCCGGATTGCGCACCGATCAGATGATCGGGGCGGAAGTCCGCAGTGCCGACGACAAGATCGTCGGCGAGGTCCGCAACATCGTGTTCGGCACCAAGGACGGCCGGGACTACGCGATCGTCGCCTCGGGAGGTTTCTTCACCACCGGCAAGGACAGCATCGTCGTCCCGATCAAGTCACTCAAGGTGACGCAGGATCGATCGAGCTTCTTCCTGCCGATAGCCAAGGACGTCATGCAAAAGGTGCCGCTGATGCCCGACCAGGACTACAACTGGCTCTCCGATCAAGCCTGGCGCACCCGCAACGACGCGTTCTTTGCCGCACCCTGAACGGTCGTATCGCTGTGCTGACCCCGGCGCGGACCATCAATCGTCGAGATCGTCCGGGCTGCGGCCGAACCAGTGGACGATGCCGGGCGTGACGATCGAGACGTAGATGAAGCGCGACAGATGGTGTGCGCCGACGAACACCGGATCGATGTGCAGGGTCAGCGCCAGCGCCATCATGGCGTCCATCGCGCCGGGGGAGAACGCCACCACCAGATCGGCGAGCCGGACAGGCGTGGTCAGGATGATGCCAACCACGAAGACGGCCGAGATCGCGATCGCCACCGCGAAGGAGCCGAGCGCGGCGCCGAGATAGCTGAGGATGGTGCGGGCCTTGATAGCGCCGAAGCGCGAGCCGATCAGCGTGCCGATGCCGACCAGCGCCGGCAGATAGGCCCATTGCGGCAGCGTGCCCTCGACCAGTCCGGAGCCGTGCAGCACCGAGGAGCCGAGCATCGCGCCGAACATCCAGCTGGCCGGAAAATTGATCAGCCGCAGCAGCAGCGAGGCGGCGATCGCGACCGCCGACAATTCGAGCAGCACCAGCGGCGTCGCCTCCGGCCCGCGCGACGGCAGCGGACCATGCGCCATCATGCCGGTCGCCGCCAGCAGCAGCGGCACCGCGCTGGTCAGGATGATGACCCGCATGATCTGCACTACGGCGATACCCGGCACGTTCGCCTTGCGCTCGGTTGCCAGCATGATGATCTGCGACAACGCCCCCGGACTGCCGGCGAGCAGCGCCGAGGTGCGATCCCAGCCGTGCACCCGCTGCAGATAGATGCTGCTGCCGAAAGTGGCGCAGAACGTCGCCACCGCCAGCAGTCCGATCGTCACCGGATAGGACGACAGATTGTGGATCATCTGCGGCGACACCATCGAGCCGAGCGAGACGCCGAGCGCCATCAGCACGATATGCGACAAGGGCGGCGGCAGCCCCATCTTGCGTCCGGCAAGGCCCGCAGCCGCCACCGCCACCATCGCGCCGGTGATCAGCCCGCCGGGAAGCTGAGCCCAATAGGACAACCCGCCACCGGCGGCGCCGATCGCGATGGTTTCGAGCACGTTCAAAGTCTTGGACCGCAGGCTCGGCGCGGCGAGAGTTGTATTTTCTGACACGCGACCTTATGGCAAATCAAAATACCGCCGGCAAATGCGAACCACGCGCGCGGCCATGCCCGAGGCGCGGGGGCAACGGTAATAGGCGCGAACTAATCAGTTGGCGATTGTCAGCCCCTCGCCCGGCGCTAGGATGCGGCGGTTTCACGACTGCAGGAGACCGGGACGATGACGGATCGAAGTTTGACGAAACTTACAGCCGGTGCGTTTCTCATGATGCTGGGCTCCGCAGCGCCCAGCTACGCGCTGACTGCTCAGGAATGCAGCGCCAAGTATCAGGCCGCCAAGACTGCCGGCACGCTCGACGGCCAGAGCTGGAACGATTTCCGCAGGGCGCAATGTGCCGAGGTCAGCACTCCCGCGGCATCCGACGACAAGGCTGCCGCGACCGAGCCGAAAGCTTCGGAAATTAAGAGTACGGAAACCAAGGCTTCGGAGATCAAGCCGGCGGAGCCCAAAGCGGCAGACACCAAACCGGCCGCAAGGCCGAAGGCCGCCGCAGCGCCGGCGACCCCTGCCGGCCCCGCCACCTATCCAACCGCGGTCGATCCGAAGTTCGCCAAGGAGCCCGCCACGCGCGCCCGGCTGCACACCTGTGCCGAACAGTGGAAAGCCAACAAGGCCGCCAACACCACCGGCGGCCTGAAGTGGATCCAGAAGGGGGGCGGCTACTGGAGCGAGTGCAACAAGCGGTTGAAGGGCTGACGCGGTAGTCCCGCCACGGCTCGACGCGCGCGGGACATTGATTTGACATGCCCGCGTGAAGCGGCTCATCGGTGCCCATCTCGCACATCCGGGGCATCGCATGATCGCTAGTATCGGACTCATTCTGCTTTGCCAGCTCACAGCCGAGGTGGTGGTTCGCGCGCTCGCGCTGCCACTGCCCGGCCCCGTGGTCGGGCTGGTGTTTCTGCTGCTGTTGTTGCTAGCGCGCGATCGCTTCGGCTGGCTGGCGATCGGACCGCTGCGCAATGAGGGCGTTGAAAATGCCTCGAAAGGCATGCTGGCGCATCTGTCGCTGCTGTTTGTGCCGGCCGGCGTCGGTGTCGTCCAGCAGCTCGACATGATCGCCAGCCACGGCATCGCGATCGCGCTGGTGCTGGCCGGCTCGGTGTTGATCACGCTGCTGGCAACGGTGGCGACGTTCCTGGTCACGGCGCGGCTGCTGGCGATGTGGGGCGCCCGATGAGCAGCAATCCGTTTTCGCTGTGGGTGTATCTGTCGCAGACGCCGCTGTTGTGGCTGACGGTGACGCTGCTGGTCTACGCGGCGACCGATGCGGTGTCGCAGGCCACCGGACGCAACCCGCTGGTCAACCCGGTGCTGCATGCGATGTGGATCATCGGGGCGTTTCTATGGATCACCGGCACGTCCTACACGACCTATTTCGGCGGCGCGCAGTTCGTGCACTTCCTGCTTGGTCCCGCCACCGTGGCGCTCGCGGTGCCGCTTTATGAAAACCGTCATCAGGTCATCACCGCAATCCTGCCGATGGCGCTGGCGCTGGTGGTCGGCTGCATCGCCGCGATCGTCTCGGTGGTGGTGCTGGCGCAGCTCGCCGGGCTGCCCAATGTCGTGGTGCTGTCGCTGGCGCCGAAATCGGTCACCGCCGGCGTCGCGATGGGCATCAGCGAATCGCTCCACGCCGATCCGTCGCTGACCGCCGTCGCGGTGATCATCACCGGCATCATGGGTGCTATTGTGGTGACGCCACTGATGAACGCCATCGGCATTCGCGATTTCCGCGCCCGCGGTTTTGCGGTCGGCCTCGCCTCACACGGCATCGGCACCGCCCGCGCCTTCCAGGTCGACGCCATCGCCGGCGTGTTCGCCGGCATCGCCATGAGCCTCAACGCTCTGATCACCGCTCTGCTGGTGCCGGTGTTGGTGACGCTGCTGATGAAGTAGATGGCGACGCCGTTACTACACAGTCAGGTCGCGAGGCGCTCACCCCACCTCCGACCGTCACCCTCCGCGAAAGCGGAGGGCCCAGTGTTGCAGAGCGTGGGCAAGTCACACGAACGCCCTGGAATACTGGGTCGCACGGACGAGCCGGGCGATGACCACGGGGGTGGGGTGAACGCCGTGCCAACAACACAACAGCCCGACCTACAGCGCGCTACGCGCCTCTCTCAGTCTGTATTCGCCATCCACGTCAACAGCGCCGCACTGATCTCGCGCGGATAAGTGTGGCTGAGGTCGTCGATTTCGCGGTAGGTGACGTTGGCGCCGGTGGCGACCAAAGCCTGCTGGGCCTGGCGCGCGAGCTCGACCGGAAACATCCAGTCATGGCGGCCATGCACGATCTGAATCGGCAGGCCGCGCAGCCGGTCGGCGTCGGCCATACTGGCGATCATCGGATGAAAGCTGGCGGCGATCGGCGCCAGGTGCGTAAAGGGTGAGGCGGGACCGAGCCCGCTCACGTAGCAAAAGGTGCCGCCGTCGCTGAGCCCCGTCAGCAGCAGCCGCTCTGGATCGATCGACCAGCGCGAGCGGATGAATGCGACGATCCTGTCGAGGTTCGGCGTATCGGTATCCTCGCCCTTCAGCGCCCAGGTCGGCCCGAGCGCGGTCGGCGCCACCACGATGGCGCCGTGGCTGCGCGCTGCGCGCAGCCAGCTCCACAGGAACAGGCGGCCGTGGCCGCTGCCGCCATGCAGCGCCACCACCAGCGGCCAGGCGCGATCCGGGTCGTAGGTCTCGGGCACGTAAAACGAGAAGCCGCCGCGGCTGCCGGGCTCGTTGTCGTGATGAAACACGCCGCTGTCGGGATGCTTCGGCTGCGCGAGGCGCACGCGCAGATCCTCGTCGGCACGGGCGTTCTCGTCAAGGAACAGGTCCGACACCGGCGGCAGCGTCGCGGCGAGCGGATACAGCGCCTCCATCGCCTGCGGCAGATGCCGCAGCGCGCGAAACACGGTGACGAGATCGCCGTCGCCGGACTCGGCCTTGCGTAGTCCGTCGAACGCCGCTGTCACATGATCAGCCGCCACCTGCAGCGGGCCACGCAGATGCGCGAACGCGTCCGGCCAATTCGCCAGCCGCGGCACCTCGGCGCGCAGATCGGCGTCCGGCGCACCCGCCATCCGCATCACCTCGCCGAAGTCCGGCGGGTGCAGATAGCGCGCGACGAAGCCGAGCGTTTCGATCGATTGCAGCAGCGGCGGCAGCAGCGCCACGATGTCGTCGACGACGGCGTCGCTCATCCGGCTTCCTTCCTCAATGATTCGGCTGCGCGACATCGCTGCGCACGGCTGCGGGCAACACTGTCAGTGCTGGGTACAAACCGCAAATCTGGCTGTCTCCTGGCTCGGCCGTGTCTTGCGGCAAGCATGGTCGTCCTGCCGTCCTCGGCCTTCCGGGGCTCGTGTGTAGTTCCGATACAAGCCCGAGGTGAGGCGGAGTGAGTGACGGCGTCGCCGCCGCCCCGAAGCTCGGCCTGGCGTTGGCCGCGGATGTTGCGGCGCGGAACTCTTGCTTGGCACATTTCTCCCGCCTGCCTCTCCAGGGCTAATGGACGGACCTTCATCGTCATACGCGGTTTCGCACTTGGACGGCGGCAGCGGGCAGCTGCTCGGCGAGTCCGCCGAGCATTTCAATTCCCTTTGTAATGACTTACCGTGCGGAGGGAGATGTGCAGACCGGCACGGTCGAACGGCGGCTTGCGTGAGCGCCGATGAAGGCTGACGGAATGTCGCGGGTCGAGCGGAGCGATTGACAGTTCTGGTCGTTGTGCTCTGCCACCACAAAGGGGATCACATTGGGAATGCGTGCGTCGGAGAACCCGTTCTTCATCCTGCTGCTGGTGGCGGTCTCGATCGGCTTCGGCTGGATCCTGCTGCCGCTCTATAGCGCGGTGCTCTGGGGCATGGTGATGGCGATCATCTTCGCGCCGCTCAACCGGCGGTTCACCCAGCTGCTCGACGGCCGCCGCAATCTCGCGGCGCTGGCGACGCTGCTGATCATCGTCATGCTGGTCCTGCTGCCGCTGTCGCTGATCGGCGCCGCTCTGGCGCAGGAGGCCAGCGCAATGTATCGGCGGGTGGAATCCGGCGATCTCGATGTCCTGCGCTATCTGAAGCAGCTGATCGCCGAGCCGCCGGGCTGGATCAGCGGCGTTCTCGACCGCTTCAACATCGGCAGCCTCGCCGATCTGCAGCAGCGGCTGTCGAGCGGGTTGATGCAAGGCAGCCAGTATATCGCCAGCCAGGCGATCGGCATCGGCCAGGGTACGCTCGACGTCGTGGTGAACCTCGGCGTGATGCTATATCTGCTGTTCTTCCTGCTGCGCGATGGCGATCTGTTGGCGGGCCGCATCCGGCGCGCGATTCCACTGCCGGTCGAGCAGGAAAGCCAGCTGCTGCGCAAATTCGCCGTGGTGATCCGTGCCACCGTCAAGGGCAACATGCTGATCGCGCTGATCCAGGGCGCGCTCGGCGGCGTAATCTTCTATCTGCTCGGCATCAAGGGCGCGCTGTTGTGGGGCGTGGTGATGTCGTTCCTGTCGCTGCTGCCGGCGGTCGGCGCCGGCCTGGTCTGGCTGCCGGTGGCGATCTACATGCTGGCCACCGGATCGATCTGGCAGGGCGTCGTGCTGATCGCGTTCGGCACGCTGGTGATCGGCATGGTCGACAACGTGCTACGCCCGGTATTGGTCGGCAAGGACACCAGAATGCCGGACTATGTGGTGTTGATCTCGACGCTCGGCGGCCTGCAGGTGTTCGGCCTCAACGGCTTCATCATCGGTCCAGTGATCGCGGCGCTGTTCATCGCCACCTGGGACATTTTCTCGATCTCCCGGCAGCCGGCCGAGACGCAGGCGCTGACGTCCGGTGCTCCGATGGCGGGACCTGTCGTCGCCGATGCCCCGGGCCACGTGGCTGCGGTGCGCGCGGGCGACTGATCCGCGCGCCCGGCGAGCGTCTGAACCAGGCCAATGAACTGATCGACCAAAGGTTGGTGCGCCGCGGTTCGCAGCGCGTACACGTCGGCGGTGATCGGCGGGCCCGCAAGCGGCCGATACACCACATCCCCATGCGCCAGCTTGCTGACGAACGCCGAATGAGCGCGACGCCGAGTTCAACCTGATAGCAAGAATCGCAGCGAGACGCCCATGAACGCTCCGACCTACAATCACCCCGTGTTCGTCAACCGCCATTTGGCGCTTGGCCGCCGCGGGTGCGGACGATGACGGGTCCGACCAATGGACGGACCCTCACCGCGCAACCGCTGACCGCTGCAGCATTCGCGCGGTTCGGCCGAGTGATCGACACCGCGCAGGGCGTGCCGCGACCGATGAACGCCGGGATGGCGCAACGCTATCACGACCTCGCTGCGATCGACGTGATCGGCGACGGCGCACACGTGGTGCTCGGGCTGGTCGAGGCGCAGCCTTACGCATTGCCGCTGCGGCTGACGCTGGTCGAGCGCCACCCGCTCGGTGCCCAGGCGTTCGTACCGCTGAACGCCGCGCCGTTTCTGGTGATCGTGTGCCCGGACGAAGCGGGCTTACCTGGTACGCCGCAAGCCTTCGTCACCGCCCCGCATCAGGGCGTCTGCTACGCCCGCAATATCTGGCACGGCGTGCTGACGCCGTTCGGCGCCGCGCAGAATTTCGTGGTGATCGACCGCGGCGGACCGGGCGACAATCTGCAAGAGCACGTGTTCGACGCGCCGTGGACAGTATGCCTGCCAGCGGCGGGCTGATTACGGCGTCTCTGCTCAGCGCTATGGGTCCAGCTCTGTATCCCAGTACAAGTAATCGAGCCAGCTCTCGTGCAGATAGTTCGGCGGAAACAGCCGGCCGTTGCGATGAAGCTGGTGCACTGTCGGGGCGAAGGCGGCCTGGCGCGGGAACATCTTGGCTTGCGCCGGGGTCAGATTGCCCTTGCGCAAATTGCATGGCGAGCACGCCGCCACGACGTTCTCCCAGGTGGTCTGGCCGCCCTTGGAGCGCGGGATGATGTGGTCGAAAGTCAGATCGTCCGGCGCGCCGCAGTACTGGCAGGAGAACTTGTCGCGCAGGAAGACGTTGAACCGGGTGAAGGCCGGATGGGTCGACGGCTTCACGAAGGATTTCAGCGAGACGACGCTCGGCAGCTGGATATCGAGATTGGGGCTATGAACCGCGCGGTCGTAGTGCTCCACGATGTTGACGCGATCGAGAAACACCGCCTTGATCGCGTCCTGCCACGACCAAAGCGATAGCGGATAGTAGCTGAGCGGCCGGAAGTCCGCGTTCAACACCAGCACCGGCCAACCGCCTTGTGAGACATGCGCGTTCAAGAAACGCTCCTGACTCCCGTCCGATCGACGCTGCGAAGCAGCATGCTGCAGAGATACTACAGCCAGCGTGACGCCGTTGTGAAGGGCGCGGCACCAAATGGAAGCCATTCCGGCGCGGGAATTCCGTCCAAATTGAACGCGAACGGGAGAATGGACATTCCGGAACACCTGGCAGCAGAGGGGAATGTTCCATATTTACCGGCCGCGTTGACGACCGCGTGATCCATCTATCAGATGAACAGCAACCAGGCCTCATTCGACCCTGACCAGCCAGGAGACGTCCATGTCCACCGCAGCCACCGCTTCGCTCAAGCCCGTCGCCACCCCAGCCCATCAGCCCGGCCGCGGCCGTGTCTATGATTCGATCGCCGATGCCTATGGCGATACGCCGCTGGTGCGCCTGAACCGGCTGCCAGGGCTGAACGGCGTCAAGGCGACGATCCTGGCCAAGCTGGAATATTTCAACCCGGCCTCCAGCGTGAAGGACCGCATCGGCGCCGCGATGATCGCCGCAATGGAGCGCGAAGGCATCATCAAGCCGGACACCATCCTGATCGAGCCGACCTCCGGCAACACCGGCATCGCGCTGGCATTCGTGGCCGCCGCTAAAGGCTACCGGCTGAAGCTGGTCATGCCGGAATCGATGTCGGTCGAGCGTCGCAAGATGCTGGCCTTCCTTGGCGCCGAGCTGGTGCTGACGGAGGCCGCCAAGGGCATGAAGGGCGCCATCGCCAAAGCCGAGGAGCTGATCGCCTCGACCCCGAACGCGGTGATGCCGCAGCAGTTCAAGAACCTTGCCAATCCGGAAGTGCACCGCCGCACCACCGCCGAGGAGATCTGGAACGACACCAACGGCGGTATCGACATTTTCGTCGCCGGCGTCGGCACCGGCGGCACCATCACGGGCGTCGGCCAGGTCCTGAAGCCGCGCAAGCCATCGATCAGGATCGTCGCGGTCGAGCCGGAGGAAAGCCCGGTGCTGTCGGGCGGCCAACCCGGCCCGCACAAGATCCAGGGCATCGGCGCCGGCTTCGTGCCGGACATCCTCGACCGTTCGGTGATCGATGAAGTCGTGAAAGTCGCCGGTCCGACCGCGATCGAAACCTCGCGGGCGCTGGCCCGCCACGAAGGCATCCCGGGCGGCATCTCGTCCGGCGCCGCGATCGCGGCCGCGATCGAACTCGGCAAGCGCCCGGAAAACGCCGGCAAGACCATCGTGGCGATCGTGCCGTCGTTCTCGGAACGCTATCTGTCGACCGCGCTGTTCGAAGGCGTGTGAGGCCGCTCGCCTTGCGACACGATCATCGGGGTGCGAGCACGCACCCCGAACACCCCGGTCATCGCCCGGGCGACCCAGTATTCCAGAGCGCCACGTTGTCAGCACGCGGCGTAATAACGAGTTCACTGGGATACTGGAATCCCCGCCTTCGCGGGGATGACGGCTGTGAGAGGGGCTGGCTCTGCCGCACCTGATCGACAGCCGCAGGCACGTCATTCCGTGGCGCGCGGCAAAGCCGCGCGAACCCGGAATCTCAAAGTTGTTGTGCACCGGTCTGCCGCAGAGATTCCGGGTTCGCTGCGCTGCGCTACGCGCCCCGGAATGACTCGGGGTGAGGCCCGGGATCCGTAACTGCAGCTATCCGTAAGAGTCAGACTTCCGCCACCAGCTCGCGATACAGCTTCGCGTAGTGCTGCGCCGGGTTTTTCCACGACACATCGGTGGTCATGCCGTTGATCTGCAGATTGCGCCAGGTGGTGTGGTCGGCGTAGAGCGCGCTGGTCTTGGTCAGAGCTTTGGCGAGCATCTCGGCCGTCACCGGCGAGAATTGCACGCCGGTGGCGACCCCGGTGGCGATCGCCATTTCGTTGGCGTCCACCACCGTATCGGCAAGGCCGCCGACCCGCGCCACCACCGGCACCGCGCCGTAGCGCAGCGCGCATAGCTGAGTGAGGCCGCAGGGCTCGAACCGCGACGGCACCAGCAGCACGTCGGCACCGGCCTGGATCTGATGCGCCAGCGCTTCATCATAGCCGATCACCACGCCGACCTGCCCCGGATGCGCCAGCGCGGCCGCGCGAAATCCCACTTCCAGCGGGGCGTCGCCGGAGCCGAGCAGCGCCAGCTGGATGCCCTCCGCCAGCAGGGCGGGCAGCACCTCGAGCAGCATGTCAAGGCCCTTCTGCCACGACAGCCGGCTGACCACGCCCAGCAGCAATGCCGCCGGGTCTGTCTTCAGTCCGAACCGGGTCTGCAGCGCCTGCTTGTTGCGGGCACGGGCGCCGATCGTCTCCAGATCGTAGGTGACAGGTATCAACTCATCCGCAGCCGGATCCCAGACCTTGGTGTCGATGCCGTTGAGGATGCCGCTGAGCCGATCGGCACGCAGCCGCAACAGGCCTTCCAACCCCATGCCGGCCTCGGAAGTTTGGATCTCCTGCGCGTAGCTCGGCGACACCGTGGTGATTCGGTCGGCGAGCTGCAGCCCAGCCTTGAGAAAGCCGATGCCGCCCCAATACTCGACGCCATCGAGGCTGAACGACCGCGCGGGCAGCCCGAGCCGCTCGAGGAGTTCACGCTCGAACCGGCCCTGATAGGCGAGGTTATGGATGGTGAAGACCGTCTTCGGCCCCGGCCTGCCGGAATAGCGCAGATAGGCCGGCACCAGGCCGGCCTGCCAATCATGCGCGTGCAGCACGTCCGGCGCGTAGCCCGGCAGCAGACCCTGGCCGATCTCGGCCGCGACCTTGGCGAGCGCGGCGAACCGGAAGGCGTTGTCGGGCCAATCCATGGCGTCCGGCCCGACATACGGATTGCCGGGGCGCACGTAGAGATGCGGCGCGTCGAGCACCAGCAGCTCCAGCTCCTCGCAGCGCGCCGCAAGTAATCGCGCGCTGCCGCCGAACAGATCGGCGAAGCTGTGCACGATCTGCGGCGGCTCAATGCCGCCGAGCACGGCCGGATAACCGGGCACCAGCGTGCGCATCGCGATGCCGTGCGGCTTCAGCGCGCTCGGCAGCGCGCCGGCGACGTCGGCGAGACCGCCGGTCTTGATCAGCGGGAAGATTTCCGACGCGATCGACAGCGCCGCCAGAGATGTCATTGCTCGAGCTTCTCGATCATGGCGCGGGTGATGAGGCAGATGCCGTTGTCGGTGCGCCTGAACCGCTTGGCATCGAGTTCAGGATCTTCGCCCACCACCAGCCCGTCGGGTATCCGCACTTCGGCGTCGACCACCACATTCTTGAGCCGGCACGACCGCGCGATGTCCGCGTAGGGCAGGATCACCGCGCCCTCGACATGCGAATAGGAATGCACCCGCACGCCGGTGAACAGCAGCGTGTGGCGCAGCGATGCGCCCGAGATGATGCAGCCGCCCGACACCAGCGACGACACCGCCTCGCCGCGGCGTCCGTCCTTGTCGTGGACGAATTTCGCCGGCGGGGTGATTTCGCCATAAGTCCAGATCGGCCACTCACGATCATACAGGTCGAGCTGCGGCACGATGTCGGTGAGGTCGATATTGGCGGCCCAATACGCGTCGACGGTGCCGACGTCGCGCCAATAGCTGGTGGCTTCCGAATTCGATCGGCGGCACGATTTGTCGAACAGATGCGCGACGGCTTTGCCGTGCTTGACGATGTAGGGGATGATGTCCTTGCCGAAATCGTGCGACGAATTCGGATCGGCAGCGTCGCGGCGCAATTCGTCGAGCAGGAATTTGGTGTCGAACACATAGATGCCCATGCTGGCGAGCGCCTTGTCGGGCTTGCCGGGCATCGCGGGCGGATCGTCGGGCTTCTCCAGGAACGATTGGATGACGTCCTTGGCGTCGACATGCATCACGCCGAAGGCGCGCGCTTCGCTGCGGTCGACTTCGAGGCAGCCGACGGTGACGTCGGCGCCCTGCTCGACGTGCTGCTGCAGCATCAACTCATAGTCCATCTTGTAGACGTGGTCGCCGGCCAGCAGCACGATGAACTTCGGATCGTAGCTCTCGATGATGTCGATGTTCTGATACACCGCATCCGCCGTGCCCCGGTACCACATGTCGTCAGACACACGCTGGCTCGCCGGCAGGATGTCGAAGCTCTCGTTGCGTTCCGGACGGAAGAAGTTCCAGCCGCGCTGCAGATGCCGGATCAGGCTGTGCGCCTTGTACTGCGTCGCCACCGCGATGCGGCGGATGCCGGAATTCAGCGCGTTGGACAGCGCGAAATCGATGATGCGGGACTTGCCGCCGAAATACACCGCCGGCTTGGCGCGCCAGTCGGTCAATTCCATCAGCCGGCTTCCGCGCCCTCCCGCCAACACATAAGCCATGGCATGGCGAGCGTACGGAGCGGTGACACCTTGACTCATGAAGCCTCTCAATATGCCGCCGGTGGCGGACCTTCCAATTCAGACGATGCTGCGGCCGACGATACGCAGCGCCAACAGTTTGGCGGAGGCCGGGAAGCGTTGCAATGCCACCACGACGCCGCGGCGGCAGACGTCACCGCGCGCGATCCAGTCAAAGCTGGTGTGAGGCTGCGGCGCAACGCCCTCGCACGAAAAACCAGCCCGCATCGGCTCATTTCAGACGAATGATCGATGCAGGTGAAGTTTCGATGACGCGATCGCGTCACATGGTTATGCGCGGATCCGGACCGGCACGGACTTGTTGGCAGGCGTCTTCGATTCCTTGTCATGGTGGCTGAGCGGGATCAGCGGATTGAGCTCGGGATAATAGCCCGCGAGGCAGCCGTCCGGCAGCCGGAATGGCGTCACCTTGAGCGGCCCGACCTCGCGATGCACGCCGTCGGCCGCGTCGGTCTCGAGCCAGACCATCTGACCGTCCGAGAGGCCGGCCTTGGCCATCTCGTCCGGATTGATCAGCAACACATCGCGGCGACCTTCGATGCCGCGCAGCCGATCGCTCATGCCGTAGATCGTGGTGTTGAACTGATCGTTGGAGCGCAGCGTCATCAGCCGGTAGCGGCCCGGCGCGTCGTCGAAGCCGAGCGAACTCAATCGATCGGGCGTCGTGAACTCGGCCTTGCCGCTTTCGGTTTTCCAGATCCGCTCGCGCGCGGCGTTGCCCTTGTAGAACCCGCCGGGGGTGAACATCCGGCCGTTGAAGTCGTGGAACATGTCCGGATAGCTCTCTTCGATCAGGTCGCGCACCATGCCGTAGTCGGCAACCCATTCGTCCCAGCGCACCTTCGGGTTTGACGGCAGCGTCGCCTTGGCGATGCCGGCGACGATCGCCAGTTCGGATTTCAGATTGGCGCTCGCCGGCTGACGCAGTCCGATCGAACCCTGGATGCAGCTGAACGTATCCTCCATGGTCACGGCCTGCGGACCGCTGGCCTGCACGTCCTGCTCGGTGCGGCCGAGACACGGCAGCAGATACGCGACCTTGCCGTTCACCAGATGGCTGCGATTGAGTTTGGTGGCGATCTGCACGGTGAGCTGCATGCGCGTCCAGGCTTTCTCCAGCACCTCCTGGTCCGGAATGGCGCGGACGAAATTGCCCCCGAGGCCGATGAACGCCTTGACCTTGCTTTCGAGCAGGCCATGACAGGCTTCGACCGTGTTCATGCCTTTGTCGCGTGGCGGCGTGAAGCCGAACTGCTCGGCCATCTTGTCGAGCGGCACCAACTCCGGCTTTTCCGAAATGCCGACGGTGCGCTGGCCTTGGACGTTGGAGTGACCGCGCACCGGCGAGATACCAGTGCCGTCGCGGCCGATATTGCCCTTGAGCAGCAGCAGATTCAGCAGCATCGCAACGTTGTCGAAGCCGTGCACATGCTGGGTCAGCCCCATGCCGTAGATGCCGATGACACGGTCGGCTTCGACATAAACCTGCGCGGCGGCTTCGATCGCGGCGCGGCTGAGACCCGACTCGGCCTCGATCTGTTGCCACGACGTCGCCCGCACCTTGGCTTCGAATGCGTCGAGCCCGCTGGTATGCGCTTCGATGAAAGCGACGTCGAGCACGCGCTTGCCTTGGAGCTTCGCTTCGTCGTCCTTGGCGAAGACGTGCTTGCACATGCCGATCAGCACCGCGATGTCGCCGCCGGCCTTGACCTGATGATACTGGCTCGAGATCGGCGTCTCGCGGCCGGTCAGCATCTCGGTCGGGCTCTGCGGATTGACGAAGCTTTCGAGGCCCCTCTCGCGCACCGGATTGAAGGTGACGATCGGCACGCCGCGCTTGGCGGCGTCCTGCAACGGATGCAGGAAGCGCGGGCTGTTCGAGCCGGTGTTCTGGCCGAAGAAGAACATCGCGTCGCACTTGGCAAGATCGTCGAACACCACCGTGCCGACGCCGACGCCGATGGTTTTCTTCAGCGCCACCGAGGTGGTCTCGTGGCACATGTTGGAGCTGTCCGGCAGATTGTTGTTGCCGTACAGCCGCGCCAACAGCGCGTAGAGATACGACGTTTCGAGGCTGGCGCGGCCCGAGGCATAGAAGATCACCGATTTCGGATCGAGCGCGCTCAGGTGCTCACCGATGGCTTGGAACGCCTCGTCCCAGCCGCAGGGCACATAGCGATCGGTTGCCGGATCATAGCGCAGCGGGTCGGTCAGCCGGCCTTGCATCTCCAGATCATGGTCGGCCCAACTGCGCAGCTCGGTGACGGTGTGGTCGGCAAAAAACTCCGGCGTGCAGCGCGCGGTGGTCAGCTCCCACAGCGTCGCCTTGGCACCGTTCTCGCAGAATTCGAAGGTGTGATAATCGGCCGGCTTGGCCCACGAGCACGACACGCACATGAAGCCTTTCGGCTTGTTCTGCCGCATCAGCGTCTCGATTACCGTCGGCGTATTCCATTCCTTGCCGAAGATTCGCGCGATGCCCTGCAGCGAGCCCCAGCCGCCGGCCGGACCGTCGTATTCGACCGTGCGATCACCGTTTTCGGGAAGGTCCGCTTCGTGGGTTCGGGTGTCGTCCTGGGCCATGATCCGCTCCTGGCTGGCGCCTGTGCCAAGCGGACGGACAACAGGTGGTTCCGGCAACAGTTCCGAACCGGGCGGTCACGCTTGCGCGTTGCAAAAAGCCGAGCCCGGCGCTGCGATCACAACCGCTCGATCACCACCTCGCCGCACAACCGATCGACATCCGCCGGCCGGCACAATTCGGTGCCGTGCATGGTCAGCGACGCAGAACCCGAGGCCAGTGCGCGACGGAAGCCATCCTCGATTGAGCGCCCTTGCGCCAGGCTATAGGCGATCGCGCCGAGAAAACTGTCACCGGCCCCGACGGTCGAAACCTGATTGACCGGCAGTGCCGGCGAGCGCAACGCTTCGTCTTTCGTCACCAGCAGCGCGCCGAGATGACCGAGCGACAGCGCGACGATCTCGACCTTGCCGGTCTGGATCTGTTGCCGCGCGGCCGCTACGTAGTCCTGGTCGCTCGTGAGCGACCGGCCGGCCAGTTCCTGCATCTCGCGCAGATTAGGCTTGATCAGCGTGACGCCGTGATCGAGCGCCGCCATCAGTGGCGCTCCGGACGTATCGAGATAGAAACTGCCGCCGATCCGCTTCGCCACTGCGGCGGCCTGGGCGTAGAAATCAGTCGGCACGCCGGGGGGCAGGCTACCGCTGCCGACCACGATCTTCGGCGCAGGCGAGGTGCCGCCGAGAATCTCCAGCAGCCCGCGCCATTCTGTTTCGGCCAGCGGCAGGCCCGGCAGCACGAAACGGAATTGCTGACCGGTCGCCGCTTCGGTGACCGAGAAATCCTCGCGGGTCTCGGCTTCGGATGCAATTACGCGGCTGGGGATCTGTTCGCGGTCGAGCAGCGAGCGCAGCAGCCGGCCGGTGAAACCGCCGGCCGGATAGATCGCCTCGACATCGCCGCCGAACCGCTTCACCACCCGCGCCACATTGATGCCGCCGCCGCCCGGATCCCGCTGCTGCGCGGCGCAGCGCAACTTGCGGCTCGGCACCAGCCGCTCGACCGAGGTCGACAGATCGATGGCAGGATTGGGCGTGAGGGTCACGATATCGACCATCGCGGGCAGTCTCCGGGTCTGGCGTGCTGGGGAAGGGGGCGGGGGAAAATCCGAATGACAAACGAACGACGCCAGCGGCGCGTCATCGCGCTGCCGGCGCGATCATGTCTGACGCGCAGCTCCCGTTCTGCCGTTGACGCGCGTCAACCGTCTAGCCGCCGGGATGTCGCAGCGACTGAGACGTCTGCTTCTCGACTGCGTCGTCACCCTGAGGCGCGAGCGCAGCGAGCCTTGAAGGGTGCGGCCGGAATGCGCAGTCTATCCCCCGGATCCGCCGCTAACTTGGCGACGGCTCAGAATGATGTCGGGTGTGTGTTGCAGCCATCAACTCCTGGACCGAGCATGCGGGGGCAATGACAGCCGCCTCAATGCGACATCACTACCGGCACGGTCATCGACGCCAGCATCTCGCGCGTCACGCCGCCGAGCACGAATTCGCGCAGTCTTGAATGGCCGTAGCCGCCCATCACCAGCAGGTCGGCGGCCGTATCCGCGACGTGCGACAGGATGGTGCCGGCGACGCCGATATCGGGCGCGGTGATCACCTTGATGTCGAGCTTGATGCCGTGGCGCGCCAGATGATTGGCCATCTCGATGCCGCGCAGCTCGCTGTCGTCGCGCACCTTTTGGTCGCGCACGATCAGCAGTTCGACGACGGCGGCGCGGCGCAGGAACGGTCGTGCGTCGTTGATGGCGCGGGTCGCGGCGCGGCTGCCGTCCCAACAGCACACCACGCGATCGAGCTTGACCGCATCCTTCTGGATGTAAGGGACGATCAGCACCGGCCGGCCGGAATCAAACAGCACCTGTTCGATCAACACGTCGTTGTCGCCGTTTTCCGGATCGGACTGCATGATCACCGACAGGTCGAACCGCCGCGCCATCTTGGGAAAACGGCCCGAGGTGCCGTAGGGCGTCTCCAGCAGATGATGCGCGGCCGATACGCCCTCGCGCTTGCAGGCCGTCTCGAATCGCTCGACCGCGAGGCGCGCCGCCGCCTCGTTGGCGGCCAGCATCTTGGTCAGCACCTCGGACGGGAAGTCCGGCATCGTGAAGCTCGGCAGCGAATCATAGGCGAAGCAGACACCGGACACATGGGCGTCGAAGGCTCGGGCGATCGCCAGCGCTACGTCGACGACGCGGTCCCGCGCCGCGTTCGATTCGAGATTGACGATGAGATCCTTGATCATGGTGCGTCCCTCTTAGCAGGTGATCGTTTGGCGCGTGCGCAACGCGCGCATGTGTATAGCATTGCGGGGGTGGCTTTCGCGCGACGGTTGGCGCGTGACTGCAGGACTCATTGGGGCGCCCCGGTGGGCTCGACATCGGCGGCGCTCCAGCCTTCGGCGCCGATCAACGGCACGAAGCGGACGTCGGTCAGGTCTTCGGTGACGAACTGCCCGTCAGCCGCGCGGGTGACGCGCACCAATTTCTGCGTGAGCTGATCGGCGCCGACCGGCATCACCAGCCGGCCGCCGGTTGCCAGCTGCGCTTTCAGCGAGTCAGGCACTTGCGGGCCGCCGGCCGCCACCACGATGGCGTCGAACGGCGCACGCTCCCGACAGCCGCGACTGCCGTCGCCTTCGCGGACCTCGACATTGCGAATACTGAGGTCTGCCAGCGTGGTGCGGGCGCGCTCGGCCAGCGCGGCGACGCGTTCGATCGTCACCACCGTCCCGGCGATCTCGGCCAGCACCGCCGCCGCATAGCCGGAGCCGGCGCCGATCTCCAGCACGCGCTCGCCACCTTTGAGCTGCAGCGCTTCGATCATCACGGCGACGATGTAAGGCTGTGAGATGGTCTGGTCGCAACCGATCGGCAGCGGCGAATCGTCATACGCAAGCTGACGGGTGAGTTCGGGCACGAAGGCCTCGCGTGGCACCCTGGCCATTGCGGCCAGCACGCGCGGGTCCTGGACGCCGCGGGCGCAGATTTGTGTCTCGACCATCCGGGCGCGCCGCTCCGCAAAGCTGTCGGCCGGCCCGCAAGCCGGCGAACGCCGAGCCTCTGGAGATGCCATCGCACCCTCCCCGATCGTCGGCCAAGCCTCTGCCCGTCCCGACTTGAAGCGTATCCTAGGTCGAGATCCCCCAGCGCCTTTGATCCGCATCAAGGACAGGCCGCCGCTGCCGCGTGGGTGACGCGAGCCCGCCGCAATCGGGTGCGAGCGTTTCGGCCAATGCGCTGCCGACCACGGGGGCAGCGCAACGATTCAAGCCGCTTCGGGGACGCCGCGATGCCGTATAGTTCGACCGATGATCTTCCGCCAGCGCTGCAGGTCCGGTTGCCGCTGCATGCCCAGGAGATCTATGTCGCGGCATTCAACAACGCTTGCGCCGAGTACCAGGATCGCATCCCCGAAGATCAGGAAAGCTCCGCGCACCGCGTCGCCTGGGCGGCGGTGAAGAAGCAGTACCGCAAGCAGGGTGAAAACTGGGTGGCGCGGGATCGGAAGTAACAGGCGTCTTTGAACGATCGCTGCGGCCGCGATATGGTCGGCGGCAGTCGATATCTGCCATCGGAGCCCCACCATGGAGGCGATGGTCTTGACGGCGCCGGGTCAGCCATTGGTGCTGCAGCAGCGAGACACGCCGCAACCCGGCGACGGCGAGGTGCTGGTGAGCGTGGCCGCCTGCGGCGTGTGCCGCACCGACCTGCACGTCGTCGATGGCGAACTGCCACACATCCGCACTCCGATCATTCCCGGCCACGAGATCGTCGGACGCGTCGCGGCGCTCGGCAGCGGCGTCGCCACGCATCAAATTGGTGCCCGCGTCGGCATTCCGTGGCTCGGCCATACTTGCGGGGTGTGCCACTACTGCACGAGCGGCAGGGAGAATTTGTGCGATGCGCCGCTGTTCACCGGCTACACCCGCGACGGCGGCTTCGCCACCCACGTCATCGCCGATGCGCGCTACGCGTTTCCGCTCGGCGAGGCCGGCGACGACGTCGCGATCGCACCGCTGCTGTGTGCCGGACTGATCGGCTGGCGTTCGCTGGTGATCGCCGGCGCGGCGGAGCGGCTCGGCATCTACGGGTTCGGCGCCGCCGGGCATATCGTGGCGCAGGTCGCGCGCTGGCAGGGCCGGCAGGTCTATGCCTTCACCCGCGAGGGCGACGTCGCCGCGCAGGATTTCGCCCGCAGCCTTGGCGCGGTGTGGGCCGGCGCATCGGCGCAGCTGCCACCGCGGCCGCTCGACGCCGCGATCATCTATGCGCCGGTCGGCAGCCTGGTGCCGGCCGCGCTGAAGGCGGTGCGCAAAGGCGGCCGCGTGGTCTGCGCCGGGATCCATATGAGCGACATCCCGAGCTTTCCGTATGATCTGCTGTGGGAAGAACGCCAGCTCGTCTCGGTTGCCAACCTGACCCGGCAGGACGGCGTCGATTTCTTCAAGGTGGCGCAGCGGGCCGGCATCAAGACCGCGACCCACGCTTTCCCGCTGCGCGATGCCAATGCCGTGCTGACGAAGCTGCGCGCCGGCGAACTGCTCGGCGCCGCCGTGCTGGTACCGTAGCGACATCTTGCCCCGTCATTACGAGCCGAAGGCGAAGCAATCATTAGCCGCGCGTGCCGAGCTGGATTGCTTCGTCGGCTTCGCCGCCTCGCAATGCCGCAGAACACCACTACATCTGTCTGCGAGGAGACCCGATCATGTCCGACAATCTCGTAGTGTGTACGCATTGTGGTGGCGTCAATCGGCTGCCGGAGCAGCGACCGGCGCTGGACGGCAAATGCGGCAAGTGCGGCAACAGACTTTTCGAAGGCCATCCGGCCGACGTGAGCGGCGAGGTGTTCGACAAGCAGCTGGCGCGCAGCAGCGTGCCGGTGCTGGTAGACGTCTGGGCCCCTTGGTGCGGGCCGTGCCACGCGATGGCGCCGGCCTATGAGTCCGCGGCCCGCGAACTCGAACCGAGCGTGCGGCTGATCAAGCTCAACTCCGACGCCAATCAGCCGATCGCCGCCCGGCTCGGCATCCAGGGCATCCCGACCATGATCCTGTTCGAGAACGGCCGCGAGCGCGCCCGCACCTCGGGCGCAATGCCGGCACAGCAGATCGTGCGCTGGGTGCGGCAGCATCTGCCGACGTGATCAGGCCGGCAGGGGCAGCGGACCGTTGAGCTTGTAGCTGCGCATCGCGAACGAGGTGCGGATATCCCGCACCAAGGGCAGCGCCAGCAGGCCGCGCAGCACGGTTGCCTCATAGCTGGCGATATCCGGCACCACCACTTCGAGCAGGAAGTCGCTGTCGCCCGACACCAGATGGCAGGCGATCACCTCCGGCATGGTCTGCACCGCGGCGATGAAGCTGTCCGCATTATCGCGCGAATGCCGTTCAACCCGGATGAAGGCGAACGCGGTGACCGCCAGCCCGACCGCGGCGCGGTCGATCAGCGCCTGGTAGCCTGCCAGTACGCCGGCCTGCTCGAGCAGCTTCACCCGGCGCGAGCACGGCGATGGCGACAGCCCGACCTTCTCGGCCAGCACGATATTCGGGATCCGCGCGTCGGCCTGCAGCGCGGCAAGGATTCTCAGGTCAATCGCATCAAAGGCGATTTTGGCAGGACCAAGCATTTGCTGCGCCAAATAATGATCAATATTGCTAAGCTTTAGTTCTTTCTTAGCATGATTGGCAAGTTTGACGGCTGCTTTCCGGCCATACTGGCGGTCAAGGAGGCATCCATGACCGAATCCGCTCGTAGCCCCGGCTTTGCCACCACGGCAATCCACCACGGCTATGACCCGCTGGCGCATCACGGCGCGCTAAATCCACCGCTGTTCCTGACCTCGACCTACGCGTTCACCAGCGCCGCCGAGGGCGCCGCGCGGTTCGCCGGCGAGGCCGAGGGATTTGTGTATTCGCGGGTCGGCAACCCAACGGTGGCGGTGCTGGAAAGCCGGCTGGCGGCGTTGGAGGGCGGCGAGGCTGCGCTCGCCACCTCGTCGGGCGTCGGCGCCCTCACGGCGGTGATCTGGACGCTGCTGCAGGCCGGTGACGGCATCGTCGCCGATCAGATGTTGTATGGCTGCACCTTCGGGCTGTTCGAGCATCATCTGCCGCGGTTCGGCATCCAGGTGACCTTCGCGGATCTTACCGAGCCGGCCAATCTGCAGGCCGCGCTTGCGCCGAACTCCAGGCTGGTGTTCACCGAGACCCCGACCAATCCGAACATGCGCGTGGTCGATATCGCCGCCTGCGCCGAGATCTGCCGCCGCGCCGGCGTGCGCCTGGTCGTCGACAACACCTATTGCACCCCCTACCTGCAGCAGCCTCTCGGGCTCGGCGCCGATCTCGTCGTCCATTCGGCCACCAAATATCTCGGCGGCCATGGCGACCTGCTGGCGGGCGCGGTGGTGGGGCCGAAAGAGGTCATCGACCAGCTCCGCTTCGTTGGTATCAAGGAGCTGAACGGCGCCTGCATCTCGGCGTTCGACGCCTTCCTGATTCTGCGCGGCCTCAAGACGCTGAACCTGCGCATGGACCGCCACAGCGCCACCGCAACGAGGCTCGCGCACGATCTGCAGGCCCATCCCGCTGTCGCCGCCGTCTACTACCCGGGCCTCGACAGCCATCCGCAGCACGCGCTCGCGCAGCGTCAGATGCGGCAACCGGGCGGCATGGTGGCACTTGAACTGAAAGGCGGCCTCGCCGCCGGACGCGGCTTCATGGACAACGTCAGGCTCGCCACCCGCGCGGTCAGCCTCGGCGACGCCGAGACCCTGATCCAGCACCCGGCCAGCATGACGCATGCCACTTATGACCCCGCCGAGCGTGCGCGGCACGGGTTCACGGACGGTCTGATTCGTATCTCGGTGGGGCTGGAAGACTACGAAGACCTGCGCGCGGATTTGATGGGGGCGTTGCAAGCGCCTCGCTTTGCACGTGATGCGCTTGGGGAAGCTGGTAGCTCTTATTAAGTCCGTCTGCTCACCGATCGCCCGCGGGCACGACGGTTGAAGCAGCGGCACAGCGTACGCTGCGAGACGCCGCAACAGAGTTCCACCAGCCTACGGTTTCACTCGGATTGTGAAGTCTCGGTGACGCTGGCTGGCTTCACGTAAATTACACCACGATCAAGAACGCTGCAGCTTCGCCAAGACTTGCCGCTCTGATGCGGGGTCGCGTCGTGCTACGAAATAGGCGGTACCATTGTGCGTGCTCGTCTTGATTGGGGAAAGATGGCCGTTCGGGGAGTGTCATTGCGGCAGCCTTCCGCACGCGACGCGCGAGGCTGGAATCAGGAATCGTCGCTGCGGCGCGCGATGAGGCTGGCACGTATCGCGTATTGGGAGTCGTACAGCGCGGCTGCGGTCAACTTCTGGATGTCGCCCGATTTTGCCGCCCTCTACGAGACGCCCCCGCTCGATGAGTTCGCGCCGGTTGCGGCGCCGCACAACCGCCACCTGATCGACAGTCGCGACGTTCTGCAGGCCGGTTACGTGGCGTGCTGGGCGGAGGGCCGGCCGTTTGCGATCGAGACAAAGCTGCTCCAGGCAGATGGCCGCCAGCTCGATTGCGTCGTGCACGGCGAGCCGGAATTCGATTCAGACGGTCAGGTCCGGCGGGTGTTCGGCATCGTCCGCGACATCACGTCGGAAACATCCGCGCTGCGGCTGTTGGCCAAAAGCGAACAGCGCCTCGCCGATTTCGTCAGCACCGCTTCGGACTGGTGCTGGGAAAGCGGCCCCGACCATCGGCTGCTTCCTTATCCGAAATCACTCGACGGCAATGCGGCGCTGCTCACCGTCGCTTCCGGCGGCAGGGCGCGCTGGGAGCTGTCCTATGCGCCCGAAGAAGAAGTTTCGATGGCCGGACATCGGGCCGACATGGAAGCCCGCCGTCCGTTTCGCGACTTCGTCTACACCTCGATCGGCAACGATGGCTCCCGCATCAGTATCTCGACCAGCGGCAAGCCGATCTTCGCCGAGGACGGCAGCTTCCTCGGCTATCGCGGCACGGCGAGCGATATCACCCAGCTCGAAGCGGCGCGCGCCCTGCTCGACCAGCGCACGCGGGCCCTCGAAGAAGCCCATCGGCTCGGCAAGATCGGGACGTGGCATCACCGGCTGGACACCGGCCGCACCGTCTGGTCGGCCGAACTGTATCAGCTGCTCGGTTTGGACCCTGACGCGCTCGAGCCGACCTATGAGAACACGATCTCGTTTTTTCTGGGCGACGATGCTCGGCGTCTGCTGAAGCTGCAGGGCCGCGTTCTTCGCAGCAGCACGACGGAAGCCGCAGACATCCGCATCCGCCACGCCGACGGCGCGCCGCGCGATCTGGCGATCATCTGCAAGGCCGAAGTCGTAGGCGGCAAGATCATCGGCCTGATCGGCACCGCTCAGGACGTCACCGATCGCAAGGAGGCCGAGCGCCGGCTCGAACAGCTCGCCTACACGGATCCGCTGACCGGGCTCGCCAATCGCGCGCTGTTCAAGCGCAAGCTTGCCGATCTGTTCGAGAGCCCGACCTCGGCGGACGGACACGCGCTGTATCTGATCGACCTCGACCGCTTCAAGGAAGTCAACGACTCGCTCGGTCATTCCACCGGCGACAGCCTGCTGATCCACGTCGCAGGCGTGTTGCGGCAGCAGCTCGGCCCCCAAGCCTTCATCGCCCGGATCGGCGGCGACGAATTCGCCGTGCTCGCCGACAGCCGATGTGCGCCTGACGAAGCGCCGCTCGATCTTGCTGATCGGCTGATCGCCAACCTATCAGTCCCGGTCGAACTCGCCGAGGGCGAGGCCTGCATCGGCGCCACCATCGGCGTCGCCGTGCTGCCGGAGCATGGCGCGACCGCGGAGAAAGCGTCGCGCAACGCCGATCTGGCGCTGTACATGGCCAAGGAGTCCGGACGCGGCCGGGCGCAGCTGTTCGAGCCGATCTACGCCGAGGCGGTCGATCAGCGACTGGATCTCGGCCGGCGCCTGCGCCACGCCGTCGAGAGCGGCGGCCTCACCACGCACTTTCAGCCACAGATCGACCTCAAGACCGGCCGTGTCAGCGGCTTCGAGGCGCTGCTGCGCTGGAGCCATCCAGAACGCGGGCCGATCTCGCCGTCGGAGTTCATTCCGATCGCGGAGAGCACCGGCCTGATCGTCGAGCTCGGCCATTGGGTGCTGCGCGACGCCTGCCGGCAGATGCGCGTCTGGCTGGATGCCGGATGGCCGCGCCGAACCATTTCGGTGAACGTGTCGCCGGCGCAGATCTGGAACGGCGATTTCGAGAAAGTCGTGGCCACGGTGCTGGCCGAGACCGGCCTGCCCGCTGAGCTGCTGTGCCTGGAGCTGACCGAAAGCCTGTTCGTCGATCACACGAAGCAGAAAGTCAGTCAGACGCTCGCGGCGCTGTCGAAGCTCGGCATCCGGCTGGCGCTGGACGATTTCGGCTCCGGCTATTCGTCGCTCGGCTATCTGACGCGGCTGCCGTTCAACTGCCTGAAGATCGACCGTACCTTCGTCGCCGGCATCGCCACCGTGCCGGAAAAACGCAAGCTGCTCGGCGGCATCATCGCGCTGGCGCACGGCCTCGGCATGTGCGTCGTCGCCGAAGGCGCCGAACTGGCCGAAGAGGTCGACCTGCTCACGATGTTCGATTGCGATTTCGTGCAGGGGTATGTGTTCGCGAAGCCGGTCGCGGCGGATCAGGCGGTGGGGGTGGCGGGGGAGATCGAGCGGGAGCGTGGATTGGCGACGGCGAGAAGCCGCGCCCGACGGGCGGCGGTTCCGACGGAAATCTGAACCGAAGGGAAGGCCGCCTCGTAAGCCGGGCCGGTCACGAACCTTGCTAACGACGGGACGATGCGTCGCGCGATATGCCTGGGTCTCGAAGTGAGCTTGTGCGCCATTCAGGACAAATCGGCGAGCGTATTTATGTTGAAAGACGCGGACGTCTCCGGAGCGATTGGATTGCGCGCCAATTAACAGTTTATCTGACTCATTAACCCACGATTAGGCGTCCTAGCTCGATACGCGGCGATATTGCACGCACTGCAATATCTTAAATAGAACTTCAGGTCGGAGATACTTAACTGCGCCGATGTGATGTCGATTACACGATGCTAGGAGGCATCATGAGCGCCGGACATAATGAAGCTGAACGGCTGGACGCTCTGATGCGGCTCAGGTTGCTCGATACGCCGCCGAGCGAAACATTTGATCGAATCACGCGTACCGCGAGCAAGCTGTTCGGTCTCCCCATCGCCGCAGTGTCCCTGACGGATAGCGAGAGACAGTGGTTCAAATCACGGATTGGCGTCGAACACGACTCGATCCCGCGCGATAAAGCACCATGCGCGGAGGTTGCCGAGACGCGTCGTGTTGTCGTCATTCCCGACCTGATGGCAGACTCGTGCTATTCGACGAGTCTGTTGGCGACACAAGGAGTTCGATTTTACGCCGGCGCGCCACTCGTGACCCGTGACGGGCATGGGCTCGGCGCGCTGTGCGTTCTCGGTGTCGAGCCGCGAACAGCCTCAGAATCCGAGCTGACTGCGTTGACCGACATGGCCGAGATGGTCATGGCGCAGATCGAGCTGCAGCACGCCTTCGGCCGGGTCGATCCGGTGAGCGGTCTGCCGAACCGCCTGCAGTTTTTCGACGACCTGATGGATCTTGGACGCGACCCTAACGACACTCAGCGGATTGCCGTTCTCGTCGATCTTGCGAGGATCGAGCAGATCAGCAACGGCACGCGCGTGATGGGCGCCGGCTATGTGGACGACATGGTTCGCGTCGCGGCTCGGACGATCCGCGAAGCGCTTGGACCGAACCGATTAGCTTACCACGTCGGTGCGACGCAGTTCGCTTTCCTTGCGCCTCCTGACGTTGATCCATCCGACTATCAAGACATCGTGCAGGACGTTCTCGACGGACTTCCGAAAGGAGCGACTGATGGCTTCATGGTGACGGCCGCGATCGGGTTGGCGCCGTTTAGTCCCGGCAAGACCGAGCCTTCGGTAATCCTGAGAATGGCACACAGCGCCGCGCTGGAAGCACGAGGATCGCGAGATCCCGTCCGGATCTACTCATCTGAGGAAGATCAGGTACACGCACGACGCTTCCAACTTATGAGAGAGTTCGGGACTGCGCTGCACGAAGGGGGCAATCAGTTCAAGCTCGTCTTTCAGCCTCGCATCGACATGAGCACCGGTGACTGTACCGGCGCCGAGGCTCTGATGAGGTGGCGTCATCCGCTGTTGGGGGCGGTTCCGCCGAGTGAGTTCATCCCGATCATCGAGCAGACGACGCTGGCCCGTGAAACGACCAACTGGGTCCTCGAGAATGCGATCGGGCAACTCGGAACTTGGCACGCCGAGGGCCGGCAGCTGACGCTTTCGGTCAACATTTCTGCGGCTAATCTCGAAGAGACAGATCTCGTTCAGCGCATTCAGTTGCTGTTGCTGAAGCATCGCGTTCGCCCGAGTTTCCTCGAGTTGGAACTGACCGAGAGCGCGGTCATGCGCAACAGCGAACGGTCGATGTGGCAGCTGAATGCGTTCCGTTCCGCGGGCGTGAGGCTGGCCATCGACGACTTTGGGACGGGGCAAAGCAGTCTGTCTTATCTGCAGAAGCTGCCCATGGACGTCGTGAAGATCGATCGGTCGTTTATCAAGGAGCTCGGAACAGGCGCTAAGCCGGAATTGTTGGTCAACTCGATGATCAATCTGTCACACGAGTTAAATTATCGCGTGGTCGGTGAAGGCGTCGAGACCGCGGAGATTGCAGAGATTCTGCGTCAACTCGGATGTGACGAAGCGCAAGGCTATCTGTTCGCGAAACCGATGGGCGCGGCGGAGTTCGAATCGTGGTTGTCCGCCTCTGCCGAGCGGATTTCGCAGCGGATCGCTTCCTAAAGAAGCTGCGACGGAAACTCGAATTGCTGGTGCTGAACTGCTGCCGATTTGATCGACGCCGATCGGGCAGTCTGGCGCTCCCTAGGGGAATCGAACCCCTGTTTCAGCCTTGAGAGGGCCGCGTCCTAACCGCTAGACGAAGGGAGCGTGAGGCGCAGACCAATAGCCGCGAAACGGCGCGGCTGCAAGATCGCGGGCGGGCAATTTCTGTAGCTATGCCCTTGCTGGTCGCAGGAGCGGCGTCGTGGGGCTGAACGGTGACTCTGGACGGCCGGGTCACGCGCGAGGACCACGTCGATCGTTTGGTTTGCCCAGACTCCGGTCATGGCCGGGCTTGTCCCGGCCATCCACGCCTTTTTAGGCGTTTGCGTCAGCAAGGCGTGGATGCCCGGCACAAGGCCGGGCATGACGCGTGGAGACGTAAACTGCCGAACTTCGATGCGCTCATTTCCGGCAAGTTTTCGGATCGGCAGGCGAGGGTCATGCGCCCGCGATGCTCGCCGAACCGAGAGGCCCTCAGGGCGATCCCGTGCTTGCAGCCCGCCCTACGGCTCGTTCGCGAACGTCAGCCGGCCGGCCGGCTTCATCGTCCTGGCATCAAAGCTGCGGAGTTCGGTGGCGCCGGCGATGTCCAGCGTGACCACGACGTGGTCGCCGGCGACGGCGGTGGCGACCACCCGGGCGCCCTTGGGGATGCGCAGGGTCTGTTCGGCGACCACCGGGGCGCTTCCCTCCGAGCGGAAAAGCTTATAGCCGATGGCGATCAAGACCGCCGCGAGCGCCAGCGCCGTGGTCAGGCCCGCGATCATCATCATCCGCCGCACCCGCGCAAACAGCGCGGCCTGTTCGGGGGTCGGTTCGGGCAGGGCGGTTTCGGTCATGCAACACTCGGTTTTTCGGAAGGCTCAAACGTGAACGATTCGTCGGGACATCTGCTGGAAGTGGTCGTGGCCGGCGACGAAGGCTCGCCGCGGCTCGACCGCGTGCTGGCGGCGCGCTGCCCCGAATTATCGCGCTCGCGGCTCAAGGTCCTGATCCTGGACGGCCGCGTCGCGGTCGCCGGCAACGCCGTCCGCGACCCCGCTTATCATGCGAGCCCGGGCGAGACGATCACAATCGACGTGCCGCCGCCGGTGGCGCCGGAGCCGCAGGGCGAAGCGATCGCGCTCGACATCGTCTATGAGGACGACGACCTGATCGTCATCAACAAGCCGCGCGGCCTGGTGGTGCACCCGGCGGCCGGCCACGAGACCGGAACCCTGGTCAACGCCCTGATCGCGCATTGCGGCGCGTCGCTGTCCGGAATCGGCGGGGTGCGCCGGCCCGGCATCGTGCATCGGCTCGACAAGGACACCACCGGGCTGATGGTGGTCGCCAAGAACGACAAGGCGCACCAGTCGCTCAGCGCCCAATTCGCCGACCATGGCCGCACCGGGGAACTGCGCCGCGGCTATTTTGCCTTCGTCTGGGGCGTGCCGAGCCGCGCCCGCGGCACCATCGAGGCGCCGATCGACCGCCACCCTTACGCCCGCGAGAAAATGGCGGTGCGCGACGGCGGCCGTGAGGCAATCACCCATTGGGACGTGCTGGAAACCTATACGGGCCGCAGCGGCGGCGAGGTGGTATCGCTGATCGCCTGCCAGCTCGAAACCGGCCGCACCCACCAGATCCGCGTGCATCTGGCCCATCTGGGCCACCCGCTGCTCGGCGATGAGACGTATGGGCCGCACTTCAAGACCAAGGCCAGCCAGCTCACGCCGGAAGCCCGTGCCGTATTGGCCGAACTTGGCCGGCAGGCGCTGCATGCCTATCTCTTGGTGCTGGAGCACCCTTCCACCGGCGCCGTGATGGAGTGGCAATCTAACCTGCCGCCCGACCTGAGCCGCCTGAAGGCCGCGCTCACGGTGACGGAATGACGCAGTCGGGTGAGAAAACGGTAAGCATTTCAGCGCGTTGTTTATACGTCACAGTCAAGTAACAAGACCGTAACTAAACTTGCACGACTAACCTCGTGTATATTGCAGGTGCGTTGGGATGGCTCAACGCGGAACATCGCAGGCCGGCCGGCTTTAGGAGAGCGACCCGTCTGCCAAGCCGCCCGCGGATCGGGGGCTTGAAACCACTGGAGGGCGCTGATGGCCCGTGCAGCTACGTTACCCGTTCTCAACGGTGAATCCGGCCTCGCTCGGTATCTGGCGGAAATCCGCAAGTTCCCGATGCTCGAGCCCGAGCAGGAATACATGTTCGCCAAGCGCTGGCGCGAACACGATGATCGCGACGCCGCGCATCAGCTCGTGACCAGCCACCTTCGACTCGTGGCGAAGATCGCCATGGGCTATCGCGGCTACGGCCTGCCGATTTCCGAAGTCGTTTCGGAAGGCAATGTCGGCCTGATGCAGGCGGTGAAGCGGTTCGAGCCCGATAAAGGCTTCCGCCTCGCCACCTACGCGATGTGGTGGATCAAGGCGTCGATTCAAGAGTACATTCTGCGTTCTTGGTCGCTCGTGAAGATGGGCACCACCGCGAACCAGAAGAAGCTGTTCTTCAATCTGCGCAAGGCGAAGAGCAAGATCTCGGCGCTCGACGAGGGTGATCTGCATCCCGATCAGGTCAAGCTAATCGCCACCCGCCTCGGCGTCGGCGAGCAGGACGTGATCGACATGAACCGCCGCCTCGGCGGCGACGCGTCGCTCAACGCGCCGATTCGCGACGACGGCGAGCCCGGCGAATGGCAGGACTGGCTGGTCGATCAGTCGCCCAATCAGGAAGCCGTGATGGCCGAGCACGAAGAGCTCGATCATCGCCGCCGTGCCCTGACCGGCGCGATCGGCGTGCTCAACCCGCGCGAACGGCGGATCTTCGAGGCGCGCCGCCTCGCCGACGAGCCGATGACCCTGGAAGACCTTGCCGCCGAGTTCGGCGTGTCGCGCGAGCGCGTCCGCCAGATCGAGGTGCGGGCGTTCGAGAAGGTGCAGAGCGCCGTCAAGGGCACCATCGCCCGCCAGGAGCAGGCCGCGCTAGAAGCCGCGCACTAATCACTTCCGGCGCCGACCAACGACGACGAACCCCGCCCTCGCCGGCGGGGTTTTTGTTTGTGCCGAGTGATGGGCAATGCCCATCCACTCGTCATGCCCGCGCTTGTCGCGGGCATCCACGCCTTCAGGCCTTGCAACGGTCAAGGCGTGGATAGCCGGAACGAGTCCGGCCATGACGAGGCAAGCATTCGCCCGGTCGCGGCTCAGGCGCGCTTGGCGGTGCCGGTGACGAGGCCGGTCTGGCCGGTGACCGGATCGGTGACGGCGGTGCGGATCGAGGCGGTGTCGTTCTTGCCGAGTGCGAACTTGGTATCGCCGACCCGGAAGGCGCCATCCTTGATCAGCACGCTCTGATACTTCACCGTGCCTTCGCTCTGATACTTCACCTGGGCGCGAAAGCCCTGCACGTCGCTGACGGTGATCGAGAACTTCTTGGTGTTCGAATACGTGCCGCTCCACGTGCCCTGATAGGCCTTGGCATCGACATTGACGTATTTGGTCTTCGACGGCGTCTGCAGCGCCGCGGACGTATACCCCGACGCCAGGACGCTCATGATGTCGGCCATCGCGCGGCTCCCATGGCGAATCTCGCCCGGCACTCCACACCCCGACGGGTTAACAGCGTATTAAGCGATGCTGCCGGCCGGCTCGCCCGCGCCGAGCCGTCCCGCCTCCCATCCGATCATCGCCTGCTTGCGCGTCAGGCCCCAGTGATAGCCGGTGAGGGCGCCGCTTTTGCCAAGCGCGCGGTGGCACGGCACCACGAAGGAGATCGGATTCTTGCCGATCGCGGCGCCGACCGCGCGCGAGGCCTTCGGAGACGCGATGCGATCGGCGATGTCCGAATAGCACAACGCCTTGCCCATCGGGATCTTCAGCAACGTCTGCCACACCCGCACTTCGAAATCGGTGCCGATCAGCACGACGCGCAGCGGCTGCTCGGCGCGCCATTGCGCCGGGTCGAACACCCGCTCGGCGAACGGCGCGGTGAATTCCTGGTCTGGAAGGCAAGTCGCGCGCGGCCAGCGCTGCTGCAGATCGACGAACGCTGCCTGCTCGCCGCCCGGATCGGCAAACGCCAGCCCGGCGAGGCCGCGGTCCGATGCGATCACCACCCCGGTGCCGAACGGCGACGGATGGAAGCCGTAGCGCAGCGTCAGCCCGGCGCCGCCGCTCTTCCATTCGCCCGGCGACATCGCCTCATGGGTGACGAACAGATCGTGCAGCCGGCCGGGACCTGACAGTCCCGATTCCAGTGCGGCATCGAGCACGCTGGCGGAATCGCGCAGCAGCGACTTGGCGTGGTCGAGCGTCAGCGCTTGCATAAAAGCCTTCGGCGTCAGCCCGGCCCAGCGGCGGAACAGATGGTGCAGTTCGTCGGGCGTCAAGCCGGCGGCGTCGGCAATCGCCTCGACGGTCGGCTGCGCCTTCCACTTCTGCGAGATGAACGCAATGGCGCGGCGGACGCAGTCGTAATCGGCGAGCGCGGCGTCGCGCGGGCCGGGCTTGGCGAGGATGTGGTCGGAGACGGCGAGGTTCATCATGCGGCCGATGATAGCCGGCGCCGCGGTCGTCGCCACCCGCTTTCAGGCTTCAATTGTACACCGGACCGCGCCGTGCGGCCTCGAGCGCGGCGCTCAAGGCCTTGGCAAAATTCGCCTTCTCGTCGGCGCCAAGGAAGCTGGCGATGCTGACGCGGCGGCCCGACGAAACCAAGTACAGCCGCTCGATGCCGAATTCGGCATGCACGATCTTCTCCAGCCGGACCCAGAGCGGGTTCAGCACCCACTCCACCACGTGACCGCGATGGGACGTGCGGCGGATGCGTAACTCGTTGGGCGTGATCAGGATTTCCTCACTGGCGCGGCCGCGGGCGAAGGCCACGCGGAACGCGATGTAGATCCCCAGCAAGTCGAGGCCGAAGAAGCCGAACACCGGCCAGGCGCCCATTATCCAGAAACCGATGCCGGCCGCGAAGCTGATCGTGCCGAAAAAACCCATCAGCACCAGGAAAGCCTTGTGACTCAAGGCGCGATGCGGCTTGAGCAATGCCGAAAACAGTTTCGGTTGCGCCCGATCGGGATCAAGATCGCTGTCTGTCGTCATTGCGGAATATTATACCTCGTCCATGCCGAAATCCACGCGCAGCACCGCCCTTCCCATCGCCCCGAAATCCGCCAAAACGGCCGCTGTCACGAAGCGGAAACCGCCGGGCAAACCTGTGGCAAAGCCGGGGCCGGCCCAGAAGCGCCCGAAAGCCCCGCGCCGCTGGACCGCCGCCGAGGTCCGCGAGGCCTTCACCCGGTTCGCCAAGGCCAACCCTGAGCCGAAGGGCGAACTCGAGCACGTCAATCCGTTCACGCTCCTCGTCGCCGTGGTGCTGTCGGCGCAGGCGACCGACGCCGGCGTCAACAAGGCAACGCGCAGCCTGTTCGCGATCGCCGACACGCCGGCCAAGATGCTGGCGCTCGGGGAGGAGCGGGTGCGGGAGGCGATCAAGACCATCGGCTTGTTTCGCACCAAGGCGAAGAACGTGATTGCGCTGTCGCAAAAACTGATCTCCGACTTTGGTGGGCAAGTACCAAGTACGCGCGAAGAGCTGGAGACGCTGCCGGGCGCCGGCCGCAAGACCGCGAATGTGGTGCTCAACATGGCGTTCGGCCAGCCGACCATGGCGGTGGACACCCATGTGTTCCGCGTCGGCAATCGCACCGGGCTGGCGCCGGGCGACACGCCGCTGGCGGTGGAACTTGCGCTCGAGAAGGTGATCCCGCCCGAGTTCATGCAGCACGCCCACCACTGGCTGATCCTGCACGGCCGCTACACCTGCCTCGCCCGCAAGCCGCGCTGCGAAGTTTGCCTGATCAACGACCTGTGCCGCTGGCCGGAGAAGACGGTGAGTTAGTTCGAAGGCCTCTCGTCATTGCGAGCGAAGCTAAGCAATCCAGCGCCGTGCACTGGGCTGGATTGCTTCGCTTCGCTCGCAATGACGGGGAAAGGCTTAGGCCCACTAACTACTTCATCATCGCCCTGACGTCGTCGTGCAGCGCCTGCCGAGCCGGGTCGTCGGCGTAGAACATGTGACCTCCGGGATAGACCACGAGGCTCACGCGGTTCTGCGCCAGCGTCGGCGGCAGCTGGTCGAGCACGATCTGGTTGCCGAAATACGGCGCGGCGAGATCGTACAGGCCGCCGGTGACCAGCACGCGCAGCTTGGGATCGACCGCGAGGATCTGACGCAGCTGCGTGATGGACTCGACCGGATGCCGGCCGCGGCCAAAATCCCACTGCCCGGCGACCGCGCCGTTGAGCAGCTGATACGAGCCGCTCGGCCGCCAGTTCAGCTTGTTGCGGGTGAGATCGACCGCGGCGCTCGTCAGCGGCGCGATCAGCGCGTCGGCCGAGGGATCGCCGAACTGGCCGTCGCTGGAATCCGGGAACGGATCGAGCCCCTGCACCGAGCCGTCGAACCGGCCGGTGACCTTGCCGCTGGCGCGGGCGAATTCGCGCTGGAATTCGGAGGTGTCGAATCGTCCCGCCAAGCGCCGGCTGACCACCGGATCGATCCCGGTCAGCGCGGCGACGCGGTCGGACAGCCGCCTGGTCGCGTCCTGATCGGCCTCGCCCTTGACGAGATCGGCCAAGTACTCTCCGCGCGCGTAGCTCTCGACATCGGCCATCGCGGCGCGCGTCACCGGTCCCTTCTGCTGCCGCGCCACCGCCGCCATGCTGGGCAGCCGCGTCACATATTGCAGCAGACTCGACCCTGAGAGTTCGCGGAAGTCCATCACCGGCGACACCAGGATCAGGCCCTTGACGCCGATGCCCTGCTTGGTCTGCAGGTCGCGCACCACGCGCGGACCGCGGATGCCGCCATAGCTCTCGCCGGCAACGTATTTGGGCGACAGCAGCCGGTCGTGTTGTTCGAGCCAGCGGCGGATCACCAGCGACAGCGCCGCGATGTCGCCCTCGATTGAGTAGAACCGCTTGCGCACGTCCTCGCCGTCGGCAACGAAGCGGCTATAGCCGGTGCCGACGGGGTCGATGAAGACGAGGTCGGTGAAGTCGAGCCAGGTCTCGGCGTTCGGCAGCAGCGCCGGCGTCGCCGAGGCGGATGCGGCCTCGCCCGCCAGCGGCAATCGCCAGGGCCCGGCGGCGCCGAGTTGCAGCCACGCCGAGGAGGCGCCGGGCCCGCCGTTGAACAGGAACGTCACCGGCCGCGTCCGTGCATCGGCGGAGTCGAGCTGATACGCCGTATAGGCGATGTCGGCCTGCGGCTCGGTCTTGTCGTTGAACAGCCGGATGGTGCCGGCCGTCGCGGTGAAGGCCAGGCTGCGGCCGGGCAGCGCCAGCGTATGCTTGGTGATCGAGTCGGGCGGCAGGCGATTGGATTCCGCCTCGGATGCAGCGGCCTTGCCGGACGATGCCCCGCTGGGCTTGCCATGCCCGGCCGCGGGTGCAGCGTCCTGCGCCTGCAGCGGCGCCAGCGACGTCGTGGCAATCAGCATCCCCAGCAACGCGGCGCGGCAGAATCCGAACGACTTCACCATGGTGTCTCCTTGAGCGGGCCCCCATCAGGCGATGCGACGGGGGCGATCGTTGCCAAGGAGCAATGCCGGCGAACTACGTCGGTTTGGCGACGGGTGTGCGCCGGCTCGGAGGCCGTCATTCGCGGACTTGACCCGCCTGCGCGGCCGTAGCCGCTTCGGCGCGGCGGAGGCCCGCGCATCCATTGCGCGCGCAAGCGCGCAGCCCGAGTCGTTGCGATGAAGGATGGATTGCCGGGTCAGGCCCGGCAATGACAGCTTTGAATCGTTACTCCGCCGCGACCACCATTGGTGGCAGCAGTCCGGCTTCGCGCGCCAGTTCCGTCATCAGGCCGGCGACGTCGTGGGGGCGTTCTTCGTGGGCGAGATGGCCGAGGCCCTGCATCACTTCGACGCGGGCGCCCGGCACCATCGCGTGCACGCGGGTCGAATCGTGGCTGGCGATGGTCTTGTCGTTGCTGCCGGCGATCAGCAGCAGGCGCGGCGCCAGTTGTGGCAGCTCGGCCGCGAGTTCGTCGAGCCGCCAGTTCGCCATCATCCGGATCGCCGCCGCGACATGGCCGGGGCTGCCCACGAGGCGGCGATAGTACTCGATGCCGGCGGGCTCCAGCGTCGAGCCGGTGTCTGCGACCATGCGTTCGACCATGCCGGGGTTGCGGGCGAAGCGCGCCACCAGCCGCGGCACCAGCGCGCTGGTCGCAAGCATCCGTGCCAGCGGCAGCATGTAGCGGCTGGCAGCGCCGCCGATCGGCAGCAGCGCCGCGTTGAGGCCGATCAGTGCGGCCGGAGCGATGCTGCCGTCGAGGCACATCCGCGCCGCCACCGCGGCGCCGGCCGAATGCCCCGCCACCATCGCCGGACGATGGCCGAGGCCGCGCAGCAGCGCGGCGAGATCCTGCGCCATCGCGGCCATCGACATGCGCGACGCATCGGGCGTCGCCGTGAAGCCGTGGCCGGGCAGATCGGGCGCCACGACGGTGAAATGCTCGGCCAGCAGCGGCGCAAGCATGCGCCAGGAATGCGTCGCCGCGCCGGTGCCGTGGAGCAGCAGCACCACCGGGCCGCGGCCCATCTGCTGCACATGCCAGCGCAGCCCGCCGGCATGCACGAAGACGCTGGTCTCGCGATGCGGCCAATCGCGGCCGTGTTCGGTCCAGTTAGGTTTGGCAAGCGACGCGGCGAAGGATGGACGTGGAGGTTGATTGTCGTTGAGGGCGCGCTGCATGCCATTGTTCTCGTTGTTGCGCCGATGGCAACATTGCCGGCGCACGCTGTCAAATGCCGGACCGGCCGACGGTTCCAGCGCCGCCACGGATTATCTAATGGCTGGTAATTAGTTAGGGTGCGAGTTGTAGTGCAGCGAAGTAAGCGTTTCCTGGATCGACCGCGCGCCGCCGAACGCACGCAGCGGGTTGACACTTTTCGTCAGCTTTACCCGACACCTCGCGGCGGTCTCAAGCGCAGCCGACTCGAGGTCCTGACGAAAACTGTCCGCTCGACGTGACAAGCGTGAAATCGCGCGCGCTATACCCGGTTTGTGGTTTGCCGCCTGCAAATGCAGCCCAATATCAGTCGCAACGAGCGCACGCGGCGACTCACTTTCGATCAAGATGATCGATCTCGTCAGATTCGCCCCCAGCTCGGCTCGAACGGAGATCCTAGCGATGAAGATGTCCCATTTCGCCAATTTCGTGCTGATGATCGTCGGCGGCGCCGCGCAGGAAGTCGCCCATGCGGTGAAGCGCCGCTTCGGCGGCGAGACGCGGGAGAAGTAAGCGCGTCGGTAAGCACTCACAGAGGCGTCATGCGCGGGCTTGATCCGCCTGCGCGGCCGTAGCCGCTTCAGCGCGGCGAAGGCCCGCGCATCCATCGCGCGTGAAGGCGGCTGCTGAAAAGCGTGTTGCAAACGGGATGGATGGCCGGGTCAAGCCCGGCCATGACGGGTCTTTATGAGGAGGCGTGCGTGGCCGGATCGCTGCCGCTTCCTCAGCTCATCGTCACCCGCCGCCGTTCGTCCGACGCGATCACTTCCGGGCGGGAGCCGGACAGGCGTTTGTGCAAATGGACCATGAAGGCCATGCCGAACAGCGGGGTCGCCAGATTGACGATCGGGATCGACACGAAGGCGGCGATGATCAGGCCGCCGATGAACACCGTGGTGGCGTTGTCGCGCCGCATCGCTTTGGCCTCGGCGGCGGGACGAAACCGCATCGCCGCCAGCTCGAAATATTCACGGCCGAGCAGCCAGCCGGTGGCGACGAAGAACACGATGACGCCGACCCCTGCGAACAGCAGGAACGGCAGCGCGACCAGATACACCAGAATGGTCAGCAGCGCGGTCTTCAGCGTCTCGATCAGCGCGACGCCGACCGGCAGCGCCACACCGGGCTGCTCGTTCGGATAGTAGGCGCGCTCGACGTGCTCGGCCGCCTCGTCGACGAAGATGCCGGCGACCAGCGAGGTCACCGCCGGCATCAGGAACACAGCGCCGACCACGATGCCGAGCCCGGCCGCGATTGAGATCACCCAGGAGAAAATGTGCAGCGGCGTCTGGAAGCCGCCGAGCGCAGCTTCGGCCCACAGCTCGCTGGAGGTCGCGCCCCAGCTCAGCAGCCGCTGCAGCCCGACCGCCGCCACCGCGATCAGCGCCAGTGCGAAGCCGATCGAGCGCCACAGAATGGAGCGCATCGGCGGCGACAGAATCTGGGTCAGCGCCTTGATGGCGGCGTCGAGCATTGGGAGTCCTCGTCCGAAACAGAGCTTCGAACAGGTAGAGGCGGCCGGAGTGTTCGGCAAGGGCGGGTAGGTTCGTCAGCCATTTGGCCATCGCCTCTCCCGTCATGCCCGGCCTTGTGCCGGGCATCCGCGCCCTGCTGAGTCAGGCGCAGGAAAGGCGTGGATGGCGGGACGAGCCCGGCCATGACGGAGCCTGTGCGGGAGGTGCGGTTGGCTTGTCGATCGCTGACGTCAACGACGACGCAACGGATCTACGCCCGCAGCCGCCGTGCCGCCGGGTAGTTCATCACCCGCGGCACCTTGCCGGCGCGCAGCGCCTGTTGCATGCCTTGCCAGTATTCGGCCTGCAGCAGTTCCGGATGCGCGTCGCGGAAGGCGCGGCGGAGCGAGGGGTCGTCGATGCGCAGGCCTTCGAGCATGTCGGAGGGGCGGAACACCACGCCATCCTCGAACGTGCTGCGCGGCGCGTCGGCGGTGCGGACCTTGACGGCGGTCAACGGCTCCACCGCGTCGTAATCGAACAGATACACCTTGCGAATGCGGCTGACGCCGTAATTACGACCGTCGAGGTCCTTGTTGAAGATATCCGCGGCGGCGTTGTTCTTAATGCAGTCGCCGAGATTGACCACCGCGGCGCGGGCGTCGTCCGGCTTCGCCGTGCCGAGATAGAGCGGCAGCGGCGTCAGCTTGATCTGCACGATCAGATGCCGGAACACCAGCGCGCCGCGCTCCATCGTCACCGTGCCGATGCCGGCCTCGAGCAGCTCGTCGAGCAGGTCCGGCGCAAACATGGTGCGGTCGAGCTTGACGTTGGAATAGATGATGTTGTCGAGCATCGAGCCGGCACGGTCGATCTCGTGCACCAGATTGTATTTGCGCAGCACCGCGTCGAGGCCGTCGAAATAATCGAACTTGTAATCGTCGGTCGGATGGTCGCGGATGATCTTCAGCACATAGGCCGAGGACGGCATGGTGAAGGCGATCGCCACCGTGCCCTTGAAGCCCGGCGCGGTGGTGAGGCGTTCCTTGCTGCGCTGATGCTCGGCGAGGATCTCGGTCATCACCGCGACCTTGCCGAGGTGGTGGAAGCCGATGCAGGAATATTGCGTGCCGAGCGGGCGCTTCGGCATCAGCTCGAAGAGCAGCCGCGCCAGCTCGTGATAATGCGGGTTCGTGGCGTGGTAATTGGCCAGCGTCGACGAGAACGCGAATTGCAGCTCGTCGCTATCGGTCAGCACGGCGTCGACCACCAGGCCGTCATCCTCGTTGAGCAGCGCGATCAACAGCGGAATGCTGCGCATCGGCATGTCGCCGCGATCGCGCAGCTTGACGCGGCCGATCAGGCAGGCGCCGCGATTGCGGAAGAAGCCGGAGCGCGCGATCTCGATCCGCGCCGGCTCGCCGTCGCGTGGCCCAAGCGGCTCCAGCGCCGCCTCGATCGCCGCGGCGGCCAGCGCAGCGTCGCCGTCGAGATCGCGCCACGTCGCGTCCAGCCCCGCGCTCGCCAGGATATCGCGCACCACCGCCGGCCGGATCGGCAATGTCGTCACCGTGGTGTCGAGGATCGGCGCCGCCGTCGCCGGCGGCCGCGCCGCCGGGCCGGAATCGTAGGACACCGGCCGCCATTCGTCGTCGACCAGCTTGCGGCGCAGCGAATGCCAGAACGCGAACGCAAAGTCGGCCTCGTAGCGGCCGGCGATCGCCGCCAGCAGCTCGGCCTCGGCGCGCTGCCAGAGCTGCTCGTGCTTGACCAGCTCCGGCAGGCCGGCCTTCAGCGGCGGCACCAGCTGATCGATACAGGTGGTGTAGAGCCCGATGCGGATTTTTGACAGCCGCACCGTCAGCGCCCAGTCGCGCGCCTCGAACGCCGCCTTGGCGAGCGCCGGGATCCGCCGCGACACCGCGTAGTACTGATCGAACGCCGCCAGCACCACCCGCGCCAGAATGCGCGCCTGATCGTCCGGATCCTCGCCGCGCACCAGCGCATCGAGCAGATCGGCATCCGGCTCGGCGATGCGGATGGCGGAGTCGAGGTCGGCGGGGTCGAGCGGGTGCGCGGTGGCGGTCATCGGTGGATGATGCGCCGGTTTGGCAGGCGGCAGCGTGATCTGACGCAAATCCCCGCTTCAGCGCCCGTCCGGAGGTGGCGTCAGGGCCGATTCGAAGTCTCGCCGTCATTGCGAGCGAAGCGAAGCAATCCAGACCCGCAAGCACCGAATGGATTGCTTCGCTTCGCTCGCAATGACAGAGGCTGCGTCGACCTGAGGGGCGCCGCAGGGTCGGCCGCCGGCTGGGAGCAGGGCTGATCGGGCTCGGTTGGCATAACGGCAACGTAACAGATCGGGTATCGCGGCGGAGTAGCAGGCGGATTGCTACTCGGCAGCGATGTAGCCCGCATGAGCGCAGCGACATGCGGGTGGTCCTGCCTTGGTATTCATGCCGGGAGAAGCCGCGCGCGACAGCCAGAGCAGGTCGAGCCTACGCCACGCTTGGGAGGTGTTCGAGCGCCGTACGGGGCGACGGTCGACCAACGACGATCCGAGTAGATTCGAACGCATGTGGCTTTGCGTGTATGAAACAACCCCGGAGGCGTTCGGTAGCTGTCGGTGTTTCAATGTCGAGAACGAATTTCCGAGTACAGGTATTTCCGACGTTGCTACGACCCTGTCGAATGTCCTTCTGGAGATCGAAGCGGAATTCAACGCGCGCAATAAATCGCGCTGACGCCCCTCAACTATCCACCTTCAACGCCGCGATGAACGCCTCCTGCGGAATGTCCACCTTGCCGAACTGGCGCATCTTTTTCTTGCCCTCCTTCTGCTTCTCCAGAAGTTTGCGCTTTCGGGTGATGTCGCCGCCGTAGCATTTGGCGGTGACGTCCTTGCGCAGGGCGCGGACGGTTTCGCGGGCGATGACCTTGCCGCCGATCGCCGCCTGGATCGGGATCTGGAACATGTGCGGCGGGATCAGTTCCTTCATCTTCTCAACCATGGCGCGGCCGCGGCCTTCGGCGCGCGTCCGGTGCACCAGCATCGACAGTGCGTCGACCGGCTCGGCATTGACGAGGATCTGCATCTTGACGAGATCGGCCGGCTTGTAGTCGGTGAGGTGATAGTCGAACGAAGCGTAGCCCTTCGACACGCTCTTGAGCCGGTCGTAGAAATCGAACACCACCTCGTTGAGCGGCAGTTCGTACTTCACCATGGCGCGGGCGCCGACGTAAGTGAGTTCCTTCTGATTGCCGCGGCGGTCCTGGCACAGCTTCAGCACGCTGCCCAAGTACTCGTCCGGCGTCAGAATGGTGGCTTCGATCCACGGCTCCTGGATCTCGGCGATCTTGACCACGTCCGGCATGTCGACCGGATTGTGGATCTCCATCTCGGTGCCGTCGGTCAGCTTCATGTGATAGATCACGGAGGGCGCGGTCGCGATCAGGTTGAGATCGAACTCGCGGGAGAGCCGCTCCTGGATGATCTCCAGATGCAGCAGGCCGAGGAAGCCGCAGCGGAAGCCGAAGCCGAGCGCCGCTGAGGTCTCCATCTCGAACGAGAAGCTGGCGTCGTTGAGCCGCAGCTTGCCCATCGCGGCGCGCAGCGTTTCGAAATCGTCGGCATCGACCGGGAACAGGCCGCAGAACACCACCGGGATCGCCGGCTTGAAGCCCGGCAGCATTTCGGTGATCGGCTTTTTGTCGTCCGTAATCGTGTCGCCGACGCGGGTGTCGGCGACTTCCTTGATGGCGGCGGTGATGAAGCCGACTTCGCCCGGGCCGAGCTCGTCGACATTGACCATCTTGGGGGTGAAGAAGCCGACGCGCTCGACGTCGTAGGCGGCGCCGGTGCCCATCATGCGGATGCGCTGGCCCTTCTTCAGCACGCCGTCGACCACGCGCACCAGCACCACGACGCCGAGATAGACGTCGTACCAGCTATCGACCAGCAGCGCCTTGAGCTGGGCGTCGCGGTCGCCCTTCGGCGGCGGCAGCCGGGTGACGATCGCTTCCAGCACGTCGGGCACGCCGAGGCCGGTCTTGGCCGAGATCATCACCGCGTCGGAGGCGTCGAGCCCGATGACGTCCTCGATCTGCTGCTTGACCTTGTCGGGCTCGGCGGCCGGCAGGTCGACCTTGTTGAGGACCGGGACGATTTCGTGATTGGCGTCGAGCGCGTGATAGACGTTGGCGAGGGTCTGCGCCTCGACGCCCTGCGAGGCGTCGACCACCAGCAGCGAGCCCTCGCAGGCCGCCAGCGACCGCGACACCTCGTAGGCGAAGTCGACGTGGCCGGGCGTGTCCATCAGGTTGAAGATGTAGGTCTTGCCGTCCTTGGCGCGGTACGACAGCCGCACGGTCTGCGCCTTGATGGTGATGCCGCGCTCGCGCTCGATATCCATCGAATCGAGCACCTGCTCCTTGCCGGCCATTTCACGGTCGGACATGCCGCCGGTGATCTGGATCAGGCGGTCGGCGAGCGTCGACTTTCCATGGTCGATATGGGCGACGATGGAGAAGTTGCGGATGTTCTCGATGGGGACGGTGGTCATGGCCGCGAGATAGCACCCGGACTCCGGCCCGGCAAGGCGAACGGACGGCGCAACCGCCCGAAAAACCGCCGCTTTTGGCGTGCTTGACGGAGCCGGCGGAAGCGGATCATGTCCGCCGCGCCTGCCTCCAGCCCAGGGTCCGGATGACTTCGCTTGCCACTTCCCGCGCGCCGTCGCTGATCGATCGCTGGACCGACGCGCTGCTCGATCCGAAGCGGCAGGAGCGCGCCGTGGTGCTGTCGCTGGCGGTTTATGCGGCGATCTGGACCGCCTACCGGACGATCGCCACCTGGCCGCGCGACGTCCATGCCGACGTCTCCGAGCTGTACGCCTGGTCGCGGCATCTGGCGTTCGGCTACGACAAGCACCCGCCATTCTCGGCGCTGGTCACCCGCGCCTGGTTCAGCGTGGTGCCGGTGTCGGACATTACCTTCCATCTGCTGGCGACCGTCAACATCGCGCTGACGCTGTACATCGCCTGGCGGACGATGCGGCGTTATCTCGCTCCCGAGAAGGCGCTGTTCGGGCTGGCGCTGCTGACCTTCATCCCGTTCTTCAATTTCATCGCGCTGAAATACAACGCCAATGCGGTGCTGTTGCCGCTATGGGCGCTGACCATCCATTGCTTCCTGCGGGCGTTCGAGTCGCGCGGCTGGCTGTGGCCGGCGCTGGCCGGGCTGTTCGCTGGCTGCGCCATGCTGGGCAAATACTGGTCGATCGTGCTGATCGGCGCGCTCGGGCTCGGCGCGCTGCTGGATCCGCGGCGGGCGCGGTTCTTTGCGTCGCCAGCGCCGTGGCTGATGATCGTGGCGGGCGCGCTGGTGCTGGCGCCGCATCTGGCGTGGCTGGTCGAGCACCGGTTTCCTTCTTTCGCCTATGCGGCCGCGCATGAATCCGACGGCTTCGTGCATAACGCGCGCGACACGCTTGGTTATCTCACCGGCTGCGTCGGCTATGCGGCGCTGGCGCTGATCGTTTGGGCGGCGCTGCTGCGGCCCACGCGCGCGGCGCTGGCCGAGAGCGCCTGGCCGGCCGATCCGCAGCGCCGGCTGATCGTCACCATTCAGGCGTTGTTGCTGGTCGGGCCGGCGCCGGTGGCGCTGCTGACCGGCGTGCGCGTCGTGCCGCTGTGGGCGATGCCGGCCTACACGCTGCTGCCGATCGTGCTGCTGTCATCGCCGCTGATCGCGGTCGGCGGCGACGCGCTGCGCAAGGTGCTGATCGGCGCGGCCGCGCTGGCGCTGGCGATCCTGGCGGCGGCGCCAGGCGTCGCAGTGGCGATCCACACCACCAGCACGCCGGAGCCGTACGAATATGCCTCGCTGCTGGCGGGCGACATCGCGAAGCAATGGCAGCGCCACAGCACCCAGCCGATCGGAATGGTGGCCGGCGAGACGGTCCTGGCGTCCAATACGGCGTATTACCTGCGCACCGAAACGCGGGCGTTCGAGACCGCGGATCCCACGGCACTGAAGGCGGAGATCACGGCGCGCGGCGGCGCGCTGGTGTGCTCGGCGGCCGATCAGGCGTGCCTGGCGAGGGCCGAGCAGATCGTAGCCGGGCAGCAGCAGATCCTGCGCAGCAAGGTCTGGCTCAGCCGGCCGCTGTTCGGCCTCCCCGGCGGCACCGTCCAGGACGTGTTCTTCCTGGTGCTGCCGGAGGTGGCGGCCAAGTAAGCCCGTGAATTGGTCATGGCCGGCTCGTCCCGCCTGCGGGGCCGGAGCCCCTGCGGCGCGGCGAAGGCCCGGCCATCCACGCCTTTGCTGCGGATCGGCCGGGAAGGCGTGGATGCCCGCGACAAGCGCGGGCATGACGGAAGTCTAGGGAGTGAGCTTACTCTTCTTCGCCGAACTTGTTGGCCATCAGTTCGGCCAGCGCATCGACGGCTTCCCTGGCCTGCGGGCCGGTGGCCGAGAGGGTGACGCTGGTGCCGATGCCGGCCGCCAACATCATCAGGCCCATGATCGAGGTACCGCCGACGGTTTCGCCATTGCGCGTCACCGTGATGTCGGCGTCGAACTTCTCGGCCATCTGCACGAATTTGGCCGAGGCCCGGGCGTGCAAGCCACGCTTGTTGGTGACAGGGATATCGCGGGAGATTCTGCCGGCGGGCGAGCCTGCCTGTGCGTCGGGCGCGGTCTGGGGCAGGTCTGCGGTCATGTGTGCGCGGTCATTTGCCGGCCAGCACCCGGCTGGCGATGGTGACGTATTTGCGGCCGGCCTCCTGGGCCAGCGCGATCGCATCGGGAAGGGTGCGCTCCTCGCGGACCTTGGCCAGCTTCACCAGCATGGGCAAATTGATCCCCGCGAGCACTTCGACTTTTGGCCGGCTCATACAGGAGATCGCCAGGTTCGAGGGCGTGCCGCCGAACATGTCGGTCAGGATCGCCACACCATCCCCACTGTCGACACGATTCACCGCCTCAATGATGTCGCTCCGACACAGGTCGGCGTCATCCTCGGCGCCGATCGTGACGGCTTCGATTTGCTTTTGCGGCCCCATCACGTGTTCCAGCGCTGCCTTGAACTCGTCGGCAAGGCGCCCGTGGGTCACAAGTACCAGACCAATCATCGGAAACTCCTCGCGGGCGCTTCTTGGGTGCACCGCGCGAACGGGTCACTTTGACCATCCAGAGCCCCTATGCAAGGGGATCTTTGCGATTCACCCTTCGAGAAAGGGACAAACCGGGAACCAAGGACGGGTCTATTCAGTGACGATAGTGTGGCTCATATGGTTACCAAAATCCTTCCAACAATCGTCCAACGATGCCGCAGCCACGACACCCTCGGTCGTCAGGGCCGCCACCACCACGGGTAACGGATCGTAACCGGCGCCGACCGGTAGCCGCGGCAGAAGGACGCCGCCGAGTTCGATCATCAGCGCCTCGGTCTCGGGCAGCCGTGCCGCATCGGCCGCTGCAAGGTCAACCACCAGGCCCACGGTAGCCTCTGTGGCGAAGTCGCAGCGGCGGATGCCGAGGCCGCGGATTTCGATCAGGCCCGCGAGCTCCGGCACCGGACGAACCCACAGTCGGCCGTCGCGCGGTTCCAGAAAGACCCGGTCGTCGGCGATCAGTTCCGCGGGCGGGATCTGGCCGCTGCGGCCTGCGACGATCAGCCCGAAGGCGAGGCGGGACTTGCCGGAGCCGCTTGGACCGCGGATCAGCACGGCGCGCGCCCCGACCCTGACGGCCGAAGCGTGGACGCTGGGCGCCGCCGCACTCATGTCGAGGGAAGCCGGACCACGAAACGCGCCCCCGCGATGGTCGGCTCACCGTCCGCATCGCGCGGGCCGGGGCGGTTCTCGGCGCGGATCTTGCCACCGTGGGCCTCGACGATCTGGCGGGAGATCGACAGGCCGAGGCCGGAGTTCTGGCCAAATCCCTGATGCGGCCGGTCGGTGTAAAAGCGCTCGAAGATCTTGTCGAAGGCGTCGTCGCGAATGCCGGGGCCCTCGTCATCGACCACGATCTCGATCTCGGTCTTGCGACGGCGGCAGACGATCTGCACCTTGCCGCCTTCGCAGGAGAACGACTGCGCGTTCGACAGCAGGTTGGAAATCACCTGGCCGAGCCGTGAATCATGGCCCGGCACCGAGAAGGTGTCGGTCGGCGGCCCCTCGAACCGGACTTCGACGGCCGCATGGGTGCCGAGCCGGGTCTCGTTGGCGACCAACGTCAGGGTCGTCAGCAGCCGGCGCAGGTCGACCGGCGCGGCATCCTGGCGCTGCAGTTCGGCGTCGAGCCGGCTGGCGTCGGAAATATCGGAAATCAGACGGTCCAGCCGCTTGACGTCGTGCTCGATCACCGCCAGCAGCCGGCCGCGGCTCTTCTCGTTCTTGGCCAGCGGCAGCGTCTCTACCGCGGAGCGCAGCGAGGTCAGCGGGTTTTTCAATTCGTGCGAGACGTCGGCGGCGAACGCCTCGATCGCCTCGATGCGGTTGTACAGCGAATCGGTCATGTCGCGCAGCGCGCCGGACAGATGGCCGATCTCGTCGCGCCGCGTGGTGAAGTCGGGGATCTCGACGCGGGCGCGGATGCGGCGGCGGACGCGCTCGGCGGCGTCGGCGAGCCGGCGCACCGGACCGGCGATAGTCGAGGCCAGCAGCACCGACAGCACGAACATCACCACCGCGGCGACGCCGAACACTTTGAGAATCGCCAGCCGCTCGGCGGTGACCATCTGGTCGATATCGTCGCCCTGCGTCGACAGCATCAGGGCGCCGTGGATGGCGCGGAAGCGCTGCACCGGCACCGCCACCGAGACGATCACTTCGCCGCGCTCGTTGATGCGCACCATCGAGTTCTTCTGGCCCTTCAGCGAGTCGGCGACTTCCTGATAGCCGTTGCCGTTCTCCGGCCCGAGCTCGCGATACAGCGGCAGGTCGCCGCGGTTGAGCCAGGTGCGGATCGCGATCATGGCCCGCTCGACGACGCCGGGTTTCTCGATCGCCGGCGGTGGCAGTTCGAACCGCATCACGTCGCCGCGGCCATACAGGCTGCGGCTGTCGAGGATCAGCACGCCATCGCGATCATAGATCCGAGCGCGTGTCTTGGTCGGCGAGATCAGCCGCCGCAACACCGGCGCGACGCGTTCCGGATTGATCGGAAAATCCAACACCGCATATTCGTCCGGCGGACCATAGGTCTCGCCGGGCTTGAGATCGAGCAACCGGTCCGGATCGATCGTGATGGTGTTGGTTTCGACCGTCGCCGACGCGGCGATGGCGCCGGCGATGATCTCGGCCTGCACCAGCAGGCTCTGGGCGCGGGCGTCGATCAGGCCGGCGCGGAATTGCGACAAATAGAGAATGCTGGTCGACAGCGCCAGCAGGCCGGCGAGGTTGAGCGACAGGATGCGCCGCGTCAGGCTGGAGAAGCTCAGCGTGAAGAAGAATTGCCCGGCGCGCCGAAGCCAGACGAATGGGCGCCGCCACGGCGGCGCCGCCGCGACGACGTCATCCGGCTCGGGGATGTCGTCCCCGGCACGGTGGTCTTGATCAGGCGCGGTGCGATCCAGCAATGGCCAAGCTGCCCGGATGTTGGCGATCAGCAAATTTGTCGGCGCATGATCCGCTTCGAAACCCGGTCATGGGTTTCGGGATCATGCACCAGCATATCGCAGTGCGGCCGCGTCGTCAGGCTCCGAGCCCGACCAGGGCGGCCCGATCAGGTTTCCTTGAAGCGGTAACCGACGCCGTACAGCGTCTCGATCATCTCGAAGTCGTCGTCGACCATCTTGAACTTCTTGCGCAGCCGCTTGATGTGGCTGTCGATGGTGCGGTCGTCGACATAGACCTGATCGTCATAGGCGGCGTCCATCAGCGCGTTGCGGCTCTTCACCACGCCGGGCCGGGTCGCGAGCGCCTGCAGGATCAGGAATTCGGTGACTGTCAGCGTCACCGGCTCGTTCTTCCAGGTGCAGGTGTGACGCTCCGGGTCCATCCGCAGCAGGCCGCGGTCGAGCGCCTTGGCGTCGTTCTCCTTCGGCACCCCCGCGGGATCCTTCGGCGCCGAGCGCCGCAGCACCGCTTTGACGCGCTCGACCAGAAGCCGCTGCGAGAACGGTTTGCGGATGAAATCGTCCGCCCCCATCTTGAGACCGAACAGCTCGTCGATTTCCTCGTCCTTCGAGGTCAGGAAGATTACCGGCAGATCGGACTTCTGGCGCAGCCGCCGCAGCGTTTCCATGCCGTCCATCCGCGGCATCTTAATATCGAGGATGGCAAGGTCGGGCGGCGAGGTGCGGAAGCCATCGAGGGCCGACGCGCCATCCGTATAGGTCATGATCCGGTAGCCCTCGGCTTCCAGAGCGATCGAGACGGATGTGAGAATGTTGCGGTCGTCGTCGACCAAGGCGATTGTCGGCATGAAGCTCTTTCCGAAAGGCGTGGCTAGACCGCGAAGCGATTCGGCGATCTCGGGTTGGCGGTTGCCCAAACACCACAGTCAACGAGCAATGCAAGCTGGGCTGAAATGTGGCCGGTTCCCAAACCCGCGAACGGGAGGCGTGCGGGGATTGATATAGGCCCGTTTTCTGGGCATCAACACCCCTCAGGTCACGATTGGCGGAATAAACCCATGCAGCCGACCGACGATTTTGATCCTGTCCGGGTCGCCAAATCGCTGCTCCGCCGGCGACGCGAGGGTGCGTTGGCGACGCTGATGCGGGATGGCGGCGCGCCGTATTGCTCGCTGGTCAATGTAGCGAGCGCCCCGGACGGCTCGCCGCTGCTGCTGATTTCCCGCCTTGCCGTGCACACCCAGAACCTGCTGACCGACCCGCGGGTGTCGCTGATGCTGGACGAACGCGCCCCGGGCGACCCGCTGCAGGGGGCGCGGATCATGCTGATGGGCGAGGCGGTCGCCGTCGCAGCCGCCGAGCTGCCGGCGCTGCGCAGCCGGTATCTGGCGGCCCACTCCGGAGCCGAGGCCTATATCGATTTCAAAGACTTTTCGTTGTTTCGGATCGTCACCAGCGGCGCCCATCTGGTTGCCGGCTTCGGCCGCATCGTCGACCTGGCTGCGTCAGATTACCTCACTGACCTCGCCGGTGCCGAAGCCCTGCTGGAGATTGAAGCGGCAGCCGTCGCCCACATGAATGCAGATCATTTGATCACGCTGAATTCCTATGCGACCCGGCTGCTGGGCGGCGACGAGGCGGAGTGGCGCTGCACTGGCGTGGACCCCGAAGGCCTCGACCTGCAGGCGGGCCCTTCCGTGTTGCGACTGACTTTCCCCGAACGGGTCAAAAACCCGGCCGAGCTGCGCCACATGCTCAAACGCATGGCAGACATCGCCCGTGCGACCTCGTGACTTGAGGCAGCGCAATGTCGCCTCGGGGTAAACCAAATAATGCCCGCCCGGGTTGGCAAAGTCACCTTTCGCCACTATTCAGTCGCGCCACCGGACCGAGCCGGTATATATTGGCCTGACCGCGGGCTGAGCGCATTGGCGGCAATTGCGCGACCGGGACAACGCGGACTCGAGGAGGATCTATTCGTGCAAGAGACGGGCGTGCATAACGGTGCTCACGGCGCCGATAAATTCGGGCTTAAAAATCTCAAAGGCGTGTACTGGAACTTCGGCGCGCCGCAGCTCTACGAGCACGCCCTGCAGAACGGCGAAGCAGTGCTATCCGCCGATGGCGCGCTGTGCGCCGACACCGGCGTGTTCACCGGCCGCAGCCCGAAGGACAAGTTCACGGTGCGCGACGCCACCACCGAAAATACCATGTGGTGGGGTGGTAATCAGTCGATCACGGCAGAACAGTTCGAGACGCTGTATCAGGATTTCATCAAGCACGCAGAAGGCATGCAGCTGTTCGCCCAGGACCTGTATGGCGGCGCCGATCCGACCTTCCAGATCAAGACCCGCGTGTTCACCGAACTCGCCTGGCACTCGCTGTTCATCCGCACCCTGCTGCGCCGTCCCGAGCAGGCCGACCTCGCGAGCTTCGTGCCCGAACTCACCATCATCGACCTGCCGAGCTTCCGGGCCGATCCCAAGCGTCATGGCTGCCGCTCCGAGAACGTCGTGGCGATCGACTTCGCCCGCAGGATCGTGCTGATCGGTGGTACGCAGTACGCCGGCGAGATGAAGAAGAGCGTGTTCACCACGCTGAACTACTATCTGCCCGAGCGCGGCGTGATGCCGATGCACTGCTCGGCCAATGTCGGCCCGGACGGCGACGCCGCGATCTTCTTCGGCCTGTCCGGCACCGGCAAGACCACGCTGTCGGCCGACCCGAACCGCACGCTGATCGGCGACGACGAGCACGGCTGGGGCAAGGACGGCATCTTCAACTTCGAAGGCGGCTGCTACGCCAAGTGCATCAAGCTGTCGCCGGAAGCCGAGCCGGAGATCTTCGCCGCCTCCAACATGTTCGGCGCGGTGCTGGAAAACGTCGTGCTCGACGAAGTCACCCGCAAGCCGGATTTCGACGACGGCTCCAAGACCGAGAACACCCGCTCGGCCTATCCGCTGGAATCGATCCCGAACGCCTCGCGCACCGGCCGCACCGGCCATCCGAAGAACGTGGTGATGCTCGCCGCCGACGCCTTCGGGGTGATGCCGCCGATCGCCAAGCTGACGCCGGCGCAGGCGATGTATCACTTCCTGTCGGGCTACACCGCCAAGGTGGCCGGCACGGAGCGCGGCCTCGGCAACGATCCGGAGCCGGAGTTCTCGACCTGCTTCGGCTCGCCGTTCCTGCCGCGCGATCCGTCGGTCTACGGCAACATGTTGCGCGACCTGATCGCCAAGCACGACGTCGACTGCTGGGTGGTCAACACCGGCTGGACCGGCGGCAAATACGGCACCGGCCATCGCATGCCGATCAAGGTGACCCGCGCGCTGCTCACCGCGGCGCTCAACGGCAGCCTGCGTAACGCGCAATTCCGCACCGACAAATACTTCGGCTTCGCGGTGCCGACCGCGCTGGACGGCGTGCCGAGCGACATCCTCGACCCGGTCAACACCTGGGCCGACAAGGCCGAGTTCGACGCCACCGCGCGCAAGCTGGTCGGCATGTTCCAGAAGAACTTCGCCAAGTTCGAAGCCCAGGTCGACGCCGAAGTCCGCGCCGCCGCGCCAGACGTGAAGATGGCGGCCGAGTAAGCGACGAACAATATCTACAAACGCAAAGGGCGGCCGCGAGGCCGCCCTTTGTCGTTACATCAACGCTGCTGCGCTTGACGTTCGCGACTACGAATTCCGTCATGGCCGGGCTCGTCCCGGCCATCCACGCCTTTTCCGCGTTTCCGTCAGCAAGGCGTGGATGCCCGGCACAAGGCCGGGCATGACGAAAATCAGAATTCGTAGCTGAGTATCAGCCCGCCAGATCGACCACCGACGCGACGGTCGAGTCGGCGTTGAGGCGGTACACGACCGGGGCGCCGGTGCCGAGTTCGCGCTTGAGGATCTGCTCGGGGGTGAGCTTCTCCAGCACCATGATCAGCGCGCGCAGCGAATTGCCGTGCGCCGCCACGATGGTGCGCTCACCGCGCAGCACGCAGGGCAGGATCTCCTGCACGTAGTAGGGCAGCGTGCGGGCCAGCGTGTCCTTCAGGCTCTCGCCGCCGGGCGGCGGCACGTCGTAGGAGCGGCGCCAGATGTGGACCTGCTCCTCGCCCCATTTGGCGCGGGCGTCGTCCTTGTTGAGGCCCGACAGGTCACCGTAATCGCGCTCGTTCAACGCCAGGTTCCTGGTGGTTTTCAGCCCGGTCTGGCCGAGCTCGGCGAGCATCAGATCGAGCGTGGTCTGGGCGCGGGTCAGCACCGAGGTGAAGGCGACGTCGAACGTCAGCCCTTCGGCCTTGAGCTTCTGGCCGGCCGCCTTGGCTTCGGCGATGCCCTTCTCGGTCAGGCCGGGGTCCTTCCAGCCGGTGAACAGGTTCTTGAGGTTCCATTCGCTCTGGCCGTGGCGGACGAGCACGAGAAGACGATCGCTCATTGTCGGAATTCCGTTTGCTGCTGCGATGAGTGTCAGAAGTCGGCAAGCCCGAGCACGTCGGCCATCGAGTAGAGGCCCGGCTGTTTGCCGTGCGCCCACATCGCCGCCTTGAGTGCGCCGTGGGCGAAGATCATGCGATCCTCGGCCTTGTGGGTGAGTTCGATCCGCTCATAGGGCCCGGCGAAGATCACGCTGTGATCGCCCGTGACGGTGCCGCCGCGCAGCGATGCGAAGCCGATGTCGCCGGTCTTGCGTGCGCCGGTGAAGCCGTCGCGGCCGCGCGCCGAATGCGTCTCCAGGTCGACATTGCGGCCGGCCGCCGCGGCCTCGCCGAGCAGCAGCGCGGTGCCGGACGGCGCGTCGATCTTGGCGCGGTGATGCATCTCGACGATCTCGATGTCGAAGCCGTCGTCGAGCGACTGCGCCACGCGCCGCGTCAGCGCCGCCAGCAGATTGACGCCGAGGCTCATATTGCCGGACTTCACCACGATCGCCTGCCTGGTGACGCTCTGGATCACCGCATTGTCGGAGGACGACAGCCCGGTGGTGCCGATGACGTGGACAATGCCGCGCTGCGCCGCGATCGCCACATTGGCGAGCGTCGCGGCCGGCACGGTGAAGTCGAGGATGCCGTCGGCATTGGCCGACAGCTTCCACAGATCGCCCGACAGCTCGACGCCGTTCGCCGGCAGGCCGGCGAGCAGGCCGGCATCCTTGCCGAGCAGCTCCGAGCCCGGCGCTTCGAGCGCGCCGGTCAGCACCACGCCTTTGGTCTCGCTGATCGCCCGCGTCAGGGCGCGGCCCATGCGGCCGCCGGCTCCGGCAACGATCAGGCGCATCTCGGACATCGGCTTGCGATCCTTTCTGGCGATCGACGGGTCACTGCCCCGCGAGGCCCGGTGCTGCGACCGGTGCTCCGCCAGACAGGCTCGGGGTATAGCGGCCACCGTCCGGCGCGGCAACTGATCGCACGGCCGCCGCGCTTGCTGCGGCGCCGTTCAGGCCTGCGGTTGCGGGCCGTCGTAGCCTTCGACGATCACGATCTCGCCTTGCGAATACGGCCCGCGGGCCTTGATCAGCGCCTGATATTCGGGCGAGTGGTAGCACGCCAGCGCGGTGGCGTAGTCCTTGAACTCGATCACCACGTTACGCGAGCGCGACGGGCCTTCATGCGCCTCGTAGGTGCCGCCACGGGTGAGAAACTTCGCCCCGAACTTGGCGAACACCGCGCCGTTATGCGCGACGTAGTCGCGCTTGTAGCCGTCAAGATCGTGCACGTCGATCCGCGCCACCCAGTAGCCTTTGGCCATCGTTGTCTCCTGAGAGTTTGACGCAAAACTAAGGCCGGATTCTTGGCCACATTTTGCAATCGGCTCGTTTGCTTACAGAGTCCGTCATGGCCGGGCTTGTCCCGGCCATCCACGCCTTTTCTGCATTTCCGGCAGCAAGGCGTGGATGCCCGGCACAAGGCCGGGCATGACGCGTGGAGACGGAACTGCTCGATCTCATAGACCGCATATCCGGCCAGGCTGTTAGCTCCGACCTGCTTGCTCGATTTCTGCGACGATCGCGTCGGCCGCCGCTTTCGGGTCCGCCGCCTCCATCACCGGCCGTCCGACCACCAGATGGCTGGCGCCGGCGGCGATCGCCTTGGCGGGCGTCATGATTCGCTTCTGATCACCGGCGGCGGCGCCGGCCGGGCGGATGCCCGGCGTCACCAGCGCCATGTCCGGGCCGATCAGGCCGCGCAGATGGCCGGCTTCCTCCGGCGAGCACACCAGCCCGTCGACCCCGATCGCCTGCGCCTGACGGGCGCGGGCCTCGACCAGATCGCGAACGCCGAGCGCATAGCCGGCGTCGGTGAGATCGCGGTCGTCATAAGAGGTCAGCACGGTGACGGCGAGGATCTTGGGGCCGGAGCTGCCACGCGCCTCGACCGCGGCCTTCATGGTCTGCGGATAGGCATGCACGGTGAGGAAGGTCGCCCCCAGCGAGCTGAGGCTCTCGACGCCGCGCGCGACGGTGTTGCCGATGTCGTGCAGCTTGAGATCGACGAACACCTTCTTGCCGGCGCGCGCCAGCTTCTCGACCAGCGGCAGGCCGCCGGCGTAAGCGAGCTGATAGCCGATCTTGTAGAAGCCGACGCTGTCGCCGAGCCGGGCGATCATCGCTTGCGCGGCATCGACGCTCGGAACGTCGAGCGCGACGATCAGCCGGTCACGAGCGGTGGTGTCGGCCATGTGGTTACCTCATCATCTGCTGGGCGAAGTCGATCAATTGCCGAACCATCGCATCCATCGCGGCGATGTCGGCGGCAAGTTTCAGCCGATCGCGCTCGTCATAGGCCTGGTGGGCGAACGATAGCGTCAGCTGATTGGGGATCACCGGCGCGCGGCACCCCGACAGGATCAGCCGCAGCGCCGCCAGACAGCGCGCGCCGCCGAGCTTGCCTTCGGAGGCCGCAGCCAGCGCGAAAACGCGCTCGCGAAATACCTGGCCCTGGGTCTCGTGCGGATCCTCGACCCGCGACACCCAGTCGATCGCGTTCTTGAGGAGCGGCGGCGGCGCCGAGTTGTATTCCGGGCTGACGAGCAGCACGCCATGATGCGCGCCGATCATCCGCTTTAGCTTCACGGCATTGATCGGCACACCGGACTTCGCTTCCAGATCGGCGTCGTAGATCGGCAGCGGATAGTCGGCGAGCGAGATCCGGGAGACGTCGACGTCGGCGCGGGCGAACTCATAGGCCGCGGCCGCGGCCAGCCGCACATTGTGCGAGCCGGTGCGGAGCGAACCCGGAATGATCAGGATCTTGACCGCGGACATCACGCCGAACTCCTGCCGGCCAGCGGACGCATGGCCGCGCTTTGTTTAGCGAAACGGCGCGGCGGGGAAACCGGAAAAATCCGGACAGAGAGGGGAAGGGCTCAGCCCTTGCGATACACCCAGACCCGGGCAGGCGGGATGTTCATCCAGATCCGCTCGGAGGCTTCGGTGACGACGCCGGGGAGCGATTTGGGGATCGGGGGCGCAACCGAATAGGTGAACTGCACGAACGGGGCGCCGGGATCGAGCAGCGTGAAGGAATCCCGGATCAGCTTCATCCGGGTCAGCATCGGCTTGGTGACCAGCGGCAGGCCGGACACCACCGCGGTCGCCGGCTCCGGCAGCACCTGCCACAGCGTGTCGCGCAGCCGGTAGGCGTCGCCCTGAACGACGGTGGCTTGCGGATAACGCTCGCGCAGCAGCGCGCAGAAGCCGGGATTGTATTCGACCAGCACGAGGCGCTTTTGATCGACGCCGTGCTCGACCAGCGCGTTGGTGATGGCGCCGGTCCCCGGGCCAAGTTCGATGACTGGCCCGGTCGAGTGGATATCGACATATTGTGCCATGGTGCGGGCGAGCAATTTGCCCGACGGCATTACCGCGCCCATGTGCAGCGGCTTCTCGATCCAGGAACGCAGGAAGCGCACCTCGTCATCGAGAGGACGGGGCGGCTTCTTCAACGCACGAGCCGTGGACTGCAAAGCCATTCCGCTACCAAACCGGGAGGTATTCGCCCAGTGTCAAATTATTGTTACATCACAACTATAGGGCACATCCCGGCCGGTCAAGTTAGACAGTTAGGGAGTGCTCGTGCGGGAGCCGAAGAAGTCCTTGACCATGGAGAAGAAACCCGCGGCCTCGGGTTGGGTTGCACCGGACGATAATTTTTCGAACTCGGCCAGCAACTCCTGCTGCTTCTTGGTCAGATTTTGCGGCGTTTCCACGGCAACCTGAACATACATGTCGCCGACCTGGCGCGAGCGCAGCACCGGCATACCCTTGCCGGCAATCCGGAATCGACGGCCGGTCTGGGTGCCTGACGGGACCTTCACCTTGGTCTTGCCGCGTTCGATGGTCGGCACTTCGAACTCGCCGCCGAGCGCCGCGGTGACCATCGAGATCGGCACACGGCAGTGCAAGTCGGCGCCGTCGCGCTGGAAGATGTCGTGCGGGGCCAGCGACAGGAAGATGTAGAGATCGCCGGGCGGGCCGCCGCGGACGCCGGCTTCGCCCTCGCCAGCGAGACGGATGCGGGTGCCGTCCTCGACGCCCTGCGGGATGTTGACCGACAGGTTGCGCTCTTTGGTGACCCGGCCGGAGCCGCTGCATGACGGGCACGGGTCTTCGATGGTCTGGCCGCGGCCCTGGCAGCTCGGGCAGGTACGCTCCAGCGTGAAGAAGCCCTGGGCCTGGCGGACGCGTCCGGCGCCGCCGCAGGTCGCGCAGGTCTTCGGCTTGGTGCCGGCCTTGGCGCCGGTGCCGGAGCAGGGATCGCAGGTGACCGAGACCGGAATCTCGATCTGCGCGGTCTTGCCCTTGTAGGCGTCCTCGAGGGTGATCTCCATGTTGTAGCGCAGGTCGGCGCCGCGCTCGCGGCCGCTGCCGCGGCCGCGCTGGCCGGCCATCCCGAACAGATCCTCAAAAATGTCGGAGAACGACGAGGCGAAGCCGGCGCCGAAGCCGGGACCACCGCCGCCCATGCCCTGTTCGAACGCAGCATGGCCGTAGCGGTCATAGGCGGCGCGCTTGTCGCCGTCCTTGAGCACCTCATAGGCTTCGTTGATTTCCTTGAACCGGACCTCGCTCGAGGCGTCACCCGGATTGCGGTCCGGGTGCCATTTCATCGCCAGCTTGCGGAAGGCGCTCTTGAGCGTCGACTCGTCGGCACCGCGCTCGACTTCGAGGGTTTCGTAGTAGCAACGTTTGGTCGTGGACATCCGTCAAACCTGCTCGAACTCGCTTCATCGCTGCGCAACTTTCAGCGTGAGCGTGCGGCGGTCGCGCCGCGTTTGGCCTAACGAAAAACAACCCCCACCCGATGATCGCAAGGCTGCGCTCGTCAGATGGGGGTCGCGGTCTCCGTTACGACGTCTTAGGCGGACTTCTTGTTGTTCTTGTCGTCGTCGACTTCGGTGAAGTCGGCATCGACGATGTCGTCCTTGGCGGCGTGCTTGGCCGCGTCGGACTCCGCCTGCTGGGTGTACATCGCCTCGCCGAGCTTCATCGAAGCCTGCGCCAGCGTGTTGGTCTTGGCCTTGATGGCCTCGGCGTCGTCGCCCTTGAGGGCTTCGCGCAGGTCGCCCAGCGCATCCTCGATGGCGCGGCGCTCGGGCTCGGCGACCTTCGAACCATGCTCGGCCAGCGCCTTCTCGGTGGAATGCACCAGCGCGTCGGCGTGGTTCTTGGCGTCGACCGCCTCGCGGCGCTTCTTGTCCTCGGCAGCGTTGGCCTCGGCGTCCTTGACCATCTTGTCGATGTCGGCGTCGGACAGACCGCCCGAAGCCTGGATGCGGATCTGCTGCTCCTTGCCGGTCGCCTTGTCCTTGGCCGAAACGTTGACGATGCCGTTGGCGTCGATGTCGAACGTCACCTCGATCTGCGGCATGCCGCGCGGGGCCGGCGGAATCCCCATCAGGTCGAACTGGCCGAGGATCTTGTTGTCGGCCGCCATTTCGCGCTCGCCCTGGAAGACCCGGATGGTGACCGCGTTCTGATTGTCTTCGGCGGTCGAGAACACCTGGCTCTTCTTGGTCGGGATCGTCGTGTTGCGATCGATGATGCGGGTGAACACGCCGCCCAGCGTCTCGATGCCCAGCGACAGCGGGGTCACGTCGAGCAGCAGCACGTCCTTGACGTCGCCCTGCAGCACGCCGGCCTGGATCGCCGCGCCGATCGCCACGACTTCGTCCGGGTTGACGCCCTTGTGCGGCTCCTTGCCGAACAGCTGCTTCACCACTTCCTGGACCTTCGGCATGCGGGTCATGCCGCCGACCAGCACCACTTCGCTGATTTCACCGGCGGTGAGGCCGGCATCCTTCAGCGCCTTGCGGCACGGCTCGATGGTCTTCTGCACCAGATCGTCGACCAGCGCTTCGAACTTGGCGCGGGTCAGCTTCATGGTGAGATGCTTCGGACCGGACTGGTCCGCGGTGATGAACGGCAGGTTGATTTCGGTCTGCGTGGTCGACGACAGCTCGATCTTGGCCTTTTCGGCGGCTTCCTTGAGCCGCTGCAGCGCCAGCTTGTCGTTGCGCAGGTTGATGCCCTGCTCCTTCTGGAATTCGTCGGCCAGGTAGCTGACCAGACGCATGTCGAAGTCTTCACCGCCCAGGAAGGTGTCGCCGTTGGTCGACTTCACCTCGAACACGCCGTCGCCGATCTCCAGGATCGAGACGTCGAAGGTGCCGCCGCCGAGGTCGTACACCGCGATGGTGCCGGACTTGGTCTTGTCGAGGCCGTAGGCCAGCGCGGCCGCGGTCGGCTCGTTGATGATGCGCAGCACTTCGAGGCCGGCGATCTTGCCGGCGTCCTTGGTGGCCTGGCGCTGGGCGTCGTTGAAGTAAGCCGGGACGGTGATGACCGCCTGATCGACCTTCTGGCCGAGATGCGCCTCGGCGGTCTCTTTCATCTTCTGCAGAATGAAAGCGGAGACCTGCGAGGGCGAGTAGGTCTGGCCATCGGCCTCGACCCAGGCGTCGCCGTTGCCGGCCTTGACGATCTTGTAGGGGACGAGCTTCTTGTCCTTCTCGACCATCGGGTCATCGTAGCGGCGGCCGATCAGGCGCTTCACTGCGAAGAAGGTGCGTTCGGGATTGGTGACTGCCTGGCGCTTGGCCGGCTGACCGACCAGCCGCTCGCCGTCGTCAGTGATCGCGACGATCGAGGGGGTGGTGCGCATGCCCTCAGCGTTTTCGATGACTTTCGAATTCTTGCCGTCCATGACGGCGACGCACGAATTGGTGGTGCCGAGATCGATCCCGATGACCTTTCCCATAGTGCTCATTCCTTCCTTTTGCGGCGGGTCGGGCGGGCCCTGGCGGCGCACCAGTCCAAACCCCCAGATATCACTTGCGCGCGATTGTGCGGCGGTGAGCCTCATATAGGAGGGGGGGGTGGTGGCCGCAAGGACTGGCGCGGGGCTGCGATCACGAAAACATGGGCTTTGATGAATCCCGTGTGATCGCCGAGATGGCGCGGCCGGAGCCGGTTTGCAGCGCCGGCGCGGCGGCTCGTCCCACTGCGCGGTTGCGTCTTGACGTCGGGACTAAACATGGTCTGGTGAGCGTCCGCCACGACGCGGGAATGGCCGATTGACCGGCGCGGCACGGCGCGGGCCGACCATCGAACGGCCGCATTGCGATCTCAGGAGAGCCCCGATGAGACAGACAGCGCGCCTCTTTGCGATCGCCCTGAGTTTAACCCCGGCCGTCGCCGTCAGCTCGCCGCGACGCTGGCGGCCACGCCGGCGCTTGCGGCCGATGCGATTTATCCGCGCGGCATCCGGGTCGGCATCGTGCCGATGCCGGGATTGACTGAGTCGCAGAGCTTTCTCGGCTTTGAATCACCCGGACATGGCGTCAAGGTGCTGCTGGCGGAATTGCCTGGTCCCGCTTATGGCGAAGTCGAAGCCGCCTTCAAGGCGCTGCCCGACAGCCCCGCCATCAAGGTCAAGCCACAGAGCGTCGAGACGCCGGCCGGCACCGCGTACTACACGGCCGAGGACGCAGTCGCCGGCACCGACAAGGTGCGGCGCTACTCGCTGATCGTGCCCGGCGGCAAGGCGTTCTCCGGCTATGTGGCGGTACAGATCGCCGACAGCGAGGCGACTAATTTTCCCGAAGACGCCGTCAGGAAAATGCTCAGCACGGTGACGGTGCGGCCGGAGGTGCCGGTCGCCGAGCAGATCGCCCAGATGCCGTTCGACGTGCGCGAGATGGCCGACTTCAAGAAGGTGCGGATGCTGGCACCAGGGGCCGCGCTGCTGCTCGCGGACGGCAACGAGGACACCGGCATCGAAGCCGCGCCGTTCATGGTGCTCGGCCTGATCGGCTCGGTGCCGGAGCAAAACGACGATCGCGCCCGCTTCGCCCAGCAGGCGGCCGCCTCGATCCCGGGATTGCGCGAGGCCCGGATCACCAGCTCCGAGCCGCTGCGGATCGACAGCCAGCCCGGCTACGAGACCCGGCTCGAAGGCATCAGCGGCAAGGACAATACGCCGGTGACCGTGGTGCAATGGCTGCGGTTCGGCAGCTCCAACGTGGCGCTGCGGGTGATCGGCAGCACGCCGCGGGACAAATGGGCGGAGGCATTTCCGCGCTTTCGCAAGGTCCGCGACGGACTGAAGCCGCGCTGATCGCACGGCTTCGTCTCCTCACACCGAAAACCTTCGGCTGAGCGGCCCGGCGATCAGGCCGCGCCGCCGGGCTCGCTTCCATTCGAAGCGGGCGCCGGCTTGGCGCCGCCCTTCGAGACGCCGACCAGCGCCGGACGCAGCACGCGATCGCCGATTGTGAAGCCGGCCTGTACTACCTGCACCACGGTGCCGGCGGGCACCGACGGATCCGGCACTTCGTACATCGCCTGCTGGAAGTTCGGATCGAACTTCTGCCCCTGCGGATCGAACTTCTTGACGCCGTTCTTTTCCAGCGCGTTGAGCAGCGAACGCTCGGTGAGTTCGACGCCTTCGATCAGACCCTTGAGCCCTGCATCCGCATTGGCGCGGGCTTCGGCCGGCACGGCATCGAGCGCACGCTGCAGATTGTCGGCGATGTCGAGCACGTCGCGCGCGAACGCGGTGACCCCGTAGGTGCGCGCGTCGGCGACTTCCTTCTGGGTGCGCCGCCGCAAATTCTCCATCTCGGCCAGCGTGCGCAGCATCTTGTCGCGCGCCTCGGCGGCCTCTTTCACCAGCGCCTCGTTGGCGCCTTCTTCCGGGTCGTCCGGCATGATGTACGGCTTGGAAACCACCGGATCGGCGGCGGCCTGCGCGTCGTCCTGGTTGTTGTCCTTGGGTCCGTTGGGATCGGTCATCACGCTACCTTTTTGAAGAAAACGTCTGCAGGGGCCGCAAATGGGCTGGCCGGGATATCGTGGTTTATGCGGCGAAAATCAAGCGAGCGCGGCGATGCGGGCGATCAGCCGCCGAGCATCCGGCTGACGACCCGCGCGGTGTAATCGACCATCGGAATCACCCGCGCGTAGTTCAGCCGGGTCGGGCCGATCACGCCGAGCACGCCGACGATGTGGCCGGCGCCGTCGCTGTAGGGCGCTATGATAGTCGAGGAGCCGGACAGCGAGAACAGCTTGTTCTCCGAGCCGATGAAGATCCGCACGCCCTCGGCGCGCTCGGCGCGGCCGAGCAGATCGACCACGCCGCGCTTGGTCTCGAGATCGTCGAACAACAGCCGCACCCGCTCCAGATCCTCGAGCGCGTGCAGGTCTTCGAGCAGATTGGCTTGGCCGCGGACGATCAGCTGCCGCTCCTCGCCGTCGCCGCCCGACCAGCTGGCAATGCCTGCCGAGATCACCTTCTGGGTCAGTGCGTCGAGTTCGGCGCGGTCCTGGGTCAGCAGGGTCTCGAGTTCGAGCCGCGCTTCCGCCAGCGTCCGGCCGCGGATCCGGGCGTTGAGGAAGTTGGAGGCCTCGGTCAGCGCCGAGGCCGGTACACCGGCCGGCAGCGTCAGCACGCGGTTTTCGACCTGGCCGTCCTCGGCCACCAGGATCACCAGCGCCCGCTCCGGCTCGAGCCGGACGAATTCGAGATGCTTGAGCCGGACGTTGGACTTCGCCGTCAGCACCACCGCGGCGGCCCGGGTCAGGCCCGACAGCCGGGTCAGCGCCTCGCCGAGCGCGGCTTCCACGCTCTGGGCGCGGCCGACTGAGGACAGCTGCGCCTGGATCGATTGCCGCTCCGGCTCGGTGAGGTCGCCGACCTGCATCAGCGCATCGACGAAGAACCGCAGTCCCAGCTCGGTCGGCAGCCGGCCGGCCGAGATGTGCGGCGCATAGATCAGGCCGAGCTGTTCCAGATCGGCCATCACGTTGCGGACCGAGGCCGGCGACAGCGGCACCGAGATCAGCCGTGAGATATTGCGGGAGCCGACCGGCTCGCCGGTCGCCAGATAGCTTTCGACGATCTGGCGAAAGATCTCGCGCGAACGTTCGTTGAGCTGGGCCAGGCCGGAATTGGGCGCGATCAGGCCGATCGGATCGTGGTGAGCCAACTTGTCCTCCGTGACCCCTCTAATTTGTCGTCGCGCGCGGCCGGTTACAAGTCGGGTTGTCCACCGCCGCTGCCGTTGCGTTCCCCTTGCCGCTGCGGCGCTGCGCCCCTAAAAGCGGCCCGAACGCCCTTTCCCGAAATCGACGGAGAATTCCCATGCGGCCAAGCCGCCGTGCGCCCGATGAGTTGCGCGCCGTGTCGCTCGAACGCGGCGTCGTCAAATACGCCGAGGGTTCCTGCCTGGTGAAATTCGGCGACACCCATGTGCTGGTGACCGCGACGCTGGAAGAGCGGCTGCCGCCGTGGCTGAAGGGCCAGGGCCGCGGCTGGGTGACGGCCGAATACGGCATGCTGCCGCGTGCCACGCTGGAGCGCACCCGCCGCGAGGCCTCGGCCGGCAAGCAGAACGGCCGCACCGTCGAAATTCAGCGGCTGATCGGCCGCTCGCTGCGCAGCATCGTCGACCTGCAGGCGCTCGGCGAACGCCAGATCACGGTCGATTGCGACGTACTGCAGGCCGATGGCGGGACCCGCACAGCCTCGATCACCGGCGCCTGGGTGGCGCTGGCCGACTGCCTGAACTGGATGAAGGCCCGCAACATGACCAAGGGCCAGGTGCTGCGTGACAACGTCGCGGCGATCTCCTGCGGCATCTACAACGGCACGCCGGTGCTCGACCTCGACTACGCCGAGGACAGCGAGGCCGAGACCGACGCCAACTTCGTCATGACCGGCGACGGCCGGATCGTCGAGGTGCAGGGCACCGCCGAGAAGACCCCGTTCTCGCAGGACGAATTTCTGGCGCTGATGGCACTGGCCCAGAAGGGCGTCGGCCGGCTGGTCGATCTGCAGAAAATGGCGGTGGCGTGAGTCATTCTTGCCACCCATTCGCGGCCGCTTCTGAGCTACGCTGAGGCCGCCATGCATCGTCGAATCACCGGCAAGCTCGTGATCGCCACCCACAATCCCGGCAAGCTCGCCGAGATGCGCGAGCTGCTGGCTCCTTACGGGATCGAGGCGGTGTCGGCCGGCGAACTCGGCCTCGGCGAGCCTGACGAGAGCGGCGACAGTTTTCGGGCCAACGCCCGGATCAAGGCCGAAGCCGCCGCACAGGCCGCACAGCTGCCGGCCTTTGCTGACGATTCCGGCCTTGCGGTCGATGCGCTCGGCGGCGCTCCGGGAATATATTCCGCACGCTGGGCGGGCGAGACCAAGGACTTCGGCGCCGCGATGGCCCAGATCGAGCGGCTGCTGCAGGAGCGCGGCGCCACCACGCCGGATCAGCGCAAAGCGCACTTCGTGTCGGCGCTGTGCGTCGCCTGGCCGGACGGCCATGTCGACGAAGTCGAAGCGCGGGCCGACGGCACGCTGGTGTGGCCACCGCGCGGCACCGCCGGGTTCGGCTACGACCCGATGTTTCTGCCCGACGGCTTCGATCGCAGCTTCGGCGAAATGACCAGCATCGAAAAGCACGGCCTGCCGCCGCTCGGCCTCGGCCTGTCGCACCGCGCCAAAGCGTTCGTCAAACTGGCGGAGATCTGCCTTGCCGGCTAACTCCGATCAGGCTTTCGGCGTCTATGTGCACTGGCCGTTCTGCCTGTCGAAGTGCCCGTATTGCGACTTCAACAGCCATGTCCGCCACGCCGCGATCGACGAAGACCGCTTTGCCCGCGCGTTCGCGCGCGAGATCGAGACCACCGCGGCCCGCACCGGCCCGCGCGAGGTCACTTCGATTTTCCTCGGCGGCGGCACGCCGTCGCTGATGCAGCCGCAGACCGTAGGCGCCATTCTCGACGCCATCGGCAAATATTGGCGCGTTGCGCCGGATGCCGAGGTCTCGCTCGAGGCCAACCCGACCAGCGTCGAGGCGACGCGGTTTCGCGGCTATCGGGCCGCCGGCGTCAACCGCGTCTCACTCGGCGTGCAGGCGCTCGACGACGCCTCGCTGAAGGCGCTCGGCCGGCTGCACACCGCGCAGGAAGCCATGGAAGCGGTGGCGATCGCCCGCTCGGCGTTCGATCGCTACTCGTTCGACCTGATCTACGCCCGTCCCGGTCAGACCCCGGCGATGTGGGAGGCCGAGCTGCGCCGCGCGATCGGCGAAGCCGCCGAACATTTGTCGCTGTATCAGCTGACGATCGAGGCCGAGACGCCATTCTATGCGCTGCACCGCGCCGGCAAGCTGCAAACGCCGGACGAGGCGGCGTCGCGCGCGCTGTATGACGTGACGCAGTCGGTCTGCGCCGAGCTCGGCCTGCCGGCCTACGAGATTTCCAACCACGCCCGGCCGGGCGCCGAGTGCCAGCATAACCTCGTGTACTGGCGCGGCCAGGAATATGCCGGCATCGGCCCCGGTGCGCATGGCCGGCTCGATATCGGCGGCGTCCGGTATGCCACGGCTACCGAACGGCGGCCGGAGAGCTGGCTGATGCGCGTCGAAGGCAGCGGCCACGGCGTCGTCACCGACGAGCGCCTCAACAGCGAAGAGCGCGCCGACGAATTCCTGCTGATGGGGCTGCGGCTCGCCGAAGGCATCGATCCGCGCCGCTATCAGGTACTGTCGGGCCGTTCGCTCGACCCGAAGCGGATCGCGCTGCTGCGCGAAGAAGGCGCCATCACGGTCGACGCCGACGGCAGGCTGCGGGTGACGCAGACTGGCTTCCCGGTGCTCGACGCCGTGGTGGCGGATCTGGCGGCTTGACCGCCCAGGACACCCAGCAAGTCGTGTTTAGCGAATAACCTGTTCGAGATATCTCGTTGGCCGTTGCAGCCAAACATAGGATGTTTGGTCGCGATGGAAACGATCCTTCATCCGCTTAGGAGCGTTTGTATCGAGCACCTGTCCGCAGATCATCCGGATCTTGTTCTAACCTTTGGTCGTATCGCTTTTCTTGAGTGTCTGTCTCAAGCTCACAAGCCGAAATTTCAACTTCTCATTACTATTGAACAGACATGGATCTGCTGCCTAACGGAATGGACATTTTCTACATTGATGAATCCGAACGGCATCCACTTTCACTTGCCAGTTCTATCATCATTCCGTTTCTGCGTCCCAAAGGCGATGGCGGATGGAAGTTTGTATGGCAAAACCACCTCGATGAGGCAACCGCGTGGCGCCGCAACCTTTCACGAAATCACTCGGTTCGTTTTAGAGAAGAACTACACGGTTACAAAATACTGAAGTGCCAAGGGCTCTATCACCGAACGCACCGTAACTTGGCGCCGATTGAGGCGGTTAATTTTTACAAGGATGCACTGGCAACACTTACATGGCTTCCGAACGCCTCCGTATTTTCTGCATTTGCCACAGAGACGTCAGAATTGATGGGCCACAAAGGAATTGCAGCGTGTCTTTTCGGCCTATTTCAAAGGATGCGAAAGCATTGCGAAACAAATCAAAGAAACGGCCTCGTGTTCTTCGATGAAGGCCACATCTCTTACATTAAGCTTTATCGGATGGCGCAAAAATTCCTTCCGACAGGCTCCAGTTTAGGGCGATGGGATAACGGAAGACTCACCAAGAACATGCCTCTCATTCAGTTTCCGAAAGATGCGAGCATGAAAGTGTCTGAGTTGTCCTACTTCATGCAGATTGCTGATCTCATCAGCTACGCGGCCCGTATCAAGATTGAACAGGAGCTAGGAAAGCTAGCTGCGAAACGCGTAGCGCGAGAACATCACACAGTCTACGACGCGCTTCCTGCTGAAAAACTCCGGACTGTGTCCACCAAAAAAAGAAGAGACGCTATCGTTCCGATATAGAGCCGCCCTTGGGCAACCAAGGGCGGCTTAGTTAGAGTCCCACGCACTCCGAGCATCACGAAGAGACAAGGCGCTGCGGGCTAGGCTAATATATCGATTCCTGTCGAAAAATCAATATCTTACTAACCACTTGATTTGCGAGTCTTTTTCGATTGGCAGGTAAGCGGGTAGATGCTTTCGTAGTCTTAGCGCGGGCAAAGAATAGTAAAGTCGGCGGTCGTTACTCCGCCAAGGTTTGGGCCGTTAAGGCTCCTCATAACGCAGCGATAATTTGATCGATTGAGGCGGCAGGGCTTCAATCGATCGGCTGGAAGTCCGGCGCTTCGAATCACGAAAAGCGCCTACGCGCCAAAGCTCTTCGGTGAGCCGGCGACCGCTTGGGCGCCGCTGGTGGCGACTTTCATCACGGCGAGGCCGCGCTCGTTGGTGCCGTCGGCGCGGAAGCGGAACAGGCCGTCGATGCCGGCGAAGCCGGACGGATTGGTCAGCACCTCGCCGGAGAAGCGCTTGCCGCCCTGGGTGCGAGCCAATGCGGCGACCAGCGCCACCGCGTCATAAGCCAGCGTCGCCGTGCGCACCGGGTCCTGGCCATAGCGCGTTCGATAGCGCCCGGAGAAATTGCGGAAGCCGGACGGATCCGGCGCCGCATACAGCCCGCCCTGCAGCGCAGGCGTGGCGAACACGCGGGGATTGTCCCACAGCCCGGTGCCGAGCAGTTGCAGCCGGCGCAGATCGGCGCCTGCCGCGGTCAGAGCGTCGGCGACGCTCGCCAGCGCATCGCCGTCGTCGGCGAGCAGCAGCGCATCGGCGCCCGTCAAGGCCTGCGCGATGGTCCGCGCCGCGCCGGCACGGTCGGCGCCATATTTCTCGAACGCGGCGATGCGGCCGCCTTTCGTGCTGACGATCTGCTTGAATGCCGCTTCGACCACGCCCCCATAAGCGTTGTCCGGAAGCAGCGCCGCGTAGGAGCGTTTGCCGGTGCTCGACGCGTAGCCGATGATCCGGTTGACATCTGATTCCGGCAGGAAGCTGAGCAGATACACCCCACGCCCGGCGACGCTCGAATCGGTCGAAAACGCGATCATCGAAATCCCGCGCGCGCGGGTCAGCGACGCCGCGGCCGGCACCGACTGCGCGAACAGCGGCCCGAGGATGATCTCGGCGCCTTCGTCGAGCGCCTGCTGGGTGGCGAACTGCGCGCCCTGCGGATTGCCGGTGTCGTCCTTCACCAGCAGCTGGATGTCCGGATTGTTGAACTCGGCGAGCGCCATCTCGGCGGCGTTCTTCATCGACGTCGCCGCGACGCCGGCATTGCCGGGCGCCGACAGCGGCAGCACCAGCCCGACCTTGACGCTGCCATTGCCGACCGCCTGGGTCTGCGGTTGCGGCTGCGCGGCATCCGGCGGCGGCTGCTGGCCGAACTGATTGGTCAGGGTCTGCTGAACGCCCGAGCAGGCGCCGAGCAGTGGCGCGCCGAGCAGCAGGCCCATCGCGGTTCGCCGCGTAGCGCTCATCGGCTTGCTGGTGGGGTCGCGCAGATCTGCCATGGCACCTCTTGGACGTCTCGGACGTGTCGGTCTCGCAAAGATGGTTTGGACGACCGCATCGGCGCTGCCGGCCCGGTGTCGCTTACGCGGTCCGCCTTCCGTGCCGGTCCCGCTCCGCGCACGACCGGCGCGAACCCCATCATAATGTCGGCGAATGATTAACCAAACAAAAGGTTTATGCTGTTTCACCCGGAGCGGTCGAATGTGATGTCCGGTACCGCGCCTTTCCCCTAAACTGCAGCCATGCGCGCCAAACCCAGCCCTCCCTCACTTGATCCGACCGCCGACGCCGAGGCCCATAGCTTCCTGGTCGCCGGCCAGAAGCTGATCGCGCCGCGCGCGGCGCCGGGCCTGTATCTGGTCGCGACCCCGATCGGCAATCTCGGCGACATCACGTTGCGGGCGCTGGAGACGCTGGCCGGCGTCGACCTGATCGCCTGCGAGGACACCCGCATCAGCCACCGGTTAACCGAGCGCTACGGCATTTCGGCACCGCTGACCGCCTATCACGAACACAATGCTGCGCAGGCGAGACCGAAGCTGCTGGAGCGGCTGGCGCGCGGCGGCTCGATCGCGCTGATCTCGGATGCCGGCACCCCGCTGATCTCCGACCCGGGCTTCAAGCTGGTGCGCGAAGCCACCGCCGCCGGCCACGAGGTGATCGCACTGCCCGGCGCCTCCGCGGTGCTGGCGGCGCTGACGCTGGCGGCGCTGCCGACCGACCGGTTCTTCTTCGACGGCTTCCTGCCCGCCAAGCAGGGCGCCCGGCGCAACCGGCTCGGCGAGCTCGCGGTGATCGACGCCACGCTGGTGCTGTTCGAGGCCGGCAGCCGGATCCATCACAGCCTGCGCGATCTTGCCGACGTGCTGGGCGATCGCGATGCCGCGGTATGCCGCGAACTCACCAAGCTGCATCAGGAGGTGCGCCGTGCGCCGCTGCCACAGCTCGCCGAAACCGCCGAGACGCTCGACACCCGCGGCGAATTCGTCGTGGTAATCGGGCCGCCCGATGCGGCCGCGCAGACCATGACGCCGGAAGCGCTCGACGCCTTGCTGCACGACGCGCTGCAGCACGCCAGCGTCAAGGACGCGGTGGCACAGGCGGTCGAGATCTCCGGCCGGCCGCGCCGCGAAATCTATGCCCGCGCGCTCGAACTGCGGCCGCGCGAGGCGGGCCATGGCAAAGACGATGGCGAAGACTGACACGCCCGCGCCCGAACGCGTCGCCGCGTTCCAGACCGGCCTGTCGGCCGAGACGCGGGCGGCGGCGCTGCTGATGGCGAAGGGCTATCGCATTTTGGCGCGGCGCTTCAAAACGCCTTACGGCGAGATCGACATCGTGGCGCAGCGGCGCAACCTAATCGCCTTCGTCGAGGTCAAGGCGCGGGCCCGGCTCGACGACGCCGCCTATGCGGTAACGCCGCGGCAGCAGCAGCGCATCATCGCGGCCGCGCAGGCCTGGCTGATGGCGCATCCCGAGCATGCCGCGTTCGAGCTGCGGTTCGATGCCGTGCTGGTGGCGCCGAAGCGTCTGCCGCAGCATCTGCCGGCGGCGTTCGACGCCAGCGCTTGACCGCCGCGGCCGATCGGCCGATAGCCGTTCGGCCTACGTCCTTTGGTTCGCAATCCCGGAAGCTGTGCATGACACTGAAGATCGCCGTCCAGATGGACCCCATCGCGCGCATCAACATCCGCGGCGATTCGACATTCGCGCTGCTGCTCGAAGCGCAGAAGCGTGGCCACGCGATCTCGTACTTCACGCCCGACAAGCTGTCGCTGCGCGGCAACGACGTCGTCGCCTCGGTGCAATCGCTGACGGTGCGCGACCAGGAGGGCGATCACTTCACGCTCGGTGAGCCGACGCGCGTCGACATGCGCGGCTTCGACGCCGTGCTGCTGCGCCAGGACCCGCCGTTCGATCTTGCTTACATCACCTCGACGCACCTGCTCGAGCGGATCCACCCGGACACGCTGGTGGTCAATGATCCGGCCAGCGTCCGCAACGCGCCGGAAAAGCTGTTCGTGATGGATTTTCCCCAGCTGATGCCGCCGACGCTGATCAGCCGCAACCTCGACGAGATCAACGCATTCCGCGCCGAGCACGGCGCGGTGGTGATGAAGCCGCTGCACGGCCATGGCGGCGCCGCGGTGTTTCGCGTGCTGCCGCAGGACATCAATTTCGGCTCGCTCTACGACATGTTCGCGGTGACGTTCCGCGAGCCGTGGGTGATCCAGCGCTTCCTGCCCGAGGTGAAGCACGGCGACAAGCGCATCATCCTGGTCGATGGCGAGTTCGCCGGTGCGGTCAATCGCGTCCCGGCCCCAGACGATCTGCGCTCCAACATGGTCCGCGGCGGCGCCGCGGCGGCGACCGATCTGTCCGACAAGGAGCGCGCGATCTGCGCGGCGCTCGGCCCCAAACTCCGCGAACGCGGGCTGCTGTTCGTCGGCATCGACGTGATCGACGGTTACCTCACCGAGATCAACGTCACCTCGCCGACCGGCATCCGCGCCATCGCCCGGCTCGGCGGCCCGGATGTGGCGGCGCGGATCTGGGATGTGATCGAAGCCAAGCGGACGTAGCCGGTCGGAGTGCCATGGCTCCAGCCAGCTATGGAAGTCGAAAACGACGGTCTCACTCGAAAACTGCATGCAACGCTCGGACGCTGGTTTTCATCCAAGTAGAGTTGCACGCTTGGCGGGTGATTTTGGTCAGGTGATACCAACGTCGTGACGTGAACGGTATCCTGCTTCAGCCGACTAAGTAAAAAGTCGTAGGCAGGTTCTCCCAACGTCTTACCGCTAGAACTCGGCCGGCTTCGGCTCTAACCTGCGGCTTTCAAGTTATTTGGTTGCCGACCTCTGCCGAGGTCATGCCGACGCTCCGCCACGGCCTGCTTGAGCCACACCGGTCTTGCAGGCGATCAGTACGGATCGCGTAGATGACCCCGACGCAGGCATTCGGCTGATCGGACGTGGCGGGATTGGCGCCGGTTGTCCTGATCTTCCCGAATGTCAGCACACGTGGAGGCGGCGCGTCGTATTTTGCTGTCGGACCGCGGGTGGTCATATGGGTACTTCGTCCAAGTCATCGCAAACCAATACGGCGCGAGCGTCGTCTGCCGAGGACGGCAGCAATGCCGCGTCGATCGACGATCTCGCCTCGACGATCAATCTCGCAATCGAGCAGGCCGAGGATCTCGGCATCGGCGCCGCGGTCCAATTGTTGATGATGGCCCGGCTCGAGGTCGATCTCACCGAAATCGCCCGCGAGACCAAAACCAGGACGACGGCCTGAAGCTCTGCCAAAGCGATGTTCTATTAATGTTCTTGTAAGGGTTCCGGAACCCGACTAGCCTTGCGGCGGCGAGGGGCGTCATGGTCCAGCACGTTTCCACTGTGGCATTCGAAGGCATCGAGGCGCGGGCCGTCGATGTCCAGGTGCAGGTGTCGCCGGGTCTGCCGGCTTTCGCGGTGGTTGGCCTCGCCGACAAGGCGGTGTCGGAAGCGCGTGAGCGGGTCCGTTCGGCGCTGATCGCGTCCGGGCTGGCGCTGCCGGCGCGGCGCATCACCGTCAATCTCGCTCCGGCCGATCTGCCGAAGGAAGGCAGCCATTACGACCTGCCGATCGCGCTCGGCCTGATGGCGGCGATCGGTGCGATCCCGTCCGACGCGACAGCCGGCTTCACCGTGCTGGGCGAACTCGGCCTCGACGGCTCGATTGCCCCGGTGGCCGGCGTGCTGCCCGCCGCCATCGCCGCCAACGCCCGCGACGAGGGGCTGATCTGCCCGGCCGCCTGCGGCTCGGAAGCCGCCTGGGCCAGCCCCGATCTGCAGATCATCGCGGCGCAGTCGCTGATCCAGCTCGCCAATCATTTCAAAGGCACGCAGTTGCTCGGCCGGCCGCAACCGCGGGTGCAGGCGGCGGAAGCTTCAACGCTCGATCTGCGCGACATCAAGGGCCAGGAAAGCGCCAAGCGCGCGCTGGAGATCGCCGCCGCCGGCGGGCACCACCTGTTGATGGTCGGCTCGCCCGGCTCCGGCAAATCGATGCTGGCGGCGCGGTTGCCCTCGATCCTGCCGCCGCTATCGCCGGCCGAACTGCTCGAAGTGTCGATGATCGCCTCGGTGGCGGGCGAAATCCGCGACGGGGCGCTGACGGCGCGGCGGCCATTCCGGGCGCCGCATCATTCGGCCAGCATGGCGGCGCTGACCGGTGGCGGCCTCAAGGCGCGGCCCGGCGAGATCTCGCTGGCGCATCAGGGCGTGCTGTTTCTCGACGAACTGCCGGAGTTCGATCCGCGGGTGCTGGACTCGCTGCGGGCGCCGCTGGAGACCGGCGAGGTCGCGGTGTCGCGCGCCAACGCCCGCGTCACCTATCCGGCGCGGGTGATGCTGGTGGCGGCGATGAACCCGTGCCGCTGCGGGCGCGCTTACGAGCCCGGCTATGCCTGCAAGCGCGGCCGCGTCGAGCGCTGCAGCGCCGACTATCAGTCGCGCATCTCCGGGCCGCTGATGGACCGCATCGATCTGCGCATCGAGGTGCCGGCTGTCACTGCCGCCGACCTGATCCTGCCACCCGCCGCCGAGGGCTCGGCCGAAGTCGCGGCGCGGGTCGCCGCGGCGCGCGAGGTGCAGCGCCGCCGTTACGCGGCGCTCGGCCTGCCGCAGATCCGCACCAATGCCGAAGCCCCAGCCGCCGCGCTGGAGACCGTCGCCCAGCCGGATGCCGCCGGGCTGAAGCTGCTGCGCGAGGCTGCCGAAACCATGCGGCTGACGGCGCGCGGCTATCACCGCGTGCTGCGGGTGGCGCGCACGCTGGCCGATCTCGACGGCAGCGAGCAGGTCGGCCGGCTGCATCTCGCCGAGGCGCTGTCGTACCGGGCGCTGGGCGAAGACGTTCGTCGCGCGGCGTGATGGTGAATCACCACAAGCGCCTATCAACCTAAAGGTAACGAGTTTTGTTTACGCTCCGCCAACCATAGCCCGCTTGACGGGGCTGCGTTCGCGAGTTGGCGTGATGTTGCGTTTCCGAGTTCTGGCTTCGACCGTCCCGTTGCTGATGCTGGGGCTGTTCGCGCACAGCGAGCTGGCAGCCGGGCCGCAGCCCTGCATTGCCGTCGGGGATCACATCGTGCAGATCGCGCCGGCGTCCTGGATGGCCCAGCGTCACGTCGGCTTCACCGACGATCCGAGCCGCGCCACCGTGCAGGTGCAGATCGTCGATGATCCCGACGCAGCCGATTTCGCGATCTCTGACGACAGCGCCAGCGACGAACACAGCGCCTGCGCGGCGACGCCGGATAGCCGGCTGATCGGCATCGCGGCGCATCCGCCGGCCGCCGAGTCTGTGATCTATCTCACGCACGACGCCGTGGCCGCCGATTATCGGATCTACGTGCGCTCGACCCGCTTCACCGAACGCGAAGCCGCCGCGCTGTTGGTCGGCGCGTCGGACCGCGCAACACCGATCAGTACGGCCTCGCTCGCTCACGGCTTTTAAGCTTCGATCAACCTTACCGGCATTGCTTGGCGGAACAGCCGCCGGATTCAAGCTCTTTGCAATCCGAGGCCCCAATATTGGAGGCAGGTGCAGGAGGTTGGGCGGATGACGAAGGAGCTGCGAATCGGATTGCGACGCCGCGCCTTCGCACGCCGGTTTCCGCGCCTAACCTTGGCGCTTCGCTCGATCCTCGTGTTTCTGGCGGCGTTTTTCGGAGCCTACGGCTTCATCAGCGGCAGCCGCATCGAAGTATCGAACTACGATCCGCACGCCTTCGCGATCGGCGCCAGCTTCCTGTTCGCCCTGGCATGCTTCGGTTTGGCGGTGCAGAGCATGCGGCTGCGCGACGTGCGCCAGCAGCTGCGCGGTGTAATCCTGCACAATGAGGCGCTGACCGACCGCAATTGGGAGTTGGAGGGCGCCGAGCAGCACGCCCGTGCGCTGCAGCTTGCGCCGCCGAAGTCTGGAGATGACCACGACGCGACCCTGCAGACCAGATCGCGGCTGCTGGCGCTGGCATCGCACGAGATGCGCACGCCGCTGAACGGCATCATCGGGATGAGCAATCTGCTGCTCGACACCGAGCTCACGGCCGAGCAAAAGACCTACGTGCGCGCCAGCAAGACGTCCGGCGAAGCCCTGCTGTCGCTGATCGACGAACTGCTCGACTACGCGAAAATCGACGCCGGCAAGATCGAGCTCGCAGCGGCGCCATTCGCGCTCGCGCCTCTGATCGAGGACGTCAGCGAATTGCTGGCGCCACGGGCCCACGCGCGCGGCCTCGAGATCGCCGCGGACCTGCACGAACGTCTGCCGACTCAGGTGGTCGGCGACGCGGCGCGGCTGCGCCAGGTGCTGCTCAATCTCGCCGGCAACGCCATCAAGTTCACCTCCGACGGCGGCGTGGCCCTGGTGGTCGAGCCGGGACAGGACGGCGCGATCGATTTTGTGGTGCACGACACCGGAATCGGCATCGCGCTCGAAGCGCAAGAGCGCATCTTCAGCGAGTTCGAACAGGCCAACGCCGCGATTGCCCGCAACTACGGCGGCACCGGCCTCGGGCTCAGCATCAGCGAGCGCATCGTCCGCCGGATGGGCGGACGCATCACGCTGCACAGCCAGCCTGGGTTGGGCAGCACCTTCACGGTGTCGTTGCCGCTCGGCGCCGCCGAGCAGGACGGCGCCGCTGGATTTGCAGCGCCGGATCTGTCCGGACGCTCGATCCTGATCGCGGCGCCGCAGACCATCGAGGCGATGCTTGTGAAGCACCGGCTGCAACGCTGGGGTGCCCAGACCTGCGTGCTGTCCGACATCGCCGCTGCGCACGCGCTGCTGCCGGAGCGATCGTGGTCGGCCGTGCTGATCGATTTCGGCTTCGGCGCGGCCGATGCCGAAGCACTGGCGCGCAGCGCCGAACCGCATGCCGAGCAGCGCATCGTGTTGCTGACCCCGTCGGCGCGGTCCGAATTCCTGCCGGCACTGCCGGCGGCCTTCACTGGTTATCTGGTCAAGCCGCTGCGCGCGGCGTCGCTGGCGGCGCGGCTGAGCGCGGCATTGCCCGACGTCGTATCACCCGGTATCGCCGATGCCGGCCCGCCGAACGGCGCGGCTGCGCCGCCCGGCCAGCGCGGATTGTCGGTGCTGGTCGCCGAAGACAACGACATCAACGCGTTGCTGATCCGCACGCTGCTGGACAGGCTCGGTCATCGGGCGGTGATGGCCGCCGACGGCGCGCAGGCTGTTCGGCAATGGCAGACGGCGCTGACCGGCGATACGCCATTCGACGTGATCCTGATGGATGTACAGATGCCGGTACTGGACGGCATCGCGGCGAGCCGGCAGATCCGCGAGCAGGAAGCCGGCCACGCCGCGCCGAGGACCCCGATCCTGGCGCTCACCGCCAATACGCTCGCCGAAGATCGCGCCGGCTGTCTGGCGGCCGGCATGGACGGCATCCTGATCAAACCGGTCGACCGCGACAAGCTCGCCGACGTGCTCGCCGATATCGCAGCCGCTCGGCAGATTGCGGCATAGGCCAGGCAACCTGTTACCAGCCATGCTGATCAGCATCGCACTTTAGCCGCGTGTCATGCGGCAGCAATCGATGTGTCACAACGCTGTCGGAACCCCGTGATCTTTGAGGCGCGCCGGCCGCGCGCCATTCGATTCGGTTGCAGGCGGTCACGAGGATGCCATGCACACCGAACAATTCGCCCGCTCGAAAAAACTCATCAAACTACTTCGCCCCGAGGTGGCCGGCGCCGCGGCGCAGACCGCGATCACCTGGTTCAAACCGGCGCTCAAAATCGGCGACCACGGCAAGCCGATCGCGCAGCCGACGACGACCCCGGCGACGCTGGGCCGGCTCGGAGCGCTGGAAGTGCGGCTGGCGCAGAAGAAGCAGGACATCAAGCGCGCCCAGAAGCTGCGCTACCGCGTGTTCTATAAGGACGGCACCGCGATCGCCGACGCCGCCACGCTGCTGGCGCAACGCGACAAGGACGCGTTCGACAAGATCTGCGACCATCTGCTGGTGATCGATCACGCCGCCAAGCCGTCGCTCAGCGGGAAGCAGCCGGTGGTCGGCACCTATCGGTTACTTCGCCAGGACATCGCCGATCGCCACGGCGGCTTCTACACGCAGAACGAGTTCGACATCGACGGCATGATCGCGCGGCATCCGCAGCTGCGCTTCCTCGAGCTCGGCCGCTCCTGCGTACTGCCGCCGTACCGCAACAAGCGCACCGTCGAACTGTTGTGGCACGGCATCTGGAGCTATGTGCGCCAGCACGGCATCGACGTCATGATCGGCTGCGCCAGCTTCGACGGCACCGACCCGGAGCGCCTCGCATTGCCGCTGTCGTTCCTGCACCACTACGCGGCCGCGCCCGAAGCCTGGCGCGCGAAGGCGCATCCGTCACGCTATGTCGAGATGAACCGGATGCCGAAGGAGGCGGTCAACCAGAAGGCCGCGCTGCGCGAGCTGCCGCCGCTGATCAAAGGCTATCTGCGCCTCGGCGCCACGATCGGCGAGGGCGCGGTGATCGACCACCAGTTCGGCACCACCGACGTGCTGATCATCATGCCGGTCTCGGCCATCAGCAGCCGCTACATCGAACACTTCGGCGTCGATGCGTCGCGACACGCGGCGTAATTACTTCCCCTTGCAGTTGAATGCATCCGCGGTCATTGGGAGGAGCGAAGCGACGAAGCAATCCAGCTCGGTGCACGGAGCTGGATTGCTTCGCTACGCTCGCAATGACGCGGCAGACTTTGGCTGACTCTACAGCCGCCGCAGCGCCACCGAATCCACCACGTGGTCGGCGCCCTTCTTCAGGATCAGCGTCGCGCGCGGGCGCGTCGGCAGGATGTTGTCTTCGAGGTTGGCGAGGTTGGTGCGCTCCCAGATCGCGATCGCGGTGGCGGTGGCCTCTTCGTCGGACAGCGGCGCGTAGCGGTGGAAGTAGGAACGCGGGTCGTGGAACGCGGTGTCGCGCAGCGCCAGGAAGCGGCGGATGTACCAGTCGCGCAGCACCGGCTCCTCGGCATCGATATAGACCGAGAAATCGAAGAAGTCCGACACCACCGGCACCGCCTGGCCGTCGCGCGGCAGCCGGCCGGTCTGCAGCACGTTGACGCCTTCGACGATCAGGATGTCGGGCCGGTCCACCACGGTGAACTTGTTGGGCACGATGTCGTAGGTGAGATGCGAATAGATCGGCGCCTTGACCTTGCGGCGGCCGGACTTGATGTCGCTGAGAAAGCCGAGCAGCGCCGGCAGATCGTAGCTCTCCGGAAAGCCCTTCTTCTGCAGGATGCCGGCGCGCTCCAAAATGGCGTTCGGGTGCAGGAAGCCGTCGGTGGTGACGAGATCGACCTTCGGGCGCGGCGACCAGCGTGCCAGCAGCGCCTGCAGCACGCGCGCGGTGGTCGACTTGCCGACCGCGACCGAACCGGCGACGCCGATGATATAAGGCATCTTGCGTTCGACCACGCCGAGAAAGCGGCGCTGCGCGTAGTACAGCTGCTGCATCGAGGCGACATGGATCGACAGCAGCCGCGACATCGGCAAATAGATCTCTTCGACCTCGGTGAGATCGAGCCGGTCGTGCATCGATTTCAGCGCCGCGATCTCGGCGGCGTCGAGCGTCATCGGCGTGTCCTGGCGCAGATTGGCCCACTCCGACCGCGAGAAGGTGCGGTAGGGGTTGTAGTGGTGCAGTTCCGACCTGGCGTCCATCGCGTCGTCCTCGCCTTGTTGTCCGGTAGCGGCTTTTGTTGTTGTTGCGGCCATCGGCCGATGAGTGAGTTGAACGGCGTTGCGGCGGAGCCGCGCTTACTCGCGTTTGCGCGAGGCTTTTTCTTCCAGTCCAGACATTGAGGTGCGCTGGCCGAGCGCGGCCTCGACCTCGCCCAGCGTCACGCCGCGCGCCTTCAGCAGCACCAGCATATGGAACAGCACGTCGGCGGCCTCGGCGATCAGATTGTTGCGGTCGTTTTCGACCGTGGCGATCACCAGCTCGACCGCTTCCTCGCCGAACTTCTTGGCGCAGTGCTCGGCGCCTTTGTCCAGCAGCTTCCTGGTGTAGGAGACGTCGCCGCTCGAGGCAGCCCGGGCGTCGATGACGCCTTCGAGGTCTTGAAGGGTGAAGCGGGCCATACGCGTACTCTACAGTTCTGCCGATGCAAAATTACCGCACCGGTCGACAGGAAACCAGAGATCGAGGCTAAGGATCGAGCCGCATCGGCAGACCGGCCTGCAGCATGTGATCCTTGGCCTGCCGGATGGTGTATTCGCCGAAATGGAAGATCGAGGCCGCCAGCACCGCGGTGGCGTGGCCCTCGCGGATGCCGTCGACCAGATGATCGAGATTGCCGACACCGCCCGAGGCGATCACCGGAACGCCGACGCTGTCGGCGATGGCGCGTGTCAGCGGCAGGTCGAAGCCGGCCCTCGTGCCGTCGCGGTCCATCGAGGTCAGCAGGATCTCGCCGGCGCCCAGCGATACGACCTCCTGGGCGAACTCGATCGCGTCAATGCCGGTGCCCTTGCGGCCGCCATGGGTGAAAATTTCCCAGCGGTCCCTGTTCGGTACCCGCTTGGCGTCGATCGCCACCACGATGCACTGGTCGCCGAACTTCTCGGCGGCCTCCTTGACGAATTCGCGCCGTGCCACCGCGGCCGAATTGATCGAGACCTTGTCGGCGCCCGAACGCAGCAGCGTCTTGATATCGTCGACGGTGCGGACGCCGCCGCCGACGGTCACCGGCATGAAGCAGGCCTCCGCCGTGCGCCGCACCACGTCCAGCATGATGCCGCGGTTCTCATGGGTGGCGGTGATATCGAGGAAGCACAATTCGTCGGCGCCGGCGGCATCATAGGCGATCGCGGCCTCGACCGGGTCGCCGGCGTCGCGCAGATCGACGAAGTTGACGCCCTTGACGACGCGGCCGTCCTTGACGTCGAGGCAGGGAATGACGCGGACCTTGAACATCGCGGCGTCCTTACGCGGCCTTGGCGGCGCCGATCAGCGCCAGCGCCTGCGCCGGATCGAGCCGGCCATCATACAGCGCCCGCCCGGCGATCGCGCCTTCGAGTTTGTGAGCACGCGGGCTGAGCAACGTTTTCACATCCTCGATCGAGGCGAGGCCGCCCGAGGCAATCACCGGAATGCTGATCGCATCAGCCAGCGCAATCGTGGCGTCCCAGTTGATGCCCTTCAGCAGGCCGTCGCGGGCGATGTCGGTGAAGATGATCGCGGCGACGCCGGCGTCTTCGAAGCGCTGCGCGATCTCCAGCGCGGTGACCTGCGAACTCTCGGCCCAGCCCTCAACCGCGACGTTGCCGTCGCGAGCATCGAGGCCGACGGCGACGCGGCCGGGGAATTGCCTGGCGGCATCCTTCACCAGCGCCGGATCGCGCACCGCGGCGGTGCCGATGATGACGCGGCTGATGCCCTTGGCGAGCCAGGCTTCGATGGTTTTCAGATCACGGATGCCGCCGCCGAGTTGCACCGGCATCGACACCACCTTGAGCATCGCCTCGACCGCCTGCGCATTCATCGGCTTGCCGGCGAAAGCGCCGTCGAGATCGACCACGTGCAGATACTGGAAGCCCTGCGCCGCGAAGCTTTTCGCCTGCGCGGCGGGATCGAGGTTGAACACGGTGGCGCGCGCCATGTCGCCCTGTTCGAGCCGCACGCACTGGCCGTTTTTGAGATCGATCGCGGGGAAGAGAATCATCGCAGGAGCTCGCTCCCTCCCCCCTTGCGGGGGAGGGTTGGGGTGGGGGGTAAGCCACGCGCGCCGGACTCGCGGACCCCCACCCCCGACCCCGGATCAAGTCCGGGGCAGGCTCCCTCCCCGCAAGGGGGAGGGGAGCAGCGCCATCGCGCGCTCCGGAGGTATGGCCGCATCGTCATGCTCACGGCTTCCACTTCAGAAAATTCGAGATCAGAGCCAGCCCGAAACGCTGGCTCTTTTCCGGGTGAAACTGGGTGCCCAGCATGGTGTCGCGGCCGACCACCGCGGTGAGCGGGCCGCCATAGTCGGCGCGGGCCAGCACGTCGGCGTGGTTCTCGGCGGCGAGGTGGAAGGAGTGCACGAAATAGGCGTGCAGGCCCTTCGGCCCGAGCGGCAGCTTCTCCAGCACCGGGTGATCCGCCAGCACGTCGAGCGTATTCCAGCCCATGTGCGGGATCTTCAGATCGTCCTGCTGGGGCGCGATCTTGACCACGTCGCCGGGAATCCAGCCGAGGCCCTCGGTGGTGACGTGCTCCTTGCCGCGGGTCGCCATCAGCTGCATGCCGACGCAGATGCCGAAAAACGGCCGCGCCTTGACCCGCACCGTCTCGTTCAGCGCCTCGACCATGCCGTCGATCGCGTCCAGTCCCTTGCGGCAGTCCGCGAAGGCGCCGACGCCCGGCAGCACGACGCGGTCGGAGCGAAACACCTGCTCGGGATCGCGGGTGACGATGATCTTCTCGGGAATTTCCATGCTCCGTGCCGCACGTTCGAACGCCTTGGCGGCGGAGTGCAGATTGCCGGAGCCGTAATCGACAATAGCGACGCTCATCGCAGCCCTCCCGGACGCGGAAACGAGCCGACGATATCGCCATGGATCGACGACGCCGGCAGCGGGATGCCGCGGGGCGGCGGCGGGGCGCCGCGGTCGACCGGCAGCGAAAAGCTGACCGGGGTGCCCTGACGGCCGGACCAGCGATCGAAGAACCGCCGCTCGGCAGCCGGCAGATCGTCGCCGATCGCGACGTCGAGCTGGCGCCAGCCACGGCGGCGCAGCGTCCAGCGCCACAGGCTGCCGGCCTCAAGCCCGAGCAGCACGGCGATCAGCAGCAGCACCAGCACACGCGGCAGGCCGACGACGCCGAGCGCGCTCAGCGCCATGGCCGCCGCCACCGACACGACCAGATAACCGAGCAGCGCCAGCCACAACCGCTTGGTCAGCAGCCACAACGGACCGAACACGAACGCCCAAAAGTAGAACCCGTCGCGCACGAACACGAAACGGTCCGGCGCGGCGCTGCGCTCGTCGCCGTCCGGGGGCGCATGAACTGTGTAGACCGGCATCCGATGTCTCCGCTGGACGGCGCTAGCCGCCGAGCTGCCCCTTGGTCGAAGGCACTTCGCCTGCCGTTTGCGGATCGATCGCCACCGCGGCACGCAGCGCCCGCGCCAGACCCTTGAAGCAGGACTCGGCGATATGGTGGCTGTTCACGCCATATAGGGTCTCGACATGCAGAGTCACGCCCGCGTTGATGGCGAAGGCCTGGAACCATTCGCGTACCAGCTCGGTGTCGAACTCACCGATCTTGTCGCGCGGAAACTCGGCCTTGAACACCAGGAACGGCCGCCCGGAGACGTCGATCACCACCCGCGTCAGCGTCTCGTCCATCGGCATCAGCATGCTGGCATAGCGGGTGATCCCCGCCATGTTGCCGAGCGCCTGCTTGACCGCCTGGCCGAGCGCGATGCCGACATCCTCGGTGGTGTGGTGGAAGTCGACATGCAGATCGCCGGCCGCCTTGACGGTGATGTCGATGCGCGAATGCTTGGCCAGCAGCTCCAGCATGTGGTCGAAGAAGCCGATCCCGGTCGCCGAATTGGACACGCCGGTGCCGTCGAGGTTGACGGTCACCTCGATGTCGGTCTCGCGGGTCTTGCGCTTGATCGTCGCCGTGCGCATCAAAGCGGACACTCCTTGAAAAACGCCGCCCTTTTAACAGGCGGATGACGGCTTCGCTACTGCACGCGGCGCAACCGCGTCCCGATCTTCGTCCTATGGTGACTGGAATTCGCCCGCCGCATCGGCCACTTGCCGGGCGGTTTGCATCGGCGGCCGGTCGTGCCTAGATCAGCGCTCGCGAAAGGATTGCCATGAACATTCATTCTTCCTCGGGCGAGGCCGCTCCGCAGGTCTGGCACGGCACCACCATTCTGACCGTCCGCAAGGGCGGCAAGGTGGTGATCGGCGGCGACGGGCAGGTCTCGATCGGCCAGACCGTCATCAAGGCCAACGCCAAGAAGGTCCGCAAGCTCGGCAAGGGTGAGGTGATCGGCGGATTCGCCGGCGCCACCGCCGACGCCTTCACGCTGTTCGAGCGACTCGAGGCCAAGCTCGAACAATATCCCGGCCAGCTCACCCGCGCGGCGGTCGAACTCGCCAAGGATTGGCGCACCGACCGCTATCTGCGGCGGCTCGAAGCCATGATGATCGTCGCCGACAAGGACGTGTCGCTGGTGCTGACCGGCACCGGCGACGTGCTGGAGCCGGAAGCCGGCGTGATGGCGATCGGCTCCGGCGGCAATTACGCGCTGGCGGCCGCCCGAGCGCTGATCGACACCGATCAGGACGCCGAGACCATCGTGCGCAAATCGCTCGGCATCGCGGCCGAGATCTGCGTCTACACCAACGGCAATCTCACCATCGAAACGCTGCCCGCATGAGCATGGCGCGGGCCGAACGGCCGGGTGCGTCCGCGGCCGGCCTGCCGGTCCGCCGGGCGCTGCTGGTCGTTATTGGCCTGCTTTGCGTGCAGGCCGCGGCGCTGTACGCGATGGGGCGGGTGCCGATCTGCACCTGCGGCACCGTCAAGCTGTGGCACGGCGTCGTGCAGAGCTCGGAGAATTCGCAGCACCTCACCGACTGGTATACGTTCTCGCACATCATCCACGGCTTCCTGTTCTACGCCGGCACGCGGCTCGTGCTGCCGCGGTGGTCGTGGGCGGCGCGGCTGATCGCGGCGGTGCTGATCGAAGGCGCCTGGGAGCTGACCGAGAATTCCAGCTGCATCATCGAGCGCTACCGCGCCGGCACGATCTCGCTCGATTACTACGGCGACAGCATCGTCAATTCGGTCGCCGATACCTGTGCGATGATCGTGGGCTTCTTGCTGGCGTGGCGGTTGCCGGTCGCGGTGACGATCGCCATTGCGGTCGTGTTCGAAGTGCTGGTCGGGCTGCACATCCGCGACAATCTGACCCTCAACGTCATCATGCTGATCTATCCATCCGATGCCATCCGGCAGTGGCAGGCGGGACCGCCCATCATCTAACAGCTTTGCATCTGACTGCTTGCATCTCACCGCTTGCTCCTCACTCCGACCGACCCTACGTAGGCCCCATGACCGACTTTTCCCCCCGCGAAATCGTTTCCGAACTCGACCGCTTCATCGTCGGCCAGGCCGACGCCAAGCGCGCGGTCGCCATCGCGCTGCGCAACCGCTGGCGGCGGCTGCAGCTCGAAGGGTCCTTGCGCGAAGAAGTGCTGCCGAAAAACATCCTGATGATCGGCCCGACCGGCGTCGGCAAGACCGAGATCGCGCGGCGGCTGGCGAAGCTCGCCGGCGCGCCATTCCTCAAGGTCGAAGCCACCAAGTTCACCGAGGTCGGCTATGTCGGCCGCGACGTCGAGCAGATCATCCGCGATCTCGTCGAAGTCGCGATCGCGCAGGTCCGCGAGCGCAAGCGCAAGGATGTCCAGGCGCGCGCCCAGGTCGCCGCCGAGGAGCGCGTGCTCGACGCGCTGGTCGGCCCAGGATCGAGCCCGGCAACCCGCGATTCCTTCCGCCGCAAGCTGCGCGCCGGCGAACTCAACGACAAGGAAATCGAGATCGAGACCCAGGGCGGTAGCGGCGGAGCGCCGATGTTCGAGATTCCCGGGATGCCAGGCGCCCAGATCGGCGCAATCTCGCTCGGCGACATCTTCGGCAAGATGGGCGGCCGAACCAAGACCCGCCGGCTGAGCGTCGCCGAATCGCACGATATCCTGGTGAACGAGGAAGCCGACAAGCTGCTCGACGGCGATCAGCTGGTGCAGGAAGCGATCGCCGCGGTCGAGAACAACGGCATCGTCTTCCTCGACGAGATCGACAAGATCTGCGTGCGCGACGGCCGCTCTGGCGGAGAAGTGTCGCGCGAGGGCGTGCAGCGCGATCTGCTGCCGCTGATCGAAGGCACCACCGTCACCACCAAGCACGGCGCGGTGAAGACCGAGCACATCCTGTTTATCGCCTCGGGCGCCTTCCACATCGCCAAGCCGTCCGACCTGCTGCCGGAACTGCAGGGCCGGCTGCCGATTCGCGTCGAGCTGAGCGCGCTCAGCCGTGACGACATGCGCCGCATCCTGACCGAGCCGGAAGCATCGCTGCTCAAGCAATACGTGGCGTTGATGCAGACCGAAGGCGTCACACTGGAATTCGGCGACGACGCCATCGATGCGCTCGCCGACGTTGCCGTGGCGGTCAACTCCACGGTCGAGAACATCGGCGCGCGGCGGCTGCAGACCGTGATGGAGCGCGTGCTCGACGACATCTCCTTCGTGGCCCCCGACCGCGGCGGCGAAACCATCCGCATCGACGCCGACTACGTCCAGAAGAACGTCGGCGACCTGGCGAAGAACACGGATCTGAGCCGGTTTATTTTGTAGGTGGGTGGGGAATAGACGTGATCGGCTCGAGCCGCTGATGACGCAGAGTGCCTACTCCAAGTACAAACGTCATGCGCGGGCTTGACCCGCGCATCCATCGTTCCTCGCAAGACGATGGATTGCCGGGTCAAGCCCGGCAATGACGGGCGTGGGGTCGTGATGCGTTTCGGCTACCTACCGGCCTCTCCCCACTCTCCTACGTCATCGCCCGGCTCGACCGGGCGATCCAGTTCTGCTGCTAAGTAACAGATGCTCTGGGATACTGGATCACCCGCATGCGCGGGTGATGACGGCGGTGGATGGGGATACGTCGCCGGATGAGATCCAAGGCTTACTAACCATACCCGAGCTTGCTAACTAACTGCGCGCCCTTCTTACCCGCACATACAGCGCGCCTTCGCCGCCGTGGCCGATCGCGGCTTCGTCGAAGCCGATCACGTAGCTGCGGAATTCCGGCAGGCTCAGCCAGTGCGGCACCTGGCGGCGAAGGACGCCGCGTTCGCCGTCGCCGGGGCGTCCGCCTTTGCCGGTGATCACCAGCACGAACGACAGCCCGTCGTGGCTGGCGTGCTGCAGAAACCGCAGCAGCGCGAGATGGGCGCGCGCCTGGGTCATGCCGTGCAGATCGATCCGGGCGTCGATATCCTTGCGGCCGCGCGACAGATGCGAGCGTTCGCGGCGGCCGAGCGTCGCCAGCGGTGGCGGACTCATCGGCGCCGCGAGTTTGGCCGGGCGCTTGATCGGCTGCTGCGATGGCGGCGGGGCAGTCGACTTTGCGACGGGTGCGTCCGGGGCTGCAGTCAGTTCGATGCGGGTCAGCCGCGGTCGCCCGCGCAACGGCTTGACCTGCTTGGCGACGCTGTCCCACAGCGCGCGCTCGTCCTCGCTGAGCTGACGCTTGCGGCGCGAGGCCGGTGGATCGACCGGAGGGATGACTCGCTTCATGCGATCACGGCGCCGGCCGTTGCGGAGACGGTGCGTCGGAACGCTTGGGCTCAGGCTTGGGCTTGCGCTTTGCCGCATCGGCCGGCGGCGGATCCGGGCGCGTCTGCGGCGTCGGCACGGCCTGGGTGGCGGGCGAGATCGGAGGATTGCTCGCCGTTGCGTCGGCGGGCTTGGTCTCCGGCTGAGCCGACGGGGAAGCCTTGACGGGTGTCTGCGGAAACAGCTTGGCGATCTTCGCCGAGGGCCGCGGGTCGGGGAGGGGCATGGTGCGGCCGCGCGCCAATGGATCAAGACTCTTGGGCATCAGCATCACGAAACGAATCGGGTGTCGCATCCGGCCGGCCACCGCACCGGCCGCAGCGCCGGCGCCGAAATACAAATCGGCGCGTGCCGGACCGACGATCGCGGAGCCGGTATCCTGCGCCACCATCAGCCGGCGAAATCCCGTCCTGGCGCTCGCCGACTCGACCGGCAATTCGCCGGTGATGAAGAACGGCGTACCGTAGACGTGAAGCGCCTTGTCGACGGCGATCGAACGGCCGGCGGTGAGCGGCACGCCTTGGGCGCCGACCGCCTCGTCGTCGTCCTTCAGCTTGACCTCGCGGAAGAACACGTAGGAGCGGTTGGCGCGCCGCAGCTCCTTGGCGCCGTCCGGATTGGCGTCCATCCATTCGCGGATGCGCTGCATCGACATCTGCTCTTTGGGGATGATGCCGCGATCGATCAGCACGCGGCCGACCGGCGTGTAGGGGTAACCGTTATGTGCATCGTAATTGATGCGGACCACGCTGCCGTCCTCGAGCTTCACGCGTGCCGAGCCCTGGATCTGCGAGAACAGCAAGTCGGTCTGGCTCTTCAGCCAGCAGATCTCGAGACCGCGGCCAGCCACGGCGCCGTCTTCGATCGCGGCGCGGTCGTAATACGGTACCAGCTTGCGTCGGCCGATCTTGCGATACACCGGGCCACCGTTTGGAAGTGCGGCGTCCTGCGCGTAGCCACGCACGAACAGATTCGACGGCCGGCGATAGACCGGCACGTTGTAGACGTCGGTCTGCACCCGCGAGCCCTCGACCACCGGCTCGTAGTATCCGGTGACGAAGCCGGCCTCCTCGCCGAGCCGGGAAATCTCCACCGGCAGAAAATGCTGTTCAAAGAACTTGCGAGCCGCGGCATTGCCGGTGACGTCGGCGTTTCGCGCCGCGGCGCATGGCTCGGCCAGCGAGGCGCCGAGCGGCTTGCTGTCGGAAACGGTTTTGCTGCGAGCCGCCAGGATCGGCCGGCAGCTGACCCGAAAGGTCTTGAACGCCGCGAGCTGGTCGTCGTCATTCCAGCCGGCGACTTGATCCCAACTCACCGGCGCGTATTGGGCGCCGGGAATTTCGATCGGCCAAACTGGTTGGACGTGCCGTTTGGCGTGATGATGATGCTTCGGCGCAGAGTGCCGGGGCGCAGCGTCCGCCGACAACGGCGTCAACAGCAGCGCGGCGAGGGCACCGCGCACCCAGACGGCGCGCGGTGCGCCGCGCGGCTCACTGGCCGGCGCCGGTGCCAACCAGCTTCCAGTTCGGATCGCGCGAGCTGATGTCGCGGGCGAAGGTCCAGACGTCGGTGATGTCCGAAACCTTGTCGGGGGTACCATCGACGACCGCGCCGGTCTTGTCGCGGGTCACCGAAATCATCTGCGACACGAATCGCACGGTGAGCTGTGCGGTGTGATCGCGGACTTCAGCGCCGACCAGCTCCGCCTTCTCGATCGCCACGAAGCGGGTCTCGGTCTTGTACTCGTTCTTCTCGCGCTCCCTGATGGCGGCGTCGAAGCTGTCATAGACCTCGCTCGACAGCAGGTCCTTGAGAGAACGGCGATCGCCATTGGCGAACGCCATCACGATCATCTCGTACGCGCTTTTGGCGCCGGTCAGGAAATGATTGGCATCGAACGAGGAGTCCTGCAGCAACACGGCATTGAGGCCGTGGGCGAGCGGCGAGTCGGGCTCGGCAATGCCCTTCCAGCGATCCGACGGCGGCACCACGTCGGCGCTCGGCGCGGCAGGTGCCTGATCGATCACAGAGCCCGGCATCGGCACCACATTGGTGTCCGGCTTGCCGGGCAGCACGTCGCGCGCCGCGGCACGATCGAACGGCGGACGTTCGTTGCCGGTTTTTTGACCCAGCACGTTGCGCAGACGCAGGAAGATGAACACCGCAAGTGCCAGGAAGATGATGGTGTAGATATCCACGTCGCTTCACTTTCTCATCGGCGCCGGACCCGGCGCACAATGCGCCTGCGGACCGGCGGCCCAAATTCACGATGGGCCAGCTCCACATGTAGGGAGGAACTCGGCCCGTCCAATGCCGCGTTTTGGCACAGCCGGGCCAGTTGGCAAGTGCCGTCCCGTCGCGCCCGCGCCACGATCCGGCCGAATGTAGGCCCTTCGTCGCAACTGGGAAACCGGATCATTGTAAGAAAGTTCACGGCGCCAGTGATTTAGACGTGACCGACCGGTCGTCTTGGCGGCCCGACGCAACCGGCGATCGGCGGCGCTAGCACGTCGGTCGACCTTGTGGATGGCGGCGCGGCTATGTTAGCCACTCGCCGACAGATTCACCCGCTTATCCGCGTGGATGCCGCCCTGCGGCCACAGCCTCCCGCGCTCCAGGAGAATTTCGATGACCAATGGCAATGGTGCTCCTCCCGAGGGCGCTCCTCCGCAACTCAACGTGCTGGCGCAGTACACCAAGGACCTGTCGTTCGAGAACCCGAACGCCCCGGCCTCGCTGGCGCCGCAGCAGAACCAGCCGGCCATCAACATCCAGATCAATGTCGGCGCCAACAAGCTGGCCGACACCGAATACGAAGTGACGCTGTCGATCGAAGGCAAGGCCGAATCCGGCAGCAGCGTGCTGTTCAGCTTCGAGCTCGCCTATGCGGGCGTCTTCCGGATCGTCAACATTCCGGAAGAAAATCTGCACCCGCTGATCATGATCGAATGCCCGCGGCTGCTGTTCCCGTTCGCCCGCGAGATCATCGCCACCGCGGTCCGCGACGGCGGCTTCCCGCCCCTGATGCTCGACCCGGTCGATTTCGTCGGCCTGTATCGCCAGAACCTCGAGCGCGCTCAGGGTCAGCCGAGCTGAGATTCGGCTCGGGCCTCGATCCAAACGTTGTCATGGCCGGGCTTGTCCCGGCCATTTGCGTTCTGGGGGTGATGCGCTGGCGTTGGATGCCCGGACGAACCGGGGCGCGGCCGCTCAGGCGCCGGCCGTGTACTCGTTCCAGATCGCCTTCTCGCCCATCAGGCCGATGAAGGCGCGGTGGGCTTCCAGATCGCTCGCGGTGAGCCGTGGCACGAGCGCGATCGGCCGCTGCCGGCGCGGGGTGTCGCCGCCGACGCCAGTATGCTCCGTCGGCACTTCGGCGAGAATCAGCTGCGACTGCCGCGCGCCGATCAGGTCGATATAGACCTCGGCCAGCAGTTCGGCGTCGAGCAGCGCGCCGTGCTTGGTGCGGCGCGAATTATCGATGGCGTAGCGCGAGCACAGATCGTCGAGACGGTTGGACACGCCCGGATGCTTGCGCCGCGCCAGCAGCAGCGTGTCGACCAGCCGCTCGCGCGGGATCGCCACGCGCGACAGCCGCGCCAGTTCGGCATTGATGAAGCTGATGTCGAACGAGGCGTTGTGGATCACCAGCGGCGCGTCGCCGATGAAATCGAGAAACTGATCAGCAATCTGCGCGAACAGCGGCTTGTCGGCGAGAAATTCGGCCGACAGCCCGTGCACCGCGAAGGCCTCGGCCGGCATGTCCCGCTCGGGATTGATATATTGGTGATAGGTCTGGCCGGTCGGCATCCGGTTGTAGATCTCGACACAACCGATCTCGACCAGCCGATCGCCGCGGAGCGGATCGAGGCCGGTGGTTTCGGTATCGAGAACGATTTCACGCATGACAGATCAGCAGTCCGGCAACAGCGAAGCTCGCCGACTCACGGCCGGCGTCGCGGCATCTTAGCAGCGGCGGCGAGGATTTCCTGGATTCTGGCCCGCACCGGGTCGAGCCCGTGCGAGGTATCCACCACGAAATCGGCGCGCTTGCGCTTTTCGGCATCCGGCATCTGCCGCGCCAGGATGGCGTCGAGCTTGTCGGGCGTCATGTTCTCTCGCGCCAGAATGCGTTCGCGCTGCACGATCGGCGAAGTGGTGACCACCACCACCGCATCGACCCGCTTCTCGCCACCGGTCTCGAACAACAGCGGCACGTCGACAAGCGCGACGGCGGCGCCGGACGATTCGGCGTCGTCCAAGAAGGTTTGGTGATGCGAGCGCAGCATCGGGTGCACGATCTGCTCGAGCCGCTTCATCGCCGCGGCGTCGTGCACCACTTTCGCGGACAGTAGCGCGCGGTCGACCTTGCCGTTCACGACAGTGCCCGGAAAAGCCGCCTCGATCGCCGGCACCGCTTCGCCTTCGTAGATCTTATGCACGGTGGCGTCGGCATCATAGACCGGCACGCCGGCCTCTTCGAACAGCTTGGCGGTGGTCGACTTGCCCATTCCGATCGACCCGGTCAGCCCGAGCACCAGCATTGCTTCGCCTGCTCCCTAGAACGTCAGCAATTTCTGGCTACGCAGAAATGCCAGCAGAGGCAACAGCGGCAGGCCCAGAATGGTGAAGTGATCGCCATGGATGCCGTCGAACAAATGCACGCCGAGGCCTTCGACCTGGTAGCCGCCGACACTCGACAGCGCCTTGTCGCCGGCCTGATCCAGATAGGCGGAAATCTCGTCGTCGGTCAGCGGCCGCATCGTCATGCGGGCAATCACCACATCGGAAAACAGCGTGATGCCGCTACGCACCAGCGCGATCGCCGAATGCAGCTCGTGGCGACGGCCGGCGAGTTCGCGCAGCTGCTTGGCGGCCTCGGCGCGATCGGCCGGCTTGTTGAAGCCGCGAGCGCCGAGCGCCAGGGTCTGATCCGCGCCAAGCACCAGGCGGCCGGGATGGCGGTTCGAGACGAACGCCGCCTTCTCGCGCGCCAGCAGACCGGCGATCTCACCGGGCGAGGACAGGCCCGACGCTTTGGCAATCCCGCGCTCATCGATATCGGCGGGAATCGCCTCGAACGGGATTTCCGCCTGGGTCAGCAGCGCCTGCCGGGCGCGGCTTTGCGACGCCAGCACCAGCGGATGCGGCCCCAGCCACAGTGTCATTCCGACATCCTCTGACGCTGCCGATCGGCGAGCAGTTTCATGATCGCCGCGGCGGTTTCCTCGATCGATCGGCGGGTGACGTCGAGCAGCGCCCAGCCATATTTGGCGCTGAGCCGGCGTGCCAGCAACACTTCGTCGGTCACCGCCTGTTTGTCGATATAGGAATCGTTGCCAGTGCCGGCGCCGAGGCTGAGCAAGCGGTTCTGCCGCACCTGAATCAGCCGCTCGGGCGAGGCATGCAGGCTGACCACAAGGGGCTTTTTCAAAGTTTCGAGCTGATGCGGAATCGGAATGCCCGCGACCAGCGGCACGTTGGCAGTGCGGATGCCGCGATTCGCCAGATAGATCGAGGTCGGCGTCTTCGAGGTGCGTGACACCCCGACCAGCACTACGTCGGCTTCTTCCAGGCCTTCGACGTGCTGGCCGTCGTCGTGCATCATCGAATAGTTCAGCGCGTCGATGCGCTGGAAGTATTCGGCATTCAGGGTGTGCTGCGCGCCGACCCGGCCGGTGGTCGATGCGCCCAGATAGGCTTCGAACAGCTGCATCACCGGGCCGATGATCGACAGGCTCGGGCTGTTGATCTCCTGGCATTTGGCTTCGAGCCGGCTGACCAGTTCGCCCTCCAGCAAAGTGAACAGCACGATGCCCGGCGATTCCTCGATCTCCTGCAGCACGCGGTCGAGTTGCTTCTGGCTGCGCACCAGCGGGTAGACGTGTTCGACCGCATTGACGTTGGCGTATTGCGCCGCGACCGCGCGGGACACTGTGATCAGGGTCTCGCCGGTCGAATCCGACACCAGATGGAGGTGAAAATAGCTGCCGTCGGTCAGCATCATGACCCTGTGTATCCTGTGAACAACGGGGCGAACGCCGCCGGATTGCGACGCCGCGGCCGGACCGGGCGGGATAACCCGGCGTTTTCTTCACAGGCCTCGGGGTGAGGAAAGTGTCTCGGGATGAAGCCGAGGTTAACGGGTGAATGTGGATTTGTCTCTTGATAAAGCGACGACAAAAGGCCGAGTCAGGCCGTCGCACAGCGTTCGGCGCGTCTGGGACAGCGCCGGCCGCAGCCTGTGCAAATGTGAATCGCACAAGGACAAGCCGGGGCATCCGTTGCGCCGGCACTATTCACGTTCACTACGACTCAAACCCTAAGAATCTATAAATATTGTTTAGAAGGGTGGAGCTTGCGGAAAAGTCCGTCATCGCGCATTCGAGTAACGCGCGGTGAGGAACATCGGTTCCGATCCGGGACGCGACTGCTCCGCGATTGGCGACCCCATGCTCGACTGGACCGACGTCTACCTCTGGGTGAAGGCTCTGCATGTCGTCGCGGTGATCTCATGGATGGCCGGGATGCTCTACATGCCGCGGCTGTTCGTCTATCACTGCGCCGCCGAGGTTGGGTCGGTGCAGTCCGAAACCTTCAAGGTGATGGAGCGACGGCTGTATCGGGCGATCATGAACCCGGCCATGATGGTGGCCTGGGTGGCGGGCCTGGTGATCGCCTGGCAGCAGGGCTATTTCGTCGCCGGCTGGTTTCACGCCAAGCTCGCCGCGGTGGTGCTGATGACCGTGATTCACGTTCTGCTGGGCCGCTACGTGCGCGATTTCGCCGCAGATCGGAACACGCGATCGCATAAATTCTATCGGATTATCAACGAAGTACCGACCTTGTTGATGATCGGCGCGGTGATCTTCGTGGTGGTGAAGCCGTTCTGATGCCGCAAAATCGGGCGGCGCAGCGATATCGAACGCCTTGCGAAGCATCCGTTGATTTTCTATAGTTCGGGCGTCCCACCTAAAGCAGGCGAATGTGGTTGCGATCCGGTTCCGTTTTGGCCGGCCGCCGCATCGGGTTTGAAGCCTCTTCGCACCTTCCTTGCTCAAGACGTCGTCGACCTGAAGACCTGCGGACTCCCCGTATTTCCAGTCGCCGCTCTCTTCCGCTGACGAATCCCCTCTCTCGCTTTTCCACAGGACTATCCCAATGCGGGAAATGAAACTTCAAGACCTCAAGGCGAAGACGCCGGCCGAGCTCGTCTCGTTTGCGGAAGAGCTGGGGGTCGAGAACGCCAGCACGATGCGCAAGCAGGAACTGATGTTCGCCTGCCTGAAGCAGCTGTCGGCGAAAGAGACCGACATCATCGGCGAAGGCGTCGTCGAGGTGTTGTCCGACGGCTTCGGCTTCCTGCGCTCGCCGGATGCCAATTATCTGCCAGGCCCGGACGACATCTACGTCTCGCCGTCGCAGATCCGCCGCTTCGGTCTGCGCACCGGCGACACCATCGAGGGCCATATCCGCAGCCCGAAGGAAGGCGAACGCTACTTCGCGCTGCTCAAGGTCAACACGCTGAACTTCGAGGATCCCGAGAAGTCCAAGCACAAGGTCAATTTCGACAACCTCACGCCGCTGTTTCCGGACGAGCGCTTCCGGCTCGAGATCGACGATCCGACCCGCAAGGATCTGTCGGCCCGCGTCATCGACATCGTGGCGCCGATCGGCAAGGGCCAGCGCGCCCTGATCGTCGCGCCGCCGCGCACTGGTAAGACGGTGTTGATGCAGAACATCGCACACTCGATTACCGCCAATCATCCCGAGTGCTATCTGATCGTGCTGCTGATCGACGAGCGGCCCGAAGAAGTCACCGACATGCAGCGCTCGGTGAAGGGCGAGGTGGTGTCGTCGACCTTCGACGAGCCGGCGGTGCGCCACGTCCAGGTCGCCGAGATGGTGATCGAAAAGGCCAAGCGGCTCGTCGAGCACGGCCGCGACGTCGTGATCCTTCTCGACTCGATCACCCGCCTCGGCCGCGCCTACAACACCGTCGTGCCGTCCTCCGGCAAGGTGCTGACCGGCGGTGTCGACGCCAACGCACTGCAGCGCCCAAAGCGGTTCTTCGGCGCCGCGCGAAATATCGAAGAGGGTGGCTCGCTCACCATCATCGCCACCGCGCTGGTCGACACCGGCTCGCGCATGGACGAAGTGATCTTCGAAGAGTTCAAGGGCACCGGTAACAGCGAACTGATCCTTGACCGCAAGGTCTCGGACAAGCGCACCTTCCCGGCGATCGACATCTCGCGCTCCGGCACCCGCAAGGAAGAGCTGATCACCGATCCGCAGGTGCTGAAGAAGATGTACGTGCTGCGCCGCATCCTCAACCCGATGGGCACCATGGACGCGATCGACTTCCTGCTCGACAAGCTGCGCAACACCAAGAGCAACGCCGAGTTCTTCGAGTCGATGAACACCTGATCGTCGGCGACCATAACGATACGAAGGGCGCCCCGAAACGGGCGCCCTTTTTGTTTCGGCGTTGCGCCGGGCCGCGTAGCCCGGCAAGACAGCGCATGCATGCAAACGACCAGACCATCTTCGCGCTCGCCACGGGCCTGTTGCCGTCGGCGATCGCGATCGTGCGGATGTCCGGTCCGCGGGCTGGAGAGGTATTGAAGGCGGTGGCGGGCGAGTTGCCGCCGCCGCGAACGGCCCGCCAAGCCGCGCTTCGCGCGCACAGCGGCGGGCCGATCGACGACGCCCTGGTGCTGTGGTTTCCGGCGCCGAGCAGTGCGACCGGCGAGGACGTCGCCGAGTTTCACATTCACGGTGGCCGCGCTGTCCTGGCATCGCTGACGGCGGCGCTGTCGTCGTTCGACGATGTGCGGCCAGCGGAGCCCGGCGAATTTACCCGGCGCGCATTTGAGCACGGCAAGCTCGATTTGACCGAGGCGGAAGGGCTCGACGATCTGATCCATGCCGACACCGAGATGCAGCGGCGCCAGGCGATGCGGCAGCTCGGCGGGTTGCTCGGCGACCGCGCCCGGCAATGGCGTGCGCAGATCATCGAGGCGGCGGCTTTGATCGAGGCGGGGATCGATTTTTCCGACGAGGGCGATGTGCAGGGCGACCTGATGGCGCTGGCGTTTCGCAAGATCGCAGAGTTGCACAGCGAAATTTCAGAGGTTCTCGCAGCCGAGAGCAAGAGCGAACGGCTGCGCGACGGGCTGGTGGTTGCGATCGCCGGCGCGCCGAATGTCGGCAAGTCGACGCTGCTGAACCGACTGGCGCGCCGCGAGGTCGCGATTGTGTCGCCGCATGCCGGCACGACCCGGGACGTCATCGAGGTGCATCTCGACCTCGGCGGCTATCCGGTGACGCTGTTCGACACGGCCGGCATTCGCGACAGCACCGATCCGGTCGAGCAGGAGGGGATCCGTCGCGCCCAGGCCCGGGTCGGCGACGCGGATCTGGTGTTGTGGCTGGACGATGGGCGCGGCGAGGCGCGGCCGTCATGGCCGGACGGCACGGTTTGGCGTCTGCAGACCAAGGCGGACGTGAATCGAACTGCTTCGGCGGATGCTGGCATCAGGCTTCGGATTTCGGCGGCAACAGGCGAGGGGATCGACCTGTTGATTGCTGCGCTGCAGCAATTCGCGGCGGACTATTTTGGATCAAGCGAAGCTGGCGTCATTACGCGGCATCGGCACCGGGCTACATTGCAGGATGCTGCGAGTATGTTGCAATGCAGCATGAAGCCCGGGCTGGAGCCCGAGCTGGTGGCGGAAGAGCTTCGGCTCGCGAGCCGCTCGCTGGGGCGTTTGCTCGGGCGGGTCGATGTCGAGGACGTGTTGGGCGAGATTTTCGGGCGCTTCTGTATTGGGAAATAGACGGCGGGGGAACAGATGCCGTCGTCGCGTCCGCTTATGTTTCACGTGAAACAAGCCACCACGCGGTCCAGCTGATACCGCTTCAAAGTAGAGCGCTGGTGCGCTAGAAGCCAGCTATGCAGACAACTTTCGATGTCATCGTCATTGGCGGCGGTCATGCCGGCTGCGAGGCTGCGGCTGCAGCTGCGCGGACTGGCGCTCGCACCGCGCTGGTCACTCATCGTTTCGCCACGGTGGGAGCGATGTCGTGCAACCCGGCGATCGGCGGACTTGGGAAGGGGCACCTTGTTCGCGAGGTCGATGCGCTCGACGGGCTGATGGGCCGTGTCGCCGACGCCGGCGGCATTCAGTTTCGGATGCTCAACCGCCGCAAGGGTCCGGCAGTCCGCGGACCGCGGACCCAGGCTGACCGTAAGCTGTATGCGGCGGCGATGCAGACCGCGATCCAGGCGATTGCCAATCTGAAGGTGGTCGAGGGCGAGGCTGATGCGTTGCTGTCCGCCGACGGCCGCGTCACCGGCGTCCGCCTCGCCGATGGTCGGCAGCTGACGACCGGCGCGGTGGTCATCACCACCGGCACTTTTCTGCGCGGCCTGATCCACCTCGGGGAACAAAGCTGGCCGGCCGGCCGGATCGACGAGGCGCCCGCGCTCGGCCTCTCCGCCTCGTTCGAGACGCTGGGCTTCAGGCTTGGCCGTCTCAAGACCGGCACGCCGCCGCGGCTCGACGGCCGGACCATCGACTGGGGCGCGGTCGAGATGCAGCCGGGCGATGATCCGCCTGAGCCGTTCTCGGTGCTGACCGCCGCCATCACCACGCCGCAGATCGAATGCGGCATCACCCGGACGATGCCAGCGACCCACGAGGTGATCCGTGCCAATGTGCACCGCTCGCCAATGTATTCGGGGCAGATCCAGTCGACCGGGCCGCGCTACTGCCCATCGATTGAGGACAAGATCGTCAAGTTCGGCGACCGCGACGGCCATCAGATCTTCCTGGAGCCGGAAGGCCTCGACGATCCGACCGTTTATCCCAACGGGATCTCGACCTCGCTGCCGGAAGAGGTGCAGCGCGCGATCCTGACCACGATTCCGGGTCTGGAGCGGACCGTGATGATCCGGCCGGGCTACGCGATCGAATATGACCACGTCGATCCGCGCGAGCTGGAGCCGACGCTGCAGACCAAGAGGCTGCGGGGGCTGTTTTTGGCCGGCCAAATCAACGGCACGACGGGCTATGAAGAAGCCGCCGCGCAGGGACTGGTCGCAGGATTGAATGCGGCGCTGCGTGCGGGGGGAGGCGATCTGGCGGTGTTCGACCGCGCCGATGGCTATCTCGGCGTGATGATCGACGATCTGGTGACCCGCGGCATCACCGAACCGTACCGGATGTTCACCTCACGGGCCGAATATCGCCTGACGCTGCGCGCCGACAATGCCGACCAGCGCTTGACCGGCCGCGGCTTGGCGCTCGGCTGCGTCGGGACGGAAAGAGCGGCGTTTCACCGGTCCAAGATGGCCGCGCTGGCCGACGCCAAGGCGCTGGCGCGATCGCTCTCGATCACCCCGAACGAAGCCGCCCGACATGGGCTCGCACTCAATCGCGATGGCCAGCGCCGCTCGGCGTTCGATCTCTTATCCTACCCGGAGATCGGCTGGGAGCAGGTGAGGGCAATCTGGCCGGAACTGGGTGCCGTTTCGCCCACCATCGCCTGCCACGTCGAGATCGATGCCAAATACGACGTCTATCTGGAGCGGCAGAAGGCCGACGTCGAAGCTTTTCGGCGCGACGAGAGCCTATCGCTGGTCGATATCGACTACGCAGAAGTGCCCGGTTTGTCGAACGAGGCCCGCACCTGCTTGGAGCGGCATCGCCCCCATACGGTCGGGCAGGCGGGACGGCTCGACGGGATCACGCCGGCGGCGTTGGGTATTCTTGCCGCTTTCATCCGACGTGAAGCACGGAAACCTCGGGTGTCAGGGGCTCCATAGCTGTTTCACGTGAAACGCATACCATCTTGCCCTGTTTCACCGTGAAACATGGCGCGCCATCTATCTAACGGTAGCGAGGCGTCTACCCCACCTCTTCCGCAAGCGGGAGAAGGACCAGGCTGTGCTCGTATGACGGTCGTTCCGTTCAGCTGGATTCGGGATTTCGAGGCTACCTGAGCCGCTACGCCGAACGCCCCAGACTGGCCTAAACCAACCAATCAGCCTTCCGACCAACGTTTTACCTCCCAAAGCGCCCTCGCGCCGACTCTTCCGCCTACGTGTCAGGGTTTGGGTGAGGGCGACGCAAGCAACTGTAGCCCCATTCAAGCGTAGCCGGAATCACGCCGGCACCTTATGTGTAGGTCCTTACAGACGGAGCTCACGGCCGATGGCCACCCGCACGCAATCAACGATGCCATCTACCCGGCCGGATCAAGCCGACAAGGCGACTGCCTTAGCCCTCACTCCTGTTTCACGTGAAACAGGGCAGAGGCTGGAGGCCTATCTCGATCTGCTGAGGCAGTGGCAGGCGAAGACGAACCTCGTCGCCCCCTCTACTCTGCCCCAGTTGTGGACCCGGCATGTCGCCGACTCGCTGCAGCTGCTGAAGATCGCTCCGGACGCCCGCCGCTGGCTCGACTTCGGCAGCGGCGGTGGCTTCCCCGGTATCGTGCTGGCCTGCGCAATGGCCGAGGTGGGGGGCCACGTCACGCTGGTCGAGCGTATCGCCAAGAAGGCTGCGTTTCTGCGCGAGGCGCTGCGCGTGACCCAGTCTCCAGGCACCGTCATCCTGGGGGACATCGGGGATAGTGTGGATAGGTTTCCGAAGCCGTTGGATTGCATCACCGCGCGCGCGGTCGCTCCGTTACACCAACTCATCGGTTTCGCCCAACCCCTGATGTCCGAAAACACGCGTGTGCTGTTTTTGAAGGGCCAAGATGTAGAGGCGGAATTGACGGAAGCTACCAAGTATTGGAAGATCGAGCCGCGCTTGCACGCCAGCCTCACGGGCGGTCAAGGGTGGGTGGTCGACCTCGATAGGATTGACCGTCAACCCCTCACCGCCAGCAAAGACTCCGCGCATGACCATCATTGATGAGATTTATCAAGGGGATAGGGCAGTGACCGAGCCCGGACGTCCGCGCATTATCGCGCTCGCCAATCAGAAGGGCGGGGTTGGGAAAACCACGACCGCGATTAATCTCGGCACCGCGCTGGCCGCGATCGGCGAGCGGGTGCTGATCGTCGACCTCGATCCACAGGGCAACGCCTCGACCGGCCTTGGCATCGATCGCCGCGATCGCAGCACCTCGACCTACGACGTGCTGGCCGGCGAAGCGCCGCTGCGCGACGCGGTGGTGGCGACCGCGGTCCCGCGGCTGCATATCGCCGCCTCGACCATGGACCTGTCCGGCCTCGAACTCGAACTCGGCCATTCGCGCGATCGCGCGTTCCGGCTGCGCGACGCGATCGGGATGCTCAACAAGGATATCGATCCGCCGCTCGACTACACCTACGTGCTGATCGACTGCCCGCCGTCGCTGAACCTGCTCACCGTCAACGCGATGGCGGCCGCGGATGCGATCCTGGTGCCGCTGCAGTGCGAGTTCTTCGCGCTCGAAGGTTTGTCGCAGCTGTTGCAGACCGTCGAACAGGTGCGCTCGACGCTCAATCCGGAGCTGACCATTCACGGCATCGTGCTGACGATGTTCGACAGCCGCAACAATCTGTCGAGCCAGGTCGTCGCCGACGTTCGCCAGTTCATGGGCAAAAAGGTCTACGACACCATGATCCCGCGCAACGTCCGCATCTCGGAAGCGCCGAGCCATGGCAAGCCGGTGCTGGTCTACGATCTGAAATGCGTCGGCAGCGAAGCCTATCTGAAGCTCGCCACCGAAGTGATCCAGCGCGAACGCGAACTACGCACGACGCATTGAGGCGATGACCGCGCGCGGAAATGCCGTGCGTAGTCATCCTTCGAGGCGCGCAAGGGCGCGCACCTCAGGATGACGGAAACGCTTTGATCGCGCCGTCAACTGCAGCGTCATCCTGAGGCGCGAGGGGCGCAGCCCCGAGCCTCGAAGGATGAGCCACAGGTGCGGAGCGCGAACGGCAACTAACAACTCTGCGTCATCCGCGATGACGAAGCACGACCATGTAATGCGGAGTAGCGACGTGAAGGCAAGGGAGACGGCGATGGCCGATGAGCAGCGGTCGCGGTTGGGGCGGGGGCTGGCGAGCCTGATAGGAGACGTCGGCGGCGAGGCTGCGCATGTCGAGCGGCCGCGCGGTCAGCGCAAGGTGCCGATCGAGTTTATCAAGGCCAATCCGCGCAACCCGCGGCGTAACTTCACCGACGCCGAACTCAGCGAACTAACTGAGTCGATCAAGCAGCATGGCGTGATCCAGCCGATCGTGGTGCGGCCGGTGAAGGGCGCCAGCGATCGTTTCGAGATCATCGCCGGCGAACGTCGCTGGCGCGCGGCGCAGCGCGCCGGCTTGCACGAAGTACCGATCGTGCCGGTCGATGTCTCGGACGCGCTGGCGCTCGAGATCGCAATCGTCGAGAACGTACAGCGCGAGGATCTGAACCCGCTCGAAGAGGCGCTCGGGTATCACGCGCTCGCCACCGAGTTCAAGCGCAGTCAGGACGACATCGCCAAGATCGTCGGCAAGAGCCGCAGCCACGTCGCCAACATGATGCGCCTGACCAAGCTGCCCGAGGACGTCCAGGCGCTGATCGCCGCCGGCGATCTCAGCATGGGTCATGCCCGCGCGCTGATCGGCGTGCCGGATCCGTCGGCCGTCGCCCAGCGCATCATCGCCGAAGGGCTCAATGTGCGGCAGACCGAAGCGCTTGCACATGACGAGGGCGTCCCGGAACGCAAGCCGCAGAAGCCGCGCGCTGCGACGACGGTGAAGGCACCGAAGGACACCGATACGCTTGCGCTCGAGAAGCGCATCAGCGACGCGCTCGGCATGAAGCTGACCATTGACGATCACGATGGCGCCGGCACGGTGCAGATCCGCTACGCCGATCTCGACCAGCTCGACGATATCATCCGCCGCCTGGAGGCGGGTGGTTAGTCTCCCGTCGTGGCCCTGGTTCCATTGTCGGAACAAGCTGCGCTTGCTGCGATGGGCCCGGGCATGATAGTCCGGCGCGCCTTCACGGCGCCGGCGCCGCAGCGCCCGCTGCTGTCAGTAAGCCTCGCCCTCTCATCCCCACGGACAGATCTCGATGACCCCAGCCAAATATGACGTCCTCGCCATCGGCAACGCGCTGTTCGACGTGCTGGTGCGCACCGAGGACGATTTCCTGGTCCGCCACGGCATGGCAAAGGGCGGCATGGCGCTGATCGATCAGGCCCAGGCGGCGGCGATCTATGCCGACATGGGGATGGCGACGGAAATCTCCGGCGGCTCGGCCGCCAACACCATCGTCGGCCTCGCATCGTTCGGCGCACGGACTGCTTACGTCGGCAAGATCAAGGACGACCAGATCGGCAAGCTCTACGCCCACGACATCCGCGCCGCCGGCGTGGCGTTCGATACCAGGCCGGCGGCTGATGGCCCGGCGACCGGCTGCTCCTACATCCTGGTGACACCGGATGGCGAGCGCACCATGAATACTTATTTGGGCGCCGCGCAGGATCTGGCGCCGGCCGATATCGACGAGGCGCAAATCGCCGCCGCGTCGATCGTGTATCTCGAAGGCTATCTGTGGGATCCGCCGCAGGCCAAGGAAGCGTTCCTGAAGGCCTCGAAGATTGCCCATGGCGCCGGCCGCAAGGTGGCGCTGACGCTGTCGGATGCGTTCTGCGTCGACCGCTATCGCGCCGAATTCCTCGAGCTGATGCGTAGCAAGACCGTCGATCTGATCTTCGCCAACGAGTCGGAACTTCACGCGTTGTATCAGACCTCGGACTTCGACACCGCGCTGAAGGCGCTCGGCCTGGACGTCGCGCTCGGCGTGGTGACGCGCAGCGAGAAGGGCTGCGCGGTGGTCGAGGGCGACAGCGTCACGCTGGTGCCGGCCGCCTCGATCGAGCAACTCGTCGACACCACCGGCGCCGGCGATCTGTTCGCCGCCGGCTTCCTGTTCGGCCTGGTGCGCAATGCCGGCTATGAGAATGCCGGCCGCCTCGGCGCGCTCGCCGCCGCCGAAGTCATCCAGCACATCGGCGCCAGACCGCAAGTGTCGCTGAAGGACCTGGCGCAGCAGCACGGGCTGCCGGTGTAGTTCGCGTCGATACGGCGGGCCTTTGAACACAGCCTCTCTTTTGTCATTCCGGGGCGCGAGCGCAGCTCGCGACCTCGGAATCCATAACCTGTGTCTTTGCTAATTCTGCAAAGGGCCGCCGCCGTGCCTCACCGCGAGTCCAGGGAGTATCGATTCCGGGCTCGCGCTTCGCGCGACCCGGAATGACGAACGCGAAATTGTCGAACTAACTACGCCGTCTTCATCGCCTTCAGCCCGAGCTTCTCTTCCACCTTCTCGCGCATCACGAACTTCTGGATCTTTCCCGTCACCGTCATCGGGAACTCGTCGACGAATTCGACGTAGCGCGGGATCTTGTTGTGGGCGATCTGGCCCTGGCAGAAGGCGCGGATGTCGTCGGCGGTGAGGGTCTCGCCGGGACGCGTGCGGACCCAGGCGCACAGCTCCTCGCCATAGCGTTCGTCGGCGACACCGAAGATCTGCACGTCCTGGATCTTCGGATGGCGATACAGGAATTCCTCGATCTCGCGCGGATACAAATTCTCGCCGCCGCGGATCACCATGTCCTTGATGCGGCCGACGATGTTGCAAAAACCTTCATTGTCGATCACCGCGAGATCACCGGTGTGCATCCAGCCGGCGGCGTCGAGCACGTCGGCGGTCTTCTCGGCTTCGTCCCAATAGCCGAGCATCACGCTGTAGCCGCGGGTGCAGAGTTCGCCGCGCATCCCGCGCGGCACGATGCGGCCTTCGAGATCGATCACCTTGACCTCGACATGCGGATGGATGCGACCGACCGTCGACACACGCCGTTCCTCCGGATCGTCGACCGCGCTCTGAAAGCTGACCGGGCTGGTCTCGGTCATGCCGTAGGCGATCGTCACTTCGCGCATGTTCATCGCATCGTTCACACGGCGCATCACTTCGACCGGGCAGGGCGCGCCCGCCATGATGCCGGTGCGCAACGACGATAGATCGAAGCTGGCGAATTGCGGATGATCGAGCTCGGCGATGAACATCGTCGGCACGCCATACAGCGCGGTGCATTTCTCTTGCGCTGCCGTCTGCAGCGTTGCCAGCGGATCGAACCCTTCACCCGGATACACCATGGTGGCGCCGGAAGTAACTGACGCCAGATTGCCCATCACCATGCCAAAGCAATGATACAGCGGCACCGGAATGCAGATGCGGTCCTGTGCCGTCAGCTTCATGGCGCGGCCGACGAAGTAACCGTTATTGAGGATGTTGTGATGCGTCAGCGTCACGCCTTTGGGCGAGCCGGTGGTGCCGCTGGTGAACTGGATGTTGACCGCGTCGTCGAACTGCAGTTCGCCGGCGAGTTGCGCGATCATCTGACGATGGCGGTCGCCCCCCATCGTGGCCACATCGTCGAACGCGATCGTGCCCGGCGCCTTCGGCCCGCCGATTTGAATCACCGCGCGCAGTTGCGGCAGCTTGGCGGATGTCAGCGCGCCGGGCTGCGAGCGCGCCAGCTCGGGAAGCAGCGTGTTCAGCATCTCCATATAGGCGGAGGTCTTGAACGCCGTCGCGGTCACCAACGCGGCGCAGCCGACCTTGGCGAGCGCGAATTCGAGTTCGCTCAGCCGATAGGCCGGATTGATCGTCACGAGGATCAGGCCCGCTTTGGCGGCAGCGAATTGCGTCAGCGTCCATTCCGGCCGATTCATCGACCACACGCCGATGCGTTCGCCGCGCTGCAGGCCGAGCGCGAGAAAGCCCGCGGCGAGTGCATCGACGCGCTGCGCAAACTCACGCCAAGTCCAGCGCACGTCGTGGTTCGGCGACACCAGCGCTTCGCGTTCCGGCCATTGCGGCGCGGCAAGGTCGAGCGCCTGGCCGATGGTGATGCCGAGTAGCGGCACGTCGGACACGCCGCAAACGTAGCTTGGAGCCTTGTTGCCGGAGGAGTTGCCGCCTGAAGTCTGGTGAGTCACGCCTGGTCTCCTCCTTGCGCGCCGGTTTTGATCGGCCGACGTCTTGATTGATGATGGTCGCGCCTGCGGCGGGGGATGTCGAGCCCCCCGCCGCAGAGCGTGCGGCAAACTTCAGGCAGCCTTCTGACCGGCGGAGAGGCCTGCGTAGATGCCGCGCTCGAACGCCGCAAACGCGTCCAGGCACTTGGTGTCGCCGAACGGCAGCACCTGCATCAGGATCACACCGCAGACGTCGCGGGTCGGATCGATCCAGTAGTAGGTGTTGGCGAGGCCGGCCCAGGCGAGGCTGCCGGGGCTGCGGCCTTCCGGCGTTGCCTCGGTGTTGATCAGGAAACTGAGGCCCCACTTCTTGTCCATGCCGGGATAGAGATCGACGTCGTTGGTGGCGAAGGCGATCGCCGAGTTGAGCTTGGTGACGTTGAGGTCGCCGATACGGTTCTGGCTCATCAGCGCCACGGTTTCGGGCTTCAGCACCTGGTTGCCGTTGCCGCGGCCCTTGTTGAGGATCATCTGGGCGAACTTCAAGTAGTCGGCCGCGGTGCCGTAAAGCCCGCCGCCGCCCATGTGGAATTCGGGCTCCTGCGCGACCTCGAATTCGATCGGTGTCAGCGCGCCGTCCTCGCCGCGGGTATGCACTGCGACCAGCCGGCTTCGTTGCTCGTCGGTGATCTTGAACCCGGTGTCGGTCATGCCGAGCGGCGCGAACAGGTTCTCGCGCAAGTAAGCGTCGAGCTTCATGCCGCTGGCGGCTTCGACCGCTTTGCCGGCGAAGTCGATATTGATGCCGTACTCCCAGCGCGTGCCGGGATCGGACGCCAGCGGCGTCTTCAGCGCGGCTTCCTGGCAGCCGATGATGCCGGGCACGCCATGGTACGCCATGTATTTCACCATGTCGGCATTCCACATGTCGTAGCAGAAGCCGGCCGTGTGGGTGAGCAGCTGGCGCAGCGTGATCGCGGTCCTGGCCGGGCGGGTCCGCGGCGTGCCGTCGTCCGCGAAGCCGTCCAGCACCAGCGGCGCCGCGAGATCGGGCAATAGCTTGCCGATCGGCTCGTCGAGCGACAGCCGACCCTGTTCGACGAGTTGCATCGCCGCTGCCGCGGTGATCGCCTTGGTCATCGAGGCGATCCAGAACACGCTGTCCGGCGTCATCGGCTGCGGCTTCGACAGGTCGCGCCGGCCGAACGCGGCTTGATACAAGGTCTCGCCGGCGCTGCCCGCCATCGCCACGACGCCGGGGATGTCGCCGCTTTCGCAGAAGCGTTGCAGTGATTGGTCGATCTCTGCGCTGTGCATGTGGTCTTCCTCCCATGTGGTTTATTGTCGCAGCGGCATTGTTCCGCCCGGGAACGCCGTGCGCAAGATGGGAGATCGGCGCAGCGGCTGAGCGCTGTGTCGGATCGCGCGGTCGTGAAGGTCGAGCTATCTGGCCGCGCAGATTAAGGAGCCCGCAACCAAAGTGACTTGCGTCACCGCGTCACCGGAACGAAGGCCGCCGCTCGCGGTTCACAATGCGGCCGCAGTCGTGACGAGATCCGCTCAACCGAATGCGCCGATGACCTGGCGGAGCAGCATCAATGACCCCATCCTGGAGCGGCTGGAAACAATACCCGCAAGGCGGCCGAGGTAATATCGAAGCCCCGATCGGACCTGGCATTTACGAAGTGCGCCGCGCCGTCGATGGCGGCATGTTCGCGTTCGATGTCGTCGAGAATCTGGCGATGGCGCTTGCGGCGCTGCAAACCCGTCCGAAGCGGCTGGGCTGGTTCGGCCGCCGCGGCGGCGCCGACCTACCGGAACTGGAATATCGCTTTTATCCGACCCGAAGCTGGGAGCATGCTCGGCTTGCGGCCGACCACATGCTCAGCCGCCGCGAGTCCTGGTTCAACCGCGCCGCCTGATCGCCGCGGCGCAGCATCGGTCACCGCCGTTTGACGACGCGTCGTCGATGCGGAGCGATGCCGATAGGTCTATACTTCCGCGAGCCAATTGTCGGCGCGACCGCGTTGAACGCGCCGCCACCATCTCGAGGAAGTGCCCCCATGTCCCCCACCGCCGCTGCCCGCAAGTCCGGCTCCGCGACCTCCCTGCGTGACCGTTTGAAGGATCCGTCGCTGCTGCGCGAGCAGTGCTATATCGACGGCGCCTGGACCGGCAGCGGATCGATCGCCGTCACCAATCCGGCGACCGGCGGCGAGATCGGCCGCATCCCGAACCTCGGCCCGGCTGAGGCGACGGCCGCGATCGAAGCGGCCGAGCGCGCATTTCCGGCGTGGGCCAAGCTCACCGCCAAGCAGCGCTCCAACATCATGCGCAAATGGTTCGACCTGATCGTCGCCAATCGCGAGGATCTGGCGCTGATCCTCACGACCGAGCAGGGCAAGCCGTTGGCCGAGGCGCTCGGCGAGGTCGATATCGGCGCCGCCTACATCGAGTTTTTCGCCGAGGAGGCGCGACGGGTCTATGGCGAAACCATCCCGACCCAGCGTGCCGACGCGCGGCTGATCGCCATCAAGCAGCCGATCGGCGTTTGCGCCGCGATCACGCCGTGGAATTTCCCGAACTCGATGATCACCCGCAAGGTGTCGCCGGCGCTGGCGGCGGGCTGCACCGTAGTGCTGAAGCCGGCCGAAGAGACGCCGTTCTCGGCACTGGCGCTGGCGGAGTTGGCCGAGCGCGCCGGCATCCCGAAGGGGGTGTTCAATATCGTCACCGGCGATGCGCCGCCGATCGGCAAGGTATTCTGCGAACATCCGGCGGTGCGCTTCGTCGGCTTCACCGGCTCCACCGAAGTCGGCAAGATCCTGTATCGGCAATCCGCCGGCACCGTGAAGAAGCTCGGCCTTGAGCTCGGCGGTAACGCGCCGTTCATCGTATTCGACGATGCCGACATCGACGCCGCCGTCGAGGGCGCGATGGTGTCGAAATATCGCAACATGGGCCAGACCTGCGTCTGCGCTAATCGGCTGTATGTGCAGGACGACGTCTACGACACTTTTGTCGAGAAGCTCGCCGCCAAGGTCAAAGCGATGAAGATCGGCGACGGCACCGAGCAGGGTGTGACGCAGGGGCCGCTGATCAACGAAGCCGCGGTTGAGAAGACCGAGCGGCACATCGCCGACGCGGTCGAACACGGCGCCAAGGTGATCACCGGCGGCAAGCGCGCCGCGCTCGGCGGCACCTTCTTCGAGCCGACCGTGCTGGCCGACGTCCGCACCGATGCCCTGGTGGCGCACGAGGAAACCTTCGGCCCGCTGGCGCCGGTGTTCCGGTTCAAGACCGAAGACGAAGTCATCAAGCTGGCGAACAACTCGCCGTTCGGCCTCGCCAGCTACTTCTACGCCCGCGATCTTGGCCGCGTCTGGCGCGTCGCCGAAGCGCTGGAGAGCGGCATGGTCGGCGTCAATTCCGGCCTGATCACCACCGAAGTCGCGCCGTTCGGCGGCGTGAAGGAGTCAGGTTTGGGCCGCGAAGGCTCGCATCACGGCATGGAAGAGTATGTCGAGATCAAATACGTGATGATGGCGGGGATCTGAGCGGGCAAGCGCAACTACGTACTCGGCTCAGCCACTCACCCAGCCTCATCCCGAGGAGCCCGGCGAAGCCCGAAGGGCGCAGCCGGGCGTCTCGAAGGATGGGCCGCAGGCGCGGAGCCTGTGGCGCTCATGGTTCGAGACGGCGCTTCGCGCCTCCTCACCAGTAGCCGTTGATCACCCGGAGATAACACACTTACAGCCGTCATCCTCCGCGAAGCGGAGGATCCAGTACGGCGGTGCGCCGGTTTATCAAGCGAACGCTCTGGGATACTGGGTCGCCCGCTTTCGGGGGCGATGACGGAGAGGGTGGGGCGGCGCATTGATGACTTCGATACGCCCCGATGATCAGATCATGATTTAGCTCGTGGTCATGGCCGGGCTTGTCCCGGCCATCCACGCCTTTGCGGCCTCGCCGCACCGCCCGCGCCGCGCGACTACTGCGCCCCCAACCCGGAGATGGCTTGCACCCGCCGCACCGGCGGCGGATTCCATTTGCCGGTCAGGGCGTCGGCTGCGGGGGCATAGAGGCGCATCACCAGATTGAACGGGCCTTTCGGCGCCGGCAGCCAATTGGCCTGCTTGTCGGGGCCGGGATTCGGGTTCTGGATCAGCAGGTCCAGCGAGCCGTCGGGATTCGGCTTCAGCGGCATCCAGCTCGACAGCGCGAAGCGGTCGAGCGCATTGGCGACCTGGAAGCCATCCGCATCGTACAGCGTCACCGACCAGAACGCGCGCGCCGGCGGCGTCGCGCCCTTGTCGAAATGCAGCACGTAGGCGCTGGAGCCGTCGAGCGGCTTGCCGGTGTCGTCGGCGAGATTCATCGGGTAGATCGCGTCTTCGGGAATGTTGGCGCCGAGCCCGACCTGGGCGACGATCGCGCGCTTCAGATAGTAGGACCCGTACACCCCCATTGTGTCGGTGTTCATGGTCCAGCCATTGGCGATCCGCGCCAGCGTCGGCACCTTCCAGGCCATCAGATGCTGGCCATCTTCCGGAGCACTGGCCAAAGCCTTGCGGACAACCGGATCGGACTTGTCGAGGTCGAAGCTTTTGCCGGGCTCGAGCCCGATCCGGCGGAGTTGCGCGATCAGCGGCTGGTCGGTGATGTGCGGCGGGTGCAGCTTGAGGAGTTCGGCCGCGGCCGCGAAGTAAGCGGCGGCCGGCATCGTGTCGACCTGTTGCTTCGGCGGCGTCTTCATGTCGACACTCGGATCGATCGCGGCCGCGGCGGAGGGGGCGGCCGGCGGCGAAGCGGGTTTGCCCCATTTTGACAGCGGCGTGACCGCGTAGCCGGCCTGGATGCGGTGCACCGCCGCGTAGTCCGGCGGGCCGTCGGTCTTGGTGCGTCCGATGGTCCAGACGATCGGCGTCGGCGCCTCGATGCGCTGCAACCCGGCCGGGACGGTGCCGGTCCAGCCGGGCGGCGTCACCAGGTAGTTCTGCGCGGCCGTTCCGGTGGTGCGCCAGCCCGGCGACGCGAACACGTCGGTCCACATATCGAGCATCGGCAACAGATAGTAGCGGCCGCCGGTGTCCGGCGCCGACACCACCATCGGCTCGCGCGTCAGATCCAGCCAGGCGACCGAATACAGCGTGTCGAAATTCGGCCGCACCACCGTCTTGAAATCCGCCGGCGGATAGGCCGGCACGTTGACGAAGCTGTTCATCGGCCCTTTGCCGAATTCCTTGCCGGGCTCGATGTTGGTCGACTGCTTGCGGGTGATGTCCATCGTCAGCAGCGGATAGAAGTACAGATAGGCCTCGACGCCGATGGCGTGGGCCTCCTGCTCGCTTATCGGGGACGGTTGGGCTTGCGCCGGAACTGCGGTCATCAGTAGCGCCGTGGCCATCGCCGCGAACGCTGCTTGGGTACGCCGTATCATGTCCTGATCCTCCCTCGTCAAACTCCGAGGAAGCAGGATGGTGGCGGACCCGGTACGCGTTCCTTGATCAAGGTCAAGCAACGCAACGCCAGCGGCTACCGAAACGCTCGTCCTGGTAATCGTACGAGGCGGACGATGGCGTTACTGGCGCAGCATGATCAGCGGATCGGCGCTGTCGGGGCTTCGGCGCCATTGCGCGTTATCGTCGGCTTCGAACCGCCAGGTCTCGCCCGACGGCGCCATCAGCAACAGCGCGCCGCGCTCCAGCCGCCACATCGTCGGCGCGAAGGCCGCCACCGGCTGCTCGCAGCGCGGCTTGAGATAGGCCTCGAAATTGTCGGCCATGGACGCTTCGTTGTTGGTCAACGTCAGGCCGCAGATCGGCCTCCCGTTGCCGCGCACCATCGACCAGTCGCCGATCATCTGGTCCATCGATTTGGCCAGCGATCGCGCCGCCACCAGGTTCTGCAGGATGTAGACGCCCTCGTTGGCGCGCAGGCCTTCGAAGATGCCGCTCTCCACCTCGGTGAAGTCGATCACCGGGTCGCCTGCCGCGGTTTCGAGCCGGACGATGTCAAGACCCTTCACGGTCCAGGCGACGATGTCCTTGGTGAACGGCAGCGCCGCGGCGCAGCCGGCTTCGAGCTCCAGCTTCATGCCCTGCGGCGTCGGCGCCGGGTCTGGCTTCAGCGTCACCACGCAGGTCTTGCTGCGCTCGGTGGTGGACAGCTCCCACTGCCCGATCATGCCTTTCTTCAGCGTCGAAGCGTCTTGAGCTTCGGCCGCGCCCGCCGCGAGCAGCATCAATGCCATCCCGAGACGCGCCAGCATGTCACCGCTCCTTGACGGGGGTTTCGGCGATCGGCGTCAGCGGCGGCTTGCCGGTGAACCATGCCTTGAGATTGTCGACCACCAGTTGGTCCATCGCATTGCGCGTCACCACCGATGCCGAGCCGATATGCGGCAGCAGCACGACGTTGCCGAGCGTGCGCAGCTCTTCGGGCACGTTCGGCTCGTCCGCGAAAACATCGAGTCCGGCCGCCAGGATGGTACCGGATTTCAGCGCCGCGATCAGTGCGGCTTCGTCCACCACCGAGCCACGGGCGACGTTGATCAGCACGCCGCGCGGGCCGAGCGCGGCCAGCACCTCGGCGCTGATCAGCTTGTTGGTGGCGGCGCCGCCCGGGGTGATCACCACCAGCGTGTCGACCTCCTTGGCCATCGCGATGAGGTCCGGATAATGCTGATAGGCAACGCCGGCGGCCGGCTTGCGCGAGTGATACACCACCGGCACGAGCGACGCGTCGAGCCGCCGCGCGATCGCCTGGCCGATCCGGCCCATGCCGACGATGCCGACCTTGCGGTCGCGCAGCGAACCGGCGCTGAGCGGATAGGGCTGGGTCGCCCACAGCCCGGCGCGGACATATTTGTCGGCGCGGATGAATTCGCGCAACGTGGCGATCAAGAGGCCCAGCGCGGTGTCGGCAACTTCTTCGGTCAGCACGTCGGGGGTGTTGGTGACCATGACGCCATGCTGCGCCGCCCATGCGGCGTCGATGTGGTCGTAGCCGACGCCGAACGAGGATACGATTTCGAGCTCGGGAAAGCGCGACAGCACCGCGGCGCTGGTCGGTACCAGGCCGGTGACGGCGACGCCGCGGATGCGCGCGCGCACGTCATCGGACAGCGTCTCGAGGTCGGCCTGCTGTTCGCAGCGATGCAGCGCAAAACCGGCGGGAAAGCCTTCGTCGACCACCGGTTTGCGCGGCCCGTAGATCAATACATCGATCGTGTCCGCCGACCCTGCATCCCCGGCCATCTTGGCTCCCTTACGGTTCTTGTTCCAAGGCGCTCTCATGCCAGCGCCGCAGCAACAGATGCGACACCAGTGCCAGCGCTGCGTAAATCACAATGCCCGCCACCGACAGCAACAGCAAGGCGGCGAACATGCGCGGAATGTTGAGCCGGTAGCCGGATTCCGCAATCCGGTAAGCCAATCCCGAACCCGCGCCGGCCGAGCCCGCAGCGATCTCGGCCACCACCGCGCCGATCAGCGACAGGCCGCCGGCGATGCGCAGGCCGCCGAGCATGTAGGGCAGCGCCGCCGGCAGCTTCAGCCGCCACAGCGTCTGCAAAGGCGACGCGCCGTACAGACGGAACAGCCCGGCGAGATTGCGGTCGACCGAATTCAGCCCGAGCGTGGTGTTGGACAGCACCGGGAAGAACGCCACGATCCAGGCGCACACCACCACGGCGGTTTCCTGCGGCAGATAGATCAAGAGCAGCGGCGCGATCGCGATCACCGGCGTGACCTGCAGCACGATCGCATAGGGAAATAGCGCGACTTCCATCCAGCGCGACAGGTTGAACAACAGCGCCAAGACGATGCCGCCTACCGCGGCGGCGACGAAGCCCTGCAGCGTGGTCCACAGCGTCGACAGCAGCGAGTCGAACAGTACCGGCCAGTCAGCGATCAGCGTCGACAGCACCAACCCCGGGCCGGGCAGGATGTAAGGCGGGATCTGGTTGATCCGAACGATGAGATCCCAGCCGCCGACCACGACGGCGAGCACCAGCAGCGGCAGCAGGATGCGAAACAGCCGCGCCGCGCTCATCCGACCACCCGCGTGCCGCCGGTTGCAGCCAGCGCCAGCGAAACCTCCCGGCATTGCGCCGCGTAGTCCGCCGAGGTGCGGAACGCTTCGCCGCGCGGCTCCGGCGCATCGATACGAAACTCCGCGGCGATGCGCCCGGGCCGCGGCGACATCACCACCACGCGCTGCGACAGATACACCGACTCGAACACCGAATGGGTCACGAACAGCACGGTCTTGCCGAGGTCACGCCACAGCGCCAGCAGATCGTCGTTGAGGCGGAAGCGGGTGATCTCGTCGAGCGCCGCGAACGGCTCGTCCATCAGCAGGATGTCCGGATCGGTCACCAGCGCGCGAGCCAGCGACACCCGCATTTTCATGCCGCCCGACAGTTCGCGCGGATAGGCGCCTGCGAAGTGCTCCAGTTCGACCCGCGCCAGCGCCGCTGCGACGCGCTGCGACGTCTCGTCCCTGGGCGTGTGCGCGAGGTCGAGCGGCAGCGCCACATTGGCGGTGATGCTGGCCCACGGCATCAGCGTCGGCTCCTGGAACACGAAGCCGATGGCGTGGCCGCCGCGCGGCGGCTTCGCCTCGCCGGCGACCTCGATGCTGCCGGAGGAGGGCGTCGCCAGGCCCGCGATCAGCCGCAGCGCCGTCGATTTGCCGCAGCCGGACGGGCCGAGCAGCGATACGAATTCGCCGCGGCCGACGCCGAGATCGATCGGGCCGAGTGCCAGCACGCCGCTGTCGTAGGTCTTGGTGATCGCGCGCAACCGGATCGCATCCGCGTCCGAACTCACGACAGAATGCGGCACCGCCACGATGCTACTTCTTCGGCCGCAGATCGACGCCGACGCCCTTGTTGGCGAATTGCAGCGTATAGGCGCGGCGGAAATCGAGATCGCGCGGCACCACGCCGGCGCGCGTCATCTTGTCGAAGAAGCTGGCGTAGCGCGTGTCGCTCATCGCGCCGATGCCGTTCTTCACCGCGTCGCCGGAATCGACGATGCCGTGCTGCTTCATTTTGTCGACCGAATAGGCCAGCATCTCGTCGGTCATTTCCGGGTTGAGCGATTTGATCATCGCATTGCCGGCGGAATTATCGCCATACAGATAGGTGTACCAGCCGATCATCGAGGCATCGACGAAACGCTGGATCATGTCGGGGTTCTTGTCGATCAGTTCGCGTCGCGTCTCGATCAGCGTCGAATAGCCGTCAAGGCCGTAATCGGCGAGCAGCAGCACGTTCGGCTTGAACTTGGCCTTCTGCTCGATCACGAACGGCTCGGAGGTGACGTAACCCTGCATGGCGGAGTTCTTGTCCATCAGGAAGGGCTGTGGATTGGACGTGTAGGGTTTGATCCTGGTTTCGTCGAAGCCGTATTCGGATTTCAGCCACTGGAAGTAGCTGGTGATGCCTTCCTTGGACACGAACAGCGTCAGCCGTTTCAGGTCTTCGAGCTTTTCGACCTTGGATTCCGGGTGCGTCACGAACACCTGCGGGTCCTTCTGGAACACTGCGGCGATCGCCACCACCGGAACGTTATTTGCGACCGCGTCGAACGATTGCAGCGTGTTGGCGGTCATGAAGAAATCGAGCTTGCCGGCCATCAGCAGCGCGCGGTTGTTGACGTTCGGGCCGCCCGGCAAGATGGTGACGTCGAGCCCGTAGGCCTTGTAGGTGCCGTCCGCGACCGCCTGGAAAAATCCACCATGCTCGCCCTCGGCGACCCAATTGGTGCCGAACGACACCTTGTCGAAGCCGCCGTCCGGCACTTTGCGGGCTGGCTGCGCCACCGGCGGCGCGGGCTTCTTCGGCGGCGGGGGCGGGGCGGGCGTCTCGGCCGGCTTTGCGGGTGCCGGCGGCGGCGAGGCGAGCGCCGGCAGCGCCAACGAGGCCGCGACGACGGCTCCGGTTAACGCTCGCAGCAGGAAGGCGGGGGGCATGATTGGACTCCGTCGTTCGTTTTGCCCCATGATGGGTGCGGCGAGGCGGCGCGGTTGTGTCCGGTCGAGGATTGATAGCGAAACAATGCCGGCATTTGAACCACCGATGCGAATGGCTGCCGCGCGCCGATGACCCGAATGCCGCCCCACGATTGGACCGCGATCCGCTGGCCGGAGATCGAGGCCGCCGAGCCGGCGCGCTGGATCGCCGTGCTGCCGCTTGCTGCCACCGAACAGCACGGCCCGCATTTGCCGCTCGGCACCGACGTGCATATTGCCGAAGCCTATCTGGCGCGGGTCCGCGAACTGCTGCCGGCGGAGCTGCCGGTGACGTTTTTGCCGCTGCAGCCGGTCGGGCTGTCGCTGGAGCATCTGTCATTTCCCGGCACGCTGACGCTTCATACCGAGACCGCGCTGCGGGTTTGGACCGAGCTCGGCGACAGCGTGGCGCGTGCCGGCGTGCGCAAGCTGGTGATGGTGACCAGCCATGGCGGCAACAGCGCTGCCATGGGGCTGGTGGCGCAGGAGCTGCGGGTGCGCCACGGCATGCTGGCGGTGACCACCGGCTGGGCGCGGTTCGGCACGCCGGACGGCTTGTTCGAGACCGACGAGCTGCGCCACGGCATCCATGGCGGCGCGATCGAAACCTCGATCATGCTGGCGCACGCGCCGGAGCTGGTGCGCACCGACCGTCTCCAGGACTTCCGGCCGACCACGCGCGCGATGGAGCGGGACTTCCGCTTTCTATCGGCGCAGCGGCCGGCGCCGTTCGCCTGGGCGGCGCAAGACCTGCATCCGAGCGGCGCGATCGGCGACGCCACCGGCGCCACCGCCGATAAGGGGCGACGGCTGCTCGACCATGGCGCGCGGACATTCTGCGAGTTGCTAGGCGACGTCGACCGCTTCGACCTCGGCGCCTTCGAGACAAAGCCGAAGGCCTGAACGCTGGCCTGCAAGCTGCCGCAGCAATGACCGTCCATCAGCCGGCAGCCGGGCAAAAGGTCGTGGCCAATCCGCCACGCCCGGCTGAGAGATGCGCATCGCTTGCTACATCATCGCACCGCGCGCTTGTGCCTTTGAACTATTCCAGAGTACAGGGTCGCGCACGCCGGATGATCAGCTTGGCGGCCAATTGCCGGCATTGCTTCGATCCGAAGTCAAATCAGTGACAACGACCTCGACTATCGTCAGCTTGCGAGCTGCTCGCACATGCAACCAACTGATGAAGCGACAGCTCGTCGCACGTAGTATTCTACCAGTCGGGTCATTTGATGAACTTTCGCCAGCGCCTTGTATCAGCAGCCCGCGTGCTGCCTCCCGCCACTCTGACCGCACGCAGCGCTTCGTCGCTGCCGTCGCGTGGTCTCGTCAGAAGCTGGCTCGCTGGCGCCGCGCTCGGCGCCCTGGTGCTGCCGCAGACGGCCGCGGCGGCGGATCTGCTCGCGCTCAAGGCGCTGCCGGCGCCGGCCTATGACTGGAGCGGATTCTATGTCGGCGCCCATGCCGGATACTTGCGCGGCCATTCCGACGCCACCCTGCTGGATCCTGCTTTCACCGCCCAGGCGTCGAACGGATCCGGCGGCGTCACCGCCGGCGCGCAGGCGGGATACAACTGGCTGACACGCTCCGGCGTGCTGCTGGGCCTGGAGGCCGACATCTCGTTTCCGAGCTATCTGCCGGCCAATGCCGTGCTGTCGGAATTCAGCGGCACGCCATCGCAGTTGCAGCATCTCGATTTCTACGGCAGCGTGCGGGCCCGCCTCGGCATCGCGGTCGGCCGGTGGCTGCCTTACGTCACCGGCGGCCTTGCCTATGCGCACGAGCGCTATCTGACCGATCCGGAATCCGACAAGACGCTCAACGGCCGGGTCGGCTGGGTGGCGGGCGCCGGCCTCGAATACGGCTTTACGCCGCATTGGAGCGCGCGGATCGAATATCTCTACAGCGACTATCAGCACGCCTCGGTGGCGCTGCCGGGTGGCGGCCGTTACGAGACGGCGCTGAGCCTGCAAACCATCCGCGTCGGCCTCAACCGGCGGCTCGATTGGCTCGGCGGCCGCGACACGGTGCCGTTCGCCGCCGTGGCCGATCCGGAATCCGACCGCTGGGAAGTTCACGGCCAGACCACCGTGGTTGGCCAAGGCTATCCGTCGTTCCGCGCGCCGTATAGCGGCGCCAACAGCCTCGCACCCAACAGCCAGTTCAAGTCGACCTGGAGCAGCAGCCTGTTCGCCAATGTTCGGCTGTGGGACGGCGGCGAGCTGTATCTCAACCCGGAATTCCTGCAGGGCTATGGGCTGAGCGACACCGTCGGCGTCGCCGGCTTTCCCAATGGCGAGGGGCAGAAGTCCGGGTTCGCCTATCCGCATTTCAGCCCATCCCGATTCTATTTGCGCCAAACTTTCGGGCTCGGCGGCGAGCAGGAGCAGTTCGGCTCCTCCGCCTCGCAGCTGTCCGGCAAGGCCGACATCTCGCGGCTGACCTTGCAGGTCGGCCGGTTCTCGGTGCTCGACGTGTTCGACGGCAACAGCTACGCCCACGACCCGCGTCGCGATTTCATGAACTGGTCGATCTGGGCGTCCGGCGCGTTCGACTACTCCGCCGACAAGCTCGGGCTGAGCTACGGCGCCACCGCCGAACTGAACCAGAAGCAATGGGCGCTCCGCGCCGGCTACTTCCTGATGGACGCCGAATCGAACTCGAACAATTTCGACATGCGGGTGCTGCGTCGCGGCGAATACGTCGCCGAACTGGAGACGCGCTACACGCTGTTCGGCCAGCCCGGCAAGCTGCGCACGCTCGGCTTCATCAACAGCGTGTTCGCCGGCAGCTATCGCGAGACGCTGGGCAATCCGCAGTTCGGCGTCGACATCAGCCAGACCCGGAAGGGCCGCATCAAATATGGCTGCGCGTTCAATCTGGAACAGGCCGTCACCGCCGATCTCGGCCTGTTCGGGCGCTGGAGCTGGAACAACGGCAAGAACGAGATCATGGCGTTCACCGATATCGACGACAGCGTCTCCGGCGGCGTCTCGATTCGCGGCGCACGCTGGGGCCGGCCCGACGACGTCATCGGCATCGCGGGGGCCAGTAACGGGCTGTCGCGCGATCACCGCGACTTCATCGCCGCGGGCGGCCTCGGCCCGCTGATCGGCGACGGCGCGCTGACCTATCGGCGCGAGCGCGTGCTGGAAACCTACTATGCCTACGCCATCACGGCTGCCTGGACCGCAACGGCCGACTACCAATACATCGTCAACCCCGCCTTCAACGCCGACCGCGGCCCGGTCTCGGTGTTCTCCGGACGGTTGCACGGGGAATTCTGAGGCCTCCGTCATTGCGAGGAGCGCAGCGACGAAGCAATCCAGCGCCGTGCACTGAGGTTCTGGATTGCTTCGCGAAGCCTGTGCTCGGACGGCGCGAAGCGCCGATCCGGGTGCTCGCAATGACGAAAACTACGCCACCGGCGCAAAGCTTTCCGCGCGCGCCATCGCCCACGCCCGCTTGAAGCGCGCATCGTCGGTGCCGTGCAGCAGCTCGCCGTCGCGCAGCGTCGGGTAGAGCTCGGCGAACGACACCACCTCCGACGGCGAGGCGCGCTGCGAGAAGTGATACGGGCGGACGTCCTGCGGGTGGTCGAGACCGGCGGCGGCGATCAGTTCGGTCAGGGCGTGCAGCGTGGCGCGGTGATAGTTGTAGACCCGCTCGGTCTTGTCGGGCACCACCAGCGCCCGATAACGGTTCGGCTCCTGGGTGGTGACGCCGGTCGGGCAGCGGTCGGTATGACAGCTCAGCGACTGGATGCAGCCGAGCGCGAACATGAAGCCGCGGCCCGAATTGCACCAGTCGGCGCCGAGCGCCATCGCCCGCGCCATGTCGAACGCGGTGGCAATCTTGCCGGCGGTGCCGAGCTTGATCTTGCCGCGCAGGCCGGCGCCGATCAGCGCATTGTGGACGAAATTGATGCCGTCGCGCATCGGCATGCCGAGATGGTCCATGAACTCGAGCGGCGCCGCGCCGGTACCGCCCTCCTTGCCGTCGACCACGATGAAGTCCGGGGTGATGCCGGTCGCCAGCATCGCCTTGCAGATCGCCAGAAACTCCCACGGATGGCCGATGCACAGCTTGAAGCCAGTCGGCTTGCCGCCGGACAGCCGCCGCATCTCGGCAATGAAGCGCATCATCTCGATCGGGGTCGAGAACGCCTTGTGGTAGGGCGGCGAAATGCAGTCCTCGTCCATCGCGACGCCGCGGATCTTCGAGATCTCCTCCGACACTTTGGCGGCCGGCAGCACGCCGCCATGGCCGGGCTTGGCGCCCTGGCTGATCTTCAGCTCGACCATCTTGATCTGATCGTCACCGGCGACGCGTGCGAACAGCTCGGGATCGAACTGGCCGTCGCGGGTGCGGCAGCCGAAGTAACCGGATCCGATCTCCCAGATCAGGTCGCCGCCGTTCTCGCGATGATACGGGCTGACGCCGCCCTCGCCGGTGTCGTGCGCGAAGCCGCCCTTCCTGGCGCCCGCATTGAGCGCCCGAATGGCGTTGGGACTGAGCGCGCCAAAGCTCATCGCCGAGATGTTGAACACCGAGGCCGAATACGGCCTGGTACAGTCCGGGCCGCCGATGGTGATGCGGAACTGCTGCTCGGCATGCGGGCGCGGCGCCACCGAGTGATGCATCCATTCGTAGCCGCTGTCGTAGACGTCGCGCTGGGTGCCGAACGGCCGCTTGTCGAGCACCATCTTGGCGCGCTGATAGATCAGCGCCCGCGTGTCGCGGCTGAACGGCTTGCCGTCCTTCTCGCTCTCGAAGAAATACTGCCGCATCTCGGGGCGGATCTCCTCGAGCAGAAAGCGCAGATGCGCCGAGATCGGATAGTTGCGCAGCACAGCGTGGTTCTTCTGCACCAGGTCCCACAGCCCGAGCAGCATCAGCGCAGCGAACAGCAGCGCCAGCGTCACCACCAGGCCGAACAACTCGCTGTCCGTATCGGTGATCGCAACCGCTGCGAACAGCGCGGCCAGCACGGTGCAGATCGTCAGGGCGATGAAACGCGGCGAGAACGGCAGCAGGATAGTGTCCATGAAGACTCCGCAGGCCGGAGCGTGGCTGCGCCGGCAGGTTGGCGTCCGCCGCTGCGGAGCGCGGCCGTTCTAGCACGCCGATCGCGACTCCATAACGGCAGCGGTTCGCTGGATCACGCCTCGTTGATCCGCTAGGTTGCGGCTCGACGTCGTCCGGAACCGCACGATGGACCGGAGCCGCATGCCCAACCTTCAGGATCTTCGCGCCGGCAAGCCGGGATATTATCCCGATCAGGCGATCTACGCCGCCTATGCGTGCGCACAGCTCGGCCTGACCTTTCGGGATCTGGACGGCGGCAGCGGATTACTGTTCGGCGTGGCTTCGGTGCGCGGCGAACTGTGCTTTGGCGGCGGGCGCTGTTCGTATTACCCGCAGAACCACGCCACCGCGGCGACCCTCGCGACCGACAAGGCGCTCGCCAATGCGCTGCTGCAACGCGCCGGCGTGGCGACGCTGGGTGGGCGTTACTTCTTTCTCCACGACCGCCATCGCGGACTGCGTCCCGCGGGCCACGAACGCAGCGACGCGGCGAACTATCTGGCGAGCCTCGGCGGCCGTGCCTTCGTCAAGCCGCTCACCGGATCGCGCGGCGATTTCGCGCGGGTCATCGACGGCGGGGAGCTCGGCTCGTATCTCGATGAGGTCGCGCGCTACTACGATTCGGTGCTGATTCAGCCGGTCGCCGCGGGCGAGGAGTATCGGCTGTTCGTGATCGACGGCGAGGTTCTGTACAGCGCGCGAAAGCTGCCGCCTTATGTGACCGGGGACGGCGTGCGCACGCTGCGCGAACTCGTGTCCGAGCATGACCGCGCGCTACGCGAGCGGGGGCTGTCGGTCACAGTGACCGCCGATGCTGCGTTCGATCGCGTGCCGGCGCTTGGCGAGCATTGTGATATCGCCGGTCGGATGAATCTCAGCGCCGGCGGCGTGATGAGCATGGCCGATGCGGGCGAAGCCGCGGTCGCCGCGAGCAAGACCGCCGTGAAGGCAATCGGGCTGCGGCTCGGCGCGGTCGATCTGTTCGTCGATCCGGACGATGCGACGGCGGTGCGGGTGATCGAAGTCAACGCCAATCCGGCGATCCGCTTTCTTGAAAGCTGCGGCCGCGCCGATCTGATTCTGGCGATCTGGCGCCACACCTTCACGTCCATGGGATTGCTGTAGATGTTCGACCTGCCAAAATACGGCGAAGGCCTGTGCCTGGCACGGCTCGGGGCATTGCTCGCCAAGCTCGGCGTCGATCGCGAGCGGCTGCAGCGCATCTCGATCGCGGTGTGCGGCTCCAACGGCAAGGGCTCGACCGCCGCCTTCACGGCCAGCATCGGCCGCGCCTACGGGCTGCGCACCGGGCTGTTCACCTCGCCGCATCTCTATCGCTTCAACGAGCGGTTCCGCCTCGATGGCGAACCGATCGGCGAGGAGGTGCTGAATCCGTTGCTGACGCGCGTCGCCGATGCGCTCGCCGAGGTCGCGCGCGAACGCGGAGAAGAGTTCGGCGCGTTCGAGGCGCAGTTCGCGCTGGCCTGCGTGTACTTTCAGGAGAGCGCCTGCGACCTCGCCGTGTTCGAAGCCGGCATCGGCGGCCGCTACGATCCGGTGCGGCTGCTCGGCGCGCAGGTCAGCTGTGTCGCCTCGGTCGATCTCGAACACACCGCGCTGCTCGGCAGTTCGCTGGAGCTGATCGCGTCCGACAAGAGCGATGCCTGCGCGGCGGGCGGCAGCATCGTGTATGGCGAGAACTGCCGGCCGCTGCGCGATCACTTGGCCGAATACAACCGCAGCCGCAACGTCGAGGCGCTGTATGTCGGTGAGGCGATCGGCATCACCGGCGCGACGATCGTCGGCGCGCGGCAGCGCTTCGATCTGCAGATCGGCGAGCGCAACTACGTCGGGCTGGAGACATCGCTGCTCGGAGCATTCCAGCTCAACAACGCGGCGATTGCCGCCGCACTGCTGTCGCTGTGGCTGAAGCGCACACAGCCAGACGCTGATGCTTCGCGCGCTGAGACGGCGATCCGCAGCGGGCTAAGCGACGCGCGTTGGCCTGGCCGGCTGGAGATGATCAGCAATGACCCGCTGACTGTGATCGACGTCGGCCACACGCCGGACGGCATCCGGCAGGCGCTCGCCGGGCTGTACGCAGCGCACGGCGCCACCGGCTGGCTTTTGGTGCTTGGCGCGTCGCGCGACAAGGCTGCGGCCGAGATCGTGGGTGCATTGGCGCCGCAATTCGAGACCATCGTGTGCAGTTCGGCGCATCACAAGGGCGCGCCGGCCGACGTCATCGCCGAAGCGGCGCGCGCGACCAATCCGCGCGCCGATATCCATGTAGCGCCGACCATCGCCGACGCGGTGCGCGACGCGCGCGCGTTGGCGCAGCGGCTCAGCGCCAAAATCTACGTGGCGGGCGGGCTCTTCCTGGCGATCGAATTCGCCGCCGTGCTGCGCGGCGGCCGCGCCGAGGATCTACGCTTCTTCTGATCGCCGCCATTTGAACATTGCGCCGGGCGGCAGCGACGATTAGCGTCCGCCGCCAACAACACGAGTTGCATTCAGGGAGAGACCGATGACCGCCGTCAACCGCCAGGTGCTGCTGATCGAGAAGCCGAAGGAGAAGCTCGGCGCGGAGCATTTTCGCATGGCGGAGGGCGCGATGCCGGAGCCGAAGGACGGCGAGGCGCTGGTCAAGGTGCGCTACATTTCGCTCGACGCCGCCAATCGCGCCTGGATGCAGGGCGCGACCTATCGGGCGGCGGTCGAGACCGACGCGGTGATGCCGGGTGGCGGCATCGCCGAAGTGGTGAGTTCGAAGGCTCCCGGGCTCGCGCCCGGCGACATCGTGTTCGCCGATACGGGCTGGCAGGAATACGCGGCGCTGCCGGCGAAGCATCTCACCAAACTGCCGAAGGTCGAGCCGCTGACGCATCTGCTCAGCGTCTATGGCATCGCCGGCCTCACCGCTCACTTCGGTCTGCTCGATATCGGCAAGCCGAAGGCGGGCGAGACAGTGGTGGTGTCGGCCGCGGCCGGCTCGGTCGGTTCGATCGTCGGGCAGATCGCGAAGATCAAAGGCTGCCGCGTGATCGGCATCGCCGGCGGCAAGCAGAAGTGCGACTGGCTGGTGAATGAGCTCGGCTTCGATGCCGCGGTCGACTACAAGGACGGCGCGCTGTTCAAGGCGCTGCGCGCGGCGGCGCCCGGCGGCATCGACGTGTATTTCGACAATGTCGGCGGCGATATCCTCGAAGCCTGTCTGGCGCAGATGAACCTCAAGGGCCGCATCGCCTGCTGCGGGGCCGTCTCGCAATACGACCGTACCCCGTCGGCCACCGGCCCGCGCGGCATCCCCGGCCTGATCGTGGTGAAGCGGCTAATCATGCAGGGATTTATCGTGATGGACTACATGGATCGCCGCGACGAAGCCGTCGCCGAGCTGCAGGGCTGGGTCGCCAGCGGCAAGCTCAAGGTCCAGGAAGACGTCATCGACGGTCTGGAGAATACGCCGGCCGCCCTGATCGGCCTGCTCGCCGGCGAGAACCGGGGCAAGCGGATGGTGAAGGTGTGAGCCGAGGTGGTGCGCACGCGCTGGCGCGCCAACAAGTATCGAGGCTTACATAGAACTCTCAGCGCGTCATGGCCGGGCTCGTCCCGGCCATCCACGCCTTAACGCCGTCGAGAGGCTGAAAGGCGTGGATGCCCGGAACAAGTCCGGGCATGACGGAGTCACGTGCTTTTAGCGTCGGTTTGGCTAGGCAAATAAGCTGGCGAGCAAGGCGCGTGGCGATCCCGGGATGACTCGAACATCCGACCTACGGTTTAGGAAACCGCCGCTCTATCCGGCTGAGCTACGGGACCGGCCGGCCGCGGCGTGCCGCGGGCGTGTGGAATCCACATAGCAGAGGGGCCGCCCAATCGCCACCCCCCGGAATGGGCGGTGAGGTCTTGCCGCGTCGCGCCGCACCACCACGGTCATCGCCCGGCTTGACTGGGCGACCCAGTATTCCATAGCTCCTGTGACCATCCAACGGCGCTCTGGAATACTGGGCCCTCCGCGTTCGCGGAGGGGGACGGTTAGGAGTGGGGCGATGTGTGCGGACTACCGCTGCTGCTCCGTTACGCTCGTCACGTCCGCTGTCGCGAATGAGACAGGCTGAGGGGACAGCTCGCGCAGCGGTCGCAGCCGCGTCATCCAACCGCGTAGTCCACCGCCGGCCGACGCCTTGTTCCGGCCATCGGCCGCTCCTAGCTTTTGGCCGCCGCGATTTGCCGACGGGCGTGAACGAAGCGGCGAACTTTGCGTTCGGCTTGTTGCCGCCGGTTCATGCGCGGCCGCTAGGATGGATCGCTCAGGATCCCAGGGAGGCGATGATGGGTTTGCTCGACATTCTCAATGGCATGCAGAACGGCCCACGTGGCCCGGCTGATCCGAACGACAACAGTGGCGGCATGTCCAAGTTCACCATGGCGATTCTGGCGCTGCTGGCCTGGAAGGCCTACAAGCACGTCACCGCCGACAATCAGCAACAGGTGCCGGCCGGCAATGCGCGGCCGACCTCGGTGCCGAATTCTCCGCCGCCGAACACGATCAATGCCGGCATGCCGGGTGGCGGGCTGAGTGACATGCTCAAGGGCGGTCTCGGCGGCCTGCTCGCGGGCGGCGCGGCGGGCAGCATCCTGTCGGGCGGGCTCGGCGATCTGCTGCGGCAATTCCAGACCAGCGGCCTCGGCGACGCCGCCAATTCCTGGGTCGGACGCGGCGAGAACCAGGCGATCGGGCCGAACGATCTCGCCAATGCGCTCGGCGCCGATCAGCTCGAAATGCTGCAGCACCAGACCGGGATGTCGCGCGAAGAATTGCTCGACGGCCTCAGCCAGCAGCTGCCGCAGTTCGTCGACCAGATGACCCCGGAGGGCCGGCTGCCGAACGAGGACGAAGCCTCGCGCTGGATCTGAACCGGTCCACGCTCAGCCGAGACGGAACCTTTGGCCGCCCCTGCTCATTGAGCGGGGTGGCCCGCAATCGATGCGGCCGATGATCAACGTTAGCTGAAGGAAAACGGGCGATGGGCGGCATATTGTGGATCATTTTGGTCGGCTTCGTGGCCGGCATCATCGCCCGGCTGCTGGCGCCGGGCCCGAACAACCCGCAGGGGTTTCTGCTGACCACGGTGCTCGGCATCGTCGGCGCGTTCGTCGCCACCGCGATCGGCCAGGCGATCGGCCACTATGGCCCTAACCAGGGCGCCGGCTTCATCACCGCGACGATCGGCGCCGTGTTGGTCCTCTTCATCTGGCACCGCTTCGCCGCCCGCCGAACCATGTAGCATCGCCAGCCACCCGTCATTGCGAGCGCAAGCGAAGCAATCCAGAGCTCCGTGCACTGAGCTGGATTGCTTCGTCGGCTACGCCTCCTCGCAATGACGACGCGTGCGGTTACTGCTTACGCGTCACCGCCTTGAACTCACCGAGATGCATGCCGGCGTCCATGCGGACCAGTTCGCCGGTCATGCTGCTCGACCGCGGCGTGGCGAGGAAGCACACCAGCTCGGCGATATCTTCCGGTGACGACGCGATCTGCAGCGGCACCAGCGCGGTGACGGCGTCGCGCACCTGCTTGGCGGCTTCGGCGCCGCGGCCTTTGGTAAACCACGGCGTGTCGATGTAGCCCGGGCAGATCGCGTTGACGCGGATCGCCGGCGCCAGCGCGCGCGCCAGCGACATGGTCATCACGTTGAGCGCGCCCTTGCTGGCCGCGTAAGCGATCGACGAGCCGACGCCGCTGATACCCGCCACCGACGAGACGTTGACCACCGCGCTGGCCCGGCCCGATGCGGCGGCGCCGGCTTCGAGCAGATCGCGCGCCGCACGGACCATCTGATACGGTCCGATGGTGTTGATGGCGTAGAGCCGCTGAAAATCCTCGGCGGACAATTCATCGAGCAGATGATGCGCAACGTGCTTGGTGGTGCCGGCGTTGTTGATCAGCGCGTCGAGCCCGCCCCAATGCGCCACCGCGGCGACGATCTTGCGGCAGTCCTCATCCTTGGAGACGTCGCCCTGCGACACCACCACCTCAGTAGCGCCGAGCTTGCGGCATTCCTCGGCGACGGCGTGCGCATCCTTTTCGCTCGACGCGTAGTTGATCAGCAGCCGGGCGCCGTCCCGAGCCAGGATCCTGGCCGTCGCCGCGCCGAGGCCCGACGCCGATCCCGTCACGATCACATTCAGTGCACCCTTCGCCATCTTCGCTCCGTTTGTCCGTTCGCGCCCGCTGCGCGTGCGCCACCATATCGGCTGCGAAGCGCGCGGCAAGCCGCCACCGTCCACCGTGCGGAATAACTCCATGCCGGTGCCGCAGGCGGCTGCGCGCGGACCACCGCTTGTCAGCGCCGATGGTTTTCCGCATCATGCTGCGCAACAACAAGGCTGCAGCTCCCCTGCCCGCGCGCGCGGGCTGCGATGAGAGTGCGCGACATGGGGAACGCCGTGACGGAGACCGACAACATCGTCGTCGAGACCGCGGAGAAGATCTTCGCCGACCTCGCCGATGCGCAGACCATCAACGGCGATAAGACCGGAAACTGGAAAGCGCCGCTGTGGCGGGCGCTGAGCGAATCCGGACTGCCGCTGTCCTGGGTATCGGACGAGTTCGGCGGATCCGGCGCCAGCCTGGCCGAAGGATTCGGTGTCCTCAACGCCGCCGGTCGCGTCGGCCTCGCGGTGCCGCTCGCAGAAACGATGCTGGCCGGCTGGCTGCTGACCCAGGGCAGCATCACTTCGCCCGACGGCGCCATGACGGTCGCGCCGGCGCATCCGAAAGATCGCATCACGCTCGCCGCCGACGGTACGCTGACCGGCCGCGCCCGCGGCGTGCCGTTCGCCCAAGACGCGCAGCACATTGCAATATTGGCGCAGGGCGCGCATGGCGCGTCGATCGCGCTGGTCGCGGCGTCGGACTGCCGGATCGACAAGGGCCTGGGCCTCGGCAACGATGCGTCCGATGTCGTCAGTTTCGATAAGGTCAAGCCGCTGCAGCTCGCGGCGGCGCCGCAGGGTTTTGAGGCCACCAACCTACTACTGATGGGCTCGGTGGTTCGCAGCCTGCAAATTGCCGGCACGCTGGAAACGCTGCTCGAGCTCAGCGTTGGTTACGCCAACGAGCGCGTCGCGTTCGAGAAGAAAATCAGCAAGTTCCAGGCGGTGCAGCACAATCTCGCCAAGCTCGCCGGCGAGACCTCCGCGGCGCTGGCAGCCGCCACCTCCGCGGCGGATGCGATCAGCAACGCCGCCGCGTTCGACGATGCTGTGTTTCTCGAAGCCGCCGCCGCCAAGATCCGCTGTGCCGAAGCGGCCGAAAAGGGCGCGGCGATCGCCCATCAGGTGTTTGGCGCGATCGGCTTTACGTCCGAACACATCCTGCACCGCTACTCGCTGCGCGCGCTGGCCTGGCGCGACGATTTCGGCAACGAGAGCCATTGGGCGGTCGAGCTCGGCCGCATGGTGGCGGGGCGCGGCGCCGACGATCTGTGGCCGCTGGTCGCTTCGCGCTGACCGCATCAACGAACGAGATCTTGCGATGACAGCCGCCCTCCGTTTCGATCCGATCCGCCTGCCGCCGGTTTGCGAAGTGCTGCGCAAAGAAGTCCGCGCGTTTCTCGCCGAGGAAATCGCCGCCGGCACCTTCGACCCGCACAAGCCGCAGCGCGAGGATTCCGATGCGCCGGAATTCTCACGCCGCGTCGGCGAGCGCGGCTGGCTCGGCATGACCTGGCCGAAGCAGTATGGCGGCCACGAGCGCACTTTTCTCGAGCGCTACGTCGTCACCGAAGAGATGCGCGTCGCCAACGCGCCGACGCGGCGGTTCTTCGTCGCCGACCGGCAGAGCGGCCCGGTGCTGCTGAAATACGCGCCCGAGCACATCAAGATGGACATCCTGCCGCGGATCTGCCGCGGCGAATTGTGCTTCGCGATCGGCATGAGCGAGCCGAATTCCGGCTCGGACCTGTTCGCCGCCAAGACCAAGGCGACCAAGACCGACGGCGGCTATCTGATCAACGGCTCGAAGATCTGGACCACCTCGGCGCATATCGCCGACTACATGATCGCGATCTTCCGCACCTCGCCGCCTACCAAGGAAAACCGCCGCCACGGCCTGACGCAGTTCCTGGTCGACATGAAGTCGCCGGGCATCAAGGTGAACCCAATCGCGCAGATCACCGGCCAGCACGAATTCAACGAGGTGGCGTTCACCGACGCCTTCGTGCCGGACGATCACGTGCTCGGCGAGATCGACGGCGCCTGGAAACAGGCGACGTCCGAACTCGCCTACGAGCGTTCCGGGCCGGAGCGTTTTCTCGAGACCTACTACGTGCTGACCGAGCTGGTCCGCGCGCTCGGGCCGGAGCCGGACACGCGCGGTGCCGAGGGCATCGGCCGGCTGGTGGCCCAGCTCCACACCATGCGGCGGATGTCGGTGTCGGTTGCCGGCATGCTGCAGGCCGGCAAGGAGCCGGTAGTCGAAGCCTCGATCGTCAAGGACATCGGGACGATCTGGGAGCAGCAGCTGCCGCACCGCGTTCGCGAACTCTCCGCCTTCGTCGATGCGGAGAATTCCAACCACGCCACGCTGGACGAACTCACCGCGTTCGCCACCCGGCTGGCGCCGAAACTCACCATCCAGGGCGGCACCACCGAGGTGCTTCGCGGCATCATCGCGCGCGGCCTCGGCCTGCGCTGAGCACGGCGCGCCTCTCGAACAATAGGGATCACCAGATGACCAGCTTCACCGATATCGCGGTCGAGACCACCGGCCACGTCGCCTTGATCGAAATCCGGCGTCCGCCGCTGAATTTCTTCGACATCTCTCTGATCCAGCAGATCGCCAACGCGCTCGACGAGATCGACGCCAATCCGGAGATTCGCGCCACCGTGCTGGCCGCGCAGGGCAAGGCGTTCTGCGCCGGCGCCAATTTCGGCGATCCGAAGCGGCAGGAAATCGAAGCCAAGGCGGCACAGGGTGACCCGGCCGACAGCCTTGGCCAGATCGGGCATCTCTATATCGAAGCCGTGCGGATCTTCCGCGCCAAGAAGCCGATCATCGCCGCGGTGCACGGCGCCGCGATCGGCGGCGGCCTCGGCCTCGCGGTGTCGGCGGATTTCCGCATCACCTGCCCCGAGGCGCGGTTCTCGGCGAATTTCACCAAGCTCGGTTTCCATCCCGGCTTCGGCCTGACGGTGACGCTTCCGGAGCTGATCGGCCAGAACAACGCCGAGCTGATGTTCTACACCTCGCGCCGCATCACCGGCGAAGACGCGGTGAAGATGGGGCTCGCCAACGAGCTGGTACCGCTCAATGAAGTCCGCAGCGCCGCGCTGAGACTCGCCCGCGAGATCGCCGAATGCTCGCCGCTCGGCCTGCTCTCCACGCGCGCCACGATGCGCGCCGGCCTCGCCGAGCGGGTGATGGAAGCCACCGAGCACGAACTCGCCGAGCAGACGAGACTGCGCGCCACCGAGGACTTCAAGGAAGGCGTCAAGGCGACGGAAGAACGGCGGGCCGCGAACTTCCAGGGGCGGTGACGGTGTAGCAACGATTCGTCAGCCCCGAGTCACCATCTACCCCAGGCGGTCATTCCGGGGCGCGCGTAGCGCGAGCCCGGAATCCCGAAGCGTTCTGCGACTCCTACGTTTCAACAACTGCGAGATTCCGGGTTCGCTCCGCTTCGCGGAGCGCCCCGGAATGACTCGGGGTTAGTTCGTGAGCTTGAACGTGACGCCGGCGAGCGTGAAGCCGTCGGGTTTGAGAGTAACACCCTGCGCCTTCGCGGCCTCGCGCACCTTGGCCACGTCCGCCACCTTGAACGTCAGCGCCGTCATCGCTTCGCTGGCGCCCGGCACGAAGCGGAAGGTTGCGTTCGGCAGCTTCAGCTCCGCAACACCGTCATCGCTCTCGCTCACGGGTAGTTCGAGAATCCGTCCCCAATGCGTCGCGAGGTCCGCCGGGTCGGGGCTTTGCATCTCGACCGCGGTCAGAGCCTGCGTCGTATCGGTGCGGATCGCCTTGTCCCAATCGGGGCCGGCGGGCGGATAAGGGCCGCGGATGTTGTTGCTGCCTTCGGTATGATTCAGCTCGATGAAGGCGGCGCGGCAGTCGCGGGGGTGGAGTTGCACGCCATGATAGGGCGCGTGGTCGATGACGTTGGCGGTGCGCACGCCGAGGCTGGCGGCGTGGCGGCCGCGGGCGTCGGGATCGTCGCAGCAGAAGATCGCCATGTAGCCGCCGCGGCCCTGGGTCTTCTCCAGGAAGCGTCCGGCCGCGGTGCCGGGCTGGGTCGGCGCAACAATTTCGAGGAGCGTGGTGCCCACCGGCAGCAGCACGTTCTCGAGGCCGTATTTGCCGACATGCGGATCGCGATAGCAGATGTTCAGCCCCAGGATCGCGGCGAGCTGCGACGCGGCAGGCTCGAGCGGCTCGGTGACCAGGCAGATCTGGCGCAGGCGGAGAAACGGCGCCATCGTCAGCGGCCCTGGAACGACGGCTTGCGCTTCTCGACGAAGGCGGCGGCGGCTTCCTTGTGGTCGGCGGTCTCGGCGCAGCGCGAGTGATGCAGCGCCTCGGCGTCAAAGCAGGCTTCGAGCGACAGGCTCTCGGCGTTGTTGATGTTGGTCTTGATGTAGCCGAGCGTCACGGTCGGACCCTGCGCCAGCGACAGCGCCAGCTCGTGCGCGGCCTGTTCGACCTCGGCGTCGGGCACCACCTTGGTGACGATGCCGAGCGATTGCGCCTCCTGCGCGGTCAGCACCGGCGAGGTCAGATACAGCTCGCGTGCTTTCGCGGCGCCGATCAGATGGGTCAGGAAATAGGTGCCGCCAAAATCGCCCGACAGGCCGACCTTGGCGAACGCGGTGGTGATCTTGGCCGACGCACCCGCGACGCGCAGATCGCAGGACAGCGCCATCGACAGCCCGGCGCCGGCCGCCGCGCCGTCGATTTGCGCCACCACCGGCTTCGGCAGCTGATGCAGCAGGCGCGACACTTCCATGCCGCGGCGCAAATTGGCGACCTTCTGTTCGAGCGGCGGCGGCGCACCGGCGGCCGCCATCGACTTGACGTCGCCGCCGACGCAGAACGTGCCGCCTGCGCCCTTCAGCAGCACGGCACGCACCTCAGGATCGTCCTTGGCGCGATGCGCCGCCTCGACCAGGCCGCGGATCATGTCCTGATTGAGCGCATTGCGCCGCTCGGGGCGATTCATCGTGATGGTGAGAAGGCCGCGATCGAGATGCTGCAGGACGATGTCAGTCATGGTGGTCCTTGTTGTTGGGCCGGTTGGCGGCCGGGTACCTCAGTTTCGCCATTGCGAGCCACGGGGTCGGCGTGAAGCGCCGCCCGATGACAGGCTCCGCGAAGCAATCCAGGGCTCAGTGCACGGGGCTGGATTGCTTCGCTACGCTCGCAATGACGGTTGCGATTACTTCTTCACCAGCGGGCAGCGCGACTGTTCGAGCGGCTGGAACGCCTGGTCGGCCGGGACAGTGGCGATCAGCTTGTAGTAGTCCCAGCGCTCCTTGGACTCGGCCGGCTTCTTGACCTCGAACAGATACATGTCGTGCACCATCCGGCCATCGGCGCGGACCTTGCCGTTCTTGGCGAAGAAGTCGTTGACCGGCATCTCCTTCATCTTGGCCATCACGGCGGCCGCATCGGTGGTGCCGGCGGCCTTCACGGCGTTGAGATAGTGCGTCGTTTCCGAGTACAGACCCGCCTGCGCCGAGGTCGGCATCCGCTTGGTGCGCTCCATGAAACGCTTGGAGAAGGCGCGGGTGTCGTCGTTGAGATCCCAGTAGAACGCATCGGCCAGCAGCAGGCCCTGCGCGGTCTCCAGCCCGATGCTGTCAATGTCGCTGATGAAGGCGAGCAGCGGCAGGATCTTCTGACCGCCCTTGCGGGTGATGCCGAATTCGGCTGCCTGCTTGATGGCGTTGATGGTGTCGCCGCCCGCATTGGCGAGCCCGATCACCTTGGCGTTCGAGCTCTGCGCCTGCAGCAGGAAGGACGAGAAGTCCGAGGTGTTGATCGGATGCTTGACGCCGCCCAGCACCTTGCCGCCCGACGCCTTGACCACATTGGTGGCGTCGCGTTCGAGATCCTGGCCGAACGCGTAGTCGGCCGACAGGAAGAACCAGCTGTCGAGCCCCTGCTTGACGGTGGCGAGGCCGCTGACATTGGCGAGCGCGTAGGTGTCGTAAGCGTAGTGCATCGTGTAGGGGCCGCAGGCCTCGTTGGTCAGCCGGACCGAACCGGGACCGGAGTACATGATGATCTTGCCACGCGCCTTGGCGATCTCGCCGGCGGCGAGTGCGGTCGCCGAGGCGGCGACGTCGATGATCGCTTCGACGCCCTGATTGTCGATCATGTCGCGTGCGATGGTGGCGGCGATGTCGGCCTTGTTCTGGTGGTCGGCCGCGATGATCTCGATCTTGCGGCCGAGCACGCTGCCGCCGAAATCCTCCGCCGCCATCTTGGCGGCGGTCTCGCTGCCGGTGCCGGTGATGTCGGCGTACAGACCGGACATGTCGAGAATCGCGCCGAGCTTCAGCGGCGGCTGCGACTGCGCTTGTGCCAGCGATACAGCGCCCAGCGACAGACAGGCAACAAGGGTTGTCCGAAACAATTTCACAGCGTCCTCCCTGACCGGCGCCGACTTCAGCCGCGGCGCTTCTGATCGAGGTGCGATCATGCCGTATCGGTCCCGCAGCAGCAAGCGACCAGGATTTCCGGCGGATGGAATGCGCTTGCGTGCAGCGGAAGCGATTAGTAAGCGAGCAAGCTGTGAGAGCTCAGTCGATGGCGACACCGATCCGATCAGCACGCAAACAAAGCGCGGCGCTGACCGCGCTCGTGCTGCTCATGAGCTGCAGCTGCATGCACGCCGGCTGCGCAGATCTGCCCGTGCAGGGTAACGGCATCGTGGCGACGGTCGACGATCCGCGCAGCCTGCGGCTCGATGACGGGCGCGAAATTCGGCTCGCGGGCCTGGAGACCGAGCCGGCGCACAACGCGGCCACGATCGCCGCCGTGTCGGCGCTACGCGGCCGGCGCGTGACGCTGCACGGCATCGACGATTCGCCCGACCGCTACGGCCGGCAGCCTGCTTATCTGGTCGTGGAGGGTGAAACGATGTCGGTGCAGGAAGCTCTGCTCCGCGAAGGCCATGCGGCGGTCGGCCTGGGTATCGGGTCGGCGGAATGCCGGGCCGAGCTGCTGGCTGCCGAAACGGCGGCCCGCGACGCCAGGCTCGGGCTGTGGGCGGAGCCCGGCGTGCTGCTGCAAGCCGGGGACGGCGAGGCACTGCTGGCTCGCGCCGGCCGCTTTACGGTCGTGGATGGCAGGGTTTTGTCGGTGCGCGAGGCCGGCAGCATGATCTTCCTGAACTTCGGCCGGCGCTGGACTCGGGACTTTGCGGTGACTATTTCAAAGCGCATATTGGGGTCGTTCGAGGCCGCGGGCATCTCGCCCAAGTCCTTGGACCACAAGCGAATCCGAGTCCGCGGCTGGATCGAGCGGCGCACCGGCCCGCAGATCGGGATTCGCGAGGTGGGACAGATCGAGGTACCGGGCGCGCGCTAGCGCCCGCGAAAGAGCCATACGTGAGCGGATCCGAGGGACGGCGCAACATTGGGACAAGCCGCCGCTGGCTGGTGCTGCCGCTGTTCGGCGCGCTGGTGCTGTCCGGCTGCGGCGATTTCCGCCGGTTCGAGACCGCCTCGATCCCTTCCAGCACACCCGCCGCGGCGCCGAAGCCGGCGCGGCCGCCGGCACAATCTCCGGCTGCCGAACGCGAGCATGAGCGCATCCTCGCCACCTATGGGGGCGCCTACGACGATCCCCGGCTGGAGGCGCTGATCACTTCCACCGTGGACCGGCTGGTGGCCGCGTCCGACCGGCCCGACCTCACCTACAAGGTGACGATTCTCAATTCCGGCGCGATCAATGCCTTCGCGCTGCCGACCGGGCAGCTCTACGTCACCCGCGGGCTGGTGGCGCTGGCCAGCGATACATCGGAATTGTCGTCGGTGCTGTCGCACGAGATGGCGCATGTCCTGGCCAAGCACGCGGCGATCCGCGAGGACCAGGCGCGGCAGGCCGCCTTGGTGACGCGCGTCGTCACCGACATGGGCAACGATCCCGAACTCACCGCGCTGGCGCTGGCCAAGACCAAGCTGTCGATGGCGAGCTTCTCGCGTCAGCAGGAGCTCGAGGCCGACGGCATCGGCGTCGGCATCTCGGCGCGCGCGCAGTTCGATCCGTTCGGCGCCGCGCGCTTCCTCACCGCGATGGAGCGCAGCGCCGCGCTGAAAGCCGGCCGCAGCGGCGATACCCGGTCGCAGGACTTCTTGGCCTCGCATCCTGCGACGCCGGAACGGGTGCGCAATGCGCAAGCCAATGCCCGCCAGTATGCGTCGGCGGAGCAGACCGCCAAGGGCGAGCGCGACCGCGAGACCTATCTCAACGCCATTGACAACATCGTCTACGGCGAGGACCCGAGCGAAGGTTTCGTGCGCGGCCGCCGTTTTCTCCATCCCAAGCTCGGCTTCACCTTCCAGGCGCCCGAGAGCTACACGCTCGACAACACCGCGCAGGCGGTGATCGGCGTCCGCGAAGGCGGCAGCCAGGCGATGCGGTTCGACGTGGTGCGAGTGCCGGCCGAACAGTCGCTTGGCGACTACCTGAATTCCGGCTGGATGGAAAACGTCGACAAGAGCTCGACCGAGGAGCTGAGTATCAACGGCTTCCCGGCCGCCTCGGTGGTGGCGCGCGGCGATCAGTGGCAGTTCAAGGTCTATGCGCTGCGGTTCGGCAGCGACGTCTACCGCTTCATCTTCGCGACCCGGCAGCGTTCCGCCGAAAGCGAGCGCAATGCGCGTGACACCGTCAATTCGTTTCGCCGGCTGACGCTGGATGAGATCCAGGCGGCGCGGCCGCTGCGCATCAAGGTGATCACCGTGCAGCCCGGCGATACCGTCGAGTCGCTGTCGCACCGCATGGCCGGCGTCGACCGCCCGCTCGAACGCTTCCGCGTCCTCAACGGCCTCGAAGCGAACGGCACCGTGAAGCCGCGCGATCTGGTGAAGATCGTGGTGGATTGAGGCGCGGTCCGATTTTGCTTTGATAGCTTCGGCCGGGTCTTCTGCGAGCCGGTGAATCCGCCGCGGGCGCGGCCTGCCTCTTCTCCCCGCGCAGCGAGCTATCGCTTAGGAGAGCACGCGGACGCCGCGAGGACCACCCTCCCCTGGAGGGGGAGGGTCGCTCGCGCAGCGAGCGGGGTGGGGTGGCGAAGAGTTTATCCGCTG
>NZ_QYYD01000080.1 GCF_003591005.1 Rhodopseudomonas palustris
CACTACAAATCAATAAAAACTCTACCTTTTACTCTACCTTTTTTAGATAAATATATCATCTGGATATTGAAGTTAAGCCCTGCTATCATTTCGATGGCAGGGCTTTTTAATATTTGGTACACTAACTTCTTATCTATATTTTGGTGGATTTTAAGTTGACATCTACAAAGTTTAATGTTAGAATACATTCAAAAATATATTTGAATGAGGTATTTTATGATTCAAAATGTTGTTACTTCGATAATCCTGTATTCTGGGACAGCCGTAGACTTACTTATTATCCTAATGTTATTTTTTGCCAAAAGAAAAAGCAGAAAAGACATCATTAACATCTATTTAGGACAATTTCTAGGCTCTGTTAGTCTAATATTCCTAAGTTTGCTTTTTGCATTTGTCTTAAATTATATTCCTAGTAAAGAGATTTTAGGTTTACTCGGTTTGATTCCAATTTTCCTAGGCCTAAAAGTTTTGCTTTTAGGAGATTCTGATGGAGAAGCTATTGCAAAAGATGGTTTGCGAAAAGACAATAAAAACCTGATTTTTCTAGTCGCTATGATTAC
>NZ_QYYD01000081.1 GCF_003591005.1 Rhodopseudomonas palustris
CCAGCAGCGTTTCGTGGGTGCCGACCGGCGCGTAGATACGGCACGGGCGGTTGAGTTTGCCATCGGCGACTTTACCGGTCACCTGCTCGTACAGCGGCTCGCCCATGCCGTGCAGGCACTGGAATTCGTACTGTCCCGGGTAGTAGTTCTGCCCGGCCAGCTGATAAATTGCCGCCAGGGTGTGAGCGTTATGGGTCGCGAACTGCGGATAGATCAGGCTCGGCACCGCCAGCAGCTTTTTCGCGCAGGCGAGGTAGGAGACGTCGGTGTACACCTTGCGGGTATACACCGGGTAGCCTTCGAGGCCGTCCATCTGCGCGCGTTTGATTTCGCTGTCCCAGTAGGCGCCTTTTACCAGGCGGATCATCAGGCGACGGCGGCTGCGGGTGGCGAGGTCAATCAGGGAATCAATGACGAACGGGCAGCGTTTTTGGTAGGCCTGAATCACGAAGCCAATTCCGTTCCAGCCGGCCAGCTCTGGTTCAAAGCACAGCTTCTCCAGCAGGTCGAGGGAGATCTCCAGGCGATCGGCCTCTTCGGCAT
>NZ_QYYD01000082.1 GCF_003591005.1 Rhodopseudomonas palustris
GATACATACTGAGGCGGCAGCTCAAATGAAGTCACTCCCCATTCCTTGAAGAGGTTGACATTTTTAGCAATGACTTTATTGGTATACTGGTCATCGCGAGTTGCAAAGTCTTGGAAATTAGAGAAGCCTTCGTAAATCAGCTGTGAATCAAGAGCGGGACTAGATTCATAAACCTGACCGCTAGCATTTTTCTTCTTGCTAGCTGTTACACGAGCATCCTGATCTGCCTTAGCACCAACTGGTACCCAAACAGCCAGATAACCAGAAACTTGGACATTGCTGTAGCCTGCGATATCATTCATATCAAAGGTCAAAATACCATTAGCATCTGTCTTCTTCCAGAGGGATTGCGGCACTTCTTCGTCAGTTAGATAGCGGGAAATGCCATCTTTTGTCGTCAAGAGCACAGGACGGTAGTATTGATTCTTATGGGCTGCTCCCATATTGACTTGCAGTTTATCCCATACATTTAACTTGAGGTTAGGGTTGTTAGAAGCAATAACAGCCATCCCTTGGGTACGAGTTTCTGCTGTTCCTTCATC
>NZ_QYYD01000083.1 GCF_003591005.1 Rhodopseudomonas palustris
TGGGGTCCGCCCCTGCTCATTTTGCTGGTTGGTACCTGTATCTATCTTAGTCTGCGTCTGGGCTTGCTGCAGATTTTTCGTCTTCCGCGTGCCTTTCGGCTAATCTTTGTATCAGACGTGGAGCATCAGGGCGATGTCTCTAGTTTTGCGGCTCTCTGTACGGCTCTGGCTGCGACTGTGGGAACGGGAAATATCATCGGAGTGGCAACTGCCATTAAAACTGGTGGACCGGGTGCCCTCTTCTGGATGTGGGTAGCTGCTTTCTTTGGGATGGCGACGAAGTATGCCGAGGGCCTCTTAGCTATCAAGTACCGCCGCAAGGATGCTCATGGTGCTATGGCGGGCGGTCCCATGCACTATATCCTATTAGGAATGGGCGAGAAATGGCGTCCGCTGGCCATCTTTTTTGCGATAGCTGGTATCTTGGTGGCTCTCTTGGGGATTGGGACTTTTACGCAGGTCAATTCCATCACAGAGGCCATGCGGAATGCCATTCAGCTGCCTCCAGCTGTGACAGCTTCTATCTTGGCTATTTTGGTGGC
>NZ_QYYD01000084.1 GCF_003591005.1 Rhodopseudomonas palustris
CCAGGGATCCACATCAGCACCCCCGCCAGCAGGCAGCAAATCACCGACTGCCACATCAGCGTCGGGAAGCGTTTGTTCGGCCGGCCGGCAAACCAGGCGCCAAAGAACGCCGCCGGGATCGGCAGAATAAACAGAATGCTGACCGACATACTCCTCAGACCCAGTACCGCGCCCATCAGCACGCCGGAACAGGCTTCGAACACTGCAATTCCCGCCAGGCCGCCGATCAGCATCAGCAGATAGCAGTTGAATGCGCCGGTACCGAACAGCGTTTTATAGTTGGTGATGAGCCGGGTACGCGGCGCGCCGGTGGGCCGGGTTTCCGGCATCCAGCGCGCCATGCTGAAGGTGACGCCGGCGCAAAGTACCAGCAGAAATACGAAGCAGGCCCGCCAGTTCCATAAGGTATCGACAATGCCGCCAATCAGCGGCGCCAGCAGGGGGCTAACCAGAATCCCCATATTCACCAGGCTATTGGCGTGCCTGAGCTGCGCCCCTTCATACAGATCGCGCTGCAGGGTTCGCGCCATCACGC
>NZ_QYYD01000085.1 GCF_003591005.1 Rhodopseudomonas palustris
GTGTCTTACCTGCGTCGATGATTTCACAAAGGAATGCCTGACGGTCACTGTTGCCTTTGGGATTTCAGGCGTTCAGGTCACGCGTATTCTGGACAGCATTGCACTGTTTCGAGGCTATCCGGCGACGATAAGAACTGACCAGGGGCCGGAGTTCACTTGCCGTGCACTGGATCAATGGGCCTTTGAGCATGGTGTTGAGTTGCGCTTAATCCAGCCGGGCAAGCCAACGCAGAACGGATTTATTGAGAGCTTTAACGGACGATTTCGCGATGAATGTTTGAATGAGCACTGGTTCAGCGATATCGTTCATGCCAGGAAAATTATTAATGACTGGCGGCAGGATTATAACGAATGCCGCCCGCACTCCACGCTGAATTATCAGACACCGTCTGAATTTGCAGCGGGCTGGAGAAAGGGTCATTCTGAGAATGAAGATTCCGACGTTACTAACTGAGTGTTGTATCTAATCGTGGGGGCAGGTCAGGCCGGTTCTATTATGCTGGTAGTTGATCCTGATAAGCAGGACAACGAAC
>NZ_QYYD01000086.1 GCF_003591005.1 Rhodopseudomonas palustris
CAAATACCTGATTCACGAAGATCTGCATGGAAAAGTCCAGCACAAGACCAAGAACTTTCCTTTTGGTCACGGCCGGCTTTTGGATATTTTGCGTTTGCCCTTTCAAAAGCAGGAGATGAATAGCTTTCTAGCTCAGCAAGATCCGCAGATCTGCAATTATATCCGCCATCAGCTTTATTACCAACAGCCTAGATGGATGCGGCTGCAGGCTCAGCTCTATCAGGCTGGAGATAATCTCTTGACTAAGACTGCAGAGGATTTTTATCCACAGGTTCGGCCGATACAGGCTGCCTCCTTCTGTCAGATAACTACTGACCTGACTGACTATTACCAGCAGTTTGAGAACTATTAAGCCAATCTCCAGCAAAAAAATCTGCAAATTGTTTATTCACCGGCCTTTTATGAGATGATAAAAGAAAATTGCTAAGTATCGTTAGTTTCTCATTGATGAAGCCATCAACTTTTAGCTATCCTTTCAGTTTTATAATATTTAAGAATCCTGTATAATATAATAAAGTAATAAGTTAGATAG
>NZ_QYYD01000087.1 GCF_003591005.1 Rhodopseudomonas palustris
GACTTTCCAATGATGCTACTGGTTTCTTGGCCTCTGTCTTTTCCTTTATCAGTCTTCCTCTGGCTATGACGATACCTAGTCTGACAACGCGTCTATCCGCTAAAAAACGCTTAAGAATGATTGCTCTCTTTTCTGCAACTGGTATGGTTGGTCTGGGTATGCTGCTGGGCAGGACAGATTCCTTTGTCTACTGGCTCATCCTCAACTTGCTAATCGGCATGTCTGTCAGCGCCCTCTTCCCCTACCTCATGGTCACTTTCTCGCTGAAAACCAGTACTCCTGAGCAAACCGCTCAGCTATCTGGCTTGGCCCAGACTGGTGGCTATATTCTGGCCGCCTTTGGACCAAGCCTCTTTGGATACAGCTTTGATTTATTCCATTCCTGGACTCCAGCTATCCTCATTCTCATTGGTCTGGCTGCCATCGTGACACTAACACTCTTTTACATTGAGAAGTTTGACAAGATATAATATAGAGGAAAAAACGCTTAGAAATCCTAAGCGTTTTTGCAATAGTTGAGGCACTTTTCC
>NZ_QYYD01000088.1 GCF_003591005.1 Rhodopseudomonas palustris
CGTCCAATCATGCTCTGGATGCTTGGGAGCGTAGTCAGGGGGCTTGCTATGCCAAGCCGATTAAGATTGGCGACAATGTCTGGCTAGGTGCTGGCGTTCATGTCAATCAAGGTGTGACGATTGGAGACAACAGTGTCATTGGCTCAGGGAGCGTCGTGACCAAGGACATCCCAGCTAATGTTGTGGCGGCTGGCGTTCCTTGCCGCGTCATTCGACCAATCACTGACCAAGACAAAAGCAATTATCAACCATAAAACTGAGGTAGGTGAACCTACCTCAGTTTTATTTTTCCAGCAGCCGCGCGATGTCTGCTTCTAAGTTTTCCAAGGAAGTCGGATATTCTAGGGCAAGATAGCGCACATGGCTAAAGCGCTTCATGAGGCTAGGAGCATCTAACTCACCCTCAAATAAACTAGCAATCTCCACTTGACCATTTACATGACGGTAATTTTTGCAGTGGAGGTAATCGGTAACTTCTGCCAAGCTAGCAAAAGCCTGCTCTATATCTTCTCCCAGCCAAGCCC
>NZ_QYYD01000089.1 GCF_003591005.1 Rhodopseudomonas palustris
GGTTAACCCCGTGGAGGTTCAAGTCCTCTCGGCCGCACCAAAAAAGTTATTGACATACAATTGAAGTTATGTTAGTATAATAGAGTTGCTTCTAAGGGCGCCCGTAGCTCATTTGGATAGAGCGTTTGACTACGGATCAAAAGGTTAGGGGTTCGACTCCTCTTGGGCGCGTAGTCTTTTTATTTGTTTCATTTTTATTATCGGGAAGTAGCTCAGCTTGGTAGAGCACTTGGTTTGGGACCAAGGGGTCGCAGGTTCGAATCCTGTCTTCCCGACCATGAATATTTTTGGGGCCTTAGCTCAGCTGGGAGAGCGCCTGCTTTGCACGCAGGAGGTCAGCGGTTCGATCCCGCTAGGCTCCATTATCTAGTTTGGCTAGATAAAGAACTTGTCCATTGAAAATTGAATACCGATATCAAATAGTAACAAGAAAATAAACCGAAAACGCTGTGAAAATTAATGAGTTTAAGACTGAAAGGTCAAAATAAGGTTAAGTTAGTAAGGGCGCACGGTGGATGCC
>NZ_QYYD01000008.1 GCF_003591005.1 Rhodopseudomonas palustris
GAGGGGTGGGGTGAGGGGCGCTCTCCGCGAGTCGCAGCCGCTCGGCTGTGCGGAGACGCCCCCTCACCCGCCCGGCTTCGCCGGTCGACCTCTCCCCGCACGCGGGGGGAGGTTAGGCCGTGCTCGGGGCTTACGCCTGCGCAGCCAACTACATATGTCCGACTTCGTCCGGCACATCGTAAAACGTCGGGTGCCGATAGATTTTGCTTTCCGCCGGCTCGAACAGCATGCCGGATTCGGCGGGGTCGCTCGCCGTGATGGCGCTCGACGGCACCACCCAGATCGACAGGCCTTCGCTGCGGCGGGTGTAGACGTCGCGGGCGGCCTGCACCGCCAGCGTGGCGTCGGACGCATGCAACGAGCCGACGTGCTTGTGCGCAAGGCCGTTGCGGCTGCGGATGAAGACTTCCCACAGCTGCGTGTTCGGCGTGGTCATAAGTCGCTCCCTCCTGATCTCCCTCTCCCCGCTTGCGGGGAGAGGGTCGGGGTGAGGGGGCGTCTCCGCGTGTATCAACCGCTCGGCCGCGCCGAGTAGCCCCCTCACCCGCCCGGCTTCGCCGGTCGACCTCTCCCCGCGCGCGGGGAGAGGTTACAAATTGAACGCGGCGCTAAGCCGCCATCTTGCTCTTGCGCTTGTCGGCATAGGCGGCCGCAGCTTCGCGCACCCACGCGCCCTCCTCGTGTGCCTTGAGGCGGGCGGCGAGGCGGTCGCGGTTGCACGGGCCGTTGCCGGCGAGCACCTGCTTGAATTCGTCCCAGTCGATCGTGCCGTAGTCCCAATGCCCGGTCGCTTCGTTATATTTCAACTCCGCGTCTGGCGGCGTCAGGCCGAGATAATGCGCTTGCGGCACGGTGGCATCGACGAATTTCTGGCGCAGCTCGTCGTTGGAGAAGCGCTTGATCTTCCACATCGTCGAGGTGTCGCTGTGCTGGCTGGCGCCGTCCGGCGGACCGAACATCATCAGGCACGGCCACCACCAGCGGTTCAGCGCGTCCTGCGCCATCGCCTTCTGCTCGGCCGAGCCCTTGGCCAGCGTCAGCATGATCTCGTAGCCCTGGCGCTGGTGGAACGACTCCTCCTTGCAGACCCGGATCATCGCCCGCGCATAGGGGCCGTAGGAGCAGCGGCACAGCGGGATCTGGTTCATGATCGCGGCGCCGTCGACCAGCCAGCCGATCGCGCCGATATCCGCCCAGGTCAGCGTCGGGTAGTTGAAGATCGACGAGTACTTGGCCTTGCCGCTGAGCAGCTGATCGACCAGCTCCTCGCGCGAACTGCCGAGCGTCTCGGCCGCGGCGTAGAGATACAGGCCATGGCCGCATTCGTCCTGCACCTTGGCGAGCAGCGCCGCCTTGCGGCGCAGCGTCGGCGCGCGGGTGATCCAGTTGCCTTCCGGCAGCATGCCGACGATCTCGGAATGGGCGTGCTGCGAGATCTGCCGGGTCAGCGTCTTGCGATACGCGGCCGGCATCCAGTCGTTGGGCTCAATGCGCTGCTCGGCGTCGATCCGCTGCTGGAACCGCGCGGCGCGGCCGGCATCCTCGAGGTTACGATCCTCGGCTTCGGTGGTGTTGAGCGCCTGCGTGTACATGGCGTTTCCTCGCTGGCGAGCCTGCAGCCCGGCCTTGGTGGAAATATAATTGACCAATTGGACGGTCAATGCAAGTGTCGGAACCGGATCATCCGCATCGCGTGCCGGCGCGCTGCGTCGACCGCAATTTTACCAAGGACATTGCCCGCATGGCTCGCACGCGAGCGACCGACTACGATCAGAAACGCCTCGGCATCCTGGCGCGTTCCGCGAAATTGTTCGCCGAGCACGGCTACACCGGCACCTCGATCACCATGATCGCGGATGCGTGCGGTGTCTCCAAGGCGCTGATGTATCACTACTACCGCTCCAAGGACGCGGTGCTGTTCGACCTGCTCGCCGATCATCTGCAGCATCTGGTCGGCGTGGTTGAAGAAGCGACACGGCAAGCCGAGCCAAGCGAGCGCTTATTTGCGATCGCGGCGGCATTGCTCGAGGCCTATCGCGGCGCCGACGCCGAACATCAGGTGCAGATCTCCAGCCTGAAACTATTGCCGGCCGAGCAGCAGGACGAGCTCAAGGCGCTGGAGCGCCGCCTCGTCGTGCTGATGTCGGATGCGATCGCCGCCGCGATCCCGGCGGCGGCCGCCAAGCCGCAGCTGCTGAAACCGCTGACGATGTCGCTGTTCGGCATGCTGAACTGGCACTATCTGTGGTTCCGCGACGGCAAGGGCCTGTCGCGCGAAGCCTACGCACAGATGGCAACCACGCTGATGATCGCCGGCGCCGAACAGGCGATCGCGGCGGTGGATACGTCTGATGCAAAACCGGCTCGAACGCCGCGGAAGAAGACCGAAGCGCGCATCGCGCTGGCGCGGCGGGCGTGAGGCGCAGCAGCGCAATGTGCCGATTGCGCGCGGCGATCGTAGATTAGACGCCAAGTACAAACTCAGCGTTCGTCATTCCGGGGCGCTCGCTCTTGCGAGCGAACCCGGAATCCCGACGTTATATGGCGCCGAGGTTCCGGGTTCGCTGACTTCGTCAGCGCCGCGGAACGACTCGCGGAGGGGTGGGTCTCTCACGGAGGGGCCGAGCGAGAACAACAGCCTGAGAAGGCGGTCCTCCCAAAAAAATAGGCCCGCGTGAGCGGGCCTGAGGACGTGGCGACGTTCAGTTGCGGTCGGCTCAGGCCGACTTGCTGAAGGTCTTGCTCAGATTGTCCTGCGCGGACTTGGCGGAGTCGGCGGCGAGTCGGCTGAAATATTCGGTGGCCGACTTGGCGCGCGCGACCAGCACTTCGCCGTGCGAGCGAACCAGATCCGACTGGATCTGCACCGCTTCGTTGATCGACTTCGCCGACGCGAGCTTGTCGATGCCGGTGAAGAACGCCTGGGCGTCGTGGTGGATCGCCTGCTGGATGTTGCGGCTGATCCGCGCCGCTTCGCTGACCGAATTGGCAACCGCCTCTTCGAGCGTCGCAGTCAGCTTCTCGGAGCCGGCGTGCAAATCGGCAGCCTTTTCCTTCGCAGTGCCGGCGGCGCGCTTGACGAAGTCGCGGGTCGCTTCCGGAACTTCCAGGTTCTGGAAATTCTTGAACGCGTCAGAAACCGGCGCAAACGCCTGCTTGACCTGATCGAACGCAGCGTCGTTGGTCTGGTGAGTGTCAGTCATCGGGTGTCTCCATCCTCGTGTGAGCTATGGTCTTGCCCCGTCCGGCAACGGCCCGGGCCCCCCATTATATAACATCGCCCATGGTGCATTGCAACACGAATGCTGCAACGCACCATTCCTTTTGGAACCAATCATTGGCTGAAGAAAGGAGCGCCGTGTTGAGCCGAGCCCACCGACAGTCGCGGCTTACTTCGCCTTGGCCGGCTTGGCGCCCGGCGTCCCGCTTGCCTGCTCGATCGATGCCGTAAGCTGGTCGATCCTGGCCTCGGCCGCAGCCAAACGAGCCTCGAGAGCGTCCATTTGGGCGCGCGTCGGCAGGTTCAGGCCGGCGAGATACTGCTCGACCATTGTGCCGAACTGCTTCTGCGCTTCGGCGGTGGCGCCGCTCACCTGCCCGACCGCCTTGGCAATCTCGGGTTGGGCCATCGCCTGACTGGCCAGTGTGGTGAAACCCTTGCTCATCTCCCCGAGCATCGCCTGCCAGGCTGCCGCCGGGTCGTTGTCCTTGTCGGCCATCTACTTTCGCTCCTTCGGCAGCGTGCTGCCGAGGCCGGTCATACTGACAAACATTTCCTGGAAGCGCTCCGCAAGCTTCGGATCGAAGGTGAACCAGCTCTGCAGCAACGCTTCCGGCGATACCTTGTCGATATTCGACAGCATCTGCTGCTGCAGCTTGTCCATCACGGCGTTCTGCATCGGCTGCACATTGGGCAGGCCGAAGAAGGCCCGTGCTTCATCGGGGGTGCAATCGATCTCGACGTTGACTTTCATAGCCGCTCCAGACTTTTGGCAGGAAGGCGTATCGCCCTTGCGAATCGTTGTTCGCTGTAACGATGCCTCCGTAGGAGGTCCAAGTGACGCCCCCGCGGAGCATCCTGAACATGCGGCAGTATCGCCGCGTCGGCAGGTGCGATGCAAGCAATCCGGAGCGAAGCCGCCTCAACCAAATCGTTCGAGCGCAAACGGTTTGGGATCCGCGAACGGTTCTGCGCCGGTCATCATCTCGGCCAGCAGCCGCCCCGTTACCGGGCCGAGCGTCAGACCGTGATGCTGATGGCCGAAATCGAACCACAAGCCGACGTGGCGCGGCGCCTTGCCGATCACCGGCAGCATGTCGGGCAGGCACGGCCGCGCCCCCATCCACGGCTGCGGCTCGATCGCCTCGCCGAGCGGAAACAGATCGCGCGCCAGCGCACGCGCGCGCGTCACCTGCACCGGCGTCGGCGGCGCGTCGCGGCGCGCGAACTCGGCGCCGGTGGTGAGACGGATGCCGCGGTTCATCGGCGCCAGCAAATAACCGCGATCGGCGTCGAGCACCGGATGTTGCAACACCGCGTTGCCGCGCGATGTGAAGTGCTGGTGATAGCCACGCTTGAAGCCGAGCGGGATGCGATAGCCCAGCGGCCTGAACACCAGATCCGCCCACGGCCCGAGCGTCACCACGACTTCGCGAGCAGATACCACGCCGTCGTCGGTGGTGATGTGCCAGCCGCCGCTCTGCTGCCGCAGCGTCAGCGCATCGCCGCGCAGGAAGCGGCCATCCTTGCGGGCGAACAACGCCGCATAGGCCTTCACCAGCGCCCCGGGATCGGGGATGAAGCCGGGCTCGAGCCAGTGGATGGCGCCGGCAAAATTGCCCATCAGATTCGGCTCGCGTGCCGCAAGCGCCGCGTTGTCCAGCACATCGGCGGTGACGCCGAAGCGCTTGACGCCGTCGAGTTCGGCGACGTTTTTGCCGAACGATGCCTCGGTGCGGAACAGCTTGATCCAGCCGGTCTTGCGCAGCAGCTCCGGCACCCCGGCCTCATCGATCAGCGCCTCGTGCTCGGCGAGGCTCTGCCGGATCAGCGGCAGCGCCGCCTTGGCGATGCGCGCGGCGGACTCCGGCGATGACGCCATGAAATAGCGCAGCAGCCACGGCCCGAACTCCGGCAGGCCCGACAGATGATAATGCACGTCGGCCGAGCGGTTCAACGCATAGCGCAGCAGATGGCCGAGATCGCGCGGAAACAGATAGGGCTGCACCGAGGCGACCTCGATCAGCCCGGCATTGCCGTAGCTGGTCTCGTCGCCGGCGGCGGCATTGCGGTCGACCAGCACCACGTCGCGGCCGCGCTGCTGCAGATGCAACGCCGCGCTGACGCCGACAATGCCGGCGCCCAGCACCAGAACATCAGTCTCGTGTTTCATGCTGCACCAGCTAAGCAGATCGCGCAGGTTTCGCAAACCGCTGACGGCGCTGGAGCTCGCAGATTTGGAGGCGTGCGACGATCGACCCCGGCCTCTCCGTCATTGCGAGGAGCGCAGCGACGATGCAATCCAAGCCCCGGGTGTGACGCTGGATTGCTTCGCTTCGCTCGCAATGACGAAAGAGGCTGTGGATGCAGAAAAGGCGTGGATTGCCGGGACAAGCCCGGCCATGACGAGAAGATGTTGAGTGGCTCGCCTCAGGTCGCCTTCAGCGACGGTGAGGCGTGCTCGAGGTCGTACTCTTCGATCTGTTTGGCGCGGTCGGTTTCGGCGGCGGCGCGGTGGTCGGTGCCGATCGCGACGTAGACCGCCGGCAGCACGAACAGCGTGAACAGCGTTCCGATCATCATGCCGGAGACGACGACGAGGCCGATCGAGAACCGGCTGGCGGCGCCGGCGCCCGAGGCGGTGAGCAGCGGCAACAGGCCGGTGACCATCGCGGCCGTCGTCATCAGAATCGGCCGCAGCCGCACCCGCGCCGCCTGCTCGATCGCAGTGCGCTTGTCGAGCGCCTCCTTGATCTGCAGTTCGCGCGCGAACTCGACCATCAGGATGCCGTGCTTGCTGATCAGGCCGACCAGCGTCAGCAGACCGACCTGGGTGTAGATGTTGATCGTGGCCACGCCGAAGAACAGCGGGATCAGCGCGCCGCAGATCGCCATCGGCACCGTGATCATGATCACCAGCGGGTCGCGCAGCGACTCGAACTGTGCCGCCAGCACCAGGAAAATGATGATCAGCGCGAAGCCGAAGGTGATGGCGAGCTGGTTGCCCTCCTGCACATATTGCCGCGCGTCGGCCAGATAGTCGTGGCCGAAGCCGGTCGGCAAGTTCTTGGACTGCTTCTCCAGGAAGTCCACCGCCTGCCCCACGGTGACGCCCGGCATCGGCACCGCCTGGAAGGTGGCGGAGTTGAGCTGGTTGTAGTGCGACAGCGCGTTCGGGTCGGTGGCGGTCTCGATCGACACCAGCGTCGCCAATGGGATCTGCTGACCGGACGCACTCGCCACATAGTATCCTTCGATCGACTGTGGCGTCAGCCGGTCGGCCCGCGGCACTTGCGGGATGACCTGATAGGACCGGCCTTCGAGGTTGAAGCGGTTGACGTAGTTGCCGCCGAGCAGCGTCGCCAGCGTGGAACCGAGGCGCTGCATGTTGACGCCGAGGTCGCTCGCCTTGGTGCGGTCGATGGTGACGCGCACCACCGGCTGGTTGAAGTCGAGGTCGCTGTCGGCGACGATGAACAGGCCGCTCTTGCGCGCCGCATCCTTCAGCTTGACCATCTCCTCGTAGACCGCGCGGAAACCGGCGGTGGAGTTGATCACCATCTGGATCGGCAGGCCGCCCGGTCCGCCGGGCAACGGCGGCAGATTGAAGGCGAAGGCGTTGACGCCCTCGATCTTGCTGAGCTCGGCCTGCACCAGCGGCTTCAGCTGCATCGCGCTGCGCTTCCGCTCGTCCCACGGCTTCAGCAGCATGCCGGCGATGCCGTTGTTCGGGCCCGAGGTGCCGTTCAGGATGAAGCGCAGATCGGTCTCGGGAAAGCTGGCATAGGCCTTGTCGAGCTTCTCGCCGTAGTAGTTCGAGTAATCGATGTTGGCGTATTTCGGCCCCTTGGTCACGGCGAACACGATGCCCTGATCCTCTTCGGGCGCCAGCTCCTTCGACGTATTCATGTACATGAAGCCGACCAGGCCAAGGATCACCACAGCGAACAGGCCGGTGATCGGCCGGTAGTCGAGCGAGCGGTCGAGTTGCCGGCCGTACCAGCGCGTGGTCGCGCCGAACACCTGATCCACTTTGCGGGCGAACCAGCCCTGGCTCTCCTGGTGCTTGAGCAGCACCGAGCACATCATCGGCGACAGCGTCAGCGCGATGACGCCCGAGACGATCACCGCACCCGCGAGCGTGAAGGCGAACTCCCGGAACAGCGCGCCAGTGAGGCCGCCGAGGAAGCCGATCGGGGCGTACACCGCCGCCAGCGTGATCGTCATCGAGATGACAGGCCCCACGATCTCTCGGGCACCGATCAGCGAGGCCTGGACCGGACTCTTGCCCTCCTCCAGATGTCGATGGATGTTTTCCACCACCACGATGGCGTCGTCGACCACAAGGCCGATCGCCAGCACCATCGCCAGCAGCGTCAAGAGGTTGATGGAGAAGCCGAGCGCCAGCATCGCAGTGCAGACGCCGATCAGCGACAGCGGGATCGTCACCACCGGGATGATCACCGACCGGAACGAGGCGAGGAACAGGAAGATCACCACGATGACGATGCCGACCGCCTCGATCAGCGTCGCCTCCACCTCGTCGATCGAGGAGCGGATGAACTTGGTCGAATCGTAGGCGACCTTCATCTTCATCGACGGCGGCAGATTGCGCTCGATCTCGGGGAACAGCGCGCGGACGCCGGTGACGATGTTGAGCGGGTTGCCCTGCGGCGTCGCCTGTACGCCGATGAAGATCGCGCGCTCGCCGGAGAACGCGACACTGCTGTCCGTACTCTGCGCGGCCAGCTCGACCGTGGCGACATCCTCCAGCCGGACGAAGCCGCCGTCCTGCGCCTTGACGATCATGCGCTTGAACTGATCGACATTCTGCAGGTCGGTGTTCGTGGTGATGTTGGAGACCGTGAGATAGCCCTTGGTCTGGCCCGCCGCCGCCTGGAAGTTGTTGGCGGCGATCGCCGCCGAGATGTCGGACGGCGACACGTTGCGTCCGGCCATGCGTAACGGATCGAGCCAGATCCGCATCGCGAACGTCTGGCCACCGAGAATGTCCGCCGACGCCACGCCGTCGACGGTCGACAGCACCGGCTGCACCACACGCGTCAGATAGTCGGAGATCGCCGATCCGGACAATTCGTTGCTGGAGAAGCCGAGATACATCACGGCCGTGGTCTGGCCGGTGGATTTGACGATCACCGGGTCATTGGCTTCGCGCGGGATCAGGTATTTGACCGAATTGACCTTAGCCAAAACCTCGGTGAGCGCTTGATTGGGGTCGAAGTTGAGCTTGACGTAGACGGTGATCAGGCTCTGGCCCAGGGTCGAGGACGAGGTGATGTAGTCGACGCCTTCGGCCGAGGCGACCGCCTGCTCCAGCGGGGTGGTGATGAAGCCCTGCATCAGGTCCGGAGACGCGCCGGGATACGCCGTGGTGATCGTCACCACGGTGTTCGACAGCTTGGGATATTGCCGGATCGGCAGCGTCATCGCTGCGCGGAAGCCGATCAGCAGAATCAGCATGCTGACCACAACCGACAGCACCGGGCGTTTGATGAAGATATCGGTGATGACCATACGGACGCTCCGTGACGCATGCTCCGGGCGGCTGGCGCCGGGGCTGCGGTGCGATCAGTCGGCCCTGGGGCGCTCGTCGCCCACGGGCCTTGCGAAAGAACCGGGCGGCGCGGCGCGCCGACCCGGAGGCTCGATCAGTAGCGCGGCGGCGTCGCCGGCTGCGGCGGTGGCGGATCGGTCGAGATCGTGACCGCGGCGCCGGATTGCAGCTTGAGCTGGCCGACCGCGACGACGCGGTCACCCGGCTTGATGCCGCTCTGGATCACGGCACGTCCGTTGATCCGCTCGCCGGTGCGCACGAAGGTTCGCACCGCCTTGAGGTTGGTCTTGCCGTCCTCCGCCTTCTCCTCCTGGATCAGGTAGACGGAGTCGCCGTACAGCGTGTAGTCGACCGCGGTTTCCGGCACGGTGATCACCGCCGGCTTGTCCGGCAGCACCACGGTGGTGGTGGCGAACATGCCGGGCTTGAGCACGTGCCCGGGGTTGTCCAGTGTCGCCTGCACCCGGATGTTGCGGGTATCAGACGAGATCTGCGGCTCGATGGTGGTGATCTTGCCGTCGAAATTGCGGCCCGGGTAAGCATCGACGCGAATGCGCACCGCCTGCCCGACCGCCAGCGTGCCGGAGTCTTTTTCCGTCACGGTGAAGTTGGCAAACACCTGCGACAGGTTGGTCAGCGTCACGATCTGGGTGCCGGCGGTGAGGTACTGACCGACTTCGACACGGCGGACGCCGAGCACGCCGTCGAACGGCGCGCGTACCAGCTTCTGCGAGATCACCGCCTGGGTCCGGGCGATACCCGCATTGGCCTGATCGAACGCGGCCTGAGCCTGATCGACCGTCGCCTGCGGGCCGAATTGGCGCGCGGCGAGTTGCTTGGCGCGGTCGAGCGACAGCTCCGCGACCTTGGCCTGGGCGCGGTAGTTGGCGAGGTCCGCCTGCTCCGGCGCGTCGTAGAGCTGCAGCAGCTTGGCGCCGGATACCACCTCCGAACCTGCGGTGAACAGGATCTCAGTGATGCGGCCGGACACGTCGGAGGTGACGTTGACCTGATGCACGGCGGCGAGATCGCCGACCGCGGTGAGCAGATTCGGCACAACCTCGGACTTCGCCTCGGCGACCGTCACCGTGATCGGCGGCGGTTTGTTGTTGGCAAAGAACTGCGCGATCATGTGGTTGCGGAAGGCGTTGAAGCCGACCAGGCCGCCGACCAGCAGCGCCAGCAGCAGCCCGACGATGATGAACCATCGGATCATGCGCGCCGGCCGGGGGCGCGGCTTCTCGGGGGCCGACCGCGCCGCGGGCGGGGTTTCTGTGGCAACCGTCATCGTGTGTACTCTCTGTCGTTTTCCGCGCGCGTCGGACCGGGCGAAAGCTCGCGATCCAGATGCTCAGCAATTACGGCTTCGTGTAGTCCAATTCCACGTAAAATAAACTCGCAGGTCTGGCGCTCGAGATCGGGAGCGTTCCCGTAGCTCAGGCACGGCACCGCCGGCAATCGGGCCAACGCCATCATCAGCACGGTCTGATGCGCCAGCCAGAACAGGTTCATCGGGTCCCGCCCGACCCTCGAGGCATCCCCAACCGCCACCGCGCGATCGAGCGAAGCGGTAAATTGCGGCTCCATCAGGCCAGCGACCTTGTCGAACACCAGCCGGGCGAATTCGCCGTCGTCGAGCTGACTGGTGATCAGCAGCCGCAGCCGCTGCTCCTCCTCCTGATCCGGCTCGTCCGAAACATGCAGGAAATGTGCGACGAGATTTCGAATGAGAACGACGAGGGTCTCGGTCGAGGCCGGCAGATCCAGCAAATGCGCCAGCGCCGGGTCGGCCTCGCATTCGTCGGCGAGAATCTCAGCGTACAGCGCAGATTTGCTCGGAAAATGCTTGAACAGCAACCCTTCCGAGATCGACGCCGCAGTGGCGACGCTCTTGGTCGTGGTCCCGGCAAAGCCGTTTCGGGCAAAGCATCGCTTGGCGGCGCCAAGGATCAATTCCCGGCGCAGATCGCGCGTCATCCGCAATGAACTCATGTTGTGAGTAGGCACTCACCTGGCCGAATGTCAATCGGATATGCCGCGCCGCACTGGAACGTGAGCGATTGTCCGATCATCGTGGCAGACAAGTCATACCCCAGGAGCGCACCGTCCGGCGTAGGCTCGAGCGCGGTATCCACTTCGGGCGAGAAAAGCTCTAAGAAGGCACAAAAAAGAGAGCACGATGGAAACGACCTCGAGCGAGCTGGCCGCGGCGTTCGAACTCGAACGGCTGACGCCGGAGTTCTACGCCGACCCCTACCCCACCTATCAGGCGCTGCGTACGCATCAGCCGGTGAAACGGCTGGCGAACGGCGGCTATTTCCTGACGCGCTACGACGATCTGGTCGCGGTGTACAAGAACACCACGCTGTTCTCGTCGGACAAGCAGCGCGAATTCGCCCCGAAATATGGCCAGTCGCTGCTGTTCGAGCACCACACCACCAGCCTGGTGTTCAACGACCCGCCGTCGCACACGCGTGTCCGGCGGCTGATCATCGGCGCGCTGACGCCGCGCGCGATCGCCGGCATGGAGCCGGAGCTGATCGCGCTGGTCGACCGGCTGCTGGAGGCCATGGCGGCCAAAAGCGAGGTCGATTTGATCGAGGACTTCGCCGCCGCGATCCCGATCGAGGTGATCGGCAATCTGCTCGGTGTGCCGCATGACGAGCGCGGCCCGCTGCGCGACTGGTCGCTGGCGATCCTCGGCGCGCTGGAGCCGGTGGTCAGCCCCGAGGCCTTCACCCGCGGCAACGACGCGGTGCGCGACTTCCTGGCCTATCTCGAAACGCTGATCGCCCGGCGCCGGGCCTCCCCTGGCGATCCGGAGCGCGACGTGCTGACACGGCTGATCCAGGGCGACAGCAGCGGGGAGCAGCTGTCCCCCAAGGAGCTGCTGCACAATTGCATCTTCCTGCTCAACGCCGGACACGAAACCACCACCAACCTGATCGGCAACGGACTGGTGACGCTGGACGCCAACCCGATCGAAAAGCAGCGGCTGATCGCCGATCCGGGACTGACCCGCACCGCGGTCGAGGAAGTGCTGCGCTACGAAAGCTCCAATCAGCTCGGCAACCGCATCACCACGGCCGAGGCCACGATCGGCGGCGTCACCATGCCGGCCAACACATCGCTGACGCTATGTATCGGCGCCGCCAATCGCGACCCGGCGCAGTTTCCCGATCCCGACCGGTTCGACGCCGGGCGGACGCCGAACCGCCACCTCGCCTTCGCCACCGGCCCGCACCAATGCGCCGGCATGGCGCTCGCCCGGCTCGAGGGTGCGATCGCGCTGCGTCGCTTCCTGGCGCGCTTTCCGGGCTACACGATCAGTGGCACGCCGGCGCGCGGCGGCCGGGTACGGTTCCGCGGCTATCTGCGGGTGCCGTGCCGGCTGGCGTGAGCCGGCAGATCAACGCAGCATCTGCACCAGCAGGGTCGGGATGTGGCAGGAGCCGCTGCGCACGGTGGCGACCCGGGTGCCGGGCTTGCGGCCGGCGCGCGGCTCGGTGACCGTGACGCCTGCTTGGACCAGCCGGGCGCGGGCGGCGTCGAGGTCATCGACCCGCCAGCTGATCCCCCACAGCTTGTCGTGCTCGGCATCGGAGCCGGCCACTGGACGGTGTACGACCTCGAGGGTGTGATCGCCGCAGCGGAAGCACATCAGCCGGCCCCACTCGTGATGCAATCGGTCGAGCACCATGTCGAGCCCGAGTCGCGCGCCATACAGTGCCGCGGCTCTCTCCGGGTCGGCAGTCGAGATCACCAGATGATCCATCGCCTTGATGGGCGCCGCGGCAACCGCCCCAGAGCGCGGTCGTTCGGCAGCGAGCTCGAGAAAGAACAATCGCACGCCGCGGGTCAGGGCCGTGGCGGCGCGGGTACGCCGCCATTTCAACGCAGCGCCCGACTGCTTGTCATGCCGCTCCACCTCGGCGACCGGGTCGGGCTGGAGCCCCAGGCGATCGAGCCGGCGATACATCCGGGCGGCGTCGGAGACGCGAAAGCACAGGCTGGCGAACCCTTCGCCCTGTAGCTTGACGGCGTTGCGAATGCGCTCGGCAGTGTCGCCGCTGCCGGCCGGCGCCATCAGCTCGAGCGACATGTTGTCCAGCGTGAACAACACGCTCTCGGCGCCGTCGTCGCTGCCGTGCCATGCCGGCATCCGGCCGAGCAGCGTTTGGTAGGCCGTGACTGCCGCCGGCAGGTCGCTGACCAGCACCACCAGATGGTCGATCGCGGTGATCGCCGGGCCGAGCTCCGGCGACCGCTGATCTGTCACGTGCCGCCCGACGTCCATGCTCCTTCTCCCATTTGCCGGCCTCGACGCAACGCAGATGCCGAGCATCGGTCAAACGCAGTGGATTGCCCACCTCGTTCGATCCCCGGTCGACGTCCGTGTGAGGTTCTGCCTGTGCCGGCATCCTCCCTGCGGCAATCCGTCCGGAACCGGGGCGTGCGCCGTTTCGTTGGCATCGACCTTTCAGCAGAAGGCCTGTCTATCCGTTCGGTCGCACCAACAATTTTAGCCGATGCGCTGCAACATGCAGATGCTATGGTTTGCGGCCGGGTCAGGCCTCGCAGCATGGGACGCTCATGGACGCACTCTTCATCGGACAGACCTATATCGACGTCACCTTCATCACCGACCATCTGCCGACCGGCGACGAGAAACACGTAGCGTCCGACTACGCGGTTTCATTCGGCGGCAATGCCGTCACAGCGGCGTTCTGCTGCGCCAAGCTCGGCATCGTGCCCGATCTGATCTCGACCGTGGCCAATGACTGGCTCGGCCGGATGTTTCAGGACATGACGGCGAAGTACGGCATCTCGGTGCACCCGCGCAAGGTAGCGACCTCGTCGTTGTCCTTCATTATGCCGAAGGATGGCAAGCGCGCTATCGTCCGCTGCCGCGACGACGAGCACATCCATCCGTTCCCGGTGCTCAACCTCGGCAACTGCCGCGCACTGCACGTCGATGGCCACCAGCCCGACGCCGCGATCCACTACGCCAAGCTCTGCCGCGAGGCCGGCATCCTGACCTCGCTCGACGGCGGCGGGCTGCGCACCAACACCCACGAGCTGCTCGAATTCATCGACGTCGCCATCGTCGCCGAGCGACTGTGCGAGCAGATGGACATGACGCCGGACAAGATGCTCGATTACTTGAAGTCGCGCGGCTGCCGGATCGGCGGCGTGACGCAGGGCGAGCGCGGCCTGCTCTGGTATGACGAAGGCGGCGCCGTCCGCACCCTGCCGGCCTTTTCGCTCCCGCGCGAGCGCGTCATCGACACCAACGGTGCCGGCGACGTCTTCCACGGCGCCTACGTGTTCTCGTATCTGCACAGCCCGGACAAGCCCTGGCAGCACCATTTCGAATTCGCCCGCGCCGCCTCGACCTTCAAGATTCAGCGGCTCGGCAACGAAGCCGGGCTGCCGACGGTGCCCGATATCGAAGCTGTGCAGCGCGAATTCGCGGCGCTGGCGTGACCCGACCTGCGCCTGCTTGTTGGCAACGCATCAGCCACACACCGTCGTGCCCGGGTTCATCCCGGCCATGACGAACTAACTCTCCCCGTCATTGCGAGCGAAGCGAAGCAATCCAGAAGCGCAGTGCACGATGCTGGATTGCTTCGTCGCGGAGCCTGCACTCGGACGGCGCGAAGCGCCGATCCGGGTGCTCCTCGCAATGACGGAGACTCCTAGAGCTACCTACGCCGTCGCTTTCTTCAGATCGAAGCTGACATCCGCTGCCTGCTCGGGCGGGATCGATTTGCCGAGCGGCAGGATCTTGCGGCCGAGGACGTGGTCGGCGGCGCGGTTGACGGACTCGATGCCGATCAGCTGGCCGTCCTTGTAGCAGAACGCCGAGAACGACCGCTCGGCGACGCTGCCGCGGACCACGACCTGATCGAAGCCGGTGGTGAGGCCGGCGATCTGCAGCTTGTCGTCGGCCTGGTCCGACCAGAACCACGGATAGCCGTCGTAAGCCTTGGTCTCACCGGTCAGCCGCGCGGCGACGCAGCGCGCCTGGTCGGTGGCGTTCTGCACCGATTCCAGCCGCATCACCTCGCCGAACCGCACGCTGCTGAACAGCGAGCAGTCGCCGATCGCCGAGATGCTCGGATCTTCGGTGAGCAGGTTCTCGTCGACGATGATGCCTGAGGCGGTCGGCAGCCCCGCCGCCGCGGCGAGTTCGACATTCGGAATGACGCCGACGCCGACCACCACGAGATCAGCCGGCAGCGTGCTGCCGTCGCTGAGCGACACGCCGGTGACGCGGCCGTCCTCGCCGGTGATCTCGGTGGCGCGCACGCCGTAATGGATGCGGATGCCCGCCGCCGTGTGGCGGTCGTGGAAGTAGCTGGAGATTTCCGGCGTCACCGCCCGCGCCATCACCCGCGGCGCGAGTTCGACGACGTCGACCTCGAGTCCCTTGGCTCGCGCGGTGGCGGCGAATTCCAGGCCGATGAATCCGGCGCCGATCACCACCACCTGCTTCTTGTCCGGCATACGCTGGCGCACTTGCTCGCTCTCGTCGAGCGTGCGCAGATACAGCACGTCCGCCAGCGTGGCGTTGGGTACGTCGAGCTGGCGGTTGCGCGCGCCGGTGGCGAGCACCAGATGGCCGTATTCCAGCTTGTCGCCGGAGCCGAGCAGCAGCGTCTTCGCCTCGCGATCGATCGCCACCGCGCGGCCCGAAATCAGCTCGATAGTCTGATCCTGGAAGAACTTCTCCGGACGAAACATCAGCGAGTTGGGATCGCCGCCGCTCTTGAGATACGCCTTCGACAGCGGCGGCCGCTGATACGGCAGGTGCTTCTCGTCATTGATCAGCGCGATGCGACCGGTGTACTTGGCCTGCCGTAGCGAAACCGCGACCTGAAATCCGGCGTGCCCGGCTCCAACAATCAACACCGTATCGTTCATCGCATCTCTCGTATCGTTGGGGTTCGACGCGCAGGGCGTCGATGGATATGGAAACCCGATCAGGATCGCCGCAGCCTCTAGCACAAAGCCGTAGGGGCGGTCAGCTTTCCGCAAGGCAGGCTTAGACTAAAGAAACGGCAACGGCCGTCTCAATAGACCGGCGGCGTCGGGTCGAGCACGTCGCGCCTGGCGCCTTCGAGAATGTCGAGCTCCAGCGTATCGATCACCAGCGGCCCGCGCCGGCGCTGGACTTCGCCGACCTTCTCGATCCGCTCGAACGTCGCCTTCAACACCGGATGCGCCGCCGCGTTGGTCTCGCCGACCAGCAGCAATTTGCCGGCGAGTTGCTCCGGCGTCGGCGGCGGCTGTTGCAGCCAGCGGAAGCGCTCGTTGCGCTGCACCACGCAGGTGCCCTTGGGCAGATAGAACGCCAGCCAGGCCGTGTTGCCGTAGTCATTGGCCATCACGCAGGTCGCGCCCGTGCGCTCCCGCACCACCGCGATCTCGGCGGCGATCTCGCGGAAGCCGACGCCCACCGCGCGGACGCTGGCGTCGCGGCGGTGGCCGGTCAGCACGCCGGTGTTGGCCTGCACCACCACCAGCACAAACATCGTGACCCCGACTGGCACCGCCCAGCGCATGCAGAAGCGAACGACGCGCTGCGCCCGCGGCCCCCAGGTCGCCAGCGCGGCGGCGACGCCGCCGGCGACCGCGAACGCCGGATACAGCGCACCCAGCCAATTGCCCTCGACGCGGTCGTGGGTCGCCTGCCAGGCGAAATACAGCGCGATGGTCCAGACGATCGAACTGACCAGCACGCGCGCGCCCGACGCCCCCGCGCCGCGCGCCAGCGCATAAAGCCCCATCACGCCGAGGATGTAGGCGAGCGGCGTCGTCAGCACGAACTGCGTCGGCACCAGCTCGAGCAGATAGCTCGGGTTAAAGCCCTCGACCTGGGCGCGGCGGAATTGTTTGACGAAGGAGATCCACTGGTGATCGGCGTTCCAGATCACCACCGGCGAGAAGATAGCGAACGCGACCAGTCCGCCGAGATAGGGCCACGGCGTCAGCAGCCAGCGGCGCAGCTTCGGCACCCACAACAGCCAGATCAAAATCGCGGGGCCGAAGAACAACGCGGTGTACTTCGACAGCAACGCCACGCCGACCGCGACGCCGACGCCGAGCCACCACACGCCTTTGCCCGACGATAGCACCTGTGCCAGCGTGTAGAGCACGAAGCTCGACGCCACCAGCAACGGCGCATCCGGCGTGACGATCACGGTCCCGACCGCCACCATCAGGGTGGCGTTGAGCAGCAGCGTGGCATTCGCCGCCAGCCGCTGGCCGCCGAACAAGAGCTCGGCCGAACGCCAGGTGGCCCAGCTCATCGGCAGCGCCAGCAGCACCGAGATCAGCCGGACGCCGAGTTCGCTATCCCCGGCGATCAGCGTGCCGGCGCGGATCACCAGCGCGACCATCGGCGGATGATCGAAGTAGGACAGCGCCAGATGCTTCGACCAGGTCCAATAGTACGCCTCGTCGAAGGTCAGCGGCGTGACCGCGGCGGCGATCAGACGTAGCAGGACCAGCGCGGCCACGACCAGCGCCGTGGTATGGGCAAGACTGCGGCTCGAGCTCGGCAGCAGCGCCATGTCAGCGCTTGCGCCAGACGAACAGACCCGACATCGCGTAGTTCCACACCACGCCCATCAGCGCGCCCGCGGCGCCGGCGAGCCACCAGGTGATGTGCTCGCTGTACACCGCAAAGGCGACGCCGACATTGGCGAGCAGCCCGACGCCGCACACCAGATAGAACAGCAACAGCCCGCGCAGAATGGCGAAGCCTTTCAGCCGCTGGTCGCGATAGGTCAGGAAGTTGTTAAGAACGAAGTTGCTGGTCATCGCCACCAGCGCGGCGATGGCCTGCGCCTCGGCGAACGGCTGATCGAGCAGCTTCAGCATCACGAACAGCGTGAGGAAATGCACGAGCACGCCGGTCGAGCCGACCAGCGCGAACAGGATGAAGCGCAGCGACAGGATGTCGTTGGTGTATTTCGCCAGCACTAGGCCGAGGAAATCCAGCGCCACCATCGAGTCGAGCTTGCTCTCGCCGTGCACGCGCGAGCCGAATGTGTACGGCACCTCGATGGTGCGCAGGCTTCCGCGACCGGTAGCGACGACGTCGAGCAGAATCTTGAAGCCCTGAGTGGAGAGTTGCGGCGCCAGCGCTTCGAAGCGATCGCGGCGGATCATGAAGAAGCCGCTCATCGGATCGGCGATCTCGACCTTCAGCACCCGACGCGCCAGCGTGGTCGCCAGCGCGCTGAAGCCGGCGCGCTGCTTGTCAAAACTGTCGGCGCTGCCACCCTCGACATAGCGGCTGCCGACCACGAGGTCGGCCGCGCCGCTTTCGAGCAGCGCCAGCATCTGGCCGAGCCGGGTCTCGTCGTGCTGCAGGTCGGCGTCCATCACGGCGGCGAACGGCGCGCTGGCGGCAAGGATGCCCTCGATACACGCGCCAGCGAGCCCACGCCGGCCGATCCGACGGATGCAGCGCACCCGCGGCTCACGCGACGCCAGCTCGCGCACCACCTGCCAAGTGCCATCGGGAGAGTTGTCATCGACATAGATGACTTCCCAGGCGATGCCGCCGAGCGCCGCTTCCAGTTTACGGAACAGCGGCTCGATATTGTCACGCTCATTGAAGGTCGGAACGACGACGCTCAATTGAAGCGCAGCGGATGGCTGCGCGCTGCGTCCCGCGTCCGCTGGGCTGGCTCGGTTCATGGCGCCAGCGTATACCGAGGCGCAGGAACGCTGCCAAGGCGCGTTCCGTTACAAATCCAAGGGACAAGCGGGAAGCGGGTGGAAACGCAGCGATCAGTGGCCCAATGGACCCACCGAGGGACTGCAGCGGACAGCGTGATCTCGGGGTCCGCTCAAACGTTAACGACCACGAACAACAGGTGCGCGTACATCCGGCGCTCCCTACTATTCTGTGGTCGTTCGGCGGGTCGGCGCGCGACTTTCGTCAGCAGCGCCATCGCCGTTGAAATCAAGATAGGCACGCCCCTCAGGGTGCGCAAGAGGGAGACCGGAATGAAAAGCAACGGCCACATCCGCATCGGCATCGGCGGCTGGACCTATGAGCCGTGGCGCGGCGTGTTCTATCCCGACAAACTGCCGCAGCGGCAGGAACTCGAATACGCCGCCTCGAAGCTGACCTCGATCGAGATCAACGGCACCTTCTACGGCTCGCAGAAGCCGGAGAGTTTTCGCAAATGGGCGTCCGAAGTCCCGGACAACTTCGTGTTCTCCCTGAAGGGGCCGCGCTATGCGACGAACCGCAAGGTGCTGGCCGAGGCCGGCGACAGCATCAAGCGGTTCTACGATTCCGGCGTGCTCGAACTCGGCGACCGGCTCGGCCCGGTGCTGTGGCAGTTCGCCCCGACCAAGAAATTCGACGCAGCCGACTTCGGCGCATTCCTCGAACTGCTGCCGCGCACGATCGACGGCCGTACACTGCGCCACGTCGTCGAGGTCCGCCACGACAGTTTCTGCACGCCGGACTTCATCGCCCTGCTCCGCCAGCACGGCGTGCCGCCGGTGTATTCCGAGCATGCGACCTATCCGGAGATCGCCGATGTAGTCGGCGACTTCGTCTATGCGCGGCTGCAGAAGGGCAAGGACGACATCAAGACCGGCTATCCGCCGAAGGCGCTCGCCGCCTGGGCGAAGCGGCTGGAAACCTGGGCGGCCGGCGGCGAGCCGGACGACCTGCCCAAGGTCGGCGCCGGCACGGCGAAAAAGCAGAAGCGTGACGTGTTCGCCTATGTGATCCACGAAGGCAAAGTCCGCGCCCCCGCCGCCGCGATGGAACTGATCCGGCTGGTGAGCTAAGCTTTCTGCGACGAGGACACCTCATGGGCAAAGCCAAGACGCTGTTCACCATCGGCTACGAGCAGACGCCGGCCGCGGCGGTGCTCGACGAGCTCGCGCACGCCGGCGTCAAACTACTGGTCGACGTCCGTGCCGTCGCGGCGTCGCGCCGGCCGGGATTCTCGAAGTCGCAGCTCGCCGCCGGGCTCGACGCCCGCGGCATCGGCTATCTGCATCTGCGCGGCCTCGGCACCCCGAAGGAAGGCCGCGAAGCCGCGCGCGGCGGGCGGATGGACGCGCTGCACCGGATCTACGACGCTCATTTGAAGACGCCGCAGGCGCGCGAGCAGATGGACGAATTGTCGTCGCTGGTGATGAAGGCCGGGCCGGTCTGCATCCTGTGCTACGAGCGCGATCATCGCCATTGCCATCGGCAATGGATCGCCGAGATCATCGCCGACCGTGACGGTGTGGGCGTCGACAATCTGGTGGCGCCACAGGTCTGATCCCCCGCGCGGCCACCTGCCGTCGCTTGCGCCTCTCGCTTGCGCCGGATCAATCGCATCACCGTGCGCGGCTGCTAGGCTTCGCTGATCATCACAGTCGATCGGCGCAGAGGTAAAACGCAATGGACAAAATCGACTTCATGAACGGCCAGATCAAGGCGCTGCTGAATTTCGCCAACGCCGTGATCAAGGCGCACCCTGCGCCCGAACGGCTACGTCATCATTTCGAGACCATCGCGCGCGCCGACCCCAACTCGCCCGAGGGCCTGTCGTTGTCCGAGGCATACGTCGACGGCATGCACGACATCGACAAGAAGATCGCGGTGGCGCTCGAACACGCGATCGAGACGGTCGAGAGCTGAACGATCGACCGGACTGGAACGAGATACCAAGCAATCATGTATCAGGACACAACCGAGCACCGCATCAGCGGTGCTCGGTTAGTAGCGCCTCGCTGAACTGGACAAGCCGCAACATCCCTGCTCCAATGATCATATAGTATCATCTGGTCATTGCGTATAGGACGAGTAGCGGTGCGTTGCGTCGAGTGGGTTCGCGCGATCGGCGTGATCGCAATCGTGATACCGACACCGATCAGCGCGGTCGCAGAGACCGCTCGTCTCGAATCTGCGGCAGAGGCCGATCTGGTCAACGAAGATGACATCGACCCAGGCGACCTCGCGTCACATGATCTGCTCGAAAGCAGTCTCGAGGCCGAGCTTGGCAGCGGGCTTGGAGAAAGCCTCGGTGCGAGCCTGGAGAAGAGTCTCGCCAACAGCCTGCGGGCTCACCTCGCAGGCCCCGAACTCGATGGCGGCACGTTCGCCTCAGCGATGGCCTCGGCGCCTTCGGGCGCGGCAGTCACCTCGTCGGCACTACTCGCCCCCTTTCCCAGCGCGACGCTGGCCGGCTCGCAGGCCCATCATGTGCTGCTGTTCGGCGGCTACGACATCTGGCGCAACGGCCAGTCCGCATTTTCCGGCATTCACTGGGCTGCCAACGGGGTCGACAATGACGGATTCATTATCCGCCTGTCGCTAGCCAACGGTGTAGAGCGCTATCACACGCCGCGGCGGACCTATGTCACCGACATCTTCCGCGGCGCATTGATGGCAGGATGGCGGTTCAAAGTCGCCGAGTTCGAAGTGAAATTGCTGGCCGGCCCCGATTTCGAACACGACAATCTGACGCCCGACAACAGCAGATCGCCGCTGCGTGGCGGGCACCCCGGGCTGCGCATCGCAGGCGAGGCTTGGGCGCAACCGACGCGGGGGTCGATGCTGGCTGCGTCGTTCTACGCCACCACCGTGGCGAACGGCTTCGGCATCCGGACGGCCGCGGGCTGGCGGCTGATCGACGACTTCTGGGTGGGGCCTGAGCTTATTGGATCCCGCGATCAGTTCAGCCGACAGACCCGCTTGGGCGTTCACCTCACCGGGCTCAGATCCGGACCGGTCGAATGGTCGGTCGGCTGGGGCTATGTCAGCGACAGCTTCGGCCGCAGCGGCGGCTATGCCCGGCTCGCCGCGCAGCTGCGGCCATGAGTGCTCACCCCAATTTCCAGGCCGCAATCGGCTCGGCATAGCCGCGCATGGTGACACGGCCGGCCAGTTCGGCATCCGCCAACGCGCCCCCGACCGCGTCGCGGATTGCCGAAGAAATCAGCAACTGCGTGTGAAACTGCTTGTTGAGCGTTTCCAGCCGTGACGCGAAGTTCACGGTGTCGCCGATCACGGTATATTCCTTGCGTCGCGCAGAACCGACGGTGCCGACGACCGCATCACCGATGTGAATGCTGATGCCGACCCGGAGAGGCCAGGCGTGGCCGGTGTTGTTCTCCTCCATAGCCGACAGCATCTCGCGCCCCGCCGCGACCGCGCGCGTCGCCGCAGCAGGATCTTCGATCGGAGCACCGAACAGCGCCAAAAAACCGTCCCCGAGAAACTTGTTCACGATGCCGCCGTGCTGTTCGAGGACGTCGACCAGAACTTCGAAGGCCTCGTCGAGCCGCGCCACCACCTCGTCCGGCGTGCGCTCCCGTGCCGCCGCGGTGAAATTGCGGAAATCAGCGAACATCACCACCACTCGGCGGGTCTCGCCTCCCTCCTGCATGCCGGCGTTCAGCAATCGTTCGACGACCTGCGGCGAGACGTGTTGACCAAACAGGTTGGTGACCCGATCGCGCGCATCCGCGGCGTTGATTGACCTCTCGAACTGCCGGCGCAGCTGGGCGCCGACGCCGCCCGCGAGCAGGCCGCAGGTCAACACCATCAGGCTGCGCATCAGATGAAAGGCGAAATCCGGCGGGGGCTCGTGGGGAAAGCCCGGCGGGTGGTACAACATCGCAATGCCGAGCAGTTCGGCAGCCGCGACGAAACCGGTGAACAGCGACAATCGAAGATCGAGCCACAGCGTCGACAGGATGATGAAGATGAAATAACCGAGCGGAGCCGCGAAGGCGAGCGCCTGCGCCGAACCCATGCTGTCCATCTGCAGATAAATGCCCACGGTGGGCAGGCTGGTTTCGATCAGGACCCCGATGTAGCGGCCGATCTGCGGCCCATCGCGCCCGCTCGCCAGACGGCGACGAAGATAGACGATGGCCGAGAGCTCGAACACCAGCAGCGGCAGATAGGACGCCAGCAGCGGAGCGAGCGAGAAATGGCCGCGCCAGATATTCTCGATCGCGGCCGGGAATAACCAATAGGAAACCAGAAGCAAGCCGAGCAGCGCCGTGACAGTGGCCAGCAGCGCCTTGGCGCGCAGCAGTTCGGTGCGCAGGATCTCACGTGTCAATGTGCTGCGCACGTCTTCCGACAACGAACGCTGACGTGCTCTCGCCTTCGGTCTGCGCCACCGCATCTGCATCGCGCCGTGGCCCCGTCAGTCCAGCGTCCGGCGGAAGCGCGTTACCGCGATGGTCATCGCCACCAGCATCAGCGCCGCCAGCGCCAGCGTGTCGTAGCGCAGGTTCTCAAGCGTCGAGCCCTTGAGCATGATGGCGCGGACGATGCGCAAATAGTGCGTCAGCGGCAGACACTCGCCGAGCACCTGGGCCCAGCGCGGCATGCCGGCGAACGGGAACATGAAGCCGGACAACAGGATCGACGGCAGGAAGAACATCATCGAGGCCTGCATCGCCTGAAGCTGGTTCTGCACCAGCGTCGAGAAGGTGTAGCCGATCGCCAAATTGGTGGTGATGAACAGCGTCGACAGCAGCGCCAGCAGCGCGAGGTTGCCGCGCAGCGGCACGCCGAACAGCAACACGCCGATGCCGATGATCAGCGACGCCTGAATGAAACCGACCCCGACATAAGGCAGGATCTTGCCGAGCATCACCTCGACCGGGGTGATCGGCATCGACAGCAGGTTCTCCATCGTGCCGCGCTCGATTTCGCGGGTCACCGACAGCGCGGTAAAGATCAGCATCGTCATGGTCAGGATGGTGCCGACCAGCCCCGGCACGATGTTGAGCCGTGACGACGCCGCCGGGTTGTAGCGCGCATGGGCGCGGATCTCGAACGGCGGATTGCCGGGATCGCCGGCGACGCGGTCGTGCTCCAGCGCGCGTTGCACGATGGCTCCGAGCGCCGACAGCGCCGAGCCGGCCGCGACCGGATCGGTGGCATCGGCGGCGACCAGCAGCGCCGGCTTCTCGCCGCGCCGCACCGCGCGCTCGAAGCCGCGCGGGATTTCAACGCCGAACAGCACCTTGCCGGACAACAGCAGCGCGTCGAATTCGGCGACGCTCTGCACCTCGTGCACGAACTTGAAGTAGGCGGTGTTCTCCAGTGCCTTGAGGATCGAGCGGCCGAGATCGCTGTCCTCCTGCAGCAAGACCGCTGTCGGCAAATGTCGCGGCGTGGTGTTGATGGCGTAGCCGAACAGGCAGAGCTGCATCACCGGGATCACAATGATCATCGCGAAGGTCAGGCGGTCGCGGCGCAGCTGGATCAGCTCCTTGACCAGCATCGCATAGGTGCGGCGCAGGAAGCCGAAGCGCTGCCGCGGAATCGGCTGTATCCGCGGCGTATCGTCGTGCGCCGCGCTCATTGGAAATTGTCCTTGCTGCGGCTCATCAGCTCGATGAACACGTCCTCCAGCGACGGCGCGCCGTGCTGCCAGTGCTGATTGGCGTTGGCGCGATACGGTGCGAGCGTTTGTTCGAGCGCTGTGTGATCGCGGCCGGAGACGTGCAGGCTGCTGCCGAACGGCGCCACCATGTCGATGCCGGGCTTGCCGGCGAGCTCGTGCGCCAGCGCGCCGAGTGCGTCGCCGGTCACCACCCAGGTGGCGAGCTGCGAGGCGGCGATCACCTGCTCGACGGTGCCGTGCGCCAGCAGATAGCCATAGGCGATGTAGGCGATCTCGTGGCAGCGCTCGGCCTCGTCCATGTAGTGGGTCGAGACCAGCACGGTGAGCCCCTCGGCGGCGAGCGCGTGAATCTCGTTCCAGAAGTCGCGCCGCGCCTTCGGGTCGACGCCGGCAGTCGGCTCGTCGAGCAGCAGCAATTGCGGATTGGGCAGCGTGCAGGCGCCGAGCGCGAGCCGCTGCTTCCAACCGCCGGACAATTCGCCGGCGAGCTGCTCCTCGCGGCCGGACAGGCCGAGCCGCTGGATCATCTCGCGTGCCGCATTGCGCGCATCGGGCACGCCGTACAGCCGCGCGACGAATTCGAGATTCTCGCGCACCGAGAGGTCCTGATACAGGCTGAAGCGCTGCGTCATGTAGCCGACCTGGCGCTTGATCTTGGCGGCGTCGCGCTTGATGTCGTAGCCGAGGCAGGTCCCCTCGCCGCTATCAGGCGTCAGCAGACCGCACAGCATGCGGATGGTCGTGGTCTTGCCGGAGCCGTTCGGCCCGAGAAAGCCGTAGATCGAGCCGCGCTTCACCTGCATCGACAGATCGTGCACCACCTCGCGGCCGCCGAAGGACTTGGTCAGCCCTTTGACGTCGATCGCGATCTCGGCGGCGCCGCTCATGACTTGGCGCCAGCCGAAGCCGGCTGTTGCGCCGGAGCTTTCACGAGCGGAAAGATACTGACCGGCTGGCCGACGCGCAGCGCCGTCGGTCGATCGGGCCGCGCCTGGATCAGATAGACCAGCTTGTTGCGCTCATCGAGGCTGTAAATCACCGGCGGCGTATACTCCGCCTGCGTAGCGATGAAGTAGATTCTGGCCGTGAGATCCGGCGCGCAGCCATCGCAAGTCACCCGCACCGTGTCGCCGATCGTGAACTTCGGCAGGACCGTCTCCGCTACGTAGAAGCGCAGCTTCATGTTGCCTGGCGGCAGGATCGACAGCACCGGCCTCTGCGCCCCGACCATCTCGCCTTCGCGGAAGTAGATCTGCTGCACGTTTCCAGTGACCGGCGCATAGACCTGACGCCGGGCCAGCCGCGTCTTCGAGGTTTCGACCCGCGCTTCGGCGACGCGCAGCGCCGACACAGCGGCGTCGAGATTAGCCTGGGTCCCGGAACCCGTCTTGCTCAGCGATTGGGCGCGGTCGAAACTCTGCTTGGCGTTGGCGAGCGTGGCGTTGTTCTGATTGAGATCTGCCTGCTGCAGATCGTCGTCGAGCGTGTAGATCAGTTCGCCCTTGCGCGCCTCGTCGCCTTCACGCACCGTCAGCTTGGTGATGCGGCCGGACTCGTCGGGGCTGACAAAAATCAGGTCTGCCTCGACCCAGCCCTGATAACCGCGATCTGCGTTGTTGCCGCAGCCGGCGAGCGCGAGCAGTGCGGCAGCCGCAAGCGCGACGGTGAGCGGGCGCGCGATCATGGCGCGTCTCCTTTGTCGAACATGATGTCGATGTGGGTGCGCAGCAGCGCGCGCGCGTCGAGCGGCGCGAAGCGGTTGAACAGGCCCTGCCACACCACGGTCAGCATTGCCGGCGCCATCAGCAGCTGCGGATAGTCGAGCAGCGCCTTGTTGCGGATCTCGCCGCGCTCGAGGCCGTAGGCGATCACCCGGCGCATCGCCGCGATGCCGTGGACGACGACCTCGCGGTAGTGAAACTCGGCCAGCGACGGAAACCGCTTTCCCTCGGAGATCAGCAGCCGCAACAGGTCGGCGCGCTTGGTCTCGGTCACCTCGCGCACGAACACCTCGACGAAGCTCTCGAGCATCGCCCGCGCCGAGATGCCGGGCCGCGGCGGAGCACCGAGTTCGCCGATCAGCGGCAGCAGCGAGAACCGAAGCAACTCCTGGAACAGTGTCTCCTTGTCGGCGAAGTAGAGATAAATCGTGCCCTTGGCGACGCCGGCACGCTTGGCGACGTCTTCCAACCGAGTCGCCGCGAATCCACGCGCCGTGAACTCGTCCAGTGCCGCCTCGACGATCGCGGCCCGGCGCTCGGCCGCACGCAGCGCGCGGACCGAGGACAAGTCGTCTTCCCGTTTTGGCGGAGCTGCCGCCTTGCCGCCGCTTGCGGGGCGCTCGGCCTTGGCTCGCTTCGAGCCCGCCGCTTGAACCGATGTGTGTGTCGACTTAGCCATCCATTGATTATGACTGACCGGTCAGTCATAATCAATGCTACGTTGGTATCTGCGCTGATTGGGCCACGCCGCGCCCTGGTTTGTCCTGGATGTGGGGTTCAGGCGAGAACGCGGTTTCGGCCGCTGCGCTTGGCGCGGTAAAGCGATTGATCGGCCCGCAGGATGGCGTCGGACAGGCCTTCGTCCGGCTGGGCGATCGCGGCACCGATGCTGACGGTGACGACCCGGCCCGGGCCGAGGGCGGGATGCGGGATGCCGAGGTCGCTGACGGCGCGGCACAGCCGCTCGGCCGCCTTCATCAGATTGGGCTCGTCCATACCGGGCAGCACCACTGCGAACTCCTCGCCGCCATAGCGCACAACGATGTCGCAGGACGGCCGCACGTTGAGCCGGATCGCCGCGACGATCTGCTGCAGGCAGACATCGCCGGCGGCGTGGCCGCCATGGTCGTTGAACAGTTTGAAATGATCGACGTCGATCATCAGCGCGCCCTGGCCGAGCAAGGGCACCAGCGAGGCTTCGTCCTGATCGATCAGTTCGTCGAGATAGCGCCGATTGAACGCGCCGGTCAGTGGATCGGTGTTGGACAGTTCGGCGAGCGCCTCGTTGGCCTGGCGCAGCGACTGCTTGAGCAGCGCGTCGTTGCGGCGAATCTCGGTGAGCTCGGCGATCTGCTGATCCTTGCGACGGCGGCCGCGCAACGCCATCCACCCCGCAACCACGCTGCAGACGACGAGGTCGAGATTCCTCATGGCCGGCGGCCATGTCAGGCCGCTGATGGTGATTGCCACGTAGACCGCGGTAGCCGCCGTGGTCATGACCACGGTGATCCGCCATGGTACTCCGGACAGCAGGGTCGCGCAGAAGATCAGGAACAGCGCCACCATCAGGTAACGGCTGGCATAGGGCTCATTCGCCCATTGGCCGATCGTCACCACCGCGGCGACGAACGCAAAGATCATGGCGGCATGGACCGCGGAGGCCAGCATCCTCTTATTCGACCACAGGAGGAGGCTGAGTCCGAGCAGCCCGAGCGGCATGACGACGCCGAGCCGCAACGCCAACGCATTTGCGAAATGGACCGCGTCGAGGGCGATCAGGTCGATGCTGATCGCCAGCAGATTCAGCATCAGATTGGCGATCAGCGAGCGCTGCTGGGTGCCACGGTTTCTGTTTTCGTCGCTCACGACAACGTTCGGCGCACCGCGTCGATCGCGGGCTCTGGAAGGTCGATCGGTGACGATGTCGATCATGCCGTCGCGCGCCTCATCAAACCACTACAGATGAAGCCAGCTCGCTTAAAGACCCCTTACACGCGGCCTCCGCGCGGCTGCGGCTCGCGGGCGCATGCCTAACGCGAGTTGAACCGCCGCACCCGCCGGAACCACCCGGCGGGAACGACCTCCATCGGCTGGGATTGTCGTCGGACAAACCACAGGGAGCACGCCATGATATCGACCGAATGGCTCTGGGGCATCGGAATCCTCATTCTCGCGGCGGCGTTGATCTACGCTGTCATGCGCAATCGCCAACGCACCGCGGCCGAAAAGCAGCTGACCGAGGCCGCCACCAAGGCGAACTATCGCGCGGAAGAACGCAAGGACAGCGGACGCCCGGTTCCCGGCGCCGGCGAACGCGCCCAAACCATGCCGGACTAAGCAGCTTCGCGCCCGCGGCCGGCGCCGGCTCAGGTGTGGAACTTGAGGCCGTCGAGGATCTTGTCGACGACTTTGCGTTCGGCCCGGACCGCAATGCCGACCAGATCGAGATCGGCGCGTTGCACGGCTCTGACCGCTTCGCGGTTGGCAGCGTCATGCGTGGTTTTGAACATTTCGGCGGTGTAGATCGCCGGCGTCACGCTGCGCGCCAGCGACCGCTCGAGGGCGCGAGCCAGAGCAGGCCGATCGGCGCCGTAAATCAGGATCGGCTGCCCGATCAGTGCATGATACGGCGTAGCACTGCCGTCCTGATACGGCTCGCCGATACTATCCGGAAACGCCGCGGCAATTCCCGACGACAGGAACGCGGCGACGTTCAGCTTCTGCCAGGCTTCGAGATCGGTGCGGATCACCAAGGCGATTTTGGTATCGAACTGCATGGCGATCTCGTAGCCGGAAATCGTCGGCCTGTCAGCCCACCCTCACCCCTTGGCGTCGCAGGCCCAGGCGCGGATCACGCATTGCTTGCCGCCGAACTCGTAGCACTTCCGCGTGGCCTCGTTCAGCGACGAGGAAATCTTGGCCTCGACCGCGTAGCCATGCGCGCCGCAAGGGTTGAGCATATCGATTGCCAGCGCCGCGCAGGCGCGGCGCATGGTGATGGTCGTGCAGTCGCCGCTGCATTTCTTGCGGGCTGCGTCGATCGCGGCGGCCTCGGCCGCGTAGTCGAACGCCTGGCCGTAGGCGCCGCATTTGCCGACCGCCATGGCGCCGGCGGCGTGGGCCGGGACGATCGCAGTTGCCAGCACCCATACGGCAGCACAAAGCGCGCGACGGCGCGCGGCAATCAACAAAGCCAAATTATCCTCCCCCGAGGTGATGCCCAGGGAACTTTACGGGAGGAGGGCTTTCGACTTGGTGAATAATCCGTGGCTGCCGAGAGGCTAAGTACTGCGCGCCCGCGCCAGCGCGTCCGGCGTGTCGATGTCGAGGAAGGCGCCTGCGCCTTCGACCGGCAGCTCGGTGACGGCCTCGGCGTGCTTGGCGATCAGGTGACGCGCGCCGACGTCGCCGCCGAGCGTCATCAGCTCGGCGAAGAACCGCCGCGACCACAGCACCGGGTTGCCGCGGCGGCCATCCGCGACCGGGACTACGATCAGCGCGCCACGATCCGGGTCGAACGCGTCGATCAGCCGGTCGAGTAGCTCCGTGCCGACCAGCGGCATGTCGCCGAGGCAGACGATGGCGCCATCGGCGTCGTCGCCGACCGCCGCGATGCCAGCCTTCACCGAGGAGGCCAAGCCTTCCGCGTAGTCCGGATTGGGCACGAAGCTGACATCGAGCCCGGCCAGCGCCGCTTCGACCTGATCGGCCTGATGGCCGGTGACGACGATCGGGCGCGCCGGGCCAGAGCCCGCTTTGCAGGCGAGCACCTGCTCGGCGACGATGCGGACCAGCGGCTTGCCGTTCAGTTCCGCCAGCAGCTTGTTGGGCCCTCCCATCCGGGTCGAACGGCCGGCGGCGAGAATAACCGCCGCGACGTTACGGCCGCCTTCGGCAACCGGCACGCGCGGCTGCGGCCGCGTTACGATCTCCATCAGCAGCCCGCCGACGCCGAGGCCGGTGATATCGGCACGCGTGACCTCGAGGCCCGCCAGCAGCCGCATCAGCACCCAGTCGAAGCCGTTCTCGACCGGCGACCGCGCGCAGCCCGGCGCGCCGAGCACCGGCACGCCGGAGGCGCTGCCGATCAGCAACAGATTGCCGGGATCGACCGGCATGCCGAAATGCTCGACACGGCCGCCGACCGCTTCGATCGCCGCCGGGATCACGTCGCGACGATCGGCGATCGCCGAGGCGCCGAATACGATCACCAGCTCGGCGCCGAGGCCGAGTAGCTCCTTCAGCGCGCCGGCAAGCTCCGCCTGATCATGCGCGATGCGCCGCTCGGCGATGATCTCGGCGCCGGCCGGCGCGAGGCGCTCGGCGGTGACGCGCAGCGTCTTGTCGATTACCTTGGCGGCGAGGCCCGGCAATTGCGTCGAGACGATGCCGACGCGCTTCACCACATAGGGCGCGACCCGTAGCGCGGCGCCCTGCGCCGCTGCGACGGCGGCATCGCGCAGCCGTGCCTCGACGCCGAACGGGATCAGCTTCACGGTGCCGATCATCTCGCCTTCGACCACCGGCTTGAATGCCGGCAGCGTCGCGAAGGTGATGGCTTCGTCCACCGCGTTGACGCGGTCCACCGCGGCGCGGTCGATCACCAGCACGCCGGCGCGGCTTGCGAACAGATTGGCGCGGCCGGTGAACGCGCGCTCGACCTGCGCGCCGTCGCCGGCGACAGCTTGCGCGACATCACCAGCGGCAACGTCTTCGGAGACGTCGCCGGGCTCGAGCTGCACAACCACGATCTCGGCGACGCCGGCCTTGTCCAGCGCGGCAACTTCAGCCTCGCCGATCAGCGTGCCCTTCTTCAGCAGCAGGCCGTTCTGGCGCAGCGAATGCACCGCGACGCCGCCGATCGCATCCGCCGGCCGCCGCGGACCGAACTTCATGCCGCGGCCACTTTCGACGCCGCCGGCAGCCGCAGCATCGCGGTGATCTCGGCCATGATCGAGACCGCAATCTCGGCCGGCGACACCGCACCAATGGCGAGGCCGATCGGCGCGTGGATGCGGCCGACATCCGCCTCGCTGGCGCCCTGCTCCTTCAGCCGCTCGACGCGGCGGCCATGCGTCTTCTTCGAGCCGAGCGCGCCGATATAGAAGCAGTCGCGTTCGAACGCGTGCAGCAGTGCCGGGTCGTCGATCTTCGGATCATGCGTCAGCGCCACGAAGGCAGTGTAGCGGTCGACGTTGAGCGGCGGCAGCGCGACGTCGGGCCATTCGGCGATCAGCGGCACGTCCGGAAAGCGCTCGGGGCTGGCGAAAGCGGTGCGCGGATCGACCACGGTGACGTCATAGCCGAGCGAGCGCGCCAGCGGCGCCAGCGCCTGACTGATATGCACGGCGCCGACGATCACCAGCTTGGCGGTCGGCGCGTAGACGTTGAGAAACAGCTTCCGGCCGTCCGCTTCGATGGTCGCGCTCTTGCCCATGCGCAGCTGCTTGGACAATTCGGCGGCGAGCGGATCGGCCGCGATATCGGCGGCCTTCACCAGCCGCTGCTCGCCGGTCGCGGTGTCGGTGACGACGATCGCCGGCCGCCGCGCGGCGCGCTCGGCGTTGAGCTGTTGCAGTGTCTCAAGTTTCACGTCAGCGCCCCACTTCTCTCGTCGCTACTCAGACTCAAACTCCGTCATTGCGAGCGAAGCGAAGCAATCCAGCGTGGTGCACTGAGCTTCTGGATTGCTTCGCTTCGCTCGCAATGACGGGGGAATTCCTCGTTGTCGGCCACTCTCGACCCAGCAGCCTAACTGACTTTCTCGACGAACACCCGAATGGTGCCGCCGCAACTCAGCCCGACCTTCCAGGCGGTCTCGTCGGCGACACCGAATTCCAAAAGCTTCGGCGCGCCGCTCTCGATCACGTCGAGCGCCTCGGTCACCACCGCGCCTTCGACGCAGCCGCCGGACACCGAGCCGAGGAAGCTGCCGTCGTCGTTAATCACCAGATTGGAGCCGGCGGGGCGCGGCGCCGAGCCCCAGGTCTCGACCACGGTCGCGAGCGCCACGCCGCGGCCGGCGCTCTTCCACGCTTCAGCGGCTTTGAGAATATCTTCGTTGCTGTCGAGCATGGGACGTCTCCTCGGCGTCACGCGGCGGAGCGGATCGCGCTAAAATGGTGTGGCGGCGGCGCCGACGACAGCGCCTCGATCAAGGTCTGCATCGACGTCAAGTTATGTACCGGACGGAATTCGTCAACGTAGGGTAGCATCATTTTGATGCCCTGGGCGCGCGGCTCGAACCCCTGATAGCGCAGCAGCGGGTTGAGCCAGATCAGCCGCCGGCAGGAGCGGTGCAGCCGGTCCATCTCGAACGCCAGCTTGCTGTCGGCCTCGCGCTCCAGCCCATCGGAGATCAGCAGCACGATCGCGCCCTGCCCGAGCACGCGCCGCGCCCACAGCTTGTTGAAGACGTGCAGCGAGGTGGCGATCCGGGTGCCGCCGGCCCAGTCCTCGACCGAGGACGTGCAGCTCGCCAGCGCCTCGTCGGGATCGCGCTGGCGCAACGCCCGGGTGACGTTGGTCAGCCGGGTGCCGAACAGGAAGGTCGAGACGCGCTTGCGGTCGTCGGTGATGGCGTGGAGGAAATGCAGGAACAGCCGCGTATACTCGCTCATCGAACCGGAGATATCCAAGAGCGCGACGATCGGCGCCGGCTTGTCGATCAGCCCGAGCCGGCGGATGTCGACGATCTCGCCGCCGCTGCGCAGCGAGGCGCGCAGCGTGCGGCGCAGATCGAGCTTGAGGCCGCGCTTGTCGGGCCGCACGCGGCGGGTGCGTAGCTCGGCCTGCGGCAGCTTCATGCGGTCGATGGCGCGGGTGACCTCGGCGATCTCCGCTGCGCTCATCTGCGCAAAGTCCTTCTTCTGCAGGATCTCCTTGTCGGACACCGCGAGCCGCAGCTCCTGCTCCTCGGCGGACGGCAGATCGCGCGTCGCCGACGGCGACATCGCCTCCTGCACGCGGCGCGACGCCGGCGGCGGCTTCTTCTTGGCGGCGTCCGGCAGCGGAATCGAATCGAGCATGTTCTGCCAGTCCTCCGCGGCGCGGAAGAACAGCGCGAAGGCCTGCTCGAAGATGAGGAGATGCTCGCGACGCTTGACGAAGATCGCCTGCAGCGTGGCGTAGAGATCGCCGCGCTGGCCGATATCGATCAGCTGCAGCGCGTCCAGCGCATCGATCACCGCGCCCGGCCCGACCGGCAACCCGGCCGCACGCAGCGCGCGGGCGAAGCCGACGACGTTGTCGGCCATCCGGCCGGTCTCCGGATTGAGATGATCCATCGCGGCAGTAGGGTTACGCTGCATGGTTGGATCACCTGTCGGAATGACAAACTCTTAGTCAGTGCACAATCTCGCCGCTTGCACGGCCGGCTCCCTCTCCCGCTTGCGGGAGAGGGCTGGGGTGAGGGCGACGCGAGCGCAGTGCCTGGGGCTGCCCCTCACCCCACCCCTCTCCCCGCAAGAGCGGGGCGAGGGAGCGCGCTGCCGATGCGGCGAAAGCCACGCAATGAACTAATAAGGCTATTACTTATCTTCGGTCGCGTCCTTCACCAGCTTCGCCAGCGCGTCGCCCTGCATTCGTGTGATGTCGTCCTGATACTTCAGCAGTGCGCCCAGGGTGTCGCCGACGACGGCGGCGGTGAGCGCGCGGGCGTCGAGTTCGGTCAGGGCCGTGGCCCAGTCGATGGTTTCGGCGACGCCGGGGGATTTGTAGAAGTCCTGTTCGCGCAGCGCCTGCACGAACCTGACGACCTGCGCCGACAGCTTTTCCGAAATCCCCGGCACCCGCGACTTGACGATCGCCAGTTCGCGCGCCGCGTCCGGATAGTCGACCCAGTGATACAAACAGCGCCGCTTCAGCGCGTCGTGGATTTCGCGGGTGCGATTCGAGGTGACGATGACGATCGGCGGCGCCGGCGCCTTGATGGTGCCGAACTCCGGGATCGTCACCTGGAAGTCGCTGAGCACTTCGAGCAAATAGGCTTCGAACGCTTCGTCGGCTCGATCGAGTTCATCGATCAGCAGCACCGGCGCGCCGGCGACGTCCGGCTCCAGCGCCTGCAGCAGCGGGCGCTTGATCAGATAGTGCTCGGAGAAGATGTCGCTGGCGAGCTGGCCGCGATCGGTGTCGCCGGCGGCCTCCGCCAGCCGGATCGCGATCATCTGCGCCGACGAATTCCATTCATACACCGCCGAGGCGACGTCGAGGCCCTCGTAGCATTGCAGCCGGATCAGCTTGCGGCCGAGCGCGGCCGACAGCACCTTGGCGATCTCGGTCTTGCCGACGCCGGCTTCACCTTCGAGGAACAGCGGCCGGCCCATGCGGAGGGCCAAAAACACGACCGTCGCGAGCGAGCGCTCGGCCAGATAGCCGCGCGACGTCAGCAGGTCGAGCGTGGCATCGACCGAGGCAGGCGCAGATGCCGTCGCCATGGCTGCTAACCGGCCGACGGAGCGGCCGGCGGCTCGTCGGGCAGCGTCTTCTCCGGCTTGACGTTGGCGGCGTCGACCGCGCGCTTCGCCAGCACACCGATCAGATGTGCGCGATACTCGGCGCTGCCGTGTAGATCGCTGTTGAGATTGTCGTGCGGCACATGAATGCCGTCGAGCACTTTCGAACTGAAGCGCGCCTTCAGCGCTTCCTCGAACGCCGGCACCCGGAATACGCCTTCAGACCCCGCGCCCGTCACCGCCACGGCGACATCCGACGGACGCCGCGCCACGAACACGCCGACCAGCGCGTAGCGCGAGGCCTGGTTGCGGAATTTGACGTAAGCCGCCTTCTTCGGCAGCGGAAACTGCACCTTGACGATGATCTCGTCCGGCTCAAGCGCGGTGGTGAACAGGCCCTGGAAGAACTCCTCCGGCTTCAGCTTGCGCTTGTTGGTGACGATGGTGGCGCCGAGCGCCATCACGGCCGCCGGATAGTCCGCGGTCGGATCGTTGTTGGCGAGCGAGCCGCCGATCGTGCCCTTGTGGCGCACCGCCGGGTCGCCGATCAGCGACGCCAACTCGGCCAGCGCCGGGATCGCCTCACCGACGATCGGCGAATTGGCGACTTCGGCGTGCTTGGCGGTGGCGCCGATCACCAGCGAGCGGCCTTTCATCTCGATGCCGCCCAGGCCTTCGACATGCGACAGGTCGACCAGATGCGGCGGCGCCGCGAGGCGCTGCTTCATCACCGGCAACAGCGTGTGACCGCCGGCGATCAGCTTGGCGTCCTCGTTCTTGATCAGCAGGTTCGCGGCCTGACGAACGGTCCCGGGACGGTGATATTTGAATTCGTACATCGAGCTTTCCTAGCTTCCTCGACCCTGGCCAGAAGCAGTAACTATGTGGGCGCGATCAGGCGCGATCGGAATTGGCCATCGCCTTGGCGCCGGCGGCGATCGACACCACGATGTTCTGATAGCCGGTGCAGCGGCACAGATTGCCCTCGAGCTCTTCGCGAATCGTGGCGTCGGACAGATCGTGTCCCTTGCGATGCACCAGATCGACCGCTGTCATGATCATGCCGGGCGTGCAGAAGCCGCATTGCAGGCCGTGATGTTCGCGAAACGCTTCCTGCATCGGATGCAGCGGTGCGCCGTCGGCGGCGAGCCCCTCGATCGTCGTCACTTCGTGGCCGTCCGCCATCACCGCCAGGGTGGTGCAGGACTTCACCGCCTTGCCGTCGAGATGCACCACGCAGGCGCCGCACTGCGAGGTATCGCAACCGACATGGGTGCCGGTGAGCCGCAGGTTCTCGCGCAGAAACTGCACCAGCAGCGTGCGCGGGTCGACGTTGGCGGTCACCGGGTTGCCGTTCACGATCAGGGAAATCTTGGCCATCGGCCCTCTCGTTGCTTGCGCACCACCGCATTGCACGGCAGCCACTACGCGCTTTAGTTGTGTTTCTTGAAGATATCTTAGGGGGACCGGCCCGGATCGGCAACCTCGGATCGGAATGCCGGCTGCCGATCCGGCGTGCACAACAGCAGCATGATAACGACCACGTGATCAGTTCGGCAGTCGCCTGGCGCGCTCAGGCCGCCGCGTTGCCGTTCTGCACCGCCTTGGAAAAGTTGGCGAAGAATTCGTCGGCGAGCTTCTTGGCTGAGCCGTTGATCAGCCGCTGGCCCAGCTGCGCCAGCTTGCCGCCGATATGCGCCTCGACATCGTAGGACAGCAGCGTGCCGCCGTCCTTCTCGCTGAGCGCAACCGTCGCACCCCCCTTGGCAAAGCCGGCGACGCCGCCCTCGCCTTCGCCGGTGATCTTGTAGCCGTTCGGCGGATCGAGATCGCTCAGCGTGACGCGGCCCTTGAAGCGCGCCGACACCGGCCCGACCTTCAACTTGGCGACGGCGCGAAAACCCTCCTGGTCCTCGGTTTTCTCCAGCTCTTCACAGCCGGGGATGCACTGCTTCAGGACTTCAGGATCGTTGAGTTTGGTCCACACCAGATCTTTCGGCGCGTCCAGCTGGACTTCGCCGTTCATCGTCATGGCCATGGATCGTCCCTCCCGGATCAGTGAATTTGCCTGGCGGCGGCATTGCCTTACAACTAAAGCACGCTCGCCGGCAAAGCAAAAGGCAGCGCAGCCCTCCGAGTCCTGTCGGGTCGCGCATAGAAGCTTTGCGCATTGCGATATAGATCGCCGGTGCGCGAGCTGACGATGTCAGGCAGCGCGGGAGTAATTCGTGATCGGCGCGGACTCCGCCGACTGGGCAGCCGGAACGGCCACGACCGCCGGCTTCTCCATCAGCATCACGATGCCGGTGCCGAGCAGCAGCAGCAGCTCGGTGGCGTGCAGACGCATCGCCTCCATCTCGCCGGCCTGCGAGGCCATCAGCATGCTGGCGAAGCTGATGACGCTGCCGAGGGACAGCGCGATCGCCAGCGCCTCGTCGCAGCCGCCGGATTTGCGAATCGCCGGGCGAGTCAGCAGCGCCAGGAAGACGACGAAGAATGCCGCCACCGTCACCTTGGCAAGCGCCAGCAGCCACGCCGCTCGCACGGCGCCGATCGCAGCCAGATGAAAATAATCACTGAGGAAGATGGCCACCGAGATGTTCGGCCGCTCGTAGAAGGCGTGAATCGGCGACACCATGATCCGATAGGCGATAAGCAGCCAGGTCGGGATGAAATAGGCGGCGATCAACACGCCGTTCGCCGAGCTCATCCGCCAATTCGCCATCGCCGTGCTTCCCGCCAAAGCCGCTTCCGTTCTGGATGCGGACCCGAAGAGTTAATCGCGGTTAACGATAGGCCACAATGGAAAGACTTTGTTAACCTTAACGGCGATTAACCTTGGGGATGGGTGCAACGATTGGCGAGTTGACCGGCTTAGGCACGAAAGTTGCGTTGAGCCGACCGGCAAAAGAAAATCCCGCCTTCCGGCGGGATCCTCTCGACTCCTGGAGAAGTCTGTCAGGTGAGGCTATCGATCGCGCTGGCCGTGCTGGCCCTGCTGCGGATTACCCTGTCGGCCCGGATCCTGTTGCTGCTGACCCGGTTTCGCCCCGCCGCCCTGCTGCTGCTGACCGGGCTTCTGGCTGGGGGTCGGATTGGCTTGGTTCTGATTCGACATTTGCTGTCTCCTTCGGCTGTTTGGATCAGCCGCTGGAATAACGCCGTGCCTTGACGACGGGTTGCGGGAACAAGCTTGCCGCGCCGTGATCATTGAGGGGCAATTGCGCGGCAAGTCGGTGATGCCGGAACCAGGCGCCCCCGGATCGTCCACAGGGCAAAAGGTCGAAAGGGTTCGGCTGTTGCCGTAAACGCTTCGCACTGTTACAAAATCTGAAAGCGACGCGACGTTCTGGCTGCCGGAGCCTCGCCGCATCGCGCCCGGCGCGGCGGATGATCCTGGCTGCCGGGTCGTGTTGCAGGACTCGATCTCTTGGAATTAGGCCACGGCAGCGCATGGACTACTTCGCCCAGCAGCTCATCAACGGCCTCGTGCTCGGCTCCATCTATGGTCTGATCGCGATCGGCTACACGATGGTCTACGGCATCGTCGGCATGATCAATTTCGCCCATGGCGACATCTTCATGATCGGCGGTTTCATCGCACTGATCAGCTTCCTGATCCTGGTGTCGTTCGGGCTCACCTTCGTGCCGCTGATCCTGCTGGTGGTGCTGCTGGTGTCGATGGCCATCACCGCGCTGTACGGCTGGACGGTCGAGCGCATCGCCTACCGGCCGCTGCGTCACTCGTTCCGCCTCGCCCCGATGCTGTCGGCGATCGGCATGTCGTTCGTGCTGATGAACTTCGCCCAGGTGTCGCAGGGCGCCCGCGTCAAGCCGGTGCCGCCGATCATCACCGGCGGTTACACGCTGCACGAGAGCGCCGACGGCTTCGTCGTGCGGCTGTCCAACGTGCAGATCGTCGTGGTGATCACCACCATCGTACTGCTGGCGATCTTCACCTGGCTGGTGTCGCGGACCCGGCTCGGCCGCGACATGCGCGCCTGCGAGCAGGACCAGACCATGGCGTCGCTCCTCGGCGTCGACGTCGACCGCACCATCTCGATGACCTTCGTGATCGGTGCCGCGCTCGCCGCCGTCGCCGGCATGATGTATCTGCTGTATTACGGCCTGGTCGACTTCTTCATGGGCTTCGTCGCGGGCATCAAGGCGTTCACCGCCGCCGTGCTCGGCGGCATCGGCTCGCTCCCCGGCGCGATGCTCGGCGGCCTCCTGATCGGCCTGATCGAAACGATGTGGTCGGCGTATTTCTCGGTCGAGTACAAGGACGTCGCGGCGTTCTCGATCCTGATCGTCGTGCTGATCTTCATGCCGACCGGCCTGCTCGGCCGCCCCGAAGTCGAAAAAGTCTGAGCGGCATCGACGTGGCCAAACTCGCGCACGCCGTAGCCGCCCCTGCCGCCGCCAAAACGGGCGCGGGATTCATCCTGAAGAAAGCCCTGATCAGCGCCCTTGTGGCGCTGGTTTTGTTTTCGCTGATGATCGGCGTGCGGACCGAAGCCGGTCCCGAAGGCGGGCTGATCTACTGGACGCGGTTCGGCGACCTCGCCGGCATGGTCGCGGCGGTATTCGTCGGCTCGATCGTGGTCGAATTGCTGCGGCGTTGGTGGGGACCTGTCGACACGCCGAGGCTGCCGGACAGCGCTCGCAAGACGCTCGGTCTCGCCGGCCGCGTCGTCGCCCCCGCGCTGCTGATCTTCACGGTGCTGGTGCCGGTGATCTTCTACGATCAGCGCTACATTCTCGACCTCGGCATCCTCGTGCTCACTTACGTGATGCTCGGCTGGGGCCTCAACATCGTGGTCGGCCTCGCCGGCCTTTTGGACCTCGGCTACGTCGCGTTCTATGCGGTCGGCGCCTATTCCTACGCGCTGCTCGCGACCAATTTCGACCTTTCGTTCTGGGTCTGCCTGCCGCTTGCCGGCATCCTGGCGGCGTTCTGGGGCGTGCTGCTCGGCTTTCCGGTGCTGCGGCTGCGCGGCGACTATCTCGCCATCGTCACGCTGGCCTTCGGCGAGATCATCCGCCTGGTCATCATCAACTGGCAAAGCCTCACCGGCGGCCCGAACGGCATCAGCGGCATTCCGCGGCCAACTGTTTTCGGTATTCCGCTGACGCCGGGCGAAAACGGCCTCGCGGCGGTGCTGGGAATTCCGTTCTCGCCGTCGCAGCGTCTGGTGTTCCTGTTCTATCTGATCCTGGCACTGGCGCTGATCACCAACTGGGCCACGATCCGGCTGCGCCGGCTGCCGATCGGTCGCGCCTGGGAAGCGCTGCGCGAGGACGAGGTCGCCTGCCGGGCGCTCGGCATCAACACCACCACCACCAAGCTCACCGCCTTCGCCACCGGCGCAATGTTCGGCGGCTTCGCCGGTGCGTTCTTCGCCACGCGGCAGGGCTTCATCTCGCCGGAATCCTTCACCTTCCAGGAATCGGCGCTGGTGCTGGCGATCGTCGTGCTCGGCGGTATGGGCTCGCAGCTCGGCGTCGCGCTGGCGGCGCTGACGCTGATCGGCGGGTTTGAATTGTTCCGCGGCCTCGATCAGTTCCGCATGCTGGTGTTCGGCCTGTCGATGGTGTTCCTGATGGTATGGCGGCCGCGCGGCCTGATCGGCCATCGCGCCCCGACCGTGTATCTCGAGCGCAAGCAGGCAATCTCGTCCGACCTCGTCAAGGAGGGCCACGGATGAGCGCGGACCGAGACATTCTCCGCGTCGAGGGCCTGACCATGCGGTTCGGCGGCATCATCGCCGTCAACGAGCTGTCGTTCGCCGCCGAGCGCGGCCAGATCACCGCGCTGATCGGCCCGAACGGCGCCGGCAAGACGACCGTGTTCAACTGCATCACCGGCTTCTACAAGCCGAGCGCCGGCGCGATCAGTTTGACGCATCAAGACCGCGCCACGCACCGGCTCGACAAGCTCAACGACTTCCGCATCACCAAGATCGCCAAGGTGGCGCGGACCTTCCAGAATATCCGGCTGTTCCCCGGCATGACCGCGCTGGAAAACCTGATGGTGGCGCAGCACAACGCGCTGCTGCGCGCCTCCGGCTTCACGCTGCTCGGCCTATTCGGCACACCGTCGTGGCGCGCCGCGGAGCAACAGGCGATCGATCGCGCGACGTACTGGCTCGACCAGATCGGTCTGCGCGAGCGCGCCGATGATGCGGCCGGCAATCTGCCTTATGGCGATCAGCGCCGGCTGGAAATCGCGCGGGCGATGTGCACCGAGCCGGTGCTGCTGTGCCTGGACGAACCGGCCGCCGGCCTCAATGCGCGCGAGAGCGCCGAACTCAGCGACCTGCTGCGGAAGATCCGCGGCGACGGCACATCGATCCTGCTGATCGAGCACGACATGAGCGTCGTGATGGAAATCTCCGACGCCGTCGTCGTGCTCGACTACGGCGTCAAGATCGCGGGCGGCACCCCCGCCGAGATCCGCGACGACCAGCGCGTCATCGCCGCTTATCTCGGCGTCGAGGATGAGGAAGTCGAAGCCGTCGAGCAGGAGCTCGGGCTGTGAGGCGGCTGCTACACATTACGCCGTCATGCCCGGCCTTGTGCCGGGCATCCACGCCTTCGCTGCGCCGCGCCGAGAAAGGCGTGGATGGCCGGGACAAGCCCGGCCATGACGGAAGTAAGCGTGGAGAGGTTCGGCAATGACCTCGACCGCTTCCGCTCCCCTCCTCCGCATCGAAAATCTTCGCGCCGGCTACGGCAAGATCGAGGCGCTGAAAGGCGTCGATCTCGATATCAAGCCGGGCGAGATCGTGGCGCTGATCGGCGCCAATGGCGCCGGCAAATCGACGCTGATGATGACGATCTTCGGCAAGCCGCGCGCCAAGACCGGACGCATCACCTTCGACGGCGTCGACATCACGCAGCTGCCGACGCATCACATTGCGCGGATGAGCATCGCGCAGTCGCCGGAAGGCCGCCGCATCTTCCCGCGGATGAGCGTCGCCGAGAATCTGCAGATGGGCGCCGACGCCGGCGACAGCACCGACGAACAGCGCGCCGAGATGCTGGAGCGGGTGCTGACGCTGTTCCCGCGGCTGCGGGAGCGCACCAGCCAGCGCGGCGGCACGCTGTCGGGTGGCGAGCAGCAGATGCTGGCGATCGGCCGCGCGCTGATGAGCCGGCCACGGCTGCTGCTGCTCGACGAGCCGTCGCTCGGGCTCGCTCCGCTGATCACCCGGCAAATCTTCGAGGCGATCCGCACCCTCAACCGGCAGGACGGCCTGACGGTGCTGATCGTCGAGCAGAATGCCAACCACGCGCTGAAGCTGGCGCATCGCGGTTACGTGTTGGTCAACGGCCTGATCACCATGAGCGGCAGCGGGGCCGAATTGCTGGCACGCCCCGAGGTCCGCGCCGCCTACCTCGAAGGCGGCCGCCACGCTTGATGCAAAGCGTTACCGCCTGCGGCAGAATGTGCCAGCGCAGCGCGGCCGTTGCGGCATTTTGTCGATGACTTGCCATCAAAATCTGCCAACAATGTCGTGAACGCCGCGCTGCGACCTGGTCGGGCGCGACCGATCAATTGCAGGCTCATCGCAGGGATCACTCCATGAAACTCAAGCTTCTCGGTTTGGCATTCGGCGCCTCGCTGGCGTTGTCGACGACGGCGTTGGCGCAGGACATTCCGGTCGCGGTCGCCGGTCCGATGACCGGCGGCGAGTCGGCGTTCGGCCGCCAGCTGAAGAATGGCGCCGATCAGGCGGTCGCCGATCTCAACGCCGCCGGCGGCGTGCTCGGCAAGCAGCTCAAGCTGCAGATCGGTGACGACGGCTGCGATCCCAAGCAGGCGCGATCGATCGCCGAGAAGATCGCCGGCGACGGCATCCCGTTCGTCGCCGGGCATTTCTGCTCGTCATCGTCGATCCCGGCCTCCGAGGCCTATGCGGACGGCAACACGCTGCAGATCACACCGGCCTCGACCAACCCGCTGTTCACCGAGCGCAAGCTGTGGAACGTGCTGCGCGTCTGCGGCCGCGACGATCAGCAGGGCCTGGTCGCCGCCGACTACATCGCCAAGAACTACAAGGGCAAGAACGTCGCGATCCTCAACGACAAGACCACCTACGGCAAGGGCCTCGCCGACGAGACCAAGAAGGCGCTGAACAAGGCCGGCTTCACCGAGAAGATGTTCGAGTCCTACAACAAGGGCGACAAGGACTTTAACTCGATCGTATCACGGCTGAAGCGCGACAATATCGATCTGGTCTACATCGGCGGCTATCATCAGGAAGCCGGCCTGATCCTGCGCCAGATGCGCGAACAGGGCCTCAAGACCGTGATGATGGCCGGCGACGCGATGAACGACAAGGAATTCGCCTCGATCACCGGCCCGCTCGCCGAAGGCACGCTGTTCACCTTCGGCCCCGACCCGCGCAACAAGCCGACCGCCAAGGCGATCGTCGAGAAGTTCAAGGGCAAGGGCATCGATCCCGAAGGCTACACGCTTTACACCTACGCGGCGTTCCAGGTGTGGTCGCAGGCCGTCGAGAAGGCCAAGTCGACCGACCCCAAGAAGGTCATCGCCGCCATCAAGGCCGGCGAATGGGACACCGTTCTCGGCAAGCTGTCGTTCGACGCCAAGGGCGACATCAAGGCGATCGACTACGTCGTCTACAAATGGGACGCCAAGGGCAACTACGCGGAAATCGGCAAGGGGACGTAAGCACCTTCCTCTCGATCCGTCATGCCCGGCCTTGTGCCGGGCATCCACGCCTTGCTGACGAAAATGCAGGAAAGGCGTGGATGGCCGGGACAAGCCCGGCCACGACGAGACGAACTACGATCTGACAGCCTCATCGGCAGATTGGCCGAACCCTACAGCTCAAAGCTTGATCTCGCCCTGATCCTCGCCGTCCCAGTAATGGATGCGCGTCGCGTGGACCTTGATCAGGACGATGCCGGGCGTGTTGATGCCCTGCTCGAACCAGATATCCAGATCCTTGGTCCAGTGCTTTTCGAACGCCGCTTTGTCGCGGATCAGTTCGGCCTTGCCTTCGACAGCGATGAAGTTCGGCGGCTTGCCGAGCCAGCCCTTGGCGCCGGCAAAGGACAGCCCGACCTGCGGATCGCGTTTGATGTCGTCGATCGTGTGAGTGTTTTCGTAGCTGAAGAAGTACGAGTCGCCGTCATAGGCGACCTCGCGGTTGTTGCTCATCGGCCTGGCGGCGATCTGGCCGCCTTCCGCGCGGGTCGACAGCATCGCGAAATCGATATCGCGCATCTTTTCGGACAGCTCCGACAGGGTCATCTGGCTCATGCGTGGCTCCTTGCTGCAAGCTCACGCATTGACTCCTGATCACAGCATCTGTTCCGGCCCGCCGAACTATCCAATATTCCCGAGCGCCGGGAACGTATTCAGCAGCCAGATACTCACGTCGCTGACGGCGCCGGTCAGAAAGCCGATGCCGGTCAGGATCATCAGCACGCCCATGGCGCGTTCGACCGTGGCGAGGTGCTTCTTCATCCGCGCGAACAGGCTGGAGAATTGTTCGATCATCAGCGCGGCGAGCAGGAACGGCACGCCGAGGCCGAGCGAATAGATCGCCAACAGGCCCGCGCCCTTGGCCACCGTGGCCTCGGCGGCGGCGACCGACAGGATCGCCGCGAGGATCGGGCCGATGCACGGCGTCCAGCCGAACGCGAAGGCCAGCCCCATAACATAGGCGCCCCACAGCCCGACCGGCTTGGGGATCGGCAGCCGGCCCTCGCGCATCAGGATGTTGATCCGGGTCAGGCCGAGGAAATGCAGGCCCATCAGGATGATGACGATGCCGGCGACGATCGCGAGCTCGCCCGACCAGGCGCGGATCAGCCCGCCGACCAGACTGGCGCTGGCGCCGAGCGCGACGAACACGGTGGAAAATCCCAGCACGAACATCAGCGCCGAGATCATCACCGCGCGCTTGGAGGTGCGCTCGGATTCATCGGCTGCGACGTGCTCGATGGTCGCGCCGGTCAGATAGATCAGATAGGGCGGCACCAGCGGCAGCACGCAGGGGGAGAGGAAGCTGACCAGACCGGCGAGCAGCGCCGCGGGGATCGAGACGTCGTGGATCATGCGGCTACATGCACCGCCGCGGACGCGCCGCGCAAGGCGATGCGGCAACGTTCCGCGCCTTGTGATCGCCGCGTGAGCCTTGCTTCGACCAAGTGTTTAGGCCGACAATACCGCCCTCACCTGTCAGATCCACGAGCCCGCCTTGAAGAACCTCATCACCGATGTCGCCGGCGTTCGCGTCGGCCATGCCGACGACGCCGCGCTCGCTTCCGGCGTCACCGCTATTTTGTTCGACCAGCCCGCGGTCGCCTCGATCGACGTGCGCGGCGGCGGACCAGGGATTCGCGACGGCGTGCTGCTCGAGCCGGTCAACACCGTCGAGCAGGTCGATGGCTTCACGCTGGCGGGCGGCTCGGCGTTCGGGCTCGATGCCGGCGGCGGCGTGCAGGCCTGGCTCGCCGAGCAGGGCCGCGGCTTTGCGATCGGCACCGCCACGATCCCGATCGTGCCCGGCGGCGTGATCTTCGACATGCTCAATGGCGGCGACAAGGCGTGGGGCCGTTTCTCGCCCTATCGCGACCTCGGCTATGCGGCCGCAGCCGCGGCGAGTGGGGATTTTGCGCTCGGCAGCGTCGGCGCAGGACTTGGTGCCACCACCGCGACCTACAAAGGCGGGCTCGGCTCGGCTTCGGCGATGACGCCCGGCGGCATCACGGTCGGCGCGATCGCCGCGGTGAACGCGATCGGCAGCGTCACCATCGGCGACGGACCGTGGTTCTGGTCGGCGCCGTTCGAACAGGGCGATGAATTCGGCGGCCACGGCATGCCGAACCCGTTCGGACCGGAGCATTTGAAAATCCAGCTCAAGGGCGCCGCCGCGGCGACTGCGGAAAACACCACACTGGTCGCGGTCGTCACCGACGCGGTGCTGACCAAGACCCAGGTGAAGCGGCTGGCGATGCTGGCGCAGACCGGCTTCGCCCGCGCGATCTATCCGGTGCACGCGCCGCTCGACGGCGACGTGGTGTTCGCCGCCGCGACCGGCAAGCTGCCGGTCGATCCGCTCGCCGGCCTCACCGAACTCGGCGCCCTCGCCGCCAACACGGTCGCCCGCGCTATTGCCCGCGGCGTCTATGAGGCGACGCGGCTGCCGTTCGAAGGCGCGCAGCCGGCATGGCGCGATCGGTTTAAGCCTTGACCGACACTGACGACGTCGCCGCCGATTGCAGCTGATTGGCCTGGCGCTGGATCAGTTGCTCGACGAAGTTGTAGGAAGAACTCGCGGTTGAGCTGCTGGCGCCGGCCGCCGAGGTCATCGACACTTTCGAGCCGTCCGCATAGGTCACCGAGGTCGTCACCGTGCCGTCCGAATTCGTCACGCTGCTCGACGAGGAGCCCGATAGCGCCTGCAATAGCGGATCGCTCGAGCCGCCGGCCTGCTGCGCTCCATGATGCGGCTTCTTCTTGCCCTGCAGCGCCGCGGCCAGTTCCTTGGCGCTGACCGAGCCGTCGCCGTCGCTGTCGAGTTTGGCGAACACCTTGTCGGCGTTCGCCGTGTTGGTGCCGCCGGCGCCGAGCGCGCTTTCGAACTCGCCCTTGCTGATCGCGCCGTCACCATTGCCGTCGATCTGCGCGAGCAGATCCTTGAGCGCGGCGTCGCGGCTCTTGTCCTTGGTGGTGGTCGGATCGGCCGACTGCCCCTGTTGTGCGGCGAGCAGCGCCTGCATCAGTTCGGGCGACAGCGCGCCCGAGCTGGACGACGTGCCGCTGGTCGGCGCACTGGACGAGCTGCTGTCGCTCGCCTTGGCGCTGGATGGCTGGAACGGATCGCTGGCGCCGGTCGCCTTGGCCGAGGAGCTCGACGATTTGAGCGCGCTCAGCAATCCGGACAGGGCACCAATCGCGCCAAGGGCAGGAATCATCACGAGTCTCCGTTCGGCGCCGCACCGCGGCAGCTACTACGCACACGCATCTTACCGAGCTTCGAGCAACCCTCATGCCACGGCGTGACGCCTGGAAACGCTGGGTTTTTCGCGGCCTCGCCGACCGCGCGCGGGGGAAATTTCTGCCGCAGCGGCAGAACCTGCCGAGCACAATGCCAGCCGCGCGCCATGCGACTCCGCATTGCGAGGTGCGATTTCGCGTGTTAGCGGAATCGACCCTCGTGGCGCTCGGGCTCTGTCCGGACGCGCCGCGAACGCTCAGGAACGTCCAGGAAAACCCATGCCCAGCTTCGCGCCCCGCCCGCTCGCCATTGCGCCGTCGATCCTCGCCTCGGACTTTTCGAAGCTCGGCGAAGAGGTCCGCGCGGTCGATCAGGCCGGCGCCGACTGGATCCATCTCGACGTCATGGACGGCCATTTCGTGCCGAACATTTCCTACGGCCCCGACGTCATCAAGGCGATGCGGCCGCACACCAAGAAGATCTTCGACGCGCATTTGATGATCGCGCCGTGTGACCCGTATCTCGAAGCCTTCGCCAAGGCCGGCTGCGACCACATCACCGTCCACGCCGAAGCCGGCCCGCATCTGCACCGCTCGCTGCAGGCGATCCGCGCGCTCGGCAAGAAGGCCGGCGTCTCACTCAACCCCGGCACGCATCCGAGCGTGCTGGAATACGTCCTCGATGATCTCGACCTCGTGCTGGTGATGTCGGTCAATCCCGGCTTCGGCGGCCAGGCCTTCATCCCGAGCGCCATCGAGAAGATCAAGGCGATCCGCGCGATGATCGCGGGGCGGCCGATCGACATCGAGGTCGATGGCGGGGTGAGCGACAAGGTCGCCGGTGAGTTGGCCGCTGCTGGTGCCAATGCGCTGGTCGCGGGGAGCGCCGTGTTCAAGGGCGGGACGCTGGAAGCCTACAAGGCAAACATTGCGGCGATCAGGAACGCGGCACTGAGCGCGCGTGGGGAAGTGGTGTAGCTAGTAGCCCGGATGGAGCGAAGCGCAATCCGGGGCAGCGCAGGATCTTTGCATCAGGCCGCGAGCGTTGACACCCGGCTGCCCTCGATTTCGCTTCGCTTCATCGAGGCTACGGGCTCCGGCCGCGCGCAACAGGTAGCCCGCATGAGCGAAGCGTTATGCGGGGCTGACGCTGCCTCCCGGATGTCGCTGCGCTCATCCGGGCGACCTTCATGCTGATCACGATGTCAAACAGCCACGCCTGATCGTTCTCGCAGCTCCACCGAGCCCGAGGCTTGCACCCGTCGCTATCACAGCGAGGGGTGGGGGCGCGCCGGTTGGCGCGAGGGGTGGTACTTGTCGCGATGGCTTTGCGGACCATCGCGCGACGCCTTCCGGCGCGCCCACCGCGGCGAGTTTTGAGCCGAAGGACCGTGCTTCCGGGACCGAGCGAGCTTGCGGGCTTTCCCCGGCCTCCTCTCGACCCGTCCAGCCTCTGAAGCGGCGGCCGCTCGTAGTAGCGGCGGACGGTGGCCCTCGACTTCCCGGACGAGGTGCGTGCGAAGCACCTCGCGCAGGACGCCGCATCCGGCCGGGCGACGCCGCATCGCGACTTCGCCGACCGTCACCGGCCAGCCTCCCGGCCGGTGATCCGTCCCGCTTCCAAGCGCCCTCGAGAAGCGCCCCTCACGGACAGGACGAGCGGATTATAGTCCGTATAGGAAAATTGTCAAGCCGTAGCCCGGATGGAGCGTAGCGTAATCCGGGACGCGCCGGGCGAAGGCGCCGGCCGCATTGTGCGCGGCCCTCGATTTCGCTTCGCTGCATCGAGGCTACGAGGAGACGCGGCGGCGAAGCCGGATGTCGGACGCATCGTGCGCGGCCCCTCGATTTCGCTTCGCTGCATCGAGGCTACGGGAGGAGACGCAGTCTTGCGGCGAACAGCTACGCCGACTTCCGCATTGCGTTGTCGACCAGGGTCTTGCCGAGCGACCAGATCGCGCCGGGGACCTTGTGGCTGTCGGCGATGACCTGGTCGAACGAGCGTTCGATCCAGGCGCAGTCGTCCTCGGTGATGGTCAGCGGCGGCAGCAGCTTGACGGTGTGCAGGCCATGGCCGGCGACCTGCGTCAGGATCTTGTGATCCTTGAACAGCGGCACGGTGATCAGCTGGACGAACAGGCCCTTGTTGGCGCTCTCCAGCATGGTCCACGACGCCTTCAGCCGCAGCGATTTCGGCGGGCCGAATTCGACGCCGATCATCAGCCCCTTGCCGCGCACTTCCTTGAGCAGCTCGTAGCCCGGAACCATGCGGGTCAGCGCCAGCCGCAGCTCGGCGCCGCGCTTGGCGGCGGCCTCGACCAGCTTCTCGGCCTTGAGCACGTCCAGCGTGGCGATGCCGGCGGCCATCGCCAGATCGTTCTTGGCGAAGGTCGAGCCGTGCACCACGGCGCGATCCATGCGGTTGAAGATCTTGTCGAAGATCGCCTTGCGGGTCAGCACCGCGCCGACCGGCACGTGACCGCCCGACAGCGCCTTGGACAGCAGCACCATGTCGGGTTCGACATTCCAGTGCTCGACCGCCAGGAAGCGGCCGGTGCGGCCCATGCCGGTCTGGATCTCGTCGGCGACGAACAGCGTGCCGTAGCGTTTGCACAGCGCCGCCGCGGCCGGCAGGAACTCGTCGGTGGGCATGTTGACGCCCTTGCCCTGGATCGGCTCGACGATGAAGGCGGCGACCTCGCGGGTCGACAGCGCTTTTTCCAGCGCCGCCAGATCGTTGAACGGGATCGTCGTGACGCCCGGCAGCAGCGGCCCGAAGCCGCCCTGGAAATTCTGATCGTCGGTCAGCGACAACGCGCCGTAGGTCAGGCCGTGATAGCTGTGGTCGCAATTGACGATGCCGTTGCGGCCGGTGGCGCCGCGGGCGAACTTGATCGCGGCCTCGACGCATTCGGCGCCGGAATTGGCGAAGAACACCTTGTCGAGATACGGCACCTGCTCGAGCAGCCGCTCGGCCAGGATGCCGGCCAGCGTCGAAACGTCGAGCTGCACCAGATTCGGCAGGTCTGCGTCGAGCACGCTCTGCAGCGCCTTGCGCAGCACCGGATGATTGCGCCCGAGCGCGAACACGCCGAAGCCGCTGAGCAGATCGAGATAGCGCGCGCCGTCGCGATCGAACAGGTACTGGCCGGTGCCCTTCTGAAAACCAACGTCGTAGCCGATGGTCTTGAGGACGCGCACGAGCTGCTCGTTGAGATGCCGCGTGTGCATGTTGCTGCGCTGCGACTCGCGGTCCGCGAACATCTCGGCGAAGTCTAAAATCGGCTGCTGCATGGACTACTTACGTCGCTTGTTGGAGGCGCCGTCAACACAAAAGGCAGGCGCGCGCCGCTATCGGGCTTTCTTTCCGGAAGGGTGATGCGCGTGCGCCATGGCACTCTGCGGCGGACGCGGCGTCGGCGTAACAACGAAGCCCCGACGAACGTATAGTCCGATCGGACGGTCACGCGCCAGCCCCGTCAGCGTACCTGCGTCAATCGCGCCGTGTTCCGGCTTTGCAGAGCGGCTTCATGCTTCGCGGCTCTGCAGCGGGGGAATTTGCACCTCCCCCGCCGCGCGATCGGGCCGGTATGGCAGCCACGCGGCAGAGCGTTTTCGAGCGAAGTGGATCCCGGTTCGCGTGAAGAAAACGCGTCAAAAGAAAGACCTGCAGCTCCGGTTCTGATTCTCTCAGAACCGGAAAGCTCTCGTCACAAGTCGGTGTCGCCGCTCTCGTCGATCTGCCGCGGCTTGCCCATCAGGGCCGGCTGGAACAGCAGCACCGCGCCGAGGGTGGTGAGTAGCGACAGCGCCAGCAGCTTGCCCATGCTGGCGGTGCCGGGGTGGCTCGACAGCCACAGACTCCCGAACGCGGTCGCAGTCGTCAGGGCGCTGAAGAAGATCGCCCGCGTCAGCGCCGACTGCAGCAGATTGGTGCGGCCTGCGCGCCATGCGACCACATAGTAGATCTTGAACGCGACGCCGATGCCAAGCATCAGCGGCAGCGCGACGATGTTGGCGAAGTTCAGCGGCAGATCGATCAGCACGCAGATCTCCAGCGTCACCGCGCCGGCCACCAGCAGCGGAACCAGCGTCAGCAGCACGTCGGTGAAACGCTTCAGCGTGATCCACAGCAGCAGCGAGATCGACAGCAGCGCCCACAGCCCGGCCTGGATGAACGAACCGACGATGGTGTCGCCCGACTTCAGGATCGACACCGGGCCGCCGATCGCATGCGGCTCGACCTGCAGCACCGCGGCGGCGAATTTGCGCAGCGTGTCGTTGTCGTTCGGATCGCCGTTCGGCAGCACCTCGACGCGGATCTGGCCGTCCTTGGTCTTCCACGACGACACGATATCCGGCGGCAGGTTGTCGAGCGTTACCTGTTGCGCCTGCAGCATGCTGCGCAGTTGGTCGAACGCGATCTTCAGCGGCGTGACGAATACCGCCTGGGCGCGCTCGCGCGTCGCCTGGTCGGCGGTGGCCAGCGCGGCGAGCGCCTTGGCGAGCCGGCGCGCAGCATCCGGGCCGGCACCGGCGGCGTCGCCGGCGGTCTTGCGGAGGGCTTCGACCGAGCTGTTCAGCGAATCGACGTTTTCCTTGTCGGTCGGCGGCGGATCGACCTGCTCCGGCTTCAGCGCCGGCTCCAGCACCTTGGCGCCGGCCTGGATCAGCTTCAGCTTGGCCGGCTGGTCGGCCGGCACGAACGTGTCGAGCGACAGCGTGCGCGACACCTCCGGCAGTTTGGCCATCTTGGCCTCGATCTCGCGCGCGCCCTGCTCGTTTGGCGCCATCACGTTGACGGCGTTGGCGCCGGTGTTCGGATCGCGCCGCAGGTCGAGGAAGGTGGCGATCGACTCGACCTTCGGGTTGCGCAGGTTGATCGGATTGAAGTCGAACTGCATGTAGTACAGCAGCGGCAGGCCGGCGAGCGACACGCCGATGGTGCCGGCGATGATGGCGATGCGGTGCTTTTCGAGAAAGTGATCGAGCGGCGCCAGGAAGGCGTAGCCGAGCGGCTCCTTCTCGCCGCGCGGATTGAGCAGCTTGATCAGCGCCGGCAGCACCGTGATGCTGGTGAGAAATGCGATCGCCATGCCGGCGCCGGCGATCTCGCCGAGTTCCGAGATGCCCTTGTAGGAGGTCGGCAGGAACGACAGGAAGCCGGCGGTGGTCGACATCGCCGCCAGCGACAACGGCACGGCCGAATAGTCGGCCGCCTGCACCAGCGCCTTGTCGAGGTCGCCGGCCTTGTGCCGCTCCGATCTGTAGCGGACGCTGTACTGGATGCCGAAATCGACCCCGAGGCCGACGAACAGCACCGCGAAGGCGATCGACAGCAGGTTGAGCGAATCCACCAGCATCAGCCCGACCGCGGTCGTGATCGCGAGGCCGATGAACAGGTTGGCGGCGACTGCGAAGATGATCTTGCCGGAATGCAGCGCCAGCCACAGGATGAACAGCACCACCGCGACGGTGCCGATGCCGTTGACGACGGCGCCGTCCTTGACGGTGGCGAATTCCTCGTTGGCGATCGGTACCGGACCGGTCAGCCGCACCCGCGCGCCAAATTCCTGCTCGAGCTTGAGGTCGGCGGCGGCCTGGCGGATCGCGTCTGTGGCGTCCTTGCCGGGCTCCAGCGCCTGGAAGTCCAGAATCGGCTTGATCTCGATGAACTGCCGCTTGTCGCCCTCGGTCAGCGGCTCCGGGCTGCTCAAGCCGCGCCAGGAGAAGAACGCCGGGCGCTTGGCGAGCACATCCTCGACCGTCTGGCTGATGGTGTTGAACGGCGCCGCGGCACCGTCGAGGCTGACTTGGCCGCGTTTGACGCCGATCAGGCCGGTTTCCAGGGCCGCAGTCAGGCCTCGGATGCTGGGATCGCCGGCCAAAATCTCGATCAGCGGCACCGCCGACTGGAATTGACCGGTGACCTTGGCGACTTCCTCGGTGGGCAGGAACAACAGCCCGTTGCGGTCGAAAAACGGCCCGCCGCCGAGTCGTTTCACCGACTCGAAGTTCTTGGTATTGCTCGACAATCTTTCAAATAACGCGGCCGCGGCGGCGTTGGCGAATTCGGGCGTCGGGGCCTCGACCACGGTCAGGATCAATCTTTCCTGATCGAACGCCTTCTCGAACGCGATATCACGCTTGCGCCAGTCGAGATCAGCCGAAATCAAATGATTGATATCGGTGTTGATGCCGAAGTGTTTGAAAGTATAGAAGCCACTGGCGATCGCCAGAAGTACTCCAATCGCGACAGTAATAGATGCAAACCGGGTGCTGGCTTTGACAACGGAAACGACGGCACTTTTCAGCACATTTGCTCTTTCTATTGCTATCGGCTGGCCTAGAATGCGGCGGCCCTGCCGGGGATCGAAAGACGATCGAACGGTCTCTGTAGTTCCAGCGACCCAAACTCGAAAGACCCACGAAGCCTGCGGGCGTCGTGGCCGGAAGTAATCTCAACAGATTGGATTGCCAAGGGCGTTTTCACAGGGCGCCCGTGGGAACCCTGCGTCCCCCGCGATGTGGGTGTCACCGTACCGACTAGATATGGTATGGGATTTTCCGATAAAATCGCCGGAGACGGAACAAGCATGAGCGTGGTGCCCTTTGTCTGACGTTCGCCCTCTCGAAGTCTTCCTAGCCCAGCCCCGTGGTTTTTGTGCCGGTGTCGTTCGCGCGATCGAAATCGTCGAGCGCGCGCTGGAGAAATACGGCCCGCCGGTCTATGTGCGGCACGAAATCGTGCACAACAAATACGTGGTGGAGAGCCTGAAGGCCAAGGGCGCGATCTTCGTCGAGGACCTGTCCGAAGTGCCCGCGAAGGCCGTGACGGTGTTCAGCGCCCATGGCGTCGCCCGCAGCGTCGAGGAAGAAGCCGCGGCCCGGGACCTGCCGGTGCTCAATGCAACCTGCCCGCTCGTCACCAAGGTTCACAACCAGGGCAAGCGCTACACGTCAAAGGGTCGCACCCTGATCCTGATCGGCCATGCCGGCCACCCGGAGGTGGTGGGCACGATGGGCCAGGTTCCCGGACCGGTGCTGCTGGTGCAGAACCTTCAGGACGTGGCGTCGCTGACGCTGCCGTCCGACACGCCGGTGGCCTACATCACCCAAACAACCCTCAGCGTCGACGATACCAAGGACATCATCGCCGCACTTTCACAACGATTCTCGGATATCCAGGGCCCCGATACCCGCGATATCTGCTATGCCACGCAAAACCGGCAATCGGCGGTGCGCGACATGAGCAAGCTGGTCGACCTGATCCTGGTGGTCGGTGCCAACAACAGTTCCAACTCGAACCGGCTGCGGGAAATAGGGACCGAAGCCGGCATTGCGAGTTACCTGATTGCCGACGGCAGCGAGCTGAACCCGGAATGGCTCGCAGGCAAGAAGGCGGTGGGTATCACCGCCGGCGCGTCCGCTCCCGAAGTGTTGGTGGACGACGTCATCGAGGCGCTGCGCCGGATCGTGCCGGTGACGGTCTCGATGCTTCCGGGCCGCGAAGAAAACATCGAGTTCGTTCTGCCCGCGGAGCTGGCATCGGCCTGAACCGCACACCGACGATTTGAATGAAAGAGAAGTACACGTAATGGCAATACCGTTTCACAAGGAGATCGTGATCGGCAGCTACCTGCTCAAGCAGAAGCTGCTGGGGCGCAAGCGTTATCCGCTGGTGCTGATGCTCGAGCCGCTGTTCCGCTGCAACCTCGCCTGCGTCGGCTGCGGCAAGATCGATTACCCCGATGCGATCCTGAACCGCCGCATGACCGCGCAGGAGTGCTGGGACGCCGCCGAGGAATGCGGTGCGCCGATGGTCGCGATCCCGGGCGGCGAGCCGCTGATCCACAAGGAGATCGGCGAGATCGTGCGCGGCCTGGTGGCGCGCAAGAAATTCGTGTCGCTGTGCACCAACGCGCTGCTGCTCGAGAAGAAGCTCGATCTGTTCGAGCCCTCGCCCTATCTGTTCTTCTCGGTGCATCTCGACGGCCTCAAGGAGCACCACGACCAGGCGGTGTCGCAGAAGGGCGTGTTCGATCGCGCGGTGTCGGCGATCAAGGCCGCCAAGGCGCGCGGCTTCGCCGTCAACGTCAACGCCACGATCTTCGACAACCATCCGGCCGAGGAGATCGCCAAGTTCCTCGACTTCACCGCCGAGCTCGGCGTCGGCGTGTCGATGTCGCCCGGCTACGCCTATGAACGCGCGCCGGATCAGGAGCACTTCCTGAACCGCACCAAGACCAAGAACCTGTTCCGCGAGGTGTTCGCCCGCCGCAAGGGCAAGAAGTGGAACTTCATGCATTCCGGCCTCTTCCTCGACTTCCTGGCCGGCAACCAGGAGTTCGAGTGCACGCCGTGGGGCATGCCGGCCCGCAACATCTTCGGCTGGCAGAAGCCGTGCTACCTGCTCGGTGAAGGCTACACCAAGACCTTCAAGGAGCTGATGGAGACCACCGACTGGGAAACCTACGGCACCGGCAAGTACGAGAAGTGCGCGGACTGCATGGCGCATTGCGGCTACGAGCCGACCGCCGCGGCGGCCTCGCTCAACAACCCGCTGAAGGCGGCGTGGGTCGCGATCCGCGGCATCCGCACCTCCGGGCCGATGGCGCCGGAGATCGACCTGTCGAAGCAGCGCCCGGCGCAGTACATCTTCGCCGAGCAGGTGCAGAAGACGCTGACCGAACTGCGCCGCGACGAGGCGGCCGAAGCCGCCGCCAAGCGCCAGGCGCAGACGTCCACCGCGGCTTGATCGCAGCGATCGGATCACAAAAAAAGCGCGGCCGGCCGGCCGCGCTTTTTTATTTGGATAGGTGAGCCCGCTTCATCGATTGTTCGAGGCGAGGCGGCCTGATCGAGTGGTGAGCCACCATCCTGAGACTTGACTTGAAAGCCCGACCGAGCTCTCAGCCGCTCTCTGACCGCATGATGCGCTCGCAAACTCCGTCATGGCCGGGCTTGTCCCGGCCATCCACGCCTTTTCCGCCTTGCCGTCAGCAAGGCGTGGATGCCCGGCACAAGGCCGGGCATGACGCGTGGAGAGGAAAGCGCGAGAACGTGAAGGACGCGTTTTCGGCGATGACCGTGAGAGGTGCGGCGCTTAGGCCTCAGCGACCATACCGCCGCGGCCAAGCACCGCGTCGAGCATGAAGCTGCGGCAGCCGCGCAGGCTGCGCAGGGCGCGGTTGAAGTCGATGCCGGTGGAGACCAGCGAGCGGATCGAGGTCGGGTGACGCGCCAAGCCGCGCAACACCTTGGCCAGATCGACGTCGCCGTTCGGCTTGATCGCGGTGGAGACGACCTGCGGCAGGCTGCGGTTGGCGGGATCGCTGATCACCCGCAACGCCGCGAACGGTAGCTGGGCGGCGGCGGCGTAATCGGCTGCGATGTGGCTTTCCATGTCGACCGCGGCTGCGCCGGTCTCCGAACGCAGGATCGCCTTGGCGTCACGCGCCGCGACCACCTGCTCGGCCCCGACCAGACCACCGCGCACGACGCGCTGACGGCCGAGTCCGGCGCTTCGCAATAACTCGTCGCTCAAGGAAACTTCCGAAGCCCAGCGGCGTTCACCCGCCACAACTTCGGTGGCGATCACGACGTCGCCCGCACGCAGCGACGGGTCCAGCCCGCCGGCTACGCCAAAGCTGATGACACCTCGGATCGAGGTGGCGTCGAAGCTCGCCATCATCCGGCGCAGCTGCTTCGGATCGCTACTGCTGCAGATGACGGTGAGACCCGGTCCCTCTGCGATTCGTGCTTCCTGTATCAGCCCCGTGACGATCAGAACCGGCCGCGGATCCTCCGCAGCCGCTTCATTCCTAGCCCCCAGAATCACATTCCGACCCCTACGACCTTGCTGTTCGTGGATCTCAAATTTCGATACCGCGCCAGCGCCCAGAGCGGAAAGAATTTTGAGTAGCCATGATACCGCAGATAAAACACCCGCGGAAAGCCCGTACCGGTGTAGCGCGCCTCGTCCCACAGTCCTTTTTCGGTCTGTGTGCCTTTTAGGTACTCAACCCCGCGCGCCACGGCCGGATGATCGACCTCACCCGCAGCCATAAGCGCAAGCAAAGCCCATGCCGTCTGCGAAGCGGTCGAGGCTGATCTTTCGTAGCCCCGGTAGTCGAGCCGATAGCTGATCGCATCCTCGCCCCAGCCGCCGTCGGGATTCTGCACCGACTCCAGCCAGGCGACCGCCTTGCGGATCGCCGGATCCTGATGATCGAGGCCGGCGGCGTTGAGCGCGCACAGCACCGACCACGTTCCGTATACGTAATTCAGGCCCCAGCGGCCGTACCACGAGCCATCGGCCAGCTGCGTCTTGCGCAGATACTCGACGCCGCGCGCCAGCGCCGGGCTGGTTGCGGACGTTTCGCCGAGCTGCGCCAGCATCGACACGCAACGCGCGGTGACGTCCTCAGTCGGCGGATCGAGCAGAGCGCCGTGGTCCGAGAACGGGATGTTGTTCAGATAATACTCGGTGTTGTTCACATCGAAGGCAGCCCAGCCGCCGTCGTCGCTCTGCATCCCCTCGATCCACTCGCGGGCCCGGGCGATCGCGGTGTCGTAGGCCGGGTTCGGCTTGTCCTTGCGGGCGCGGTCCAGCGCCATCACCACCACGGCGGTGTCGTCGAGGTCCGGATAGTGGGCGTTGTTGTACTGGAACGCCCAGCCGCCGGGACGCACGTCGGGAGCCTTGGCGGCCCAGTCACCCTTGAGGTCGAGCACCTGACGCGGCAGCAGCCAGTCGAGCGCAGGCTGCACCGTCTTGGCCCCCTCGGTGCGATCGGCCTCGAACATTGCGTGGCTGGCCAGCGCCGTATCCCAGATCGGCGACACGCAGGGCTGGCAGTAGGCTTCGTCGCCGCGATCGACCAGCAGCAGTTCGATGCCGCGGCGCTGGCTCGCCCGCGGCGGATAGTCTTCGCCGTAGCCGAGCGCGTCGTACATCATAACGGTGTTGGCCATTGGCGGGAAAATCGCGCCGAGCCCGTCCTCGCCGTTGAGACGCTCCTCGATAAAGGCCAGCGCCTTTTCGATCGAGAGCTTGCGATACTTCTTCGGCATGTAGGGCTCGATCGCCCGCAGCACGCCGTCGATCGACCCGAACAGATTGAACAGGAAGGCGTTCTGGTGCGGCGACTTGGCCAGCAGGCCGATCGACTTCGGATCCTGCAAGAACAACTCGTCGATGCCGACGCCCTTGGCGTTGCGCGCCAGCGGCTTCAGCGCCGACAGCACCATCAGCGGCACGATCGTGGTGCGGGCCCAATACGAGATCTTGGTCAGCGTGAATGGCGACCAGCTCGGCAGCAGCATGATCTCGACCGGCAGCACCGGCACGGCGCGCCAGGTGGTGACGCCGTACATCGCCAGCATAAACCGGGTGAACACGTTGCTGTGGATCGCGCCGCCACGCGACCGGATCGCCTCGCGGGCGCGGGCCATGTGCGGCGCGTCGACGTCGTCGCCGATCATCTTCAGCGCGAAATACGCCTTCACGCTGGCGCTCATGTCGAAGTCGCCGTCGTGCACCAGCGCCCAGCCACCATGGGCGCCCTGGGTGCGGCGCAGATACACGGCGATCTTGGCCTCGAGCTCGGTGGCGACCGGCTCGCCGAGGTAGTGACGCATCAGCACGTATTCGGCCGGGATCGTTGCGTCGGCCTCGAGCTCGAACACCCAATGCCCGTCGTCGCGGCGGAAGCCCATCAGCGCGCTACGGGCAGCATCGATCGACGCCTCCAGCGTCCTGCCGCGCTCGGCGCCGGAATTGTGAATGCCGGAATCCATTTTCTTTTGCAGTCTCCGTGGTCGCCGGCCCGGCGAAATCGCTCAGGCCCGGCCCCGCGCCAGCACCAGATCCGCGGCGCGATTGCCCGAGCGGACCGACCCTTCGATGGTGGCTGGCAACCCCGTATCAGTCCAATCGCCTGCGAGGAACAGGTTTTTCCACTGGGTGACCGGCCCTCGACGCAGGGCATTCTGGGCCAGTGTAGCCTCGAACGTCGCCCGCCGCTCGCGGACAATTTGCCACGGCGGTAGATTCGCCGTGATCCCGGCGACCTGGCAGATTTCGGCCCAGATCGCGGCCGCGAGCTGGTCGCGCGGCGCGTCGACCAGGCGGTCGCCATTGCTGATGGTCACCGACAGCCGGTTCGGGAACGCGAACAGCCACTCCACCACCCCGCCGATCACCCCGGTCAGCGCCGGCATCCCGGCCGGCGGCGCATAGGCGAAGTGGGCGTTGACGATCGCCCGGTACTTTTGCGGCGTCTTGAGGCCGGGCAGCAGCGACGCCGCCGGGCGCGGCGGCACCGCCAGCACCACGGCATCGTCCGCCCCGACCGTGATCACATCCTCGCCGCCAAAATTCAGCGCGCCGACCCGGTCGCCGGCCGGCGTCAGCGACCGCAATTCATGGCCGAACTGTACGCCCGGACCACTGCGCCCCAGCTGCTCCACGGCCGGCTCGACCAGCACGGCGCTGAGGCCGTCGCGGGCGATCAGCGGCCGGCAGGCCTGGCCGCCCGCCAGCAGCGTCTCGCGCACCACGGCGCCGGCGAGCCCGGCCGAGCCTTCCGGCGGATCGACGTTGAGCGCGGCGAGCAGCAGCGGCGCCACCAGCCGGTCGTACAGCGGGCCGCGGCACGGGATGGTATCGCTGATCAGCTTGCTGGCCGGCGCCCACAGCAGCGGCGCCAGCGCCAGGTAATCGCCGATCGCGGTATCGGGCACGCGCCGCTTGGCGTCGAACAGCCACAGCGGCAGCCGCCCCTTGCCGAGATCGAGCTTCCAGCGCGCGTTCGACTTCAGGTCCATGAAATCGAACTCGGCGCCGGCCGGGCCGACCAGCCCCGCCTCGGTGCCGATCGAGCGCGCGTAGTCGCGCGCCGCATGATTGCCCGACAGCAGCAGATGGTTGCCGTTGTCGATCACCAGACCCGTCTGCGCGTCGAAATACGAGCGGCAACGGCCGCCGGCCTGCTGCATTGCCTCGTGGACGCGGACAGTAAAGCCTTCGCGCGCCAGCCTGGTGGCCGCCGCGAGACCCGAGATTCCAGCACCGATGACGTGAACTGTTTTCGACATCACACGATCGCGTATTGCAGCAGAATGCTGATCTTCGCCGCCTTGCCGAGTTTGACCGGCTCCCGCGGCGGCGCGAAGCCGCGCGCGATGAGCAGCTGAAGGATGGAGAAGTAGTACTTGCCCATGATCCGCGGTGCCTTGACGACACGGCGCGGATTGCGGCTCATCACCCGGTCGGCAGCATCGAAATGTTCGAGCGCACGCGCCACCAGCGGGGCGCAAACGTCCGGCACCGCCGGGTCCTCGGCCACCGTCACCGGGTCGAAGCTGGTGATGCCGGCGGCGAGCAGGCCTTCGCGCGGCAGATACAACCGGCCGAGACCGGCATCCTCGTCGATGTCGCGCAGAATGTTGGTCAGCTGCAGTGCGCGGCCGAGATGATGCGCCAGCAGGATGCCGTCCTGCTCCGGCAGGCCGAAGATCCGCACCGACAGCCGCCCCACCGCGCTGGCGACGCGATCGCAGTACAGATCGAGCGTGGCTTCGCTCGGCGCGCGGATGTCAGCGGTGACATCCATCTCCATGCCGTCGATGATCGCCAGGAAGTCCTCGCGCTTCAGCCCGAAGGCGCGCACTGACTCTTGATAGTCCGCCAGCCGTGGCGGCGGCGATCCGCGATACAGCGCGTCGATGTCCTCGCGCCAGCGCTGCAATCCGGCGGCCCGTACATCGCGCGGCTCATCGGAGTCGGCGATATCATCGACGTAGCGGCAGAAGCTGTAGACCTGGAACATCGCTTCGCGCTGCGGGCGCGGCAGGATGCGCATCGCGGCGTAGAAAGAACTGCCCACCGCGACACCCTGGTGCTCGGCGGGTTCGGACGTCGTCTGCATGGTCATGCGCGCGGCGCCGGCTTCGACACCGGTCCCCTGCCGAAGGTTCGCCGGGCGATCTCGGATCCGATCGCGCCGACCGAGGCGAACATGAATTCGACCGGCTTGAGATGCACCCGCTCGCTCAAGGGATCGCGCACCTTGAGCATGCTGACGATGCGATCGGCAAAACTCTGGATCACAGACACCTCCAGACCAAGCCGGAAATCCTTGACCTCGGCGGCGAGCGGCCGGCCCTCGCCGAGCAGCACGTCGTTACGCACGGCGAGATCCTGCAGACACTTCAGCAACGCCGGCGAGGATTTCAGCAGGCCGAGTTCGTCGACCTTGGCGCCGACGGCCTCCAGCGCATTGCGCGGCAGGTAGACGCGATTGAGATTGCGATAGTCCTTGCCGCAATCCTGCAGGTGATTGTTGATCTGCAGCCCGGCGCACAGCGCGTCGGAGGCCGGCCAGGTCGAGGTGCTCTCACCATGGACGTCGAGCATGAAGCGGCCCACCGGCATCGCCGAATAGCGGCAATAGTGGATCACCTCGTCCCAGTCCTCGTAGCGCAGCTTGGTGACGTCCATCCGGAACGCGGTGAGCAGATCGAGCGCATGGCGCGGCGGCATCCCGCGCGCGGCCAGCGCCTTGCGCAGCGCCACCGCCTCGGCCTGGGTTTCGCCGCGGCCGAGCAGTTCGGCCTCGAGCAGATCAAGATATTTGAGCTTGGTGGGCGCATCGAGCATCGCATGGTCGGCGATGTCGTCGGCGGTGCGGACGAAATTGTAGAACGCCAGAATCAGCTCGCGATGCCGCGGATGGATGATCCACGACGCCACCGGAAAGTTCTCGTCCCGGTGGGTCTTGCCGGATCGCAATTCGCTCGCAGACGTCATCGGCTCTGGCTAACGCTCGGTTCGGACATGGAAAAACGTCACGAACGGACCCGCCCGGCCCGGGCTGATCCGTTCGCGCACGCCATATACGGGAAATTCGCCGGTTAAACCAACGATATTGACTCAGCCCGGCCCAGACAGCCGCAGGGCCACGTCAGATCGTCGCCGCACCACCCGGACGGACGACCGGCGTCCGTCCGATGCAGTATCGGCGATTACTGGCCGTGGTTCACCAACACCTGGTTGCAGGCGCGGCTGATCTTCGGACGGTTTTCTTTGAGACAGGCGAGGATGGCGAAGTCACCCTGATCCATCAGGGCGCGGCAGTGGCGCGACACGTCACGCGAGCACGCCGCCTGCTCTTCGGGAGTGCCGCTGCGCTGTTGCTGTTGCTGAGCGAAAGCGCCGGTGGACAGCGGGACGAGCAGCGTCAGCGCAACCAAGATCTTTTGCATTTTAGTCCTTCGATAGTACGGGGAAAACCAGAAGCATCGTCGATCGGCGTCAAAGGCGCTCCAGACAGGCTGCGAAGCCTCGATCGACTCGTCGTGTGCAGACCGTCATTTAGCCGCGCGAATGCGGCCAAATTTGCGCACATAGTGCGACACTTGCGACCATGTTTCAAACGCCGGCATAGCCCCGCGCGATTTCTTCCTGCGCCGTTGCGAATTTACGACAGGAATGCGGCAAGGCCGGTGTGGCCGGCGTGCGCCAGCCGCGCGCCGACGTGGTACCGAGCTTCGTTGCGGGGAACCAACCCACGTATTATTTGATTTGAACCTGTCTGTACGCGAACACACTAACAGGCTGAACCGGCGCAGCGTCGTTTCGGCATGATTTCCCAGGGGTAGGCAAGAATGACACTGCTTCGTTCATCGTTTTCGTTTCACGCGCTGAAGGCGGCCGGCGTTGCTACGGCAATGCTGCTGTCGGCATCCGCGAGCCACGCCGAGGGCCCGTTTGCCGGGTTCGAAGGCTCGTGGTCCGGCACCGGCACCGTCGCTCTATCCGATGGTACGAAGGAGCGAATTCGCTGCCGCGCCACCTACAAGGTCGGCGGCGGCGGCAACCAGCTCGCGCAGACACTGCGCTGCGCCAGCGACAGCTACAAGTTCGACCTGACCGCGGACGTCGCCAGCAATGGCGACCGGATCTCCGGCAATTGGAGCGAAGCCAGCCGCAACATCAATGGCAACCTGCAGGGCAAGGCCGGCGGCGGCAACATCGAAGTGTTCGTCGAAGCGGCTGGCTTTGCCGCCAGCATTTCGTTGACCACCCGCGGCAACAAGCAGTCGGTCGCGATCAGCTCGAAGGGCGACATTCGCGGCGTCAACATCAGCATGACCAGGGGCTGATCCGCACAACAGCCTGCAACCTGAACCCCCTCGGAAGCGATTCCGAGGGGGTTTTTGTTTGTGGCTTCCTGCAACTCTAGCGTGTCAGTAACTACACTTACGACTTTTCTCCTGAGACCGCGGGCGCTCGCCGGCATTGCACATCCAAAAGTTGCATATAAACTCACTTATACAATTTCTGGTTGTGTAAATAAGGGACAGCCGTCATGGTGGTATTCAAGGGTCCGATCATTCCGACGCCGAAGACGCTGGACGCATTGTTCGAGCCGACGATGTTCCGGGACTATGTCGAATTGGTCAGTGGCAGGCTGGAGCATTATCTGGCCGACCGTTCGGTTCGCGGACTGGCGCTGAGCAATCCACCGGCGCTGTTGGAGACGGCACAGGCCCTCACCGAACGTCCTAGCGCCGCCAGCCCCGAGGCCGACGCCGGCCGGCTCGCCGCGATCCTCGATCTCTACATCCGCACCGGCATCCAGCTGTATTCGCCCGGCTATATGGGGAGGCAATTTTCCGGCCCGCTGCCGCTTGCGGCCGTGGTCGACCTGGCCGGCTCGATCCTCAACCAGCCCGCCTCGTTCTACGAGGCCGCGCAACTTCCGAACATCGCAGAGCGGATCATGGCGGACGAGTTGAACCGCTTCGTCGGCTTCGCGCCGCATCGGTTCACGATGGTCACCACCTCCGGCGGCTCGCTCGCCAATCTGACGGCGCTGCTGGCGGCGCGCAACGACCGGTTGCCGCATGCCTGGAGCGAAGGCCTCGCCGGCACCAGACAGCCTCGCCCTGCTATCGCCGTCGGTGCCGACGCGCATTACAGCATCTGCCGCGCCGCCGGAATCCTGGGGATCGGCGAAGGCCAGATCATCCGGCTGCCAATCGACCGCGAGCGCCGCATCGACATCGCCGCGGCGAAGCGGACGCTGGAGGCGGCGCGGCGGCACGGGCTGCAGCCGTTCTGTCTGGTCGGCTCGGCCGGCAGCACCTCGGTGGGCGCGTTCGACTCGATCGATCAGCTCGCCGACATCGCCGCCGAACAGGATCTGTGGCTGCATATCGATGGCGCCCATGGCGCCAGCCTGTTGCTCTGCGACCAACTCCGCCACCGGCTGCACGGCATCGCCCGGGCCGATTCGCTCACCTGGGATGCTCACAAGCTGCTGTTCGTTCCGGCAGCGTGCACGCTGCTGTTCTACAAGGACAAGGACAAGGCCCGCGGCGCCTTCCGGCAGGACGCCAGCTACGTGTTCGACAAACACGCCAACGGCCACGCCGACTACGAGGGCGCCGGCAAGAATCTGGAATGCACCAAGCGCGCGATGATCATGCCGCTGTGGGTGTCGTGGGCGATGTATGGGCCGGCTCCGTTCGCCGACAAGATCGCGCTGCTCTGCCGGGCGACCACGGATGCGGAGAAGATCATCGCCGGCGAGCCTGACTTCGAGACGCTGCACGTTCCGCAAGCCAACATCCTGTGCTTCCGCTATCGCCCGGCCGGACTGCCGGAGTCGCGGCTCGGTAATTTCCAGGTCGAAATCCGCGACCGCGTCCGCGCAGAGGGCGACTTCTTCATTTCGCAGGTGGAGCTCGACGGCACCGCCGCGCTGCGGCTGGTGATGATGAACCACCGGATCGAGCCGACGCATGTGCGGCAGCTGCTACGCCAGATCCGCAAAATCGGACTGGAGATTCTGGCGGGCGCAGAGCGCGCGCAGCCCGAGGTCAGCCAATGGGTGTGAAGATGGCCGTCGCAACCGCATCGAGCCGCAAGTCGCAGCGGAGCGAAGAGACTCCGGTGACGCGGCTGATTCCGCCGGAGGAATTGCAGCCGAACTCGGCCGACGCCGTGGCGCAGCTCCCGGCATTTCTCGGCAAGCTCCGCAGCTGTGAACGGATGCTGCGGACACCGTTCGCCGAAGCCGCCGCCGCGGTTCAGGATGCTCTGGTGCTGCGGCGGCTGCAGCAGATGGTCAATACGCTGCGCCTGAACCCGTTGTGGGCGGAGCGGCTGACGCACGCCGGCGTCAAGGCGGCGCCGCGCGACTTCGAGCAGTGGCAGGCGATCCCGCTGTCCACCAAGGAGTTGATGCAAGACTTCTACATGGGCGAGCGGCCCGGACTGGTGGTGCCGCTACGCCGTGGCGGCTTCGAGATCGTCGCCAGCGGCGGCACCAGCAGCGGACTGCCGGCCGAAACAGTGTATTCGCTGCGCGAACTCGCCGACACCTACGAACTCGCCGGCGAGTTCATGGGCCGCTATCAGCTCCGCGATCATCTCGCGGGCGAGGCGCCGAAATGGGTGCTGACCACGCTGGCCGATTACCAGATGTGGAGCAGCGGCACGATGGTGGGCGGCGTGCTGCAGAAAATTCCCGGCGTCAATTACATCGGCGCCGGCCCGGTCACCCGGGACGTGTATCACCACATGATGAGCTATAGGGGTCCGAAGGCGATCCTCGGCATCTCGGCCGGCATCGGCCTGCTGAGCGAGCTCGGGCTCGGACTTGCGGAGCAGGCCCGCGGCGAGCTTCGCGTCGCGCTGTATGGCAGCGGCTTGCTACCCCAGCGCAAGCAGGCGGAATTGCGGGCACTTTATCCAAACCTCGCAATCCTGAGTTACTTCGCCGCGACCCAGGCAGAGACCATCGGGCTGCAGCTGTCCACCGCCTCTCCGCTGCTGGCCACTGTCCCGGGTCTGCATCTCGTCGAAGTCGTCGATGCCGATGGCCGCTGGGTCGCCGAGGGCGAAGTCGGCGAACTCGTCGTGACACGGCTGCATGCCCACGAAGCGCCGCTGCCGCGCTACAAACTCGGCGACCGCGTGATCAGGCGGCCGAACCTGACCGGGCCCGGCTTGCGGACACACCAGTTCGAATTCGCCGGGCGCAGCGGCGACGTGATCCATCTGTGCGACACCCAATACGCCGCGCCGCAGGTCTATGCGGCGCTGAGTCGGAAGACCAAGCCACTCGGCTTCGATCTCGACGCGGCCTGTCACGACCTGCAGTTCTGCAACGACCGCCGCGGCAAGACCCTCACGCTGCTCGGCGCGGTCGACAATCCGGCCGCGCTGAATGCCGCGCTGGCCCATGCGCTCGGCCACGACGGCGTCCGCCGCATCTTCGTCGACGCGCTGATTCAGGCGCTGTCACTGTTCAACCAAGGCGAAGCCAACGTCCCGGCGATCGACCGGACCGGCTACCAATTCGAGCTGCGCTTCGTGGCGCGGTCTTCCGACGAGATCCACCGCACCAGCGTCGGCAAAGTGCCGTTGTTGCGAGACCAGACCTGACGAAATCGCCCGGCGAACGCGCCACGGCGACGGCGATGACCAATGACACCGGTCGGTCAGCCGATCCGGCAACGCGGAGAATGATGATGCATGCGGTCAATATCGTCACCATCGTCGACACCATCGCCGCGTTGTCGAGCGGCTCGTTGCGCAATCACGTCTACATGGCCGATGACGGCTGGTGCAGCGAACGCAAGGGCACGGCAGAGCTGGCCACCGCTTGTTATCCGGGCCAGCCGATCAGCTGGACGGTGCACGCGATCGACGTGCAGAGTCCCGCACTAATCTCCGAAATCCGCATCCTCGATCTGGCCCCCCACGGTCCGGCGGCGAGATTCACGCCGGGTCCGGAGGCGGGCGGTGCGCCGCAGTGGACTTATTGGTCCGGGCTGGTGCCCTGCTGCCTGCCGCCGGGACGCTACGGCTACCGGCTGCAATTTCAGCTTGGACGCGGCGAGCGCAGCGTCCTGTCGATCGACACCCCGGCGCTCAACGTCCTGTCGTGGACCGGAGCACAGTCATGAGCCAGCAGCTCGGAATCGTCCTGATGATCGACAGCGCCGCGGCGATCGAGGCCGGGTCGCTCGAGGGAAATATCTATCTCGTCGACAACGGCAAATCAGCCGGGTCGACCGGCGAAGGCACGCCGCATCTGGTGACAAAGATCAACGGCGTCAGGATCACCGGGCAGCCTGACGTGCAGGTGCTGAACTGGCTGCCCTACGGGGTCTCCAGCCCGCCGCCGACGCTGCCGCAGCCGTTCTTCCTCGACGCGCCGTCGCGTGAAGCACTGGCGCGGCACGTCCAGTCGGCCGAGCCGCGTCTCGCGGCCCGGCGCCTCTCCGCCCAGCGCCTCGCTGCCGGAGAGGAGCCGGCTCCAGTGCCGGAGCCCGAGCCGGAGCCGGTGCTGCCGCGGCTGACACGACGGATCGTCGATGTTCTCGGCCGCGATCTGCGCGAGGCGGCGAGCCCGGCGCTTCGCGCCAACATCGCCGCCCGCGCCGCTCCCGAGGGCACGCGCGTGCATTACCCCAATCCGCTGATCAGCAACATCTACGGCGAAGCGGTCGATCTGCGGGTGATCTACCCGGCGCAATACGGCTCGCCCGATCTGTTCTCCGACGGCCTGTACTGGAGCGCGAGTGTCGATACCAGCCGGGTCGGCTACTACTCCTACCTGATCGACGTCGTGCTGTTCTACTCGGAGCTGAGCGGCGGACAGTGGGTCGAGCGGTCGATCACCCTGCCCTACGCGGCTTATCTCGACGTCACCGATCATACGGCCATCAACGGCTTCTCGGCCACGCCGGCGATCCTGCCGGCCTGAGCGACGCCGCCAACCAGGCGCCGATGTGGCGCACCGTGCTGGAGAGTGACATGAACACGATCGCGATCGTCTCGGTGGTGGATGTAGTCGGCGCGCTGGCCGCAAACGATCTGACCGGGAGCTTCTATCTGTTCGACGACAACAAGAGCAAAGGCTCGCGCGACGAAGGCACCGAGGCGCTCCAGACCAGGGTCTCCAAGGGCGACCAGGTCGTGTGGACGTCGATCCCGCTGGAGTGCGAGGCGTATATCAGCATCAGCGGCGTCGAGATCGACAAGAAGTACAAGGATTATTGCGACGTCAGAAAAGACGTCTATCCCGGCACCAACGTGGTGTACTGGCTCGGCGAGATCAGGAAAGAGCTGGACGGGCCGATCCCCTACACTCTCAAATTCAAGCTCGGCAGCCACAAGGGCGAATTCGCGATCAGCACGTCGCCGGCGCTGATCGGCGATCCGCCCGCGCCGGCCCAGGCCGCCCCCGCCGCAGCCGCAACCGCTCCGGCCCCGTCGCCGTCGCCCGCAAAGCCGCGGTGAGGTTCGGCGCGCGGCGAACACCCCCAACAATGGAGAGACCGGATGCTGCTTCCGCTGAATTCCGTCCAGCTCAACATCGTCGCCGTGCTCGACATCGGTGGCGCGCTGATTAAGCAGTCGCTCGAGCAGGAGTTGTTCATCATGGACAATTGCGTGACTTCCGACGGCTCGCGCAGCGACGGCCAGGGCACGGTGGCGCTGAGCACCACCTGTACGCAGGGTCAGGTGATCAACTGGATCATTTATCCGATCGGCAATCTCACCGGCGCGCGGATCAGCAAGATCCGCTTTCTCGATCGCGAGGTCTGCACGCATCTGCAGATCTACGGCGCCCCGGCGATCGCGGTGTCGCCGTCCTACACTCCCGGCGTGACCCCGGTCTACGATTACTGGGCCGGCATGGTGCTGCCCGACCTGCCGCCCGGCCGCTACAACTATCAGCTCGAAGTGCAGGTCGGCGGCTGCCTGCTGCAAACCGAGTCGCCGTCGCTCAACGTGTTGCCGCTGCAGTGAGGTCGCGATGACCCGGGCGCTGCTGATCGTCGATGTGCAGAACGACTACTTCCCCGGCGGCGCGCTCGAATTGACGGGGATGATCGAGGCCGCCGACAATTGCCGCCGGCTGCTGCAGCATTTCAGGTGGGCGCGCGCGCCCGTCGTTCACGTTCGGCATCAGGCGCCGGCCGAACTCGGGGCGCTGGTGGTGCACACGAGCGGCGCCCAAATCCACGCCAGCCTGCGACCGACCGCCGGCGAAGCGGTGATCGCCAAGACCAGCCCCAACGCGTTTCGCGGCACCTGGCTGCATCCGCTGCTGAGCCGGGCGGGCATCGCCGAACTGGTGATCTGCGGGGCGATGACGCAAACCTGCATCGACTCCACCGCCCGGGCGGCGTTCGATCTCGGCTACGCCGTTACGGTGGCGGCCGACGCCTGCGCCGCCCGGGGTCTGCGGTGGAACGGCGTCCAATTTCCCGCCGCGCAGGTTCAGGCGGTGATCCTGGCGGCGCTGCAGACGCCGTTCGCGCAACTGCCGAGCACCGCCGAACTGATCGCAGAGTCGTCGCGACGCGCCGCGAATGCCTGAGGACAGGCAGCTCCAGCTCATACCAAATCTTGAAACGAAACCCTCGGACCAGCTGGCCCGAGGGTTGTTTGCTGCGCTTGCCGATGGGGAAAGGCGGCCTACACCACCGGCCCCGCCTTGCGGCTGTTGCCGCGCAGCCGCTCCGCGGTGCTGATCAGCCACATCGCGGTGGGGCGCAGGATGAACAGATCGGCGATCAGCGCCGCCACCATCGCGAAGGCGCTGAGCCAGCCGAACAGCCGCAGCGACGGCAGGTCCGAGAACACCGTGACGCCGAGGCCGCAGGCCAGCACCACCGTGGTGAGGATCAGCGCCGGGCCGACCAGCACGGTGGCGCGCTCGACCGCGAGCGCCGCGCTGGTGCCGGGCGGGCTCTCCAGCCGCAGACGATTGAGGAAGTGAATCGTCGCGCTGAGGCCGAGGCCGAACGACACCGTCAGCGCCACGACGCTGGCAAATTGCAGACCCTCCCCCATCAGCCACAGCAGCGTGCCCGACAGCACCACCGGGAAGATGCCCGGCAGAATGCAGGCGAACATCACCACCACCGAGCGGAAGGCGAGGCCGATGAACACCGCCACCAGCAGGAATTCGATGGTGAGACCATGATTGAGCTTGGAGATCATGTCGGCGCTGTTGCGCGCCGCGATCGCCGACAGGCCGGTGACCGCAACCTCGTAGCCCGGATATTTCTGCCGCACGGTGTCGAGCGCGTGGTCGAGCTTCTGTACCACCGGAAGGATCTGCGCGGAGTCGAGATCCGGCACGCGGCCGGACACCACCACGGCGGTCTGGTCGGCCGAGATAAAGCGCCGCGTCAGATGCTCGGGGATGACGTCGACATATTCCTTGAGGGTCGCGACGTCGTCGGTGTGCGCCTTCTCGGCGAGCCAGCGGCGCAGCGTTTCCAGCGACCAGACGTTGCCGACGCCGGCCTGCTTCTCGACCATGCTGTGGACGTCGGCGATGACCTGCAGGGTCTCCGGCGAATACAGCGTCTGGCCCTTCGGGAATTCGATCAGCACGTCGATCGGATTGGCGCCGGTGAGCTTGGCGTCGAGCCGGCCGCTCGCCTGCACCGCCTGCTCCTTGTCGGGCACCTGATCGGCCAGCCGGTAGCGCGGTTCGAGATTGGCGTAGATCACGCCGAGACCGCCGACCAGCAGCAGCGCCAGCAGGCTGAACAGGCCGGGATGACCGACCATCCGCTGCGCGATGAAGGCGCAGAACCGGCGCAGCGCGTTGACGCCGAAATCGGCGCCCTGAAACTTCGCCGCGAACGCCTGCTCGTTGCGCACCAGCAGCACGCCGAACACCGGCACCAGCGACAGCACCGCGATCAGGGCGATCACGGTGGCGACGAGGCCCGCCTCGCCGAACGCGCGGATCAGGTCCGAGTCGGAGAATTGTAGGGCGATGAAGGAAATGCCGGCGGTGGCGTGGGTCAGCACGCAGGCCGGGCCGACCACCAGCACGGCGTTCCTGAACGCGGTGTATTTGTCCTCGCCGGCGATCAGCCGGTCTCTGGCCGCGAAGGTGAGCTGCATCGAATCGGCGAAGCTGATCACCATGATCAGCGGCGTCATCACGTTGAGGAACATGTTGAGGCTGAAGCCGGCCCAGCCCAGCACGCCGAGCGACAGCAGGATCGCCAGCAGCGGCGGAAACGCCGCCACCACCATGAACGAGATCTTGCGGAAGAACAGGATGGCGATAATGCAGCCGGCCAGGATGCCGGCGATGTTATAGATCAGGCCGTCGCGCTCGACGGCGTTGCGGATTTCGAGCTGCATCACCGGCACGCCCGACAGCTCTCGAGTGAGGCCGGTGCCTTCGAGATCTTCGGTCATCACCTTGCGGATCTCGCCGATCGTTCCGGACAGCTTGTTGTTGCTGACGATCTCCGGCGACAGCGACAGCACGATCAGCGCCAGCGTCCCGTCTTCCGACAGCAGCTTGCCGCGGATGATTTCGTTGCTCTTCACGGTGGCGATGAACTTGTCGTAGGCCTCGCCTTCCGGCAGTTCGTTGGGAAACAGCGCCGCCGGCAGCTTGCCGGGCTCCGGCGCCTGGCGCGCCGAGAACAGCGAGATCAGCCCGCGGACGCCGTCGACCAGCTGCAGGTCGGTGACGAGGTCACGCACCTTTTCGAGGTTTTCGCGCTCCAGCAGCGTCTTGCCTTCGACCACCACCAGCACGTCGTATTCGGTCGACGGGAAGCGCTTGGTGACCTCCTCGTACTGCTTGAACTCCTTGGTATCGGAGCGAAACAGCTGGCTCAGCGAATCGTCGATCTGGATGCGCTGAATGCCGAAGATCGCGCCGACGATCAGCACCGCCAGGATGATGCAGGACAGGATCGGCGCCCGAACCGCGATCAGGCCCATCCGCTCCAGCCCGAAGGCGATGCTGAGCCTTCGGCGATGCGCCTCGTCGACTTCGGGATCCGGGACGTTCTTGTTCAGCATGCGCTGTTCCGTTCTGGCGGTCATTCAGGTTCGCGACAATTCCGGCACGATTGCGACCTCGCCGCACCGGAAGACGCTCAAGCGGGTCCAGTTCTGATCGAAATCGAACCAGCGCTCTAGAAGGTATTCGACGCAATTCCCAGCGCGACGCCATCTCCGTGTCGCTCGGAAACGATCAACTCCGTGACGGCAGGCGATGGGATCATCGGGCGGATGTACAGGCTCGTGCGCCGTTTCAGGGAGCACACAGGGCACACTCGATCAGATTCGCGGGCCCCACGCGATCCGGCGCCATGCCGCGCGTCAGGGCGCCGGCAGCTCTGGCGCGGCGCCACCATCCCCGCTTTCGTCCTTGAGGGCAACACCGCAGATCCCGCGTGACAACGCCTCACGCACCAGCCACGCAATCTTGAACGCAGCTTCGGCCGGGCTGATACCGGCGGCGTGGATATTCGACACGCAGTTTCGGTCCGCATCGGTGCGGCCGGGTCCTGGGCCAAGTGTCACATAGGCGCCGAGACTGGCAGGCGCCGACAGGCCGGGACGCTCGCCGATCAGCACCAGCACGATGCGGGCCCCGAGCAGCGTGCCGATCTCGTCGCCGAGCGCGACCCGGGCGCCGCTGGCCACCACGGCAGGCCCGACACTGATGCCGCCGGCCGCCAGCCGCGGCAGCAACCGGCGGACGACCTCGGCGGCCTGCGCGGTGACGGCCGTCGGCGACAGGCCGTCGCCGACCACGATCGCCAGATCGGCGGCCGAGCCGTGCTGCTGCAGCACGGCGCGCGCCGCAGGATCGAGGCGCCGGCCGAGGTCCGGGCGGGCCAGATAGTCGCGGCGATTGGCTGCCTGGCTCGCTGCAGCCAGCGGCGCCAAACCCAGCGCAGCGAGTTCCGCCGCGAGGCCGTCCGCGTTGAAGGCGGCGTGAACCGCATCCCGGGCGCGGGCATGCGCCAGCGTGAAATCGAGCAACGCGTCGGTGGTCAGGCTGACGCCGGAGCGGCCGAGCGCGACGCGGGCCGGCGTCAGCCGGCGCAGATCGGCGAATGAGCGAGTTGGCGTTGTCATGCCTGCTCCGCCAAGCGACTGCCGCGCGGGATCGGCTCAATGCTCGGCCAGAGCTGTTGGCCACTTCCTCTCCCCACGTCATGCCCGGCCTTGTGCCGGGCATCCACGCCTTTGCAGCGCCACCGCAAGAAAGGCGTGGATGGCCGGGCCTTCGCCGCGCCGAAGGGGCTTCGGCCCCGCAGGCGGGACAAGCCCGGCCATGACGACTGTAATGAATGAACGACAAGGCGGACGCTCTGCCTGCTGGTCGCAAACGGACCAGCCGACACCAAGTGTCGGGCACTCACCGCCACCCGACTACTCCGCCGGCACCGAGGCTTCGCGCAGCCGGATCGAGTAGTTGGACGCGTTGGCCTGGCCCTGCGAAGCCTCGCGCGCGTAGATGATCAGATGGTGCGCCACCACCATCACCAGCAGCAGGTTTTCGATATCGCCGCGGATCAGCCGCTTCAGCGCGAATTTCCAGAACGCCAGCTTGTAGTCGCCGCGGACGCCGATCTGCCAGAAAATGTTGCGCAATATGGTCAGTCCGCGCTTGATGTTGGCCTTGGAGGCGCGCTGCGGCGTCACCGGATGCAGCCGCGTCTTGTAGGCGTGCTCGATCTGATACTCGTAGCGCTTGAGCAGCGCCTCGGGCTCGTAGGCGCGCGCCATGCAGTCCTTCCACATCGCCACGACCTGATCGTGCGGCAGCAGGAAGTCGACATTGGACTCGCGGCTGTCGTCGTGGACCAGCCGGCCCTCGCGCTCCAGCCGGTCCCACAGCGGCGTCTTCGGCAGCGCCTGCAGCAGGTTGATGGTGAGCAGCGGGATCTGCGACTGCTCGATGAACTGCATCAGGAATTCGCCGGTCTCCGGCGTGTCGGTGTCGAGGCCGAGAATGATGCCCGACACCACTTCCATGCCGTAGCTGGAAATCGTCTGCACGCCTTCGAGGATCGGGACCATCATGTTGTGGTCCTTGTGCATCGCCTTCAGCGCCGTCGGATCCGGCGTCTCGATGCCGCAGAAGATCGTGCAGAAATACGCTTCGCGCATCAGCGACAGGATCTCCGGCCGCTTGGCGATGTTCAGCGTCGCCTCGCAGGCGAGCTGCAGCTGGAAGCCGGTGCGCTTCTGCCATTCGACGAGGTGCGGCAGCAGATCGAGCGCGGCCTTGCGATTGCCGATGAAATTGTCGTCGACGAAATACACCGAGCCGCGAATGCCGCATTCGACCATGCGGTCGAGTTCGGTGACGATCTGCTCCGGCGTCTTCAGCCGCGGATTGCGGCCGTACAGCCCGGGGATATCGCAGAACTCGCACTGATACGGACAGCCCGACGAATACTGCACGCTGCCGAGCAGATATTTGCTGCATTCCGCCAGCTCATAGGCCGGGATCGGAAACAGCGTCATATCGAGCCGGTCTTCGGTGGTGAAGACGATCTGGCGCTGCGGCCGGCTGACGTCGTGCGCCAGCCGGGCGATCAACTGATCGGTGGCGTCGCCGAGTTCGCCGATGTGCAGATAATCGAAGTTCGGATAGTGATCCGGACAGGCGCTCACAGACGGGCCGCCGATCGCGACCGCCAGATCGAAATCATGGGCGCGGCGGCAGATGTCGTTCATCTGCTGGCGCTGGATGTGCATGCCGCTGACGAACACCGCGTCCGCCCACTCGAAATCTTCCGCCGTCGCGGCGCGGATATTCTCGTCGACGAATCGAACCGACCAGTCTTCCGGAAGATAGGCCGCAATCACCAGCAAGCCTTGCGGCGGCATGAACGCGGCGACGCCGTCCATCAACGGGTAAGCATGCTGAAACGTGCCGAAGGATTTGGTGTAACGCGGGAACACACACAGAATGCGACGGCTCGTGTTGCCGGATTCAGCTCTCATCAGACCCCCACAGGGAACAATTCTTCAAGCCCGTCCTTGATCTGTTTGCCGGAGCCCAGAGCGGTTCGAATGACGGGGCGAATTCAAGCCGTCTGACCTAACCGTTCAATGCCGAATCTGGTTCCGAATTCCGCAAAACAATACCAACCGAACTTCGCTATCCCGATCTAATCACGGTGCAATTCGTGCGGCCACTGATTTCTTCGGGAGCCTTGCGGGACAGCACGGCCGTGGAGCTGCAGACGCGTCAGGCGATCAGACGGCTGGCAAATTCAGGCAAACGTCCATCGGTCGCCGCGAGGCGGAAGTCTGCACCGGCGAGACCAACGCGCCGCAGCCACTCGTCGAACTCCGGCGCGCGCTTCAGGCCGAGCAGGTCGCGGACGTACAGCGCGTCGTGGAACGAGGTCGACTGGTAGTTCAGCATGACGTCGTCGGCGCCCGGCACGCCCATGATGAAGTTGACGCCGGCGGTCGCCAGCAGCGTCAACAGCGTGTCCATGTCGTCCTGATCGGCCTCGGCATGGTTGGTGTAGCAGATGTCGACGCCGAGCGGCAGGCCGAGCAGCTTGCCGCAGAAATGATCCTCCAGCCCGGCGCGAATGATTTCCTTGCCGTCGTAGAGATATTCGGGACCGATGAAGCCGACCACGCTGTTGACCAGCAGCGGCGCAAACGCCCGCGCCACCGCGTGGGCGCGCGCCTCGCAGGTCTGCTGATCGACGCCGTGATGGGCGCCCGCGGACAGCGCCGAGCCCTGCCCGGTCTCGAAATACATCACGTTGTCGCCGACCGTGCCACGCTTCAGCTTCAAACCCGCGTCGTGGGCCTCCCTCAGCAGCGCCAGGTCGATGCCGAAGCTGCGATTGGCCGCCTCGGTGCCGGCGATCGACTGAAACACCAGATCGACCGGCGCGCCCCGCTCGATCAGCTGCAGCGAGGTGGTGACGTGGGTGAGCACGCAGCCCTGGGTCGGGATGTCGAGACGCGTGACGACGTCGTCGAGCAGCCGCACCAGATCGCCCAGCACCGCCGGGTCGTCGCTCGCCGGGTTGATGCCGATGCAGGCGTCGCCGGCGCCGAGCAGCAGGCCGTCGAGAATCGACGCGGTGATGCCGCGGGCGTCGTCGAACGGATGATTGGGCTGCAGCCGTACGCTCATTCGTCCCGGCAACCCGATGGTGTTGCGAAAGCGGGTGACGTTCGTGCACTTCTTCGCCACCAGGATCAGATCCTGATTGCGCATCAGCTTGGACACCGCCGCCGCCATCTCCGGCGTCACGCCGCGGGCGATCGACGCAAGCACGGCCGAGGTCACAGCATCCGACAGCAGCCAGTCGCGAAAGCCGCCGACCGTGAGCGAGGCGATCGGCGCGAACGCCTGCGCATCGTGGCCATCGACGATCAGCCGCGTCACCTCGTCGTCTTCGTAGGGGATCACCGACTCGTCGAGAAACCGTCGCAGCGGCAGGTCGGCCAGCGCCATGCGTGCGGCGACCATCTGCTCGGCAGTTTCGGCGGCAATGCCGGCGAGCCGATCACCGGAGCGCGGCGGCGTCGCCTTGGCGAGCAGGTCGCGCAAATTGTCGAACACATAGGCAACGTTGCCGATGACGTGACGATAGGACATGGCCTCTCCGGCGCCGCGCCCGGCGGGCGACGCGCTGCATCGTAGCATCGGTGATGCCGATGCGCGACCCGCGCTTACTCCACCGGGATCACGTCCACCGCCACCGCCAGCTTCTGCCGCCGCGAGCCGACGATGACGCCGTCGACCGGCGAGACGTCGGAGAAATCGCGCCCGACCGCCAGCACGATGTGATCGTTAGCGACGAGCAGGTCGTTGGTCGGATCGAAATCCACCCAGCCGGTCTCATTGCCACACCACACCGACACCCACGCATGGGTCGCATCCGCGCCCTGCAGCCGCTCCTTGCCTGGCGGCGGATAGGTGCGCAAGTAACCACTGACATAGGCGGCCGGCAGCCCGAGCCCGCGCAGTCCGGCGATCATCACATGGGCGAAATCCTGACAGACGCCGTGCCGCTTCTCGAACACTTCGGCGAGCGGCGTCGAGATCACCGTGGCCTTGGAGTCGTATTTGAAGTCGGTGTGGATCCGCCGCATCAGCTCCGCGGTCGCCGCAAGGATGCCGCGCGCCGGCGTAAAGCTCTTGGCCGCATAGCGCGTCACGGCCGACTGGATCGGCGCCAGCGCGCTCGGAAAGACGTAGCCGACCGGCGCGTGGGCATCGAGGCTGGCGCATTGCAGCGCCGATTCGCGCACGCTCTCCCAGGCGCTGCTGCCGGCATCGCGCGCCGGCGGCACGCGGTCGATCGCGACCCGCGAGCGGCTGTCGATCCGCAACGCCTTGTGCGGCGTCTCGATGACGATGCTCTCGGTCGGGATGCCGAAGAAATCGACGCGCGTTGTTCGCGTCGCCGGCTTCGGCTTGATCTCGATACTGTGCGAGATCAGCTTCTGGTGCACATCGGTGACCGGCGTCAGCCGCAGCGAGCAGCGCGCGAAGCTGACCTGGCTGCCGTAGCTGTAGCTGGTGACATGACGGATATCGTAGATCACGCCAGCCCCGTCAGTTTCTCCGGCCGCGTCGCGCTGGCGCCGTGCGGGAAATAGTGCGAGCCGATCGCGTCGGCGAGCGACAGAAGGTCCTGCTCGAGCGCGAACAGCTTGCGGCTGTCGAGCTCCGACGCTTCCGCCGTGGTCAGCGTCGCCTGCAGCGCCACGGCGAGCCGCTGCGGCCGCTCGATCATGCCGCCTTCCTTCAGGGTCGGCAGGCTGGCGATGTGCTCGTTGAGCTCCTGAACCTGAAACGCGACCGAGCGCGGATTATACGGATCGAGCACCGCGAGATCACGCACCGGCGCCAGCAGCGGCGCCAACAGATAGCGCGACCGATAGGTGATCTGGCAATCGATCAGCGTCAGCAGGACGTCGAGGTCTTCGGCGGAGGCGTCCTCGCCGGCGAACTGCCGTGTCCAGCGCGCGGTGTTGATAGCGCGCTCGATGCGGCGGCCGAGCCGCAGGAAGCGCCAGCCGGCGGCGCGGTTCATGTTTTCCTGCGACAGGCCGGAGAAGCTGGCGAGCTCCTGCAGGGTGATCTCGGCGAGCGCGATCACCGCCTCCTCGTCCTCGGCCGGCTCCGCCAGCCGATCCGCCGTCTGGGTGATCACCTGCCACGCGTCCGGCGACAGCCGCTCGCGCAGCGAGGAGGCGTTGCGCTGCGCGGCGCGGATCAGCGACAGCGCGGAGCCGAACTCCTCCTCGCTGTGCAGCGCGTCGGCGGCGATCTTCGCGGTCTGGGTGCGCGCGGTCAGCGAGGTCGCGCCCCAGCTGATCAGCAGCCGTTGGATGCGCTCGATCGCCTGATGCTGCGGACCCTTGCCGGGGTCGCGCTGCGGCACGCTGAGCGCCCGCACCAGCCGCAGCGTCGCCTCGGCGCGTTCGAGATAGCGGCCAAGCCAGAACAGATTGTCGGCGGCGCGGCTCGGCAGCAAGCCGGTGATGCGCCGGATGCGGACATTGTCGACCGCCGGCAGCAGCGACGCGGTCGACACCGCGCCTTCCGACACCACCCAAACGTCGGCGGCACGGGCGCCCTCGCCCATCGACACCGCGCGCGAGTCCAGCCGCTCGGCGATCCGGCAAAAGCCGCCGGGCATGATCGACCAGCCGTGCTCGGTGGCGGCGGCGAAGACGCGCAGCACGAACGGCCGCGGCGCCAGCTTGCCGTCATCCCATACCGGGGTGGTCGACAGCCGGACCTGCTCCTGCGCCACGTAATCCATGCCGCGCGTCGCGATCGCCTCGCGCAGATGATCGCGCACCACCGGCGGCAACTCGGCCGGCAGCACCGGCCCCTTGTGCGAGAACCCCGGCAGCGTCTGGCCGTAGGCGCCTTCGATGACGAAGTCGTCGAGCCGCGACAGCACCTCCTCGCGCGCCGAGGCCTGGCCGCACCACCAGGTGGCAATGTGCGGCATCCTCAGATCTTCGCCGAGCAGGCGACGGCTGAGGCTTGGTAGAAAGCCGAGAAGCGACCGCGCCTCGATGACGCCGGCGCCGGGCATGTTGGCGACGACGACGCCCGACTTGCGCAGCACGTCGATCAGGCCGGGCACGCCGAGCTGCGACGAGGCGTCGAGTTCGAGCGGGTCGAGTGAATTGGAATCGACCCGGCGCAGCAGGACGTCGAGCCGCTTCAACCCGGCGACGGTGCGGATGTGGACGCGATCGCCGGACACCGCAAGATCGTCGCCCTCGACCAGCAGAAAGCCGAGATAGCGCGCCAGCGTGGCGTGTTCGAAATAGGTCTCGCTGAACGGTCCCGGGGTCAGCACGCCGATCCGCGGCTCGTCGCGGTCGGCGCTGGCGCGCAGGCTGTCGCGAAACGCCTCGAAGAACGGCGCGACGCGCTCGACATTCATCGATTTGTACAGATCGGTGAAGGCGCGGGACAGCACCAGGCGGTTTTCCAGCGCGTAACCCATGCCGGACGGCGCCTGGGTGCGATCGCCCAGCACCCACCAGCGGCCGTCGGGGCCACGTCCGATATCGGCCGCGTAGATCCGCAGATAGCGCCCGGCCGGCGGCTTCACGCCCGCCATCGCACGCAGATATTCCGGGCTGCCGGCGATCGCCGCGGGTGGGATCGCGCCCGAGGCGATCAGCTGGCCGTCGCCGTAGAGGTCCTGCAGCACGGCTTCGAGCAGTGTGGCGCGCTGCGCGATGCCGGCGGCGATCTGCTGCCATTCGGCTTCGTCGATCAGCAGCGGCACGTGGCTCAGCGACCACGGGCGCTCGGTGGCATCGGTCGGCGCCCGGTACGTGACGCCGGCGTCGCGCAGATGCCGGTCGGCGGCGCCGAAGCGGCGCTCGATTTCGTCGGCCGACAGCGCCGCGAAGGCGTCGAAATAGCGCGACCACACCGGGCGCGGCATGCCGTCGTCGCCGAGGAATTCGTCCGGGATGCCGGGCAGCCTCGTATAATCGCGCGTCCATTGCGCGACCTTTCGGTCGCGCGGACGGACGCGTTTCGCCTGACTGCCGCCCTGCGCCATGGAAGCCCCCTCTGCAGCTTGAATCAATGCAGCAGCGGGGTGCGCAAGTCGAGGGTCAAGGGGAATTCAAGTGTGCGTTCTTCGTGCGGCGGGTCGATCTTGCCCGGGGTGTGGCCGTGATCCTGGAAGCGCGCCAGCCGCCGCGCCTCGGCTTCGTAGGAATTGACCGGGCGCGTTTCGTAGGACCGCCCGCCGGGATGCGCCACATGATAGACGCAGCCGCCGAGCGAGCGGCCGTTCCAGGTGTCGACGATGTCGAACACCAGCGGCGAATGCACCGGGATGGTCGGGTGCAGCCCTGCGGCCGGTTGCCACGCCTTGAACCGCACCGCCGCCACCGCCTCGCCGGAGCGCGCGGTCGGCGTCATCGGCAGCCGGCGGCCGTTGCAGGTGATGACGTGGCGGCCCTCGACGAAGCCCTCGGCCTTGACCTGGAGCCGTTCGACCGAACTATCGACATAGCGCACCGTGCCGCCGGCGGTGCCCTCCTCGCCGAGCACATGCCACGGCTCCAGCGCCTGCCGCACCTCCAGCGTGACCCCGCCGTGATACACGCTGCCGAACACCGGAAAGCGAAACTCGAGCTGCGCCGTGAACCACTCCGGCTCGAACGCATAGCCGGCGCGGCCGAGCTCGCCGAGGACGGCGCGGAAGTCCTCCCAGAGGAAATGCGGCAGCATGAAACGGTCGTGCAGCGCCGTGCCCCAGCGCACGAACTTGCCGTCGAGCGGCTGCTTCCACAGCATCGCGATCAGCGCGCGGATCAGCAGCTGCTGCGCCAACGACATGCGCGGATCGGGCGGCATCTCCAACGCGCGGAATTCGACCAGGCCGAGCCGGCCGGTCGGGCTGTCCGGCGAGAACATCTTGTCGATGCAGATCTCGGCGCGGTGGGTGTTGCCGGTGATGTCGACCAGGATGTTGCGAAACAGCCGGTCGGCCAGCCACAGCGGCGCTTTCACGCCAGGCGGCGGCACCTGGGCCAGCGCGATCTCCAGTTCGTACAGCGAATCGTGCCGCGCCTCATCGATCCGCGGCGCCTGGCTGGTCGGGCCGATGAACATGCCGGAGAACAGATAAGACAGCGACGGATGCCGCTGCCAGAACAGCACCAGACTCTTGAGCAGATCGGGCCGGCGCAAAAACGGCGAGTCGGCCGGGCTGGCGCCGCCGACCACGACGTGATTGCCGCCGCCGGTGCCGGTGTGGCGGCCGTCGATCAGGAAGCGATTGGCGCCGAGCCGAACCTGCGCGGCTTCTTCATACAGGCCGAAGGTGGTGCTCACCGCCTCGCGCCAGTTCTGCGCCGGATGGATGTTGACCTCGATCACGCCGGGATCGGGCGTCACCTTGATCACTTCGATGCGCGGATCGAACGGCGGCGGATAGCCTTCGACATGGACCCGGAGCTGCATTTCCTCGGCCGTTGCTTCGACCGCGGCGATCAGCTCGAGATAGTCCTCGATCTTCTCGGTCGGCGGCATGAAGGCGCACAGCACGCCTTCGCGGATCTCGATCGACATCGCGGTGCGGACGCCGCCCTTGCGCAGCTTCTGCTCCTCGACGGCCTGATTAGCAGCGCCCGTGGTGGCCACCGGCTGTTCGAACACCGGCATCTGCTCGGGCTCGGCCGCCGGCGGCGGCGCGAAACTCATCGGCGCGTAGTTCGGCAGCGGACCGCGCGGATCGAGCGGATCGCGCTCGGTGATGTACGGATAGTCGTCTTCGGGGATATGCGGCAGCGAGGCGATCGGCAACCGCAGCCCCATCGGCGAATCGCCCGGCACCAGAAACAGGTTGCCGCGGCGCAGTTGCCAGCGCTCGCTGCGCCAGCGCTTCTTCGGCTGCTGCGCTTCGGCCTGCCACGCCTGGATCGGCAGCACGAATCCCTTCGGCGTAGTCAGCCCGGAATCGAACACCCGCGCCATCCGCGCGCGCTCTTCCGGATCGGCGAGCTTGCTGTCGGACGGATCGACGTTCGGCGGCAGGCTGGCTTCCTTCTGCAGCCAATGGTTCGGATCCTCGAACGCCGGCAGCACGTAGTCGGTGTCGATGCCGAGCCGCTTGGCGGTGCCGATCGCGAACTGCTCGGCCTCCTCGACCTTGGCGGGGCGCTGGCCGAACACCGGCGCGATCAGGTCGGCATTCTTCCAGATCGGCGCGCCGTCCTTGCGCCAGTACAGGCCGAACGCCCAGCGCGGCAGGCTTTCGCCGGGGTACCATTTGCCTTGGCCGAAATGCAGCAGGCCGCCCGGCGCGAACCGGGTGCGCAGCCGGCGGATCAGATCGTCAGCCAGCATCCGCTTGGCGCCGCCGACCGCGGCGACGTTCCACTCCGGCGATTCCATGTCGTCGATCGACACGAAGGTGGGCTCGCCGCCCATCGTCAGCCGCACGTCCTGCGCGGCAAGATCGGTGTCGACCTGATTGCCCAGCGCATCGAGCCGCGCCCAGGATTCGTCGGAGAACGGCAATGTGATCCGCGGCGCCTCGCGAATACGCTCGACCTTCATCTCGAAGTTGAAGTCGACATTGGCGAAGCCGACCACGCCGGAGATCGGCGCCGCCGTGCGATAATGCGGCGTCGCGGCGACCGGGATATGGCCCTCGCCGGCGAGCAGCCCCGAGGTGACGTCGAAGCCGACCCAGCCGGCGCCGGGCAGATACACCTCGGCCCACGCGTGCAGATCGGTGAAGTCGCTCTCGGCACCCTTCGGGCCGTCCAGCGCCTGGATGTCGGGCTTGATTTGAATCAGGTAACCGGAGACGAACCGCGCCGCGAGGCCGAGATGGCGCAACGTCTGGATCAGCAGCCACGCCGAGTCACGGCACGAGCCGCAGCCGTTGCTGAGTGTCTCCTCCGGCGTCTGCACGCCGGGCTCCATGCGGATGATGTAGTTGACGCGCTCGCGCAGTTTGGCGTTGAGGTCGACCAGGAAGTTGACGGTGCTCTCCGCCTGCCGCGGGATCTGATCGAGATACGCCTGGAACAGCGGCCCTGGCTGCTCGGTGACCAGATAGGGCGCGAGTTCGTGCTGCAGGTCGGCGCTGTAGGCGAACGGGAAGCTCTCGGCGTAGCTCTCGACGAAGAAGTCGAACGGATTGATCACCGTCATCGCCGCGGTGAAGTCGACCTCGATCTTGAGCTCGCTGGCCTTCTCCGGAAACACGAACCGCGCCAGCCAGTTGCCCTGCGGATCCTGCTGCCAGTTGATGAAGTGATTGGCCGGCGTGACCTTCAGCGAATACGACAGGATCGGCGTCCGCGTATGCGGCGCCGGACGCAGCCGGATGGTCTGGGGGCCGAGGTCGATGGGGCGGTCGTATTTATAGTGCGTGACGTGATGTAGGGCGACGAAGATCGACACAGGGCAGCTCCAGCATTCTTTTTAAGCAGAACACCGGAACCCGGACCAATCAAGTGCGAACAAAGGGCAAGGCGTGCTTAAGGATGGGGCGGAGCCCCAAGCACCGCGTCATCGCCCCAAGCACCGCGTCATCGCCCCACCCACCACGTTAGCGCCCGCGCAGGCGGGCGACCCAGTATTCCAAAGCGCTCGAGTTTGTGGCGCGCGCCGCCTCTGCGTCATTGCGAGGAGCGAAGCGACGAAGCAATCCAGCTCCGTGCACCCGGCTGGATTGCTTCGCCTTCGGCTCGCAATGACGTGGACAAGCAATCGTTTCAATGGCCGACGTGAAGCCCGGCTCTCAGTTCCAGGCTTCACCGCCCCCTACATCGTCGCCCCCTGCACCCACGGCGCAAACTCCGCTGCGCCGAAGTCGAAGCTTTCGCTTTTGGTCGGCTGGCCGGACGCGGTCTTCAGGATCAATTCGAAGATGCGCTGGCCGCATTGTTCGACGCTCTCGGCGCCGTCGAGGATGGTGCCGCAGTTGATGTCCATGTCGTCTTCCATCCGGGTGAACATCGGCGTGTTGGTGGCGAGCTTGATCGACGGCGCCGGCTTGCAACCGAACACGCTGCCGCGGCCGGTGGTGAAGCAGACCAGATTGGCGCCGCCGGCGACCTGGCCGGTGGCGGCCACCGGGTCGTAGCCGGGCGTATCCATGAACACGAAGCCCTTGCGCGTGATCGCCTCGGCGTAGTTGAGCACGTCGACCAGATTGGTTGAGCCGGCCTTGGCCATCGCGCCCAGCGATTTCTCCAGAATGGTGGTGAGGCCGCCGGCCTTGTTGCCGGGCGACGGATTGGCGTTCATCTCGGCGCCCTCGCGCGCGGTGTAGTCCTCCCACCAACGCATCAGCCCGACCAGCTTCTCGCCGACCTCACGCGACACCGCACGGCGCGTCAGCAGGTGCTCGGCGCCGTAGGTCTCCGGCGTCTCCGACAGCACGACCGTGCCGCCGTAGCGGACTAACAAGTCGCTCGCGGCGCCGAGCGCCGGATTGGCCGAGATGCCGGAGTAACCATCCGAGCCGCCGCATTGCAGCGCGACGGTGAGTTCGCTGGCGGCGACCTTCTCGCGCTTGACATTGTTGGCATCGGCCAGCGCCTCGCGCACGAACGCCACGCCGGCCTCGACGCTCTTGCGGGTGCCGCCGAGTTGCTGAATCTCGAGTTCGCGCAACCTTCCGGCGAGCTTCTGCTCGGCCATCAGCCCGCCGATCTGATTGATCTCGCAGCCGAGCCCGAGCACCACCACGGCGGCGAAATTGGCATGGCGCGCGTAGCCGCCGAGGGTGCGGCGCAGGATGGTCAGCGGCTCGTCCTGCGTCATGCCGCAGCCGGTCTTGTGGGTCAGCGCGACGACGCCGTCGACGTTCGGGAAATCGGCCAGCGGATCGTGGCCGCTGAATGGGTTGCGCTTGAACACGTCCGCCACCATCGAGGCGACATGGGCACTGCAGTTCACACTGGTGAGGATGCCGATGTAGTTGCGGGTGGCGACGCGGCCGTCGGCGCGGACGATGCCGTCGAAGCTGGCGGGTGTATCGACATAGGCGGTCGGCCGCGCGTCGACGCCGTACGCGTAGTCGCGGGAAAAGTCGCCCATGCCGCAATTCTGCGTATGCACCCACTGCCCCGGCGCGACCGGCTGCGTCGCGAAGCCGATGATCTGGCCGTAGCGCCGGATCGGCTCGCCCGGCGCGATGACGCGGATCGCCACCTTGTGGCCGGCGGGAATGCGATCGCTCGTGCTGACACCGGGCGCCACCTCCACGCCGGGCAGCAACGTCGTCCGCGCGATCAGCACCGCGTCGTCGGGATGCAGGCGGATGGTCGGGGATGGGGACACCAGCAGTCTCCTTGGCTCGCGAGGTAGCCGCACTCACAATCGTCATCGCCGGGCTCGACCCGCCTGCCGGGCCGAAGCCCCTTCGGCGCGGCGAAGGCCCGGCGATCCATCTTGCGACGAGGGATGGATGCGCGGGTCAAGCCCGCGCATGACGCCGTGCTTGTTACTTACGCCTTGCCACCCGAATTCTTCCGCGTCTCGCCGACCCACTGCCGCGCCGCGACTGCCATGATGCCGCTGTCGTTGAGCAGCGTCACCAGCTTGAAGCCGAGCGCGATGTTGCGGGCGGCGCCTTCGGGGCCGGAGCAATGGATGCCCGGATAGATGCCGCGCTTCTCGCATTCCTTGAGCAGCTTGTCGTAGATCTTCAGGATCTCGGGCTCGTCGCGGTCGAGCTTCGGTACCAGGCCGTAGGAAAAGCCGAGATCGCTTGGGCCGATATAGACGCCGGCGATGCCCTCGACGTCGAGGATCGCCTCCATGTTCTCGACCGCGGTGCGGGTCTCGATCATCGGGATGCACAGCGTCTCGTCATTGGCGGTCGTCTGATAATTGCCCGACGAGCCGTACAGGCCGGCGCGGATCGGGCCGTTGCTGCGCGTGCCACGCGGCGGATACTTGCAGTACTGGACGAAGTTCTCGGCTTCCTGCTTGGTATTGACCATCGGGCAGATCACCCCATAGGCGCCGCCGTCCAGCACCTTGCCGATGACGCCGGGCTCGTTCCACGGCACCCGCACCATCGGCGTCACCGGATGCGCCTGCATGCCCTGAAAACAGGCCACCATCGACTGATAATCCTGCACGCCGTGCTGGATGTCGACCGTGATGCTGTCGAAGCCGCACTGCGCCATCACCTCGGCCGAAAATCCCGACGGAATCGCCAGCCAGCCGTTGACCACGACCTTGCCGTCGGCCCAGAGTTGTTTGACTTTGTTTGCCATCTTGTTCCTCGCGTTCTTGCTGGGCGATATTGTTAGTTCAAGCCGTCATTGCCGGGCTTGACCCGGCAATCCATCACCTTGCGAAGAGAGATGGATGCGCGGGTCAAGCCCGCGCATGACGACTGAATGCGGAGTGAGCACCTCACGCCGTCGCCGCCTGGATGGCCTGCTCGGACACGCCGACTTCCCGCGCGGTCGCGACGATCGCCGCCCAGGTGTCGTCGGGCAGCGGCACGCCATTAGCCGTGCGCTCGGCGCGGGTCTTCTGTTCGGGATCGCCTGGGATCAGAACCTGGTCGACACCGGCGACCGTCCTGGCGCTCTTGAAGTAATCGATGTAGCGCGTCACTTCGGCGTCGAATACGTGCGCCGGGTCGATCCGCGCCGGATCGACATAGATCGAGAACATGCCGTTGGCGAACGGCCGGTCCGGCCCGGTGGCGCCGTTGCCGGTGAGCGCGCCGCCGAGCAGTTCGCAGATCAGCGCCAGGCCCGAGCCCTTGTGCTCGCCGAAGGCGCGGATCGCGCCCTGGCCGTTGACGTGGTTGATCGGGCCGTCCTTCTCGTGCGGCCCGTAGAGCGTCGCCGGGTCCTCACTAAGGCTGCCGTCGGGATTGATCAGCGCACCTTCCGGCAGCTTCTTGCCGCCGCGCGCGGCGACCAGCACCTTGCCTTCCGCGACGATCGAGGTTGCGAGATCGAGCACCACCGGCGCGGCGCCAGGACGCGGAATGCCGACGCAATACGGCGCCGTCGACAGCCGGCGCTCGACGCCGCCGAACGGCGCGACCAAAATCGATCCCGCCGCGGTGACGAAATGGATCGACACCAGGCCCTCGGCCGCGGCCATCTCGGCCCAGTCGCCGATCCGGCCGATGTGGCCGGCGTTCTTCAGGCCGACCGCAGACAACCCCTGCGATTTGCATTTGTCGATGCCGATCCGCACCGCCTGCGGGCCGACGGTCTGGCCATAGCCGAACTTGCCGTCGACGATCGCCAGCGACGGCAGATCGACCGGCACGTCGACCACCTGATCGGGATGCACCGCGCCGGCGTTGCGCCAGCGGATATAGACCGGCACGCGGATCACGCCGTGGCTGTCGTGGCCAGTGAGGTTCGCGGTGGTGAGATAGGAGCCGATGCGGCGCGCTTCGTCCTTCGACGAGCCGGCACGCTCGAACACCGCGGCGACGAAATCGATCAGCCTGTCGACCTGCAGCGTCACCATGGCAGCGTACGCCCGCGACGAGAAATCTCGCGGCCGCGGCCTTGCCGCGCCGGCCAGCGCTGCCCGATCATTCATCGCCCTCCCTGTGCGGCCGCGCGTTTCGCCGGCCGTCGGTTGCCCGGCGCAGTTGACCGAAAATCCGCGTCGCTGTCCACCGCATCAGCCGCATGCCGCACCGGCATCGCAGTCAGGTGAGCCTCGAGTGCAATCAACATATCCTGCAGCGCAGCGAGTTTTGCGTTGCCGAAGTGAAGCGCGATATCGGTGTAGATCCGTTCGGAGGACGGCGCGACGGTCTCGATCAGTTGCAAGCCCTTGGGCGTGATCGACACCCGATTGCGGCGCTGATCGTTCGCGGCGAGCTTGCGCGCGATCAGCCTGCGGCCCTCGAGATCGCGCAGCATCCGCGACAGGCTCGGCCCGAGCAGGAACGCGCGCTCGGCCAGTCCGGCGACCTCGATCGCTTCGACATCGGTGAGCGCGCGCAGGATGCGCCATTGCTGCTCGCTGAGCCCGTGGGCGCGCAGCAGCGGCCGGAAATGCCGCATCACCGCCTCACGGCCGCGCAGCAACGCCATCGGCAGCGAGCGCGAGAAAGTCCGCATCGGGAGTTGTTTGTTGCCCCCGTGCTTGTCGTCGTCATCGCGAGACGCATCGCGTCGTCCCGATCCGGCCTTAGGGCGTGCGGCTGGATTGCTTCGCTTCGCTCGCAATGACGGAGGGGCGGACTTTTGCATCGCAACACGCACGGTTTCGGTTTGAGCCGGATCATTTAACATGTTAATCATTCGCCGCGCGACGGTTTTGTTGAAAGAGCCGCACGGGATCATCATGCCGCATTTCACCATCGAATATTCCGCCAATCTCGACGACCGTGTCGACATGGCCGATGTCGTCGAGCTGGTGCGCCGGACCGCGATCGAGACCGGGATCTTTCCGGTCGGCGGCGTCCGCGTCCGCGCCATCCGCTGCGAGCACTACGCCATCGCCGACGGCCGCGACGGCTTCGCCTTCATGGCGATGCTGCTGCGGCTCGGCGAAGGCCGCGACCTTGCGGCGCGCAAGAACGCCGGCCAGCACATCTTCGATCACCTCTCGCACTTCCTCGATCCGCTGTTCGCGGACGAAGGTTTTTCGCTGTCGTTCGATATGCAGATCAACGACAAGGAAACCAGCTGGAAGCGCAACTCCATCCATGATCTCCTGATCGCCGAGGCCCGCCATGGCTGATGCCGCTCCCCCGTCCAGTACATCGCCCGCGCTGCAGGCCAATCTCGACCGCGCCGCGCCGCTACTGAAGCAGCTACGCGCCGATGGCATCAAGCATCTGATCAACGGCGAGATCGTCGCATCGTCGTCCGGGGAGACGTTCGAGACGCAATCGCCGATCGACAACGCGGTGCTGGCGCAGGTCGCGCGCGGTACCGTGGATGATATCGACCGCGCCGCCAAGGCAGCGAAAGATGCGTTTCCGGCGTGGCGCGACATGGCGCCGAGCAAGCGGCGCAAGATCCTGCACAAAATTGCCGACGCGATCGAAGCGCGCGCCGACGACATCGCCGTGCTGGAGTGCGTCGACACCGGTCAGGCGCATCGCTTCATGGCCAAGGCCGCGGTCCGCGCCGCCGAGAATTTCCGCTTCTTCGCCGACAAATGCGCCGAGGCGCGCGACGGGTTGAATACGCCGAGCGACGAGCACTGGAACGTCTCCACCCGCGTGCCGATCGGACCGGTCGGCGTGATCACGCCGTGGAATACGCCGTTCATGTTGTCGACCTGGAAGATCGCGCCGGCGCTCGCGGCCGGGTGCACCGTGGTGCACAAGCCGGCGGAGTGGTCGCCGGTGACGGCCGACATGCTGACGCGGATCTGCAGGGACGCCGGCCTGCCCGCCGGCGTGCTCAACACCGTGCACGGTTTCGGCGAAGAGGCCGGCAAGGCGCTGACCGAACACCCGGCCATCAAGGCGATCGCCTTCGTCGGCGAGACCGCGACCGGCGCCGCCATCATGGCGCAGGGCGCGCCGACGCTGAAGCGCGTGCACTTCGAACTCGGCGGCAAGAACCCGGTGATCGTGTTCGACGACGCCGATCAGGGCCGCGCGCTCGATGCCGTGGTGTTCATGATCTACTCGCTGAACGGCGAGCGCTGCACCTCGTCGAGCCGCTTGTTGGTCCAGCAATCCATCGCCGACACATTCATCGACAAGCTCGCGGCCCGCGTGCGCGCGCTGAAGGTCGGCCATCCGCTCGATCCGGCGACCGAGGTCGGGCCCCTGATCCATCAGCGTCATCTCGACAAGGTGTGCTCGTATTTCGACATCGCCAAGAAGGACGGCGCTACCGTCGCGGTCGGCGGCGCGCGCCACGACGGCCCGGGCGGCGGTCACTATGTGCAGCCCACATTGGTCACCGGCGCGCGTGGCGACATGCAGGTGGCGCAGGACGAGGTGTTCGGCCCGTTCCTCACCGTGATCCCGTTCAAGGACGAAGCCGACGCGGTTCAAATCGCCAACGACATCCGCTACGGCCTCACCGGCTACGTCTGGACCGGCGACATGGGCCGGGCCCTGCGCGTCGCCGATGCGCTGGAGGCCGGCATGATCTGGCTGAACTCCGAGAACGTCCGCCATCTGCCGACGCCGTTCGGCGGCATGAAACAGTCCGGCATCGGCCGCGACGGCGGCGACTACTCGTTCGAGTTCTACATGGAAACCAAGCACGTCTCGCTGGCCCGGGGCACCCACAAGATCCAGAAGCTGGGGGCTGTGTAGTGCTGGCTCTCTCCCCAAGTCATTCCGGGGCGATCGCCGCGCAGCGGCGGGCGAACCCGGAATCTCTCCCCGCCCGCTTTTGTCATTCCGGGGCGCGCGAAGCGCGAACCCGGAATCCATACTCTCTGCCGGCGCGGTCGTGCACAGCCGCCAACACGGGGCTTATGGATTCCGGGCTCGCCGCTGCGCGGCGCCCCGGAATGACCAATTTTGCTGCTGTGAACTAACAACTAGGATTTCTGGGGACCCTGCAATGCCGGTGCCGCAACACGTGTTCGATCCGCCGTTCAATATCGTCCGCTCGAGCCATGTGGTGCTCGACGTCACCGATCTGAACAAGAGCGTCGAGTTCTACGACAACATCATCGGGCTGCACGTCGAGGATCGCGACGACAACGCCGCGTACTTGCGAGGCAGCGAAGAGCATCAGCATCACTCGCTGGTGCTGCGCAAGGCGGAACAGGCCGCGGCTGCGCGGCTCGGCTTCAAGGTGGCGAGCGAAGCCGATCTCGACAAGGCCGGCAGCTGGTTCGCCGAGCAGGGCGTGCTGTATTCGTTCGTCGATCGCCCCTTTCAGGGCCGCACGCTGCACGTCACCGACCCGTTCGGCTTTCGGCTCGAGTTCTACGCCGTGATGGAGAAGCGGCCGCATCTCTTGCGCCGCTTTGAGCGCTACAAGGGTTGCCATCCGCAGCGGCTCGACCATTTCAACGTGTTCGCGGCCGAGACCCAGGACACCATCGACTTCTACGCCAAGCTCGGCTTCCGCCTGACCGAATATGCCGAGGAGGATGGCGACGGCGGCCGCATCGCCGCCGCCTGGATGCATCGCAAGGGCAACGTCCACGACTTCGCCATCACCAACGGCAAGGGCCCGCGGCTGCACCACTTCGCCTATTGGGTGCCCGGCCCGCTCAACATCATCCATCTCTGCGACGTGATGGCGTCGAGCGGGCTGGCGCTGGAGCGCGGCCCGGGACGGCACGGCATCTCCAACGCTTTCTTCCTCTACGTCCGCGACCCCGATGGCCACCGCATCGAGCTGTATTGCAGCGACTACCAGACCATGGACCACGACCATGAGCCGCTGCGCTGGTCGCTGCGCGACCCGCGCCGCCAGACCCTGTGGGGCGCCCCCGCGCCGCGCTCCTGGTTCGAACAGGGCTCGCCGTTCGCCGGCCAGGAGGTGCGCGAGCCGCGCTTCGTAGCCGATGTGGTGATTGCGGATTGAAGGTGATCCGGACAAGATCGCCGCGTCCAACTTCTGTCATTTCCGGTGCGCGCGAAGCGCGAGCCCGGAATCCATAATCCCCGTCGGTGAATATGGATTCCGGGCCTGCGCTGCTAGCGCAGCGCATCCCGCAATGACACCCTCAAAGGCTGATCACCATGACCACCCCTCGCCTCGCCACCTTCACCGTCAACGGCCTCACCCGCTACGGCGCGGTGTGCGATCATGGCGTCGTCGATCTGTCGGCGCGCCATGCCAATGATTATCCGACGCTGCGCGAGGTGATCGCGGCCGGGGCGCTGTCGCGGATCGTCGACGAGGCCGACCACACCGCGCCGGACTTTGCCCGCGACGCGGTGAAGTTCGAGCCGCCGATCCCGCAGCCGGAGAAGATCATCTGCGTCGGCGTCAACTATCCGGAGCGCAACGCCGAATACAAGGACGGCAGCGAGGCGCCGAAATTCCCCTCGATGTTCATGCGCACGCCGCGCTCCTTCGTCGGCCACGGCACGCCGCTGGTGCGGCCGAAGGCGTCAAAGCTGCTCGACTACGAGGGCGAGCTGACGCTGGTGATCGGCCGGGGCGGTCGCCATATCGCCGAAGCCGATGCGCTGAGCCACATCGCCGCAATCACGCTGTGCAACGAAGGCACCATTCGCGACTGGGTGCGGCACGCCAAGTTCAACGTGACGCAGGGCAAGAATTTCGACCACACCGGCAGCCTCGGTCCGTGGCTGGTGCCCTACACCGACGAGGCGCAGATCGCCGACATTCGTCTCACCACCCGCGTCAATGGCGAGACCCGGCAGGACGACCGCACCTCGCGAATGATCTTCTCGTTCCGCTATCTGATCCACTACATTTCGACCTTCACCACGCTGGTGCCCGGCGACATCATCGTCACCGGAACGCCGTCCGGCGCCGGCGCGCGCGCCGAGCCGCCGGTGTATCTGAAGCCCGGCGACGTCATCGAGGTCGAAGCCGACGGCATCGGCGTGCTGCGCAACGGCGTCGTCGACGAAGCCGACTGATCACTCCATCGAGACAGGACATTCCATGAGCGTCATCACCGGCGGCGAAGCGATCGTGCAGGGCCTGGTCGCGCACGGCGTCGACACCGTGTTCGGCCTGCCCGGCGCGCAGATCTACGGGCTGTTCGACGGCTTCGCCAAGGCGCAGATGAAAGTGATCGGCGCCCGGCACGAGCAGGCCTGCGGCTACATGGCGTTCGGCTACGCGCGCGCCAGCGGCAAGCCGGGCGTGTTCAGCGTAGTGCCCGGCCCCGGCGTGCTGAACGCCGGCGCGGCGCTGCTCACCGCGTTCGGCTGCAACGAGCCGGTGATGTGCCTCACCGGCCAGGTGCCGAGCGCTTACTTGGGCAAGGGCCGCGGCCATCTGCACGAGATGCCGGATCAGCTCGCCACCCTGCGCAGCTTCATCAAATGGGCCGAGCGCATCGAATATCCGGGCGCCGCACCGGCGCTGGTGGCGCGGGCGTTTCAGGAGATGCTGAGCGGCCGGCGCGGCCCGGTGGCGCTGGAGATGCCGTGGGACGTGTTCACGCAGCGCGCCGAAACGGCAGCCGCGCTGAAGTTCGATCCGGTGGCGCCCCCGGCGCCCGATCCGGACCGCATCGCCGCAGCGGCGAAGCTGATCGCACAGAGCAAAACGCCGATGATCTTCGTCGGCGCCGGCGCGCTGGAGGCCGGCGACGAGATCCTCGAACTCGCCGAGAGCATCGACGCGCCGGTGGTGGCGTTCCGCTCCGGCCGCGGCATCGTCAGCAACCGGCACGAATTGGGCCTGACCTTTGCGGCGGCGTATCAGCTGTGGCCGCAGACCGATCTGATCATCGGCATCGGCACCCGGATGGAGCTGCCAACCACGTTCCGCTGGCCATTCAAACCCGACGGGCTGAAGTCGGTGCGCATCGACATCGATCCGGCCGAGATGCGCCGCTTCACGCCGGATGCGGCGATCGTGTCGGACTCCAAGGCCGGCGCGCGGGCGCTGGCCGATGCGGTCAGCAAGGTCGGCTATACCAAGACCACCGGACGACGCGAGGTGATCCGCGCCGCAACGGCCAAGACGCAGCAGGACATCCAGGCGATCCAGCCGCAGATGGCGTATCTGAAGATCCTGCGCGACGTGCTGCCGGACGACGCGATCGTCACCGACGAACTGTCACAGGTTGGTTTCGCGTCGTGGTACGGCTTCCCGGTTTATCAGCCGCGCACCTTCCTCACCTCCGGCTATCAGGGCACGCTGGGCTCAGGCTTCCCCACCGCGCTCGGCGCCAAGGTCGCCTGCCCGGACAAACCGGTGGTGGCGATCACCGGCGACGGCGGCTTCATGTTCGGCGTACAGGAGCTGGCGACCGCCGTGCAGTACAACATCGGCGTGGTGACGCTGGTGTTCGACAATTCGGCCTACGGCAACGTGCGGCGTGATCAGCTGCACGGCTTCGAAGGCCGCGTGGTGGCGTCGGATCTGGTCAATCCGGATTTCGTCAAGCTCGCCGAGTCGTTCGGCGTCGGCGCGGCGCGCGTGACCTCGCCCGACAACTTCCGTCCCGCGCTCGAAAGAGCCCTCGCCGCCGGCGGCCCGCAACTGATCGCCATCGACGTCCCGCGCGACAGCGAGGCCAGCCCGTGGCCGTTCATTCACCCGGCGAAGCCGTAGGCCACGCGGTGTCATTTCGGGGCGCTGACGAAGTCAGCGAACCCGGAATCCAGAGCTGTTCTGCCAGTTCGAATCACACATTGGGATTCCGGGTTCGCGTGCAAGGGCTCGCGCCCCGGAATGACGAGCGAGAGCGGTCTCGTAGGATGGGTTGAGCGCCAGCGAAACCCATCGCCGCGCCAAAAAGCTTGATGGGTTTCGCTGCGCTCAACCCATCCTACGCGGCACGAAGCTTACAGCGCTTTGCGGAACGTCAGGTTGATGCGCTGGCGGCCGAGCAGCGGGTGCTCGCCGTCTTTCAGCGTCAGCACACCGTGATACACGAGGCGCGTCGGGCCCCCCCAGACGAACACGTCGCCGTGACGCAATTCGTAGCGGCGCGGCTTGTCGCTGCGGGCGAGGCCGCCGAACTGGAAGGTCGCCGGCAGGCCGAGCGACACCGACACGATCGGCGCCGAGAAGTCGCGCTCGTCCTTATCCTGATGCAGCGCCATTTTGGCGCCCGGCACATAGCGGTTGATCAGGCAGGCGTCGGGATCGAAGCCGGCGAAGCCGGCCTCCGCGGCCGCGCGCTGCGCCAGATCGCGCAGCACCGGCGGCATCTGCGGCCATGGCTGCGCGCTGTCCGGATCGTCCGACGCGTAGCGATAGCCGCGGCGATCGGTGACCCAGCCGGCGCTGCCGCAGCTGGTCATCGCCACCGACATCGCATGGCCGCCGGGCGTCACCATGTGACGAAACGGCGCCCGCGCCACGACTGCGTCGATCGCTTCGATCAATGCGCGGTCCTCACCCCGGGCGAAGCCGCGCAGCAGCGCCGCGCCGGGCGCGATATCCTCGCGGCGCGGCGGCTCGGGCGCACTGTCGAATAAATCGGCCATGGTCACGCGTATCGCCCTTTCGTCATCGCTCGCCGAACCGCCAATCACCGTCCTCCGCTAACAAATCGACAAATGCCCGCACCTTGGCCGACAGCAGCCGCGAGGTCGGGTACACCACCGCGATCGGCAGCGGCGGCACTTCGTAATCCGCGAGCACGACGCGCAACCGTCCCGCCGCGATCGCGTCCGCCGCCTGATAGGCCAGCACTCGCGTCAGTCCACCGCCGCGCTCGGCGTCGAGGATCGCGACGTCGGCGACGTTGCTGACAAGCCGCGGCGCGCAGGTTACGCGCACGTCGCGGCCGTCGACCACGAAACGCCAGTCGACCGGCGCTCCCGGCTGACCGAAATGCACAACGTCGTGCGCCGCGATCTGTGCCGGCGTCGCCGGCGTACCGCGCGACGCCAGATAGTCGGGCGATGCCACCACGATCCGCCGCATCGTCCCGAGCTGCCGCGCCACCAGGCTCGAATCGGCGAGATGACCGATCCGGACGGCGCAGTCGACGCCGTCGTCGACCAGATTGATCATCAGGTCGGACAGCCGCAATTCGCCGATCACCTCAGGATATCGTTTCAGATAATCCGACAGCAGCGGCGCGATATAGCGGCGGCCGAAGCCGACCGGGGCCGACACCACCAGCCGTCCGGACGGGCGGGTGCGCTCGGCCGACGCGGAGGCGTCCGCCTCGTCAAGGTCGGCGAGGATCTGCCGCACCCGCTCGAGATAGCGCGTTCCAGTGTCGGTGAGCGCGACCGACCGCGTCGTCCGCTGCAGCAGCCGGGCGCCGAGATGTTGTTCGAGCGCCGCGACCAGCCGCGTCACCGCCGACGGTGACAGCCCGAGCTTGCGCGCGGCCGGCGCAAAGCCCTGCAGATCGGCAACGGCGACGAAGGCCGTCATGGCATCCAGGCGGTCCACGGCATCATTTCAACCAGCGCAACAATGAAGTGTCAAATCACCTGATTGCTTCGGATGATCTGCAGACCGATATTCCGCCGCATCAGCAGGAGGTTCTCATGACCCTGGCACTGCAAGCATCCAGCGATATCGCCTTCACCCCGGCCGTCAAGTCGATCCAGGCCCGCAAGGGCTCGCGCGAGGCCTATGCGCGGGTCGAGCGCCACGGCGGCTGGGCGACGACGATCGACGACAACCTCGCCGCCTTTCTCGCCGCGCAGACCAGCGTGCTGCTCGCCACCGCGAGCGCCGGCGGCCAGCCTTACGTCCAGCATCGCGGCGGCCCGGCCGGCTTCCTTCATGTGCTCGACGAGCACACGATCGGCTTCGCCGACTTCAAGGGCAACCAGCAGTTCATCACCCAGGGCAATCTGGCGGAGAACCCCAAGGCTTATCTGTTCGTGATCGACTACGCGCACCGCCGGCGCATCAAGATCTGGGGTCGCGCACGGGTGGTCGAGGACGACCCGGAGCTGATCGCCCGGCTGATGCCGACGGACACCAAGGCGCGGCCCGAACAGGCGATCCTTTTCGAGGTCGAGGCCTGGGACAGCAATTGCCCGCAGCACATTCCGCAGAAATTCGACGCCGCCGATGTCGCCGCGGCGATCACTTCGCGGGACCTCCGGATCGCCGAGCTCGAAGCATTGCTCGAGGCCGCGACCAAGCCGCGCGACTAGCGATCCGCATCGCCCTCGCAGGCGGTTTGCTATCCTGGCGGTTCAGCCTAAACAGGCGGGATGACGACACAAGCCGCAGCCGCCACAGCCAGCCCCTGCCAAAGCTGCGGCGCGTGCTGTGCGTATTCGGCCAACTGGCCGCGCTTTACGGTCGAGGACGACGCCGCGCTCGACGCGATCCCTGCGGAACTCGTCAACACGCGGCTGTCCGGCATGAAGTGCGAGGGCGAACGCTGCTGCGCCCTCGCCGGGACGATCGGGGAGGCCACCGCCTGCACCATCTATGCGCTGCGGCCGGAAGTCTGCCGCGAGTGCCAGCCGGGCGATCCGGAATGCGCGATGGCCCGCCGTCGGCATGGCCTTCCGGCGCTGCCGGAATCGATCTCCGGCTAGGCCAGCCCGGCCAGGCTCGGCTCGGGTTCCTGCTCCGCCTGTAGCGGAAGCTCATCATCGAGATCGTCATCGTCGAGCGGCGCCAGGCTCGACAACGGCGTGGTCGACAGCGTGATCGCCTTGCGATGGCTGTAATTGGCTGACGGCCGGTGGCGAGGCTTCGCTTCCTCCCGGGCCAGAGCCGCCAGCACGGAGCCGACCCGGCCACCATGGTGGATCAGATCGCGGACATCGCAGCTTGCGGCGATGGTGAGCGCCAGCGCGTGCAGATGCGCGCGGCGGTAGCAAAACAGAGCCAATTGGGCTCGAACGTCGGACGAGACACTTTCCACCAGGGCAGGCAGACCGTTCTCGTTGGCGCGATACATGGCGCCAAGGAGATCGTCCCGAACGGGACAGTGGTCGTTTTCGAAGGCTTCACGGCTCGACAACATCGGCGTTTCTCCGAGGGCGACAACGATCGAGAGCATGCGATCGAAGTTGTTAATGAGCTCTTAACTATCCCTGTGGAACCGAGCGCACGGCTTTGCGCGATTCGCATGGAACGAAAACGCGATCACATTTTTTCCGATCGTCCTGTTGTGATCAGTGCGGCGTTTGGTTTGGCGTTAACCTCATCGTTGCCCGGTTCCAACAAGCCGCCTGCTGGTCACGATGGAGGATGCGATGAGCGAACCCGTGACACTGTTCCCCAACATGATGGTCCACGATATCAAGGCGTTCGCCCCGGCCGGTGTGGCCTTCTGGCGAACCGAAGAAACCATTCTGGCCGGCATGAGGGAGTTTTCCGAAGGATGGTTCGAACGCCGGCGACTCGGCACCCGTGCGGCGCTCGAAGCCGCCCAGCGGATCGGCCAGGCCGCCACCCCGCTCGATGCGCTGCGCGAGTATCAGGACTGGCTCAGCGGCGCGATGGCCCGCGTGCTGGAAGACGGGCTCGCATTCCAGCAGCAGTTCACCAAGGCCAACGCAAAGATCGCGTCGCGCCAATCACAGGCTGAGACCCCGTCGCCCGGCGCTGGCGTGGAGGAGCGTCTCAGCGCCTGAGACGACGAGCAGCGCCTGTCCTCATGGATTGGTGGAGTCATCCCGCCAAGACGAGCTGCGCCGGCTTTGGCCTTGAACGGCGAGATTCCGGGTTCGCGCAACGGCGCGCGCCCCGAAGGCCACCGCTGATGCGAGCTCATCCGATCAGGGATTGGCGGCGAGCAGCACCGACAGGCCGAAGCCTGTAAGGTGATGCAGGGCCTGGTCGGTGCCGATCAGCCACCAGAACCAGCGCGACTCCGGCGTGATGTTGTAGGTCGCGACGCAGAACCCCTTGGCGCGATCGATCGCGAGATGAATCGCAAAATCGATCAGGCCGACGAACCAATAGCGCGGCGCCACAACCAGCATCAGCGCGGTGGTCAACAGCAGATGCACGCCGCAATGCGCCAGCAACGGCAGCGCCCAGCCGGTCTTCTGGTCCTTGCCGAGCGCCATCCATTTGTTCTGCAGATAGAAATCGGCGAACACATGCTTGATCGTGAGCGCGAGCATCCATCCGACGAGCGCACCAACGGAAACCGTCGACGACATGTGGGGAAGGATCAAGCTCACGCCCTTTGCTGGGCCCGGGGGAAGCGTCGACACGTCAACGGCTTTGCGCCGTCAGGCTCGATCCGACATTCCGCGCGGGCGCGAAGCACCTCGCCGGTCAACGACCGTGATGGCTTTATGACATCTTCGGTTCCGGAATGCACGCGGGGGAAAGTCCGAGGCGGGATGCGGGGCGGCTTTATTGTGCGCGGCCGTGCGGCTTTGCTCGCGATCATCGCGTCGGCACCGATCCCTCAACCGCGGTTGCGTCGCCACCGTCACGGATCGCCGCGAGGCAGCGCTTGAGCGCAGTCTGCCGCCGGTCCGGCACCGCGGCGGCGCGCGCTTCGGCGATCGCCGCCGGCAGATCATCCACCGCCAATGTGCCGGCGAACACCGGCTTGACCAGGCTGTCGATGATCAGCGTCCAGTTGGCCAGGCCGTAGCGGTAGGCGTCGCCATAGCCGCCGATCATCGTGGCGCTCTGCACCACGGCCCACACCGCCTCCGGCCGTTTGGCGAGGCAGCGGTCGATCATGTGCAGCCAGCGCTCCACGAAGGTCCGCTCCTGCGCGTAGCGGATCGACAGCATCCGCCAGCGCCGCAGCCAGGCCTCCATCCGCAGCCGGCGGATGCCGAGCCAGTCGGTGGCGTTGAACCGCATCTTGAGGTGGATATGCTGCCAGCCCAATGCGCCCAGCAGCCTGAGGAGCGGCCGCGCCAGCACCACCGGCAGCGCCGATACCCATTCGTCCATCCGAAACCGGCATTTGCGGTCGACGCGGACCCTGGCGACTCCGTCCGGTCCGATCCTCGCTTCGATCAACGCCAGCTGCGCCAGCCTGAACGGATCCTCATAGGTCATCCGCGCCAGCATCAGCCGGGCGATTTCGTGAAGCAGGTCTTCGTCGACGTCCGGCCGCCGCGCGAAGCGCGCGATCCGCTCGAGATACAGCAATGCGTGGCGGCGGCCCTGATACACCACGAGCTGCTCGACGGCGTCGCTGACCAGCGCCTGCATCGCCGGCGACAGCCCGGCCGGCAGCTGCAAAGCGACAACGCGGTCGCGCTCGCCGATGATCTCGGCGAGCGTGGACCGCATCGCATCGACATAGCCGACCATCGCTGCCCCTCGCCGCTACGCCGTCTCGCTCGCGACTTCGACCGGCACCGGCAGATGCGCCTGCGCCAGCCGGGCTTCCAGCGTCTCGATGTTCTGGAACAGCCGCGCGCTGGCGAGCCGCAGGAAGTAGAAGCCGAACTCCGGATTCTGAACGTACAGCTCCTCGACCTGACGATAGCTGACGCCGAGCACCATGCCGGACTCGATGCATTCCAGGGTCTGGGTCCGGGTGTTCGACGGCGACAGCATGCCGAGCTCGCCGACGATGGCGCCGACCGGCAGCTCGATGCCGGACTCGACCAGGCGGAAGCGGCCGCTGACGATGTAGTACATGTGCTCGGCCTTCTCGTCCTTGTAGAAGATCTCCTCGCCGGCCTGGCACTGCCGCTTGGTCATGAACGGCTTCAGCCACTCCATCGACAGGTCGCTGTTCACCGACTTCTTCACGTCGCGGACCAGTTGCAGCATCTGCTGCAGCCGCCAGACATTGACCGGCAGCAGCACGGCGTGCAGCGCCATGGTCGGGTAGTTGTGGGTCGGGATCGAGATCGCGATCAGCAGCACGTTGGCCAGGATGCCGAAAACGCGCAGCGGGATCATCGTCCGCATCGTGGCGGTGGCGACCACGAAGATGGTGGCAAACACACTGCCGGCCATGCCGGCATGCTGGGCGATGTGGGACATATCCATGAGGCCAACCCGTGTTCGCGAAGCTGATCGAACCGACGACATCCAGCGCGCGGCGCCGAACCGCCGCTGCGCGCGTCTGGCATACACGTTGGAACGAACGGGATTATAAACAATCCACCACCCGGAACGCCACCGCTGCCACGGCCGGCCGCGGCGAGCTCGCAAATCATTGACGGCAGGGGCCGCCCGCGGGCAGTTTGCCGCGCCCGCCGCCCGTCGTGTTGCAAGACTGCCACCTCGCCTTCCGGAGATACGCCCGATGTCGGACGCCGATAGCGCCAGCCCGCCCGTTCTCAGCATCGACGGCCCACGCGCCACGATCCGGTTGAACCGGCCGCACCATTTGAACCGGCTGCTGGCCGACGACCTCGCCGCCCTGCTCGAGCAATTTGCGCAGATCGACGCCGATCGAGCGGTCCGCGTGCTGGTGCTGACCGGAACCGGGCGCGCGTTTTCGGGCGGGTTCGATCTCGAGGAGATCTCCGCCCGCGCCAGCTGCGAGACCGAGAGCGACTCCTCCGCCGCGGTGTTCGGCGCCGTGGTCGATCGTCTCGAGGAGCTGCGGGTGCCGACGATCTGCCGGCTCAACGGCGGCGTCTATGGCGGGGCGACCGATCTGGCGCTGGCCTGCGACTTCCGCATCGGCGCCAACAGCGCCGAGATGTTCATGCCGGCGGCGCGGCTCGGGCTGCATTACTATCCAAGCGGCATCAAGCGCTACGTCACGAGGCTCGGCGTCGACAATGCCAAGAGGCTGTTCCTGACCGCGCAGCGGATTGACGCCCGCGAAATGCTGCGGATCGGTTACCTGACCCAGATGGTGCCGATGGACCGGCTCGACCCAGAAGTCGACGCGCTGGCAACGACACTGGCCGGCCACGCGCCAGATGCCGTTGCCGGCATGAAACGCGCCATCAACGAATTCGCCCGGCAGACGTTCGACGAACAAGCCGCCGACGCCCGCTCCCGCGCCTCGATGCGCAGCGACGAGATCAAGGAAGGCATCGCGGCGTTCAAGGAAAAACGCGCGCCGAAGTTTTGACGACTTGGCGCTAACCTAACTTTTGTCATTCCGGGGCGCGCGAAGCACGAGCCCGGAATCCATATTCTCAGTGCTCGCGTCAAGGCAGAGCGATGCAACGTCGTATCCACAAAGAAGCGTCAGGGACTATAGATTCCGGGCTCGCGCTGCGCGCGCCCCGGAATGACGGGGAGAGGTTGTGCGCCGCCTCAACCATCGTCGCGCCCCTCACTCCACGAACGTCGCCACCTCGCCGAGCGCGGCGCGGTTCGTGCGGTAGCTGTTGGCCTTGTGCTCGGCGTCGGCATAGCCGAACGAGATGCCGCAGACGACGCGGCGGTCGTCGCCGAGTCCGAAATGCTGGCGCACCAGGCCGGCATGAAAAGCCAGCGCCGCCTGCGGCACGGTGGCGATGCCGAGCGCCTGGGCGGCGAGCATGAACGAGGTGACGTAGCCGCCGCAATCGACCGCGCCGTAGATGCCGAGCGCTTCGTCGGTGGTGATGATCGCGACGTGCGGCGCGCCGAAGAAGTTGAAATTCTCCAGCGCCTGCTTGGCGGCGGCGGCCTTGTCGCCGCGGGCAATGCCGACCGCGTTGTAAAGCTGAAAGCCGCTCTCGCGGCGGCGGTCGAGATAGACGCCGCGATACTCGCGCGGAAATTCGAAATCGCCCGACATCGGCGCGCCGCCGGCCGCGGCCGGATAGATCGCGTCACGAAACTTCGTGGTCGCCTCGCCCGACGTGATCACCACCTGCCACGGCTGGCTGTTGCACCACGAAGCCGTCTTCTGCGCCGCGCCAAGAATCCGCTCGATCGTGGCGCGCGGCACCGGGTCGGACTTGAAGCCACGGCACGAATAGCGCGCCGCCATCAGGTCTTCGAGGACGTCGATGGGGGCGGCGGAAGTAAGCGCGTCGGTCATGATGGCCTCATTGCTTGATGGTCGTCATTCCGGGGCGCGCGCAGCGCGAACCCGAGATCTGAACGCATACGGCGTAGCATTCATTGTCAACAACTGCGGGATTCCGGGTTCGCGCCAGCTTCGCAGGCGCGCCCCGGAATGACATCGCAGATGGCAAGGAAGCGCACTTGCTTCCTCACCGCCCCCTGGTCGGGATCTTGTTGAACGGCACGTCCTTGTCCACCCGGATATCGCCCGGCAAACCCAGCACGCGTTCGGCGATAATGTTGCGCAGGATCTCGTCGGTGCCCCCGGCGATGCGCATCGACGGCGAGCCGAGCAGCATCGCCTGGAAGCTGCCGCCGGCTTCGGCCTCGGCCGGATCGGTCAGCACGCCCGCGGCGCCTTCAAGGTCCATCGCAAACGCCGCGATGTCCTGCAGCATCGGGCCGGCGACCAGCTTGCCGATCGAATTCTCCGGCCCCGGCCGCTCGCCCTTCGACAGCGCCGAGATCGAACGATACGACGTGTACTTCAGGCCGCTGGCCTTGACCGCCCAGTTCGCCAGCTTGCTGCGCACCGCCGGATCGTCGATCGCCGGGCCGTCGTCGGTGACGAAGTCATTGCAGAACGCAAAAATTTCCGGGAAGCCGGTGGCGAGCCGCGCGCCGATCGACATCCGCTCGTTCATCAGCGTGGTCAGCGACACGTTCCAGCCGTCGCCGACCGCGCCAAGCCGCTGGCTGTCGGGAATGCGCACGTTGGTGAAGAACACCTCGTTGAATTCCTGCATGCCGTTGGCCTGCTTGATCGGCTTGACCTCGACGCCGGGGCTCTTCATGTCCAGGAAGAACATGGTGAGGCCCTTGTGCTTGGGCACGTTCGGGTCGGTGCGGGTGATCAAGAGACCGTAGTCCGAGTAGTGCGCGCCCGAGGTCCAGATCTTCTGGCCGTTGATGATCCAGTCGTCGCCGTCCTTCTCGGCACGGGTGCGCAGGCCCGCAACGTCGGAGCCGCCCGCCGGCTCGGAAAACAGCTGGCACCAGATGTTTTCGCCCGAGGCGAGCTTCGGCAGGTACTTGCGTTTGTCGTCCTCGCCGCCATAGGCCATCACGGTCGGGCCGCACATGCCCTCGCCGATCTGGAACGGCTGCGTGAGCTTGCCGTAGACGCCCTCTTCCTGCTGCCAGATCACCTTCTCGATCGGCGTGGCGCCGCGGCCGCCGTATTCCTGCGGCCAGGTCAGGCACGACCAGCCGCCCTCGGCCTTCTTCTTCTGCCAAGCCTTGCCGACCTCGACGATGTCGGCGTTCTTCAGGCTGATGCGGCCGATCCCGGACTTCGCCAGTTCCTGCTCGTATTGCTTCGGCGCGTTGGCGTCGATCCACGCGCGCGCCTTGGCGCGAAACTCGGCTTCCTGCGGGGTATCGTCGAAATTCATCTCGGCCTCTCGTTCTGATCTCAGCGCCGTAGGATGGGTTGAGCCCTTGCGAAACCCATCAACGACGCACTTTGCTAAATGATGGGTTTCGCTGCGCTCAACCCATCCTACGTTGCTAGGCCCGCCCCCGCGTCGGGATCTGATTGAACGGCACGTCCTTGTCGACACGAATGTCGCCAGGGAGGCCGAGCACGCGTTCGGCGATGATGTTGCGCAGGATCTCGTCAGTGCCGCCCTCGACGCGGGTCGCCGGCGAACGCAGCAACATCGCCTGGAAGCGGCCGCCAACGTCGGCATCCTCGGGCGCGCTCAGCACGCCCGCAGCGCCCTGCAGGTCGAGCGCGTACATCGCGACCTCCTGGATCATCGAGCCCGCGACCAGCTTGCCGATCGAGTTCTCCGGCCCGGGCCGCTGCCCCTTGGACAGCGCCGAGATCGAGCGGAAGCTGGTGTACTTCAGCCCGCTCGCCTTCACGGCCCAGTTCGCAAGCTTCGAACGCACCGCCCGGTCGTCGAGCGCAGGCGCACCGTCGAGCGTCAGCGAGTTGCAGTAGTCAAGCAGCTCAGGGAAGCCGGTCGCCACATTGGCGCCGATCGACATGCGCTCGTTCATCAGCGTGGTCAGCGACACGTTCCAGCCGTCACCGACGGCGCCGAGGCGCTGGCTATCCGGAATCCGCACGTTGGTGAAGTACACCTCGTTGAAGTCGGAATTGCCGTTGGCCTGTTTGATCGGCCGGATCTCGACGCCGGGGCTTTTCATGTCGAGGAAGAACATCGTCAGACCCTTGTGCTTGGGCACGGTCGGGTCGGTGCGGGTGATCAGGATGCCGTAGTCCGAATAGTGCGCGCCGGAGGTCCAGATCTTCTGGCCGTTGATGACCCAGTCGTCGCCATCCTTCTCGGCGCGGGTGCGCAGACCGGCGACGTCGGAGCCGCCGGCAGGCTCGGAGAACAGCTGGCACCACACCTGCTCGCCGGAGCCGAGCGGCGGCAGATAGTGCCGCTTCTGGTCCTCCGACGCGTAGGCCATCATGGTCGGGCCGCACATGCCTTGGCCGATGATGAACATCGCCGTGAGCTTGCCGAACACGCCCTCTTCCTGCTGCCAGATCACGCGCTCAATCGGCGACGCACCGCGGCCGCCATATTCCTTCGGCCAATGCGGCACGGCCCAGCCGGCGTCGGCCTTCTTCTTCTGCCAGGCCTTGGCGACATCGAGGACGTTGGCGCCCTTCAGCACGACGCGGCCGAGCGACGCCTTGCGCAGATCGTCCTCGTATTGCTTCGGCGCATTGGCGTCGATCCAGGCACGCGCCTTGGCACGGAATTCGGCTTCCTGCGGGGTATCGTCGAAGTTCATTTGCTCATCCTCGAAATCGTCTTCGTAGGATGGGTTGAGCGCAGCGAAACCCATCATCCGACGCGAAAGGGAAGATGGGTTTCGCTGACGCTCAACCCATCCTACAAAATCGTGCGTTACGCCGCGTTCTTCTGGCGCATGCGGTCGATCAGTTGGTCTTCCCAGTAGGACTGGCTGCCGAGCGCCAGCGCCAGCGCGTTGGAGCGGCGATAGTACAGATGGCAGTCGAACTCCCAGGTGAAGCCCATGCCGCCGTGCACCTGGATGTTCTGCTTGGCGCAATGCTGGAACGCCTGCGTGGCGCTGATCCGCGCCGCAGCCGCGGCTTCGGCGAGTTCACCGGCGTCAGTCGAGAGCGCCCAGGCGCCGTAGTAGCAGTTCGAACGCGCCAGCGTCGCCGAGACGTACATGTCGGCGAGGATGTGCTTGACGGCCTGGAACGAGCCGATCGGACGGCCGAACGCGATGCGGTCGAGCGCGTAGTCACGGCCCATCTCCAGCGCGCAGTCGGCGCCGCCGACCTGCTCGAATGCGATCAGCACCGCGGCGCGGTCCATCACGCGCGACAGGATGCTCCAGCCCTCGCCCGCCGCGCCCAGCGGCTCGGCCTTGGCGCCGTCGAACACCAGCTCGGCCTGCTGCCGCGACGGATCGACGTTCGAGAGCGGCTTGGCGGTGACGCCGCCGGCCTTGAGATCGACCAGGAACAGCGAGATGTCGGCCTCGCGGCCGCTATTGCTGGTGCGCGCGGCGACGATGGCGAAATCGGCGATGGCGCCGTCGGCGACCGGCTTCTTGGTACCGGAAATCGTGCCGTTCGACGCCGTCACCTTGACGGCCTTATGCGACGGATTGCCGGTGCCTTCGAACAGCGCCAGCGTGCCGATCGCCTCGCCCGACGAAATCTTCGGCAACCACTTCTGCTTCTGCGCATCCGTCCCCGCGAGCAGCAGCGCTTCGGCGGCGAGATACACGGTCGAGGCGAACGGAACCGGCGCCAGCGCGCGGCCGAGCTCCTCGGCGATCACGCAGAGCTCGAGATGTCCCGCACCGCTGCCGCCGAATTCCTCGGGGATCGCAACGCCGAGGAAGCCCATCTCGGCGAGGCCCTTCCACAGCTCACGATCGTAATCCGCCTTGCCCTCGAGCACGGCACGCACCGCCTTTGGCGGGCACTTCTCGGCAAGAAACCGCCGGGCCTGATCGCGCAGTTGCTTCTGGTCGTCGGAGAAATCGAAGTTCATGGCCGTGTCTCGTTTGTTGTTAGTTGTTAGAGTTGGTCATTCCGGGGCGCGCGCAGCGAAGCTGCGTGCGAACCCGGAATCTGAAACTGGCTCCGTCGAGATTCCGGGTTCGCGCGAAGACGCGCGCCCCGGAATGACGAGAGTTTGATTGCGCGGCTCACTTCAGCACCACCACCTCGTCGTCCGGCGTCTCGGCATACAGCCGCTGCACCAGCGCGGCGCGGCGGTCGAGGCCGGCGCGCTGGTTGATGTAGCCCTTGTCGGTGAGTTCGTTGCCGTCGATCGACGGCGGTTCGCTCATCAGCATGGCGCGGGCGATGCGCATCGAGCTGACGCCCTTGACCTCGGCATTGTGCTTTTCGAGGCCGGCCTTGAACGCCGCGCGCACCGCCGGATGCTGCACCACGTCTTCGAAGGTCGCGTCGGGATTGCCGACGATCTGCCGGCAGGCGTGCAGGTTCGGCCACGCCAGCAGGCCGATGAACTCACGGTCCTGCCCCGCGACCAGCGCGTCCTGCACCACCGGCGTCGCCGCTGCGATCGCGTCGGTCCGCACCGTGCTGACATGCACGAAGGTGCCGGTCATCAGCTTGAAGTCTTCGACCACGCGACCGGCGAAGATGATCCCCTTCACCGGATCGTTCGGATCGACGAACACGCCGGCATCACCGATCTTGTAGAAGCCTTCCTCGTCGAACGCCTTCTCGGTCAGCTCCGGCTGGCCGTAATAACCCGGCATCACATTGATGCCGCGCAGCCGCAGCTCGTACTTGTCGCCGATCGGCAGCATCTTCAATTCGACGCCGGGGAACGGCAGACCGATCAGGCCGACGCGCTCGGTGTCCCAATAGGTGCCGGTCGAGGTCGGCGCGGTCTCGGTCGAGCCCCAGCCGGTGTAGAACACCAGCCGCTCACCGGTGGCGCGCACGGCCAGCGCCTGCATGCGCTCGTAGAGATCGTCCGGCAGCCGCGCGCCCCCATAGGCCATCAGGCCGAGGTTCTTGAAGAAGTTGCGGCACAGCGCATCGTCCTTCTCCATCGCGCTCGCGAGCGCGGCGTAACCGGCCGGAACGTTGGCGTAATAGGTCGGCGACAGCTCGCGCAGGTTGCGCAGCGTCTCTTCGATCATGCCGGGCACCGGCCGGCCGTCATCGATGTACATCGTGCCGCCTTCGATCAGCAGCGGATTGAACGACGCATTGCCGCCCATGGTGTGGTTCCAGGGCATCCAGTCCAGATTGACCGGCAGCGGGCCGTTCGGATCGCGCAGCCGCACCTGCATCATCATCGCGGCGTTGGCGCACATCATGCGCTGGGTGTTGATCACCGCTTTCGGCATGCCGGTCGAGCCGGAGGTGAACAGCAGCTTGCCGACGGTGTCCGGGGTGATCTGTGCGACCGAGCGCTCGACATCGGCGGTCACCGGCGTCGCCGCCATCGCGGCAAACGGCACGCTGGTGATGCCTTCTGCCGGATTGGCGACGTGCACCACCTGCACGCCGGTGAGATCCAGCGCATGCAGCGCTTTGCTGAACTGCGCGCCGTCCTGCACCAGCACCACGGCGGGCTTGACCAGATCGAACAGATATTTGAGCTTCTGATGATCCAGGCTCATCAGCGAATAGGCCGGCGACACCGGCGCGGTCGGGATCCGCGCCTGCATCGCCGCCATCATCATCAGCGCGTGCTCGATCGAATTGCCCGACAAGATCGTCACCGGGCGGCCTTCCGGCAGCTGCAGGTTCAGCAGTGCCTGGGTCAGTCCGTCAACGGTGCGCTTGGCTTCGGCATACGACACCTTGCGCCACTGCCGGTCAGCGCCCGCGCGTTGGGCAAGCCAAGTGTGATCGGGGCGCTGCTTGGCCCATTTCGCCAGCGCCATCGGCAGATGCGGATCGTGGTCCATCAGCGGGAAGCGCGACTTCATCACGATGACGCCACCCTCGCGACGATCGACCTCGATCTCGCGCGGCAACCAATTGACCTTGCGGAAGGCCGGCTTGGTCAGCACTGCGGCGGCGCTTGAAGTCATTCCTGGTGTCTCCCGTGTTGGCCTCTTGTCGGGCCGCTGGTTTCTTGATTGTCGCGGGTCACGCCCACGCGCCGTGCCTAGCGGCGAATATACACCGGCTTGCGCTTCTCCAGGAAGGCCGCGATGCCCTCGGCGAAATCTTCGGAGCGTGAGCACAGCACCTGATTGCGATCTTCCATCGCGATCACCTGCTCGATCGAGCCGGCGTCGACAGCCATATTGAGGCATTCCTTCGACAGCCGCAAACCGACCGGAGAGGCCGCCATCATCGCGTCCACAAAGGGCTGCGCAGCGGCGTCGAGCTGATCGTCCTCGACCAGTTCCGAAACCAGTCCGGTCATCAGCGCGCGTTCGGCGCCGATGAATCGGCCGGTGAGGATCAGCTCGGACGCAACCGACACGCCGACCAGACGCGGCAAAAAGTAGCTGGTGCCGATATCGCAGCCGCCGAGGCCGAGCTTGATGAAAGCGCAGTTCATGCGCGCCGTCCGTCCGGCAATACGGACATCAGCGGCGAGCGCCAGCGCGAAACCGCCGCCGGCGGCGGCGCCCTGCACCAGCGCGATGATCGGCTGCGGGCAGCGGCGCATCAGCATCACGATATCGGCGATCCGGCGCTGCGAATCCAGCGAGTCAGCGACGCCCGGCGGCTCCTGCTGCTTGCCGCGGCGGCTCATCGCCTCTTTGAGATCGAGCCCGGCGCAGAAGTTCTTGCCGGCGCCCTTGAGCACGACGACGCGGGTGTCGCGATTGCGCTGCAGCTGGCCGAAATAAGCGTTGAGCGCGTCGACCAGTTCGGGGCTGAGTGCATTCAGGCTGTCGGGACGGTTGAGCGTCACCCAATCGACGCCATCGCGATGATCGACCAGCAGCACCTGGGACACGCTTCTCACTCCCGCAACTTGTTGTTCTTATGCCCGCTGTGGCGGAGCTTATTATTTTGCCGCGCGGCGCGTGGCCGCCGCATCAGCGTTAGTTGCTGCGCCCTCTCCCCTTGTGGGAGAGGGCTTGTTTGCCGGTGGCCGCGCACTCGGCCCGGTGAGGGGTCCGGACTCGTGGCGCCCCCTCACCCGGCAGCCTTCGGCTGCCACCCTCTCCCACAAGGGGAGAGGGTTTAGTCGTGACTACCGCGGCGCCATGCGGATGGCGCCGTCGAGACGGATCGTCTCGCCGTTCAGCATCGGGTTCTCGACGATCTGCACCGCGAGCGACGCGTATTCCGACGGATCGCCGAGGCGGGCCGGATGCGGCACCTGGGCGCCGAGGCTCTTGCGGGCTTCTTCCGACAGGCCCATCAGCAGCGGCGTCAGGAACAGGCCGGGCGCAATGGTCATGACGCGGATGTTCATCGAGGCGAGGTCGCGCGCCACCGGCAGGGTCATGCCGACGATGCCGCCCTTCGAGGCCGAATACGCCGCCTGGCCGATCTGGCCGTCATAGGCCGCGACCGACGCGGTGTTGATGCAGACGCCGCGCTCTTCGCCAATCGTCGGCGCGCTCTGCATGCGCTCGGCGACCAGACGGATGCAGTTGAAGCTGCCGATCAGGTTGACGTTGATGATGCGGGTGAAGTGATCGAGCGGATAGGCGCCGTTCTTGCTGACGGTCTTCACCGCGCCGCCGATGCCGGCGCAGTTCACCAGCACGCGGACGATGCCGTGGGCGGCTTCGGCCTTGGCGATCGCTTCCTTGACGGGCGCTTCCTGCGACACGTCGCCGACGCAGGCGACGCCGCCGATCTCGGCCGCGACCTTGTCGGCGTTGTCCTTGTTCATGTCGAGCACGGCGACCTTGGCGCCCTTGGCGGCCATCGCACGCGCCGTCGCGGCGCCGAGTCCCGATCCACCACCGGTGATGAGAACGGAGACGTCTTTCAACTGCATTGGATATCCCTTTCCTTGGGCGCTTTCTTGAAGCTTGCGGTCAAGCCTTGATGGGCCGGTCCTTGGGCGTTTCCTGAACTGTTCGACAGACCTCGGCCGGGCCCTTTGGCGTGCTCTTCTTGCGCTTTCGAACCGGGATGTTCAACGGACCCTTGGGCGTTTCCCCGATTTATCGTTTCCGGACAGCTCTGCGCCACGTCGGCGCGGCCATCCTGGTCAAAAGGCGTTCACAGGCGCGCGAGCGTTCCTGAGCGAGCTGTTTGGCTCGATTTGTTGTTGCGCTCTCACCCCTTGCGCCGCGTGGCCGCCTGCTGGGTGAGACGAGATCGAATCGTCAAAGATACTCGGGCGTTTCCTGGCTGTTTTCTTGTTGTTATCGACACACTTCAAACGATGTCCCGGGGGTGCCTGCTGTTCCATTCCGCCTGCCTCTTCCGGGCAGATTCCGTGAACTGGTCCTTGGGCGTTATTGTTGTTGTTCGGATTTTCTTCGGCGTGTCCCGGGTCCTGGATGAAGGTCTCTGAAGTTTTCTTGGGGTCGTTTCTTCTTGTTATTAACTGGTCACCGCGGCGGCCGGCTGCGCGCGCGACGCGCGGTCGCCCTTTTTCAGCAGCAATCCGCCGAGGATGATTTGTTCGATATGCGCCACATAGGCGCGGCACACCTCGTCGGTGACGGGACCGACGCCCGCCGCCCGCATCATGGTCTGCCGGCCGAAGAACAGATGGTCGCAGGCGCCGATCAGCGTGGTGTAGAACAGCACCGGATCGACATCGCGGAATTCACCCGCCGCGACGCCCTCGGCGATCAGCTTGCGGTGGAAGTCGAGCAAGGGCCCGACGAAGAACTTGGTCACTTCGTCGGCGGCCTCGCGATTCGAGCCGTGCAGCAAATAGTGGATCAGCCGGTTCAGATACGGAAACTGATGATACGCCTTGATGATGCCGGCGATGTGCAGCTTCATCTTGGTGCTCGGCGACAGCGGCTGCGACAGCAGGAAATCGAGATGCGTCATCTCGTGCGCCGCGTCGCGCTCGAGCAGCGCCAACAGCAGGCCGTCCTTGTTGCCGAAGTGATACTTCACCAGCGCAGCGTTGACGCCCGATTTATGCGCGATGTCCGACAGCGAGATCTCGACCGAGTTGCGCTCGATCATCAATTCGCCGGCCGCAACCAACAGCTTATCCGCGGTGGAATTCTTCACCACCGGTACTCGGGTCGCCAGCGCTTGGGTCGGTTGAGCTGCCATCGCCGTGGCAATTAGCCCATCGCGGCGCCGGGCTCAAGCGTTAATTGATTGATTGACTAAATCGGCCCTCGCCCCTTAAATCCGCCGCCATCGGCACAGCCGAAACAATCAACATCAAGGGAGAAAACCCATGGCCGAGGCCTATATCGTCGCCGCTGCGCGCACCGCCGGAGGCCGCAAGGGCGGCCGTCTCGCCGGCTGGCACCCCGCCGATCTCGCCGCCTCCGTGCTCAATGCGCTGGTCGATCGCTCCGGCGCCGCGCCGGACCAGATCGAAGACGTCATCATGGGCTGCGTCGGCCAGGCCGGCGAACAGGCGGTGAATATCGGCCGCAACGCGGTGCTGGCGTCGAAGCTGCCGGAGAGCGTGCCGGCCACCTCGATCGACCGGCAGTGCGGCTCGTCGCAGCAGGCGCTGCATTTCGCCGCACAGGCGGTGATGTCCGGCAGCATGGACATCGTGATCGCCGCCGGCGTCGAGAGCATGACGCGCGTGCCGATGGGTTCGCCCAGCATCCTCGCCGCCAAGGCCGGCATGGGCACCTACAAGAGCCCGCAGATGGAGAAGCGCTACCCGAACATCCAGTTCAGCCAGTTCACCGGCGCCGAGATGGTGGCGGAGAAGTACGGCCTGTCCAAGGACGAGCTCGATGAATACGCCTTCAACAGCCACCAGCGCGCGATCGCCGCGACGCAAGGCGGCAAGTTCAAGGACGAGATCATCCCGCTCGAGATCACCCGCGCCGACGGCACCACCGATACGCATCACATCGACGAAGGCATTCGCTTCGACGCCACGCTCGACGGCATCAAGGGCGTCAAGCTGATCAACGAGAACGGCGGCCGCCTCACCGCCGCGACCGCCAGCCAGATCTGCGACGGCGCCTCCGGCGTGCTGGTCGTCAACGAGAAGGGCCTGAAGCAGCTCGGCGTGCAGCCGCTGGCGCGCATCCATCACATGACGATGCGCGGCGGCGATCCGGTGATCATGCTCGAAGCGCCGCTGCCGGCGACCGAATACGCGCTGAAGAAGGCCGGCATGAAGATCGACGACATCGACCTGTTCGAAGTCAACGAAGCCTTCGCGTCGATCCCGACCGCCTGGCTCAAAGCCACCGGCGCCGATCCGTCCCGCCTCAACGTCAACGGCGGCGCGATCGCGCTCGGCCATCCGCTCGGCGGCTCCGGCACCAAGCTGATGACCACGCTGGTGCACGCGCTGAAGCAGCAGAACAAGCGCTACGGCCTGCAGACCATGTGCGAAGGCGGCGGCATGGCCAACGTGACGATCGTCGAGCGGCTTTAAGACTGCACACCAACCATCTCTCCCCGTCATTGCGAGCGCAGCGAAGCAATCCAGAGGCTCAGTGCACGGCGCTGGATTGCTTCGTCGCTTCGCTCCTCGCAATGACGGCAATTCAGAGCGGAAGCAATCCGCCGCATCACCATGAGGAAACACCCATGACGCATCCGTCGATTCACGCCCGCACGACGCCCGACAAGATCGCCTACCAGATGGCCTCGACCGGCAAGGCGATCACCTATCGGCAGCTCGACGAGCTGTCGAACCAGGGCGCGCAGCTGTTTCGGACGCTCGGCCTCAAGCCGGGCGATCACATCGCGCTGCTGATGGAAAACCGGCTGGCGTTCATGGAGATCTGCTGGGCCGCACAGCGCGCCGGGCTATACTACACGGCGATCAGCCGCTACCTCAAGCAGGACGAAATCGCCTATATTGTGCAGGATTGCGGCGCCAAGGTCGTGATCACTTCGCCGCAGGGCGCTGATGCGATCACCCCGCTGCTCGGCAAGCTGCCGGGCGTCGAATTCTTCATGGTCGACGAGCCGGCCGCGGGTTTCCGCTCCTGGGACAAGGAGGCCGGCGCGCAAAAGACGACGCCGATCGCCGACGAAGTCGCCGGCTACGACATGCTGTACTCGTCCGGCACCACCGGCCGCCCCAAGGGCATCAAGCGCGAGTTCGAAGGCAACGCCATCGACGTGCCGAGCCCGTTCCTGCGGCTGCTGTGCGAAAAGATGTGCGGCATGAACGAAGGCAGCATCTATCTGTCGCCGGCGCCGCTGTATCACGCAGCTCCCTTGCGCTTCAACATGATGGCGATCACGCTCGGCGGCACCTCGGTGATCATGGAGCACTTCGACGCCGAGCAGTTTCTGGCGTTGGTCGAGAAATACAAGGTGACGCAGTCGCAGCTGGTGCCGACGATGTTCGTGCGCATGCTGAAGCTGCCGGACGAGGTCCGCGCCCGCTACGACGTGTCGAGCCTGAAGGGCGCGATCCATGCCGCCGCGCCCTGCCCGGTCGACGTCAAGGCGAAGATGATCGAGTGGTGGGGGCCGATCCTGATCGAGTACTACGCCGGCTCCGAGGGCAACGGCGTCACCGTGTCGACCTCGCAGCAATGGTTGAGCCATCGCGGCACGGTCGGCAAGGCGGTGGTCGGCACCATCAAGATCCTCGACGAGGCCGGCGACGAGCTGCCGGTCGGCGAGATCGGCACCGTGTATTTCGCCGACGCGCCGTCGTTCAGCTATCACAACGATCCGGACAAGACCAGGAACGCCTACAACGACAAGGGCTGGTCGACGCTCGGCGACGTCGGCTATCTCGACGACGAGGGCTTCCTGTATCTCACCGACCGCAAGAGCTACATGATCATCTCCGGCGGCGTGAACATCTACCCGCAGGAGACCGAGGACGTGCTGCTGACGCATCCGGACGTCGCCGACGTCGCGGTGTTCGGCGTGCCGAACGAGGAGATGGGCGAAGAGGTCAAGGCGGTGGTGCAGCCGCGCGACGGCGTCACGCCCGGCAAGGAGTTCGAAGCCAAGCTGATCGGCTTCTGCCGCCAGCATCTGTCGCCGATCAAGTGCCCGCGCTCGATCGACTTCGAGGCCGAACTGCCGCGCACTCCGACCGGCAAGCTGGTGAAGCGCCACCTCAAGGATCGCTATTGGCCCAAGAAGGAAGCCGCCGTCGCGTAAGCCGCGGCGCCGGCTTCGCCGGACTCGCGGGCAGTTGCAAGACCTCTCCGCCTCGCACGGAACTAGAACTGTCGACGCTGCGGGAACCGAAGCCCGCGGCGTTTGTTCGTGCAGCGCGCGTGAGGAAACCGCCTCGTCACGAGTCGGGAAGGCGCTGGGAGAGCTTCGACGATGTTGAAATGGGCTATTATCTTTCTGGTGATCTCGCTGGTGGCGGGCTTCTTCGGCTTCACCAATATCTCTGCCGGTGCCGCACGAATCTCGAAGATTCTGTTCTTCCTCGCCATTGCGTTGTTCGTGCTGTTCCTGATCCTGGCGTTCACCGCCGGACAGCTGGTGTTCTGACGCACCCACGCGGGCGAACTTCGGAGTCCATCGGCCGGGGATGAGGCGCTATGCTGCGAGGCTAGCGCCTTGCCCCGGTCCGTCTGATGAATCCGTCCGTCCAGCTCCGCTCCGGCCTGTTTGTCTCCGTGCTGGCCCATCTCGGGCTGGTGGCGGCGGTGTTGCTGCTGGCTGAAGTGCGGCCATTCGCCGAGGTGCCGGAGCAACGCGTCGAGGTCGACGTCGTCACCGCCGACGAGGCGCCGCCCGAGCCAGAACCGAAGCCCGAGATCAAGCCGGCGCTAGAGCTGCCGAGCGAGACGCCGACGGAGGCCAAACCCGCGGCGCAGGACCCGGCGCCGCAACAGGCCGCCAAGCCCGAGGCCTCCAAGCCCGAACAGCGCAAGCCCGAACCGCCTCGCACCGAACCTCCGAAACCGGCGCGAGCCGAGCCTGAGCCGGCCAAGCCTGAACGTCAGGCTGAAAAGCCCGACGCGCCTGCCAAGCCCGAACCGGCGCCCGAGCCTCCGGCCGGCGCGGTGTCGCAAAGCACGGTCCCGCCAAACCTGATGCCGCAAAGCGCGTTGCCGCAAAACACGTTGCCGATGGCGTTTCCTCCCGCTGTCCCGCAGGAGCCGGATCTCACCGTGAAATATTCGGTGGCGCTGGGACTGCCGGCGGATCCCACCTTCGACGCGCCTGCCGAACTTGCCGCCGACATCAGCGCCGAGGCCATCGCCGCGCTGCGTCGCAAGCTGAAGTCCTGCGCGGCGCTGCCGCCGGGCGTCGCGCCGTCCGACAACGTCAAAATCATCCTCCGCGTGCCGCTGCTTCCCGATGGCCGCCTGGCCCAGGAGCCGTTCCTGATCGAGGCCAGCGCCTCGGTCAAAGGCCCGGCGCTGATGAAGGGCGCGATCCACGCGCTGACGGCGTGCCAGCCCTATTCGATGCTGCCAGCGGACAAATACAAGGAATGGAAAGTCCTCGACCTCGACTTCACCCCGCAAAATTTCCGCGGCGGCTGACGCGGCACAGAGCGCCGAGAGGCGATCAGCAGCATCGTTTTGGAAGACAGGCCCCCCGCTTTCGCGCAGGGTGACCGTTGGGGACGGGCGGCCGGCTCGCGAGCATAAAGAAAGCTCCGGCCGGAGCCGGAGCTTCAAGTCTAGGGAGACTGCATGCCACATCCAGTGATGCATCACGGCGACGGGCTCGGCGCGAACGCAGCGCGGCAAGCGCAGCGGCCAATAATCCGCAAATTCCGAGCGAGGCGTTGATACTCACAGCAATCGTCACTGCTCGTCGGCTGCCGGTCGCTGCTGTCGATCAGCGCCCACGGCATCAACCTGGTCAGCAGATCATTCCCGACTAACTCCCATCCTTGATTCACATCAAATGCCGGCGCTCTCCATGCACGTCCGAGATGAGCTGTTGCCAAATTGCGCCATGAGCTTGCAGCATACCTTGCCGGATCGAATGATCTTTCGCTGATGAATGGCATGTGCGTTAAGCTTCACCACCTGCCAAACGCCCGCTGACTGCCACCTGGAGAGATACCTTTGACATCGCAAACGAGCTTCGCCACCGCCACCGAACTGAGCGCCGCGCTGAAGGCCAAGAAAGTCTCTGCCGTCGAACTGGCGCAGGAAGCGATCGACCGGATCGAGCGCCATGATGACAAGGTCAACGCGGTCTGCGTCCGCGACTTCGACCGGGCGCTGCAGACCGCGCGTGACGCCGACCAGGCGCTGTCGAATGGTGGAGGCGGGCCGCTCCTCGGCATTCCGATGACCGTGAAGGAGAGCTTCAACGTCGCCGGCCTGCCGACCACATGGGGCTTCCCCGATCAGAAGAATTTCGTCGCCGACAACGATGCGCTGGCGATCGAGCGGGTGCGTGCGGCGGGCGGCGTGATCGTCGGCAAGACCAACGTGCCGATCGGCCTGGGTGATTGGCAGAGCTACAACGAGATCTACGGCACGACCAACAATCCCTACGACCTCAGCCGCACGCCGGGCGGCTCGTCCGGCGGGTCGTCGGCGGCGCTGGCGGCGGGCTTCGGCGCGCTGTCGCTCGGCTCGGATATCGGCGGATCGCTGCGCGTGCCGGGGCACTATTGCGGCATCTATGCCCACAAGCCGACCTTCGCGCTGTGTCCGGCGCGCGGCCACACGCCGCCGGGCATGCCGCCGCTGCCGTCCAACCGAGACCTGTCGGTGATCGGGCCGATGGCGCGCTCGGCGGCCGATCTCGCGCTGCTGCTCGACGTCATCGCGGGGCCGGATCCGACCTTCGATGGCGTCGGCTACAAGCTCGACCTGCCGGCGGCGCGGCACACGGCGATGAAGGATTTTCGCGTGCTGCTACTCGATACGCATCCGCTGCTGCCGACCGGCACCAGCGTGCGGCAGGCGATCGAAACGCTCGCGAGCAACCTCACCAAGGCCGGCGTCAGCATCACCCGTCAGTCGCCGCTGCTGCCCGATCTCGCCGAGACCTCGCGCGTCTATATGCGGATGCTGCTGTCGTTCCTGGCGGCCGGCTTTCCGCCGGAACTACTCGCGGATGCGCAAAGTGCCACGTCCAAGCTGGCCGCCAGCGACGACAGCCTCGCCGCCGAGCGGCTGCGCGGCATGGTGCTGAGCCATCGCGACTGGGTGATCGCCGATAGCCGCCGCACCGGCCTGCGGGCGCAATGGCGCGAGCTTTTCAAGTCGTTCGACGCGGTGATCTGCCCGGTGATGCCGACCCCGGCCTATCCGCAGGATCATCACGAACCGCAGGAAGAACGCCGCATCATGATCGACAATCAGCCGCATCCTTATGTCGATCAGCTGGTGTGGCCCGGCATCGCCACCCTGCCCGGCCTGCCGTCGACCGCGATCCCCGTCGCGCTGTCGAGCGAAGGCCTGCCGGTCGGCGTGCAGATCGTCGGCCCGTGGCTGGAAGACCGCACGCCGCTGAAGCTCGCCGAACTGATCGAGCGCGAATTCGGCGGGTTCGTTCCGCCGAAGGCGTTTGTAGATTAGTAACTCCACGATCAACCTCTCCGTCATTGCGAGCGAAGCGAAGCAATCCAGCTCCGTGCACGACGCTGGATTGCTTCGTCGCTTCGCTTCTCGCAATGACGGGGAGAGTTTGTGTGTGGGGCTTTAAGCCGTCAGCATCGGCGCAACTCTGTCCATTGGCGCCGCGGCGTCGCCGAGGAGCAGTTCGGCGATCGCGTACTCTGCCTTGCCGTCGCCGCCCTTGAACGGATCGGGCGCATACAGCCGATGCTCGACGACTAACCGCGACAGCAGCGCGCGGCGGGCGTCCCCGCGCATCGCGGCGATCCTGGTGCCTTCCCAGGCGAGTGAGACGGCGCTGGCGACGTGGTAAAGCGAGCTGGTGGCGCGGCGGGCGTCTGCTTCGTTGTCGGCACGGCCGGCGACATCGCGGGCGAAGCCGATGGCGCAGTCGATCAAGCCGCGCAAACGGTCGCTCCAGGCTTGGGGCAAACCTGTGGCATCGTCCAACCGCGCATGCAGATCGGCGGCAAGCGCGGCCTCCGCACCGTGGCGGCCGACGGCGCGCTTGAGCGCGTCCAGCGCAACGATATTACCGGTGCCCTCCCAGATCGATCCGAGATGAGCGTCGCGCAACAGCCGCGCAGTCGCGAATTCCTCGACGTAGCCGATACCGCCACGCATCTCGAGCGCATCGCCGCAGACCTTGCGGGCGTCCCGGGTGGCACGGAATTTCAGGGTGGGCGTGAGGATGCGTAGTAAGGCGGCAGCGTCCTGACTGCCGGCCTCGGCGCGGTCGAGCGCGGCGGCGGTGAGGAAACTCATCGACATCGCCTGCTCGGTCGGCAACAGGATCTTCATCAGCTGACGCCGCGCCAGCGGCAGGTCGACGATGCGCTGACCGAACACGACGCGATTGTTCGCGACGGTGAGCGCGTCGTGCCAGGCGCGGCGCATCAGGGCGGTCGACTTCACGCCGTTGGAGAGGCGCGATGAGTTGACCATCTCGGCCATCTGCACGAAGCCGCGGTCGAGCTTGCCGACCGCATAGGCGATCGCACCCTCGAGCTTGATCTCGCCGGAGGCCATCGAGCGGGTGCCGAGCTTGTCCTTCAGCCGCACAATCCGATAGTGATTTGGCGCGCCGTCGTCGAGGAAGCGCGGCATCAGAAACAGGCCGACGCCGCGCGTGCCGGGGCCGGCGCCCTGCGGCCGCGCAAGTAACATTACCACCTTGGCGTCGGCGTTGGAGCAGAACCACTTCTCGCCATACAGCCGCCAGTGATCGCCTTCCGAGACCGCGACCGTGGTCAGCGTGCCGACATCGGAGCCGCCTTCCTTCTCGGTCATGAACTGACCGCCCTGCGTCAGCTTGCCCATATCGGTCTGCGTCAGACCGTCGAGATACTTCGCCTTCAGCGCGTCGTCGCCGAACTTCGACAGCAGCTTGGCGCAGCCGTCGGTGACGTTGATCGGGCAGCCCATGCCGAATTCGGCTTCGTTGAACAGCAGCGTGAAGGCATGCTTCGCCGTGACCGGATAGACCTCCGGCCAGCCCATGATGCCCTTGCGGTGCGACAGCGCGTGGATGCCGAAGGTGCCGAACGCGGCGGCCTCCAATTCGCGATACGCCGGGTGATACTCGACATATTGCGCGTCGCGGCCGAAGCGGTCGCGCTGATGCAGAATTGGCGTGTGACGATCGGCCAGTCGCGCGCACTCGTCGAGTGGACCGCCGGCGAGTTCGCCGAGCCGGTCGAGATGCGGTTCGATATGCGCGACCAGGTCAGCCGGCAGATGGATGCGCAACAGATCGGCCAGCGACGGATCGGCGCGATAGAAATTGAGGCCAGTCGTGTCAGGCGCGATCAGGTTCGCGGCATTGCCGGGCGTCGCCGCGAACGCGGCCTGGGTGTTTCCTGCCATCTGGGTCTCGTTTTGTGGTCGTGCATGGCGGCCGGTCAACATGGCCGAGCGCAAGTGAGCCACAAAGCGCAGCGCACAGCAAATCAACACGCGCGGCGTCGATTCCACGGCGCGGAATGTGCGATTGCCGACTCGCTGCGACACAGCCCGCGTATGGTTGATGGCATTGACTCGTCATGGCCGGGCTTGTCCCGGCCATCCACGCCTTTTGCGCGGAGTCTCAGCAAGGCGTGGATGCCCGGCACAAGGCCGGGCATGACGGAGGAATGTTTGTTCGCCCGAGTGCTACCCGATCCGCGGCGACCGCTCTCCCTGCAGCGCCGCGAGACGCCAGCTCGCGCAGGGGATCGTCTGGGGCGTGTAGTTCAACGTCTTGACGAAGCGGGTCTGCTTCCAGTCGAGCGAGGCGGCCAGTTGATAGCCGGCTTTGCGCGCCAGCCCGATCATCGCCGTATTCGAGCGCAGCGTATCGCCGTAGATCAGCTCTGCGCCAAGCGCGGCGGCGCGGCATTCGAGATTGGCGAGCAGCGCGGCGCCGACGCCCCGCCCCTGCCAGCGGTCGTGCACCGAGACGCCGAACTCGACCGCATGTTCGTCCTGGTGATGGACGTAGCGCAGCTCCGCCACGGCGGTCTCGCCATGATCATTCGCTACCGTCGCCAGCACCGTATAGGCGTCGGCCTCGCCCAGCTGTAGAAACCGGACGAGTTGCCCGGCCGGCAGTTCCGGCGCTGCGCCCATCAGCCGGCTGTAGCGCGAGGACGGCGACAGTGCGCGGAAGTAGTCCTGCAACAGCGCGCCATCGCCCGGCCCGGCGAACCGCAGCGTCAGCAGCACGCCGGAGTCGAGCCGCAGCTGATCGGTGTACTGAGCCGGATGGTCGAGGTCGAGGCGCATGGCGGTCGCTCCGGCTATTCAGGCGCGCCAGAACGGCTTGTCGACCTCGGCCGCCGCCTCGCTCCACGACAGGCCGACATCGTGCAGATCGCGCTCCGACAGACGCGCCAGGCTGTCCCGGTCGTGCTGACGCTGACGCCATAGCCGAACCGTCTCGGCGACCTGCGTCAGGACGCCCGAAGCATGATTGTTTGTCATCGAATGATCAGTGCAGATGGACATGGTCGACTCCTCTACGTAGGATCTGGCCGAAAATATCGGTCTGCTGCGCTGCAATGACAAACGACATTGGGTGCCGCGTCAGATGAGATAATCTCATGCGTGAGGAAGCCCGATGACGGCCCGGCTGCCGTCGCTGAACGGCCTGCGGGCGTTCGAGGCAGCGGCCCGGCACCTCAGCTTCACGCTCGCCGCGGCGGAGCTGAACGTGACGCAAACCGCGATCAGCCATCAGATCAAACGGCTCGAGCAGGAGCTCGGGCTTAAACTGTTCGTGCGGCAGAACCGGACGCTGGCGCTGACCCCACAGGCGCGCGAGTATCTCCCCGGCATCCGCGCCGCGTTCAACGATCTGCGGCTCGCCACCGACCGGCTGCTGCGCAAGGACAACGCCCGGATCCTCACCGTCAGTACGCTGTCGTCGCTCGCCGCCAAATGGCTGCTGCCGCGGCTGCCGTCGTTTCAGGAGGCGCATCCGGATATCGACGTGCGGATCACCACCTCGACCGCGCTGGTCGATTTCGCCCGCGACGACGTCGATGCCGCGATCCGCTACGGTCGGGGCCGATGGCCGGGGCTGCGCGCCGACTGGCTTATGGCCGACGAATTGTTTCCGGTGTGTAGTCCAGCGCTGCTTGCGGCCCGCAAGCCGCTGCAGCATCCGCAGGATCTCGCGCAGCATGCGCTGCTGCACACCACCGGCGGCTATGGTGACGACTGGCGGCTGTGGCTCACCGCCGCCGGCCTGCCGCCGGACATCTCCAAGCAGCCCGGCCTGTGGTTCGACGTCGCCTTCATGACCGTGCAGGCCGCGATCGACGGCCTCGGCGTCGCGATCGGCCGCACCTCCTATGTCGAGACCGATCTCGCGAAGGGACGCCTGGTGGCGCCGTTCAAGATCACATTGCCAGCCGAGTGGGGATTCTATCTGGTGTCCCCGACGGCCAGCGCGGATTCGCCAAAGCTTTCGGCGTTTCGCGACTGGCTGATGACCCACACCAGCGGCCATGCCGGAGCCCAGCCATGATGAAGGATCTCGTTCCCCTCGCCGAGAAGGTCGCCGTGCACCTGATCGCGCAGAAGCAGAGGATCGCGATCGCCGAATCCTCGACCGGCGGACTGATCTCGGCGGCGCTGCTCGCGGTGCCCGGCGCCTCGGCTTACTTCCTCGGCTCGGCGGTGGTGTACACCCGCGAGGCGCGGCGACTGCTGACCGACATCACCGACGCGGAGATGAAGGTGGAAGGCGTGCGTTCGTCCTCCGAGCCTTATGCGGAGCTGTTGGCGCAGCGGATGCGGGCACGGTTCGGCTGCGACTGGGCGCTGTCGGAGACCGGCGCCGCCGGCCCCGGCGGCAACCGCTACGGCGACGCCGCCGGCCACACCTGCATCGCGGTAGCCGGGCCGAGCAACGCGGTGATGACGCTGGAGACCGGAAACGCCGACCGGCTGGGCAACATGCACGTGTTCGCCAGCACGGCGCTGACATTTCTGCTGCACACGATGGCGAAGTAGTCGCTGCGAATCTGAACGGGGCCTCCCCGCGTCATTGCGAGCCACCGGGTCCGGCCTTCGGCCGGCCCGATGACAGGCTCCGCGAAGTAATCCAGGAGCGCTGTGCTCGGCGCTGGATTGCCTCGTCGCTTCGCTCCTCGCAATCACGGCGAGGCCTGGCTTCGCTCGCAATGACGTAGAGGCTCAGTTGTAGGATGGGTTGAGCGCAGCGAAACCCATCAAGCGGCAAAGCGGCGTGATGGGTTTCGCAAGGGCTCAACCCATCCTACAGGCTGCGGCTGCTAACGGAAAGGCTCAGGTGATCGCCCGGATCAGGGCCATGCCGGCGAACAGGCCGGCGATGGCCAGCACCACTGAGCCGAGCACGTAGAGTAGCGCCAGGCCGACGGCGCCGCGCTCGTACAATAGCGCGGCGTCGAGCGAAAACGCCGAGAATGTCGTGTAGCCGCCAAGGATGCCGGTCATCACGAACAGCCGCACGTTCTGCGCCGAGCCGCCCTTGAACGCCAGATAGCCGGCGATCAACCCCATCACGATCGAGCCGGTCACGTTGATGAAGAACGTATGATACGGAAAAGCGGTGCCGAACATCCGGCCACTGGCCGTATTGACGAAGTGGCGAAACATCGCCCCGAGGCCGCCACCGACGAATACGAGCAGATAAGCCATTCCACGTCTCTTGTGTGTTGCGCACCAGCGAGGCGTTGTGACGCAGCTTGGCGGCTGCCGCAAGAGCCGCGCCGATCAAATGAAAAGGCGGCCCGCGAGGCCGCCTTTTCGAATTCGATCTGCGCTTGCGCGGTGGCGCTTACGCCTTGGAATACAGCTCTTCGACGTATTCCCAGTTGATCAGATTGTCGACGAACGCCTTCAGATAGTCGGGGCGCTTGTTGCGATAGTCGATGTAGTAGGAGTGCTCCCAGACGTCGACGCCGAGGATCGGCGTGGCGCCGTGCACCAGCGGGTTCTCACCGTTCGGGGTCTTGGAGATTTCGAGCTTGCCGTCCTTGACCGACAGCCAGGCCCAGCCCGAGCCGAACTGGCCCGCACCGGCGGCGGCGAAATCGGCCTTGAACTTGTCGAGACCGCCGAGGTCCTCGTTGATCTTCTTTTCCAGCGCGCCGGGCAGCTTGGTGCCACCGCCATTCGGCTTCATCCACTTCCAGAAATGGATGTGGTTGAAGTGCTGGCCGGCGTTGTTGAACAGCGCCGCATTCTTGCCGAACGAGCCCTTGACGATGTCCTCGAGCGACTTGCCCTCGAATTCGGTGCCCTTCAACAGGTTGTTGCCGTTGGTGACATAGGCCTGATGATGCTTGTCGTGGTGATATTCGAGCGTTTCCTTCGACATGTACGGCTGGAGCGCGTCGTAGGCATACGGCAATTCAGGAAGCGTGAAGGTCATGGGTCATCATTTCCACAATGGTGGGGGACGTCGACTTAACGAGCCCTCTTATAGAAGGTTCCGGGCAAGGACCCAATATCTATTCTGAATTGCAACAGTCTGTCGCAGCGCAGTCTTTGGCGCAAGAGACGCAGCGTATAGAAGCAGTTACCGGCAATGGCGTGATCTTACCGGCTCGTGATCTTACCGGCCTCTGGCGCTGCGTAATACTCCGCCGATGTCATCGGCACCAACTTCTCCCCACCGTCATGCCCGGGCTCGTCCCGGGCATCCACGCCTTGCTGACGGAGAAGTAGGAAAGGCGTGGATGGCCGGGACAAGCCCGGCCATGACGAACGTGGTGAGGGATCGACGACGGAAGCGGCACGTGGTGTTGAACGTGGTGCCGCCGCGCGCTCACGCCGTCGCCGGCACCACGATCTGTTCGCGCTGGCGCGGCGGGCGGACGTTCATCAGCATTTGGGCGGTGCCGGCGATCAGGCCGATCAGCACTGCGGCCTGCCAGGCGCGATCGTAGGTGCCGAGGTGATCGTAGATCATGCCGCCGCCCCAGGCGCCGATGAAGGAGCCGACCTGATGGCTGAAAAAGGCGATGCCGGTGAGCGTCGCCATGTAGCGCAGCCCGAACAGCTGCGCGACCAGGCCGTTGACCAGCGGGATGACGCCGAGCCACAGCGCGCCCATCACCGCGGCGAACACCAGCGTCGACGCTGCCGAGGCCGGGAAGTAGAAATACGCCGCGATCGCCAGCGAGCGGACGATGTAGATGCCGCCGAGCAGATACTGCTTCGGATAGCGGCCGCCGAGCCAGCCGCACACATAGGAGCCGAGCACGTTGAACAGGCCGATCGTCGCCAGGGCGCTGGCGCCGAGCGACGGATCGAGGCCGCAGATCGCCAGATAGTTCGGCAGATGCGTGGTGATGAACACGAGCTGCAGGCCGCAGACGAAGAACGCGGTCGCCATCACGACGAATCCGGAATGGCCGAGCGCCGCCTGCACCACTTCGCCGGCCGAGCGCTCGCTGTCGTCGGCCTTATCGATGTCGATCTTGTCGGAGCCGCCGGCGAAGAACGCCGACGGCAGCATCACCGCGGCGAGACCGATGAAGCCGATCAGCGCCATCTGCCAGCCCGAATTGGTGATCAGCGTCTGCGCCAGCGGCGACGCCAGCACCAGGCCGAGCGAGCCGGCGGCCGACACCGCGCCCATCGCGACGCTGCGCTTCGCCGGCGACACGGTGCGCGACGTCGCCGTCATCGTGATGCTCGAGGCCGTGCACGACAGCGCGATGCCGACGCAGACGCCGCAGCCGAGCGTGAAGGTCAGCGCCGAGTCGGCGGTCATCATCAGCACCAGGCCCGCCGCGTAGATCACCACGCCGCCGAGCATCACCCAGCGCGAGCCGTAACGATCCGCCATCAGCCCGACGATCGGCTGGGTCACGCCCCAGATGATGTTCTGCAACGCCGTCGCCAGCGAGAAGTCGGCGCTGGTGATGCCGACGTCACGGATCACGGAAGGTTGAAACAGTCCGAAGCTCTGCCGCATGCCCATCGCAAGGCTGAGCAGCACCGAAGCGCCGATCAGGATCGACCAGCGCTGGAACGAGGTGAGCTCTGCTGCCTTCATAGGACGATTTCCTCTGAGTCTTGTATTTATGCGGGCAGTCTTGCCCTGAATTGCGGCGTTTGACCATCCTTGCGGCCGGTATCGTGGTTCTGCATAGAACGCAGGGGTGGAGCGGCGAGGAGAACGGATGAGCATCGAGATCGATATCCTGTCGGGCGACGCGGCGTGGCCGACGGTGCGTCCGCTACTCGAGGCGGTGTGGCCGCCGGACGGCGCGGCTCAGCGCGCCGCCGCAGAGCGCCACCACCCGACGCTGCGCGTGCTGATCGAGTCCTCGGGAGAGCTCGTCTGCCAGGTCGGGATTACTATCCGGATCATCACCTGGAACGGCCGCAAGTGTCAGGTCGGCGGCCTCGGTGAGCTCGCCACGCGGCCTGACCGGCGGCGCCAGGGCTTCGGCTCACTGGCGCTGACGGCCGCGGTGCAGACGCTGCGCGATCACGAGGCGATCGATTGCGGCCTGGCGTTTTGCAATGCGGAGCAGGCCGGTTTCTTCGAAGCGCGCGGCTGGCAGCGCTACGACGGCGCCATCGCGGCCGATCAAGGCGGCGGCAAAGCGCCTTATCGCGAGCTGACGCCGCTGCAGCTCGATCTGCGCCGCAAGGTTCGCGGCGGCACGCTCGACCTCTGCGGCTCGCCGTGGTGACGCCTGCTTTCGGCGCAGGCCCGGCGAGCTTGCGCGCTATTGATATGTCGATCATAATATAAACCGAGCCGCCGGCAGGGAGCGGACCACCAGGGCGGGAGCCAATGACAATCGACGCACCGGCCAACATGCCCCTGCCCGCTCCGCCGCCGAACCAGTTGCTGACTGCGCCGATCCTGCCGACGCTGACCCGGCTGGCGATTCCGAACGCCATTGCGATGGTGGGGACCGCGGTGGTGTCGATCGCGGAGACCTCCTATATCGGCCGGCTCGGCACCGAGCCGCTGGCCGCGATGGCGCTGGTATTTCCGTTCGCGATGCTGACGCAGATGATGTCGGCCGGCGCGATGGGCGGCGGCGTATCCTCGGCGATCAGCCGCGCGCTGGGTGCCGGCGATCGGGTCCGTGCCGAGGTGCTGGCGCTGCACGCCCTGATCATCGGGGTGTGCGGCGGCCTGGCGTTCACGCTGCTGATGCAGGTGTTCGGCCGATCGCTGTACACGCTGCTCGGCGGCCGCGGCGAAGTGCTCGAACAGGCCTGCAGCTACTCGGTGGTGGTGTTCGCCGGCGCGGTGTCGATCTGGCTGGTCAACACGCTCGCGTCGGTGCTGCGCGGCACCGGCGACATGGTGCTGCCCTCGGCGACGCTGATGGCGGTCGCGGTGCTGCAGATCGCGATCGGCGGCACCTTCGGCCTGGGTCTGTTCGGGATGCCGCGTTACGGCATGCCGGGCGTGGCGTCGGGGCAGCTGATCGCCTGGACGCTCGGCGCGCTGTTTCTGCTCGGCATCATGGCGAGCGGCCGCGCACGGCTGAGGCTGCAGGTGCGATCGTTCACGTTTCAGCGGTCGATGTTCGTCGACATCCTCAAGGTCGGGGCGATGGCCTGTCTGGCACCGCTGCAATCGGTGCTGACGATTCTGATCTTCACCAAGATCCTCGCCAGCTACGGCACCGCGACGCTGGCCGGCTACGGCATCGGCTCGCGTCTCGAATTCCTGCTGATCCCGATCGCCTTCGCGGTCGGCGTCGCCTCGATCCCGATGGTCGGCATGGCGGTCGGCGCCGGTCAGGTAGCGCGCGCGCGACGCGTGGCGTGGACCTCCGGCGCCGTGTCGGCGCTGGTGCTCGGCGTCATCGGCCTGGTGCTGGCGATCGCACCGGGCCTGTGGGTGTCGCTGTTCACCACCGATCCGGCGGTGACGCAGGCGGCGCACTCCTATTTCCATTGGGCGGGGCCGTCCTTCGCGTTCTTCGGCCTCGGCGTGACGCTGTACTTCGCCTCGCAAGGCGCCGCAAAGGTCGGCGGCCCGGTGCTGGCTTCGACCGCGCGACTGCTGCTGGTCGCAATCGGCGGCACCGCGCTGGCGGCGAGCGCAGCGCCGGCCTGGACGCTGTTCGCCCTGGTGACCGCCGCGATGGTGGTATACGGCGGCGGCACCGTGCTGGCGATCCATCTGTCGCGGTGGGGCAAGTGATCGCAGCCGCGCTCCGCATCTTGTGTCCGCCCCGCCTTTGCCACGAATCCTCGGCCTCTGCTATTCAGGGCTTCGCGCTGCACCGACCTGCGGTGCCGCGTGCGCAATGAGGACTGGAGGCTAGATGATCACCCGCACCGCACTGTTCGCCGCCGTCATGTTCGCCATGCTGGCGCCCGCCGCCGCGAGCGCGCAGTCCGGCCCGACCGGCACCTGGCTGACGCAGGCCGGTGACGCCAAGGTGCGGATCAGGAATTGCGGCGCGGCGCTGTGCGGCACGGTCGTGTGGCTGAGGCAGCCGATCGATCCGAACACCGGCCGTCCCCAGGTCGATGACAAGAACCCGGATCCGGCCCGCGCCTCGCGGCCGATGATCGGGCTGCAGATCTTTGGCGACATGCGTCCGGTGTCGCAGGGCAAATGGGCCGGACACATCTACAACGCCGACGACGGCAAGACCTACGAGACCAGCCTGTCGCACACCGGACCGACGACGCTGCATGTCGAGGGCTGCGTCGGCTCGCTGTGCGGCGGCGAGACCTGGACGCTCGACGGACGCTGACGACCGCGGCCGTCAGGCGCGCATCGCCTTCAAGGCCATCGCCGCGGCCGCATAGCCGCCGCCGGCGCCGTCGATGAAATGCACATGATCGCTGCGCGTCGCCGACGGCGTGAAGCAGGTCATCATCGCCGCGTCCTGGCGGAGCGCCCCGTAGTGCGCGACACCCGCCTCGGCCGCCGCCGCCAGCGTCTGCTCCAGCGCGTCGGCGAGGTCGGGCGCGCAGTCGAGGATCATGCGCAGGCCGTCGTCGTATTTGCGGAAGTCCGAATTCTCCACCACCTGCGTCAGATAGGTCTGCGGCACGAAGCCGCCGACGCTGATGCCGAACCGCATGACCACATAGGCGAACAGCGTGTAGGCCAGCACGCCGACCCGGCGGACCAGCAGCGAGCCGCCCCGGACGGTCCGCGCTTCGAGCTCGAAGCCGGCCGGCGGCCATCGCAGCCCGGGCCCTTGTGACGGGACCGGCCGGCCGGCATCGGGGCTGCGCTCGGTCAGCGCTATGACCCGTTCGACCAGCGCCCGATATGCCGGGCTGGTCGCGTCGGTGGCCGGCAGGACCAGCAGCGTCAGGATCACGCCATGCGTCGCCGGCATCGTCTCGAACCGGCAGGACAGGCCGGTGAGATCCGGCAATGTGCCGGGCGGCGCCGCATCGACGGCGAATTCGCCGCGCTTCATCGCGGCCTCGGCCCAACCAAGACCGCCGCCTGCAAACATCGCGTAGCGGACGTGCGGCGACGGCGCAAACCGTGCGATGCGAACGTCGAGCCTATGACCCCGGATCGCCGTGACCGGCACCAAAGCGATGCGCAGCGTCAGATCGAGTTCGTCGCGTGCCCAAGCGGCGGCGGCGGCCATTGCTGTGGAGGCGGCTTCGCGATCGCGCGGCGACACCGCAAAGCTCGCCCCATCGCCGCCGAACACGAACGGAAAATCGCGGCCTTGCAGCGCATTGGCGATCGCCGCGATGACCGAGGCGCCGGCCATGTTGACGGCCTTGTAGCGCTGCGCGGCGATCGCGCCCGTGGAGTCGACGATGTCGGCGGTTCCGACCACCCAGTCATCTGGCAAGGACGTGTACAGCGCCGGATCCATTAGGCTGGCAAAGCCGGAGAAGACCGCCACGCTGTCGTAAAACGAGCTGCTGTCGTCCGCCGTCATCGCCCGCAACCCCCATCGACCTCGACGTCAGATACGACCGTGCATCCGCGGAGTTTGCAGATTTCGTCCGGCCCGGCCGCTTCAATCGCCCTTGGCGCACAGCCCCAACGCGGCCGTCACCGATCCGCGCACGCAGCGCGTCAGGGTAATGTCGGCGTACAGACCATAGGCGAACACCGCCAAGGCCAGCAGGACGATAATGCCGAGCGATTTCAAACGATCCACTTCCTTCTGACACCGAATCTCCCCCGCGAGTCGGGTCCGGCCCCGGTGTGGCCGCGACTTAGAGCAGAATCACGGCGCGGCGATCAACCCATTGCATCGGCCTGCAGATTGCGCCGACACTCACCCGACCTTGCTACCGATCCGCGTTGCACCTTCGTCGGACCAGGCCGCTAAAGCCGGTCATCGCAGTTGCACAGGCCTGGGCAGCGTGCTGTGGTGCGGCATCTTCGGTGCCCTTCCGCGGAGGGGTGAAACGGGAATGCGGTGAGGCGAGCGATCGCCGAGGCCGCGGCTGCCCCCGCAACTGTAAGCGGATCGTCTCCGGTCACACGCCACTGCGGCCATCCCTGCGGCCGCGGGAAGGCGATCGGGACAACATCCGCAAAGCCAGGAGACCGGCCGGAGACCCTGCAACATGCCATTCGACGGTGGGTCGAAGAAGGACGTTCCGATGCCGCATCCGCTCCTCACGTAACCTTTCCTGCAACGCCCGCGCCTGGTTGCCGGCCTCCGCGCATGCACGTGCGGCGGCGCCGCGATCTGCCGCTCGCCGTGTCGTCCGCACCGCATCCGAACTGTCTCGCCGAAACGATTTCGCGCCATGCACGCACTGCTCGATCATCTCGAAAACCTGCCGATCACCGCCGTCGATCGATCGCTCGAACCGGCGCTGCGCGCCCGGCTCGACGGCAAGGCCAAGCCGCCGGGCTCGCTCGGCCGGCTCGAAGACCTTGCTGTTCAGCTCGGCATGATCTGGCACCCGGCGCCGCCGCGCACCAAGCGCGCCATGGTGTTCGTGTTCGCCGCGGATCACGGCCTCGCCGAGGACAACGTCTCGCCCTACCCGGCCAGCGTGACGCAGGCGATGGTGAACGCGTATCTCGCCGGCTGCGCCGGCATGAACGTGCTCGCCAGGGCGGTGACGGCTGAAGTCAGCGTCGTCGACGCCGGCATCGCCGCCGACCTGCCGCCGCATCCCGGACTGATCGACCGCAAGATCGGCCACGGCACCCGCAATGCGAGCCGCGAGCCGGCGATGAGCCTCGACGACGCGCGCCGTGCGCTCGGCGCCGCGATCGCGCTGGTGTCGGAGGCGATCGACGGCGGCGTCGATATCGTGGCGATCGGCGAAATGGGCATCGGCAACACCACCTCGGCCGCGCTGCTGACGCATCGGCTGACCGGCACGCCGATCGACGAGTGCGTCGGCCGCGGCGCCGGACTCGACGATGCCGGCGTCGCGCACAAGCGCGCGGTGGCGCGGATCGCGGCGGCCCGCAGCGACGCATCGGCGCCGCTCGAAGTCCTCGCCGACTTCGGCGGCTACGAGATCGCCATGATGGCCGGCGCGGTGCTGGCCGCCGCGGCGAAGCGGCGGCCGGTGGTGATCGACGGCTTCATCGCCAGCGCGGCGGCGCTGGTCGCGGTGCGGCTGCATCCGGCCGCGCTGGACTATTGCGTGTTCTCGCATCGCTCCGCGGAGCGCGGCCACGCCGTGCTGCTCGGCGCGATGAGCGCGACGCCGTATCTCAACCTCGGCTTCCGGCTCGGCGAAGGCACCGGCGCGCTGATGGCGGTGCCGCTGCTGCGCGCCGCCGCCGGCATCCTCACCGAACTCGCCGACCTGTCCGACGTGCTGGCCGGCCGTTTCGGACCAAGGCCGTGACCCGCGAACTCCGCCCGTTCTTCAACGCGCTGCAGTTCATGACGATCCTGCCGGCGCCGCGCGTCGCGCAGTTCGATGCCGACTGGCTGCTGCCGGCCGCAAAATACTTCCCGCTGGTCGGCGCGCTGATCGGACTGTGCTGCGGCGGCGTGCTGATCGCGGTGTCGGCGGTCTGGTCCGGCCTGGTGCCCGCCGTGCTGGCGGTGATCGCCGGCGTGGCCCTCACCGGCGCGCTGCATGAGGACGGCATTGCGGACAGCGCCGACGGGCTGTTCGGCGGCCGCACGCGCGAGCAGCGGCTGACGATCATCAAAGACAGCCGCATCGGCAATTACGGCGCCGTCACGCTGATCGCCAGCCTGGTCCTGCGCATCGCCGCGCTGGCGACACTGCCGCCCTGGCTCGGCGCCGCCGCGCTGGTCGCCAGCCACAGCCTCGGCCGCGCCGGCATTCTGGCGGCGATGGCGATGCTGCCTTATGCGGGCAATGTGGCGACCGCGAAGCTGACCTATCCGGACAGCCGGCTCGATCCGGCGGGGGCGATCGTCGCCGTGGTGCTGACGCTGCTCGGGCTGGCGTGGCTGATCGCAGCCGAACCCGGCGCCGCCGCCTGCGGGTTGATCGGCGCGGTGGCGCTCGGCGCCCTGCCGGCGCTGGCCGCCGCCCGGCTGATCGGCGGCTATGTCGGCGACGTGCTCGGCGCCACCGAACAGCTGACGCAGATCGGCCTGCTGCTCGGCGTCGCGGCGATCGCCGGCCATGGTTAGTTCGCCAGCCCCCACCCCGCGGTCATTCCGGGGCGCGCGCGCTCTTCGCGCGCGAACCCGGAATCTCCCTTCGCCATTGATGCACCGATAGGATCACGCCCGATGCGCAAACTTCTCCTGATCGGCATGGGCCCCGGCGACCCCAGCTACCTGACGCTGCAGGCCGTCGAGGCGCTGAACCGCGCCAGCGTGTTCTTCCTGCCCGATAAGGGCGCCGAGAAAGCCGAGCTGAAGACCGCGCGCGAAGCCATCTGCCGCCGCTTCATCAAGACGCCCGGCGCGCGCTTCGTCAGCATCGACATCCCGCAGCGCGCCCCGGCCGGCGACGATTATCGCGCCGTGGTCGACGACTGGCACGCCGCCATCGCGGCGCGCTACGCGGCGCTGCTGACCAGCGAACTCGCCGACGAGGGCTGCGGCGCGTTTCTGGTGTGGGGCGACCCGACGCTGTACGACAGCACGCTGCGCATCCTCGACCGCCTGCGCGCGCAGGGGCTGGCGATCGACACCGAGATCATCCCCGGCATCACCGCCGTGCAGGCGCTGGCGGCACGCCACCGCATCGCGCTCAACCGTATCGGCGAGCCGATCACCATCACCACCGGCCGCAAGCTCGCCGCCGGCCTGCCGATCGACGCCGACAGCACCGTGGTGATGCTCGACGGAGACGAGACCTTCGCCAAGATCGACCCCGCCGACCTCGAGATCTACTGGGCCGCCAATCTCGGCCTCGCCGACGAAGTCCTGATCTCGGGGCCGCTGCAAGACGTAGCCGCCGAGATCAGCCGCACGCGGCGGCAGGTGCGCGAAGCGAAGGGCTGGGTGATGGATATTTATCTGTTGCGGAGGGGTGACACCGCGAAAGCGGAAGCGTGAGACCATCGGGCTGACGCGTATTCATCGTGATGGAGAGTGCCGGGCAAACGCGCGGGCGCCGCTGTCAGCGATGCACGGCCACAAAACAAAACCCCGGCCACAAGGACCGGGGTTCGATTTGGTTGAGGGGACCCAGACTAATTGATGTTCTTCGAGCACGGTCGCCCCTTGATCGGCACAAACCCCGACCCCAAGACACAAACTAACGCGAATGCACCGAAGATCCATCGGCGGAGAGCGTGCGAAATCTCCCACGCCAAAGTGCAATGCGGTGCCGGATTGGCAGCATCCTTCGCCAACTCCAATGGATCGGCCGCAACATCTTGCGCAGCCAGACCGCTGTGACACTGATTTCATTGATAGTCGAGTGAGCCTGGAGGCTCACCGACACGAGCTGCTGCAACGATGCTTCTACCGATCCCGACCGCTCGCTTAGGAGACGCTGATACTCATCAAAAGATGCCATCTGTTGCTTCAAGGGTGCAAGTGCAACATCCACTTGCTGTGTGATAGCCTGAAGAAGCCCCTCCATTGGGAGGTCACGCGTCACGCTTCTCAACAATCGATTGCGAACCGCAACCTCTTGCTCGCGGTGCATTTGCACACCATCAACAACCGTATTGCTATAGACTGAGTTGGTCCCCGCAGTTCTGTGGTGGTAGCCAGCGAGTGTCTGTCGAATGAACCCAATATCCCCGACTCGCATCAACCTAATGTTAAAATCCCAATCCCCCAGGACCGGAAGCGCCTCGTCAAACAGCCCGATCTCCTTCACTACTGACCTTCGAAACACCAAACAAATCGGTGGAAATCTATTTGCGACAATTAGATCGGAGTACGATATCGGTCCCTGATTGAACCTCCAAAGCTCTTCGTGCACTTTCTCAACCGCACCGTCAGAGATCCGCTCAAAGACAACCTTGCAGCCCGTTGTTACGCCAACAAAGCATTTGTTTTTGCGTTCCGAAAGAAACGACACTGTCGAACTTAGAAACTCCGGGTTCCACGTATCGTCATCATCATGGATGGCTACAAATTCCTCCCGACACGCCCGAAGCGCTGCGTTGCTTGCAGCCTCCATCCCTTTACTGACCTCGTGATGCATCACCGTCAGGCGCGATCCGAAGACAGGCCTATACATTCTCAACAGATCTTCGAGCTCGAACTGATCACCACCATCGTTCACGAGGTAGAGGTGCCAACGCTCGAACGACTGGAGCAAAACACTACTCAAAGAACGATGTAGCAATAGAGGTCGATTCTTCGTCCGCATAATGACCGCGACGTCAGACGTTTCATCGGGGCGCCCGCATGGCGTATCAACCATCGGAAGCGAATTATCCAACATAACCATTACCCTTAGAGAAATTGCGAGAACGTTCGCTCATCATAGTTTGTGAGCTGACGACAAATATCCTGCCGCAGACGGGAACGACTTTCGGGATCAACGCACTTGTTTAGTGCGGCCAAAGCAGTTCCGATAGGCCACTCGGTGTCCGAAAGGGCCACTGAGTGATAGCTGTCGTTGGAGAGCGACCCTATCAATGTCTCGAATAGAGCATGCCCGAAATCACCCGAGTGTCGTATCGAACCGATCGACTGTAATTCGTTATTCGATGGCGACAGTGAAAGTCTAGCCAGGGCGGCCATTCCCGCATCCAATGACAATTCCTCCAAAGCGATTAGAGAATCCTTTTGCCGTTTGAAGATGGCCGCAATGCCCTCAAGAGTCGCAGTTTGAAAAGGTTCAATCAAGGAAGCGCTGTACGAGGTGAACTCGTTTGGCGGCGCCAATACCGGAGACATGACGCCGTTCTTGACGCCGTAACCGAGCGTTGTCCCTTCACTTGAGGAAAGTAGATTTTCAAGTATCGCTACTGAATTGTTTAACGCCCTCTGATCGTCGTGAGGGATATAATCATTACCAAACGCCGCCTCCATCCAGCCGGCACGAGGACGGTTTGATTGAGCAGCCGGCCACAAGCCAAAATAGAAACCCATGATGGTGGGTTTCAATCCACTCGCTCGGAGGATGCTGACGATTGAAGCCTGCATTGTGCCGTGCCAGCCGACATCAACGAGGCCTATTTCACCATCCTGCAGTCCCTCCTGACAAAGATAGCGAACGGCATTCTGGTACTCAACGCCGAGACACCGATAGATCTCTTCCGAATGGCGCTGAAAGAGCGACTTCAGCAAATTGACGCCATCAGGCCAACCTACAATAGCATCTAGAGAGCCGAACGCCGTCTGGGCGTCGTGTACCAACCGCTCTATGCAGTCTAAGTTCGATCGTTTAAGTATTTGAAGAACGCTGTGCGGTCTGTAAGACTGAGCAAGTGTGTCCAAGGCGATTTTACTAAGTTCCGTCGAGCTCGAGGAGACAAAGCCCGCCGCCAAGTTGAGAGCTCTTCTTGAGATGTAGAGATACCGCTCCTGAATGCTCGATGCCTCTGCCAAACCAGACGCGATCCATGCATTTCTCACCAAGTATCCGTCTCTGGCGCAGAAGTACAACTTCCTAACGCCGGCCTTCTCAGCCCGTTCTTTTAACCACTTGATATAGGAGCCGATTACAACGGCCCCCCAAGAGCGCCCAAGGACCCTCATCGTCTCAGATGGCTCTTGTCTGACCTTCTGCTGTGCAGACCACAGTTGTGCTTTCCGCGCAGCCAGAGAGAGCGGGACAATCGCCCCTTCGAGCGCCCCCCCACGCCTCCTGTTCGAAATAGCCTTCACAAACTGCAAGGCCACGATACCAGCGCATGTCGCCGACTGTACGTCGCTCCATTCGTCATCGCCGATATGGACAACCTTGGACTCTGCACCACAGATGCGACGCACAATCTCCCACTGAACACCAGCAGCCTTCGTCGCGCCGGTTTCGGACGACACGAGCAACTCGAAACTGTCGGAGTATCCTGATTCCACCAAAAAGCCGCGTATATCTCGCGAATTGTGGTACATGTCCGAAATGAAGATTACACGTTTGCCGAGACTGATCGCGAGGTCCACCGCCTTGCGAATTTCCAGGACAGGCAGAAGACACAACCTCTCAACAAGCAGTTCCAAGCGTGCAATGATGTCTGAAAACTCTTTATAGCTGGGATTGTTCTGAACTAATTCGGCCAATATTTCTGAGAAGGTGATTTCGATTCTGCCGAGGCAGCGAGCACGCTCTCGCGCCTTCTTTTCGGCCGCCTCGCGAGCGACCGAAAATCCTCGAAATGACGCTCCAAATCGTAAGATCAGCAAGCGTTCCATCAGCGCGAAAACATCGACAGGCGCCTCCACTACCCGTGTCAACGCAGTATCGAAGACATCGAAGCTAACGACATCCGCATCGCCAATAATCGATGAAAACTCTGTTAGCCAACCGTCGTCACATTTCCAGTTCGACAGAATTGCTTCTCTTTGCCGAATAAGCCGATAAAGCTCCGCCCGCTCAGCCTCTCCGAAAACCTGGTCGAGTTCATTAGGCAATGGCAACGCGACGCCGAGACTATCGTCCAGGATCTTCGCTAGTAACATTACGCACCGATAGGCTAATAACGTCGTCCCCAAATCGGGAATTTATCGACTGTCTAATCAATCCGAGCATAGACACAACCACACGATACTACCAACGATCATATACTATAATCCTACGGACCAGATAGAAGCAGTTTGGAATCCTGCGGTCCGACAATCGAAGGTAACTGTAAATGCCTCTCAAGAGCCGACGAAACATCGTAATTACCTCCGACATTCTTCGCCCCTTCCTAGAGGGCGATCACTGGTATAGTGGCACCTGGAAAAACGTTCGGTGGCTCGATGCCCTCGTGGGAACAGCTGCACGGCGCGCTGGCTGGAATGTCCGGACAGTCTCTTGGGACACATTACTGAGCGATTCGAGCGACTACGTTGATGCCCACGAACTGTACGACCTTCTGGATCTTCCACTAGATATCGAAGGATGGATTCAGTTAATTGCAAAGCCCACACTCCCCACTGAGGTGGAGCAGAAACTCCTAGCGAACTTCACTGGGGCGGATCTTGTCATCGGATACGAGTTGCCCGACTATTTACTCCGCATCTTTGATCGCGCTGGATTCTCTGTGATTGACCTTGTTCTTCACCCGATTCGATTTCTTGATGACCTAGTCATCGCGGCTCGATCTAACAGGAAGGACATTCATCGCGCCTTGTGTTTCCACGCACTTTCATCAGACACGATTGATTTGCAGGTCGCGCTGATCAAAGCGAAAGCAGCGTGGATGAGATCAACACGCCAGCTTACTGGCAAGACAGCATTATTAGTCGGTCAAGTCGCACACGATCGCTCGATAGTCGACCTTTCTACACGTCGATTCCGCAATTTTGGTGATTATAGATCTGAGATCGAGCAACTAAAAATGGAGCATTCTGCTGTTTTATTTAAGCCCCATCCATACGACCCACCAAACTCGGCATCACAGTGCGCAGTTCGAGAGCTGACGGGCATCGAGTGGGTGACGGACAACTTCTACTATCTTGTTGCTCAACCGGAGATCACCACCGTCTGTGCCATAAATTCCAGTGCTCTCCTGGAAGCGAGGCATTTCGGTAAGAGAGAGGTTTGGCTATCCGATCCTCTTTACCGCTTCGGCGATGAATTTCCGTCAGAGTCGTCAAGATACGGAGGCCTAGTTCCGCAAACTCCAGCCTGGATCTATCCGTCATTCTGGAGGAGCATTAAGAGCGGGATTTTGGAGGCTCACAACATCCCGTTCGTACGCGATCAGATTAGAAGATCGTTCAACGCGGATTGGGGCTTTTCCGGTGTTTCAAACGTAGTTGTATGACACGTTCGAGGCCGGGTGAGACGGGCAGCCAGTGACGCTTATTCGCGCACCGGTGCTTCCAAACGCACCGCCGGGGCGATGCCATGCCGCTTCAGTTCGTTCGACAGTAACGCGATATGATCATTGAGACCTGAAATCTCATGGTTGAGCTCGGCGATTTCTGCGCTCTGCTCTTCCATCGCTGCCTTGGCGAGCCGCTGATATTCCTCTGCGCCGGTCGTCTGAGAGGCGCCACGGCCCCGGAAAATTCCGCCCGTCATCCGAATTCGGGTCGTTCCCCATCACTCGCGGACGTATTCGGTGATTAGAGCTGGATCGGCGAGGTCGCGCTCGGCGCTGCGCAGGGTCTTCCCTGGAGGCTTTATCATCGCGCTCGCAACGAGTTGGCGCGGGACAGCGCCGGCCGCTGCGAGCTAGCCGAGACCAAGCTGCAGACGGTGACAAGCGCCATCGAGAAGACGGTCGACGCGATCGTCACAACCGCCAGCCGCGCATTGCAAGACCGCCTGGCCACCCAAGAGGCCGAGCGGGACGCGCTCAAGCAGGAATTGGCGACGATGGCGTGCCCGGCGATCAGCTTCCGCGCGCCGCCGCCGAGCTTGCCGAACGCGTCGGCAACCTCAACGCCATGGTGCAAGACGCCGACCCGCAAAACCGCAACCAAGCGATCTCCGCGATCCGTCAGATAGTCGAGAAGATCGTAGTGCATCCCCGGTCAACAGCAAAATGCCCGTAGACCTGTAGGTCCACGGGCATCTAGCCACTTAGCTTGGCCTGTCAGATCAAGCCGCCGAGGCGGCGGGATCTAACGGGGAGCTGGTTGCGGGGATAGGATTTGAACCTATGACCTTCAGGTTATGAGCCTGACGAGCTACCGGGCTGCTCCACCCCGCGTTAAACCTTTGCGCGATCCTCAGAAAGCAGATGACCATCAACGCCCAAGGGCGTCGATTGATCCTCCCGGAAGCTTCCTGAGAAGGGGCCCGGGGCAGTGCCCGGGGCGCGAGGGGTGTCTAGCAATGCGCGGGGGATTTGGGAAGCCCCGTGACGCAGATTTTCAAGATTATATGACGGCCGGAACCGGATGCGGTTGCGGCGGCCCCGCGCGCCTGCAAGACTTCGCCGAAAGCGGCCCAATTTCAGAACAACCGGCCGGATTGGGAGTGCGCCATGGACCAGCCGTTGGACCGGTCGCTGGACCAGCCGTCGACCGGCTTGGGGGCCAATGCCCTGCGGGACAGTTTTGATCGCATGGTCGAGCGCTCGCGCGCCGACGCTCCGGCGACGCTGGAGCAGCGGCTCGACCGCTTGAGGCGGCTGCGCAGCCTGCTGACGGACAACGAGCAGCGGTTCGAGCAGGCGATCTCGGCCGATTTCGGCCATCGCTGCGCGGTCGAGACGCTGATCGCCGAGACGCTCAGCCTGCTCGGCGACATCAAGCATACGTCCAAACACCTCAAACGCTGGATGGCGCCGCGCAAGGTGAAGACCGAGCTGCAGTTCTGGCCGGGGCAGAACCGGCTGCTGCCGCAGCCGCTCGGCGTCGTTGGCATCATCGCGCCCTGGAATTATCCCCTGCAGCTGACCGTCGCGCCGGCGATCGGTGCGCTCGCCGCGGGCAACCGGGTGATGATCAAGCCGAGCGAATTGTCGCCGGCGTTCTCGGCGCTGCTGCAGGAGACCGTCGCGGCCACCTTCGACGCCGACGAGATGGTGGTGACCGGGATCGAGGACGGCATCGCCGAGGCGTTCGCGCGGCTGCCGTTCGACCATCTGATGTTCACCGGCTCGACCCGGGTCGGCCGCATCGTCGCCGAGGCGGCCGGCCGCAACCTGACGCCGGTGACGCTCGAGCTCGGCGGCAAGTCGCCGACGCTCGTCGATCGCTCCGCCGATCTCGACGAGGTCGCGCCGCGGATCGCCTATGCCAAGCTGATGAATGCCGGCCAGACCTGCATCGCGCCGGACTACGTGCTGGCGCCGCGTGACAAGGTCGAAGCGCTGGCGGACAAGATCCGCGCCGCGATGGGGCGAATGTTCGGCAGCGATCCGGCCAACCCCGACTACACCTCGATCGTCGCCGACCGGCACTATGCGCGGCTGCAGGGCCTCGCCGACGACGCCGCCGCGCAGGGTGCCAAACTGCTGCAGCCGGCACCCGCCGACGATCCGGCGTGGAGCAGCCGGCGCAAGTTTCCGCCGACGTTGGTGCTCGGCGCGACGCCCGACATGAAGATCATGCAGGAAGAGATCTTCGGCCCGCTGCTGCCGATCCTCGGCGTGGATGATGCGGCGGAGGCGATCCGCTTCGTCAACGGCCGCGACCGACCGCTGGCGCTGTACTGGTTCGGCACCGATGAGGCCGCGCGCGACGAGGTGCTGGCCCGCACGGTGTCGGGCGGCGTGACCATCAACGATTGCCTGGTGCACTTCGCGCAGCAGAACCAGCCGATGGGCGGCGTCGGCGCGTCCGGCACCGGCGCGTATCACGGCGAATGGGGCTTCAACACGTTCAGCCAGCTCAAGCCGGTGTTCTATCGCTCGCCCTACAACCGCTTCGCCGATCTGTATCCGCCTTACGGCGGCAAGATCGCGCGGCTGTCGAAACTGCTGCGATGGCTGTCCTGAGCTGACGATGTGACGACCAGCGACCGGACGCAGAGCCGGCGCTTCTAACAAACAACAAGAATCCAGGAGGACACGATGACGGAGACGCATGACTTTGTCGTGGTCGGCGGCGGCTCGGGAGGATGCGCAGTGGCCGGACGGCTGTCGGAGGATCCCGGCACGTCGGTGGCGCTGCTCGAGGCCGGCGGCCCCGGCGACAATTGGGTAGTCAAGACGCCCTACGCGCTGTCGCTGATGGTGCCAAGCAAGCTCAACAACTGGCATTTCGAGACGGTGCCGCAGCCGGGCCTGAACGGCCGCATCGGCTATCAGCCGCGCGGCAAGGCGCTCGGCGGCTCGTCCGCCATCAACGCCATGGTGTATATCCGCGGCCACAAATGGGACTACGACCGCTGGGCCGAACTCGGCGCGAGAGGCTGGTCCTATGCGGACGTGCTGCCCTTTTTCAAGCGCGCCGAGAACAACGCCGAGTTCAACGGCGCATATCACGGCCAGAGCGGCCCCTTGCACGTCGAGCGGCTGCGCACCGACAATCCGGTGCACGAGATCTTCCTGCAGGCGGCGCGCGAGGCGCAATTCCGCGTCCGCGACGACTTCAACGGCGAGGAGCAGGAGGGCCTCGGCCTGTATCAGCTCACCCAGCACGACGGCGAGCGCTGGAGCGCCGCGCGCGCTTACGTGCATCCGCATAGGACGACGCGGCCGAACCTGCGGGTCGAGACCGGCGCGCAGGCGACGCGAATCCTGTTCGAGGGCGGCCGCGCCGTCGGCGTCGAATATCACAAGGACAACGAGACGCGGCAGCTGCGCGCACGCCGCGAAGTGATCCTCGCCTCGGGCACGTTCCAGACGCCGCAGTTGCTGCAGCTGTCCGGCGTCGGCTACGGCGAGATGCTGCAGCGGCACGGCATCGCGACGCTGCAGCACCTGCCGGGCGTCGGACAGAATCTGCAGGACCATCCCGACTTCATCTTCGCCTATCAGTCCGATGCGCCGTACTTCACCGGCACCAGCTTCACCGGCATCGGCCGGCTGCTGTCCACGATCGGCCAGTATCGCCGCGAGGGACGCGGGCCGCTGACCACCAACTTCGCCGAATGCGGCGGCTTCCTGAAGACGCGACCGGACCTCGACGTGCCGGACATCCAGCTGCATTTCGGCATGGCGATGGTCGACGACCATGGCCGCAAGCGGCACTGGGGCACGGGGTTTTCCTGCCATGTCTGCCTGCTGCGCCCGAAGAGCCGCGGCAGCGTCGGGCTCGGCAGCGCCGATCCGCTGGCGCCGCCGCGGATCGATCCGAACTTCTTCGGCGACGCCGATGATCTCGAGGCGATGGTCGCCGGCTACAAGACGACGCAGCGGCTGATGCAGGCGCCTGCGCTGCGCGCCCTGCAGCAGAAGGATCTGTTCACCGCCAACGTCCGCACCGACGACGACATCCGCGCCATCCTGCGCGCCCGCGTCGACACCGTGTACCACCCGGTCGGCACCTGCAAGATGGGCGCGGCGGACGATGCGCGTGCGGTGGTCGACCCGCGCCTGAAGGTGCGAGGCGTCGCGGGCCTGCGCATCGTCGACGCCTCGGTGATGCCATCTTTGATCGGCGGCAACACCAACGCGCCGACGATCATGATCGGCGAGAAGGCGGCGGATATGATCAAGGGGGAGATGCGGGCGAATTGAGGAGGTTGCTACGACAGAAAGCGGCGAGCCGATGCAACGGGCAGCTTCACAGATGCAACGAGAGAAGCCGCGAACGGAACAACAAAGAGAAGTCGCAAAGCCCTCTAAGCCCCAGGCACGTCATTCCGCGGCGCTCACGAAGTGAGCGAACCCGGAATCCCGAAATTGGGGCGAAGGCCGGTCGCAGAACGCTGCGAGATTCCGGGTTCACGCAGCTGCGCTGCGTGCCCCGGAATGACCGCGGTGGGGGCAGAGAAGTAGCAGACGCCAGTCCGCCCAGCCCCACGCACCGTCATTCCGGGGCGCGCGTAGCGCGAACCCGGAATCTCGATGTTGCGGAAAAGGCCGGTCGCTGAACGCTCCGGGATTCCGGGTTCACGCAGCTGCGCTGCGTGCCCCGGAATGACGTGCTTGGGGCGAGCGAACGAGAGGCTGTGTCGTGACGCGCGCCGCGGCGCCGGCGTCGCAGCGGCCTCGCGCCGCGGCTCCGGCACTACTCGCTACCCCAGCAAGAACCCGCCATCCACCGTCACCACGCTGCCCGTCATGTACCTCGACGCGTTCGACGACAGCAGCAGGATCGCGCCGTCGAGGTCGGTTTCGTGGCCGACGCGGCGTTGCGGGATGCTCTTGATCAGCTTTTCGCCAGCGGGCGTGGCCCACAGGTCGCGGTTGATGTCGGTGTCGATGTAGCCGGGGGCGAGCGCGTTGACGCGGATGCGCGACGACGCGAGTTCGAGCGCCAGCGCCTTGGTGGCCTGGATGATGCCGGCCTTGGAGATGGCGTAGGGCGAGACGAATTTCAGCACGCTCTGGCCGAGCACCGAGGCGATGTTGACGATGTTGCCGCCCTGCTGCCGGGCGATCATCCGCCGCGCCACTTCGGTGGCGAGGAAATATGCCCCCTTGAGATTGGCGCCGATCACCTTGTCCCAATCGGCCTCGCTGGTGTCGACCGCGAGCTTCTCGGTGGCGACGCCGGCGTTGTTGATCAGCACGGTGATCGGCCCGAGTGCGGCTTCGGCTTGGTCGAGCGCGCTCGCCATCGACGCCAGATCGGTGACGTCCATTTGCACCGCGACGGCGCGGCCGCCTTTATCTTTGATCTCCTGTTCCAGCGCCTTCAGCTTGTCGGTCTGGCGCGCGGCGAGCATCACGGCGGCGCCGCGCTCGGCGAGCACGCGGGCGAATTGCCGCCCGAGCCCCTGCGAGGCGCCGGTGACCAGAATGACTTCGTTGCTGACGTCGAACAGTGGATCCATGCCGCGTTTCCCGGTGATGCGTTATGCGTTGCCCTCCCCTTACCATGCCGGACCGGGATGGCTAGAGTGCCGGCCGCATCGACATCGCCAAGCATCCGGGAGTGAAACGTGGATCTGGGAATCAAAGGCCGCCGCGCGCTGGTGTGCGCATCGAGCAAGGGACTGGGGCGCGCCTGCGCCGAGGCGCTCGCCGCCGAGGGCGTGCATGTGACGATGACGGCGCGCGGCGCCGAAGCGCTCGCGGAGGCCGCCGCCGCGCTGCGCAAGGCTTATCCGGACGTCGAGATCCTGGAAGTCGCCGGCGACATCACCACGCCGGAGGGCCGCGCCGCGGCGCTGCAGGCCTGTCCCGAGCCCGACATCCTGGTCAACAACGCCGGCGGCCCGCCGCCCGGCAATTTCCGCGATTGGACCCGCGACGACTGGATCAAGGCACTCGACGCCAACATGCTGACGCCGATCGAGCTGATCAAGGCGACCGTCGACAAGATGATCGAGCGCAAGTTCGGCCGCATCGTCAACATCACCTCGGCTGCCGTGAAGGCGCCGATCGACGTGCTCGGCCTGTCCAATGGCGCACGCACCGGCCTCACCGGCTTCGTCGCCGGCCTGTCGCGCAAGACGGTGCGGCACAATGTGACGATCAATGCGCTGCTGCCCGGCCCGTTCGACACCGACCGGCTGCGCGGCGTCTCCGCCGGTCAGGCCAAGGCGTCAGGCGTACCGGTCGAGCAGATCCTGCAGACCCGGATGAACGAGAACCCCGCCGGCCGGTTCGGCGACCCGGAGGAATTCGGCCTCGCCTGCGCGTTCCTGTGCGGCGCGCGCTCGGGCTACATCACCGGGCAGAACATCCTGCTCGACGGCGGCGCCTTCCCCGGCACGCTCTGAGCGCGCCTGCCCGCGACGTCAGACCCTGGAGGCCGTCATCACGATGCGGACCAGATCGGTGGCGTTGCGGGCGCCGAGCTTCTTCATGATGTTGGCGCGGTGATACTCGATCGTGCGCGGGCTGATGCCGAGCTGACGGCCCGCCTCCTTGTTGGTGTTGCCGGATGCAAACAGCTCCAGCACCTCGCGCTCGCGCAGCGTCAGCGGTTCCTTGCCGGGGAATTTATAGGACGGCGCCTTGGCGGTCTTCCCGGGATCGCGGCGGCGCTGGAACGCTTCGATCGCCTCCTCGACGCGGCTGACGATCTCCTTGCCGCGAAACGGCTTCTCGATGAAATCGAGCGCACCGTTTTTGATGGCGTTGACCGCCATCGCGATGTCGCCCTTGCCGGAAATCATGAAGATCGGTGCGGGATAATCCTCTGCGTGCAGTTCCGCCAGGATATCGAGGCCGGACCGGCCGGGGATATGCACGTCGAGCAGGATACAGGCCGGGCTGCGGCTGCGCGCGACCGCGAGAAGTGATTCGCCGTCGGCGAAACAGATCACCTCGTAGCCGGCAGCCGACAGAACGATCGAGAGGGTTTCGCGCACGGCCGGATCGTCATCGACGACAAAAACCTCCCCTCCTGACGATGCCTCATTCATCGGTCGACCTCCAAACGGCTGCGAAAAACGCGCCTGACAACACCAGCCCTCGTATTGATAAGACTCAGCAACGACACGCTCAGAGCAACCAAATCAATTGGAACACGAACAGACAACACCAGCGGTGCTATCTGCTTCCGCTGTTATTGCGCGGAGCGATCTTGCGTGAAAAGCAGGGAGTGGGAACTCACGGCCCGAAATCCAGAACCGCCATCGCGCGACGCACAACTCATCGATTAAGATATTCATGAACAAGCAACTCTTCTTCGCATAACACCAGGAGGCGGACTCGAGCAAGCTTAGCTGTTCGCACACGGCTGTTCCGGGTGGATAACTGGTGCGGTCGTTGCGATGGACCGACTTTGGCTGCTGCGGGGCATCGGCTGTCAGCCCGGCTACGGCTTCAATACCCGCGCCGTCACTGCAGTCGCCCCGCTCAAGACCGGAGGCCGACCGATTAGGTGGCGCATCATCGCCGGGTATTTGGCGACCACCTTCGGCCGGTCCAATCATCGAGAACATTGTCGGCCTATTCCCCAAATCGCATACGCGAAGGTGTGCTGGCGCCATGGGCAAGTTTTCTGCCGCCAAACGTCACGTATCGCGATCGTCTCGTCCCCCAGCCCGGCCGGGCTTGCTCCTGGTGTTGAGGAAACGCACGTCGATTTCAGAGCCGTTGACGCGGATCAGTTCACAACGCCGATACGCCAGGCCGGTCGACGACAGCAGCAGGAAGAACTCCTTGAGGTTGAGCCCTTCGATGGAGCCCTCGAGTTCGAGTTCCGCCTCGTTGTTCGATACCGATTTGAGCACACAGCTCCGCCGCCACGTGCCGTCGATGCCCATGATCCAGACAGGGTAGCCACGGCCGAACACCACACGATCGGCACCGACAGTCTCCGAGGTCAATCCGAGCCCTCCATCACCGGCCGAAGGTACTCATCGGTTTCACCCCACCGGCACGACCGGACGCAGCGGCCGAACTCGCATTCGGCAGATCGACGCCGCGACGCGTCGGGCAGACCTTGTAGCTGTCGGGCAGGCCGACCATCGTCTGCGCTGCACCGAGCGACAGGCACCACCGGATTCGCAGACGACGCCGTCCGGCACGCATCAATTCCGGGCGTACGCCGTCGTTGACATGATCGAACGGCGTCTTGTCGCGGAAAGCGCGGATCTCGTTGCTGATAATCGCTTCGACCACGCAATGGATCAGCGTCTCCGGGCGATCCTTTATCTTCCGGACAAGTTCGCTGATACACGGCACGCCAATCCGGCGGGCGAGCAGCAGCAGCCGGCTCTCCAGCCGAGAATACGTGTCGGCCGGCAGCATCAGGCCGGAGCGACCGTTCAGTGCTTTTTGCAGATTGTCGAGTGGGGTCATGCGAAGCCTCGCAGGCACGGTCGCGCCCCGCGGATGGCGGAGAAGCGGATGCGTCGGGCTGCGCTCTGCGGCTGGGCTTCGACCCCACCCTGCGGTCGCGCGGTCCGCCGGTCCGACGCGGGCGCCGGCGCGATCTCCAAGCCCAGCCAACCGGCCGGCTCCGCGATGCACGTCGACCTGGTCAACCTCAAAGCGCCTTTCTCGACTGTCCGGCTGCGGCCGGATGACCGCCTTGATCCGAAACTCACTGACGTTCGCTGTAGCGCGGCAGACCTTCACTCTCGTTAATTTTGCGCTCGAAGCCTTACCCGCGTAGTCCAAACGAGGCCCGACGGCTAAGCCGGAGATTGTCGCCGATCGCTTTTCGGGTAAATGCTTCAATTTTCGAATATGCGATTGATCGCACGCATCGCTATGCTGCGCCAGTCGGCGTGGCCAGGCTGCAATTTTAGTTGCGAGCGGAGCGCGGGCCGCAGACGTCGCGCGACCAATGGACGACCGGCAGGCCGGGGACGTTACCGCGCAGAGAGGCCGGCGGGATGCGCAGCGAGGCGAGGCCTCGTCGCGCGCTTTCATCGGCCCGCCCCCTTTGACGCATTGCGGGCGCAGGCTCAGCATTCCGTCGCCCGAGTGAGGCTCCGCGCCTCATGCTGCGGTAGACGGCGGCTAATCAGTTCGCCGGCTATGCCACCGAGCGATCGCGGCTTAGCCCTGCCAGCGCCAGTCGCGTACCTCCGGCATGTCGTCGCCGTGCTCGGCGATGTACAGCTTGTGCCGCTGCATCGTCGACCAGTAGCGCGCGGTCGCGGCTTCGACCTCACTGGCGAGGCGGGGGATCCGACGGATTGCATCCAGCGCCAGGCGGTAACGATCGAGGTCGTTCAGCACCACCATGTCGAACGGTGTTGTGGTACTGCCCTCCTCCTTGTAGCCGCGCACATGGATGTTGAAGTGATTGCGCCGGCGATAGGTCAGCCGGTGGATCAGCCACGGATAGCCGTGATAGGCGAAGATCACCGGCTTGTCGGTGGTGAACATCTCGTCGAAGCGGCGGTCGTCGAAGCCGTGCGGGTGCTCGGAGCTCGGCTGCAGCACCATCAGGTCGACCACGTTGACGACGCGGATGCGGATGTCCGGCACGTATTGGCGCAACAGCGTGACGGCCGCCAGCGTCTCCACCGTCGGCACGTCGCCGGCGCAGGCCATCACGACATCTGGATCGCCGTCGTCATTGCTGGCCCATTCCCACACGCCGGCGCCGGCCGAGCAGTGACGGACCGCATCGTCCATGTCGAGCCACTGCCATTCCGGCTGCTTGCCGGCCACGATGACGTTGACGTAGTTGCGACTGCGCAGGCAGTGATCCGCCACCGACAGCAGCGTGTTGGCGTCCGGCGGCAGATAGACCCGGACCACGCTGGCCTTCTTGTTGAGGACGTGGTCGATGAAGCCGGGGTCCTGATGCGAGAAGCCGTTGTGATCCTGCCGCCAGACATGCGACGTCAGCAGGTAGTTCAGCGAGGCGATCGGCCGCCGCCACGGGATCGACGCGCACGCCTTCAGCCATTTGGCGTGCTGGTTGAACATCGAGTCGACGATGTGGATGAAGGCCTCGTAGCACGAGAACAGGCCGTGACGTCCGGTCAGCAGGTAGCCCTCGAGCCAGCCCTGGCACAGATGCTCGCTCAGCACCTCCATCACCCGGCCGTTCGGACCAAGCGCGACATCGACGCTTTCGATATCCGCCATCCATTCCTTATCGGTGACTTCGAGGACGCCGTCGAGCCGGTTCGAGGCGGTCTCGTCGGGCCCGAACAGCCGGAAGTTCTGGGTCTCGAGATTATCTCGCATCACGTCGCGCAGGAAGCTGCCGAGGACGCGCGTTGCTTCCGCCTTGACGGAGCCCGGCGCCGATAGCGCGACCGCGTAGTCGCGGAAGTCCGGCATCGACAGCGGCTGCAGCAGTTCACCGCCATTGGCGTGCGGATTGGCGCCCATCCGGCGATGGCCGGTCGGCGCCAGCGCCGCAAGCTCGTCGCGGAAGCGGCCGTTCGCATCGAAGAGTTCGTCGGGCCGGTAGCTGCGAAGCCACTCCTCCAGCAGCGTGATGTGTTCGGGGGTGTTGAAATTGGCGATCGGCACCTGATGCGCCCGCCAGGTGCCCTCCACCGGCTTGCCGTCGACCTGCTTCGGCCCGGTCCAGCCCTTCGGCGTCCGCATGATGATCATCGGCCAGCGCGGCCGCGCGGTGACGCCTTCATGCCTCGCCGCCGCATGGATCGCGCGGATATCGGTCAACGACTTCTCCAGCGCCGCGGCGAGCGAATGATGCACGATCGCCGGATCGTCGCCCTCGACGACGATCGGCTCGTAGCCGTAGCCGCGCATCAGATCGGTCAATTCCTGCCGGCTGATCCGCGCCAGCACCGTCGGGTTGGCGATCTTGAAGCCGTTGAGATGCAGGATCGGCAGCACGGCGCCGTCGCGCGCCGGATTGAGGAATTTGTTGGAGTGCCAGCTCGTCGCCAGCGCGCCGGTCTCGGCCTCGCCGTCTCCGACCACGCAGGCGACGATCAGATCCGGATTGTCGAACGCCGCCCCATAGGCATGCGCCAGCGAGTAGCCGAGCTCACCGCCCTCGTGGATCGAGCCGGGAGTTTCCGGAGACACATGGCTCGGCACCCCGCCCGGCCACGAGAACTGCCGAAACAGCCGCTGTAGACCATTGCTGTTGCGCTCGATCGCCGGATAGCGCTCGGTATAGGAGCCTTCGAGATAGGAATTCGCCACCAGCCCGGGACCGCCATGGCCGGGACCGATGATATAGATCATATCAAGATTGTGCGCGGTGATCATCCGGTTGAGATGCACATAAAGCAGGTTCAGTCCCGGTGTCGTGCCCCAATGGCCGAGCAGCCGCGGCTTGAGATGCTCGAGCCGCAGCGGCTCCTGCAGAAGCGGGTTGTCCTGCAGATAGATCTGCCCGACCGACAAGTAGTTCGCGGCCCGCCAATAGGCGTCCATCTTCTGCATCAACTCGTTTGACAACACGTCCGACATCGCTTTCTCCGCCTCTGCATTCCACCGCGCCGGCGCACGGAGCGCCGCCGACCTTCCGCTGGTCGAGCCACTACGTCCGAGTTCGCGACGGCAAGTGTCAGCAGGAGGTGACATTGCCGCATGCGAACGGAACGCATTGCAAGGCCCGGACCATCCCGGAGATGGTCGACGAGGGAATTGTTGAGATTACGGCGATGAAACCATGATGACAGGTTTGACGCAGATCAACCACGGCGTCGCATTCCGTTGATTGGGATCAATGTGTTTGACCTTCAACCACGGAAGATGCCGCGCGTTCGCGCAGCGGAACTTCAGAGGCCAAGCATGTCTGAGTCCCAGCTCCGTCAAAGCATCCTTGACGAGTTCGAGTTCGATCCCAGCTTCAACAGCGGACATATCAACGTCGCTGTCGAACGCGACGTCGTGATCCTCACCGGTTACGTGATCAGTTATGCCGAGAAGCTTGCGGCGATCGCGGCGACACGCCGCGTCAAGGGCGTGCACGCGATTTCGGAGCACATCGAGGTTCGCTATCCTTTCACCAAGACGGCGGACGATCGCATCGCGCAGCGCGCGGTCGATATTCTCGACTGGAATGTGCTGGTGCCGGCCAGCTCGATCGACGTCCAGGTGGAGGATGGCTGGCTGACGCTGAGCGGCCGGGTCGATTGGCACTACGAACGTGCCGCGGCCGAGGATGATGTCCGCAAGCTCGTCGGCGTCGTCGGCGTCACCAACAACATCGTCATCAACAACCCGATCGACGATCATACGCAGATCAGGGCCTGTCTGGAATCCGCGCTCGAACGTCACGCCGAAATCGCCTCGAAGGGCATTCGCGTCACGGTGAAGAACGGCAACATGGTCGTGCTTGAAGGCAGCGTCGAGACCTGGGACGAACGCCGCGCCGCCCAGAATGCGGCCTGGTCGACCCCTGGCGTGGCGGCGGTCGACGATCGGCTGATGATCAGCTGATCGTCGGCACACTTTTAGGCCTCGACATCCGCTTGCGTCATTACGAACCAACGGGTCGGCGCTCTATTTAAACCCCGGCGTCTCCCCGTCATTGCGAGGAGCGAAGCGACGAAGCAATCCAGCGCAGTGCTCGGCGCTGTGGATTGCTTCGCTGCGCTCGCAATGACGGGGAGAGGCTTTCGCTTTGGAAGATCGGACCAATCGCCTGACGTGAATTGATCGCCTGACGTGAGGTGATTGTCGGCGCCCGATTTCACCTCCGGCGTCTCCCCGTCATTGCGAGGAGCGAAGCGACGAAGCAATCCAGCGCAGTGCTCGGCGCTGGATTGCTTCGCTGCGCTCGCAATGACGGGGAGAGGCTTTCGCTTTGGAAGATCGGACCAATCGGCTGACGTGAGTTGATTGCCTGACGTGAGTTGATTGCCGGCGCCCGATTTCACCTCCGACGTCTCCCCGTCATTGCGAGGAGCACCCGGATCGGCGCTTTGCGCCGTCCGGGCACAGGCTCCGCGACGAAGCAATCCAGCTCCGGGCTCGGCGCTATGGATTGCTTCGCTGCGCTCGCAATGACGGGGGAGGTCTTACTTACACTCACACGCTTTTACGGCTATCCTGCGCGTCCGCCGGCTTGCCTGATCTCGTCAGCCGCAGCGCGGGGTCGCGGACGATGGTGACGGTGCAGTTGGCCTCGCTCGCGACCTTCGCGGAGACGCTGCCACCGAGGGTGCGCAGCATTGAGTTGCGGCGGGCGCCGATCAGGATGTGATCGACCCGGCTCGCTTGCGCGAACTCCAGGATCGCCGAGGCCGGATCGACCGCCTCGAGCACATGCGCGGTCAGGCGATCCTCGGACAGCTTGAGCGGCTCGGCCCAGTGCCGCAGCGCCACCAGCCGGTCCACGTGTTTGTTGTGGCCGTGTTCGTCGAGCGTGCGGTCGATCGTCATCCGCCCGAGCTTCAGCACGTTGAGACAGGCGAGCCGCGCCGACGGCAGGGTCGCGAGAATGCGGCCTGCGGTGATCCGCAATTCATCGTTGAGGGCCGCAGAGCCTTCGGAAATGTCGATCGCCACCGCGACGATCGGCGCCGAGGCGAGATGCGCGGCGAGCGTCTCGCGGCGCGGCCGCGTCAACTCCTTGTTGAAGCGGCGGCGCAGCACGGTGCGCAGCGGATCACGCTTCAGCTTCTCCGACCGCGTGGTGAGCTTGACTGCGCCGGGATGCGTGAGATCGAACACCAGTTGCGCCGCCGTCGGGTAGCGCCACTGCGGCTGAATCTCCAGGCAGCGCAGCACGACTTCCTGCAGCCACGGCGGATAGTCCGGCCGCAATTTGCGCGGCGGCACCGGATCGCGCCACAACCGCCGGCGCATGCCGTACATCGTTTCGGTTTCGCCGAACGGGCGGGTGCCGGTGGTGAAGAAGTAGAGCAGCACGCCGAGCGCAAACAGGTCGCTGCGCGGATCGTTGCGCACGCCAAGCAGGCGCTCCGGCGCCATGTAGGGCGCGGTGCCGAACGGCAGCCGGAATTCCTCCTGCATCAGATCAGGCAGTTGATCGCTGCAGGCGAGGCCCATGTCGAGCATCACCGCCTCGCCGCTCGGGCGAAACATGATGTTGCTCGGCTTGATATCGTGATGGATGACGTGCTGGCGATGCAAGTCGGCCACTGCCACGGCGACCTTGGCGGCGATCGCGACCGCTTCGTCATAAGGTAGCGGCAGATCCGGCAGCCGCGCCAGCAGCGGCTCACCGGCAATCCGCTCCATCACGATATAGGGGTGCCTGGAGAAATCGGACAGCGCCACGAACTGCGGCACGTGCGGCCCGGAAAGCCGCGGCATCAGCATCTGCTCCATCTCGAAGCTGACGATCGCGGCCGGGTCCTCGCCCTCGCCGGTGCGCGGGATCTTCATCACCATCGGCATCGGATTGTCGTTGCGATGGACGGCGAACAGCGACGCCATGCCGCCGCGATGCAACGCGCCCTCGATGACGTAGCCGTCGACGCTGCTGCCGGGCTCGAACGAAGGCGCATCCATGGCGATCAGCGTCCCACGAGCAGCCGCTCGGCGAGCCAGACCGGCAGGCCGTTGTCGCGGATCCGCCGCGCTGCGCCCTCGACGTCATAGGGCACGCGGCAATAGGTGAGTTCGTGCTTGGCGGTGTCGTACAGCGCGTAAGCCGCTGCAGGGTTGCCGTCGCGCGGCTGCCCGACCGAGCCGAGCACGGCGAGCCATTGCCGGCCGGGCAGCAGATGCACCGGTACGTCGCTGGTCGGCACGAAGGTGGTCATCTTGCCGGTGACCGACAGCGAATACAGCGCAGGCTTGTGCACGTGGCCGCAGAACGTCACATGCGCCGCGACCGATTGCATGCTGCGCGACGCAATCGAGGTGTCGGTGACGTAGATCCAGCCCTCCGGCCGCGTTGCTTCGGAGTGGACGAACAGCAGATTGCCGTCCTCCTGCTTCATCGGCAGATCGGCGAGAAACCGGCGCTGCGTCACGTCGAGCTGGCCGCGCGTCCACTCGATCGCCGCTTCCGCCTCGGCGTTCATCTGCACCTTCGGATTGCCGATCGCACTGTCGTGATTGCCCAGGATCGCCAGCGCGCCGTCTCCGACCAATTCGATCACCGCGCCCACGACCCAGTCGGGATCGGCGCCGTAGCCGACATAATCACCAAGCAGCACGAATTTCTCCGCGCCCTGCTCCCGCGCCTGAGTCAGGCACGCCGTGAAGGCCTGCCGGTTGGCGTGAATGTCGGCGAAAAGCGCAAGCAGCAAGTCCACCTCCCAATGTCTGATCCGCTTTGCGAGCGGCTGTCTTTTGGCAGCGCGAGAGCCGAGCTCTCACCCGCGTCGGGATGCGATCAATGCGGGCCGAAGCCGTTCGAACACAACCAGCTGTCTTTGATCCAACGCAACCCGGCCGTGCTCCTTGATCTGGCGCAATGGGATGCAGAACCTCGCTGAGTATATCAGCAAACCAGTCGCGTTGGAGGCACCCATGACTGCATCCGGCCATCCGAAGCACAACAACGCGCCCGTCATCGATGCCGTCGCCGCTGTCGTCGAACAGTGGGAAGAAATCACCGCCAGTCCGGCTGAACTCGAAGCGTTCGGACGCGCGATGGCCAATATGGTGAAGGATCTCGGGCTGTCACCCGCCGAAGTGCGCGCGCTCGCCACCAAGGGCAGCAGCGCCAAGGAACTACCCTGCCTGCTCGACGCGCTTCGCATCAGCATCCGCGCGCTCGCCGAGAAGGAGCCGATGCTGCTCAACGATCTGCGGCGCACCTGCGCGATGTGCAGCCATAAGCAGGAGTGCGACGCGGACATCGCCGCAGGCACGCTGGTGCCGGCCTACCAAAACTATTGCCTGAACGTCGATGCGATCGACGCGCTTCAACACGACAGCAACTTCACCGCGGAAACTTGACCGCTCGCAAGAGCGCGCGACTGCAAAAGTTGATGACCCGATCAACTACCAAAGCACCGTTTTGTTTGATCTGCGTCAATAATCATTGACACTTCGTGTGTCATCACTTCTTGACAATCACGGGAGAAATGTCAGTGCGCATCCTTCTCATTCACCCGAATTATCATTCCGGTGGCGCCGAAATCGCCGGCCACTGGCCGCCGGCCTGGGCGCCTTATCTGGCGGGCGCGCTGAAAGCCAACGGCTTCACCGACCTCAAATTCATCGACGCGATGACCGAGGACACCTCGGACGAGAAGCTCGCGAAGATCATTGCCGACTACCAACCCGACATGGTCGGTACCACATCGATCACGCCGTCGATCTACAAAGCCGAAGAGGCTCTGAAGATCGCCAAGCAGGTCAACCCGAAGATCGTTACCGTGCTCGGCGGCGTCCATGCTACCTTCATGTATCAGCAGGTGCTGAGCGAAGCGCCCTGGGTCGACGTCATCGTGCGCGGCGAAGGTGAAGAGATCGTGGTCGATCTCGCCCGCGCGATCGCCTCGGGCCAGTGGCCGGAAAACCGCGCCAGCATCAAGGGCCTCGCCTACACCGAAGGCATGAACGGCGAGAGCAAGATCGTCGCGACGCCGGCGGCGCCGACCGTCAAGGACCTCGACGCCATCAGCCCTGACTGGAGCGTGCTCGACTGGTCGCTGTACAAATACATCCCGATGAACACCCGCGTCGCGATTCCCAATATGGCGCGCGGCTGCCCGTTCACCTGCTCGTTCTGCTCGCAGTGGAAATTCTGGCGCGACTACCGCGTCCGCGACCCGAAGAAGGTGGTCGACGAAATCCAGGAGCTGGTCGAGAAATACCAGGTCGGCTTCTTCATCCTGGCCGACGAAGAGCCCACCATCAACCGCAAGAAGTTCATTCAGTTCTGCGAAGAGCTGATCGCGCGCGGCCTGAACAAGAAGGTGCAGTGGGGCATCAACACCCGTGTCACCGACATTTTGCGCGACGAACAGTTGCTCAAATTCTACAACGAAGCCGGCCTGATGCACGTCTCGCTCGGCACCGAGGCCGCGGCGCAGCTCAAGCTCGACCTGTTCAACAAGGAAACCAAGATCTCCGACAACAAGAAGGCGATCCGCCTCTTGCGCGAAGCCGGTATCGTGGTCGAAGCCCAGTTCATCGTCGGCCTCGATTCCGAGACGCCGGAGACGCTGGAAGAAACCTACCGCATGGCGATGGACTGGAAGCCGGACCTCGCCAACTGGTCAATGTACACGCCGTGGCCGTTCACGCCGCTGTTCAAGGAACTCAGCGACAAGGTCGAGGTGTTCGACTTCGCCAAGTACAATTTCGTCACGCCGATCGTGAAGCCGGCGGCGATGGAGCGCGGCGAGCTGCTCGACCGGGTGATGAACAACTATCGCCGCTTCTACATGTACAAGGCGTTCTTCTCCTATCCCTGGTCGGGCACCGGGCGCCGGCGGCGCTATCTGCTCGGCTGCCTGAAAGCGTTCCTCAAGGCCGGCTTCGAACGCAAGTTCTACGATCTCGGCCGCGTCGGCTATTGGGGGCCGCAGTCTAAGAAGAAGGTCGACTTCCATTTCGACGAGACCCGCAAGATCTCGCACGCCCAGATGGCCGATTGGGAAGCCAATGCCGACCGCTCGCGTAAGGCGGCGGCATCGCAAATGGCGATCGTCTCGGCCTGTGGCGGCGGCACCGAGCAGATGGAAGAGAGCGAAGCCGATGCCAAGGCCGCGCTCGCCAAATCCGTAACCAGCCGCATGGCGGACACCCATGACGCAGGTTCCGTCACACGCCACTGACAGCGGGATGCCGGCGGTGTCCGAGATCGGACCCAACGCCGTCATCCAACTGATCCACGCGCTCGACGCGGCCGGCCTCGAACCGGCCGCCGCCGACATATTCTCGGAAGCGGCGGCCAGCGACTGGCTTGCACATCCGCCGAGCGCGATGGTCGACGAGCGCCCGGTGGCCGCCATCCACCGGGCCGTGCGCAAGGTGCTGCCGCCGCTCCAAGCGGCTGCGATCCTGGCCGACGCCGGGCTGCGCACCGGCGACTACATCCTGGCCAACCGCATCCCCAAGCTGGCGCAGGCCGTGCTGAAGGTCATGCCCGCTTCGCTGGCCGCCAAGATGCTGACCAAGGCGATCACCGCCCACGCCTGGACCTTCGCGGGGTCGGGCCAGTTCTCCGCCAAGGCCGGTAAAACCGTCACGTTCGAGATCGCCCACAACCCGCTGTGCGCCGGCGAACACGCCGACCACCAGGTCTGTGTCTGGCACGCCTCCGTATTTCAACGGCTGTTTCAGGCGCTGGTATCGCCCTATACCCGGGTGACGGAAACCACTTGCGGAGCGCGCGGCGACGATTGCTGCCGCTTCGTGGCGGACTGGACCACGATACCGGATGCCGCAAACATCTACGCCAGCCGCCGATCAGCGCCGATCGCCGGCCCTTCCGAAACCATTTCCGCGCGTTGATCCGCGGGCGATGTGAGAGACCAGCAATGTCGTCTGCCCTCGACAAATACGCCAAGAGCTCCGTACCAAGGTACACCAGCTACCCCACGGCACCGCATTTCGCCAAGGAGTTCCCGGAAGCGGTGTATCGCGGCTGGCTAGCTCAGCTCGACACCGACGAGCCGATTTCGCTGTATCTGCACGTGCCGTTCTGCAAGCAGATGTGCTGGTACTGCGGCTGCAACATGAAGCTGGCCTCGAAATACGGTCCGGTCGCCGACTACGTCGAAAGCCTGATCGACGAGATCGACCTGGTGGCGGACGCGATGCCCGGCACCATGCCGGTACGTCATCTGCATTTTGGCGGCGGCACGCCGACGGTGATCTCTCCGGAAGACCTCGGCGCGATCATGACGCTGCTACGCGAACGCTTCGAGTTCGTGCCCGACGCCGAACTGGCGATCGAGAGCGACCCGCGCACGCTGAGCGACGAGATGGTAACAACCATCGGCGAACTCGGCTTCACCCGCGCCAGCTTTGGTGTGCAGGAGTTCGACCCCAAGGTTCAGGCTGCGATCAACCGCATCCAGCCGCCCGACATGGTGGCGCGCGCGATGGATCGCTTCAAGGCGGCCGGCGTGTCGAAGATCAACTTCGACCTGATCTATGGCCTGCCCTATCAGACCGCGGAAGATCTGCAACGTACCGTCGAGCAATGCGTCGAGATGCGGCCCGACCGCGTCGCGCTGTTCGGCTACGCCCACGTGCCGTGGGTCGCCAAGAACCAGCGGATGATCCCCGACGATTCGCTGCCGAAGTCGGAGCAGCGCGCCGAGCAGGCCGACGCCGCGGCGGAAGCCCTGGTCAAAGGCGGCTATGTACGGATCGGCATCGATCACTTCGCGTTGCCGGGCGACACGCTGGCGGTCGCGGCCAAGACCGGCGAACTGCACCGCAACTTCCAAGGCTACACCGCCGACGCCGCGCAGACTCTGATCGGCATCGGCGCCACCTCGATCGGCCGCACGCCGAGCGGCTACATCCAGAACATCGTCGAGACCGGCGCCTGGGCGCGCGCTGTCGCGGCCGGCAACCTGCCGGTGGCGCGGGGCCACGGCCTGACCAAGGACGACAATCTGCGCGCGCATGTGATCGAACGCATCATGTGCGACGGCAAGATCGACCTCGCCGCGGCGGGCCGCGCGTTCGGCTATGCCGACGACTGGTACGCCCCGGAGCAGGAAGCGCTCGCCGAATTGCAGCGCGACGGCGCGGTGATCTGCGATCACGGCAAGCTGACGCTCACGGCAGACGGCGTTCGGCTGTCGCGCGTGGTCGCCTCGGTCTTCGACACCTATCTGCGCAATTCGAACGTCCGGCATTCGATCGCGGTCTGACCGAGATCCGATCGCGCCCACAGCTGTCGATCCTGAACTCAACGCGCGCCCCCGGGTGCGCGTTTCGCTTTTGATGCACGTCAAATCGCGTCGGACGATCGGGTGCATAAGTACCGCAAGCGGTAATATATCACGGAGATGAGGTGTGACGGCGCGTCGTCTTAACGGAAAATCGCTCATGATCACGGCTACCTTGGCCCTGATCGCAGACCGTTAAGCTCCGGCGCCTATCGCTACCTGCGCCCAGTCCAATCGAGGGATCGATCATGACCCACAAACTCAAAGTCACCGAGGATATGGTCGCCAAGGCCACCGCTGCCTTCCGTGCGGCCGGTGGCAGCGACGCCGTTTGCCTGCGGGCCGCGCTCGAGGCAGCACTCGCGAACCAGACTTTTTCGGTCGGCGACGAAGTGACCGCGCATGGCAACGTGACTGGTATCATCCTTTCAATCAGCGGCGACGAAGCGCTGATCTCCTGGTCATGCCGCGGCAAGAGCGTCACCAAGCTGTCCGAGCTCGATCACATCGAGCACGCCGACTCGGTGTCGGCCGAGCATTTCGCCGCCTGATATCCGCCGAGCGCCGGTTAGTAGGTCAATATTGACCAGCCGGCGCCGAGCTAACCGCAAATTTCCCGATTTCAGCGGCAAACTCCACAGCTTGATAGCCGATCGCGAGCCGAGACCGGCGGTTTCAGGCCGCTTCGCTTGACAAAACCGCGTCATGGCGGCGGAATCCCGCAACTTAGGCGTGATCTGCAGCCCCAGGACGAGGATGACCGGTTTTCGAAAGCTCACCACGATACATCTGGCGATCGCGCTCGGCGCGGCGGCGCTGCCGTCGGCCGCGGGCGCCGAGTGGTGGCCGAACCGTGCACCGGTCGACTACGAAGACTGCATCGAGAAGGGTGAGAAGACAGCCGACAGCAAGGACGCCAAGGCGGCTCTCGCGACGCAATGCGACGCCAAGTTCGCAGGCCGCCGCAAACCCGGCGGCGGCTACACCTATTTCGATTTCATGCAGAACCGCAGCTTCGACATCGCCGGGCCGAACCCATCTGCCGAAGAACTGCGGAAGATGGACGAGCAATACACCGAATTTCTCGACCAGCGCCGCCGGACGATCATCGCGGCGGCCTTCGCGGAGCGGCAGCAGCAGATCGCGGCACTACAGGCGCAGCAGACGGTTGCGATCGCGCCGGAGACCAAGCCACGCCCAGCGGTCGAGAAGCCCAAGCGCGTCGCCGCCACGCCGCGTCGGCGACAGGCCAGCAACAAGCCGCACGCCAGCACCAAGCACCACGCGGCCCGGCCTGCGACGTACGCCTGCGAAGGCAACCCGGTGTCCTGCGGGCTGACAGGTCTGTCGAACAGCTTCACCGCGGTGAAGAGTTCGTTGTTCGGAACGACGGCCAAGACCGGCCGTTGAGAAGACCGGCCGTTGAGAAGACCAGCCGGCGCGTCGCGTACCGGCACGCGAAGGCTTGATCGATCGCAACACTGCTGCGCGAGAAACGGTTCAGATCAGCGGCCGGACCGCTGAATCACATCCATCAGTTCGGCGATCTTCTGGCGCTGATCGGTCTTGTCGCCGCTCGCAATCGCATGCTCGACGCAGTGCGCGACATGATCTTTGAGCACCTCTTCCTCCACCCGGCGCAACGCCGCGCGGACCGCGGAGATCTGGGTGACGATATCGATGCAGTAGCGGCCCTCCTCCATCATTTTGGAGATGCCGCGGACCTGCCCCTCGATCCTGCCGAGACGCTTCTGACATGCTGTCTTGATATCCGCTTTCATGCACGATATATACCCCTACACCGTATAGGTTTCAAGTCTGGAGTGATCCCATGCGTAGCGCCGACTCCATCGAAGGCACCACCGCGGCGACGGCGGCCGGATGTTGCGGTTCGGCGAAGTCTGAGGCGGCGGCGCCTAAGCAGGGCTCCTGCTGCGGCAACGGGGCTGATGCCGCGGCTTCCGTTGCGACAAAGGCGATCGACCCGGTGTGCGGCATGACCGTTGATCCCGCCGCCACCGCGCATCGCTATGAATTTGACGGCACGACCTATTATTTCTGCTGCGCGGGCTGCCGCAGCAAATTCGCAGCGGATCCGGCCGGCGTGCTCGCCAAGGCCGCGCAGCCAATGACGTTGCCGCCCAAGCCTGCAGCGAAGCTGCATCAACTGACCGACTTCGCCGCACCTGCGCCCTGCTGCGGCGGCCACGATCATGGTCACGGCCACGCCGATCACCACCACGATGCAACCCCGGCCGCCGGCAATGTCATCGACCCGGTGTGCGGCATGACGGTCGATCCGGCGACGGCGAAGCATCGCTTCGACTACCAGGGCCAGGCCTATTACTTCTGCGCCGCAAGCTGCCGCGGCAAGTTCGCCGCAGATCCCGAAGCGTATCTCGACACATCCAAGGCCAGGCCCGAGCCGGTGATGCCGGAAGGCACGATCTACACCTGCCCGATGGACCCGCAGATCCGCCAGATCGGCCCCGGCACCTGCCCGATCTGCGGCATGGCGCTCGAGCCCGAGCTGGTGTCGCTCGACAGCGGCCCCAATCCCGAACTGGTCGACATGACGCGCCGGTTCTGGATCGGGCTCGTGCTGACGCTGCCGGCATTCGTGCTCGAAATGGGCAGCCATCTGGTCGGCGGCCACGGACTGATCGACCCGGTCCTGTCGAACTGGATCCAGCTCGCCACCGCGACGCCGGTCGTGCTGTGGGCCGGCTGGCCATTCTTCGTGCGCGGCTGGCAATCCATAGTGACGCGTAACCTCAACATGTTCACGCTGGTCGCGATGGGCACCGGCGTTGCTTACGTCTACAGCGTCGTCGCGACGCTCGCGCCGCAGCTGTTTCCGCCCGCGTTCCGCGGCCATGGTGGTACCGTTCCGGTGTACTTCGAGGCTGCGGCGGTGATCACCGTGCTGGTGCTGCTCGGCCAAGTGCTCGAACTGCGCGCCCGCGAGGCGACGTCCGGCGCCATCAAGGCCCTGCTTGGCCTCGCGCCCAAGACCGCGCGAAAACTCGAGGCCGACGGCAGCGAGCATGAGGTCGAGATCGACAGCCTCGCAGTCGGCGACAAGCTGCGCGTCCGCCCCGGCGAGAAGGTGCCGGTCGACGGCGAGATCATCGAAGGCCGCTCCACGCTCGACGAGTCGATGGTCACCGGCGAGTCGATGCCGGTGACGCGCGAGGCCGGCGGCAAAGTGGTGGCCGGCACCATCAATCAGTCCGGCGGCTTCGTGATGCGTGCCGACCAGGTCGGCCGCGACACCATGCTGTCGCGGATCGTGCAGATGGTCGCACAGGCGCAGCGCTCGCGCGCGCCGATCCAGGGCGTCGCCGATCTGGTCGCGGGCTGGTTCGTGCCCGCAGTGCTGGTCGCCGCGATCGCCGCTTTCGCCGCCTGGGCGACGTTCGGTCCGGAGCCGCGGCTGACCTACGCGCTGGTCGCCGCCGTCAGCGTGCTGATCATCGCCTGCCCGTGCGCGCTTGGTCTCGCCACGCCGATGTCGATCATGGTCGGCGTCGGCCGCGGCGCGCAGGCCGGCGTACTGATCCGCAACGCCGAGGCGCTGGAACGGATGGAGAAGATCGACACGCTGGTGATCGACAAGACCGGCACGCTCACCGAAGGCAAGCCGAAGGTCACGGCCATCGTCACGTCCGGCGGCTTCGACGAAGCCGAGCTGCTGCGGCTCGCCGCCAGCGTCGAGCGCGCCAGCGAGCATCCGCTCGCCCACGCCATCGTGGCTGCCGCCACCGAACGCAAGCTCGAGCCCGCCAAGGTCGACGAATTCGATGCGCCGACCGGCAAGGGCGCGGCCGGCAAGGTCGAAGGCCGCGCGGTCGCGATCGGCACCGCGAGCTATCTCGGCTCGCTCGGCGTCGACACATCCGCGCTGCACGACAAGACCGAACAGATGCGCGCCGACGGCGCCACCGTCGTCAGCGTCGGCATCGACGGCAAGCTCGCCGGCCTGATCGCGATCGCCGATCCGGTGAAGGCGTCAACGCCGGGCGCATTGCAGGCGCTGGCCGCGGAAGGCCTGAAGGTGATCATGCTGACTGGCGACAATCGCACCACCGCCCAAGCCGTGGCGCGCCGGCTCGGCATTGCCGATGTCGAAGCCGAGGTGCTGCCCGATCAGAAGAGCGCCGTTGTCAGCAAACTGCGTCAGCAGGGCCGTGTCGTCGCGATGGCCGGAGACGGCGTCAACGATGCGCCCGCGCTTGCCGCAGCGGATGTCGGCATCGCCATGGGCACCGGCACCGACGTCGCGATGGAGAGCGCCGGCATCACGCTGCTGAAGGGCGATCTCGGCGGCATCGTCCGCGCCCGCAAACTGTCGCGCGCCACGATGCGCAATATCAGACAGAATCTGTTCTTCGCCTTCATCTATAATTCGGCCGGCATCCCAATCGCGGCCGGCGTGCTGTATCCAAGCTTCGGGCTTCTGCTGTCTCCCATCATCGCCGCGGCGGCGATGTCGCTGTCGTCAGTCAGCGTGATCGGCAATGCGCTGCGGCTTCGCGCGATCGATCTGAAGTGATCGTCTTCCGTCGTGCAGCGTTGTTGCGACTGATAGCCGCCGGCACTCGATTGATCTAACGCAAGGATCGGTACACGCCGCTCACTATCTTCGCGGTGGAATTATGCCGCAGCCGCGGTCTTTCCGGTCAGCGAGCAGTCGAGGTCGGCCATGTCACGAATGATTGAGATACTTCACGAAGAGCACCGCAACATAGCGAGGCTGCTCGGCGTGATCGAGCGCGAACTCGACGTGTTCGACCGGCGCGAACGGCCCGACTACGAGATCTTCCAGGCCGTGATCCAGTACTTCAAGGAGTATCCGGAACTCTGCCATCATCCGAAAGAGGACGTAGTCTATCAGATCCTCAAGGAGCGCAATCCGGCCGTCGCCGGTGCGGTCGGCGATATCGAGGCCGAGCACGTGCTGGAAGGCGAGCGCCTCGGCCGCTTCGCCCAGGTGGTCAATGACGTGCTGGCGGATCAGGAATTGCCGCGCCAGGCCTTCCACGCCGCAGCGACGGACTTCCTCGAGCATCAGCGCCGGCATATGGCCAAGGAAGAGCAGCTGCTGTTCCCCGCCGCGCTTGAGACGCTGACTGCCGAGGATTGGGCGAAGATCGACTCGCGGATCGAAGCCCGCAAGGATCCGATGTTCGACGGCGAGACGGCGCAGAAATTCCAGAACCTCTACGCGACCATTCTGCGCTGGGAGCAGGAAACCGAAGAAGACCGCGGCCGCGCCGCCGCGACCCGGTAGCTATCTCGGTCGCCCGCCTGCGCCGGCGATGACGTCGGCGTATGCGGCGCGCCTCAGGCTTCGCCGCCGTAATCGGCCCAGCAGTCCGGCGTTTCGTAAACGCGAACGTTGGACAGCGCCGCCAGCGTCGGCTTGGTGCGGTCCCAGATCCAGATCGCGATGTTTTCGGCGGTCGGGTTTTCCAGCCCTTCGACGTCGTTCAGGCAATAATGGTCGAGCCGCGCCAGCAGCGGCCCGAACGCCGCCTCGATCTCGAAAAAGTCGAGCACGAAGCCGGTGGTCGGATTGACCGGGCCGGAGAGCTGCAGCTCCACCCGGTAGGAATGCCCATGCATTCGCCGGCAGCGGTGTGTCTCCGGCACATGGGGCAATTGGTGAGCGGCTTCGAACCTGAAAGCTTGCGTGATCTTCATCGATGTCGGGGGTTGGGGCGCCTGGCGCCGGTCGTCGGTCGCGGCGGACCCTACCCGAGCGCCGCCGGCATTTGAAGCGAGTTGGCAGAGAAATGCGCCGCGCCGGCTCGGGCCGCGGCTGGCCCGTGGCCCCGCGCCGCTCCGTGGCGCCGGCGGGCGGCCGTGGTTAACGCGGGGTTAGAGCGACCTCGCTGCCGTCAGTCGTTCACTTAATTAAAACCACCCTGCAGTTTTTAGGGTTCCTCACAGACTCCGTTAAGCGCTGCCCGTGCAACTTGTCCGCAACTCGGGAACCGGCGATGAGCCACAAAAGATTCACAGATTGGGACAAGGCGCACGCTTTGCTGCGACAATGTTGAGCGTCCCGACCCTCTGGGTTGTGTTTCTGATCAATTTCTTCGCGCTGGGTCTGGTGTGGACCCATGTGATGCGGAGCTATCCGAGCTTCACGCCGGCGCGCTACTGGACGGCCGGCTGCTTCATCCTCTCGATCGGCGCGGGCATCGGCATGCTGCGCGGCGTGGTCGACAACACGATTCCATTGATCACCGGCGGCGGCGCGATCGTGCTGGCTGCGGGCCTGATCGGCATGGGCATCTACGAGTTCTACGGCCGGCGTTTGAGCTGGAAGCTGCCAATCGGCCTCACCTTGTGGTGCATGGTCGGACTGACATTCTTCCTGCTCGCCGTCGATTCGATGGCGGCGCGGATTACGATCTATTCGATCACGCAGGGCATCCCGATCGCCATGGCGCTGCCGCTGATGCTGGCCCACGCTGCCCGGCACAATCCCGGCGCCCGGATGGCTGCGACCGTGGCGATCCTGATGCTGATCACCTACGCGGTCAGGTCCGGTGCCGCGATGCTCGGCGTCGGCGGCGAATTGTCGGTGGTGAACTTCAACGACTTTCAGGCCGCCCTGGTGCTGATCCTGGTGTTCCTGTCGATGGCGCTCAATTTCGGGCTGTTGCTGATGGCGATCGATCGACTGCGTTCGGAAGTCGAGAGCCTCGCGCTGGTCGACGACCTCACCGGCATCGCCAACCGTCGGCATCTGCTGCAGCGGATGCAGGCGCAGTGCGAGGTGTCGCTGCGCTCCGGCGAGCCGTTCGCCGTGCTGGCCATCGACCTCGATGGCTTTAAGGCGATCAATGACGGCCATGGCCATGCGGCCGGCGACGACTGCCTGCGGCGGTTCGCCCGCGCGGCGCAGTCGCGGCTGCGGCCCACCGATCTGCTGGCCCGTACCGGCGGCGACGAGTTCTGCGTGGTGATGCCGGCGACGACGCTGCGCGAGGGCGCGATGCTGGCCCGCTTCATCATCGAGGAAAGCCGTGCGCTGGCGCAGCAGGACCCCGAAAGCCGGATTGCGATCGCCGCCTCGATCGGGGTCGCGCAATGGACCCCGCAGATCGGGCTGCATCCGGAGCGGCTGATCGCGGCCGCGGACGCCGCGCTGTACAACGCCAAGAAACTCGGCAAGGATTGCTATGCGGTCCACGAGCCGGCTTCGGAGACCGCACCGTCGCTGGCGCCGCTGCGCAAGATCGCCTGATCCTGCACCACGTAAGGTCCGCTGATGCATCGGCCGTTCGGATTGGCGCTGCTGATCGCAGCCGCCTGGCTGCCGCGGGTCGCGCTCGCCGAACCGCTCGCGCCCGAAGCGATCGCGCTGGCCCGCAGCGCCGGCACGCCCGACATCCCGGGTCTTCGGATCGTGTGGCTGGCGCCGTGGGGGGACTATCGCAAGGCGCCGTGGCGCAACATCCTGGTGCACCAGACCGAAGGACCGGCCGGGTCGGCCCGCAATGGCGCGCGCGAGCAGGCGAAGACTCCCATGCGGCGGGGCGTCACGATTTGGGTCGAGACCGACGGCACGGTGTACTGGGCGGTGCCTGAAACGGTGATCACCACCCATGGCGACGGCGCCAATCGCAACGACAACAAATACATCGACAACAAGCCGACCTATCGGCAGGTGACCCGCGCCAATTCGATCGGCATCGAGTTCGCCGGCAACTATCCGGACGTCACGGCGCCGCCAACGCAAGCCCAGATCGACGCTTGGCGCGTACTGGTGCGCGTGCTGCAGGTCCGCTACGCCATTCCGGCCGAGCGGGTCTACGCGCACAACTGGATCGACTACAAGGACGCGCGCTATTGCGAAGGTTGCGAGCTCGCCAGGCTGGCGCGCGATCCGGGTTTTTGAGGTCGCGCCGGCTGCTTACGCCAGCAGCGTCTCCTGGATGGTGTGCAGTCCGATCACGATGGTCAGCACGCCGACCGCGATCTGCAACCCGCGATTAACCGCAGTCAGTCCGCGCGCCGAGATCACCAGTGGCACCGCAATGGCCGCCGACAACGCGCCCATGCCGACCATCGAACCGATACCGAACAGCGCCACATAGAGCAGCCCCTGCGCCGGCGTGGGCGCCTGCGTCACCGCCAGCACCAGCAGCGCCGCGGAGCCGGCCATGCCATGCATCAGCCCGACGAGCAGCGTGCGCCAGCGAAAGCCGTGCTCGTGGCGATGCGCGGCAGGCGCGTCGTGACGTTCCTGCTGATGCGCATGGCTGTGGAGATGAATGTGCTGCGTGCCGTCGCCGTGCTGATGGACGTGGACGTGCACGCGGTCCCGCCACAGCCGCCACAGCAGGTGGGCGCCGAGCCCGACCAGCATCACGCCGACCGCGCCTTCCAGCGGCCCGGCAATGTGATCCGGGATCGCCTCGCCCAGCACGATCGCAACGCCGGCGAACAGGAACAGCGTCAGCGTGTGACCAAGCCCCCACGTCAGCCCGTGTTTGACGATGTCGCGGACACCGCTGCCACGCGCTGCGATCGTCGAGACCGCGGCGATGTGATCGACCTCGAGCGCATGCTGCATCCCCAGCAGAAAGCCCAACCCCAGAATTGCGAACATCAGCCCCTGAATGCTTGCGCTGCGCCGGTAAATTGCGGCGACACTCAAATCGTGTAAGTTCGCGATCACAACACGGCCGCAGAGCCGGAACAAGGGAGAACCAGCATGTTCGTCCGACCATTGGCGGCGGCGATGATGACGGCCGCGCTGCTGTCGCCGAGCGTCGCCGCGGCACAGGTTTCCGACGACCTCGTCAAGATCGGCGTGCTGACCGACATGAACGGTCCGGCCTCGACGCCGACCGGACAGGGCTCCGTCACCGCCGCGCAGATGGCGGTGGAGGATTTCGGCGGCAGCGTGCTCGGCAAGCCGATCAGCGTCATCGCCGGCGATCATCAGCTCAAGCCCGACATCGGCGCGTCGCTGGCACGGCGCTGGTACGATGTCGAACAGGTCGACCTGATCGTCGACGTGCCGGTCTCGGCCGTCGGTCTCGCCGTGCAGAACATCGCCAACGAGAAGAAGCGGATGTTCATCACGCAGTCGACCGGGGCAGCCGATTTCCACGGCAAGTTCTGCTCGCCCTATGCGATGCAATGGGTGTTCGACACCCGCGCGCTGGCGGTCGGCACCGCGCAGGAAGTCGTCAAGCGCGGCGGCGACAGCTGGTTCTTCATCACCGACGACTACGCGTTCGGCCAGTCGCTGGAGAGGGACGCCGCCGCGGTCGTCACCAAGACCGGCGGCAAGGTGCTGGGTTCGGTGCGGCCGCCGTTCGCGACGGCGGATCTGTCCTCGTTCGTGCTGCAGGCCCAGGCCTCCAAGGCCAAGATCATCGGCATCGCCGGCGGCCCGCCGAACAACATCAACGAGATCAAGACCGGCGCCGAATTCGGCATCTTCAAGGGCGGCCAGCAGATGGCGGCGCTGCTGGCGCTGATCACCGACATCCACTCTCTCGGCCTGCCCGCCGCGCAGGGACTGCTCCTGACCACCTCGTTCTATTGGGACATGGACGACAAGACCCGCGAATGGTCGAAGCGCTATTTCGCCAAGATGAATCGCATGCCGACGATGTGGCAGGCCGGCGTGTATTCGGCGGTGACGCACTATCTGCAGGGCATCAAGGACGCCGGCACCGACGAGCCGCTGAAGGTCGCCGCCAAGATGCGCGAGAAGCCGATCGAGGATTTCTTCGCCCGCAACGGCAAGCTGCGCGAGGACGGCCTGATGGTGCACGACCTGATGCTGGTGCAGGTGAAAAGCCCGGAGGAATCGAAATACCCGTGGGACTACTACAAGATCCTGACCAAGATCTCCGGCGACGACGCCTTCGGCCCACCCGACCCGGCTTGTCCGCTGGTGAAGAAGTAGGGGTACTGACTTCGACGGCGTCGATCGGTATCAATGCCTCGCCCCGTCATTGCGAGCGAAGCGAAGCAATCCAGCTCCCGTGCACGGAACTGGATTGCTTCGTCGCTACGCTCCTCGCAATGACGGACGCGGGCGACTATGATTTGAATTGCGGCGGCCGCCACCTGCGTTGCCACATTGAGAACGATCCCGAAGGAACACCCCATGGACTACCGCTCGCTCGGCCGCAGTGGCCTGAAGGTGTCACCTCTGTGCCTCGGCACCATGATGTTCGGCGGCGCGACCGACGAGCCGACCTCGGCGCGCATTATCGACAAAGCGCGCGACGCCGGGATCAATTTCATCGACACCGCCGACGCCTATGGGAACGGCGGCTCCGAGCAGGTTGTCGGGCGCGCAATCGCCGCGCGGCGCGATCACTGGGTGCTGGCGACCAAGCTCGCCAACCCGATGGGCGACGGCCCGAACGAGGGCGGGCTGTCGCGCCGCTGGGTGATGCAGGCCGCCGATGCCAGCCTGAAGCGGCTCGGGACCGACTGGATCGACGTCTATTATCTGCACAAGGAAGACCACGCCACGCCGCTCGATGAAACCGTGCGGGCGATCGGCGATCTGGTCCGCGCCGGCAAGATTCGCTATTTCGGCGTCTCGAATTATCGCGCCTGGCGTGTCGCCGAAATCTGCAACATCTGCGACCGGCTCGGCATCGATCGGCCGATCGTCAGCCAGCCCTATTACAATGCAATGAACCGCATGCCCGAGGTCGAGCAGATCCCGGCGTGCGGCTTCTACGGACTCGGGATCGTTCCCTATTCGCCGCTGGCACGCGGCGTGCTCACCGGGAAATATGCCCCTGACGCCGCGCCCGACAAGGACAGCCGTGCCGGCCGCGCCGACAAGCGAATGCTGCAGACCGAATGGCGGCCGGAGTCGCTGCTACTGGCGCAGCAGATCCGCGCGCATGCCGACGCCAAAGGCATCACGGCCGGACAGTTCGCGGTCGCCTGGGTGCTGAACAACGCGCTGGTGACCTCAGTGATCGCCGGCCCCCGCACCGAGGACCAATGGGACGACTACGTCCGCGCCCTCGAGGTAAGCTTCACCGCCGAGGACGAAGCACTGATCAACGGCCTGGTGGTTACCGGTCATCCCTCGACCCCAGGCTACAACGACCCGGCCTATCCGATCGAGGGGCGGCCGGTGCGGCATCGCGGCTGACGCTCGTCCGGAAAATTGCGGCCGATCAAGCGACACCCGCTGCGTCCGACCTAATGTTCGTCTTCGCGCCCTTCGCCATCGCAGCGAAGGCGCCGCCAAGCCGGAGAGACGTCATGACCAGCCCGCATTTCCACGCCGTGATCTGGATCGACCACCGGGAGGCCCGGGTATTTCACTTCAATCCGCACGAGGCGGATAAGCTGGTGGTGCATGCCGACAATGCCAATCGGCACATCCATCATCACCGCAGCATCGGCTCCGGTCACGAGCCGGAGGATCAGCATTTCCTCCGCGCCGCGATGGAGGCGATCGCCGACGCCGGCGTGGTGCTGATCGTCGGCCCCGGCCAGACCAAGCACGTATTCGAGACCTTCATCGTGGAGCACAATCCCGCCTTGAAGGCGAAGATCGCCGCCGTCGAAACCGCCGATCACCCGACCGACCCGCAAATCGTCGCCCACGCACGCAAATACTTCAAGGCCGAAGACCGGACCACGCCGCAAACGAAATAATCGCTCGCCAGCTTTGCTCACGCTGAGCGCTCATGAATACTTGAGCGCAGCCAAGCGCTTCGGCCGAGGGGGCGCAGCCGCGGCACGGCTTGCGCCCCGACAGCGGTCAGTAGTCCCAGAACGCCGGCACCCACCGAAACGCATCGCCGTCGATCGCGACGCGGCCGATCGACGGGAACGGCAGATGCGTGGCGACCAGCGGCTCGCCGGTCGCGGCGACCTCGCGCAGCAGCCTGATGCGGACGCGGGTGGCTTCATCCGGATCGTGTTCGAAGCCATTGTGCCAGTCCGGCCGTTCGAAGCTAACCGGGAACACCGCATCGCCCGCGAAGGTCAGCCGTTCACCACCCGACGACAGCTGCACCACGGCATGCCCCGGCGTATGGCCGCCCGTGCGACGAGCCACGACGCCAGGCGCAATCTCCGCCTCGTCGGCGAACGTGCGGAGGTGTTGCTGATAGGCAGCGAGAAAATTCTTCGCCGTTGCCCGGAGCGCGTCGGGGAAGCCGTCCGGCATCTTGGTCCGGGAGAAATCCGGCGACGCCCAGAATGCGACCTCGGCCTCCGCAACGTGGATCCGCAGATCGGCCCGCAACCGCTCCTTGACGCCATCGATCAGCAAGCCGCCGACGTGATCCATATGCATATGGGTCAGCACGACGTCGGTCACCGCCGACAGATCGATGTCAGCCGCCGCAAGCCGCTGCAGCAGTTGCCCGGCGCGCGGCAGGTGCAGATCCGGAGCGAGGCCGAGTCCGGCGTCGATCAGGATCGTCTGCCGGCCACTGCGCACCACCACCGCATTGAGCGGCCAATCGAACGCGTCCTGCGGCAGAAATTGCTGCTGAAGCCAGGCCGCGCGCGCGGCCGGGTCGGCGTTGTGGGCCAGCATCGCGGTCGGCAACGGCAGCACGCCGTCGCTGATGACCATTACGTCGATGGTACCGATCCGCAGCGCGTAGCGCGACGGCACGGCTTCGTTCGATCCTGCGCGGATGATCGGCGTGATGCTCAGCTTCTGCGTGGTCGCAGACGGTGGTGTACGGACGATCTGATTCATGTTCGGCTCCTGTAGTTGTTTGCTATCACCCCGGCAACGTAACGAGCGCGGCTCGCGGCTGCGCCAGAGTGATTGCTGCGATCCCTGCGGGATTGCGGTCAGCGCAGCCACCACCACGCTATCCCGCGGTCTAGGTGGCCAGAGCTGGAGATCTGGACCAATGATCAGCACGGTCAGAGCTCAGTCCGCCCGGGGTCACCGCTTTGATCCAACCGCAACATCGATGCAGGAAAAACGTCATGAATCGCATCAACTGGCTCGAAGCAGCCCCTCAGGGAGCAAAGGCTCTCGGCGGCATCCATCATTACGTCACCACCGCCACCAATCTATCGCCGCAGCTCATTCACCTCGTCTTCCTGCGCGTGTCACAGGTCAACGGCTGTGCCCACTGCATCGACCTCCACGCACGTGATTTGATGAAGAGCGGCATGTCGATCGACAAGGTCATGATGGTCCCGGTGTGGGACGAAGCTGCACACTTGTTCTCCGATCAGGAGCGCGCCGCCCTTGCATGGGCCGAGGAAGTGACGCGCGTCAGCGAGACGCACGCGTCGGACGGCGCGTACACCGCAGCCCTGGCGGCTTTCGGCCCCAGGGATCTCGTCGATCTGACGATCGCCATCGCCGCCATGAATGCGTTCAACCGGATGGGCATCAGCTTCCGTGTCCCACCGGCAGCAAAGACTTGAGAGGTCGGTCGGAGTGAGGATCACAGCGCTTCCGACCGATGCCGCATCCGTCTTGACGGTCTCGCTTGATCGGCACGGCTGCGGTTGATTGTGGACGACTGGAGCGCCGCGCCTGGCGCGGCGCTCGCCGCTCACACCAATCCGAGCCCGCCATCGACGGCGAGTACCTGCCCGGTCACCCACGTCGCTGACGGATCCGCCAGTTGTACGATCCATGCGGCGACGTCTTCCGGAACGCCGCGGCGGCCGAGCGGGATCTGCGCGCGCTCCTCGGCCTTCACGGCCGCCGCCTGCGCCTCGGACAATCCCATCATCCCGGTGAGCGCGTCGGTCTCGGTCGGCCCGGCCGCCACTGCGTTGACCCGGATGCCGGAAGGCGCAAATTCGAGCGCCCAGCAGCGCGTCAGATGCTCGAGCGCCGCCTTGCTTGCCGCGTAGTGCGACAGGCCGGCGCCCGGCTTATGGCCGAAGGTGCTCGACACGTTGACGATGACGCCGCGGCTGGCGGCGAGATGCGGCAAAGCCGCCGCGGCGAGCAGGCTTGGGCCGACGACGTTGACGGCGAAGATCTGGCGGATGCGATCGGCGGTGACCTCGGCGAGCGGCAGGATCGCGCCAGCGCCGGCATTGTTGATCAACGCGTCGATCCTGCCCCATCGCTCGACCGCGGTGGAGATGGTTCGCCGCGCATCGTCCGCCCCGGCTGCATCGGCGACCAGCGGCGTGATGTTGGGATGCGCCGCCGCGGTGTCGTCGAGCGGCTCGGCGCGGCGGCCGGTGATCAGCACCTGCGCCCCCTGCTCCGCGAAGCCGAGCGCGGCGGCGCGGCCAATTCCGGAGCCGCCGCCGGTGACGATGATGACCCGTCCGGACGGCAGCTCGGAGGTCGTCACGGCGAATGTGCTGGATGAAGTCATGGCAGTCGTCCTTGTAAGTCGGAGTGAATATCCGAACCGGTCGCACCCAGGAGGAGCGGTTTGCCCTCACAGTCCCGGCAGCAGCTCAGAGCCGTTGCGCTTCTTGAGATGGTCCACGCCTCGCCACTGGTGAGATTCTCTGTCAGCGTCTGCTCGATGAGGGTGATCGGATGCCGCGATCTGGCATCTTCTCCTGCTCCGGACGTCGAGCGGATCGTCAGCGACGCGGCATAGATCAGCGTGGTGGCGAGAAGCCTGCGCTGCGAGAAAGCCGCGAGCCGGCGCAATGTGGTGTTGGACATCGATCGTCTCCGTGTCAGTCGCTGCATGGAATGAGGACGTAGCGAAACTCGATGCCGCTTGCGCCAGCGCGATTGCGACGGCTACAGCGCGGTTGCTATCAGCGCGCGTTGCGGCGCCATTCGCTCGGCGACACGCCGGTCAGCCTTTTGAAAGCGGCGGCGAACGCGGTCTGCGATGCGTAACCGAGCGCGGCCGAAACGGAGACGACCGCCTCGCCGTCGCGCAGCATGTCCATCGCCTGCTCGAGTCGCCGCTGTCGCAACCACGCCATCGGTGACAGTCCGGTGCTCTCCTTGAAGGCACGGCAGAAGTGAAAGCGCGACATGCCGGCTTCGGCGGCGAGCGCGCCGAGACAAAGATCGGCGTCATCGTCCGATCGCAGTCGCTCGATCGCACGCCGCAGCACGTGCGGCGCCAGGCCGCCCCGCACCGGCCTGACCTGCGCTGAGGCCGTGCCATGGGCGACCAGCAGCCGCATCGCCAGCAGGTCGGCGAGTTGCTGCCTGAACAGCGCGTCGAGCGCTGCGTTGTGCTCGATCACCTCGGCAGCGCTGATCAGCAGCCGTGACGCGATGGCATCGGGAAAGCCGGTGCGTTCGACCAGGTTGCCGCCGCCCGTTCCCGTCTCATCGGCGATCCGACGTAGTCTGCTGCGCGGCAGATACAATTGCACGACCTCGATCGAGCCGGCGATATCCCAGCGCGCGCTGGACTCCGCCGGAATGATCGTGACCACGCCGGCACGCCCGCTGCCGATCGCCACCGCGCCGTTCGAGCGGCGCTCCAGCCGTCGAACCGGACCGCGATAGGCCATCACCACGTCGTCGGCCATCGGCGCCACGACGGCGTGCAGGGGGCCGTGCTGCCACAGCGCGAAGGCGCCGCCGGACCGCTCGGATGCGTAGCGCAGCGGAGCGGCGCCCAACACCCGCCGCATCTCCTCCGCCGGCGCGGGCAGCCCGGCACGGCCGGTCGCGGGCTGCTGCGCGCATAGCTCTGCAACACTCGTTGGTTTCGCGCTCGAAAGGCTCACGTCTCGCTCTCCCGGCCGAAGGGCAGCTCCGCTCCCGCAATGATGGCGGCGAAGAACGGCCGCGGACATCGTACAGGCCGGTAGTGAGGCTGATGCCTATGGCTGCCTCGACCTAACCCACCGCATAGGGCGACGACGATCGACCCGGAGGTTGCCGGATCAGGCCGTTTGGCTGACGCAGTGTTCCGCCAGCGGTAGCGAGAAGACGAACTGCGCGCCCCCCTCCGGGCGATTGGACGCGGAGATTTCGCCGCCGTGTCCCGCCACGATGGTCTGGCAGACCGCCAGCCCGAGCCCGACGCCTGATTGTTTGGTGCTGAAGAAGCTGTCGAACACGCGATCGAGATCGGACGCCGCGATGCCTGGGCCGTTGTCCGCCACGCTCACCGTCGCGACGCCACTGCCGTCGCAACGGGTCTGCACTTCGATGCGGCCGCACCCACCCCCCTGGCTCACCAGTGCTTGAACGCCGTTGATCAGCAGGTTGATCACGACCTGCTGCAACTGCACGCGATCGGCCAGGACGATCGGCCGCTGCGGATCGAATGCAGTCGTCAGTGCGACCGCTTTCGACTCGACGTCGTGACTGATGAACATCAGTGCTTCTTCGACCGCCTGGTTGAGGTCGATCGGCCGCTTTTCCAGCTCGTGCTTCGCCGCCATACTGCGCATGCGCTGGATGATGTCGCTGGCGCGGCGGGCGTTCGTCACGACCCGCTCTGTCAGCTGCGCAACTTTCTCTCGATGGTAGTCGTCCCGTGCCAGCCAGCGCAGGCTGGCTTCGCTGTTCGACACGATCGCCGTCAGTGGCTGGCTGATCTCGTGGGCGATCGACGACGCCAATTCGCCCAGCGTCGCGATGCGCCCGGCGTGGGCGAAGTCTGCTTGCAGCTTCCGCAGCTGCCGCTCGGTGTGCAGGCGCGCGCCGATGTCCTGAATGGTGATGAACGTGGTGTCGAGCTGCTCGGGCGGCCGCGGATAGGTCACCGAGAACAGCACGTCGATCACCGTGCCGTCGAACGCCAGCATCCTGGTCTCTTCGATCAGATTCCGCTCGCCATTGTAGTGCGCCACCATCACCCGCTTGGCGAGGTCGGGATCGGCTTCGAACAGATAGCGGACCGGCCGGATCAGATCGCCCGGCCGCGCTGCGCGAAACAGCACCGCCGCATCGCGGTTCACTTCGGATACGACGACGGAATCCTTGGCGAGTTCGACAAAGTCGGGGTTGGCGTCGAGGAACGCCGCGATGTCGACGACGCCATCGGCGCGTATCAATTCCATCGCTGCGGCAGTCCGACGGGTGTCGACCTGCCACAGCGCGGTCGGAAGATGCTGAATCAGGGTGCGATACTTCGCTTCGCTGGCGGTCATCGCTTCGGGCGCCGGGGGCGCACGAGAGGCAGCCTCCGGCGACAGCGCGGCGGCGATGGGGCTTCGACCATTGCCGGCCGACGGGCCCGCGAAACGGGAGCGTTCTGGCAAGGCGCTACTCATCGGAAGATTCGCCGGCGCCCCTTGCACGTCCGGGCGACAGGACGGCGCGAAGATGTTCGTACAGGGATGCCGCGCTGATCGGCTTCACCAGATAGGCAATCGCGCCGCTGGCGATTGCGCGGGAGCGGGTCACGGCGCTGGTGTCGGCCGAGATGAAGATCACCGGCAGGGACGGGGCGATTTTGCGCAGACGAGTCTGCAGCTCGAGACCGCCGATGCCCGGCATCCGGACGTCGGTGACGACACAGTCGAATGCGCCTGCGCGATACGCCATCAGCAACGCCTCCGCGCGATCGAAGGTGCGGCAATGAATATCCATCACCGCCAGAAGATCGCACAACGCTTCACGTACGGATTCGTCGTCGTCGACGACGGCAACGATCGCACTTTTGAGCAGATGGGGCGTGGAAGCGGGCATCGCCGAGAACCATCTGCTCATCGACCATCGGCGGGTACCTATGCCGTGGTTTAGCCAGGCACATTGCGGCGCAAATCATCCGGCAACATTTCCCAAATCCGGATCAGCTCCGTCACCGACCTCGCCTGCATCTTGCGGCTGCCATTGCTGCGGTGAAGCTTGATGGTGATCTCGCTCAGCCCGAGATCGAATGCGATCTGCTTGTTGAGCCGACCCTTGGCGACCTCGGTCAGCACCTGCCGTTCGCGCGCCGTCAGCGTGGCATGGCGTTCGGTCGCTTGTCTGACGCGCCGCGCAGCCGCGGTCTGGGCAATGTCGCGCTCGATCGCATCCCCGACCGCATCGAGCAGCGCCTGATCACGCACCGGTTTGGTCAGGAAGTCGACTGCGCCCGCCTTCATGGCCTGCACGGTCATCGCGATGTCGCCATGGCCGGTGAGAAAGATGATCGGCTTGGTGTTGCCGCTGCGCAGCAGATGCTGCTGCAGGTCGAGCCCGCTGATCCCCGGCATCCGGACATCGAGAATCAGGCAGCCGGGCCGGTCGGATAGTTCGAACTGTAGCAGATCTTGTGTGGTGGAGAAGCAAGCGGACTCGATGTCCACCGACAGCAGCAGCTCCTGCAACGCGGAGCGGACGTGGTGATCGTCATCCACGATGATCACCAGAGGACGAGCCGACGCCGCCGACAGCGGGGCCAACCCGGCAGGAATGCGTGGATAGGCTGCAGGCTGTCCGGCTGTCGCTTGTCGCATCGTCATGTGGCTCCAGCTTGTTGCCGCCGTCCTGAGGCTAACGTGCTGGTAATACTACGAGAAGGCGCTCTCTCGTCTTTCCTGATCCGACCGCTTTTTGCCGATTCCTGCGGTGCCTTCCGATGCGACGAACCGCCACGCCGCTCTCCCCATTCTTCCTAACCAGCTGTTCCAGCAGAGCAATCCTTCGCCCACGGCATGCGTGGCGATCTGGACCTCGTTGCGTCGATGATAGATACTGCGATGCATTCGCAGCCAACGACATGCACTCTCGGCGGAATTGACTCAGATGAACCAGGCCGGGCTCTATGGACGACAACTCGGGCGTCGTCTGCAGGTCGACCAAGCTCCAGCCTTGATGACGCGGTCGCTGCGCAGCACCGAGATTGCGGTCACCGAATGCCGAAACGATGCGCCCGAACCGGGCCTGTCCGGGTCGCTGCCAGGCGAGGACGCCTATCTGGTCAGCCTCAAACTGCGCGACTACCCGCAGTGTGAATGCTGGGAGGAAGGCCGCCCGGTGATCACCGCGGACGTCAAGAGCGGCGCCACTTACTTATACGACCTCCGCCGCGACCCGCGATACATCATCGATAAGCCGTTTCATTCGGTGTTCTTCTATCTGCCGCGCGCAGCCCTGGATTCGATCGGGCAGCAGGCCGGGACGAGCCGGGTCGGCGATCTCGATTATCAGTGCGGCATCGGCAGCGACGACGACATCATCCGGCAGATCAGCGCCTCGTTGCTGGCCGGGCTGCACCGGCCGCACGAAGTAAATCAGCTGTTCGTCGATCATCTGCTGCTGGCGATCGGCGCCCATGTGGTCCAGGCCTATGGCGGGCTGGACATCACTGGCACTCCGACGCGCGGCGGCCTTGCGAACTGGCAGGTCAGACGCGCCTGTGAGCGGCTCGCGGCCGATCTTGAAGGCAAGGCGACGCTGCAGCAGATCGCCGCCGAGCTCGGTCTATCGACCAGCCATTTCTCGCGCGCTTTCCGGGCTTCCACCGGATTTCCGCCGCATCAATGGCTGCTGCGCCAGCGTGTCGCCAAGGCAAAGCAGTTGCTGGCGGATCGCCGCTTGTCGCTGTCCGAGATCGCGATCGCGGCCGGGTTCGCTAACCAAAGCCACCTCACCCGCGTGTTCTCGTCGATCGCCGGCATCAGCCCCGGCGCATGGCGCCGCGACAAGATCGGCAGGTAGGCGCTGAGTCGGCGGCGACGTGCGATGGCGTCGTGTCAGGCGATCGCTAGCGTCTCGCTTAGGGTCCACAGCCGCTCGGCCAATGCAGGATCGGCGGCCCAGGGCGAGACGCCCTTGCGCAATTCGCCGCCGCGATAGATCGGCGCGACATCGCAATCCTCGCAATACACGCCGCCGAGCCCGTCGAGTTGCCGGCTGGTGGCGCACCACACGCTGGTCGCCGCGCCTTGCTGCGGCGTCTTCATGCCCCGCTCGGGGTCGACCTTCGGCACGCCATTCGCATCGCGCGCGTCGAACGCATCGATCTCCTCGGCGCTGAGATGCCGCGCCAGATCGGTCAGGATCTGGCCGGGATGCAGCGAGAACGCGCGAATACCGTGCTGCTTGCCGCGCGCGTCCAGCGCCAGCGCGAACAGCGCGTTGGCGGTCTTGGACTGGCCGTAGGCCTGCCACTTGTCGTAGGCGCGGCGGGTGAAATTCGGATCGTCGAAATCCACGCCGGCAATCTGATGCCCGCGTGACGATACCGACACGACCCGCGCCGATTTCGCCCGCACCAGCGCGGGCCATAGCGCATGGACCAAGCGAAAGTGGCCGAGATGATTGGTGGCGAATTGCAGTTCATGGCCCGCGGCGTCCCGCCCGAGCGGCGTCGCCATGATGCCGGCGCTGTTGATCAGAATTGGGAGTGCGCGGCCACGCGCGAGAAAGCGCGCCGCGAAGAAGTCGACCGAGCCAGGGTCGACCAGGTCGAGTTGTTCAATTTCGACGCCTGCAATGCCGAGGGTCGCGCGACGCGCCCGCTCCGGATCCCGAGCCGGGACGATAACCGTAGCGCCGGCCTCGCTGAGCGCCCGGGTGGTTTCAAGGCCGATGCCTGAGGCGCCGCCGGTGACGATTGCCGTCTGGCCGGATAGATCGACGCCAGCCACCACGTCGGCGGCCGTCGCCGAGGCGCCGAAGCCGCTGCCGATCGGTGTCTGTGGTGTACTCATTGTCACGTCCTCAAGCGCGCGCAACCGCCGAGCGAGTCGTGGATCGCCTTCTCACTTCGGGTCCGGCACGGTCAGCTCGGTCTCATTGGTGTCGACCACGAAGACGGCGAGCAGTTTGGCAGGCTTGGTGGTACTTGCATTGGCGCTGACGCCGTGGTGGTCGCCCGGCAGTTCTGTCCAGTTTTCGCCGACGGCGTAGACCTTCTCCGGTCCGTCATTAACCTTGCTTCGCACCTCGCCCTCGAGCACCGTGGCGTAGATGATCGCCGAGCGCGCGTGCGTATGGGGCGGAGACGAGCCGCCCGGCCCGTATTCGACCAACACACCCTTGAGGCTCTTGCCCGGCACGCCGGGCAGCGCATGATGATACACCAGCTTCACCGTGGCGTTGGTGGCGCCGGCGAGCCGATCGGCGCGCCCCATCTGCTCGGAATGCGCCCCGACGGGTGTCGCGACGAGCTGTGCCGCGACGAGCAAGGCTGCTGGTTTCCACATCTGCCGACCTCCCATGGCTTAGACGAGCGCCGCGGCGCGCTGGACGCCCCACGCCGCGAAATCGATCCGGCCGAGCCGCGCATCCGCGAGCGGCACCAGCGACAGCCGGTCGAGCCTGCTGCCGAAATACGCCCACTCCGGATCGGACCGGACCTGACGCCGGTCGTTCGCCAAAGCCAGATAACGGCCGACGAACTCGTCGAACGGTGCACGCTCGGGCCCGGCGATCTCGATCGTGCCATTGCGCGGCTTCGACTGTGCGGTCTCCGCCACGATCGCCGCGACGTCATCGGCGGCGATCGGCTGAAACAGGCCGGCGGCGACGTGGATGACGCCGCCCTTGTCTCCGGCGTCGGCGATGGTGCCGATGAATTCCATGAACTGCGTCGAGCGGATAATGGTGTACGGCACGCCGGAGCGTTTGACGGCATTTTCCTGGTCAACCTTGGCCTGGAAATACGCGTTGCCCTGCAGCCGGTCGGTGCCGACGATCGACAGCACGACATGATGCTGCACGCCCGCGCGCACCTCCGCCGCAACCAGGTTCGCCTCATGCTGATTGAAGAAGTCGATCACGGCCGGCGGCTCGAACGAAGGCGAATTGGCGAGGTCGACGACGACGTCCGCGCCGATCAGAACGGCGTCGAGCCCATCGCCCGTCACCGTGTTGACGCCCGTGCTCGGCGCCGCCGCCACCGCGTCGTGACCAGCCCTCCGCAAGAGTTTGATGGTCTTAGACCCGATCAGGCCGGTGCCTCCGATGACGACGATCCGCATGGTCGATCCTTTTGCTGATTGGAATTTGGTGTCCCGGCGGCAAGAGCCGCGCCGCCGGTCACGCCTCCGAGCGACTACGCTTTGACGAAAGCGAGCAGATCGGGATTCACCACGTCGGCGTGGGTGGTGCACATGCCGTGCGGGAACTTCGGATAGGTTTTCAGCGTGCTGCGCTTGAGCAGCTTGGCGGACAACGGCGCGGAATCGGCGATCGGCACGATCTGGTCGTCTTCGCCGTGCATCACCAGGGCGGGCACGTCGATCGCCTTGAGGTCTTCGGTGAAGTCGGTCTCGGAGAACGCCTTGATGCCGTCGTAATGCGCGTTGGCGGCGCCCATCATGCCCTGCCGCCACCAATTGTGCACGACGCTCTGGATCGTCTCCACGCCCGGCCGGTTGAAGCCGTAGAATGGGCCTGACGGAAAATCGATGTAGAACTGGCTGCGATTGGCCGCGAGGCTGTCGCGCAGGCCGTCGAACACTTCGATCGGCAGGCCGCCCGGATTGCTCGCAGTCTTCACCATCAGCGGCGGCACCGCGCCGATGATGATCAGCTTGGCAACGCGGCCCTGCGGCAGGCCGTGGCGCGCGACGTAGCGCGTCGCCTCGCCGCCGCCGGTCGAGTGGCCGACATGGATCGCCCTGCGCAGGTCGAGATGTTCGGCGACCGCGGCCGCGTCGGCGGCGTAGTGATCCATGTCGTGGCCGTCCGCGACCTGCGTCGAGCGGCCGTGGCCGCGTCGATCGATCCCGATGACGCGGTAGCCATGCTTGAGGAAGAACAGCATCTGCGTGTCCCAGTCGTCGGACGACAGCGGCCAGCCATGATGGAACACGATCGGCTGTGCGGATCTCGGGCCCCAATCCTTGTAGTAGATATCGACCTTGTCCTTGGTGGTGACATAGCTCATCGGGTCGGTCCTTTTGCTGGCGAACGGTGACACTGGCGAGTCGGCGCGCGCGAAACCGGGCGGCGCGCACAGTGCACCGACGAGGCCGGCGGCACCGATCATCACGGCACGCCGATCGATCGCCCTGGCTTGCTTCGAGCCTTGCATCGCGAGCTCCTTTGATGAGGGCGCGCCACCCCGGCGCACCCGACCTCACGATGCCAAGCTAGGAGCCTCGCCGTCCGAACGCGATTGTACGGACGATCAGCCGGCCCTATGCGAAGGTGTAGGTCCGACGCCATCGGCCGCCGACATCGGCGCGTCGCCGCTTCAAATTCCACGCGGGGCAATTAGCAGCATCCCGGGCGTGGTGTTCCGACGTTGTTCATGCGGGTTCGCGGCGTCGCGGCTCGTGAGACCGGAATGCGGCCTATCATCGTTGCCATCCGATGTCGCAGTCGCCTACTATCGATCCCGCAGACGATCGAAAAGATCGCGCCGAGAAGAATGGGATGGATACAAATGAGACTGATCAAACTTGCGGCCGTGATTGCGGCCACGTCGTTGCTTGCGCCTGGCGCCGCGCTCGCGCAGAAGGCCTACGGCCCCGGCGCCAGCGACACCGAGATCAAGATCGGCAATTTCGTGCCCTACAGCGGCCCGGCCTCGGCCTACGGGATCGTCGGCCAGGTCGAGATCGCTTATGCCAAGATGCTGAACGACAATGGCGGCATCAACGGCCGCAAGATCAACTTCCTCTCGTATGACGACGCTTATTCGCCGGCGAAAGCAGTCGAGCAAGCCCGCAAGCTGGTCGAAGGCGACGAGGTGCTGTTCTTGTACCAGACGCTCGGCACGCCATCGAACACCGCCGTGATGAAGTACTTGAACCAGAAGAAGGTGCCGCAGCTGATGGTGTCGAGCGGCGGTACGCGGTTCGGCGACGATCCCAAGACCTATCCGTGGACGATGCCGTTCAATCCGCCCTACCAGGCGGAAGGCCGGATCTATGCCAAGTGGATCCTCGCAACCCATCCGAACGCCAAGATCGCCGTGCTGGTCGCGAATGACGATTACGGCAAGGACATCTACAAGGGCGTCAAGGACGGGCTCGGCGCCAAGACGTCGATGATCATTTCGGAAGCGACTTACGATTTGACCGATCCGACCATCGACTCGCAGATGGCCAAGCTCAAGGCTTCGGGCGCCGACATGTTCCTCAATTTGTCGACTCCAAAATTCGCCGCGTTGGCGATCCGCAAGCTGGGCGAACTCGGCTGGAAGCCGATCCACGTTCTCAACAACGTGTCGGCATCGGTGGGTGCCGTGATCAAGCCCGCCGGCATGGACTTTGCGCAGGATGCGATCACTGCGAGCTACATCAAGGATCCGACCGACCCGACCTGGCAGAACGATCCGGGCATGAAAGAGTGGGGCGCATTCCTGGACAAATACATGCCGGGCGCCGATCGCTCGAACGGCCTGCTGCTGTATGGCTACGGCGCCGCGCAGACGCTCGAGCATATCCTGAAGCAGGCCGGCGATAACCTGACGCGGGACAACATCATGAAGGTCGCGACCAGCCTGAAGGGCTACGCACCGTCGGCGCTGCTGCCGGGGATCACCATGAACACCTCCCCGACCGACCACTTCCCGATCGAACAGATGCAACTAATGCGCTTCAAGGGAGACCGCTGGGAAATGTTCGGCGACGTGATCGAGGCCAAGCTGACGAACTAGTCGGGCTCGTCGCGACGACGACGTCATGCGCGGGCCGACCCCGCGTATGACGTCCATCGCAAGGCGAGCCGTGCGATCCTTCGATTTGGTTGTCGAACAGCAGTGCGTTCACCGTTGTGCAGGGTCTTGTACGCGCCAGCGGGCCCGCTTTCTCCACACCCGCAGGTCGACCATGACCGTTGCGGCCGCAGCGACGACCAGCGCGCACAGCGCCGCCTTCGACATCGTTTCCATCGTCCCCTCGATCAGCATGCCGTGAACGACGCTGCCCATGACGATCACCACGGCAAGCAGCATGTGGGCGATCCGCCACCGCCGCGGCCCCAAGCCCAATCGTCGGCGGAAGGCTGCGAGCAGCGCGACGGCAAAGATCGCCCACATCGCGACCACGCCCCACGGGGAAAACGGCGTCGGCGACGTGAAGGTGAGAGCGTCGATCATGTCCGGCGGGCTGGTGTACCACAGACCGGCGACGTGGATCAGCACCGCGACCACCAGCGTGCCGCCGATCCAGCGATGCGTACGCCGCGCGCGCCAGGCCGACACCCCCGGCAAATATCCGCCGATCAGCAAAGGCTGAACCAGAACGAGACCGAGTGCGACGATGCCGGCGAACCCGGCCACGATATAGACCGGATCCCGCCATTTGAGCAGAGGACTCATGGCTGCGGCGATGATCGGGACGCCGATGGCTGTCGCAAGGGCCATCCAAATCAGCGTCGCCCTCACCCGGTTCACGCCTTGAGGATCCACTCAGTCAGGCCGGCTGCAGGACGAAATGTGCTTCCATGCTGGTGTCTTTGGCGCTGCGCATGACTGGACGCAGGAATACGGTTTTGAACTCGCCGCTGTCATAAGCGAGGTGCCCATGCGGCTGGCCGAACACCGGAATGATCTGCGGCATCTCGAGACGGAACTCGCCGTCCTTGTTCGTGAGCGTGGCGCCGTGACTGCGCTGCTCGTGCTCCTGCCCTTCGACCGTATGCGCCCAAATCTGGATGCGCTGCCCGGCGAGCGGAGCGCCGTCGCCCGCACGCCGAACGGTTCCGGTCATCCAAAAACCTCCGCCGCCGATCCGCTCCACGATCGGGGCGCCTTTGCGATAGTTGTTAGCCCCGCCCGACATCGACGAGGTCGGCGCGAGCCCTTCCGCGCGGGCGGGCTGCAGCAGCCCGGACATGCCGGCCGCCAGAACGGAACCTCCGCCAACGAGGAGCGTGCGGCGATTCAAGACAACCGTGCTCATGTTCATCCCTTCCTCAAGATTGGCGACTGCCGCGACGTCACAGCAGTCTTCTGAACTTAGCGGAGATGCTCTGGAATAACAGCCGAGGCCGTCGAGGACACTGCGAGCCGCAATAAAAGTCTTGTGAACAGGAGAAGCATTGCCCGGCGCGATGCGGACGGATGGAACATTGGCAGACACAAAATCCAGCGGCTGCGGCGCAACGTAGCAGGCACGTCGTTCGCCGGGCGCCGGACTAATCGCTTGGCTCCGCGATCCATCCGTCCACCACGCGCACGATGCGGTCGCAACGTGCCGCCAGATCGTCGTTGTGAGTTACCAGCAGGAAGGTCGTGCCACGCTCGCGGTTGATTTCGCGCATCAACTCGAACACGTCGTCGGCGGATTTGGTGTCGAGGTTGCCGGTCGGCTCGTCGGCGAGCACGAGGTCGGGATTCATCGCGAGCGCGCGGGCGATGGCGACGCGTTGCTGTTGGCCGCCGGACATGTTGGTCGCACTGTTGTTGCGCCACCTAGCCAGCCCGACACGCTCGAGCAGATCGTCGGCGCGCCGCTCCATCGCCGCGTCCGGCCGCCCGCGGTCGACCAGCATCGGCATCATCACGTTCTCACGCGCGGTGAACGCCGAGATCAGATAATGATACTGAAACACGAAGCCGATGGCGCGGCCCCGCAGCTGCGTCAACGCGCCGTCGCCAAGCTGGCCGGTGTCCTCGCCGTTGATCAGCAACCGACCCGCGGTCGGCCGATCGAGCAGGCCGATGATGTTGAGCAGCGTCGATTTGCCCGACCCCGAGGGTCCCATCAACGCGAGGAAATCGCGTTCGTCCAACGCGAGGTCGATGCCGTGCAGCACCTCGGTCTCGGCCGGAGTGCCGACATTGTAGGATTTGCGGATGCCCTCGAGGCGCAGGACTTCAGCCACGGATCGCCACCACCGGATCGAGCCTTGCCGCGCGCAGCGCGGGCGCGATCGCCGCTGCCACGCCGGTGAGCGTCGCCAGCAGCGACGACGCGATGAACAGTTCGGAGTCCAGGATCAGCGGAAATAGTTCGCTGCCGTCGACCTGGCGCGCCGACCGGTGCCACGCGAACAGCGCCAGCGCACCGAGGCCGGAGCCGATCGCCGCGCCCACGAAGCCCAGCAGGCCACCCTGTATCAGAAAGACGCGGAGGATCTGGCCGCGCCGCGTGCCCATGGCGCGCAGGATGCCGATGTCCTTCGAGCGCTGGATCACCGAGACGATCAGCACCGCGGCGATGCCGAACGCCACCGACAATCCGACGAACAGCCGGATCAGCGTGTTGGAATTCTGCTGCGCCTTGACAGCGGTGAAGAACTGCGCGTTGGTGCGGATCCAGCTCTCGGCTTTCACCGGCAACGTCGCCTGGATCTCCTGCGCGGCGCTCTCGGCGGTGTAGATGTCCGCCACGGTGATGTCGATCGACGTGATGCCGCCGATCAGGCCGAGCATGCTCTGGGCGTTGCGCAGCGTCACGAAGGTGTTGCGCTGGTTGGCGGCCTTGTTGCCGAAATCGAAGATGCCCTTGATGGTGAGGATGCGATTGCCGGCGAGCGGCGTCGAGACGATGATCTTGTCGCCGAGCGACGCGCCGAGATCGCGCGCCAGTTCGACGCCGATCAGGATGCCCTCGGTGGTGATCTGGGCTTCGCCGGCGATGATGAAATCCGGCACCTTGACGATCTGAAAATAGATCTCGGGCTCGATGCCGTACAGCGTGATGGCCCGGCTGGTGTCGCCGCGCAGCGCCAGCGCCGAGCCCGACGCCGTGGCGGCGGCGTGGACGACGTCCGGCCGCGCCTGCATTTCGGCGCGGAGTTTCGGCCACTGATCGATCGAGATCATCCGCTGCGTCGGTCGCTGCACCGTCGCGATCTCGACGGTGTCCGGCTCGTCGCGCAGCGGCCGCGCCACCTGATCGGGCGGGATCAGCTGGATCTGGGGCTGCGAGGTCAGCACGCGCTTGATGAAGTTGGCCTGCAGCCCGGCCAGCATCGCCGACATGAAAACGATGACGCCGACCCCGATGGCGATGCCGCCGACAATCACCAGTGTCTGTGTGGCGCCGTCGAGCAGGAAGCGCACGGCGGCGATCCACTCGAATGGCAGCCAGCGCTTCACGGCACCACCACGCGGACGCGATCCCCGGGCTTTACGCCGGTGGCGAGCGGGATCACGCGATCGCCTGGAGCGAGGCCATCGAGGATCTCGTAGGCACCAACGCCGCGCAGCCCGAGCCGGACCGGCTGGCGCACGGCGCGGCCATGCTCGGCCTTCAGCACATAGGGCGCCGTCGTCGCGTCGTTGACGGCGCGCGCCGCGATCACCACCGCATTGTCGCGGCGGGCAGTAGCGATGTCGACCGACACCGTCATGTCCTGGCGCAGATAGTCCGGCGGCTCCTCGACCTTCAGCTTGATCTCGACCGAGGCGCGGTTGATGTCGACCGATGGGTTGATGTAGCTGAGCGTCGCCTTGAAGCGTCTGTCCGGGTAGGCGTCGGCCGAGGCCAGCGCCTGCTGGCCGAGCGCGAGCTGGCCGAGATTTTTCTCGTCGATCTGCACCACGATCTGGCTGTCCCCCGCCGGCGCCAACACCAGCAGCGCCTTGCCGGGCTGCACCACGCTGCCGCGTTCGACCTTGCGGGTGATCAGCACGCCGTCGCGCGGCGCGACGATGCTGGCATAGCCGAGCCGCGCCCGCGTGGTATTGAGCGTGGCGCGGGCCTGGCCGAGCTGGGTTTCGGCCATGACGTAGTCGCTGCCGACCGGGCTCGACGTATAGACCTGCAATTCGGCGGTCCGCACCAGGGTGCGGGCGACGTCGAGATTCTTGGTCGCCTCGTCGAGGGTCGCTTTGGTCCCGTAGCCCGATGCCGCCAGCTTCGAGGCGCGCGCATAGGCCGCTTCGGCGTTAAGCAGATTGGCCCTTGCCTGCTGCAGCGATTGATCGGCGGCCGGCTTGGTCAACTCGCGGAGCTGGCGTACCCGCGCTTCGGCCTGCGCCACCGCGCCTTCGGCCTGCACCACCGCGGCCCTCAATTCGCTCGCCTCGATCGCGATCAGCTGCTGGCCCTCGCGAACGACCTCGCCTTCGTGCACCAGCACGTCGGCGACCGTGCCGGTGATCTGGCTGCCGATCTCGACGCGGTACGGGGTCTCGATATGCCCCGACGCGACCACGCTCTGCACCAGATTGGCGCGCTCGGCCACGACGGCGGCGACCTGCGGCCCGAGCATCAGCCGCGCCAGACCGAGCCCGGCCGCGAGCACCACCAGCCCGCCGGCGAGCAACGACCATTTGCGGCGCCAGACCGCACTCGCCCAGCGACGCCCCGCAGGCAGCCGTAACGGCGGATCGGCCGGCTGATCGACTTTGCGCAGCATGGCATCCTATCGTTGCAATGCCGAGCCGTAGCCCGCGGGCCCGGCGGCGCTATTGCGGAAGATCAATTGCGCCGACCTCCGCGCATGATCAAATTCCCGTGGTTGTTGCGGACCTTGTCCGCGCTGTTGTCGACAAGGACACCGAATGATCGCCGCTGTCGTGCTGGTGCTGATCGCTGCCGCGCTGCTGTTCGGCTCCGGCTGGCTGTCCTGCACGATCGCGCGCAGGCTGGAAGCGAAATTTCCGCCGCAGGGCGTGTTCGTCACCGCCAACGGCGTGAGGATGCACGTGCTCGATCTGCCTCCTGAGCACCCTTCCGATCGCACGCTGCCGACCGTCCTGCTGGTGCATGGCGCCAATCTCTGCAGCGAGGACATGCGGCTGGCGCTCGGGGCGCGGCTGGCACGACGGCTGCGGGTCATCATCCCGGACCGGCCGGGACAGGGCTACAGCGCGCCGGGGCTGGGTCCGCTCGCATCCCCCGCCTATCAGGTCACCCTGCTCCGCGAAGTGCTGCGCGAGCGCGGCGTGACCGGCCCGCTGATCGTAGTCGGACATTCGTTCGGCGGGTTGATCGCGCTGCGCTATGCGCTCGACAATCCCGACACCGTGCAGGGTCTGGTGGTGATCAACCCGACCACCCATCCGCGCCCCCACGGCATTCGCTGGATCCAGCGAGCTTTCGACGTGCTGATGAAGCCGTCGATCAACTACACCGTGCTGCCGCCGATGTTCATGGCGATGATGGACCGCGTCGCGACGCGTATCTTCCGACCGGAGCCGCCGCCGCCCGACTACGCCGAGCGCAGCCGGCTCGGTCTGGCGCTGATGGCGAAGCGGTTTTCCGGCAGCCTGCAGGAATATTCCGGGCTGCGCGAGCAATTGATCGATCACGTACCGCGTTACCCCGCGGTGCAGGCGCCGACCGTGATCATCGCCGGCAGCGCCGATCCGGTGGTGCCGCCGCAAATTCATGCCGAGGCGCTGGCGCAAGCGCTACCCCGCGCCCGGATGATCCGGATCCCCGGCGCCGGGCACATGGCGCACCATGCCCATGCGGACGCCATCGCCGCCGAGATCGAACGGCTGGCGGGCTGCAGCGGCGGAGCGACCCCGCTGCGGGCGGTGGAGCGCCGGTGGCCAGCCGAGAGCCAGCAACCGGCTTGACATCGGCAGGTCCAGCAATGAAACCCGAACCGGTTCAGCCGCGTTCCACCCGACAGGCAGGAGAATCCCGTATGACCGTCTTCAAGCTGATCTGCGCCGTCGCTGTCGTGTCGCTCGCAGCCAGCGCGCCCGCGGCGGCCAAACACAAGCACCGGCATCACCATCGCCATCACGGCGTGGGCTCGCTCTACATCCACAATTACGGCCCGCCGGTCTGGCCCGGCCAGACCTATGCCTATTATGACGGTCCGACATCGGCGCTGTGCAAACAGAGCGCCGCGGCCTATCGCGGCCAGGATGGCCGCCGGCATCCGTGCTATTGATGAACGAGCGCAGCCCAAAACCGGACCTGAGGCCATGACCGACTTCGCCGCCCCGGAAGACATCCGCAAGGTCGCCACGGCCCTTCTGAAGACGGCGATCGAGATCGTCTCCGAGGAGGACGGCGGCGCGCACAATCAATGCAAGCTGTGCAATGCCTCGGTGCCTTGGCTGCAGACCGGCGACGAGATCAAGCACGCTCCGGACTGCCCGGTGGTGCTGGCACAGCGCATCCTGTCGTCGAAGCCGCGGCTGCACAGCGTGTAGCAACGCCATCCGTCTCGCCGCCGACTCATTACAAAAACGACCTCTTACCCGTCATTGCCAGTGCAGCGAAGCAATCCAGCGCCATGCTCGACGCTTGTGGATCGCTTCGCTGCGCTCGCGGTGACGGATGCCCAATCTTGCCCATCAAGCCAACTGGCAGATCATCCCGCCTCAACTGACTGCATTCCGCGCCGTCGGCGCTGTCGAGGGGCCGACTTCGGCAATGGTCTCCTCGGCGATCCAGCGGGTCACGGCGCGGAGGTCGCCGCCGCTCTGTTCGAAAACGCGGAGCTGCGCATCGGCGGAACTGCCGCGTCGCAGGATGTTGCGACAGGCCGCAACCTCCTCCTCGCAACCGAGCACGGCGGCGTCCTCGCGGACCAGCTCGATCGTCCGGTCGAGCGCTTCGGCGAGCGGGATCGCACCGTCACGTGAGGCAAAGCTGCAGCCAGTCCCGTAGCGCTGCGCCCGCCATTTATTCTCCACCGCGATCGCCCGCTCGACGGCATCGACCTTCGGCGTTTCCGGCATTTCACCGATATGCCGCACCAAAGCCCGATACAGGCAGGCGATCGACACCGCATCGTCGAGCCGCGTGCACACGTCGGGCGCGCGCAGCTCAAGGGTTGGATGCCGAAAGGACGGACGGATCGCCCACCAGACATGGGTCTCGTCGGGCATCACGCCGGATTTGACCAACGCGTTGATGTAGTCCTCGTAGCCGCGCTGGTCTTCGAACAGCTCCGGCAGGCCGGTGCGCGGCAGCTCGCTGTAGGCGGCGAGCCGGTAGCCGCGCAGGCCGGTATCTTCCGAATTCCAGAACGGCGACGAGGTCGACAGCGCCAGGAACAGCGGCAGATGCGGGATCATCGCGCACATCACGGCGAACCGCTTGTCGGGCTCGGGGGTCTGCACGTGCACGTGCATGCCGCACAACATGTTGCGGTGTCCGATGATCTGCAGATCCTCGAGCATCTCGAAATAGCGCGGCTTCGGACTCGGCTGCGACGCCCGCCACGAGGCGGTCGGGTGCGTGCTGCAGGCCATGATGGCAAGGCCGTATTGCGCGGCGACGGCGGCGACCTCGCGGCGCAGGAAGCGCAGTTCTTCGCGCGCATCCTTCGGGTCGACATGGACGTTGGTGGCGACCTCGATCTGCGCCTGCAGCATTTCGCGCATCACCTGTCCACCAGTCGACCAGTTCGCCGCCTCGAACAGTTCGTTGGGCGTCAGTACAGCGGCCTCGCCGGTTGCCGCGTCGGCGAGGAAGTACTCCTCCTCGATGCCGAACGAGTAGCCGGCCGAGACCGTGTCGACCCCCGCCGCCGAACGGATGACGAGATGGCGGTGATCGCCGCTCAGATGAAGCCGCAGCCGCTCGATGATCTTCGGATCAAATTGCATGTTCTTGCAACCATGCTTCAAGCAGAGCCGCCTGCCACAGCCGGGAATGACCTTTCGGGCTCTTCTCCGCCTCGGGATTGTCCAGCATGTGATCGACGAATTCACGCCGGTACAGCCCGCGTTCGCGCGCTGCGGGGGAATTCAGCACATCCCGGACATAATCGAGAAATTCTCCGCGGAGATGCCGCAAAGACGGTACCGGGAAGTAACCCTTGGGTCGGTCGATCACCTCCGCCGGCAGCAACGACCGCGCCGCCTGCTTGACGATGTATTTGCCGCCGTCGGCGACCTTGAGCCGCGACGGCATGCGCGCGGCGAGCTCGACGACCTCGTGATCGAGGAACGGCACTCGCGCTTCCAGGCCGTGCGCCATCGTCATGTTGTCGACACGCTTGACCGGATCGTCGACCATCATGATTTCCGCGTCGATTTGCAGCGCCTTGTCGACGGCGGATGTCGCGCCGGTTCGGGCGAAGAACGATTCGACGAAGGCCGTACTGTGATCGTCTTCGACATCCTCCGCCAGCAATCTGCGCAGATCGTCCTGCTGCCAGTCGAAGTAGGAATCGCGATACTGCTGGGTGGCGTCGTTCGTCGTCAGGAACGACGGATACCAACTATAGCCGCCGAAAATCTCGTCGGCGCCCTGCCCGCTCTGCACCACGCGGACGCGCTTGGCGACTTCGCGCGACAGCAGGTAGAACGCGACCGAATCGTGGCTGACCATCGGCTCCGACATCGCGCGGATCGCGTCCGGCAACACGCCGAGCGCCTCGCTGCCGTCGATGCGGATCTGTTCGTGCTCGGTGCCGAAATGTCTGGCAACGATGTCCGAGTAGTAGAACTCATCGCCGCTCTGGCCGCCGACGCTGTCGAACCCGATCGAAAAGGTGCGAACGCTGCCGTGCCCCAGCTTGGCCAGCAGCGCAACGATCAGCGACGAATCGAGGCCGCCCGACAGCAGCACGCCGACCGGCACGTCGGCAACGCGGCGCCGATCGACCGCTGCCAGCATCGCGTCATTGACGGCCTCGGCCCATTCCTGCTCGCTGAGCTGGCGGTCGCCGGAGCGCTCGCCGACCGTGAACTGCCAATAGCGTTCGGTCTTGCGCGTGCCGTCCGGCTCGATGGTCAAGATGGTCGCGGGTTCCAGCTTCCTGACGCCCTTGAGGATGGTGCGCGGCGCCGGCACGGCAGCGTGGAAGCTGAAGAAATGCTGCAGCGCGACCGGATCGAGCGTGCGATCGACGCCGCCCACGGCGAGCAGCGCCGGCAGGCTGGACGCGAAACGGAAGAAGCCGTCGCCCTCGGTGTAGTACAGCGGCTTGATGCCGAGGCGATCGCGGACTAGCACCACGCGGCCGCTGTCGCGCTCCCACAGCGCGAAGGCAAACATGCCCTTGAACCGCCGCACGCACTCCACACCCCAGGCATGGTACGCCTTGATGATGACTTCGGTGTCGCCTTCGGAGAAGAACCGATAGCCCTTGCCCTCCAGCTCCGCCCTCAAGTCGCGGAAATTATAGATGCAGCCGTTGAAGACGATGCCGAGACCGAGTTCGTTGTCGATCATCGGCTGTTGCGAGGTCGACGACTGATCCAGAATGGCGAGACGACGATGGCCGAATGCCATCGAGCCGTGCTCCAAGCCGTGCGCGAACACGCCTTCCGCATCCGGACCGCGCGATTGCATCGACCGCGTCATCGTCCAGAATTCCGGAAACCGAACCTCACCTCGGGTGCGGATTTCTCCGCAGATACCACACATCTCCAAAGGCCTCGCTTTGCTACTTTTTCAGGCGCGCGCGATAACCTTTTGAGCAGCCCGATGTTCCGATTTCATCTCGGGTTCATCCGGCATGAAGGCCAGCAGTTCAACTTGATGTGCAGAGCGCGACAACAAGACGTGATTGTTGGGAACCTCTGTCCAGGTCGGTTCGCCGTCATACGGCTCTGAAGCGACGATCAAGCGATCGCCGGCCTGCCTATAGTACAACGAGTTCGCCGTGTCGTTTTCTGCGAAGCGAAAAGCATAGAGTTCGTGACCATTGGCAAGGGCCGCGGTGAACCGCATGCGCTCGCGCAGGCCACTCTCGTTGAGCAGCGCGCGGAGCCTTGTCATCACGTCGCGCGTCGCGGCAATTGGATCCTCGTCGATCCCAGCCCCCATGATGGCCAGGAACAGCGCCTCCGAATCCGTATTGCCGTTACGCGACGGATACAAGGCATCTGGTATCATCGCCTCGATACGACGCCGCAGCCTGCTCCAACTGCCGACAAAGCCGTTGTGCATGAACATCCAACGTCCGCAGGCGAACGGATGACAATTCTGACGGGTCACCGGCGTGCCGGTGGCCGCGCGCACATGTGCAAAGAACATATGCGATTGCAGGTGCCGGCAGAGATAGCGCAAATTCTCGTCCGACCAGGCCGGCCGCGTCTCGCGATACAGCCCTGGCTCGGGATGCACGCCATACCAGCCGAGTCCGAAGCCGTCGCCATTGGTGGGCCCAGCCGATTCGCGGGCCCGCAGACTTTGCGTGATCAGCGAATGCACCGGCTCGGTGACATAGTTCTCGAAGAGAGTGGCCTCTCCCCGATAGGCAATCCAACGACACATCGGAACCTCGGAATGATGCGCGCAGGATTCCTCGCCCGCCGGAGGCGCGGCGCTGCGCGTCGAGGATCAATCGCCGCAACCGGCTCGGGTTCCGCGCTCCTCACGCATAGGAACGTCAAGCTCTGCGCATCATTGAGCAGTGGAGCGAGCCGAGCGAGCGACGACACTCACGCAGGAGGCCATCATGTCGAAACTTCCGCCTATTCCGCCGGAGCAGCGCAGCGACAAGGGCCCAGGATCGGACCCGCAGGTTGAGGCCAAAGACACGGTGCCAGGCCGCGAGAATTTCGACAGCCAAGGCCGCCAGGGTAACATCAAGCAGAACACCACCAATAAGGGTTATCAGCAGGACCGATGATCAGGCGCTCGTCCGATGTTCGTTTGTGCAGCCAATACGAAACGGGGCGATCCATGAAGCGGGCCGGGATGGTTGCGGACACCTACCCGTTTCCGGCGTCGGCCGGCGTGCTGTTCGGCCTCGGGCTCGGCGGCTTCTTCGACGGCATTGTGCTGCATCAACTGCTGCAATGGCACCACATGCTGAGCGGCTGGTATCCGGTTAACACGCTCGACAACCTCGCGCTGAACACGACCTGGGACGGCATCTTCCACAGCCTGACCTATCTCTTCCTCGTCGGCGGCCTGTTCGTCGCTTGGCGCGCCTCGCAACGTGCGCGGTTGCGCTGGTCGAGCGTGCGCTTCGTCGGCCTGTTGCTGATCGGCTGGGGCTTGTTCAACGTCGTTGAAGGCGTGATCGATCACCAGATCCTCGGCATTCACCGCGTCAACGAAACCGTGCCGGAAGCACAGCGCATTTATTGGGACATCGGCGTTCTCGCCTGGGGCGCCGCGATGCTCGTCGGCGGCTGGCTGATGGCCCGCAGTCATGCAGGACCAGGCAGTGCCGATCTCGTCTCCCGACCGCAGTAGGCCTCACGCGCGCCGCATTCCATCGGTGCTTATCTATGTCGGCTTTGCCGCACTGAGTACACTCGCCACCTTCCCCGCTTGGCGAGTCTACGCCTTCGGCCTCAACTTGGACGATCTGCTACGCTTGCGCTGTTTCTGACCGTTTTATGTGCATGTGCACGCCCTGCTGCACAGTGAGGGTGGCGAGCTGTCATTTTGCAACGCCGGTATTTCTGCTAAGAGGTCGCCAGGGCCGTACTTGGGGGCCGAGTGGGAATGAGCGTACCATGCGAATTGCAATGATTGGGACGGGCTATGTCGGCCTGGTGTCGGGGGCCTGCTTTGCCGATTTCGGCCATCACGTTACCTGCGTCGATAAGGATTCTAATAAAATCGCCGCCTTGCATCGCGGCCAGATTCCCATTTACGAGCCTGGATTGGACGAATTGGTCGCCACCAACGTCAAGGCCGGGCGTCTCGATTTCACGACCGATCTGACAGCCCCCGTCGGCGACGCGGACGCCGTGTTCATCGCGGTGGGAACGCCGTCGCGTCGTGGCGACGGCCATGCCGACCTCAGCTACGTCTATGCGGCGGCGCGCGAGATCGCCGCGGCATTGAAGGAGTTTACCGTCGTGGTGACCAAGTCGACCGTACCGGTTGGTACCGGCGACGAAGTCGAGCGGCTGATCCGCGAGACCAATCCCGGCGCCGACGCGGCCGTCGCCTCGAACCCGGAATTCCTGCGCGAGGGCGCGGCTATCCGCGACTTCAAATTTCCCGATCGAATTGTCATCGGCACTTCGGACGAACGTGCCCGCAAGGTGCTCGGCGAGATCTATCGGCCGCTGTCGCTCAATCAGGGCCCGCTGATGTACACGGCGCGGCGCACCGCCGAACTGATCAAATACGCCGCGAACGCCTTCCTCGCGACCAAGATCACCTTCATCAACGAGATGGCGGATCTTTCGGAGAAAGTCGGCGCCGACGTCCAGGACGTCGCCCGCGGCATCGGCATGGACAACCGCATCGGTTCGAAGTTTCTGCACGCAGGTCCGGGTTTCGGCGGCTCATGTTTCCCCAAGGACACCCGCGCGATCGTGCAGACCGCACACGATCACGACGTACCGCTTCGCATCGTCGAAGCTGTGCTGTCCGTCAATGACAACCGCAAGCGCGCCATGGCTCGCAAAGTCTCGCACGCGCTCGGTGGCAATCTGCGCGGCAAGACGGTCGCGGTGCTCGGCCTGACCTTCAAACCGGACACCGACGACATGCGCGATGCGCCGTCGATTCCGCTGATCACCGGCCTGATCGACATGGGCGCAACCGTACGCGCCTTCGACCCGGTGGGTATGGCACAGGCCAAGGCTGAGCTTCCCGATATCACCTATTGCGAAGATGCCTATGATTGCGCGCAGGGCGCCGATGTGCTCGTGATCGTCACCGAGTGGGTGCAATTCCGTGCGCTCGATCTGCCGAAGCTCAAGGGCACGATGAAGCAGCCGGTGATCGTCGACCTGCGCAACGTGTACCGGCCGGAAGAGATGGCCGAACACGGCTTCGCGTATCACGGGGTGGGACGCGGCTGAAGTCGCAGCCTCACCACGCGTCATGCCCGGCCTCGTGCCGGGCATCCACGCCTTGCTGTCAGACATGCAGAAAAGGCGTGGATGGCCGGGACAAGCCCGGCCATGACGGCACCGGAGAAGTACTCAGTTCAAACAAGCCGACAACAATGGCCGGCGCTGCTACGCCGGCCGATTGATGGCGAGGCTTACTTACCCCAGACTTCCTGCGCGACTTCCACCGCGAGGCGCAGCTTGTCCCACTGCTCCTGCTCGCTGAGGATGTTGCCTTCCTCGGTCGAGGCGAAGCCGCATTGCGGCGACACCGCGAGTTGCTCCAGCGGGGCGAACTTGGCGGCTTCTTCGAGACGGCGCTTGATGTCTTCCTTCTTCTCGAGTTCGCCGAATTTCGAGGTGATGACGCCGACCACCACGACCTTGTTGCCCTTCGGCAAGAAGCGCAGCGGCTCGAAGCCGCCTGCGCGCTCGGAATCGTATTCGAGGAAGTAGCCGTCGTAGTTGATGCCGGCGAGCAACGTTTCGGCCACCGGCTCGTAGCCGCCCGAGGAGATCCAGGTCGAGCGGAAATTGCCGCGGCAGACATGCGTAGTGATCACCATGTCGGCGGGCCGGTCGGCGATCGCGTAGTTGATCACGCGGGCGTAGATCTGCTGCAGATTGTCCGGATCATCGCCGCGGGCACGGGCCTTCTCGAGTTCGTCCGGCGAGCACAGATACGCCCATACGGTGTCGTCGAACTGCAGATAGCGGCAGCCGGCGTCGTAGAACGCCTTGACGGCCTTGCGATAGGCCTTGGCCAGATCCTCGAAGAACACGTCGAGATCCGGGTAGACCTCCTTGGAGATCGCCTTGCGGCCGCCGCGGAAGTGCAGCACCGCCGGCGACGGGATGGTCATCTTGGCGGTGACATGGGCGATGTCGGCGTGCTTCTTGAGAAAGCGGAAATGATCGAGCATCGGGTGGGTGTCGGAGAAATCGACCTTGCCGATGACGCGGATCGAATCGTTGCGGGTCTGCACGCCGGCGAACTGGATGCCGGTGTCAGGGTGATAGAGTTCGCAGCCGTCGAGATGGCTGAGGAAATCGAAATGCCACCACGAGCGGCGGAACTCGCCGTCGGTGGCGAGCTTGAGGCCGATCGCGGCCTGCTTGTGGACGACCTTCTCAATCTCGCTGTCCTCGATCTTCTTCAGATCGGCCGCGGTGATTTCGCCCTTCTCCAGCTTGGCGCGCGCTTCCTTGATGCTTTGCGGGCGGAGCAGGCTGCCGACTTCGTCGGCGCGGAAGGGGGCTTTGGTTCTCTGCATCGTCTCACTCCCAGGCAGGATCAGCTCTTGGTGGCAGCGGCGCCGGAGACGCCGAGATAGCGTTCGAGTGTCGCCGGATCGTCCTTCAGCGCAGCGCTGGGCGCTTCGTGAACGATCGTTCCGCGCTCCAATATCACAACGCGGTCCGCGAGCCCGAGGATTTTTCGCGCATTCTGCTCGACGATGATCGAGCAGATGCCGCCGGAGCGCGTAATCGCGCCGATCGCTTTGAGAAGCTCGTCGACGATGATCGGCGCGAGGCCCTCGGTCGGCTCGTCGAGCAGCAGCAGCTTCGGATTGAGCGTCAGTGCGCGGCCGATCGCCAGCATCTGCTGTTCGCCGCCTGACAGCTGATTGCCGAAATTGCTGCGTCGCTCTTCGAGCCGTGGGAACATCTCGTAAATGCGCCCCACCGTCCACGGCCCGGGCCGCGCCACCGCGGTGAGGTTCTCCTCGACGGTGAGCGACTTGAAGATATTGCGCTCCTGCGGCACCCAGCCGATCCCGGCGCGCGCCCGCTGGTCCGGCCGCAGCGCGGTGATATCGACGCCGCCGAGAGCGATCCGGCCGGAGAAGCGCCGGGTGACGCCGACCAGCGAATTGATCAGCGTGGTCTTGCCGGTGCCATTGCGGCCGAGCAGCGCCAGCACCTCGCCATCCGCGAGCCGCAACGACATGCCGGGGATCACGACGGCCTCGCCATAGCCGGCGCGCAATTTCTCGATCGTCAGCAGCTCAGACATCGGCGTCCTCGCCGAGATACACCGCCTTGACCTGCGGATCGCGTGCGACCTCGTCGGGCCGACCTTCGGTCAGAAGCGCACCGGAGACCAGCACGGAGATGCGGTCGGCGAACGAGAATACCAGGTCCATGTCGTGCTCGATCAGCAGCACGGTGACGTCGCGCGGCAGATTGGCGACGGCGGCGAGGATATCGTGGCGCTCGCTCTCCGGTACGCCGGCGGCAGGTTCGTCGAGCAGCAGCACGCGCGGCTTGGTGGCGATCGCCACGGCGATCTCCAAGAGGCGCTGCTTGCCATAGGGCAAGCGGCCAGTCGGCTCGTTCATCACATCGAGCAGATGGAAGCGCGACAACGTCTCGGCGATCTCGTCGTTGATGTCGGCGCGGGTACCCATCCGCCGCCACCAGTCGCCGCCATGGCCGGACCGCTCCGACACCGCGAGGCCGATGGTCTCAAGCGGCGTCAGATCCGCATAGAGCTGATTGATCTGGAAGGTGCGCGACAGCCCGCGCAGCACGCGGCTGTGCACCGGCAGCGCGGTGATATCCTGGCCTTCGAGCAGAATGCGGCCGCCATTCGGCTTCAGCACGCCGGTGAGCAGGTTGATCACCGTCGTCTTGCCGGCGCCGTTCGGGCCGATCAGCGCGTGGCGTGCGCCGGGCGCAATGTTGAGAGACAAATTGCGGGTGACGTGGAGGCCGCCGAAATGCTTGTCGAGCCCGATGGTCTGCAGCGCGTAGCTCATGCGGCACCCCCGCCGGCCGGCTTTGAGCCACGCAGCAGCTTCATCACCTGGCGCGGCAGATACAGCACCCAGCGCTCCAGCCGCTCGCGGCCGATCAGTACGATGGTCACCAGCACCAGGCCGATCCAGAACAGCCAGTATTGCGGCGTGATGGTCGAGAAGATTTCCTGCAGGATCTTGAAGATCACCGCGCCGATCAGTCCACCATAGAGATAGCCGGTGCCGCCGAGAACCAGCACCAATACGAGATCGGCCGAGCGCTCGAACGAGAACACGTCGAGCGAGGCCAGCTGCGTGGTCTGGGTGAACAGCGCGCCGGCGATGCCGGCGTAGAACGCGCCGAGCGTGTAGATCGCGACCAGCCGGCGGTTGACCGGAATGCCGACCGCCGCGGCCCGCAGCGGGTTGTTACGGATCGCGCGCAGGCTGAGACCAAACGGCGAATGCACGATGCGCCGCGCCAGCAGGAACATCACGAACAGCACCGCGACGCTGTACCAGAACCCGACCTTGCCGAAGATGTCGAACTCGAACAATCCGAGGATCGGCTGCATCACGATGCCCTGCAGGCCGTCGGTGCCGCCGGTGATGTTGGAAAAGCGTTCGGCGAGCGCCTCCATCAGCAGCGCAATACCGAGCGTCACCATCAGCCGGGTGAGGTCGACGCCGCGGATCACCAAAAAGCTGGTGGCGAAACCGAGCACGCCGGCGGCCAGCCCAGCAACCAGCAGCGCCAGTACCGGCTCGGGCACGATCCCGTGCAGCGCCATCAGCCCCGCCGCATAGGCGCCGACGCCGAAGAATGCGGCGTGGCCGAGCGAGACGATGCCCGCATAGCCGAGGATCAGGTCAAGCGACAGCGCGAACAGGCCGATGCGCACGATGTCGGTCATGATCAGATAGCGCGACGGAAACAGGAAGCCGACGGCGATCAGCGCCAACCAGAACACCAATTCGGCGGCGCGCCAGCGCGCGCTGCGGCGGGCGTGGAAACCGACATTGTCTGCGGACGCAGTCATGGCGTCACCGCGCGGCGGTGCGGCCGAAAAGGCCGTTGGGGCGCCAGATCAGGATCACGATCATGATGGTGTAGATCATGAACGGGCCCATCTTCGGCAGATAGTATTTGCCGGCGACGTCGCCGATGCCGAGCAGCAGCGAGGCCAGGAACGGGCCGGTGATCGAGGACGAGCCGCCGACCGTGACGACGATCAGAAAGTAGATCATGAACTTCAGTGGGAAATACGGATCGAGCCCGAGGATCTCGGCGCTGAGCGCGCCGCCGAAGCCGGCAAGCCCGCAGCCGAACGCAAAGGTCAGCGCGAACACCTGCGGCACGTTGATGCCGAGACCGGAGGCAACACGCGGATCGTCGACCGCGGCGCGCAGCCGGCTGCCGAACCGCGTCTTCGCCAGCGTCAATTGCAGCGCGACGGTGAGCAGGCCGCAGATCACGATGATCATCAGCCGGTAGCGGCCGATGCCGACGCCGAACAGGTCGATCTGGCCCTGCAGCACCTCCGGCAGCGTGATGAACACGCGCGACGAGCCCATGATGAAATCGACCGCCGCCACCGACATGAAGACGAGCCCGACGCTGAACAGCACCTGATCGAGATGCGAGCGGTCGTAGAGATGGCGGTACAGCAGCCGCTCGAACAGCGCGCCGATCAGCGCGCTGGCGAGAAACGCGATCGGCAGCGCCGCGAAGAACGGCCAACCCATCTTGTTGACCAGCACGGCACAGACATAGCCGCCGGCCATCGCGAAGGCGCCGTGCGCGAGGTTGACGAAGTTCATCAGCCCCAGCGTCACCGCCAACCCGCACGCCAGCACGAACAGCAACATGCCGTAAGCGACGCCGTCGAACAGGATGGTGAGCAGGGTCATCGAGCTTCAATCATCAGCGTTCGTCATTCCGGGATGCGCCCCCTCTTCGGGGCGCAGGCCCGAAATCCATACCCCCTGTGGGTGGTTATGGATTCCGGGCTCGCGCTTCGCGCGCCCCGGAATGACGAACGTCAAGGCCGGGGCGCGTCGTCGCTTACTTCTTCGTCTTGCCGGGGTCCTTCACGGCGTCGAACTTGGCGAATTCGACGTTGTAGAGTTCGCCGTCGACCTTCTCGACCTTGCGGATGTAGATGTCCTGGACGATGTCGCGGGTCTCGGGATCGATCGAAATCGGGCCGCGCGGGCTCTCCCACTTCATTCCCTTCATCGCCGCAATCAGCGAGTCTCCGTCGGTCTTGCCGGCGGTCTTCTTCAGCGCCTCGTAGATCAGATGAATGCCGTCATAGCCGCCGACCGCCATGAAGCCCGGACGCTGGCCGAACTCCTTCTTGTAGTCGGCAACAAACTCCTTGTTCATCGCCGAGGGATGCGCGGCCGAATACATGTGGGCGGTGACCACGCCGAGCGCGGCGTCGCCCATGCTGTTCAGGAGATCGTCGTCCATCACGTCGCCGGGGCCGATCACCTTGATGCCGCTCTTGTCGAGGCCGCGCTCGGCGAACTGCTTCATGAAGTTGCCGCCCTGCCCGGCCGGCACGAACACGAACATCGCGTCAGGCTTGGCGTCTTTCATGCGCTGCAGGAAAGGAGCAAAATCCGGATTGGCGAGCGGCACCTTGATCTCTTCAACGATCTGGCCGCCGCCTGCGGTGAAATTCTCCTTGAACGAGGCGAGCGCGTCGTTACCGGGCGCGTAGTCCGAGGTCAGCGTCGCGACCTTCTTGATGCCGTTCTTGGCGGCCCAGTCGCCGATGATGCTCGAGGATTGCGGCAGCGTGAACGAGGTGCGGACGATATAGGGCGAGCGCTCGGTGATGATCGAGGTACCGGCCGCCATCACGATCTCCGGCACTTTGGCCTGGGTCGCGAGCGGCGCCGCGGCGAGCGCCGCCGGGGTGATCCCGAAGCCGGCGATCACGTTCACCTTGTCGTTGACGATCAGTTCCTGCGCCATCCGCTTGGTATTGTCCGGGATCGCGGCATCGTCTTTCAGGATGACTTCGATCTTCTTGCCGGCGACGGTGGCACCGTGCTTCTTCATGTACAGCTTGACCGCATTGTCGATCTGCTTTCCGGTCGACGCCTGGCCGCCGGTCATCGGCACGATCAGCCCGATCTTGAAGACGTCCTCGGCCTGCGCCACGATCGGTGTGGCCGCCGCGATCGCGATGCAGGCGGCCTGCAGCAGTGTTCGTCTGCCAATCAGCATGAGTGTTTCCTCTTGTCCCTACGCTTTGCGTCCGAGGTTTTTACCCCGATTCCATCTTAGCCGAGGTGCCGCCGCTGTGTCTTGGGGCAACGCTCATCGCCGTAGCACGCCGTCGGAAGAGGCGTCCGATAGAAGGCGACGCCGCTGATTGGCCCCGGCCCCTGATGCGACAGCCAAGGCGCCAGTTGCGCGATCCCAAGACGGCGGATTGGCCACATCATTGCCATGGAAACCGGGATGATGGTGCGATAACAGGTATGCCATATTCGGATAGCAGGAAGATCGGACTGCACGGGTCAGCCGTATCGCTTTCTTGCCCCGCATCATGGTCGCCGCCGCAGTGCCCTGCTACGGCGAATGTTGACGAGATATCGAGATCACAATGCCAGCTAGTTCGTTGCGTCTAACGGTCGCGGCCACCCTTTCGCTCCTGCTTTCCGGCCTGGCCGGCTGCGGCACCGTGAACGAAAAGCTGGCATCCGGAATGGGCGACTACGTCCCGCAGTGGGCGGGCGGTCTGCCCGCCAATGCCCCACCACGTCCAGGGACGGCAAAGTACGACGCCTATATCCGCGAACAGGAGCGCCTGCGCAGCATGCCCGCCGCCGAACGCGAGAAGCTGGAAGGCCAGACCGCCGGGCAGTCGTCCCCGCCGGCGCAATGAGGCGCCTTGTCGGGTTGCTTCACCGAGGTTGGAGCGAAACGGCCGGGCACGAGTTGGTCCTGGCTCTCGGATTCATCCGACGAGGTGCTCGGAGAAGCTAATGCGCCGATTGATCGGCAGTGTCATCGTGCTCGCGATTTTAGCCGCAGCCTATCTGGGTTCGGCCCTGTGGTCGTTGGGAGCTCTCGCCAATGCAGTGCGGGCCGGGGACGGTGCAGCTGTCATTGCGCGCACCGATATACCGTCATTGACTCAGTCCATCGCCGACCAGGTGGTCGCGGCTTATCTCACTCGCATCGGTCAGACGCGCCAAGTCGGCTCCAGTGAGCGGATGCTGATCCGCGCGGCCGGCAGCGGCGTCGCCCAGGCGATGATCAGCAAAATGCTGACGCCGGAGCATCTCACCGAATTCTTGAAAAGCGGGAAACTCCAGGGCGTACCAGACATCCCGCAGCTCACCGGCCTGCCGCGCCTCGCCGATCTCGAGACCGGCGACGTGCTGGCAATGCTGCAACGGTTCCGCTTCATCGAACCGATGGAGTTCGGCTTTCGTGTCGACGGCACCGCCGGGACCGAGGACGTCAGCGAAGTGCGGCTGCATTTCGCCGGGACCGGTTGGAAGCTGTCGGGGCTGACACTGCCCGCCACCGTCGCTCGCGACCTCGCCGCGGCGCTGCCGGCGAAGTAAGCGCCGAGTGGCGACTTAGTGACTTCTACGTGACTTCTACGCGCACAAGCGCGCCGTCCTGTGTATCGGACCCGAAACGCGCCCTTTAAAATCAGGCCTTTTCGTTTCCGCCCGTCATGCCCGGCCTTGTGCCGGGCATCCACGCCTTACGGCGCCAACGATCAGCAAAGGCGTGGATGGCCGGGACAAGCCCGGCCATGACGCGTTGAGACGAAGGTGCATACTTCATAAGCCGCACCCTCGGACACGCTCGCAAGGATGACGCCTCGATGCGTGGCGTAACTCCGTTGGATCAGTTGAACACCACCGTCTTGCGGCCGTTGAGGATGACTCGGTCGTCGAGGTGATAGTGCATGGCGCGGGCCAGTACGCGGCGCTCGATGTCGCGGCCCTTGCGCACAAGATCGGCCGGCGTATCGCGGTGGCTGATGCGCTCGACGTCCTGATCGATGATCGGCCCCTCGTCGAGTGCGCTGGTGACGTAATGCGCCGTGGCCCCGATGAGCTTTACGCCGCGGTCGAATGCCTGGTGATAGGGCCGCGCACCCTTGAAGCCCGGCAGGAACGAATGGTGGATGTTGATGCAGCGGCCGGCGAGGCGCTGGGACATCTCGTCCGACAGAATCTGCATGTAGCGCGCCAGCACCACCAGATCGGTCTTGGTCTGCGCGATCAGCGCGGTGATCGCCGCCTCCTGCTGGCGCCGCGTCTCCTTGCTCACCGGCATGTGGTAGAACGGGATCTCACCGAAATCGAAGCCGCTGAAGGTCTCGCGCGGATGATTTGAGACGATCGCGGTCGGGATCATCGGCAGTTCGCCGATCCGCCAGCGATACAGGATGTCGGCGAGACAGTGGTCGGATTGCGAAACCAGCAGCATCACCCGGCGCCGGGTCTCGCGGTCGCGCATGTGCCAGCCCATCGTGAACTTCACCGCGATCGGGCCGAAGCCGGTGCGCAGGTCGGCAAGCGGCACGACCTTGTCGGAGGCGTTGAACACCACCCGCATGAAGAAGTGTCCGCTTTCGGTGTCGTTGTATTGCTGCGCGTCGAGAATATTCTGGCCGTTCTCGAACAGGAAGGTGGTGACCGCCGCGACGATACCGGCGCGATCGGGACAGGACAGGGTCAGCACATATTGACGATGGGGCATGGCGTTCTTGGTAGCAGCGCAGGCGCGCCGGACGAGCGGAGGCCCCTGCTCTAGCACCGCCTCCGCCCTTGCGCCAATCCCGATCAAAGGCGCAAGATGACCAAAGCGTTGGCGATGGACGGGAATCTGGAATGGCTGGGCGGCTCGACGGGTATCGTATCCTGATCCTCGAGACCCGCGAGGAGGCGCAGTTTTCGCGGCTGCTCGCCGACCAGGGCGCCGTCGTGCTGCAATGTCCGATGGTGGCAATCGTCGATGCCCCCGACTCCGCCCCGGTCGCGGCTTGGATCGACCGGCTGATCCGCGAGCCGTTCGACGATCTGGTGCTGACCACCGGCGAAGGCCTGCGCCGGCTCGCCAAGCTGGCGCGCAGCCAGGGCCGCGACGTCGCCTTCGTCGAAGCCGTCGGCAAAACGCGGCGGTTCGCCCGCGGCCCGAAGCCCGGCCGCGCGCTGCGCGAGCTTGGGCTGGATGCGACCGTCACCACCGAGGAGCCGACTTCGGAGGGGATCATCAGCACCTTATCGCGTTACAATATGGAGAATCGCCGGGTCGGCCTGCAGCTCTACCCCGACAAGGATCACGCCGCGCTGATCGGCGCGATCGTCGCGCAGGGGGCCGGCGTCGATACGGTGCTGCCTTATGCCTATGATCCCCGCGCGGCAGAGGACAACGTGGTGGCGGCGATCGACGAGATGGCGCAAGGTCGCGTCGATGCTATCGCGCTGACCAGCTCGAACCAATTCCGCCGGCTGCTGGATGTGGCGAAAGCGCGCGGCTGCGAAGACCGGCTGCGTCAAGCGCTCCTGACAACCGAGATAGCTTCGGTCGGACCGGTTGTGTCCGACGAACTCAAGCAGCACGGACTGACAGCCACAATCACCCCGCCGGACGGCGCTTTCTTCATGAAGCCACTGATCAGCGCGATGAGCACGGCGCTCAGCGTGCGCCCGCCGCGCGCGGCTTCGCGATGAGACTTGCCTACGCTGCGGGCAACACCGACGCATGTGGCGTCCGGCATTCGGACGGATCGCGCGCACGAAAGTAAGGATGTTTTCTGAAGAACTGCAAAGCCCGGGTTGAAACGTCTCCGTGATCTGCGCTAACACCCGGACAATATCAAAAACCCGGACGGGTCTCAGGGAGGAACCAGATGAAGCGTTTTCTCGCAGCCGTAGCGATCGCGGCGCCGATGTTTACCTCGGCGGCAATCGCCCAGGAAACCGTGAAGATCGGATACATCGATCCGCTGTCCGGTGGCGGTGCCAGCGTTGGTGAAGGCGGACTCAAGACCTTCCAGTATCTCGCCGACGAGCTCAATGCCAAGGGCGGCATTCTCGGCAAGAAGGTCGAGATCGTCCCGCTCGACAACAAGACCAATCCGCAGGAGAGCCTAATTCAGGCGCAAAAGGCGATCGACGCCGGCGTTCGCTACGTCACCCAGGGCAACGGCTCCTCGGTCGCCGGCGCGCTGTCGGACTTCCTGACCAAGTACAACGAGCGCAATCCCGGCAAGGAAGTGCTGTACTTCAACTATGCCGCGGTCGATCCGGTCCTCACCAACGAGAAGTGCAGCTTCTGGCACTTCCGCTGGGATGCGAACTCCGACATCAAGATGGAGGCGCTGACCAACTACATGAAGGACACGCCGGCCGTTAAGAAGGTCTACCTGATCAATCAGGACTATTCGTTCGGCCAGTCGGTTCGTACTCAGGCTCGCGCGATGCTGGCCAAGAAGCGTCCGGACGTCCAGATCGTCGGCGACGAATTGCATCCGCTGCTGAAGATCTCGGACTTCGCCCCCTACGTCGCCAAGATCAAGGCATCGGGCGCCGACACGGTGGTGACCGGCAACTGGGGCCAGGACATCGCGCTGCTGCTGAAGGCCGCCGCTGACGCCGGCCTCAAGGTCAGCTGGTACACCTACTATGCCGGCGGTGCCGGTGGCCCGACTGCGATCAAGCAGACTGGCCTCAATCACCAGGTGTTCCAGATCACCGAAGGCTTCGCCAACGTCGAACACAAGCAGTCGCAGGATTTCGAAAAGACCTTCCGTGAAAAGGTCAACCTGAGCCTGTGGTATCCGCGCGCCGTAAACGAGATGCGGATGTTCGCCGCCGCGGCCGAAAAGGCCAAGTCGCTCGACGCCGTCAAGGTCGCCCAGGCGCTGGAGGACATGAAGTTCGAAGTGTTCAACGGCGGCGAAGGCGTGATGCGCAAGGACGATCACCAGTTCTTCCAGCCGATCTACATCTCGTCGTTCGGCGATATCCCTGCGGGTCAGTTCGACGAAGAAAAGACCGGCTGGGGCTGGAAGCAGGTCGCCAAGATCGACACCGCCCAGACCATGCTGCCGACCACCTGCAAGATGGACCGGCCGTAAGGCTCGCACGTCGCTCCTCCCTCTCCCCGCTTGCGGGGAGAGGGTCGGGGTGAGGGGGCGTCTCGCGGGGCGGGCGCGCCGAGAAGGCCCCACACCCCGCATT
>NZ_QYYD01000090.1 GCF_003591005.1 Rhodopseudomonas palustris
ACCGGGTACTGGTCGTCGGCGATATGGCCGAACTCGGCGCGGAAAGCCAGGCGTGCCATCGTCAGGTTGGCGAAGCGGCAAAAGCGGCCGGGCTCGATCGCGTACTGAGCGTCGGTACGTTGAGCGCAGAGATCAGCGGCGCCAGCGGCGTTGGCGAACATTTTAGCGAGAAGGCCGCGCTGGTGACCCGCCTGCGCGAGCTCACCGCAGAACATAAAATTATGACCATTTTAGTGAAGGGTTCACGTAGTGCCGCCATGGAAGTGGTAGTACGCGCATTACAGGAGAATGGAACATGTTAGTATGGCTGGCCGAACATCTGGTCAAATATTATTCCGGCTTTAACGTCTTTTCCTATCTGACGTTTCGCGCCATCGTCAGCCTGCTGACCGCGCTGTTCATCTCTCTGTGGATGGGCCCGCGCATGATCGCCCGTCTGCAAAAACTCTCCTTTGGCCAGGTTGTACGTAACGATGGCCCGGAATCTCACTTTAGTAAGCGCGGTAC
>NZ_QYYD01000091.1 GCF_003591005.1 Rhodopseudomonas palustris
TGATTACGGTGATCGCCGCTTTGCTGAGCGGCTTTGTGCAGCATCAGTTCAGCGGCCCGTGGTTTGGCGGACTCTCCGGCGTAGTCTATGCGCTAATGGGCTATGTCTGGCTACGGGGCGAGCGCGATCCGCAGAGCGGCGTTTATTTACAGCGCGGCTTGATACTCTTCTCTTTAGTATGGTTAATTGCTGGATGGTTTGATGTTTTCGGCATGTCGATTGCGAACGGTGCGCACGTGGCCGGTCTGGTGACCGGGCTGGCGATGGCGTTTGTTGATACGCAGAATGTGCGAAAACGAACGTAGAGATTCCCAGGGATATTTCATGAAACAAACACAACGTCATGACGCGATTATCGAGCTGGTAAAAAAACAGGGATACGTCAGTACCGAAGAGCTTGTCGAGCAGTTTGCCGTCAGCCCGCAGACCATTCGCCGCGATCTGAATGATTTAGCCGATCAGAAAATGATTCTGCGTCATCACGGCGGTGCTGCGCTACCG
>NZ_QYYD01000009.1 GCF_003591005.1 Rhodopseudomonas palustris
CCCAGCACCCGCGGTATGCGGGCTCCCCCCCCGCCCCCCGGCAATGCCCCCCGTATGCCGGCGGGTGGGGCGGCTCACCCCTTCCCGAGTCATTCCGGGGCGGCCGCCGCGCAGCGGCGGGCGAACCCGGAATCTCGCGCGGTGAAGCACCGTGCCGAACACCATCGAGATTCCGGGTTCGCGCAGCTTCGCTGCGCGCCCCGGAATGACTCGCGGAGGGGACAGTGGATCAACGAGAGGCTATCCGCCGATCAGCGCCAGCCACTCATCCTCGGTCAGCACGGCGACGCCGAGGTCTTTCGCTTTGGTGAGTTTCGAGCCGGCGTCCTCGCCGGCGACGACGTAGTCGGTCTTCTTCGACACCGAGCCGGCCACCTTGGCGCCGAGACGCTCCGCGGCGGCCTTGGCTTCGTCGCGGGTGAATTTCGACAGCGAGCCGGTGAACACCACGGTCTTGCCGGCGACGGCGGTGTCGCGCTTGACCTTCTCGGCGGGCAGCACCTCGGTCAGTTCGGCAAGCAGCGCATCGAGCGCAGCGCGATTGCGGGTCTCGGCGAAGAACTCGACCACCGCCTCGGCGACGACGTCGCCGATGCCGCCGATGTTGTCGAGATCCTGATAGGCCTCGGACGTATTGCCCTCCTCGGTCTGCGCGTCGGCAGCGGCGCGCATCGCGTCGAGGAAGGCGTCGAGCGTGCCGTAGTGCCGCGCCAGCAGCTTGGCGTTGCCTTCGCCGACATGGCGGATGCCGAGCGCAAAAATCAGCCGGTGCAGTTCGATGGTCCGGCGCGCATCGATCGCGGCGAACAGATTGCGCACCGAGGTCTCGCCATAGCCTTCGAGTTGCTCGATCTTCAGCTCGGCATTGCGCGCCTTCAGCGTGAAGATGTCCGCCGGCTCCTGCACCCAGCCGCGCTCGTGGAACAGCTCGATCTGCTTCTCGCCGAGGCCGTCGATATCGAACGCCAGCCGCGAGACGAAATGCTTCAGCCGCTCTACCGCCTGCGCCGGGCAGATCAGCGCGCCGGTGCAGCGCCACACCGCCTCGCCTTCCTCACGCACGGCATGGCTGCCGCACACCGGGCATTTGTGCGGGAAGTGATACGGCTTGGCCGACGCCGGCCGCTTCTCCATCACCACGCTGACGATCTGCGGAATGACGTCGCCGGCGCGCTGCACCACGACGGTGTCGCCTTCGCGGATGTCTACGCCGTCGCGCAGCGGCGCGCCGTCATTGCCGAGGCCCTTGATGTAGTCCTCGTTGTGCAGCGTGGCGTTCTGCACCACCACGCCGCCGACCGTCACCGGCTGCAGACGCGCCACCGGCGTCATCGCGCCGGTGCGGCCGACCTGGATGTCGATCTTCTCCAGCACGGTCGTCGCCTGCTCGGCGGCGAATTTATGCGCGATTGCCCAGCGCGGCGAGCGCGACACGAAGCCGAGCCGCTCCTGATAGTCGAGCCGGTCGACTTTGTAGACGACGCCGTCGATGTCGTAGGGCAGCGACGCGCGCTGCTCGCCGATGCGGCGATAGAAGGCGAGCGCGTCCTCGACGCTATGGCACTGCGTGATCTCGGGATTGACCACGAAGCCGGCGTGACCCAGCCACTGCAGCATCTTGTGCTGGGTCGGTTCTTTCATCGGGTAGTCGCTCATCTCGCCCCACGCATAGGCGAAGAATCTCAGCGGCCGCGACGCGGTGATCGCCACGTCCTTCTGCCGCAAGGAGCCCGCGGCAGAATTTCGCGGATTGGCGAACACGGTGTCGCCGGCTTCCTCCTGGCGCCTGTTGAGCGCGAGAAAATCCTGCTTCAGCATGTAGACCTCGCCGCGCAGCTCGCAGGCGGCGGGGATCGCCTTGCCCTTCAGCGTGTTCGGGATGTCCTTGATGGTGCGGACATTGGCGGTGACGTCCTCGCCAGTGAAGCCGTCGCCGCGGGTGGCGGCACGCACCAGTTCGCCGTGCTCGTAGCGCAGCGACAGTGACAGCCCGTCGATCTTCGGTTCGGCCACGATCGCCGGCACCGCGTCGAGTTTGAGGAAGCGCTGCACGCGCTCCACGAACTCGGTGACGTCCTCGTCCGCGAAGGCGTTGCCCAGCGACAGCATCGGCACCGCGTGCTGCACCTTGGCAAAGCCGCGCGCCGGCGCCGCGCCGACGGTCTGGGTCGGCGACGACGCGCTGACGAGATCCGGAAACTTTTGCTCGATCTCTTCCAGCCGCCGCCGCAACGCGTCGTACTCAGCGTCCGAAATCTTCGGCGCGTCCTTCTGATAGTAAGCCGCGTTGTGCCCCTCGATCTCGAGCCGCAGCCGCGTCAGCTCGATTTTGGCCTTCGGCTTGGTGAGCTTGGCGATGTCGGCGGGGGCGATCGGTTTCTTGGCCATCATTTGTCTAGCTTGAGTTTCCGTGTTCGCGAGCTGACGCTCGCGAGAGTGCCCCGAACAGCGAGATTCCGGGTTCGCTCGCAAACGCGAGCGCCCCGGAATGACGGTGCTCTTGGCAGAACCACCTTTCCCCGAGTCATTCCGGGGCGAACGCCGCGAAGCGGCGGGCGAACCCGGAATCTCGCCGCGCGCGAGGCGCCGATGGCCTATTATGTCTATCTGCTCGCCAGCCGCAAACACGGCCCGCTGTATGTCGGCGTGACCAACGATCTCGTCCGCCGGGTCTATGAACATCGCAGCAAAGCCGTGCCGGGTTTCACCTCGCGATACAACATCACCAGGCTGGTGTGGTTCGAGCTCCACGACGACCCGATCGCCGCGATCACGCGGGAGAAGGAGCTCAAGAAATGGCGCCGCGCCTGGAAGGTGGCATTGATCGAGCGGGACAATCCGGACTGGGCCGACTTGTACGAGACGATTGCGCGATAGGGTGGGCGCCGGGTGCCCTGAACATCGGGATTCCGGGTTCGCTCGCCGCTGCGCGGCAAGCGCCCCGGAATGACGGTAATTGGGGCTTAAGTTGCGCGCGGCGCGCTCTCGGGCGTCGCATAAAGACGCGAGCGTTCAGCCGCTCCCCCCTCCCCGAGTCATTCCGGGGCGGCCGCCGCGCAGCGGCGGGCGAACCCGGAATCTCGGCCAAAGCGGCTCGCTGCGCGAGCGTCCCGGAATGACGTGCCTGGGGTGAGGCCGCCCCTACCCCGCCGCCTTGATCAGCCGGTCCGCCGCGGCTCGCGCTTCGGCCGTGATTTCCGCGCCGGCCAGCATCCGCGCGATTTCCTCGCGGCGGTGGTCCTGTTCCAGCGCGGCGACGCGGGTGGCGACGCGTTTGCCTTTGTCGAGGGCGGCTTTGGAGATCAGCAAGTGTTGGTCGGCGCGGGCGGCGACTTGTGGCGCGTGGGTGACGGCCATCACCTGCACCTTCGACGCCAGCCGCGCCAGGCGACCGCCGATCGCATCCGCGACGGCACCGCCGACGCCGGTGTCGATTTCGTCGAACACCAGGGTCGGCGCCGAGCCCTTGTCTGACAGCACCACCTTGAGCGCCAGCAGGAAGCGCGACAGCTCGCCGCCGGAGGCGACTTTCATCATCGGGCCCGGCCTGGTGCCCGGATTGGTCTGCACCCAGAACTCGACGCGGTCGATGCCCTGCGGCCCCGCCGCAGCCGCATCGGCCTCGACCTGGGTCATGAACTTGGCGCGCTCCAGCTTCAGCGGCGCCAGCTCGCCATTGACCGCCTTGTTGAGCTTCTCGGCGGCTTTGCTGCGGGCAGCGGAGAGCTTGGCGGCGGCGGCGCTGTAGCGGCCGTCCGCTTCGCCGGCGGCTTTCTCCAGCACGACCAGCCGGTCAGCGCCGGCGTCGATCAGCGCGACATCGGCGGCGTATTGCGCCGCCAGCGCCGCGAGCCCGTCGACCGGCGTCGAATATTTGCGCGCCGCGGCGCGCAGCGCGAACAGCCGCTCCTCGATCCGCTCCAGTTCGAGCGGGTCGAAATCGGCGGCGGCGAGCGCGGCGTTGAGGTGCTGATCGGCCTCTTCCAGTGCGTTGAGCGCGGTGTCGATCGCCCGCACGGCCGGCTCGATCAGCTGCGGCGCGGCGCCGGCGCGGCGTTCCAGCCGGCGCACCGCGGAGGCCAACGCGGCGACGGGCGAATGCCGGCCGCCGACCACCTCCTGCGCCTCGCGCAGGTCCGCGGCGATCTTCTCGCCCTGCATCATCGTGCTGCGGCGCTCGGCCAGCGAGGTCTCCTCGCCATCCTTGGGCGCGAGCTGCTTCAGTTCGTCGGAGGCGTGGCGCAGATAGTCGGCCTCGCGCGCCGCGCGCGCCATGCCGGCGCGGTGCTCGTCGAGCGCGGCGCGTGCACTACGGCGGCCTTCCCACAGCGCTTCCAGCGCCGCGACGTCCTTCTCCAGTCCGGCGAAGGCGTCGAGCAGCCGCCGATGGGTGGCGGCGTCGACCAGAGCGCGTTCGTCGTGCTGGCCGTGGATCTCGACCAGCGCCGCGCCGATCGTCTTCAGGGTCTGCACGCTGACCGACTGGTCGTTGATGAAGGCGCGGGTGCGGCCGTCGGCGAGTTGGACGCGGCGCAGGATCATCTCGCCGGCGTCTTCCTCGTCGCGATCATCGAGACCGTTGGCGGCCAGGATCGCAAAGGCCGGGTGGCCCTTGGCGAGATCGAAGGTGGCGGTGACCTGGCCGTGCTCGGCGCCATGGCGGACCAGCGCGGCATCGCCGCGGCCGCCGAGCGCCAGCGCAAACGCATCGAGCAAAATCGACTTGCCCGCGCCGGTCTCGCCGGTCAGCACCGCAAGGCCGCGGGAAAATTCGATGTCGAGCCGCTCGATCAACACGATATCGCGGATCGACAGGCGGGCGAGCATGTGAGGTCAGTCCTATCCGAGACCGAGCTTTTTAAAGGACTTGCTGATCCAGGAGCCCTTGTTCTCGGTGGGTTCGAGTCCACCCGACTTTACAAGAGTATAAGCGTCTTTGTACCACTTGCTGTCAGGAAAGTTGTGGCCAAGCACGGCGGCGGCGGTCTGCGCCTCGCCGACGATGCCGATCGACATATAGGCCTCGGTCAGGCGGGCCAGCGCTTCCTCGACGTGGCGGGTGGTCTGATAGCGCGTCACCACGGTCTTGAAGCGGTTGATCGCGGCGGCGTAATCGCGCTTGCTCATGTAGTAGCGGCCGACATCCATCTCCTTGCCGGCGAGCTGGTCGCGCGCGCCTTCCAGCTTCTGCTTGGCCTGGTTGGCGTATTCGGAGGTCGGATATTTGCGGATCACCTCTTCGAGCGAGGCGATCGCCTTCTCTGTGCGGCCCTGGTCGCGGGAGATGTCCGGGATCTGGTCGTAATGCGAGGCCGCGATCAGATACTGCGCATAGGCGGCGTCCGGGCTGCCGGGATGCAGCGTGACGTAGCGGGTCGCCGAGCCGATGCAGCTGTCATAGTCGCCGGCCTGATAATACGAATAGGCCGACATCAGCAGCGATTTGCGGGCCCAGTCCGAATACGGATGCTGGCGGTCGACTTCCTCGAACTTCTTGGACGCGGCCTTGAGGTCCTTGTCCTTGTTCATCAGGTACAAGCCCTCATTGTAGAGCTTGTCGGCCGGCTCGTCGTTGAACTTGTCGTCGTCCTTGGCGGTGAACTTGTCCCAGATCGCGCCGGTGCCGCAGCCGCCGAGCGGCAGCGCCAGCATCGTCAGGCTGAGCAACAGCGGAAGGCTGCGCCAAAACCGATCGCTTCCGCGCGAGTCCGACCTGTTTCGCAGTCCGAGCCGCTGTGCCGACATCAATTCCAACCTGACAAACTGGAGAACACTGCGCTCCGGCGCTCGGTCGAGCCGTGCTGGCTCGCTACCGGCCTGCCCCCGAAGCATCGATCTGGCCGCCCGGCTGTTTAGCCGAAAACGGTCGTCGGACCAACCGGGTAAGCAGCCATTCCGCCGGGAATAAGGCGACCGCGCGGCGGCGTCCAAAGGACGGCGAATGAGAGGCGCAGTGTGACGTCTATAACGGCCCCCATCCAGGGCAATCAAAACGCGCCCTTTGAAATCAAACACTTTCCCATCCGCGCGTCATGCCCGGCCTTGTGCCGGGCATCCACGCCTTGCTGACGGCAATGCAGGAAAGGCGTGGATGGCCGGGACGAGCCCGGCCGTGACGTGTGGCGACGGGAGTGCCCTCAATCTAACTCGAGCGGGGCGCGTTCCGTGGATCAGGACATGTCCGGCCCGTAGGCCGGCGCGATCATGCCGCCGACCAGACCGGTGACGGCTTCGGCTGCGCCACGGACGGCGCGGCGGGCCGGCTCGGCTTCGATCACCCGGAAGTTGGTGCGATCGGCCAGCAGCGCGGTCAGCACTGCATGGTTCAGCTTGTGGCCACCGCGGACCGAGCGATAGGCGCCCATGATCGGCAGGCCGGCCAGCGCCAGATCGCCGATCGCGTCGAGCAGCTTATGGCGGGCGCATTCGTCGGCATAGCGCAGGCCTTCGGCATTCAGCAGGCGCTCGTCGTCGAACACCACCGAATTCTCGAACGAGGCGCCGCGGGCGTAGCCCATCTCCCACAGCCGGGCGACATCGCTCATGCAGCCGAAGGTGCGGGCGCGGGCGACTTCGCGGCGGAACGCTTCCGGCTCGACGCCGAGCGTGTAGCTCTGCTGACCGATCACCGGATTGGCGAAGTCGATCTCGACCTCGACGCGGAAACCGGCGGCATGCGGCCGCAGCTCGCCAACCGATTGGCCGTGCGCAACGCGCACCGGCTTGAGAACCTGAATATAGCGGCGCGGCGCGGACTGTTCGCGGATACCGGCCTGGTCGATGGCGGCGACGAACGGGGCGGCGCTGCCGTCCATGATCGGCACTTCGGCGCCGTCGACTTCGATGGTCGCGTTGTCGACACCCATGCCGCGCAATGCAGCCAGAACGTGTTCGGCGGTGGAGACCAGCGGGCCGTTGCTGTCGCCCAGCACGGTGGCAAGCTCGGTGGCCACCACCGATTTGGCATTCGCCTTGATCTCGCGGTCGGCGCCGTCGAGGCCGGTGCGGACAAAAATATAACCCGCATCGATGGATGCGGGCCCAATGGTAAGGTTGACCGGAAGGCCAGAATGGACGCCTACGCCCGTCACCGTGGCTTGCGAACGCAGCGTCGTCTGCCGGCTGAATTTCATGCGTGAACTGCCCACCAATGACCACCTGTCAGTCAGCACCGGACGGCTTTCTGATCTTGTTTCAAGATCTTGTCCGGGCGACTCGATGTGTCCCCAAGTCCCGAAAACCATAGCACTGCCCCAAAGAGCGCCAACTCACGCTTTTTTACGGATTGTTACCCCAACTCCGCCGTATTACCGCCGCCGCGGTCCAGAACTCAGACGCAATGATGGCAGAAGGTGATCCCTACCGGCCTGCTACGATCTCGAAATACCCTTTAAAATCAATTACCTAAAAACGTCCGACGGGTTTGCAGCGCACAACAAAATGGCCCCGGAGGTGTTCCTCCGGGGCCCTGTAACAGTCCGAAATGTGGCAGGCGATCACGTCGCCTGGCGGCGCAGGAACGCCGGGATATCGAGATGGTCGTCACCCTGTGGCGCTTGCGCAACAGGCGCTGGACGGCCGTGGATATCGAGGCCCTGCGGGCGCTTGGCATATTCCGACACCGGATCATGGCCCATCTGCTCGGCGACGCTGCGCTGCGGCCGACGCTCCGGCAGCGGCGGCATCTGCGGCACCGCCGGCGCAGCGGCGACCCGCACCGGCGCGGCCGGCTCGGCTTCGTCGTCGCGGCGGCTGAGGCCGTTGGCCAGCCGCTGCAGCAGCGACAGCCGGGTCTTCTGCGGCTCGTCGTCGGTCTCGCCGCGGGCGGCCTGACGGATCTCGTTCTGGGCCGGCACCGGCAGTTCGTCGAACCGCGGCATCCGCGGCGCGCGCAGAGCGGCGCGGTCGGGCTGCTGCGGAATGAACGAATCCGGGGTCTCCGGCTCTTCCGACACCGCGCGAGTCTGCTCCATGTCGGGGAACAGCGACGGCTTCTGCGGGATCGGGCGAACCGTGACGTCGCCATAGGCGGCCGGCTGCACCGGGGCCTGCGCGACCTGCGGGGCCGGCATCTGCTCGGTGCTGACCGCGGCGGCGATCGCCGCCAGCGCGGCGCGCTCGACGTTCGGGTTGCGGGCCACCGGAGCCGGCGCGACCGGAGCCTGCGCCGCGCGGGCGGCGGCGGCTTCGGCGATGCGCTGGTTGTCGGCGCGAAGCTTGGCAGTCAGTTCAGCCAGACGGCTGTCCGCCGGCGCAGCAGCCTGGGCAGCCGCGCCGGCCGCGGCTGCGTTCCGCGACAACTGATCCTTCTCAATGCCGGTCGCCACGACCGACACGCGGATGATGCCATCGAGGCTCTCGTCGAAGGTGGCGCCGACGATGATGTTGGCGTCCTGGTCGACTTCCTCGCGGATGCGGGTGGCGGCTTCGTCGACTTCGAACAGCGTCAGGTCCTTGCCGCCGGTGATCGAGATCAGCAGGCCGCGGGCACCCTTCATCGAGGAGTCGTCGATCAGCGGGTTGGCGATCGCGGCTTCGGCGGCGGTCAGCGCGCGCTTCTCGCCGGAGGCTTCGCCGGTACCCATCATCGCCTTGCCCATCTCGCGCATCACGGCGCGGACGTCGGCGAAGTCGAGGTTGATCAGGCCTTCCTTGACCATCAGGTCGGTGATGCAGGCGACGCCGGAATACAGCACCTGGTCGGCCATCGCGAAGGCGTCGGCGAAGGTGGTCTTCTCATTGGCGACCCGGAACAGATTCTGATTCGGGATGATCAGCAGCGTGTCGACGACTTTGTGCAACTCGGTGATGCCGGACTCCGCGGTCCGCATCCGGCGTGCGCCTTCGAAGTGGAACGGCTTGGTCACCACGCCGACGGTCAGGATGCCCATCTCGCGTGCGGCCTTGGCGATCACCGGCGCGGCGCCGGTGCCGGTGCCGCCGCCCATGCCGGCGGTGACGAACACCATGTTGGCGCCGGTGAGGTGATCGCGAATCTCATCAATGACTTCCTGCGCTGCAGCGGAGCCGACGTCGGGCTGCGAGCCGGCGCCGAGGCCCTGGGTCACCTGGGTGCCCATCTGGATCAGCCGCTGCGCCTTCGACATCGTCAGCGCTTGCGCGTCGGTGTTGGCGACCACGAAATCAACGCCGTCGAGGCCGGCGGTGATCATGTTGTTGACCGCATTGCCGCCGGCGCCGCCGACGCCGAACACGGTGATGCGGGGCCGCAGCTCGCGAATGTCAGGAACGTTGAGATTGATGGTCATGGTTGCCTCTCGATTACGCGCGCGTTGGTTCGTTGAGTCCCCGGCAAACGGCCTGGACAATCTGTGATGGCGGAAGGGGGCGGAAAAGAGTCATCAGAAGCCCTCACGCAGCCAGCGGCCGACTTTGCCGAAGTAACCGGCCTGATCGGCACCGCGAATGGGACGGGCATGCCGTGGCTCGATGTGCTCCAGATGGGCGTATTGCGGATACACCAATAGGCCGGTGGGAACCGCGAAGGATGCGCTCTTGGCTTCGGTCGGAAGCCGGCCGAAGCCGAGCGGACGGCCGACCCGCACTGGGCGGCCGAGAATGCGAGTGGCGAGTTCGGGAATGCCGGTGAGCTGCGACGCGCCGCCGCTCAGAACCACGCGGGCGCGCGGCTCAGCAGCAAACGGCGAATCCGCCAGCCGGTCCCTGACCATCTCAAAAATCTCCTCGGCCCGATGCCGAATGATGTTCGCAATCGTGGCGCGGGAGATGAGCTGGGGTGTGTCCCGCTCATTGTCTCCGGCGGCCGGGATCGTCATCAGTTCGCGCGCATCAGAACCGCCGGTTAGTACCGTGCCATATAACGTCTTGATTCGCTCGGCATCCGCAATGCAGGCGCTGAGGCCGCGGGCGAGATCCATCGTGATGTGGTGACCGCCGAGCGCGAAGCCGCTGGCATGCACGAAGCGGCCGCCCGAATAGATCGCCATCGTGGTGGTGCCCGCCCCCATCTCGATCAACGCGGCGCCGAGATCGGCTTCGTCGTCGGTCAGCACCGAGAGACCTGCGACGTAAGGACTCGCCGCCATCGCCTCGACGTTGAGATGGCAGCGCTCGACCGCCAGCATGATGTTCTTGGCGACGGTGGCGTCGGAGGTGACGACGTTCATGTCGACGCCGAACTGCCGCGCCACCATGCCCTTCGGATCGCGGATGCCCTTGACGCCGTCGAGCGTGTAGCCGACCGGCAGCGCGTGCAGCACGGCGCGGCCGGGCGCGGTCGCGTGATGCATGCCGGTCGACGTCACGCGGCTGACATCGTCGGCGTTGACCGCGCCGCCCTTGATATCGGCCGCGGCTTCGATCAGCTGGCCCTGCAGCCGGCCCGCGGACACCGAGAGCAGAACGGATTCGACCCGCACCTTGGCCATGCGCTCGGCGAGCGCGACGGCATGGCGGATCGCCTTCTCGCATTCGACCATGTCGACCACGGCACCGGCCTTGACGCCGCGCGACTGGATCTGGCTGTAGCCGACCAGTTCGATGGCGTGGCTGCGGCCGCGCAGCGCGTCCTTCGGCGGCGACGGCTTGAGCCGTGCGATCATGCAGGCGATCTTGCTGGTGCCGATGTCCAGCGACGCCACCATGGCGGTTCGATGCGGCGGCATCGGGCGGGTCTTCGGGGTCTGGGTGCGATCGAAGCCGGTCACGCGTCACCAGCCTTCTTTTTGGACTTCTTGTCCTTGAACAGCTCTTCGCGCGCCTTGGCGGCGGCGTCGGACAGCCGCACCGTGAGCCGGTCGGGCAACCGCATGTCGATCGTGGTGATGTCGCGCGAGAACAGCTTGTCCTCCTGATCGAGCCTGGTCAGCGTCGCCAGCGAATTGCCGACCTCGTGCTCCGGCAGGCGGATGACCAGGCCGGTGCTCAGCCAGATATTCCAGCGCCGCTCGCCGACCAGCGCGATTGCGCGGATCTGCGGCTTCACCTGCGGATAGCGATCGAGCAGCGCAAGGAAGTCCTTGGCACGGGCCTCGGCGCCCTTGCCGACAACCAGAGGCAGCGACATGAAGCGCTTCGCCACATACGGCTCGAGCACGGCGCCGTCGTCGGCGATCACCACGGTGCGTCCGTCGAGCTGCCAGCGTGCAAACGCGGTGCGCTCGACGATGTCGATCTGCAACTCACCCGGATAGAATTTCAGCACCGTGGCGTCGGCAATCCACGGATTGGCCTTCAACCGGTCGCGCACCGCCGCGGCGTCGAGAAACAGCAGCGAAGAGCGGCCGGTGACGCCGCCGATCGCCAGCACTTCGTCCTGCGTCAGCTGCTTGCGCCCGGCGATCGCGACCTGATGGATGCGGAAGCCGGCAATGTTGGCGACGGCATTGCGGGCGTCGTCGAGGCCCTGCACGAACTCGTCGACATGGCCGCCCTTGACGATGCCGAGGCCGGCGCTGCCGAGCAGGATGAACAGCGTCGCGACCACGCCGATCCGCCGCGGCGTATACCGCTCCAGCGTGGCGATGAAACCGTCTGCAGGCTCGGGACGAACCAGGCGGGCCGGACGCGCCGGCTGTGCTTGCGCCCGTTTGCGGCGCGCCCAGCGATGGCGCAGCAGTGCGACGATCGCCGCCGCGACCGCTTTCAGATCAGACTGAAACCCCGACAGTCGCGACGACCGGGCGAGGCGCCCTCCACCATCCATTGCACAAGCTCATACACGTTAGGCCCGCAACCAACCGGGCTCAGGCGCAGGACGTCTCGGTGCGCGGGAATCGATCGCGGGACGGAATGTCCGCCCGGTCGCGCCTCGGCAGCCGAGCGCCAATATGCGCGGCCAGCGTTAACCTTCGGCCCTACTGGTAAACAAAAAGTAAAGACCGCCGACTCATGGCGGGATTTGTTGCGTTTGATGAGGGATTTGGCGGCTGCAGCGGCAATTCTGCAGCGGATCCGCGGCGCTCTCGCGGCGCGGTCGTTAACGCCGCACGGCACGCTCCGCCAAAGCGATCTGCCCGTGCATGAAGTCTGTGAAGGCGATCCCCTGCGCCGCGAGCGCCTTGGGATAGAGGGACGCCTTGGTCAGCCCCGGCAGCGTGTTGGTTTCGAGAAAGATCGGCCCATCGGCGGCGACGATGAAATCGGAGCGCGAATAGCCGCGGCAGCCCATCACCCGATGCGCCTTGACGGCGTAATCCATGATCACCGCCGAGACCTCCGGGGCGAACCTGCCCGGACAGATCTCCTGGGTGGATTTGGCGAGATATTTCGCCGTGTAGTCGAAGCCGCCGTCGGCTGGCACGATCTCGATGGGAGGCAGCGCCAGCAGCGCGCCATCCGCCTGCTCCAGCACGCCGCAGGTCGCCTCGATGCCCGAGACGAACGGCTCGATCAGATAGTCTTCGGTCCTGGCGGCATCGCGCACCGCGACCAGATCCTGCCTGGCGTTGATGAAGAACAGCCCGTAACTTGAGCCGTCGCGCGTCGGCTTGGCGATCAGCCGGCCGTGTGCCTCGAGCGCGGTTTCGGCTTCGGCCAGCGTGACACTGGAGGGCGCGCGCACGCCGGCGATCGCGGCGAAGCGCTTGGCCGCGACCTTGTCGAACGCCAGATGCGAGGCCGCGGCGCCGGAGCCGGTGAACGGCACCGCACGCATCTCGCACATCGCCTGCAATTCGCCGTTCTCGGCGACGCCGCCGTGCAAGCCGAGCACCAGCAGCCGTTGTTCGGCAGCGGCCCGGTCGAGCGCTTCGACCAGCGTGCCGAGCGCCGGCGCTGTCGGCTGGAAAGCCTCTTCGAACGGCCTGGTGTGAGCCAGCAGCGCCTGCGGCGTCACCGCGTAGACGCGGTCGTCGGCATCCCAGAACCAAAGATCGGCGTCCGGCAGCGCGGTGTGCAGCGCCTGCGCGGACGCGACCGACACCAGCCGCTCCTTGCTGGTGCCACCGAAAAGTATCGTCTGTCGCATCGATGGGTCCGCCGGGCGTCCGTGTTGAGTCGATCTGGTCCGTGCAGCGCGGGCCGGCGCGGACGCAATCTCTCCGATTTGGCTGATTCGGAGAAGCCGCCGAAGGGCGCTTAAGAACCAGTGACGTCGCGGCATCCGTCAGCGCGCGCGGCGCAGGCAGACAAATCCCCAGCCGAGCAGCACCACGATCGCCGGCGTCGCCAGCCCCACCACTCGCAGCGGGTGCCACACCCCGCCCTCGGTCGCGACCATGCCGAGCCACATCACGCCGGCCCAGGCGATCAGTGTCGGCACGGCCGTGACCTTGCCGCTGCGCCGCCATGCGTCGAGTTGCACCACGGCGACCAGCGGCGCCACGAAGGCGACGTAGTTCGGCTGCGACACCGACAGCAGCACCGGCAACGCCGCGCAGACGATCGCGCCGCCGATCAGCAGCGCATCGGAGACCGCCGGCTGCGGACCCCGCAGCCGCCAGAACCGGCCATGCCCGATCCACAACAAGGCGCCGATGAACACCGCATCGAACGCCAGCTGACCGACCGTCGCGAACGCCGGCAGCTTGTCGTCGACCGGCAGGCCCCAGGCGCCGATCCGCGCCAGCATCGCGCCGATGCTCAGCATATCGTACGAAGTGAAGGTGATCTCGGCGGCGATCTTGTCGTTCGGCGTGCCGGTGAAGATGCCGCTGAGATGCTGTGTCCACATTGCCGTGTAGAGCTTCACCACTTCGGCCGGGCCGAGGCACAGCACCGGCACCACGAACAGAAACACTGCACTGAAGCCCGCCGTCGCGAGCAGAGTCTTCACGTCCCGACGCAGCACCGGAAACAGCAGCAGCACCAGCGGAAACAGTTTGATGGTGAAGCCCAGCGCCAGCGCCAGCGCGGCGCTGTAAATCCGGCCGCGCACATACAAGATGAGAAACGCCACCATCGTGAGCAGGATGAGCGCACTGGGCTGACCGCGGCCGAACCCGTCGCCGATGAACGGCATCAGCGCCGCGATCGGGCCGAGCCGCAGCATCCACCAGCCGCTCCACGCAGTCTGCGTAAGCGCCGGCACGCCGCGCTCGAGCGCCCTCGCCCACCAATCGACCGCCAACAGCAGCGCCGCGACGCTGAACGCGTACCAGACCGCGACCGACATCGGCAGCGGCATCGCCCAGGCCGGCCGCGGATAGCCGTCGAGCGGGTGGCCGAACGGCCCCATCAGCAGCGCGAACAAGGGCGGGTAGTGATAGGTCCAGCCGTGATGATCGGCGACCTCGTAGAGCGGATAGCCGGTCCATACCGCCCATCCGGCGCGGAAGAACACCTGAACGTCGCCGAAGCCGTGCACGGCCGAACGCTTCACCACGATCGGCAGATAGATGCACAGCGCCAGCACCACGCCGGCGATCATGGCGATCTCGTACCAGTGCAGATGTCGCAGGCGCGGCGCGAATTGTCGTTGCAACAGGAGCGCTCCAGTCCGTCGGCCCGGGGGATGCCACGCCGGCCCGGCAGAACCATGGCGTCGATGCGTCAACTTACGTGAAGGTCGCGGCGCTCCACAATCTGGACCACCCCTGCATTTAAGCAGCGGAGGGCTGCTTTGTTGTGGCTTTCCACGTCGCTGTTCTGTGCAGCAGCCGAGGTGGACGAGTGCGATCAATCGGGCCAATGTCCGCCGCGTCAAGAGCGAGACGCACCGCTCGATTCGCTGCACGAATTCTGAGCAGCAGTCCGAACGACGAATTGACGGGAACCACGATGATCAGGGCTTGGCTCGACCTCTCCACCACCGGCACCTTCGTGACGCTGGCGCTGCTGTATTACGGCGTCGCTTTCGCACTCGTCCTTGTGACTTTCGTCTCGCCGGCGCGTGGCCCGATCTCCAAGCTCAACGGCGTCGTTGCCCCGTTCTTTTCGTCGGTTGCCGTGCTGTTCAGCCTGCTCACCGGCTTCCTCGGCTACGAAGTGACCGAACGCAACCGCCGGGCCACCAGCGCGGTGCAGAGCGAGGCCGGCGAACTGCAGAACCTCTACACGCTGAGCGTCGCGTCGGTTACCGACATGCACAACATCCGGATCGCACTGAAAGATTACGCCAGATCGGTGGTGCGAGAGGAGTGGCCGGCCTCGCGCGGCGACAGCGCTCCGGCCACGACCGAGGCTTACGACGAACTTCTGACGCAGCTCAGCGACCCCGGCATCAGCCGTGATGCGAGCGCGGCGGTTCACGTCGCGATGCTGAGCGCGGCGGTCCGGGTCGGGACTGCGCGCAACTCGCGGCTCAGCCTGTCGACGGACCGCACCAGCGAGCTGAAATGGATTTCGGTGCTGCTGCTCGGCATCATCACCCAGGTTGCGCTGACGCTGGTGCATCTGGAGAAGCCGCGGGCGATGGCCGCCGCGCTAACGGTCTTCGCGACCGGAGCCGTCGTGGCGCTCGGACTCATCGCCCTGCAGGAGGATCCGTTCAGCGGCGTGTTCCGGGTCTCATCGGCGCCGCTCGAACACGTCATCACGCTGCCGGACACGCCGACCTTGCCGCCGTCGGCACAGCCACCGGTGAAGCCATCACCGCCACCGGCCGCGAAGTAATCGCTAGTCAGCGCGCGGCGGCGACGCCGATGCGCTTGATCTCCCACTGCAGCTCGACGCCGGACTGCGCCTTGACGCGCTCGCGCACGGTCTCGCCCAGCGTCTCGATATCGGCGGCGGTGGCCTCGCCGGTGTTGATCAGGAAGTTGCAGTGCATTTCGGAGACCTGTGCGCCGCCGATCCTGAGCCCGCGGCAACCGGCGGCGTCGATCAGCTTCCAGGCGCTGTGACCCGGCGGATTCTTGAAAGTGGAGCCGCCGGTCTTCTCGCGGATCGGCTGCGCCATTTCGCGATGCGCCTGCACCTCGTTCATCTTGGCGCGGATCGCGTCGGATGACGCCGGCGTCCCGCGAAACCGCGCGGATGTGAAGATCAGTCCGGCATCCGCGCCGCTGTGCCGGTACGAGAACTGCATCGCCGCATTGTCGAGGACATGAACGCGGCCGCTGCGATCGACCGCGGTGGCATCGATCAGCACCTCGCGCGTTTCGCGGCCATTGGCGCCGGCGTTCATGCGGAGCGCGCCGCCGATCGTACCGGGAATTCCGTAGTAGAATTCGAGCCCGCCGAGACCGGCCGCAGCCGCCGTCTCGGCGACACGCTTGTCCAGCGTCGCAGAGCCGGCGTGCACCACCTCGCCGTCGGCGCGGACGTCGCCGAAGCCGCGCGGCGCCAGCCGGATCACCACGCCCGGCAGGCCGCCGTCGCGCACGATCAGATTGGAGCCGACGCCGATGCACAGCGCCGGCACGTCGGCGGGCAAGCGCGACAGGAAGTAACCAAGGTCCTCCACATCCGCTGGCGTGAACAACACCTGCGCCGGCCCGCCGACCCGAAACCACGTCAGCGGCGCCAGCGGCTCGTTAGCCAGCAACCGCCCACGTAGTTCCGGCATCGCGGCTTTCAGATCAGGAGTGATGTCCGGAAAGCTCATGACGTTGCAGCCAAAGGCGTGGATGGCCGGGACAAGCCCGGCCATGACGGAGCTAAGTTAAATCTGCTATCATCACCCCGAACACTCACCCAACCACTCTTAAAACAACCTCTCAACTCGTCATGGCCGGGCTTGTCCCGGCCATCCACGCCTTGCGGAGCTTCGGCATGGCCGGCGGCTGTGTTTACATCCTCACCAACCGCCCCAACGGCGTCTTGTATGTCGGTGTGACCAGCGACCTTGTGAAGCGCGTGTACGAGCACCGTGCCGGCTTCGTCGACGGTTTCACGAAGCGTTACGGCTTGAAGCGCCTGGTGTACTTCGAGCGTTTCGACGACATCCGCACTGCCATCCAGCGCGAACATACCATCAAGCATTGGCCGCGTGAATGGAAGGTCCGCAAGATCGAGGCCGACAATCCTGACTGGGACGACTTGTATCCGGTGATAGCTCGTTGAAGGCGTGGATGGCCGGGACAAGCCCGGCCATGACGGGCTGAGAGGTGGTACTTTCGACACGGCTTCCCAGACCCTGCGGTCAGCTCCGGAGAGAACCCAAAAACGTTCGTCATGGCCGGGCTCGTCCCGGCCATCCACGCCTTGCAGCGTCGCGGCCATCAGCCGAGCGCCTTGAGTTCGCCGGGGAGCGCGTAGGCCCATTGGGTGATGTTGCCGGCGCCGAGGCAGACGACGTAGTCGCCATCCTTGGCCACACCGGCGACGACGCCGGCGAGCGAGGCGGAATCCTGCAGCGGGATGACTTCGCGGTGGCCGTGGGCGCGCAGGCCGAGCACGAAGTGATCGCGGTCGATGCCCTCGATCGGCGCCTCGCCGGCCGGATAGACGTCGGCGACGATCACGGTGTCGGCGTCGTTGAAGCAGGTGCAGAATTCTTCGAAAAGCGACTGCAGGCGGGTGAAGCGATGCGGCTGCACCACGGCGATCACCTTGCCGGAGGTCGACTGCCGCGCCGCCTTCAGCACCGCGGCGATCTCGACCGGGTGGTGACCATAGTCGTCGATGATGGTGACTCCGTTCCAATCGCCGGTCTTGGTGAAGCGCCGGCGCACGCCGCCGAAGCCGGCCAGCGCCTTGCGGATGGTGTCGTCGGACAGGCCGAGCTCGTGCGCCACGGCGATTGCCGCTGTCGCGTTGAGCGCATTGTGGCGCCCCGGCATCGGCACGCGGAGATCGCCGATTTCATGCGCGGTGCCGGCCTTGCGGTCGCGGAATGCGACCTTGAAGGTCGAGCCGGCGCCCGACGGCTCGAGGTCGAGCAGCCGCGCATCGGCCTGCGGGTTTTCGCCGTAAGTGATGATGCGGCGATCCTCGATCTTGCCGACCAGCGCCTGCACCACCGGATGATCGATGCACATCACCGCGAAGCCGTAGAACGGCACATTCTCGACGAAGGCGCGAAAAGCATCCTGGACAGCGTCGAAGGTCTTGAAGTGATCGAGATGTTCGGGATCGACATTGGTGACGATGGCGACATCGGCCGGCAGCTTGAGGAAAGTGCCGTCGCTTTCGTCGGCCTCGACCACCATCCAGTCTCCGGCGCCGAGCCGCGCATTGGTGCCGTAGGCGTTGATGATGCCGCCGTTGATCACGGTCGGGTCGAGCTCGCCGGCGTCGAGCAGCGCCGCGACCATCGAGGTCGTGGTGGTCTTGCCGTGGGTGCCGGCGATCGCGACGCAGCTCTTCAGCCGCATCAGCTCGGCCAGCATCTCGGCGCGCCGCACTACCGGAATGCGCTGCGCCCGCGCCGCCAACAGTTCCGGATTGTCGCGCTTGATCGCAGTCGAAACCACCAGCACGTCGGCGCCGGTAATGTTGTCGGCCTGGTGGCCGACATGGATCTGGATGCCCTTTTCGCGCAGCCGGTTGACGTTGGCGCTGTCGGAGGCGTCCGAGCCCTGCACGGTGTAGCCGAGGTTGCACAGCACCTCGGCGATGCCGCTCATGCCGATGCCGCCGATCCCGACGAAGTGAATGGGTCCGATCTCGCGCGGCAGTCTCATGGGGCAAGTCTCTCAGGGTCGGTCAGCAGGCCCGGGCCGGGCCGCGACGATTCAGGGCACTTCATGCAAGACGAGGATGGCCGCGACAAGCCCGGCCGGGACAAAAGCGCGGGACCGCGCTCCGCTCAGACCCGCGCCACCCGCATGACCAGATCGGCGAGCCGGTCGGCGGCGTCGAGCCGGCCGACCGTGCGGGCGGCGGTGGCCATGGCGGGCAGTTTGGCGGGGTCGGCGGCCAACGCGGTGATCTCGGCGGCGAGGCGTTCGGGGGTGAAATCAGCTTGCACGATGCGGATTGCAGCGCCGGCATCGGCCAGCACGCCGGCATTGGCGAACTGGTCCTGATCGAGCGCTCCGGGAAGCGGTACCAGGATGGAGGGGCGGCCGACCGCGCCGAGTTCGGCGACGGTGCCGGCGCCGGAACGGGACACCACCAGCTGGCTGGCGGCCAGCCGCGCCGGCAGGTCGGTGAAGAACGGCGCCAGCTCGCAGGTCAGCTTCAGCCGGTCATAGACCGCCCTCACCCGCGCCATGTCTTCCTCGCGGACCTGCTGGGTCAGCACCAGCCGGGCCTGCAGCTCGGGGTCGAGCCGCTCGAGCGCGCCGGGGACGATATCAGCCATCACCCGGGCGCCCTGGCTGCCGCCGACCACGAGCAGCCGCAGCGGCCCGGCCGGATCGAGCGGCGCGAACGGCACCGCGGCGGCGGCGAGGATCGCCGGGCGCATTGGCGTGCCGGTGGTGGTCGTCTTGCCGGCGAGCGCCGGATCGCGGTCGAGCACGCCGGGCAGCGAGGTGGCGATCGCGCTGACGCGCTTCGACAGCAACCGGTTGGCGCGGCCCATCACCGCATTGGCGTCGTGGATCAGCGTCGGGATTTTGAGCGCGCGCGCCGCGAACAGCGGCGGCAGCGTCGGATAGCCGCCGAAGCCGATCACCGCGGCCGGCTTTCGCTGCAGCATCAGCGCCATCGCCTTGGCGGTGCCGGCGCCGAGCATCAGCCCGGTGCGGGCCAGCGCCCACGGCGTCTTGCCCCGCACCGTCTCGCTCGGCACCACGTCGATCATGTCGGCGGAGAATAGCCCGCTGTAGCGCATCGCGCGGCTGTCGGTGACCAGCCGAACGCGCAGCCCGCGCTTCATCAGCACGACGCCAAGCGCCTCGGCGGGAAACAGATGGCCGCCGGTGCCGCCTGCGGCGAGGAGGATCAGGGGCGCGTCGCTCATGGCCTCACGCGTAGCTGCCGGCGGCTTCGATGGCGTGAATTTCCGTCTGCGGGCGCTGCCGGGTCAGCGCCAGCATCATGCCGACGCCGTAGGCCAGCGACACCATCGACGAGCCGCCATAGGAGATGAACGGCAGCGTCATGCCCTTGGCGGGGATCAGCTGCAGGTTCACCGACATGTTGATAGCGGCCTGGATGCCGAACAAAATCGCCAGTCCGGAGGCGGCGAAGCGCGTGAACAGATCGTCGGATCTGTAGGCGCGCGACAGCGTGCGCAGCACGATGAAGCTGAACAACGCCAGCAGCGCCAGGCACAGCACGATGCCGAATTCCTCGGCCGCCACCGCGAACACGAAATCGGTGTGGCTGTCCGGCAGGCTGCGCTTGGCGATGCCCTCGCCCGGCCCGAGCCCGAACCAGCTGCCGTTGCTGAAGGCTTCGCTCGCCATATCGACCTGGAAGGTGTCGCCGGAGGCGGGATTCATGAAGCGCTTGATGCGGCCGGCGACGTGCGGGACGAACAGATAGGCGGCGAACAGGCCACCGGCGGCGAGACCGGCCAGACCAAAGACCCAGATCACCCGCATGCCGGCGATGAAGAACAGCGCGCCCCACACCATCGTCACCAGCATGGTCTGGCCGAAGTCGGGCATCATCACCAGCAGCGACACCAGCGTCAGCACCAGCACCAGCGACATCGAGGTCGCCGGCATTTCCGGCCGCCGCGCCGCTTCCGAGAACAGCCAGGCGGCGAGCACCACGAACGACGGCTTGGCGATTTCCGAAGCCTGGATGTTGATGCCCAGCAGCGTGATCCAGCGCCGCGAGCCCTTCACTTCCGGGCCGAACATCAGCGTCGCGACGATCAGCACGATCGCCAGCACGAACACGATCAGCGCGCTGCGCCGGATCTGCCGCGGCGACAGGAACGACACGCCGATCAGCACGATCAGCGACGGCGCCAGGAACAACACATGGCGATTGAAGAAGTGAAACGGATCGAGTCCGATCCGCGTCGCGACCGGCGGCGATGCCGCCAGCGACAGGATCACCCCGGCCAGCATCAGCGCGATCAGCGCCGCCAGCAGCACGCGATCGACGGTCCACCACCATTCACTGAACGGCGTGCGTTGTTCACGGGAAATCATCGGCAATCCTGGGCCAAGGGTCGCCCCATTGGTGCGCCCGTGTGGTTGCCAAGCGGTTAACGGGATGCGCGGCATTTGAGTTGTGATCGGACGGCGCCGCCCCGCCCTACTCTCGTCATCCCCCGCGCATGCGGGGGGTCCAAAGCAACACACACGCGATCAATCGGAGCCCGGTCTCCAACCTACGCCGCCGCCGCCGTGCTCGGTTTTGCCTCGTCCGCCCACAGCAATCGCCGCAGCGGCCGGCCGGGGAACTCGATCAAGGTGAAGCTCGCCAGTGCCAGCAGCGCGATCACCGGCAGGCAGATCGCGACGCGCAGCAGCGGGTCGCCGCTCGGGGCGTCCATCTGGTACAGCCGCAGCACGATCGCGTGCCAGGCGTAGATCGAGAAGCACATGATGCCGGGAATCCGCAGCACGTCGATCGACAACGCCCGCGCCGCACCGTTGTCGCGTAGCAGCAGCGCGTTGGTGGTCAGCAGCAGACCGACATTGATCAGCGAATAAGTGATTGCCTGGCTCCAGGCCGGCACTTGGCCGGCGTGCCAGGCATCCGACAGCAGCGGCGCAGCGATCAGCATGATGAGGCCGACCGGGACGCACAGCAGCGGCAGACGGACCCGCCGCACCAGCAGTGCGGCCGCCACCATCCCCAGCACGAAGTCGTCGATCCGTCCGAAGATCGTGTCGGTCAGCGAATTGACGTTGGACTCGTCCGCCGGCACCAGCGCGAAGGCCATTACGCGAATCGCAAAGCCGATCACCACCGCGGCGACGGCGACGCGCGCCAGCCCGGCGCGCGCGATCACATCCAGCAGCAGCGGCATCGCCAGCGCGAAATAGATTTCAGTCCCGAGCGACCACAACACGCTGTTGCCCGGCGGCAAGAACGCCGGGCTGTAGAACGGAAACACCAGCGTCAGGCTGGCGGCGAAATTGATCCAGCTTTGCGGCTGGTCGAGCTTGCCGAGGAAGATGAAGCCGATGATCAGCGACAGATAGAACAGCGGCAGCAGCCGCACGGCGCGATGGCGCAAAAAGGCGACGGCGTCGGCGCGCGTCGCCATCCGGCGCTGCCCCGCCGCGTAGGGCAGATACAGCACCAGCCCTGACAGGAAGAAGAACAGATTGACGCCCATCCAGCCATTGGCGGCGAATGGGTTGTTGGCGAGCGTCACACCGGCCAGCGTGATCGGCGTCTGCCAGGTGTCGGCAATCATGTGATGCCAAACCACGCCGAGGATGGCGATCCCGCGCAATCCATCGACGGAGGGGATCCGCATCGTAGGCCTCAGCCCGGCGTGACGGACGCGACGCCGGGCAGCGCCAGCACGAGATCGCGGAACTTGGTGCCGCGGATTTCGAAGTTGCGGAACTGATCGAATGACGCGCAGGCCGGCGATAGCAGCACCACCGGCTCAGGCAAGCCCGACGCCGCCGCATCGCGCGCCGCAGCCGGCACAGCGTTGTCGAGCGTCCGGCTGATCTCGTAGGGCACGCGGCCGTCCAGCGTCCTGGAGAACTCCGCCGCCGCCTCGCCGATCAGATAGGCCTTGCGGATACGCGGGAAGTACTCGGCGAGGCTCTCGATGCCGCCGGTCTTCGGCTTGCCGCCGGCAATCCAGAAGATGTCGCCGAACGAGGACAGCGCCTTGGCGGTGGCGTCCGCATTGGTGCCCTTGGAGTCGTTGACGAACAGCGTTGTGTCCTTGCGGCCGACCTGCTCCATGCGGTGCGCCAGGCCGGGGAAGCTGCGCAGGCCCTGCTGCAATACGTCCGGCGCGACGCCGAGCGCCAGCGCGGCGCCGGCTGCTGCGGCAGCGTTCTGGGCGTTGTGCAGGCCGCGCAGCGAGCCGATGCCGCCGAGCCGGGCGATCTCCTGCGCGGCGCCGCCGGTGACACGCGAAATCACATCGCGATCGGCGACGATGCCGTCGGCCAGCGGCTGCTTCACTGAAATCCGCACCACGCGCTGGCCGGCGCGCTCCAGGCGGTCGGCGATGTCGCGGCCGAAGCCGTCGTCGACGCCGACGAGCGCGGTGCCGCCGTCCTGCACGCCAGCGACCAGCCGCTCCTTCACCGCCGCGTAGTGCTCGATGGTGCCGTGGCGGTCGATGTGATCCTCGGTGACGTTGAGCAGGATGCCGACGGTCGGATCGAGCGAAGGCGTAAGATCGATCTGGTACGACGACATCTCGATGACGTGGACGCGGCCGGCTTGCGGCGGCTCCAGCGACAGGATCGCGGTGCCGATATTGCCGCCCATCTGGGTGTCGTAACCGGCCTCGCGCATCAGATGCGCGATCAGCGCGGTGGTGGTCGACTTGCCGTTGGTGCCGGTGATGGCGACGAACGGCGCATCCGGCGCATGCAGCTTGCGCTCGCGGCAAAACAATTCGACATCGCCGATCACTTCGACGCCGGCGGCCTGCGCTTTCAGCACCGTCCAATGCGGCGCCGGATGCGTCAGTGGCACGCCGGGCGTCAGCACCAAAGCGGCAAAATTGGTCCACGGCAGATTGCGCAGGTCCGCGGTAATGAAGTTGGCCTGCGCGGCCTCGACCATGCGGTCGAGATTGTCGTCGCAGGCAATCACCTCCGCCCCGCCGGCACGCAGCGCATGGCAAGACGCCAGCCCCGACCCGCCGAGGCCGAACACCGCAACCGACTGGCCGGCCAGAGACGTGATGGGGATCATCGCAAGCCTCTCCCCGTCATTGCGAGGAGCGCAGCGACGAAGCAATCCAGCTCCGTACACTGCGCTGGATTGCTTCGCTTCGCTCGCAATGACGAAATTGAAGTCCTCCCCATCTCCCTCACCGCAGCTTCAGCGTCGACAGGCCGGCGAGCGCCAGCACCACCGCGATGATCCAGAACCGGATCACGATCTGCGGCTCGGTCCAGCCCTTCTGCTCGAAGTGATGATGGATCGGCGCCATGCGGAACACGCGCTTGCCGGTGAGCTTGAACGACGCCACCTGCACGATCACCGACACCGCCTCGAGCACGAACAGCCCGCCGATCACCGCCAGCACGATCTCGTGCTTCACCGCCACCGCGATCGAGCCGAGCATGCCGCCGAGCGCCAGCGAGCCGGTGTCGCCCATGAAGATCGAGGCCGGCGGCGCGTTGAACCACAAAAAGCCGAGACCGGCGCCGAGCAACGCGCCGCACAGCACTGCGAGTTCGCCGGTGCCGGCGACGTAGTTGATCTGCAGATATTCGGCGAACACCGCGTTGCCGGCGAGATATGCGATCATGCCGAAGCTTGCTGCTGCGATCATCACCGGCACGATGGCCAGGCCATCGAGGCCGTCGGTGAGGTTCACCGCATTGCCGGCGCCGACGATCACGAAGGCGCCGAAGATGATGAAGTACCAGCCGAGATTGAGCACGACCTCCTTGAAGAACGGGATCACCAGCGAGCTCGACAGCGTGCCGCGCCCCAGCCACACCAGCGCGAAACACGCCGCGCCCGCGATGGCGAATTCGATCGCCAGCCTGGTGCGGCCGGAGATGCCCGCGTGAGTCTGCTTGGTGACCTTCATGTAGTCGTCGTAGAAGCCGACGAAGCCGAAGCCGAGCGTCACCGCCAGCACGATCCACACATAGGGATTGAGCGGGTTGGCCCACAAGATGGTGCCGACCGTCAGCCCCGACAGGATCATCAGCCCGCCCATCGTCGGCGTGCCGCGCTTGCTGACGAGATGCGACTGCGGACCGTCGGAACGAATCGGCTGGCCCTTGCCCTGCCGCAACCGCAGATTGTCGATGATCCAGGGACCGCACAGGAACACGAACAGCGCACCGGTCACCACCGCGCCGCCGGTGCGGAAGGTGATGTAGCGGAACACGTTCAAGGCCGGAAAGGAGCTGGAGAGGTCGACCAACCAATAGAGCATTCAAGCCGCCTTACACCGCAGCATCGTCGCGCGCGGCCTTGTCGGAAAAGCGCTTCTCGAGCGCGGTGACAATCGTTTTCATGCGCGAGCCGAGCGAACCCTTGATCATCAGCACGTCGCCGGGCCGCACTGCCGCGACGACCTGAGATTCGAGCTCGGCCGCGGTCTCTGCATAGCCGCCCCGCCTCCCGGAGGAAAGGGCGTCCCACAGCTGCCGCATCAGCGGCCCGCAGCAGAACACCAGGTCGATTCCCTGGGTTTTCACCGCCTCGGCGAGGCCGCGATGCAGTTCCGGACCGGTCGGCCCGAGTTCGAGCATGTCGCCGAGCACGGCGATGCGCCGGCCCTGTCCGGAAATCTCCGCGCTGCCGAGCACGCCGATCGCCGCCGCCATCGACGCCGGATTGGCGTTGTAGCTTTCGTCGATCAGCGTCGCTTGGCCATGACGAAGCTCGAGTGGGCGGCGGACGCCGCGACCGGCCGCGGGCTGCACCTGCGACAGCGCCAGCGCCGCCAGCGCCAGATCGGCGCCGACCAGTTCGGCCGCCGCCAGCACGGCCAGCGAATTCATGGCGATGTGGCGACCCGGAATGCCGAGCTTGTAGGTGACGTCGTGGCCCAAAATGTTGGCATGCACCGCCGAGCAATCGGCGTGCAGCGCGACGTCGAGCAGTCGCGCCTCGGCCTTCGGATCAACACCGAACGAGACGATGCGCTTCACGCCGGCCTTGGCGGCGTTGTCGCTCAATCGCGCGAACATCGCATTGTCGCGGTTCAGCACCGCCGCCCCGCCCGGCTCGAGGCCGGCAAAGATCTCCGCCTTGGCGTCGGCGATGCCTTCGATGCCGGAGAAGAATTCGAGATGCACCGGCTCCACCGTGGTGATGATCGCCACATGCGGCCGCACCATCTTCACCAGCGGCTCGATTTCGCCGGCGTGGTTCATGCCGACCTCGAACACCGCGTAGCGCGCGCTTGCCGGGCAGCGCGCCAGCGTCAGCGGCACGCCCCAATGATTGTTGAACGAGGCCACCGACGCATGGGTCTCGCCCTGCGGGCCGAGCACGCCGCGCAGCGCCTCCTTGGTCGAGGTCTTGCCGACCGAGCCGGTGACGGCGATCACTTGGCCGCTCAGCCGCGCCCGCGCCGCCCGCCCGAGCCCGCGCAGCCCGTCGAGCACGTCGTCGACGATCAGCAGCGGGGCATCGGCGGCGAAGGTGTCGCGCTGCGCGGCTTCGACCACCGCGAGCGCGGCGCCGGCTTTGAGCGCGGCCTCGACGAAGGCGTGGCCGTCATGCACGTCGCCCTTGATGGCGAAGTACGCGTCGCCCGGCGCCAGCGTGCGGCTGTCGATCGAGATGCCGAACACGTCGCGCGGCAGCGTGCCGCTGGTTGCGGCGTGCATCGCGCTCGCCATCGCGTCCGAAGTCCATAGCGGCTGTTTGCTCATGCTGCACTCGCTGACAACGCCGCCGCGGCGGCTTCGTGATCGCTGAAATGCAGCACCGTGCCCTGCACGATCTGCCCGGTTTCGTGGCCCTTGCCGGCGATCAGCAGCGCGTCACCCTGCTGCAATTCGCCGATCGCAATGCGGATCGCTTCGGCGCGGTCGCCGATCTCGCGCGCGCCCGGCGCAGCGGCCAGAATGGCGGCGCGGATCGTGGCGGGATCTTCGCTGCGCGGATTGTCGTCGGTGACGATCACGCTGTCGGCGTGCTCGGCGGCGATCGCGCCCATCAGCGGCCGCTTGCCGGCGTCGCGATCGCCGCCGGCGCCGAACACCACGACCAGCTTGCGCTTGGCATAAGGCCGCAGCGCCTGCAGCGCCTTGGCGAGCGCATCCGGCTTGTGCGCGTAGTCGACGAACACCGGCGCGCCATTATGCGCACCGACAAGGTCGAGCCGCCCCGGCGCGCCTTCGAGATGTTCGAGCGCCGCGAACGTCGCCGCCGCATCGCCGCCGGTGCCGATCACCAGACCGGCCGACACCAGCGCGTTCTCGATCTGGAATTCGCCGACCAGCGGCAGCTTGAGCGCGACGCGGCGGCCGGCATGCTCGATCAGAAGCTTCTGGCCGACCCCGTCGATCGCCGCGTCGATCAGCTTGATGCCATCGCCCGGATCGCCGTTGCGGCCGATCGTGATCAGCCGCAGCCCGCGGTTGCGTGCGGCTTCGATGACTTCGGCCGAACAGTCATGATCGGCCGAGATCACCGCGGCGCCGCCGTCCTGCACCAGATCGCGGAACAGTCGCAGCTTGGCGCCCAGATAGTGCGCGACCGTCGGGTGATAGTCCATGTGATCGCGCGACAGATTGGTGAAGCCGCCGGCGGCGACGCGGACGCCGTCGAGCCGGAACTGATCGAGTCCGTGCGACGAGGCTTCGAGCGCCAGATGCGTGATGCCCTCGCCGGCGATCTCGTCGATCGAGCGATGCAGCGCGATCGGATCGGGCGTGGTCAGCGAGCCGTAGACGCTGCGCGTCGGCGTCACGAGGCCAATGGTGCCGATGCTCGCGGAGGCGTAGCCGAGCCGCTGCCAGATCTGCCGCGTGAACGCCGCCACCGAGGTCTTGCCGCTGGTGCCAGTGACGGCCGCGATCACCTGCGGCTGTCCTGGATAAAAGCGTGCCGCCTCCAGCGCCAACGCGCGGCGCGCATTGTGAAGCGTCACGAACGGCACGGCGAGATCATCAGCGGGCGCATGCTCGCCAGCCACCGCCACCGCGCCGGCCGCAAGCGCCGCCGCGATGAACCGCGCACCGTCAGTCTTGGCCCCGGCCAGCGCAAAGAACAGATCGCCCGGCTTCACCGCGCGGCTGTCGACCGCAAGCCCGCCGATGTCGATGCCGGCGGCCTCCGCCGGCATCGCGGCGACGTCCGCATCGCTGAAGAGGTTACTGAGCTTCATCATCCTCGGAGCCTGATGGATCGCGTAGCCATTCGCCCCATCCGTCATTGCGAGCGCAGCGAAGCAATCCACTTCCGTGCACGGCGCTCCTGGATTGCTTCGCTTCGCTCGCAATGACGGGGCGAGTCATCAATTCCCTCGGGACGCCGGTGACAGCCGGCGATGCAAAAACGTACGGCGCAGACCGCGCCTTTAGGCGTATCCGCCGTCCCACGCAACAATCAGCGCGGTTCCGCCTGGGCCGTCCGCGATGCCGCAAGAATGAGGCGGTCCGGCGGCGGCAGGTCGAAACGTGGCTCGATCCCGAGCAGCGGCGCGATTCGGGCGATGACGTTGCCCCCCGTCGGCACAGCGTTCCAGCCCGAGGTGATGAAGCCGTGGGTTTCCGGCAGCGCCTTCGGCTCGTCCAGCATCACCAGCACCTGATATTGCGGATTGTCCATCGGCAAGACCGCGGTGAACGAGTTCAGCACCTGCTTCTTGGCATAACGGCCGTTGATGACCTTTTCGGAGGTGCCGGTCTTGCCGCCGAGATAATAGCCCTTGGCGATCTGGTCGGCGGTCTTGGCGGTACCGGTCTCCGCGTTCAGCCGCATCAGATAGCGGATCTTGTCGCTGGTCTCTTTCTTGACGACGCGCTTGGCCATCTTCAGCGCGTCTTCTTCGGTGCGGCGCAGGAAGGTCGGCGGGATCAGATAGCCGCCATTGACCATGGCGTTGATACCCATCACCGCCTGCAGCGGCGCCACCGCGACGCCGTGGCCGAACGAGATGGTGATGGTGTTGAGTTCGCCCCAGCGCTTCGGCACGATCGGCGACGCGCTCTCCGGCAGCTCGGTGCGCAGCCGGTCGAGCTGGCCGACCTTTTTCAAGAACGCCTTATGCGCGTCGACGCCCATCGACAGCGCGACCCGCGCCGCGCCGACATTCGACGAATAGGTGAAGACTTCCGACAGCGAGATCGCGCGGCCCATATTGTGGGTGTCGTGGATCTTGAACCGGCCGTAGTGCAGCGGGCCGCGCGCGTCGTACATCGAGTTCAGCGTCGCCTTGCCGGCATCGAGCGCCATCGCCAGCGTCAGTGTCTTGAAGGTCGAGCCCATCTCGTACACGCCGGTGGTGAGCCGGTTGATGCGATCGGGATCGTTGGCCTCTTTCGGATTGTTCGGATCGAAGTCCGGCAGCGACACCATCGCGACGATCTCGCCGGTCCTGACGTTGGAGACCAGACCCGACGCCGCCTTGGCGCTGAACTTCTCCTTGGCCTTGAGCAGTTCGTCGCGCAGCGCGTGCTCGACACGGATATCGACCGCGAGCTCGACCGGCTTCTGCAGCCGGTCCGAGGCGAAGCCGGCGCGATGCAGATCGGCGAGGCCGTTATTGTCGAGCCATTTCTCGATGCCGGCGATGCCCTGGTTGTCGATGTTGACGAGGCCGATCAGATGCGAGACCTCGGGGCCGGTCGGATAGACGCGCTTGTTCTCGCGCAAGAAGCCGATGCCCGGAATGCCGAGCTTCTTGATATCGGCCTGCTGCCGCGGCGTGATATCGCGCTTCAGCCAGACGAAGCCCTTCTTCGACGCCAGCCGCTCGCGCACTTCCGGCGTTTCGAGATCGGGCAGCGTCGCCGTCAGCAATTCGACCGCTTCGTCCTGATCGATGATGCGGCGCGGTTCGCCGAACAGCGACGGCGATTTGACGTCGGTGGCCAGGATGGTGCCGTTGCGATCGACGATGTCCGGCCGCGCGGTGGCGATCGCGTCGGAGCCGCCGCTGCGCCGCGCGCCGTGGCTGTCGCCGAACGCGGCGATCATCGTCAGCTTGAACATGATGATGCCGTAGACGCCGGCGAAGGCGATCATCGCCAGCCCGACGCGCGCGCGCGCCTTGGCGTCGCGATCGACATCGCGGCCGTAGATCAGGCTGCGGATCATGCGCCGGCGCCAGTTGACGTGATGGCCGACAAGAGGGAGCGAGGGTTCGGTCAATGCGCTGGCTCCGGCACCGGCAACGATCCGGTGATGATGTCGGGATCGATCTTCTCGATCATCGAGGCGATCGGATCGGGGTCGCCCGGATTGACGATGCTCGGCGGCCGCTCCGGCAGGTTCTTGAGCTGGTCGAACTGCCGGGCGTTGATCGGCTTCAGCTTGAGGTGGCGCTCGGCGAGGCCCTGCAGCCGCCCGGGTGCGTCGAGCCTGGCCCATTCGGCGCGCAGTTGCGCGATCGCCTCGCGCTCCTTGCGAACTTCGGAATGCAGCTGCAGCACCTTCTCGGTGCGCACCGTCGACTCCATCTTGATGCGGTAGACATAGGCGGCTGCGAATACCAGCATGCAGATCACCGCCACATGAATGATGCGCATCATCGGCCGGCCCTCGCGCCCGGCGCCAAGACACGCGCCAGCGTCGGCCAGCCCGGCAGATCGTCCGGCGCATGCGCCGGCGCAGCGGTGCGTTCGCCGCCGCGCAGCTTGGCGGAGCGCGCGCGCGGATTGGCGGCGATCTCGGCATCGCTGGCGACGATCGGGCGCTTGGTCAGCACCGTGAAGCTCGGCTTCGCCAGCGCCATCTCCGGGAGATGCCGCGAGCCGCCGCCGACCCGGCCGCGCTCGGCGAAGAACGTCTTGACGATGCGGTCTTCCAGCGAATGGAACGACACCACGGCAAGCCGGCCGCCGGGCCTCAGCACGCGCTCGGCCGCGGCCAGCGCCTGATACAATTCGTCGAGCTCTTCGTTGACGAAGATCCGCAGCGCCTGAAACGTCCGCGTCGCCGGATGGATCTCGCCGGGCTTGCTGCGCACCACCTTCCCGACGATGTCGGCGAGCGCCCTTGTGGTGGTGATCGGCGCCTCGGCGCGGGCCGCGACGATCGCCTTGGCGACGTGACGCGAATAGCGCTCCTCGCCAAAGATGTAGATGATGTTGGCGAGATCGGTTTCCGACGCCCGCGCCACCACGTCGGCCGCGCTCGGTCCGCTGCCGCCCATCCGCATGTCGAGCGGCCCGTCGAGCCGGAACGAGAAGCCGCGCTCGGCCTGGTCGACCTGCATCGACGACACGCCGATATCCATCACCACGCCGTCGACCGTTTCATGTCCCTGAGCGGCGCAGACCTCGGCCAGATTGGAAAAGCGGTCTTCGACCAGCGTCAGCCGGCCGCCGGCGCTCTGCACCAGATCGAAGCCGCCGGCGATCGCCGTGCGGTCTCGGTCGATCGCGATGACCCTGGTGTCGGCCGCATCGAGAATCAGCCGCGTGTAACCACCGGCGCCGAAGGTACCGTCGACATAGACGCCGCCGTCCCGCGGCGCCAGCAGGTCCACGGCTTCTGGTCCGAGCACCGGAATATGCGGCCGCTGCCCGGTCATGCGCGCCCGGCCTCGCAGCGCCGGCAGGCGGCGGCCGTACAACAAGGCAGCGACATCGGAAGCGACCGGTGCATCGTGGTTCGAAACTCCCGGTTCGACGCGGATTTGCGCCAGACGTCCGGCCATCGACCTTGGCTGGCCCGCGGCTCCGGCGGAAATCTGATGGATTGCCATCGGCTTATGGGCTGTCCAGAGGGGGCTCGGCCGTTCCCGGCGACGTGGCTCTTCACCCCTCAGTAACGTCTCTTAGGCTTAAGAAACCGTTGACGCCGACGCCTCATGGTCAGGTCTGCCGGGCTATTTCAACCGCTTGCCCCGCCGGTAACTAGCTGATGCTGATCCTCAACACTCCACAGAAAACGTCGAAATCGTGACAGCGACGCGTTGCGGCCCGGGATTATGGCCGGGATAGTGAATGCGGCGCTGCGCCGTGTTCGCGCCGGCGCCCTCGCCGCTCTCTTGCCGTTTGGATAGTGTGATGCCAGCTTCGTCCGCGTCTGCCGGTCCAGAGTCGAAACAACGACGTGCCATCCCACTGCCCAAGGGCATCGTGGCCATGCAGAGCTTCCTGCCCGATTCGTCGGTGGTCTCCGACATCATCCCGTCGCCGAATTTCGGCGAGCGCAACAAGGGCCGGCAGCCCGACATGATCGTGCTGCACTACACCGGCATGCCGGATGTCGAAGGCGCGCTGACCCGGCTGTGCAAGCCCGGCACTGAAGTGTCGGCGCACTACGTCGTGCTCGAGGACGGCCGCATCCTGCAATGCGTGCCGGAATCCAAGCGCGCCTGGCACGCCGGCATCGCCAAATGGGCCGGCGAAGAGGATATCAATTCCTGCTCGATCGGCATCGAGATTATCAATCGCGGTCATGATTGGGGCTACCCGGACTTCCCGCTTCGCCAGATCGCCGCGGTGATCGCGCTGTGCCGCGGCATCATCATCCGCCGCGGCATCGCCCCGCACCGCGTGCTCGGCCATTCCGACGTCGCCCCGGCACGCAAGAAGGATCCCGGCGAGAAATTTCCGTGGCGCTCGCTCGCCGCCTCCGGCGTCGGCCATTACGTCGAACCGGCACCGATCGAACCCGGCGAAGCCCTGCGGCCAGGATCCAACGGCGACGACGTCCGCGCGCTGCAGCAGGCGCTGGCCGGCTATGGCTACGGCATTGCCGTCAACGGCAAATACGACAACGCCACCGCCGAAGTGGTCACCGCCTTCCAGCGCCACTTCCGCCCCGCCAAAGTCGACGGCATTGCCGACGCCTCGACGCTGGCGACGCTACAGGCGCTGCGGGCCGCACTGCCGGAAGATGTCCGCACCGCCGCTGCGCTGGGCTGACCTAGCGCCACCATCGCCCTTGACGGCGACACGCGCAGCCCGCATGGCTTGCCGCGTCAGTCGGCCGGACGGCCGCTCCGGCAAGCGCCGAAAGGCCGCCGGGGAGGAAAGTCCGGGCTCCATCGACATACGGTGCCGGATAACGTCCGGCGGGGGCGACCCCAGGGAAAGTGCCACAGAGAACGAACCGCCCGCCTACGCCCCTTCGGGGCTTCGGCGCGACAAGCTCACGAGCCTGCCGCGCCATAGCAGCGCAAGCTGCGACGGCGGGTAAGGGTGAAAAGGTGCGGTAAGAGCGCACCGCGTCGCCGGCAACGGAGACGGCATGGTAAACCCCACCGGGAGCAAAACCGAATAGGGACGGCATCGCGGATAGTTTGCTGCTCGCAGCAATAACTCCGCAGGGTGATGTCAAACCCGCCGTCCGGGTAGGTTGCTCGAGGCGCTGTGCAAACAGCGTCCCAGAGGAATGGCCGTCGCGCAGCGCCCCGCTTCACCGCGAGCGCTGCCCTCCAGAACCCGGCTTACAGGCCGGCTGATACTCATCATGAAGGGCTCGGCGGAGACGCCGGGCCCTTCGCCTATTCGCTGCGCGAGAGCTGATACGACTCTCACCTACACGGAGTCAGTGCAGCCACTCCGACGACCGGCGTTATCCTGAATGCCTGACCGGAAATGTGGCCTCGAGATCCAGGCAATTTCGTTTCCACGAGTCATGCCCGGCCTTGTGCCGGGCATCCACGCCTTGCTGACGGAAACGCCGAAAAGGCGTGGATGGCCGGGACAAGCCCGGCCATGACGGATCTCAGAGTTAACTAAGCCATATCGAAGTGGTTGATAATCGGCTCTGAATTTGGGCCGCCGTCATTGCGAGCGAAGCGAAGCAATCCAGCGCAGCGCAGGTAGCATGGATTGCTTCGTCGCTTCGCTCCTCGCAATGACGAACGGTGTGCCCCCGCCGCAAATTAGCAAGGCCCGAGGGGGGGGCTAACCTGAAACGGCTCAATGCCCGCCCCCCGCCGCCGCTGGGTTTCCCGGCTTGGCCACCAACACCACCAGCGTGCTCAGCCCGATATAAAAGAACGTCAGCAGGAAGAACGCGTCGCCGAAGCTCATCGTCACGGCCTGGCGGTGGACGATCTGGTTGAATTGCTTCAGCGCCATCATCGAGGCGTCGCCCATGCCCTGGAAGCGCTGGGTCAGCGTGTTAAGGAAGTCGACCGCCTGCGCGTTGCCCCAATTCACCTTGTCGTGCAGCCGCGAGATGTGGAAGTCGGTGCGGCCGTCGAGGATGGTGTTGATCAGGGCGAGGCCGAGCGCGCCGCCGAGGTTGCGGGTCAGGTTGAACAGGCCGGAGGCGTTCTTGACGCGGTCCGGCGGTAGCGTGCCGAGCGCGATGTTGTTGACCGGCACCATCGCCATCATCATGCCGACGCCGCGGAAGATCTGCGGCCACAACAATTCGTAGAAATCGAAGTCGCGCGTGATCCATGTCATCTGCCAGGTGCCGCCGGCGAACAGCAGGAGGCCGACCGCGATCAGGATGCGCATGTCGATCAGCGTCATCAGCCGGCCGACCAGCGGCGCCGACAGGAACATCGCGATGCCGGAGACGAACATCGTCTCGCCGATCATCAGCGCGCTGTAGCCGCGCACTTCGGCGAGGTAGCGCGGATAGATGTAGGTCAGGCCGTACAGGCCGATGCCGACGCAGAACGAGAACAGGCAGCCGAACGCGAAATTGCGGTTGGTGAAGGCGCGGATGTCGACGATCGGCTCGCGCGCGGTCAACACCCGCGCAAAAAACCCGACGCCGCAGACCACGCAGACGATGGCGAAGATGAAGATCGACTCGTCGCCGAACCAGTCGTTGCGCGGGCCCTCTTCCAGCACGTATTCGAGCGAGCCGAGGAAGCCGGCCATGAAGCCGAGCCCCCACCAGTCGAAATGATCGAGCAATTCGTAATGCGGCTCGTCGAAATCGACCAGCGCCAGCACGCCGAGCGTGATGCCGATGCCGGGTACGACGTTGATGAAGAACAGCCAGTGCCACGACATCAGATCGGTGATGTAGCCGCCGACCGTCGGACCAATGGTCGGCGCCAGCGTCGCGACAAGGCCGATGATCGGCCCGACCAGGTTGAACTTAGAGCGCGGAAACACCGTGTAGGCCGAAGCGAACACGGTCGGGATCATGCCGGCGCCGAGGAAGCCCTGGATCGCGCGCCACACGATCATCTCGGCGATCGACGAGGTGAAGCCGCACATCAGGCTGGCGAAGGTGAAGCCGGCGGCGGAGATCGCGAACAGGTTGCGCGTGCCGAGGGCGCGCGACAGGAAGCCGGACAGCGGGATCGCGATCACTTCTGCGATCAGATACGAGGTCTGGACCCAGGAGACTTCGGACGACGACGCCGACAGGCCGGCCTGGATTTCGGACAGCGATGCCGAGACGATCTGGATGTCCAGGATCGACATGAACATGCCGAACACCATGATCATGAAGGCGATCAGCCGGCTCGCCGGCACATGCTCCGACGGCGCCTGCGGCACAGCTCCGGCAGTTGCGGTGGTCGATGCCGACATCGGACGTCCTTAAAAAGCGACCTGGAAAGCCCTATCCGTCATTGCGAGCGAAGCGAAGCAATCCAGAGCCGCAGTGCAGAGACTGGATTGCTTCGTCGCTTCGCTCCTCGCAATGACGCGTGGTGTATGCTTCGTGCTAGTCGGTGGCTAATGCCAGCCGGCGCCTACTTCCCGGTCCGCGTATCGACCTTGACATACACCGACATGCCGGCGCGCAGCAGGCCTTCGCGGGCGACGTCGGCGGGGACGCGGATGCGGACCGGGACGCGCTGCACGATCTTGGTGAAGTTGCCGGTGGCGTTGTCGGGCGGCAGCAGCGTGAACACCTGCCCGGCGGCCGGCGCCAGGCTTTCCACCGTGCCCTCGATCTTGCGGCCGGAGTAAGCGTCGACCGAGACGTCGACGGTCTGGCCGGGCTTCAGCCGCGCAAGCTGGGTTTCCTTGAAGTTGGCGTCGACATAGACACCGTCGAGCGGGACGATGTTGGCGAGCCGCTGGCCGGCATTGATGTAGTCGCCGGTGTTGACCATGCGGTTGGAGAACGTGCCGGTGACGGGGGCGCGCACATTGGTGAATTCGAGGTCGCGCTCGGCCTTGGCCAGCGCGCTCTGCAGCTCGGCGAGCTGGGCGCGGGCCTCGTTCTGCTGCGCCTTGGTGACTTCGACATTGTCGCGCGCGGCGTCGTAGGCCGCCTTGGCGGCGGCGACCGAGGCGACGCCCTGGTCGCGGCTGGCCTGCGAGGTCTCGAACACGGCGCGCGAGGCGAAGCCCTTGGTGCTCAGCGCCTGCTGCCGGTCGAAATCGAGCGTCGCGCGCTTGGCGGCGGCTTCGGCGGAGTTGCGTTGCGCTTCGGCCTGCTCGACGGCGCTTTGCTGCGCGATCACCTGGCGGCCGATGCGCTCGATGGTCGCCTGCTGGGTGGCGATCTTGGCGCGCGCGCTGTCGACCGCAATCTTGTAGTCGCCGTCGTCGATCTTGAACACGACGTCGCCGGCCTTCACCAGCGTGTTGTCGCCCGGCAGGATCGCGGCGATATGGCCGGCGACGCGGGCGCCGAGCGTGGTGTTATTGGCACGGACGTAAGCGTCGTCGGTCGACACCATGAAGCGGCCGACCAGCATGTATTGCGTGCCGAAGTAAGCGGCCGCGGCCAGCACCGCGAGCGCGACGCCGAGCAGCACCATCCGCTTGCGCTTCGGCTTCTTCACCGCCGCCGCCGGCGCGGCTGCGGCGATCGGCTCGTCGGCATCATCCTGCGGCAGCCCGGCGAGCTTCAACGAAGACTCTTCATGCGGCAGCTTGCGAGGCTCGAGAGCCGCCGCGTCGCGTTCGGACGGGGGAACGACTGCATCCGGTTGAGGCTCTGGCCTGATCACGCGGGCAGCAGCTTGGTCGCGACCGGACATGAATGCGTCTCCCTGACTGGCTCACACCTGAGCACCTGGCGGGATTTCGCCCCGACAGCTACTCTCATTTAAATTGACCGAACGGTTCGGTCAAGGTAGCCTACTGTGCAAACCCTAGCAGCGCTGCCCAAGCTTTGTGCTCACAGGCCGTAGCGCTGATCACTTTTTCGGACAAGCTGAACCTATGGTTGCGCCTGCCACCCTCCCCGGCTCCGACGACGACAGCGCCAAGCGGCGCCAGATCGTCAAGGGCGCCCGTACCGTGTTTCTCGAGCACGGCTTCGACGGCGCCAGCATGGGCGAGATCGCGCGTGCAGCCGGCGTGTCGAAGGGCACCCTGTACGTCTATTTCGCCGACAAGACCTCGCTGTTTTGCGCGATCATGGAGCAGGAGAGCCTGGCGCAGGGCATGTCGGCGTTCGAGTTCGTGCCGACCCGCGACGTCGAGACCTCGCTGAAAGTATTCGGTGCCGCCTACATCAAGCTGCTCTGCGACCCGCGCGGCGCCTCGGCGATCCGCACCGTGATGGCGATCGCCGAACGGATGCCGGAGGTCGGCCAGCGTTACTACGAGCGGGTGATCGCCAATTCGCTCGGCAAGTTCACGCGCTATCTCGAACAGCAGGTGCAGGCCGGCACGCTGCAGATCGACGACTGCCATCTCGCCGCGGCGCAATTCACCAAGCTGTGCCAGGCGACGCTGTTTCTGCCCTTCATCTTCCAGATGAGCGACGCCCCCTCCCCCGAACGCATCGCCGAAGTAGTCGACAGCGCGACCCGGATGTTTTTGGCGACCTATCGGGCGAAGCCGGGCGTCAACTGATTACGTAAGATCTCAGGTACAATCCTAACCACACGTCATGCCCGGCACTCGGGTCCGGCTTCGCCGGCCCGAGCACAGGCTCTTGTGCCGGGCATCCACGCCTTGCGGCCGGAGATGCAGGAAAGGCGTGGATGCCCGGGCCTTCGCCGCGCCGAAGCGGCTTCGGCCGCGCAGGCGGGACAAGCCCGGCCATGACGGAGTTAGTGAGCGATTGAACCGAGCTCAAGCGCGGTTGAAATCTCGGCTAGAGTTCGGCTCAGCCCTCAGGCTAATCGTCTTCCGCCTCGTCGCGACTGACGACCTTGCGGGCCGAGGGGCGGCCGATCGAGCCGGTCGGGCCGTTGAAGCCGCCCGACGCGTAGCCGTTACGCTGCTGCAGCCGCGCCGCGACGACTTCGCCCGGGATAGCGGCCGGCTTGCAGATGCTGCGCGCGCTCTTGCGGCGCATCAGGTCGACGTGGATGTGGTCGTAGTGATAAATGTTCGATCCCGGCGCCAGCACCGTGGTGAACATGCCGCAGGCCGAGTTCTGCACGTCGTGCAGGAACGCCTGCTCCTCCGGCAGCCCCTTCCAACCGCCCTTGACGGTGATGCGCCGGCCGTCCGCGAGCACGAAGGCGGCGATGTCCAGCGCATTGCCGAACGCATGCTCCGAAATATGCGCATTCGGATTGCCGTTCATGCCGCGGCAGGAATATGCCGAGATCTGCTTGATCTCGACCACGCGGACGCCGAACCAGCGCATCGCCGAGGGCTGCACCGATTCCGCCAGCCAGCGATCGAGCGCCGACACGATCGGACACGCCAGCGTCGCGGCCGGCTTGACGGCGACCGGGCCGACCGAGCCGGTGACGTTGCCCTGCGACGGGCCAAGCCGCGGCAGCGGCTGCTGCTCTTCGGGATAGCGCGGCTGGACGTTCGGAGCGCGCGAATAGCCAGTGACGCTCTCGGCCGGCGGACGCTCCGCGGCCTCCGGCGGCAACTCGATGTCCTCCGTGGCCGGCACGGTGCCGGGCGCGTTCAGCGACACCGGTCCGCCGCGGCCATTGTCATAGGCGGCATTCGCGCCATAGCCGGTCGGCGCGGCGCCGTAGGACGGCTGTTGCGGCGGATAGCTGCGCGGCTGCGCGTAAGTCTGCTGCGCGCCCGGCCAACGCGGCTGGCTTGCGCCGCCGATCGCGGCCGGCGGCCGGAGGTCGTTGGCAAAGCCGAGCGCGCTGCTCTCTCCGAGCGCCGCGACCTTGAGGGGAAATTCGGCGCCACACACGCCCGGTCCTGAGATCGGATCGATCCGGACCAGTTCGGGCGTCTCCTTGACGGCGCCCGATTTGAGACATGCGACTTCGGCCTCGGTGCGCCACGGTTCGCGTTCGGCGGTCTGAAACAGACCGCGCCCGCAGCCAGCAAGCGAGACGAGGACGAAGGAGCCGACGAGATACAAACGAACTCCGCGCGTCATGCGCGCACATTCGCTCAATCTGATTAATGAGAATTGAATGGTATCGCGTTAGTCGGTGTTAACTATAAGTCGGTGCGGCGGAACTTGTTAGTTGGCCGACGTTCGCGCTCAATTTCGGCGTCATGGCCGGGCTTGTCCCGGCCATCCACGCCTGTGTCTAAAACTTCGGCCCGAAGGCGTGGATGCCCGGGACAAGCCCGGGCATGACGAGTGCTGTGTGTATTGCTCGAACGCTAGGTGTCCTACGCCGACCGCACCTCGCGCAGGAACGCCTGCACCTGAGCCTTCAGCGCCTCGCCGGTGTGCGACAGCTCGGTCGCGGCGTCGACCACCTGGCTGGCGGCGACACCGGTCTCGCGCGCGGCGTCGCTGACGTGCACGATGTTGCTGGACACCTCGCCGGTCGACCGCGCCGCCTCGGCGACGTTGTGGGCGATCTCGCGCGTCGCGGTGCCCTGCTCGCGCACCGCGCTGGCAATCGCCGTGGCGATTTCATTGACGCGGCCGATGATCATGGTGATGCCTTCGATCGCCGTCACCGAGCTCTGCGTCGCCAGCTGGATCGCGCCGACCTGCGAGGAGATTTCCTCGGTCGCCTTCGAGGTCTGCTCGGCCAGCGCCTTGACCTCGGCCGCCACCACCGCGAAGCCGCGGCCAGCCTCGCCGGCGCGCGCCGCCTCGATCGTGGCGTTGAGCGCCAGCAGATTGGTCTGTGACGCGATATCGCTGATCAGCGTCACCACTTCGCCGATCTTCTGCGCGGCGTCCGCCAGCCCCTTGACCTCGTCGTTGGTGCGGCTGGCCTGCCCGGCCGCTTGCCCGGCGACCTGCGCGGACTGATCGACATGCTTTCCGATTTCGGCGATCGAGGCATCGAGCTCTTCGACCGCGGCCGCGACCGCCTGCGCGTTCGACGTCGCTTCGGCCGAGGCCGTGGTGGCGGCGCTGATGCGCCGCTCGGATTCGGTCGCGGTGCCGGCCATCGAATCCGCGGTCCCGCGCAGTTCGGTGGCAGCCGAGCCGACCAGATCGACCACGCTGCCGACGCTCGACTCGAACCGGGCCGCCAGTTCGAGCATGGTGGCGCGGCGCTCGTTCTCGTGGGCGACGCGCTGCTCGTCCTGCGCGGCGCGCAGCCGCTCGGTCTCGATCAGGCTCTCCTTGAACAGTTCGACGGTACGCGCCATCGAGCCGACTTCGTCGCGCCGATCGCAGCCCGGCACCTCGATGGCATGGCGGCCCTGGCTGATCTCGCGCATCGCGCCGTCCAGCGCCACGATCGGCCTGGCCATGCCGCGGCCGAGCCAGACCGCGACCGCCGCGGCGGCCAGCGCCGCCGCCAGCGTCGCCAGTGCCAGCCACTGCATCGCACTGGTGGTCAGTGCCTGGTAGGCACTGGCATCGCGGACGATCTGCAGCACGGCCACCGGGGCACCGGAGAAGTTCTTGATCTGGCCGAAGCTGATGCCGGCGGCCTTGCCGTCGAGTTCGCCTCGGCTGATCACCAGCTCGCCGCCCATCGCACGGCGCACGGCCGCGTCATCCGGCTTCAACCCGGGGATCGACGACGCGATGATCTTGGCGCCTTCAGCGGAGGGCTGCAGGATCGCGACGTCGACGCCGAACCGCGATTTCATCCGCGTCACGAACGACTCGCCGAACGGCGCGCCGACATCCATCGATCCGATCAGACCCTTGTCGTCGATAATCGGCGCAGTCCCGAACACGGTGAGATTGTCGCGACCCGGCTCGATGCCGCCATGGGACTTGGACAGCGACAGCGTGTCGGTCACCATCCTGCGGCGGCCCGAGACGTCGTCGCCGAACGTGTCCGGCTTGTGAATGCGCAGGAAGGTGGTGGACGGCGGAACCTGGATCGTGATCAGGTCGAGTCCGCGCGCAGCAGTCTTGCCGTGCGCTTCCTTGAGCAGCGTCAGCGCGGCGTCGCGATTGCCGGCGCGGATCGCGTCCTTCACCGGACGCACCGCCGCCAAGGCTTCGCTGACGGTCAGCACGGTGCGAGACTCCGCCTCGATCGCGCCGGTCAGGTTGGCGTAGTCGGAGCGCAGCTCGCGTTGCAGCGCGACCTCGATGGTCGCCTGCTGGCGCCAGAAGCTGAAGCCCGCCAACATGGCGCAGGATCCAATCGCCACCAGCATGATCGCCACGATCATGCGCGCCGAAATCGATTTCAGCATCCGTCCAGTCCCCATGTTTCCACGCATCGATCGATGCGCGCCAGCATTCGCCCACTCGCGGTAAACGTGTATTGGCAGAGGGAACAACAGAGTCTTAACGGAGGGAACCGGCGCTAGTCATGCAACCCCGCCGCGGTAAGGTTGATCAGTTAGGTTAAGGCGGCAATTGCGTTGACGGGGGCGGACGGGGTGATCATCTGTCCGCATGATAAAGGACGACGACTACGTACTCGACTCCTCCGGCAACAGGGTGCTGATCGGCCTCACTGCAGACGAGACCGCCGAGTTCTTCCGGCTGGACGAGATCATCAGCAAGAGCGGGCCGCCACCCTCGAACGCGGAGGAATGGTACAGGCCCGAGGACCGCCGCTGGCTCGAGCTCTACGAAAAACACGAATCCGCCCGCCGGCCGTTCCTCAAGAGCAGCAAGACGATGCATTGAGGACACCCGGCTCCGAGCTCCACGCTCCGGGCTGGTCCTCGCCGCCGACCCATGCTAGCGGTCCGCCAAACAACAGCGGGGAGACGGAACGCGATGGTCGAGGCGGTGATCTGGGATTTCGGCGGGGTGCTGACGACCTCGCCGTTCGAGGCGTTCGCGCGGTTTGAAATCGCGCGCGGGCTGCCGGCGGACATCATCCGCAACACCAACGCGGCCAATCATTTCGAGAACGCCTGGGCCAAGTTCGAACGCGCCGAGATCGATCTCGACACCTTCGACGAGCTGTTCGCCGCGGAGTCGCGTGCGTTCGGCGCCGAAGTCCGCGGCCGGGAGGTGCTGCCGCTGTTGTCCGGCGAGCTGCGGCCCGAGATGGTCGAGGCGCTGCGCCGCATCAAACAGAACCACAAGACCGGCTGCATCACCAACAACCTGCCCGCCAACGCGATCGGCTCGGCCTCCGGCCGCACGCTATACGTCGCCGAGGTGATGGCGCTGTTCGATCACGTCATCGAGTCCGCCAAGATCGGGCTGCGCAAGCCCGATCCGAAGATCTACCGGATGATGACCGACACGCTCGGCGTCGATCCGAAGCACTGCGTCTATCTCGACGACCTCGGCGTCAACCTGAAGCCGGCGCGCGACATGGGCATGACCACCATCAAGGTGGTCACCGCCGAGCAGGCCCTGACCGACCTCGAAGCCGCGACCGGGCTGAAGCTGCGTTAGAGCGAGCGCTGTGCTGAACTCAGGTCAGCCCTTCTTGGCCAACTTCTTCTCGACTGTCTTGCGGACGTTGCCGACCTTCTTGACGGCCTTTTTCACCGCGGGCGCCGAGCGGCCGGTCTTCTTGGCCTCATAGGCGACTTCGTAGTCCTGCCCGCCGGCGACGCGGGCCCGATCCTGCTTGCGCCCGCGTGCAGTGGTGGTTTTCTTGGTGGTCTTCTTCGCAGCCATGCTGACCTCCTGATGTTGCAGATTGAGCAACGCTTTGAGGAATCGCAGGTTCCGTAAGTGTGCTGGGAGTTCGAGCGCAAGCGGGCCGAGCACAGCGCTTCCATCCGTCATTGCGAGGAGCGAAGCGACGAAGCAATCCAGCTTCGTGCTCGGCGCTGGATTGCTTCGCTTCGCTCGCAATGACGCATGGGGATGCGATGACCTCTACAAACTATCCCCAAAATCCTCGCGGAATTTGGCGACCAGATGGTTCTGCCAGTCCGACACCGGCTTCAGCAGGCCGTAGAAGAACCGCAGCACCTGCGGCTCCTCGACGAAGGTGAGGCCGCCGATCAGCTGGCGGTTGGCGTACAGCCAGGCGATGCGGTCGACGGCGTATTTGACCTGCGACAGCGTGAACACGCGGCGCGGCATCGCGAGGCGGACCAGTTCCATATTGGCGAAGATCTCGCTGCCGTCCGGCTCGCGCTGCTCCGACAGCGTGCCGCGCTCCATGCCGCGGATGCCGGAGGCGATGTACAGCGCGCTCGCCAGCGCGCCCGCCGGATATTGCGACTGCGGGATGTGGTCGACGAAGCGCTTGGCGTCGATGTGGCAGCCGAGCCCGCCAGCCGGCGTGATCACCGGCACGCCGCGTTCCTGCAGCTGCTCGACCATGAAGCCGATGAACATCGGCCCCTGGTTGATCATCTCCTCGTCCATGGTCTCGTCGAGGCCGACCGTGAGCGCTTCCATCTCGCGCACCGACATGCCGCCATAGGTGAGGAAGCCCTCGTACAGCGGCACCAGCGGCCGCATCTTCTCGTACAGCGCGCGGTCGCGGATGCAGATGCCGCCGCCGCGCGCACAGCCGAGCTTGCGCGCCGAGAAATAGATGATGTCGCAGAGGTCCGCGGTGCGGCGGGTGATCTCGCGGATCGACAACGCCTTGCAGTGATCCTCGCGGGTCTTGTTGAAGTACAGATTGTCGGCCAGCAGGCTGGCGTCGAGCACCAGCGGGATGCCGTGCTCCTTGCAGACGTTGCTGACGTCGGCGAGGTTCTGCAGCGACACCGGCTGGCCGCCGATCAGATTGGTGCCGCTCTCCATGCGGACGAAGCCGATGTTGTCGGCGCCGTGCTGGGCGATCACGGCGCGCAGCCTGGCGATGTCCATGTTGCCCTTGAACGGGTTGGCGCTGACGACTTCCAGTCCGGCGTCGGTCACCAGTTCCTCCACCGTGCCGCCCAGCAGCGTGATGTGCGCCTTGGTGGTGGTGAAGTGATAGTTCATTGGCACCACCTTGCCGGTTGACACGAACACCTTGGCGAGGATGTGCTCGCAGGCGCGGCCCTGATGCGTCGGCAGGAAGTAGTTCATGCCGAAGATCTCGCGCAGCTTGGTCTCGAGCCGGGTGTAGGTGGCGCTGCCGGCGTAGCTGTCGTCGGCGACCAGCATCGCCGCCTGCTGGCGGTCGCTCATGGCGTTGACGCCCGAGTCGGTCAGCATGTCGAGAAAGACGTCGTCGTTCTTGAGCAGGAAGGTGTTGTTGCCGGCCTCGGTGATTTTCTCGAGCCGGCGCTCGACCGGCGGCAGGCTCAGCTTCTGCACGATCCGCACCTTGTGCATCTCGAGCGGCACCGTTTCGTTGCCGTAGAATTTCACCGTCGCCATTGCTAACTCCCCCAGCCAACCCGCACCACGCGGCGGCCCCGGGCTTACCGGCAGGCCGGCCGGTTCGAAATGCGCCCGATCAAACGGCCGCCGTCACGCGCTGCGGGGCCGGTGCTCGGCCACCGCAGACGAAACAAATCCCTACCGCGACGAAACCAAATTGGGAGGTCGACGAAAACCTCCGGAAACCGGCGCCGCGCTACTGATAGCGCCAACAAGTCGCCGAAAACGGCGCTGGCGGACAAAACAGGCGTTCACGGCAGGGAGCAAGTCATGTCTCGTAAGATCAACCATTTCGCGCTTCTCGGCGGCGCCGCCGCGCTGGCCGGCGTTGCGATTGTCGCGCTCGCGGCCAGCCCGGCCAGCGCCGCTCAGCCGCTGCCCTTCCCGTTCCTGCTGCTGCCGCAGCCGGCCGAGACGCAGCCGATGGCCTATGCGCCGACCGAGCCGAGCTTCCCCGCGGTCCAGTCCGCGCCGCAGGACGATGACGGCTCCGCCGAGTTGCCGGCACGGCTGAAGCGCCAGATCGTCACCTACGCGACCCGCGAAGCGCCCGGCACCATCATCATCGATACGCCGAACACCTATCTGTACTACGTGCTCGGCGGCGGCCGCGCCGTGCGCTACGGCGTCGGCGTCGGCCGCGACGGCTTCACCTGGTCGGGCACGCAGTCGATTAGCAAGAAGGCCGAGTGGCCGGACTGGACGCCGCCGCCGGAGATGATCGCCCGGCAGCCGTATCTGCCGCGGCACATGGCGGGCGGGCCCGGTAATCCTCTGGGGGCGCGCGCGATGTATCTCGGTGGAACGATCTACCGCATCCACGGCACGAACGCGCCATCGACCATCGGCACCCACGTGTCGTCCGGGTGTATCCGGCTCACCAACGACGACGTCACCGATCTGTATGCACGGGTCAGCGTCGGCGCCAAGGTCATTGTGCTGCCCGACAACCGCCGCGCCGATAACACCAGCGGTCGCCGCGGTTAGCCTGCCTACAGCAAGATCAGGCGGCGCGGGCGACCGCGCCGTCTTGGCGTTGAGCCGGCCCCAACGTGTCCGCTGCGACACATCGGCATCGCAGCCGGTGCGACATTGCGGCGATTTAACCCGTGGACCACCGCGGAGCGGGCGCCCCGGCTGGCGCCAAACGGCGCAGGGCTGTATGGTCCGGGCCGTTTCAGCCCGGGGAATTGATGAGTTTCAAAACTGTCCTGATTGCGCTCGCGATTGTCGCGCTGTCATTCGGTATCACGCTGGTGGGCTTCCAGTGGCTATCGCCGCCGGGAGTAGTCCCGCCGACCCTTCAGGCGTTGCCGCCGCTGCCGCCGATCCGTCAGTCGTCGGTCGTCGTACCGGTTTCGGTGCCGCTGACGGCGATCCGCGATCTGGTCGACCGCACTGCCCCGCGCAACTTCGCCGGTAAGGCCGACAACCCGCTGCCGCAGCTGGTGCAGAACGCCGATATCAACTGGACGGTGGCGCGCGGCGCGGTCGCGGTCAAAGGGGCGCCCGAACAGGTGACCGTGACGGCGCCGCTGACCGGCACGCTGTCGGCGAAAGGCTCGCTGTCGGCCAGCACGCAGAGCAAGGTCGGCGATACGCTCGGGCGAATCTTCGGCGACAAGGTCGCCAAGCAGGTCGGCGTCAACATCAAGTCGCTCAGCGCCAGCGGCGAGATCAAGGGCACGATCGCCATCACGGCGCGCCCGAAGGTGCTGCCCGACTGGCATGTCGATCCCAATCTGAGCGCCCAGGTGCTGCTCGCCGATTCCAATATCGGCGTCGCCGGCGCGCGCATCAACATTCCGGCGCAGGTCAAGCCGGTGATCGACAAGGCGGTCAACGAACAGGTCGCGCAGCTGCAGCAGACGATCCGGAGCGACGGCGCGCTGGAGCGCAGCGCCCGGCGAGAATGGGCGCGGATCTGCCGCTCGATCCCGCTGCAGGGCGCCGGCGTGCCGAACGGCTTCTGGCTCGAGCTGCGGCCGACCCGCGCGCTCGCGGCCCAGCCGCAGATCGACGCCGCCACCGTGGCGCTGACGCTCGGCATCGTCGCCGACAGCCGCATCACCACCGCGCCGACCAAGCCGGAGTGCCCGTTCCCGGCGGCGCTGGAGATGGTGGCGCCGAACAGCACCGGCGTGAAAGTCGCAGTGCCGATCGACATTCCGTTTCAACAGCTCAGCCGGGTGATCGAGCCGCAATTCGTCGGCCGCACCTTCCCGGAAAGCGGCAACGGCGCCGCCGCCGTTACGGTGAAGAGCGTCAACGTCGCCGCCAGCGGCGATCGCCTGCTGGTGTCGATGCTGGTCGATGCGAAGGGGTCGAAGGGCTGGTTCGGTTTCGGCGGCGAAGCCACGCTGCACATCTGGGGCCGCCCGGTGCTCAATCAGGAAGACCAGACGCTGCGGCTCGCCGACGTCCGGCTTGCGGTCGAATCCGAAGCGGCGTTCGGCCTGCTCGGCGAGGCCGCCCGCGCAGCCGTGCCTTATCTCCAGAAGGCCATCACCGAGCGCGCGGTATTCGATCTCAAGCCGGAATCCAGCAACGTCCAGCGCCGCATCGGCGCCGTGATCGCCGCCTATCAGCGCAACGAAGACGGACTGCGAATATCCTCCGAGATCTCCAGCCTGCGGCTGACCGATGTCGCCTTCGACTCGTCGATGCTGCGGGTCACAGCGGAAGCCAACGGCATCCTCGAAGTGACGATTACCAAGCTGAAGGCTCCGTAGCCGGAAGCGCTTGTTGCGCGCCGACCTCGCCCGAGGCCATGCGTCCTTAGGCTGAGAGCCTAGCAGGGGATCTGCCGTCCGCTATCAGACGTACTATCCTCTCCACGCGTCATGCCCGGCCTTGTGCCGGGCATCCACGCCTTACTGAAGCTGATGCAGTAAAGGCGTGGATGGCCGGGACAAGCCCGGCCATGACGGAGTTGATCATCAGATGGAAGGCATGCGCGCCTGCGTCATTGCGAGCGCAGCGAAGCAATCCAGGAGGCTTTTGCTGGATTGCTTCGTCGCTTCGCTCCTCGCAATGACGGCGTTCAAGGCCGCGTTTGACGCAGAAATTATCGACGAAGCTTCATCATGAAGCGGGCAAAGTAATAAAACGTCTCAATCTGCCAGGCGCACGAAAAAGCCGGGCGGCAGACGCCACCCGGCTGGTTCGCTCCGATCATCCGGCTGGCGACAAGCGCCGGCCGGGTTCGATCAGAAAGTCACTCTTACGAGCGGCCGTACTTGAATTCCGGCATCGACTTCAGTTCGTCCTTGGTGGCGTTGAACACCGCGTGGTCCGGATACATCCGCTCGGCGGTGCTGTTGGTGTTCGCCGAAGTGGTCGTCGTGGTGGTGGTCGCCGCACCCGTGGTCGTGCCGGTCGCCGGCGCAGTGGTGGTGGCGGTGCCGCCAGCCGGAGCGGTCGTCGAAGCGGTGTTCGACTGAACCGGGGTGTCGACGAACTTGATCTTGTCGAACGGAACGGCGACGTCACGCTGGCCGACGCCCAGGAAGCCACCCACGCCGATCACGACCGCATGGACCTTGCCGGACTTGTCGAGCAGCACTTCGGAGATGTCGCCGAGCTTCTCGTTGGCCTGGTTGTAGACGTTCAGACCGACCATCTTCGAAGCGCGCCATTCCGCGCCGGAAGCCATGCTGCTGGCGGCAGGCGCCGCGGTGGTCTTCGACATCGAGCTGTCGGTGGTGGCCGGCGACTGCGCGAACGCGGCGGTGGCGATCAGCGTCGAGCCGAGCAGGCCAGCGATAACGGTGTTGGTCTTCTTCATTGTGTAGTGCCCTCCATGTTGGTGACGGTCCCCAACAAACGGGCAAGGGGGCGAGCAGTTCCGGTATTGGACCGCATTATTGTGTCGAACTAAGCACCAAATCGTCACACCGGCGTCACCTCAAACGATCGGCCGCTATGACGCGCACGCCGCATAACAAAATCCCCACCACGATGACCGTGGCGGGGATCCTGGTTCCAACGGCGTCACTCGTCGGTTAATACATCACCAACCACGAACGGACAGATCTGATAGTTGTTCCCGCGGAACTCCGAAAGTTCGAACGGCTCGATCTGTCAGCGGGTGGGATCGATCTTGGGCTCGATGCTGTGAACTGCGCCGGGCCTGCGCAGATGAATGGTGGCGATCTCGTCGCTGAAAACCTTTTGCCAGCCGTCGACCTGATCGAGCAGCTTGGTGGCGGGGTCTGCGGTGCCGAGCAGCGTGGCGTCGATACGATAGCGGTCGAGCAGCTCGAACAGCTTGGCGGGTGGCCGCAGCCGCACCGCCGCGTACTGCTCGACGACGAAGCGCTCGCCATAGAGTTCGGTGCGGCCGTCGATGAACGGCGCGACACCGGAGGCGATCAGATAGCCGCCGAAATCATAATCGTTGAACACGCGCTGCACGCCGAGGCGCTTCAGCGTCGCCACCGCCGCGGCCGGCGTATGCGTCTGCGGCGGCGCGAACGCGTGAAGCGTGACGAACGCCAGCGTGCCGCCGATCGCCAGACTGAGCGCCGCCGCGATGGCGCCGCCCGCCGGCTGCGTTGCCGAACCCTCGCCAGTTTCGGCGCCGCCGATCTGCCGCGCCAGCGGCGCCGCGATGATCAGCGGCGTCAGCAGCGCCAGCACTTCGAGGTTGCGGTTGGCACTCAGCGCCATGTGCAGCAGGCCGAGCAGCATCAGGATGCGCAGCGGCGGCAGCGTCACGCCGCGCCACAGCGCGAGTCCGAGGCCGACCAGCAGCGTGATTTCAAGCGGGCCGATCCGCGAGAAATCGGTCGGCGCCCACTCCCCGATGGTTCGCAGCGCCGCGCCGAGATCCAGGATGCGCCGCGACGCCAGGATTGCGTCCCAGCCGTACGGATTGGCACAACTCGCGAGCAGGGCCAGCACGCCGAAGCCCGACCAGCGCAGCAGCAGCGACCAGCGCCGCTGCGGCGCGCCGAGCGCCGCATCCAGCCCGATCGGCGCGATCAGCGCGAGGCCGAGCACGAAGCCGCCGTGCAGATTGGCCCACAGCGCCATCAGCGGCAGCAGCCATAGCGACGGCGCCGCGCGCCGATCGGCTGCCTGCATCAGCGCCGCGACCCAGGCGACCATCACCGGCATCGCCATCACGTGCGGCCGCGCCACCATGTGCGGCGCCATCAGGATCAATGCGGCGATCACGAACACCAGCGTGGTGCTGTCGCGCAGCGTGCAGCCGAGCGCGCGCGCCAGCAGCGCCAGCGTCAGCCCCAGCGAGCCGGCCGCGATCACCACCGGCCCGGCCCAGCCGCCCAGCGTATAGCTGATCGCCAACAGCACCTGCGCCAGCCACTGCGTCGAGATCCACGGCTGGCCCGCCATCGTGAACGAGTACAGATCGACGTGGGGCACCGCGCGGTGATCGATGATCCACTGCCCGATCGTGATCTGCCACAGCGTGTCGGGATCGTTAAGCAGCCGGTCGCCGACGCTGATCAGCACCGCATAGACCACCAGCCCGACCCACAGCGGCAGCAGGCTGCGCCGCGTGCCGGCCAGGCTCGTCGTCTCGGCAGTGAGGATCGTCATCGGCGCGGTCCGGTTGATCAGGTTCCCGGATCAAACACGCCGCCGGATAATTTGCGGTAAACCGGCCGGGGCCTAAACGAGGCAGTCTCGGCCAGCATCACTCGATTGGTCGGTGGTGCACAGCGGCTGCAGCAGGTCGGCGATCTGGCGGCCGTCCTGCTGCTGCAGCCGCTCCAGATCGCGCCATTTGTCGATCAGCGGCTTGGTGGTGCGATAGATATGTTCGCGCCCGATGGCCTCGGCACGTCCGATCTGACGGTTCTTGATGACCGCGACCATCTCGACATGGTCGTCATGGGCCTTGCTGACGATGTCCAGGGTGAACCAATGATAGCGAAGCGCATAGATGAACGGCAGCGGCGAGCGTTCCAGGATCGTCAGCAGCCGCTGATTGCCGGCGGTCCGGTTGATCGCCTGGTGAAATGCGATGTTGAGCTCGATCCAACGATCGCAAACCTGCGCAGACCATTCGCCGCCGCTCACCAAAGCGGCGGTGCGATCGAGGATGTCGCCGACCCTGGCCTCGCCCTCAGGTGAAAAGCCGGCTTCGGCTGCCTGGCGGTTCGCCAGTCCCTCGAGCACGGCTCGTACTTCGAAAACATTCTCGAGGTCGCGCGCCGAGTAGGTGCGGATCGCATAGCCGCTGTTGGGCGTGTAGTCGATCAGATCCTGCGTCGCGAGCGCCGTCAGCGCGGCGCGGACCGGCGTCCGCGATACGCCGAGACGCTGGGACAACTCGATCTCGTTCAGCCGCGTTCCCGGAGCCAATTGCCCTGACAGAACCAGGTCGCGCAAGGCTTCATGCACCGCCTGGCCGCGGGTCGTGACGTGGGCGTTGACTTTGGTCATGTCGCATCCGCCGACATCAGGCGTTGTCCTGAATGTCCGTGAACCGCATCGGCAAGAGGTCTTGCGCCGCACCGATCTGGGCCGCCGGAGCCGGATTGGTATTCATGTTCAGGCTGAGAACGTGGGGGACGGCGTAGTGGCCGCCGGGATCGCACATATATTTCGCGTAGATCACCATCTCCAGCGGAATGTCCGCATACACCAGCCCCTCCTCGCCTGCCGGAAGATTGCGTCCGATCGAACTGCCGTCGGGCGCGATGATCCGGGATCCGCCGCCTCCGATCCGGTAAGTGTCCGGCGGCGCGCCGGGTGCGAGCGCATCGACGGCATCCTGCAGCATCACGTGAGCGCACAACAACACGAAGGTCTGCGTCGCCATGGCGTAGTTACGGCTGATCACCTCGATCGGGCTGAGCGGATTCTGGTCAGGGCTGATCGGCCCGATATGGGCGTCGCGGATGTCGAGCATCGCCTCGAACGGACCGCCGCGGACGTAGCCGCCGACCGGCCACGACGCGACATGCACCTGCTCGTTCTTGAAACTCATCGCCGCCGAGGTCAGCGGCACGAGATGCTCCCAGCACAGCAATCCGCCGAGATTGCCGATCGGAGACGCGATCACCGGCAGCATGCTGCCGTCACCCTCGCCCCAGATGTAACGCTCGGGTCCCGTCGGCTTGAGCTTGCGATGGCGTGCGATCAGGTCGCCGTTCGGGTCGAACCAGAGCTGTGACAGATACAGCGAGCCGCGTTCGCGCTCGGTGACGCTGATACACACATAGATCCTGGCGTCCCGCGCCGCTTTGCTGAGGCGGGCCACCGCTGCGCCGGGGATCTCGACCGCGTTCTGATACAGCCGCCCATACAGCGTGGCGCTGTGTCCCATCGGCCCGGCCTTGAAGATCCAGGCCGGATAGCCCGGCACATACGACTCCGGAAAGCCGATCAAACGGGCGCCGGCTTCCCCCGCCTCGCGGATCAGCGCGCAGGCCTTGTCGATCGATCCGCTCAAATCCAGGAACACCGGACCGGCCTGAACCGCGGCGGCCTTGAACACGGGGTAGCTACTCATGACGTCTCCAGACGATGATTGTATCCATTAGACCAAGCCTCATTCAGTCACGTCTCGCTGTCCCAGATCAAGCCGCGGATTGCGCCGACCCCGGCATTGCTGCAAAAATCACCGCAGTTGCGCGCTATTTCGACAGGAACGCAGGCGTCCTGCTCATTTTTCGAGCCGACGGGAGAAGCTCGGTCTTGTATAAATCAGGAAGTGCATTGGATACAATAATGGAGCCGGGCCAATGGCGAGTCGGGCGATACGATCGGCGCAAGCGGTTCAGGATGCGCCCGGGGCGGATGGCCGGCCGCAGGCGGGCGATGCCAGCCTGCTGCAGTTCTGGCGCGTCGACGTCGAGCTTCAGGGCAAGCCGATTCTACGCGACGTCGACCTGTCGATCGGCAAAGGCGAGATCGTCTGCGTGGTCGGGCCGTCGGGCAGCGGCAAGACGACGATGTTGCGGACACTCAGCGGCTTCACGCCGCCGACCAGCGGACGCGTGCTGTTCGACGGCCAGGACATCCGCAAGCCGCGCCAGGACATCGCCATCGTGTTCCAGGATTACGGCCGCGCGCTGCTGCCATGGCGCAATGCCGCCAGGAACGTCGAACTGGCGATGGAGGCCGGCAACACGCCGCGCGCCGGCCGCGCCGCCGAGATTCAGCGCCTGTTGTCGTTGATGGGGCTTGCGGCCCACGCGGACAAATATCCGGGCCAGATGTCCGGCGGCATGCAGCAGCGCTTGCAGATCGCCCGCTGTCTCGCACAGACGCCGGCGGTGATCCTGATGGACGAGCCGTTCGGCGCGCTCGACGCGATGACCCGGCAGACGCTGCAGGACGAGGTGCTGAAGCTCGTCCAGTCGATGAACACCACCGTATTCTTCGTCACCCACGATCTCGACGAGGCGATCTATCTGGCCGACCGGGTGGTGGCGCTGCTGCCCAATCCGGGTCGGATCGGACAGATCTTCGACGTCGACCTGCCCTACCCCAGAGACCAGATCTCGACGCGCGAGCACCCGACCTTCCTGAAGCTGCGGCGTCAGCTCTTCAACTACGTCAAGAGCGCCGAACAATGACCGCAGCCTCGAAGCCGTTTGGCACAATGCGGGGGCTGGTCGTCCCCGTCGTGCTGATCGTGGCCGCCGAACTCGGCGGCCGGCTGGCGGCGCTCGACAGCCTGACGCTGGCTCTGCCGTCGCAGATCGTGGTCGCGCTGGCCGCCGCGCTCGCCGACGGCACGTTGCTGCAGGCGACCGCCGAAACGCTGTGGAGCGTGCTGAGCGGCGTCACGATCGGAACCGCGCTCGGTCTCATCCTCGGCCTCGCGCTGGGGCTGAGCCGGCCGCTCGACCGCCTGCTCGCCGTGCTGATCGAACTGCTGCGACCGATCCCGACGGTGGCGCTGATTCCCCTCGTCATCCTCATCGCCGGCCTCGGCTACGTCACCGAGATCGTGATCGTCGCCTTCGGCACGATGTGGCCGGTGCTGATCATTTCGCGCGGGGCGATTCTCGGGGTCGAGCCGCGGCTGTTCGAGGTCGCGCAGGCGCTGGGATTTTCATGGCCGCGCCGCATTCAGAAATTCGTCCTGCCGTCGATCGCGCCGCGCGTCTTCCTGGCATTCCGGCTCGCCGTCGGCTTCGCGCTGATCATCGCCGTGACGGTTGAGATCACCACCAACCCGCTCGGTCTCGGCAACGCCATGGTGGTGGCGCAGAATGCGCTGAATCCGGCGCTGACGCTGGCCGTGCTGGTGTGGATCGGCTTGATCGGCTGGCTGCTCAGCAGGGCGCTGGTCGAGCTCGAACGCCTGGCGTTTCCGGGCGCTGGATCGGCGGTGCGCCGATGAAACGCGCCGGCTGGTGGCTGGCGAGCCTCGGCGTGGTCGCGGCGGCCGTCTATGGCTGGCAGCTCGTGACGGCGGCGGGCCTGGTCTCGCCGGTGTTCGTGCCGAGCCCGCAGCGGGTGTGGAGCGCTCTGCAACGCGGCATCCAAACCGGCGCGCTCACCAACTACACGCTGCAGACCGTGGTCCACATGTTCTGGGGCTGGTTCGCGGCGTCCTGTGCGGCGATCGCGCTCGGATCGATCATCGGCATGTCGCCGACGATCCGCGCCTATCTGCAACCTTCGCTCGAACTGATGCGGCCGCTGCCGGCGTCCGCCACGATTCCGATCTTCACCCTCGCGCTCGGCCTCAATGACGGCCTGGTGCTCAGCGTGATCGCCTTCGGCGCGGTGTGGCCGACGCTGCTGTCGACGATCTACGGCTTCGAGTCCGTCGATGAACGACACTACGAGGTCGCCGCAGCGCTCGGCATGTCGAGGTTCGATATCGTGCGCAAGATCGCGCTGCCGAGCGCGCTGCCCGACATTCTGGCGGGGATGCGGGTGAGCGTCACCATCGCGCTGATCCTGACCATCGTCTGCGAAATGATCGCCGGAGTCGGCGGCCTCGGCCAATGGATCCTCAACGCCGGCCGCACCTTCCGCGCCGACAATTTGTTCGCCGGCATCTTCGTGCTCGGTCTGCTCGGCCTGATCAGTACCAACCTGATCGTCGGCGCGGAGCGCTACATGCTGAGATGGAAACAGACTTAACCAGCAAAGGACACGACATGGTTCGTCACGCGTTCGCAGCCGTCTTCGCCGCAATTCTCGCGATCACCGCGATGTCACCCGCGCAGGCCCAGCAAAGCCTCAAGCTCGGCATCGGCGTCACCTCGGATTTTCTCGCCGCCTACATGGCGCTCGATCAGGGCCTGTTCGAGAAGCACGGGCTTAAGGTCACCCCGGTGTCGATGGCCGGTTCAGCGGGATCGAACCAGATCGCGGCGCTGGTCGCCGGCTCGTTCGACGTGCTCGCCGCCTCAGGTCCCGGCCTGATCCAATCCGCCGACGCCGGATTGCCGCTGGTCGGCATCGCCAACGGATCGGTGCTGCCGACCTTCGGCAATCTCGGGATCGTGGCCAGGACCGGCAGCAACATCGCCAAGCCGGCGGATCTGGTCGGCAAGAAGGTGGCGATCGCCGGGCTGAACAACATCCTGCATTTCGCCGCGCAAAACTGGCTGGCCGAGAACGGCGTGGACTATAAGAAAATCCAATGGGTCGAAGTGTTGTTCGCCCAGCAGCAGGATCTGATGAAAGCCGGGCAGTTCGACGCCGCGGTGATGACCGACCCGTTCTTCACCACCACGGTCAATCAGGGCATCGGCTATCCGGCCGGCAAGGTCTACGACAAGGCGCCCGCCGGCGTGACGCTCGGCCTCTACATCGCCACGCGGAGCTGGGCCGACAAGCACCCGCAGGAATTGGCGTCGTTCCGTGCGGCGCTGGCCGACGGCGAGGCGCTGGCCAAGAGCGATAACAAGCTAGCGATGGACGTGCTGGCGAAATACACCAAGCTGCCGGCCGCGGCGCTGGCCCTGGTCGGAATGCCGAATCTGGCCACCAAGCTCGAACCGGGCAATCTCGAATGGTGGTTCAACGTGCTGCAGAAGCAGGACGTCCTCACCAGCAAGATCACGGCGTCCGACGTCGTGTTCAAGTAACCGCGTCCTTCATCGCCGCAGCGATCGGCCGCGCGGATGCGGTTCCGGCAGGCGCCGGGACGCTGCCGCGCGGCAGACGCCCGCGCGAGGCGGGCCGAGCCGCAAGGTTGCAACCGCGGCGAAAAAGATCCCGCCGAATGCCACGTTGACACCAAGGGCCATCGGCCTACATTGGATTCGTTCCGAGGGGGGCTCCGACGAGGAGCTGAGATACTGCAAGCTCGCCGTTTCGATCTTTTGTCGGATTGAATGAGCGGGACCGCAGTGACCCTTTGAACCTGATCCGGGTCATGCCGGCGAAGGGACAGGGATGCATCAGAGACTTGAAGGCCGTCGCGGGGCCGAATCCGCTCATTCACCCATCTACGCATCTGCACCGGCGAGCGCGCCCGCACCGGCCCGCTCGGCCGCCGAGACGGCTGCCGCGGCGCAGCGCAGCGAAAAGCCCGATCTGCGCAAGGACGCGCCGGCCTCGGTGATCGGCGCCGGCATCTCCGGCGCGTGGCAGGCGCTGCTGCTGGCCCGCGCCGGCCGCAAGGTCACTCTGTACGAGCGCGGCGACAGTGCGATGACGCAGGCCACCAGCCATTGGGCCGGCGGCATGCTGGCGCCGTATTGCGAGGCCGAGGGCGCCGAGCCGATGGTCGGCGAGATGGGCCTGCGCTCGCTGGAGATGTGGCGCAAGGAGTTCCCCGAGACCGCGTTCAACGGTTCGCTGGTGGTGGCGCATCCGCGCGACCGCGCCGATTTCGAGCGCTTCGCCAGGATGACCACCGGCCACCGGCGGCTCGACGCCGACGGCGTCGCCGAGCTCGAGCCGGCGCTCGCCGGCCGGTTCCGCGAGGGCTTGTACTTCCCCGACGAAGGCCATGTCGAACCGCGCCTGGTGCTGGCGCAACTGCACAAGCGGCTGGTCGAAGCCGGCGGCACGATCCATTTCGAGTCGGAGATGACGCCCGAGGATCTGGACGGCCTGGTGATCGACTGCCGCGGCATGGCGGCGCGTGACAAGGCGCCGGAGCTGCGCGGCGTCAAGGGCGAGATGGTGGTGATCAAGACCGCCGAGGTGACGCTGTCGCGCCCGGTGCGGCTGATGCACCCGCGCTGGCCGCTCTACGTCATCCCGCGCGAAAACAATCACTTCATGCTCGGCGCCACCACGGTCGAGAGCGAGGACGAGCTGGTGATGGTGCGCTCGGCGCTGGAGCTGCTCAGCGCGGCCTACGCGGTGCATCCGGCGTTCGGCGAAGCGCATATCGTCGAGATCGGCGCCGGCCTGCGCCCCGCCTTCCCCGACAATCTGCCGCGCATCGCCATCGGCAACCGCCGCATCGCCACCAACGGCCTCTACCGCCACGGCTTCCTGCTGGCGCCGGCGCTGGCCGAGAAGATGCTCAACTACGTCGAACGCGGCGAGATCGACAACCAGGTGATGCGATGCTTGTGACGGTGAACGGCGAACAACGCGAGGTTTCGTCCACCAGCGTCGCGGCGCTGATGCAGGAACTGGACTGCACCGCCGGCCACTACGCGGTCGCGATCAACTACGACGTCGTGCCGCGCGGCAAATGGGACGAAACCACGCTCGCCGCCGGCGACGAAATCGAAATCCTGACGCCGCGGCAGGGAGGATGAGGATGGCCCCTATGACCGCCACACACCGCAGCGCCCCTGCTCCCCTCCCCCTTGCGGGGAGGGGTCGGGGGTGGGGGTCCCCAGGCACAGCGCCCGCGTCGCCCTCACCCCAGCCCTCTTCCGCAAGCGGGAGAGGGAGCGAGGCGCAGCGGACTAATCAAGATGCGGAGCAACACGCATGGTGAAATTCTACGATCGCGAGATCTCCTCGCGCCTCCTCATCGGCAGCGCCCTGTATCCGTCGCCCGCCATCATGCAGGACGCCATTCGCGAGTCCGGCGCGGAGATCGTCACCGTGTCGCTGCGCCGTGAGGCCGCCGGCGGCAAGGCGGGCGATCAGTTCTGGTCGCTGATCCGCGAACTCGGCGTCACCGTGCTGCCCAACACCGCCGGCTGCCGCAGCGTGCGCGAGGCGGTGACCACCGCCAAGCTGGCGCGCGAGCTGTTCGCCACGCCGTGGATCAAGCTCGAAGTGATCGCCGACAACGACACGCTGCAGCCCGACGTCGTCGGCCTGGTCGAAGCCGCGCAGATCCTCAGCAAAGACGGCTTCGAAGTGTTTCCCTATTGCACCGAGGATCTCAGCGTCGCCAACCGCCTGGTCGATGCCGGCTGCCGCGTCATCATGCCGTGGGCGGCGCCGATCGGCAGCGCCCGCGGCATCACCAATCGCGATGCGCTGAAGCTGCTGCGCGACCGCCTGCCGGACATCACGCTGGTGGTCGACGCCGGGCTCGGCGCGCCGAGCCACGCCGCCGAGGCCTTAGAGCTCGGCTACGACGCCGTGCTGCTCAACACCGCAATCGCCAAGGCCGAAGATCCGGTGGCGATGGCGCGCGCCTTCAAGCTCGCGGTCGAAGCCGGCCGCACCGGATACGAAGCGGGGCTGATGGGCGCCCGCGATTTCGCCTCGCCCTCCACCCCAGTCATCGGGACCCCGTTCTGGCATGCCGTATCCTGACCGCTTCTATCCTGTCGTCGACAGCCTCGCCTGGGTGAAGCGCCTCACCGCGCTCGGCGTCGGCACCGTGCAGCTCCGCGCCAAGGAGCTGAACGACGCTGAGGCGCTGCAGCTCGTCACCGACGCGCTCGAACTGGTGAAGGGCACGCCGACGAAGCTGATCATCAACGACTACTGGCGCGCCGCGATCGTCGCCGGCGCCCAGCATCTGCATCTCGGGCAGGAAGACCTCGCCGAGGCCGATTTGCACGAGATCAAGAGCGCCGGTCTCACGCTCGGCCTGTCGACCCACGACGACGCCGAACTGGAAACCGCGCTGGCCGCCGAGCCGACCTACATTGCGCTAGGCCCGATCTTCCCGACCACGCTGAAATCGATGCGCTTCGCGCCGCAGGGCATCCCGAAGATCACCGAGTGGAAGAAGCGCGTCGGCAGCATCCCGCTGGTCGCGATCGGCGGCATCAAGCTGGAACAGGCCGAAGAGATCTTTGCCGCCGGCGCGGATTCGATCGCCGTCGTCAGCGACGTCACGCAAAACCCCGACCCAGACGCCCGCGTGCGCGCCTGGCTGGACTACACCGCGGAGACGGTGTGACGAACCGCACACCCTCTCCTCGTCATTGCGAGCGCAGCGAAGCAATCCAGCGCAGTGCACCGAACTGGATTGCTTCGTCGCTAACGCTCCTCGCAATGACGCTCTGAGCGAACGCAACGCACGACCAAAGCGGACCGATAACAACCGATCACAGGAGGATAGCATGAATATCCGCTCCAACCCCGAGACCACCCGCGCGGCCGTCACCACCGGCGCCCTGCCCTCGTCGCGGAAGATTCACGCGGTCCCGACCGCCGCGCCCGACCTGCGCGTGCCGCTGCGCGAAATCATCCTCTCTGAAGCCGCCACCGAGCCGAACCTGCCGGTGTACGACACCTCCGGCCCCTACACCGACCCGAACGTCATCATCGACGTCAACAAGGGCCTGCCGCGCATCCGCACCGAATGGGTCAAGCAGCGCGGCGGCGTCGAGCAGTATCAGGGCCGCGACGTCAAGCCGGAAGACAACGGCAATGTCGGCGCCGCGCACGCCGCCAAAGCCTTCACCGCCTATCACCAGCCGCTGCGCGGCGTCGGCAACGCGCCGATCACGCAATACGAATTCGCCCGCGCCGGCATCATCACCAAGGAGATGATCTACGTCGCCGAGCGCGAGAATCTCGGGCGCAAGCAGCAGCTCGAGCGCGCCGAAGCCGCGCTCGCCGACGGCGAAAGTTTTGGCGCCGCAGTGCCGGCGTTCATCACGCCGGAATTCGTCCGCGACGAGATCGCCCGCGGCCGCGCCATCATCCCGGCCAACATCAACCACGGCGAACTCGAGCCGATGATTATCGGCCGCAACTTCCTCACCAAGATCAACGCCAACATCGGCAACAGCGCGGTGACGTCGTCCGTCGAGGAGGAAGTCGACAAGATGGTGTGGGCGATCCGCTGGGGCGCCGACACCGTGATGGACCTCTCCACCGGCCGCAACATCCACACCACGCGCGAATGGATCCTGCGCAATTCGCCGGTGCCGATCGGCACCGTGCCGATCTATCAGGCGCTGGAGAAGTGCGACGGCGACCCGGTCAAGCTGACCTGGGAGCTGTACAAGGACACGCTGATCGAGCAGGCCGAACAGGGCGTCGATTACTTCACCATCCACGCCGGCGTGCGGCTGCAATACATCCACCTCACCGCCAGCCGCGTCACCGGCATCGTCTCGCGCGGCGGCTCGATCATGGCGAAGTGGTGCCTGGCGCATCACCAGGAGAGCTTCCTCTACACGCATTTCGACGAGATCTGCGACCTGATGCGCAAATACGACGTGTCGTTCTCATTGGGCGACGGCCTGCGGCCGGGCTCGATCGCCGATGCCAACGACCGCGCCCAGTTCGCCGAACTGGAAACGCTCGGCGAGCTCACCAAGATCGCCTGGGCCAAGGGCTGCCAGGTGATGATCGAAGGCCCCGGCCATGTGCCGATGCACAAGATCAAGATCAACATGGACAAGCAGCTGAAAGAGTGCGGCGAAGCGCCGTTCTACACGTTAGGCCCGCTGACCACCGATATCGCGCCGGGCTATGATCACATCACCAGCGGCATCGGCGCCGCGATGATCGGCTGGTTCGGCTGCGCGATGCTGTGCTACGTCACGCCGAAGGAGCATCTCGGCCTGCCCGACCGCAACGACGTCAAGACCGGCGTGATCACCTACAAGATCGCAGCCCACGCCGCCGACCTCGCCAAGGGCCACCCCGCCGCGCAACTGCGCGACGACGCCCTCAGCCGCGCGCGATTCGAATTCCGCTGGCAGGACCAGTTCAACCTCGGCCTCGACCCCGACACGGCCCAGGCCTTCCACGACGAGACCCTGCCGAAGGAAGCCCACAAGGTCGCGCATTTCTGCTCGATGTGCGGCCCAAAGTTCTGCTCGATGAAGATCACGCAGGATGTGCGGGACTATGCAGCGGGATTGGGCGACAACGAGAAGGCGGCGCTGAACCTCGCCAGCGGCGGCTCCCTCGGCAACGTCGGCATGACGATGTCCGGCGTGATCGAAGACGGCATGGCGCAGATGAGCGAGAAGTTCAAATCGATGGGCGAGAAGCTGTATCTGGATGCGGAGAAGGTGAAGGAGAGTAACAAGGCGCTGTCGTAAGGGCAGGCTCTCCCCAAGCACAACGTCATGCCCGGGCTTGACCCGGGTTTGACGGTGTATTGAAATTGGGTGCGCTTTTTAGCGATTCTCGAAGCTGCTATTATTTTGGCAATCAAATGAGCATGGATCTTGGAACAGTTGCCGGGCTGCTGGGCGTCGCCTTAACAGTAATATTTTTCGTGATTGGTTACAGGCAAACAATTGGCGCGCGAAAAGAGAGGGCAGCAGCAACAAACCGCGACATTGCAGATACACTACTTCGCCGCCTAACGCTCGAATCTACATTTCAGATCACCTACCACGACATCGATCGATTTGCCGCCGGCAAGACGCTTGAAAACCGAGTAAAGCGATCTGACTCACTCTCAGTTGAAGAGCTCTTAGTGCTTCTTTACTCTCGTGTGGTCAGCAGCGACTACATCGGCACTGATCAAAGGCAGCAATTGCTGGACAAGATCAATAAGTGCTTCAAATCGGAGAGCCAGGACGAAGGGCGACTGAATAGGATTGAATTGGTTTCCGAAAGGGCGACCTCCGATGGAGCAGCCTCACAGATGGCCACTGACGTCAAGGGGCGCGATGAAAAACAGTTCATTCTTCTCGGGCTCATCTCAAGTCTTCTCGCAGGCATATCGACCGTGCTCGCGACTGGAATATTCGAGAGTACTTTAGATGGCCGGATAACGTCACCCCGCATTTTAATAATCGGGGGAGCGCTAATCCTAGTTACTTCTGCAGCTCTAGTTCTTGTTTATTGGTTGCGAGAGAGGTCTGCAGCAACACGCCAAATTGAGCCGGTACGTAACTTTGCACTCAAAGCTCAAGATTTCGAGCGCCGGTTCGTGCGGGCAATACGCGCATCAGGCATGGTCGCAACAGTCTCAAATGATTCGGCGGTCGATCTCGTCCTTTCATGCGGTGACAAGAAGTTCGCAATCGAACTAAAACTGTTTCCGCCCAACGTCCGAACGACCGCTGCCATTATAAAGCGAATGTCGGATGCCCTTCCTCGGTTGGGATGCGAGATGGGCTATCTTGTGGTCGCAACGGCAGTTCCCGAAGTCATCAAAGAAGCCGGCACTGAGAAGATCATCGTTGTAAATGACGAAGAATTCTTCAGTAAGTTTGGCAATCAAAATGGAAAGCCCGTAGCCCGTAGCCCGTAGGGCGGATTAGCGAAGCGTAATCCGCCGCTGCCGCGAACGCCGCTCGGCGGGTTACGCCTTTGGCTAACCCGCCCTACGGTCGAGCGTCGCTACGCCTCACCGAACTCTCCTTCGACACCGGCATCGCCCGTCCAGTCGATCGGAAACACGCCGCGACAGACGTCGCGGTGAAACGACGAATACGGCCAGTCCTGCACCAGACTGACCAGTCCATGCTTCACTGGATTGATCATGCAATACTCGACGTGGCGCGCGTAGTCGTCCTCGTCTCGGATCAGATGCTCCCAGAACCGGCGCTGCCAGATGCCCCGCTCGCGGCGCCTTGCGCGAACGACGCTCAGTCGTTCTTGCTTTGGTAGCCCCTTGGCGAAATGCGTCTTGATCAGCCGCCAGCGGGTGGAAAAATCGGCATCCTCGGGCGGCAAGGTCCAGACGGCGTGAAGATGGTCAGGAAGTACCACAACGGCATCGATCTCGAATGGAAGCCGCTGCCGCGTGCGCGCGACTGCGTCGCGCAGGATCGCGATGTGATCGACCAGTAGGGTATTTCGGCGTTCGAGCAGATTGACGGTGAAGAACCAGCATCCACCCGGCACAAAGGCGCGACGGTAGTTTGGCATGATTGATGTTAGCAGAATTGGCGGCGGCGTGCCGTGCCGGCGGGTTACGCCTTCGGCTAACCCGCCCTACGAGCTCGCCCGGAGCATCTATCGATCATCCGCCAGCGTCATCCGCCCGTCCACATTAACACCGCCTCAACCATGCTTCGGCGCAAGGCTCCGTTCGAGCCGGCCGTCAACCGTCCTGACAGCCCGCGGCCCGCATCATCGCGGTGAAGCGCTCCTGCTTCCAACAAACAACAAGGATCACCGATGCGGCCCCAAACCTCTGCGATGGCGATCGCCATGCTGGCCTGCGTCGGCCCCGCCGCCGCGCATGATGCGCCGCATGGCTACCCGGCGGTGCCGCTGCTCTCCACCGGCACGACGATCCTCGGCGAAACCATCCGCTACCCGGCCGGCGACGCCCATGTCACCGCCGCCATCGTCACCCTGGCGGCTGGCGAGCGCACCATTCTGCACAAGCACGAGGTGCCGCTGTTCGCCTACATCCTCGAGGGCGAACTGACCGTCGACTACGGCCCTCAGGGCACCCGGATCTATCGCACCGGCGATGCGCTGATCGAGGCGATGGGCGTCGCGCATTTCGGCCACAACACCGGCGCCGTGCCGATGCGCCTGCTCGGCGTCTATATGGGGGCGACCGGGATCAAGGACGTCACACCGGTCAATTAGCCCGTAGTGCGGATGAGCGAAGCTCATCCGTCACTCTCGCAAGCGCCGCCCGGCGGGTTACGCCTTCGGCTAACCCGCCCTGCGAGCTACCCATCTCGCGGCTGCTTCATGTTGCGCAGGATCATCTCTACGATCGCCGGTCCGTTCTGCTCCATGTCGCGCGCGACTTCGCGGGCTCGGGCCGGTGAGATGAGGCGCCCCTCTTCGCCATCGAAGATCACGCCGGAGGTCGCTTCGGCGTAGGCCGCGGCGGCCAGATAGGCGCTGGCGCCGGCGTCGAAATCGGCGCCCCAGCGAAACGCCAACGCGTGCCGCCACGGACGATCGAACGCGATCTCGGTGAGCTCCGCCATCAGCTTCGCAGCGTCCCACTGATCGCATTCGAACGCGGTCGGGCGATCGCGCAGCTTCACCGGCAACGCACCTCCGATTTCTGCGAATGGCCGCCCGGTCGACAATTGCAGCGGGCTCCCGGCTGCATCGATCGCCTGTTGCCAGGCCGCGATGGTGTCGAGCCGTTGGTCCGCGAGTACGAATATTTCTAACGACATGAAAAATTCCTTCAAGAAACAAGAACGGCAATAGGTAATCGGTGAGGCTTGTAACGACGCGAAAAATAAACGCATCGCCATAGAGAGCGAACTCGCGAAGCGTAGGCCGCCATCCGGCACATGCAACCGCCAAAACGGCCGGGCGAGTTACGCCTTCGGCTAACCCGCCGGCCAGCCGCGGCGCGAGGTCCGACATCGCTCTTAACGATTCGTTAGGCATAATCCACCGTTAGCGCGAACCAGACAGTTGACATCGCATTTATCACGTCATCAGCAAACGACGGAGTGAGACGATGAGTGAAGCGACGTTGATCCTTCCGAATATGCGCGGCGGCTGTGCGACGGTGGACGGCAAGGTGCACACGCTGTTTCAACTCAGTAGCCGCAGCAGCCGCAAGATGGCGCGGCCCGACGCGGCGAGCCCGGCGCCGACGCGTGACGACAGCGGCGCGGAGAACGCGGCGCAAGGGCGCGGCGAGTAGTTCAGGTCGTCATGGCGATTCCGGGTTCGCCGCTGTGCGGCGACCCGGAATGACGAACGTGAGGCCCGCCGGCCCGTAGCCTCGATGCAGCGAAGCGAAATCGAGGGGCCGCGTATGAGGCGGCCGATCTCCGGCGCCTCGCCTTGGCGCGTCCCGGATTGCGCTGCGCTCCATCCGGGCTACGGCTTGACAATTTTCCTATACGGACTATAATCCGCTCGTCCCGTCCGTGAGGGGCGCTTCTCGAGGGCGCTTGGAAGCGGGACGGATCATCGGCCGGGAGACCGGCCGGTGACGGTCGGCGGGGTCGCGCGATGCGGCGTCGCCCGGCCGGATGCGGCGTCCTGCGCGGTGTGCCTCGCACGCACATCGTCCGGGAAGTCGAGGGCCACCGTCCGCCGCTACTACGAGCGGCCGCCGCTTCAAGAGGCTGGACGGGTCGAGTGGAGGCCGGGGAAAGCCCGCAAGCTCGCTCGGTCCCGGAAGAGCGGTCCTTCGGCTCAAAACTCGCCGCGGTGGGCGCGCCGGACCGGCGTCGCGCGAGGGATCGCAGCCCTCGCGACAAGCTCCACCACTCTGCGCCGACCGGCGCGCCCCCGCCCCTCGCTGCGAAGCGACGGGCGCAAACCTCGGACGCTCCGGCGCCGCGAGAACGATCAGGCGTGGCTGTTTGACATCGTGATCAGCAGCAGCACTGACGGGTGAGCGTAGCGACTTTCGAGAGCGAGCGCTTTCGCCGGCTTCTCAGAGCCTGACCGCAAATGCGCGCTGTGAAATGAGGCACGTTCGCCTCCCCGCGTCATGCCCGGCCTTGTGCCGGGCATCCACGCCTTGCAGGCGGAGATGCAGCAAAGGCGTGGATGGCCGGGACAAGCCCGGCCATGACGGAGGTCGGGAGCAAGCTCAGCGACAAGACGCGCCCGAAACAACGCAACACTTTTGACGCATGCCTCCACGTCCTTCGAGGCGAGCCCTGCGGGCGAGCGCCTCAGGATGACGGCGCCGAAGATATGCGCCGATTGGCGCAGCCAACTACACGCCTTCCCGTTCCTTCACCCGCGCGCCGGGCGCAATCGTCGGCGGCGCGGCGTTGAGTTTCTCGATCGCAAAGCCCGCGGCCTGTTTGTAGCCGGCCATGAAGGCGGCGCGCTCGGCGGCCGGGATGACGTCGTCGATATTGTCGAAGGTGCCGCCGCAGCGCTCGTCGACGAGGTTCAAGAGACCGAACGGGCCCGCGCCGCGGTTGCGCAAAATCAGCTGCGAGATCGGGCCGCACAGCTTGGCGTCGAACGCCGCCAGCGCCTGTTGATTAGCACCATGCGCCACCATCGCGGCGCCGAGTTCGCGGGCGTCGACGATGGCCTGGGTGCCGCCGTTGGAGCCGGTCGGATACATCGCATGCGCGGCGTCGCCGATCAGCAGCACCGGTCCGTCGCGCCAGGTGGCGACCGGATCGCGGTCGATCATCGGATTCTCGTAAGCGGAGTCGGCGCTGCGGATCAGCGCCGGCATGTCGAGCCAGTCGTAGACCCAGCCGTCGAAATGATGCGCGAACTCGCTGGTCGGCACCTGCCGGAACCAGCCCTGCTGCTTCCAGCCCTCGGTGTTGTCCAGCGTCACCTCGGCGATCCAGTTCAGCATCGACAGTCCCGTTTTCGGATCGGGATGCGAGATCGGATAGATCACCACGCGATGCTTGTGGGTGCCGAGCCCGACGAACGACGCGCCGGTGCGGGTCGGCTTGCCCCAGGTGGTGCCGCGCCACATCACCGCGCCGCCCCAATGGATCGGCGGCTGGCCCGGATGCATCTGGGCACGAATGGCGGAGTGAATGCCGTCGGCGCCGATCAGCAGCGCGCCGGCGACCTCCGAGCTGCCGCCGTCGGCGTGCTCGACCGTGGCGACGACGCCGTCCGCGGTCTTGCGATAGGAGGTGACGCGGCGGCCGAGCTGCACCGCGCCGGCGCCGAGCCGCTCCACCACCTTGTCGTGCAGCAGCATGTGGAAGCGGCCGCGATGCACCGCGTATTGCGGCCAGGCGTAGCCGGCCAGCGTGCCGCGCGGCTCGGCGTAGATGTCGTTGCCGTTGAGGCCAACCAGCGCCCATTCCTTGGCCGGCAGGCCGACGCGGTCGAGATCCGCCGCGGTGATGCCGAGGTCGTAGAGCTCGCGCACCGCATTGGGCTGCAGATTGATGCCGACGCCGAGCGGCCGCATCTCGCGCGCCGCCTCATAGACGACGCAGGGCACGCCGATCTGCTGCAGCGTCAGCGCCGTTGCCAGTCCGCCGATGCCGCCGCCGGCAATGATCACTGTGTCGCTCATGAACGCCCCGCCCTGATCGTGTTTGCGGCTTGCTGTAGCCAGCTCCGCCCGGCGAGGCAACCGGGTCTGTCCTGCGGTTGCCCGACTTGACGACTAGAACATATCGGGAACATTCTGCCGGCGTGGTTTGCGAGGACGGTGAGGGCGCGATGACACACCAGACAGACGCTTCGCAGCGCGATGATTGCAGCCCGCCCCCATCGAGCTCACGAGCGCAGCGCTCGTCGGCACGCCCGCGCTTTGCATGCTACCTTAGCGGTGTCACAGCATCGAGGACACGCCATGCCGATCCAGCACTTCGCTCCGCCGCCGCACCTCAAGGCGCCGCCGCTGTCGTTCGCGACGCGGACCGGCGACCTGCTGTTCATCTCCGGCCTTCCCGGCTTCGATCCGCATGGCAATCTGCCGGCCGAATTCGACGCGCAGTTCGGCTTCGTGGTCGCGAGCCTGACGCGGGTGCTGAGCGAAGCCGGCGCCGGCCTGCGCGATCTCGTCAAGGTCAACGTGCTGCTGACCCGCGCGCAGGACGTGGTGCCGATGAACAAGCTGTATGCGCAGGCGTTCGGGCCGGCGCCCTACCCGGCGCGTACCACCTGCGTGGTCGCGGCACTACCCAATCCGGCGATGCTGATCGAAATCGAGGGCGTCGCGTCGCTGGCGAAGTAACCGCGGCCCGGCTGCGGCCCGACGTGGCGGCGGCCGCGACTCCCACTTCGCCGCAGCCGGCGCACGCGCATCCGGCGACGTCCTTGATCGACGTCAAAGTCGCAGCACCGCTCGCGATCATTTGCTTGCGGACAAATGCCGATCATCCACGGGTAAAACCCGCTCCCCGACGCAGGTCCAGCTTTCGGCGCGCGGTGATTAGCGGTAGGTTGGGCAGGTCATCAGGTCGAGGATCCGCGGTGCTGCGCAAAGCTTTCATGAAAGTGTTTTCGGCCCATCCGGTCGAGACCATCGCCGCGTGCACCGGTCTGTTCATGATCCTGCTCGGCGTCGCGCTCGGCACACAAACCGGCTGGGTCTGGTTCTGGGGCCAGATCTCGGCGATCGGCGGCGCCAGCCTCGCCACGCTGGCCGTGGTGTGGACCGTCCGCCAGCGCGCCACGGAAGCGCGCACCGCTGCGCATCTCAACGTGCTGGCGCGCCAGCTCGAGACCTCGATCAGCCAGATCCACAAATCGGTCAAAGGCGGCCGCGACGAATCGTTGCCGTCGGCCGTGTACCTCGCCCAGATCGAGCAGTGCATCGACAATCTGATCGGCGTCACCCACGAGATCGGCGAGATCACCGGCCGGCAGCTGCCGTTCGACGTGATCGAGATGCTGACGGCGCGCGACACGCTGCAGATCGAGGCGCGCATCACCGACAGCCCGGTGCCGGAGCGCAAGCTGGCGACCGAGACTGAGAATTGCCCGGCCTGCAAGAAGGCGGTGGAGTTTCAGATCGGCAGCCTGCCCGGCGACAGCGCCAAGCCGACCTGCCCGCATTGCGGCCAGCGCTTCCACGCCCATCGTTCGACGTCCGGCAATATCTTCCTGCGGATGCCCGGTGCCTCGCAATTCACCCGCGCGGTGTCGGTGAACTGCCCGGTCTGCGCCAGCAAGATTCCGGCGAATATCGACCAGGGCAAGCAGCAGGCCGAGACGCGGTTCTGCTTCTCCTGCGGTGCCAAGGTCAGCATCGATCCGCAGGCGCAGCAATGCACGCTGCTCAGCAAGCAGGACCGCCTGCCCGGCGCCCTCAACACCGCCGGCACGCTGGTCTGCGAGAAATGCGGCGACCCCGCCCAGGTGCTGACCTCGAACAGCGCCGGCACCTACGGCATCTGCCGCAAGGATGACGGCCTGGTGTTCCTCGCCGCCAATGCGAGCGCCGTGACGCCGCCGCGCAGCGACGCGGCGGAGTAGTTCGGCGGAGTAACAACACGCGATCCCGCCCCTCCCGTGTCGCGGAATACGTACTAAGCGTTTCGATTTGACAGCCGCGCCGCGCGCGATCACCCTTGCAGTTGCTTCGCAATCTCTCTTGCACTGCAGCAGATCCCCGCATGAGCAACGCTCCGCATTTCGATATCGACGTCGCCGCGTTCTGGGCCGATCCCTATCCTGCACTCGCGAAGATGCGCGCGCAGGCGCCGATCGCGTTCGTGCCGCAGCTCGGCTCGACGGTGCTGACACGGCGTGACGACATCTTCGTCACCGAGAAGCGCATCGACGTGTTCTCGTCGCATCAGCCGGCCGGGCTGATGAACCGGCTGATGGGCCACAACATGATGCGCAAGGACGGCGACGCGCATCTCGCCGAACGCACCGCGATGTTTCCGTCGGTGTCGCCGCGGACGGTGCGAGACGTCTGGCGCAAGCAGTTCCAGGCTCACGCCGATCGCATCCTGGACGCGCTGGCGCCGCAAGGCAGCGCCGATCTGGTCAAGGCGTTCGCGCTGCCGCTGTCCGGCGAGTGCCTGAAGAATATCACCGGCCTCACCAATATCACTTACCAAGAGATGGATGCGTGGTCGCAGGCGATGATCGACGGCATCGCCAACTACACCGGCGACGCCGCGATCGAAGCGCGCTGCCACGCGGCGACGGCGGGCATCGATGCGGCGATCGACGACATGATGCCGGTGCTACGCGCTCATCCGGACAGCTCGATGCTCAGCGTGCTGCTCGCCGCCGGCATGGCGATGGACTCGGTGCGCGCCAACATCAAGCTGGCGATCTCCGGCGGCCAGAACGAGCCGCGCGACGCCATCAGCGGCTGCGTCTGGGCGCTGCTGACGCATCCGGCGCAATACGCCAAGGTGCGCGCCGGCGAGGCGAGCTGGCTCGACGTGTTCGAGGAGTACGCCCGCTGGATCGCGCCGATCGGCATGTCGCCGCGCCGCGTCGCGCAGCCGTTCCATTATCGTGGCGTCGATTTCGAACCGGAGGACCGCGTATTCTTCATGTTCGGCTCGGCCAATCGCGACGAGGCCTGCTTTGCCGATCCGAACATATTCGACGTCAGCCGCGACCACGCCAAGAGCATCGCGTTCGGCGCCGGCCCGCATTATTGCGCCGGCGCCTTCGCGTCGCGCGCGATGGTGGCGGATGTCGCTCTGCCGAGCCTGTTCGCACGGCTGAAGCACTTGCGGCTCGACGCGCGCGAGCCGGTGCGGATCGGCGGCTGGGCGTTTCGCGGCCTGCTCAATCTGCCGGTTACGTGGCAAGGCGCGTCGCCGAATTGAAGCCGTCAAGTCGTCTCTGCTAAGGGAGAGACGTGTTGGAATCGTTTGGGGGTACGCGTGGCCGAAGCTGAATCCACCCGTCGCGGACGTCCGGGTCCACAAGGGCCGCGTGGCCGTCCCGGCGAACCGGGCCGTCCTGGACCGCAAGGTCATCCCGGCCGCCCCGGCCCGGAAGGTCCGCGCGGCAAGCCAGGCCCGGTCGGCAAGCCCGGCCCCCAAGGCAAGGCCGGCCCGCAGGGCAAGCCCGGTGCCGACGGCAAGCCGGGCCCGCAGGGTCCGCAAGGCAAGCCCGGCCCGGACGGCAAAGCCGGTCCGACCGGTGCCGACGGCAAGCTTGGCCCGCAGGGTCCCCGCGGCGAACAAGGCCCGCGCGGCGAGCAGGGCCCGCGCGGCGAAGCCGGCCCGCGCGGCGAGCCAGGTCCGGCCGGCGCGCTGCCGGCGCTCGAGCAGGTGATGCCGTGGCTGCACCTGATCTTCGACGCCTATGAGGACTACAAGGCCAAGCGCCAGCAGGACGCCCGCGACCGCGCCGAGCGCGAAGCGGCCGAAGCCCGCGAAGCCGCCGAGCATGCCGCCGCCGAACGTGAGATGGCCGAGGCACTGGCGCAGGACGACGACGCTGCTGACGGCGAGCCGGACAGCGGCGACAGGGACCAGGGCGGCAAGAAGCACAAGAAGAAGCGGCACAAGCACAAGGACTGAGCCTCGGCACGTCGGGATTCGACGATGATCGGCTCGATACCGGTCGACCTGTGTGCCGCACGAGCCTCGCGGACGTGGCCTTGCGCTCGCTAACGGGGTCACTAACTGTCTCCGCGAGAACTGCGATGCGGAGAGGCTGATGTCGACGATCTGGTACTACACCGTGCTGATCTTCGAATCGCTGCTCGGCGTGTTCGGGCTGCGGCTCTACGAGGAGCCCGCCTACGCGGTGCTGGATCGCCCCGCCGAGGCGATCGAGATCCGCCGCTACGCGCCGCGGCTCGCCGCCGAGGTCGCGCTCGGCCGCCAGGACGGCGCCGACGGCCGCGCCTTCACGCTGCTGTTCAACTACATCGCCGGCGCCAATCGCGGCGCGCAGCGCATCGCCATGACGACGCCGGTCGACGTCACCCGCCCGGAGAAGATCGCCATGACCGCCCCGGTCGAGACCGACCGCAGGGACGGCGCGATCCGGATGCGTTTCTTCCTGCCGGCGCGGTTCACCCCCGACACCGCCCCCGCCCCCGCCGATCCGCGCGTCAAGATCGTCACCGTGCCGGAGCAAACCATCGCCACGTTGCGCTTCACCTGGACCGGCCGCGACCTGCCGGCGCGCCAGCAGCAGCTCGTCGCAGCGCTCGGCACCAGCAAATGGCAGCCGAGCGGTGAACCGTTCGGACTGTTCTACGACGCGCCCTTCACCATTCCATTCCTGCGCCGCAACGAGGCCGCCGTGCTGGTCGCGCCGCGGTGAGGCGGAACAGCGGCTGGGCGCCGACGTTGACGAGTCCAATCCATCAAACCACGAGGCAGCGATGACCGACGTCACCTACAAGATCGTCGAACACGACGGCGGCTGGGCCTACCAGGTCGACGGCAGCTTCTCCGAGACCTTCCCGAGCCACGAAGCCGCGCTCGCCGCGGCCAAACGCGCGGCGGCCGAGCAGCGCGCGCCCGGCCCCACCGAGGCCATCCAGTACGAAGACCCGAGCGGTCGCTGGCACGAAGAAACCGCCCGCGGCGACGACCGTCCGAACACGGCGGTAGTGGACAAGGGCCGAAGTTGAGCCGATAGATCGCTGGATGGCTGATCCAGCAGGCGGTCCGGCGGCGCTTGAAGTAATCAATGCAAAAAACGATCTGCTCGTGATGGACGGGCTTGTCCCTTCCATCACGGTGCTGGGTCGCAAGGCGGTGGTTATCCTCGCCGCGGCAGGTCCAGCGGCCTCCGGCTACAGCGCCGGCGACCACGCTTCCGGGACGAGATCGTAGCCGTCGCCGCGGCGGGTGACGTAGGAGAAGCCGGGAAAGTGGACATGCATGCCGGCGATCAGCATCCGGTCCGTCGTCGCCATATCGAACAGCCGGCGGCGCATCTCGACGGCGGCGGCAGGATCGCTGTCGAAGTCGAGCGTCACCTCGGGCCGACGCACCTGGATCTCGGGGACGTGCACCGTGTCGCCCCACACCAGCACCGAGTCGTTGCCGTCCGCGATCAGATAGGCGGTGTGGCCCGGCGTGTGTCCGGGGATCGGAACCGCCGTCACGCCGGGGAAAACTTCGCCGTCGCGGATCGGGCGCAGCTGGCTTCGATACGGCGCGATCTGCTTGCGCGAGGCTTCGTAGTAGCGCACGCGCTTGCGCTCCGGCGCCACGCTCATCGCGGCGTCGTCGGTCCAATGATTGACCTCGTCCTCATGAATCAGCAACTCGGCATTCGGATAGTTACGCTCGCCTGACGCATTGCAGAGCCCGTTGGAGTGATCGGGGTGCATGTGGGTCAGCAGCACCGTGTCGATGTCTTCGGGCCGCGTGCCCGCCGCCCGCATGTTGTCGATCAGCTTGCCGAGCGTCGGCCCCATCGTGTCGCCGGCGCCGGTCTCGATCAACGCCGTCCGGCCCTTGGCGTGAACCAGGAAGGCGTTGACCGAAAGCCGCGGGGGTGAAGGCCGGAAGCCTTCGGTGAGGATCTGATCGATTTCGGGGCGAGTGATCGATCGAAACACGCCGACGTCGGCGTCGAGATAGCCGTCACTGAGCGCGGTGACGACGATATCGCCGATCCGGCGGCGATATACGCCGGGGACCTGCTGAACTGGGGCGGGATTCATCGTGCCTCTCGACGGTTCAATTGAGCGCGTGGACCGCTTCGGCGCCGTAGCCGAAGCAGCGGATCCGCGCGGTGAAGCCGAACTCGTCTTTGACGAGCCGGTCGACCTTGGCGATGAAGTCCTTCATCACTTCGGGCGGCCGGAAGGTCTCGAGCCGGTACTGCACTTCGACCCAGGCGCTGTGGCCGCGGCCTTGCGGCAGCACCGGGATGAAAATGATGTGGACGTTGTCGAGCGTGGCCTTGAGCACGCCGGTGCACAGCTCGGTGCACGTCGCCGTGAAGCGATCGAGCTTGTCGGCTTCCGGCATGCGCGGACCCGGAATGTAGACGGAAACGTTGGGCATGAGCGTCTTTCCTGCAGATGGTGCGAAGGTCAATCGACCCGGAGTTCCTGCCCCTTGGTTTCGGGAAGCGCCATGACGGCCAGCAGGACGAGCGCGTAGGAGCCGGTGGTGAAGATCCCGATCGCTGTCTCCAGCGCGATCTGTTGGCTGAGATAGCCGACCAATGCCGGAAACAGAGCGCCGACGGCCCGGCCGAAATTGTAGGAGAAGCCCATTCCGGCGCCACGGACGCGAGCCGGGTACAACTCCGCGAAGTAAGAGCCGAGTCCCGCGAAGGTCCCTGCGTAGCAGAACCCGATCGGAAAGCCGAGCACCAGCATCCAGGCGTCGGAGATCGGAATGAAGGTGTAGAGCACCACCGTGATGATGGCGCCGATCGCGAACAGCGCAAAGGTCAACCGGCGCCCGATCGCGTCGGTGAGGTAGGCACCGACGATATAGCCGAAGAACGCCGCGACGATGATCACCGCCAGATAGCCGGAGGTGTTGAGCACCGACAGCCCGCGGACGGTTTTCAGATAGGTCGGCAGCCAGGTCGCGATCGCGTAGAAGCCGCCTTGCACGCCGGTCGCCAGCAGCGCGGTGAAGATCGTGGTGTAGAGGATGCGGCCGGAGAAGATCTCGAGCAGCGAGGCCTTCCGCTCCGCCGCGCCGACGTGCTTCTTGAACACCTCCGGCTCTTCGACGTGCTTGCGGATGTAGAACACGAACAGCGCGGGGATGATCGCGACGAAGAACAGCACGCGCCACGCGATCGTCTCCGGCAGCAGATAGAACGTCAGCGCGAAGATCAGCGCCGCGGCGCCCCAGCCGACCGCCCACGAGCTCTGCACGAAGCCGAGCGCCTTGCCGCGATGTTTGGCCGGAACGATCTCGCTCATCAGCGCGGCGCCGATCGCCCATTCGGCGCCAAAGCCGAGGCCCTGCAGCGCTCGCACGATCATCAGTTGTTCGGACGAATTGGTGAAGCCGCTGAGGCACGTGAAGAGCGTGAACCAGGCGATGGTGATCTGCAGCGTCAGCACCCGGCCATAGCGGTCCGCCAGAATGCCGCCGACCCAGCCGCCGGCTGCCGACACCAGGAGCGCGACCGTGGCGATCATGCCGGCTTCCGCCCGGCTCATCGCCCATAGCGAAATCAGCGTCGGCATCACGAAGCTGTAGAGCTGAACGTCGAGCGCATCGATGCCGAAGCCGCCGAACGACGCCCAGAACGTGTGTTTCTGCTTTTTCGTCAGGCTGCCGAACCAGCCAGTCGCCGGCGCGGCCGCGGCGGTGATCGTATCACCCATAGTCATTCCCTCCCTGTCTCGATGCCGCGTCGTGGCGGGACGAAGCCCGCGCACGACGCGCACGAGTTGTTTGTTGTTTAGTATTTGCGAATGAACGGATCGGGCATCTGGAGATCGCTCGAAATCCAGACGCTCTTGACTTCGAGGTATTCCTTCACGGCCTCGACGCCGCCTTCTCGACCCATCCCGCTGTCCTTGAAGCCGCCGAACGGCGTGGTGAAGCTGGTCGACCGATAGTTGTTGATCCACACCGTCCCGGCCTTGAGCTTGTCGGCCATGTACATCGTGCGCTTCAGGCTGCGGGTCCAGACGCCGGCGGCGAGTCCGAAGCGGATGTCGTTGCCGATCCGCACCGCGTCCTCCTCGTCCTTGAAGCGCAGCACCGCGAGCACCGGGCCGAACACTTCCTCCTGCGCGATGCGCATGTCGTTGGTGACGTCGACGAAGATGGTCGGCTCGACGATGCGGCCGGCGCCGTAGTCCGGCCCGGTCAGAGCACGGCCGCCGGCGAGGCAGCGCGCGCCTTCGTTCTTGGCGACGTCGATATAGTGCATCACCTTGTCGAACTGCGGCTTGGTGGCCACCGGACCGACCTGCACGCCCGGCGCGCGCGGATCGCCGGCCTTGGCGCGCTTGGTGACTTCCAGCAGCTTGGCCACGAACTCATCGTGGATGCTGTCCTGCAGCAGCAGCCGCGACCCGGCCATGCAGGTCTGGCCGCCGGCCGAGAAGATGCCGGTGATGACGCCGTTGACCGCCTGATCGAGATCGGCATCGTCGAACACGATGTTCGGCGACTTGCCGCCGAGTTCGAGCGAGACGCGCTTGAGGTTCTCCGCGGCGATCCGCGCCACGGCGCGGCCGCCCTGGTCGCCGCCGGTGAAGGCGACGCGCGCAACGTCCGGATGGCGGATCAGCGGCTCGCCGGCGTCTGCCGCAAAGCCCGTGACGACATTGAACACGCCCGGCGGAATGCCGGCCTTGGCGACCAGCTTGGCTAATTCGAACATCGACGCGGAGGTGAATTCGGAGGGCTTGGAAATAAAGGTATTGCCGCCGCACAGCGCCGGCGCCATCTTCCAGGCGGTGAGCAGCAGCGACGAATTCCACGGCGTGATCGACGCGACGACGCCCATCGGCTCGTATTTGGTGTAGTTGAACACCTTGGGCTTATCGATCGGGATCACCGCGCCCTCGATCTTGTCGGCGAGCCCGGCGTAGTAATAGAAGTATTTCGCGACGTAGCGGACCTGTCCCGAGACCTCGCTGAGCAGCTTGCCGTTGTCGCGCGCCTCGACTTCAGCAAGAGTCGCGGCATTTTCCTCGATCAGCTGGCCGAGCCGGTACAGCAGCATGCCGCGGTCCGTCGCCGACATCGTGCCCCACGGCCCGTCGAGCGCCGCCTTGGCGGACTTCACCGCGCGATCGACATCCGCGGCGTTGGCACGCGGAATCTCCGCCCAGGCTTCGCCGGTGAACGGATCCTCGGTAGGAAACCATTCGTTGGAAGCGGGATCGTGCCAAGCGTTGTCGATGAAGAGTTGGTATTTGTGCATTAGCTAAGTGCTCCTGATGGAGCCAACCTAAAGTCCGCCCTCTACGGCCTCAATGAACACTGGTACAAGAGCCAGTGACACAATGTAATGGGCCAGTCAGCCGCGCGCCGCGGCGCGTTTGGGCTTCAGCAGTGCCGCATCGCGCTGCCGCACGTAGGATTCCGATTCCTGCACCAGCCAGTCGAGGAATGGCCGGAGCGGCCAGGACCCGTATTTGTTCTCGGGGCAAACCAGGCAGTAGCGCTTGTCCCCGGGCACATCGTGATCGAACGGAATCACCAGCCGGTCGTCCAGCATGTCCTGCGCGACGTAGAGCCTTGGCACCAGCGCCACGCCGAGGCCCGCGGCAGCCGCTTCGATCGTCATCGAGAACAGGTCGTACTGCGCACCCTGCATCGGATTGAGGCCGCTGACGCCGAGGTGATCCCACCACTTCTTCCAGGAATCGATGCGGCCGCGCTTGTGCAGCAGCGGCAGCGTCTTCAGTTCGGCAAGCGAGAGCGAGCGGCGGCCGCCGATTAATTTGGGGCTGCAGACCGGGACGAGTTCTTCGGCGAACAGGTCCTTCTTGATCATCCCGGCCCAGCCTGGATGATCATAGTGAATCGCCGCGTCGAACGGGCTCTCCGCGAATAGAAACGGCTCCGGCCGCTCGCTCATATTGATGACGATGCCGGGGTTCTTGGCGTGGAAATCCGGCAGGCGCGGAATGATCCACTTGTTGGTGAAGGTCGGGATCACCGCCAGTTCAAGCACGCCGCCCTCCGCAGGACGCGCGAGCAGATTGAGCGTGTCGCGCTCGATCCGGTCGAGATCGCCGACGATCTGCAGCCAGTATTGCTTGCCGGCCTCGGTGAGATGGATGCGGCCCTTGACGCGGTTGAACAACATCAGCCCGAGAAAATCTTCCAGCCGCGCGATCTGGCGGCTGACCGCGCCTTCGGTCATCGCCAACTCTTCCGCCGCACGCGAAAAGCTTTCGTGCCGGCCGGCGGCCTCGAACGTCAGGAGCGCGCTGGTGCTGGGGATCTTGCGGCGCACGGTCGGGCCTTTCTATTCATTGTTGGTAATGCGGAAGGCTGTGCTCCAAGATTGGTTGGCTGCCTGCGGCATTGGTATAAACACCAAGTGCGGTCACGACGCGATGGCCGGTTTCGCACCTCGCTTCTCACTTTGAGGCTCGCTTGTCACCATGCGCTGCGGCATCGATCTCGCTCATCGGCGAGTTGATTGCGGGCGCGCCTCTCGGCTGTCCTGGTGTCGGCACTCATGATTCCAGCAACGCCGGGTCAATCTGACGCAGCGTGCTACAAGCGGAACGCCGATTGCTGGTGAATGGAGGACGACGTCGTGGAGCCGGAAACGGGATCTTTGCATCGCGCGGTGATGCGATGGGCGCTGGCGGCGTTCTTCGCCGCGGCCGGTGTTGCGCATCTGGCGGTCCCTGACAAGCTGCTGGCGATGACGCCCGGCTGGGTGCCGCTCGCGCCCACGGTGATCCTGCTGACGGGCCTGTTCGAATTCGCCGCTGCGTTGGCGCTGGTGACACGTCCGCTGCGCTGGTGGGCTGGCGTCGCGCTGGCGCTGTATTCGCTATGCGTGTGGCCGGCGAACATCAATCACGCGCTCGGCGGCATCGACATCGCCGGGCTGCCGAGCAGCTGGTGGTATCACGGCCCGAGGCTCGCGGCACAGCCGCTGATCATCTGGGCGGCGCTCTACGCCGCTGAAGTGGTCGATTGGCCCTTCGGACGGCGGCAAAGCTGATCGCGACGCCAGGTCGGCGCACCGGCGCTCGCTGATCCGCACATGATAGGGTTGATGGCCTCGCGCCGGGGTTGCACATTGCAACCCGGCGGAGGCTGACGTGATCGGCGTATTGCGTATTCCGACGTTGGTGGGGGTGGTCGTGCTGAGCGGGTGCGTGTCGAATGGCGCGGCGCGCTCCGGCAGCTGGCTGATCGATCAGCGGCCCGATCGGATCACCGGCTCTCCCGTGGGCGGCGCCTATACGATGGCATGGGGCGCCACCAATTCGGCCGCGCCCGGGATCTACCACGCCAGCCTGCAGCTGACCTGCTTCGAGAACCGGCCGATCGCGAAGCTGGCTTTCCAGTTTCGGGTCGGCTCGGACCGCAACACCAGCTTCGGCTATCGGTTCGACGACAAGCCCGGGCACGATGCGGTCGAGTCCCGCGTGCTGCTCGGCAACCGGGTTCTGGTGATCGAGGATGACGCCGCGCTCCGGCAGTTCGTGGCCGAGCTGCGCGGATCGGCCAAGCTGTTCGTCCGGATCCGGGCGCTGAATGCCGGCAACAGCGCGGTCGAGCTCAAGGTCGAGGGCTCCGAAGCAGCGATCGACGCCGCCTATGCCGAGTGTCCGCTACCGCTTGCGCCGGCCGGACCAGCTGAGCGGCGCGCCTCGGGGTCGGAGACGCGCCGGTTCGCGATCAATCGTGATCGAGTTCGCCGATATGGTGCTGCTGGTACAGTTCCACGCCGATGCGGTTGACGAGTTCGATCTGGGTTTCGAGGAAGTCGATGTGATGCTCCTCGTCCTTCATCAGTTGCTCGAACAGGTCGCGCGACACGTAGTCCTTGACGCTGTGGCAGTAGGTCGCCGCCTCCTGATACAGCGTCCGCGCGTCGATCTCGGCTTGCAGATCGGAGTTCAGCACTTCCTTGACGTTCTGGCCGATCCGCAGCGGATCGAGCACCTGCATGTTCGGGAACCCGTCGAGGAAAATGATGCGGTCGGTGAGCTTGTCGGCGTGGACCATCTCCTCGATCGATTCCTTGCGCCAAGTCTTGGCGAGGTCCTTCAGCCCCCAATTGTCGAGCAGCCGATAGTGCAGCCAGTACTGGCTGATCGCCGTCAGCTCGCTGCGCAAGCCGCGGTTGAGATATTCGATGACCTTCGCGTCGCCCTTCATGACTTCTCCTGTCGCGAACGCGCGTGATCCGGCGACAGGCCGGACGCGCATCCAGTTTAGAATTGGAATAGTTCTAGATCAGAAGTCGGGGTCATCGCAATCCCCGCCCTGTCCGTCGGCGAGGTGAGACCGGTTTGGCCTAGGAGACGTGGGCCGGGGCGTGGCCGGCCGCGCAGCCGGCGTCCGTCATGATCTTCCGGATCGTATGCATGCAGCGCCCGCATTTGCGGCTGCAGCCGAGGCAGCGATGAACCTCGCCGGCGCTGCTCGCCTTCCCGCCGTCGGGATGCAGAGCGCTACGGACGTCGTGGTCGGTCAGGACGTTGCAGGAACAGACAATCATGGAAGTACGAAGGTCCCGATGGCGGTACGCGCTTTGGATAGTCAAGAGATAGGACGGAAGCAAAAGGAAAACCGGTGTTTTGAAGCTATTCCAAACTCGGCAATCGGGATTGATCTCGCGCAAGCCTGTTCCTCCCCGCCCCCTAGCGCAGCAGCCGAGCCGTTGTAACTTCACCGCAGCGAGCCGATCGTTGCAGCTGGCGCCGGCATGCATGCCCGCCGCTCTGGGCCGACAACAGCGCCACGAGTTTGCCGCAAGGCAGAGGTCAATCATGGCCCGTCTGAGCCGCGGTATTCACGGATCGTTCAAGAGAAACATGGATGCTGCAGCCCGCAACACGATCGCACCGGTCTCGATCCGACCGGACCAGCAAGAAGGGGTGAAATCCATGAGGAAAGCACTGATGGGGCTGGTGGCCGTCACCGCCCTTGGGCTTGCAGCGGTCGGCGCACCGGCGCCTGCCCAGGCACATGACGGCTTCGGCGCGGGCCTCGCTGCCGGGCTCCTCGGCGGCGCGCTGGTCGGCGGCGCCCTGGCCAGCCCAGGCTATGGCTACGGGCCCGGCTACTATTACGCGCCGCGTCCAGTCTACGGGCCAGCACCTGCCTATGTGGTCGAACCCGGCCCCTACGGCGATTGCTTCTGGCAGCGCCAGCGATTTTGGGACGGCTACGCCTGGCGAATCCGCAATGTCCGGGTCTGCGGCTGAGATTGAACCTTTGACCGGGCCGCTCGACTACCCATCGCCCCTGAGATTCCGAGCTTAGGGGAAACGCCAGGGGTGGCCCGAAAATCACCGTTTTTGAGGAACAGTGCTCCGTACCTGGATATGCGACGATTGACGGCATTGCGCTTTTTTGATGCTGTGCCGTCGGTCGGGCGACCTTCTGTCAACGCGCCAGTCGCGGCGCCACTCTGGAGAGAGAAATGAAGAAGACTGTTTCGGTCATGGTTGCGGTCGCGACCCTCGCCGGCTCGCTGGTCACTGCTGTCCCCGCGGCGAAGGCTGACGGCGGCCGGATCGCTGCCGGCGTCGCCGGTGGCCTGATCGGTGGCGCCCTGCTGGGCGGTGCGATCGCTGCGAGCCGCCCGGCCTATGCGGCCCCCGCCCCGGTCTATGTCGAAGAACCCGCCTGCCGCGTCGTGCGCCAGCGCTTCTGGGACGACTATCGCGGCGTTTGGCGTTCGCGCCCGGTCGAGGTTTGCGATTGATCTGAGCCGCGGCTCTTATAGCCGTCTTTACAAATGCCCGGCCGAGCGATCGGCCGGGCATTTGCTTTGCCGATGCTGGCTGATCAAGCTGCGGACGCCGCTCTCAGCGCGCCGCTTCGATCGATCGCAACACGGTCTCGCTCGGCCAGCAATCCAGCTTCAGCCGCGCCGCCTTTTGATAAGCACCGAGCGCGGCACGCGTCAGCATTCCGGCCTTGCCATCGACCTTGTCGTTGTAGAAGCCGAGCCGCGTCAGCCCGCGCTGCATCGCTTCGACGTCGGTGGTACGGAGTTGCTTGCTCGCCGCCCACGGCGTCGCGAACGGCTGCGGGTTGGTGATGCGGTCGGCGAGATGGCCGACGAACAGAACGTAGAGGTCTGAGAAATTGTATTCCTTGATGACGAAGTAGTTCTTCGTCGTCAGGAACGCCGGACCGTAAATGCCTTCGGGCTGCAGCAGCGACGCCGGCTCGGCGAGTTCCTCGGCGCTCAGCCGCTCCCCGCGGACCGGCGTAAATCCCTCGCGCACCCACTGCCCGACCGACTTCGACACGTCGGGGCGACCCTGCGTACAGTCGGCATTGGCCGGCGCACGAACCTCGTAGGCCCAGCGCACACCTGGTTTCCAGTCCTTGTTGACGAGTTGCCGCGCGGCCGAGGCCAGCGCGTCCGGCACCGAGCGCCAGATGTCGATCTTGCCGTCGCCATCGAAATCGACGCCGTGCTTGTAGTACTCGGACGGCAGGAACTGCGTCAGGCCGGTCGCGCCCGCCCACGACGACCGCATCGCCTCGCGTGGCACCACGCCGTCGCTGATGATCTTCATCGCCTCGATCAACTCGACGCGGTATTGATCCTTGCGCCGTCCGACATAGGCCTGCGTCGCCATCACACGCACGGCGTCGTAGGGCAAACGATAGCGACCGTAGTCGGTCTCGCGGCCCCAGATCGCCAGCACCACTGTGGCCGGAACGCCGAAACGCTGCTCGATCGCCCGCAATGTCGCGCCGTATTGCGACAGCAGTTTGCGGCCGTGGCCGGCCAGCGCTTCGATCCGCGACTCTTTTAAGTAGTCGGCAGGGACCTGAACGAATTCGGCCTGCGACGGCGCGCCGGTCTGGGGCCGTCCAGGCAGCAGCAGATCAGGTAGCTTATAGTCCGGCTCGAGCCCGGCCGTCACCGTATCGAAGGTGGAGCGCGACACGCCGGCCTGCTGCGCTTCCGGCCACAGCGAGGCAAGGAAGCGCGCGAACCCCGCATCGGAGGCCATCGCGGCGTTGGGGATCATGGTCGCTGCCAGCGCAAGGCAGACAGCGACCAGACGCGCGCCGCGGCGCATCGTCAATGCTCGGCGTGAGACTTCGCTTCTTCCACCGCGAGATTCGAGATCCGGTCGACCCAGGCGATGCCGATCGCCGACAGGATGAACACGGTGTGGATGATGGTCTGCCACATCACGCCGGTCTCGGTGTAACCAGCCCGGCCGGGCGATCCGAGGCTGCCAGCCTCGATGAAAGTCCTCAGCAGATGAATCGACGAGATGCCGATGATCGCCATCGCCAGCTTGATCTTCAGCACGCTGGCATTGACGTGGCTCAGCCACTCCGGCTCGTCCGGATGCCCACGCAGATTGAGGCGCGACACGAACGTTTCGTAACCGCCGACGATCACCATCACCAGAAGGTTCGAGATCATCACCACGTCGATCAGACCGAGCACCGCCAGCATGATCTGCTGCTCGCTGAAATCGAACGAGTGCTGAAAGAGATGCCAAAGCTCTTTCAAGAACAGAACGACGTAGATGCCCTGGGCAACGATCAGGCCGACGTACAACGGCAGTTGCAGCCAGCGCGAACCGAAGATCAGCATAGGGATCGGGCGCAGCGCCGAGCCCTTCGGCGGCAGCGGCGTCTCGGGCGTCATCGACATTGCGGGTAGCTCCAGGCGGGGGAAATTGGCGACCTATCAAGTGGGAACTCCGTTCGATTCTGTCGAGACGACGCGCAGCGGCGATTAACCGCATCCGCCACGCCACGAATCCGGCGGAAACTACTTGATGGCGACGATGAAGATACGTGGAAACCGTAACAGCACTTTGCCATCCGCCTGTGGCGGATAAGCGGCCGCAATGCGCGCCGTATAGGCGGCCAGATAGGCCTTGCGTTCGGGCAGATCGAGCGGCTCGACGAACGGGCGCAGCCCAGTACCCTTGACCCATTCGACGACCGCAACGGCATCGTCGAGCACGTGGTTGTAGACGGTGTGCCAGATCTCCAGCCGGCTGCACAGCGGCCGCAGCGCGTCGTAGTACACGCCGGGCTTCGGCAGCGAGTCGCGAAGCTCGGCTGCCTTGGAAAGCTGGTGGCGCCACGGCTCCTGGAAAGCGACTTCGCGCATCATGATGTGCGACGGCTCGTCGAGGTTGTCCGGCATCTGCACAGCGAGCACGCCGCCGGGCTCCAATCCCGACAGCAACCGCTTGAACTGCTTCAGATGATCCGGCACCCACTGAAACACTGCGTTGGCGAACAGCACGTCGGTGCCAGCCGGTGGCGCCCAATGCGCGACGTTGGCTTCGATGAACTTGTGCTGCGGCAGCCGCTCACGGGCCTGGCGCAGCATATCGGCCGAGGTATCGATGCCGATCACCGCCGCCTCCGGCCAGCGCTCGGTCAAAAGCTGAGTCGAATTGCCGGGCCCGCAGCCGATATCCGCGACCTTGCGCGGTGCCGCAACCGGGATCTGCGCGAGCAGCTCGCGCGCCGGCCGGGTGCGCTCGTCCTCGAACATCAGATATTGTTCGGCACTCCAATCGACCATCCATCCACCCTTGCGCCCCCGAGTCGGGCTGGAAAGCTATTGATCTGGCAGGATTTTGCAATATCCTCGCCGAGGCCCATATACGTGACATATCCAGATGATCGATCTGAGGCGCATCGTTGGGTTCGACTGGGACGAGGGCAATAGTCGTCAGAGCGCCCTGAAGCACGCCGTCGACCGCGGCGAAGCCGAGCAGGTTTACAGCAACTTCCCTTTGCTGGTGTTCAGCGACACGTCGCACAGCGAAGGTGAGCCCAGATCACGCCTATGGGAAAACCGCTCCTGGCCGCCTATCCAGATCAGCTTCACGCTGCGTCAGGCACCAAAGATCCGAGTGATATCTGCCCGACCAATGAGCGCAGGGGAGCGCGCGAGATATGGCCAGGAAGCTTAAGCAGGTCCCAAAATTCGACCGCGACGCCGAAGAGCGCGTTTTTTGGGAAACGCACGATACAGCGGACTACTTTGATCTATCGAAGGCTGTGCAAGTGCGCTTTCCAAATCTGAGGCCTTCGACGACGTCGATCTCGATCAGGCTACCGACAGCCTGCTGGAACAGATCAAAGTCGCCGCCAACAAGCGTGACGTCCCTTATCAGTCGCTGATCAAGATCTGGCTGAGCGAGAAGGTGGGATAGCGCCGGCGCTCTCCACCTTTCCGCCGACGCGCCTCAGCGCGTCAGCTTTTTGTACTTCGCACGGTGCGGGATGATGGCGTCCTGGCCGAGGCGGCGCATCTTGTCCTTCTCGTAGTCCTGGAAGTTGCCTTCGAACCATTCGACGTGGCTGTCGTCCTCGAAGGCGAGGATGTGCGTGGCGATACGGTCTAGGAACCAGCGGTCATGGCTGATGATCACGGCGCAGCCGGCGAAATCCTCCAGCGCCTCTTCGAGCGCGCGCAGCGTGTCGACGTCGAGGTCGTTGGTCGGTTCGTCGAGCAGCAGCACGTTGGCGCCGCTCTTCAGCATCTTGGCGAGATGCACGCGGTTGCGCTCACCGCCCGACAGCGAGCCGACCTTCTTCTGCTGATCGCCGCCCTTGAAGTTGAACGCCGAGCAATAGCCGCGTGAGTTGACTTCCTTCTTGCCGAGCAGGATCAGCTCGTTGCCGCCGGAAATCTCCTCCCACACGGTCTTCTTGCCGTCGAGCGCGTCGCGTGACTGATCGACATAGCCGAGGTGCACGGTCTCGCCGACCGTGATCGTGCCCTGATCCGGCTTCTCCTGTCCGGTAATCATGCGGAACAGCGTGGTCTTGCCGGCGCCGTTCGGGCCGATCACGCCGACGATGCCGCCGGGCGGCAGCTTGAAGGTGAGATCGTCGATCAGCAGCTTGTCGCCGAACCCCTTGGTGAGGTGCTCGAAGTCGACCACATTGTTGCCGAGCCGCTCGGCGACCGGAATGATGATCTGCGCGGTCTGGGTCTGCTTGTCGGACGCCTTGGCGAGCAGTTCCTCGTAGCGCTGGTAGCGCGCCTTGGATTTGGCCTGGCGAGCTTTGGGCGACGACGCGATCCATTCCTGCTCGCGCTCCAGCGTCTTCTGGTGCGCCGCGTCCTCGCGGCCTTCCTGCAGCAGCCGCTTCTGCTTCTGCACCAGCCAGGACGAGTAGTTGCCTTCGTAGGGGATGCCGCGGCCGCGATCGAGCTCGAGAATCCAACTGGTGACGTTGTCGAGGAAGTAGCGGTCATGGGTGACGATCAGGATCGCCCCCGGATAGTTGCGCAGATGGTTTTCCAGCCACGACACCGACTCGGCGTCGAGATGGTTGGTCGGTTCGTCGAGCAGCAGCAAATCGGGCTGGTCGAGCAACAGCTTGCACAGCGCGACGCGGCGGCGCTCGCCGCCCGACAGTTTGGTGACGTCGGCGTCGTCCGGCGGGCAGCGCAGCGCGTCCATCGCCTGGTCGACCTTGCTGTCGAGATCCCATAGCCCGGCGGCTTCGATCTGATCCTGCAGCGTCGTCATCTCGTCGGCGGTCTCGTCGGAGTAGTTCATCGCCAGCTCGTTGTAGCGATCGAGGATCGCCTTTTGCTTGGCGACGCCGAGCATGACGTTCTCACGAACGTTCAGCGCCGGATCGAGCTGCGGCTCCTGTTCGAGATAGCCGACGCGAGCGCCCTCGGCGACCCAGGCCTCGCCGGTATATTCCTTGTCGATCCCCGCCATGATCTTCAGCAGGGTCGATTTACCGGCGCCGTTGACGCCCAGCACGCCGATCTTGGCGTCCGGGTAGAACGACAGATGAACGTTATCCAGCACCTTGCGGGTCGGATAGGCCTTGGTCAGACCCTGCATGAAATAGACGAACTGGCGAGCCATCGTGGTCCTTGAGCGCGGTGCGGGCGGGGAAAATCGGTTGCCGCTGATGTAACGGCGCGGCCGGCAAAGGGCAACCCGAGGGAACGCAGCTTAACCGATCGTTCAGCATGCTGGCGACAGGCATGCCAGTTCAGACAATTCGCACCAATTTTTAAGGAGCTCGTTCGACAGTCGATACGTGCCGCGGCGCCTTTCGCAACCGCTGGCGCTGATCACGAGGCCATCATGGGACGCATGCTATCGACGCCCGTCCGGTCTGACCCGCTCGAGCCTGCCGCGCATCGGTCGGGCTTGATCGATGAAATCGGCGAGTTCTGGAGCCAGTTCTTCGTCCAGGCGTTCAGCCCGTATCGACCGGAGCTGCACTACATGCGGGGCCCCGGCCCGGCATGGCGCGCCAAGCACGGGCGTGACGCGGTCCGCAACGCGCACAACAGCTGAGGTCGAGTCGACCCGCAGCACAACAGCAAAACGCCCGCGCAGAGCGATCTGCGCGGGCGTTTTGCTTGAAGGGCTGTGCTCTGATTAGCGGATCGTGACCGGGGCAGGCAGTGGGGCCACCGAGGTCGGCTGTGCGACCGGCGCTGCCGACATCTGCGGCGCAGCCGACGGCGCCGCTGAAGCGACCGGCTGCGGCTTGGCGCTGGCCGTCGGCGAGCCACCAGGCAGCACCACCACGCGGGTACCCACCTTGGCACGCTCGAACAAGTCGCTGACGTCGTCGTTCAGCATGCCGATGCAACCCGAGGACACGAACTTGCCGATGGTCGACGGCTGGTTGGTGCCGTGAATGCGATAGACGGTCGAACCCAGATACATCGCCCGGGCGCCCATCGGATTGCCCGGACCACCGGCCATAAAGCGCGGCAGATAGGGCTGGCGTTCGATCATTTCCGCCGGCGGATGCCAATCCGGCCACTCCGCCTTGCGGCTGATCTTCTGCACGCCGTTCCAGGTGAAGCCGTCGCGGCCGACGCGCACGCCGTAGCGCATCGCGCGGCCATTGCCGAGCACGTAGTACAAATAGGTGTTGCTGGTATCGACCACGATGGTGCCGGCCGGCTCTTTGGTCTGGAACGCGACTTCCTGTCGGCGCAGGTTCGGCGGCAGCTCGTAGCTTTGGTCGGCGTCGGGCTGCTCTTCCGGCGGCAGCGCGGCGACCTGCAGCGGCCGGCCATCGCCGCCGAGCTGCGGAGCGCCCTGCACCGATCCGGTCGCCTGCTGCGGGGCGCCGTACTGACCGACGCCCTCCGGCGGCCGTGGCGAACCGTCACCTGTATTGGAATAGATCACCGGCGGTGGACCAGCCGGGCGACCATAGCGCGGATCATCGGGCGACAGCACGGGGCCCTGCGGCGCCGGCCCGCGATCCGAATAGACCGGGGCGTTCATCGGGCGGCCGTAGCGCGGATCGTCCGGCGACATCACCGGTCCCTGCGGCACCGGCGCACGCTCCGAATAGACTGGCGCACCAGCTGGACGGCCGTAGCGTGGATCATCGGGAGACATGACCGGGCCCGGCGGCGGCAAGGCCGCTGACGGGCCGGCGGACAGCCCCTCTTCGTCGTCGACATTGTCGAAGTCGGGCAACTGGCGACGGTAATCACCAGGAGCGGCGGTCGCATAGGCGCCGGAGGCTGGATAGCTCTGCGCCTGCGCCAGTGAAGTTCCGGCCGCAATTGCCGCAGCCGTAGCCAACAACGTCAAGATTCGATTGTTCATCATCGCCCGCTTATACACCCAAGCCGAGACCGGATCGTTAACGCGCAGATGCCGGAGGATCACGGCACATTCAAGACAACACCGGCACAATCACGCCAAATTCGCGGTTATTCGGCCCCCTGTGCCGCTTTTGTCGCGTTTCCCGCTGCGTAGCGCCTTGCGTTCACCAGCGTGTAGCGACGCTGCCGCTGATCCTGCATCGCCTGCCTCGCGGTGAAAATTTTGGCGGCCGGCCACAAACCCGTTGGGCTATTCTCGATTTGCTGTGATTCGCGGCGCCCTCCACGGCGCCGGTCGGTCCCAGCGAGTGCTGTCGCCGCGTTGTTGTTGCTCAAGTGCCTTCGGTCCGCTCGTCGCCCGAAGATGGAATGAACCCGAGATGCTCCCCGGAATCCGGTTTCTGTTTGCGGCGGTTGCGCTGGCGGTCTCGATGCTGGTGTTCGGGCTCGGCGCTGCGGCCCTGCTGCGCGCCTCCCACGAGCAATTCGCCAATGTCATGACGGTGCGCCCGGCCCCGGTCCTGCTTGCGGCCCGTCCCGCCGAACCGCCGATGCCGACGCTGAGCATGCTGCGCGTCGAGCCGACGAACGACCCGCAAGCGCCGGCTGCTGTATCGACAGCTCCTGCGGCGGAATCGGCGACACCTGCGCAAGATCCGATCTCGCTCAATGCGCAGCCGGCAGTGCGCCATGACGAGTCAACGCCGCCGGCTCAGACATCTGAAGCAGTGCCGAACGCTGCCGCGCCGGAGCCTGTCGCAACCGCTCCCTCCGCGGCGCCGGCCGTTGCGGACAAGCCTTCGCAGCAGTCCAGCGCGACCCTGCCGACGGCCGCCGCCGTGGAGCTGCCGTCTGCAGAGCCCACGAAGTCCGATCGGGCGGCGCCGGACACTGCGACCGAGCCAGCTCCTGCTGGCGCAACAGTGCCCAGCGCAGCGCCCTCCGCCAATGCGACGCCCGCCCAGACCGCTGCTACGTCTGAGCCACGCAAGCCTGACGACACTCCGGCGGAGGCTGCGAAGCTGGCGCCTGTCGCACAAAACGAACAGTCCGATCAGCCAGCGGCTGGTGCGACGGCCGTGCCGGCTGGAACAGAGGCGGCAAAGAGCGAGAGCGGCGAGGCACTGCCTGAGGTAGCTGCCTTGACCGGCCCGATCCCGACGCCGCGGCGCGATCCGCGGGGACCGGCCAAGCCGGCCACCAGCAGCTCGGATCAGCCAAGCTCTTCAGAGACGGCGCTGGAGCAGGCGGTGCAGCCCGACGCACCGGAAACGACATCTTCGATCACGTCGCCGAAGCAGAAGGCCGAGACGCCGTCCGCGACCAGACCGAAGGCCGCCAAGCGGCCGCAGGCGAAACGCAAGGTCAAACGCCGCCGCCAATCAGAAGTGCGCAGGCCAGCTCCGGTTTTTGCACGGCCGGCGATGGCGCCGATGTCGCCGTTCGGCTTTCCGCCGACCTGAGGACGCGTTCTCTAACTAAGCGGGCCCGACCGCAATCGGCGGACCGTCGGCCGCTCCCCACTCCGACCAGGAACCGTCATACAGCGCGCTGCCGCGGACGCCGAGCCGGTACAGCGCCAGCGTCAGCACGGCGGCCGAGACGCCGGAGCCGCAGCTGGTCACAATCGGCTGGTCGAGCGTCACGCCGGCGCGTTCGAACGCCGCGCGTAGCTCATCAGGGCACTTCATCAGGCCCGTCGAGGCATCGAACAGCTCGTTGTAGGGTACGTTCCGGCTGCCCGGGATATGCCCTGCGCGCAGCCCCGGGCGGGGCTCCGGGACGCGACCCTCGAAGCGATCGGCGGCACGCGCGTCGATCACCTGCTCGGCCGCGCTGTCGAGATTGGCGACCAGCTGCGGCTTGCTGCGCAAGTAGCTTGGATCGAGCGTCGCGGTGAAATTGCCGGGAGCCGGCGAAGGCTTGCCGCTCTCGGTCGGCCGTCCTTCCGCCTGCCATTTCTTCAAACCGCCGTCGAGAATGCGGACGTTGTCGTAACCGAACGACAGAAACATCCACCATGCGCGCGGCGCCGCGACCCAGCCGCCGGCGTCGTAGATCACGACGGTGTCGCCCGTGGAGACGCCCATCGCGGCGACATCACGCGCGAACTGCGCGCCGTCCGGATACATATGCGGCAGCGGATTGCTGGCGTCGCAGACGTCCTCGACGTCGAAGTATACCGCCCCGGGGATGTGGGCGGCGAGATAATCGTCGCCTGGCCGTGGCATCACCCCTGGCATCTTGAACGACGCGTCCAGCACCTTAATGGAGGGATCGCCCAGCCGCGCCGCGAGCCATTCGGTCGACACCAGCGGATCGGTAAAATCGGTCATGGATAACCTCGGATGCGATCAAAGACCAACTTGGCTCGTCATTGCGAGAAGCAGCGACGAACAGTCCAGCACCGAACACGAAGCTGGATTGCTTCGCTTCGCTCGCAATGACGTTGGAAGCAAGTGCCTCGATAGTCCGTGGACCGGAGCACTATGGATAGGACACCCGCCCAGACCCTTGCCGATCACTTCTTCTTCGGCATCCATGCCTCCACCGGCCCGCCGGCGTCACGCCAGGCGCCGAACCCGCCGTCGATATGGGCCACCGGCTTGAGGCCCATGTCATGCGCGGTCTTGGCGGCCAGCGCCGAGCGCAGGCCGCCGGCGCAGTAGAACACGAATTTCTTGTCCTGCTGGAAGATCGGTTTGGCGTAAGGGCTTTGCGGATCGATCCAGAATTCCAGCATGCCGCGCGTGCAGGAAAACGATCCGGGGATCTTGCCGTCACGCTCGATCTCGCGCGGATCGCGGATGTCGACGATCACCACGTCCTCGGCGCCCGAATTGTGGAGCGCGATCGCGTCGGCGGTGGTCAGCGTCTCGATCGTGGCGTTGGCCTCGTCGACCATGGCCTTGATGCCGCGGGTGATGGTCTGGGGCATGGTTCTTCCCTGTCAGTTTCTTGTCTTATCGCTGGGTCATCCCGCGGCGCGCGCTTCGCGAGTCCGCAATGACGGCGCAATGCTGCCTCACCGCACCAACTCGCGCATCGCGCCTTCGAGGCCCTCGATCGTGATCGGATACATCCGCTCGGAGAACAGGCGGCGAATGATCGTGGTCGATTCCGAATAGTCCCAATGCCGCTGCGCCACCGGGTTGAGCCACACCGCATGCGGATAGGTGCGCAGCACGCGGTCGAGCCAGACCGAGCCGGCCTCCTCGTTGACGTGCTCGACCGAGCCGCCCGGCACCATGATTTCATATGGGCTCATCGAGGCGTCGCCGACGAACACAACCTTGTAGTCGTGCGGGAACTTGTGCAGCACGTCCCAGGTCGGGGTGCGGTCGGTGAAGCGGCGCTTGTTCTGCTTCCAGACTCCCTCATAGAGGCAGTTGTGGAAGTAGAAGTACTCCATGTGCTTGAACTCGCTCTTCGCCGCCGAGAACAGCTCCTCGACCTGCGCGATATGCGAATCCATCGACCCGCCGATGTCGAAGAACACCAGCACCTTGACGGCGTTGCGCCGCTCCGGCCGCATATGAACGTCAAGATAGCCGTGATTGGCGGTCTCGCGGATCGTGGTGTCGAGATCGAGTTCGTCGGGCGCGCCGGTGCGGGCGAACTTGCGTAGCCGGCGCAGCGCAACCTTGATGTTGCGGATGCCGAGTTCGACATTGCCGTCGAGATCCTTGAACTCGCGCTTGTCCCAGACTTTGACGGCGCGCTGGTGGCGGCTCTTCTCCTGGCCGATCCGCACGCCTTCCGGATTGTAGCCCTCGGCCCCGAACGGCGACGTGCCGGCGGTGCCGATCCATTTGTTGCCGCCCTGATGGCGCTTCTTCTGCTCCTCGAGGCGCTTCTTCAGCGTCTCCATGAGCTTGTCCCAGCCCATCGCCTCGATCTGCTTTTTCTCTTCCTCGGTGAGATACTTCTCGGCCAGCTTCTTCAGCCACTCGGCCGGGATCTCAGCCTTCTCCATCGCGTCGAGGAGGTTTTCCAAGCCCTTGAAGGTGGCCCCGAACACCCGGTCGAACTTGTCGAGGTTGCGCTCGTCTTTGACCAGGGCGGCCCGCGACAAATAGTAAAAATTCTCTACGCTCTGATCCGCGAGGTCGGCGTCGAGCGCCGCCATCAAGGTCAGATATTCGCGGAGAGTGACCGGCACCTGGGCGTCGCGCAGCGACGTGAAGAACTGAAGGAACATGAACGACAGATTGCCCGAGTGGTGCCGGGCGTCAAGGGTACAGGCCGGGCCGCCGGCTGTTGAAAACAGTCGGCGGAACCCGGAATGCCGTCAAACGGAACAATCCGATTATGGGTTGGGTAAGTAAAGCTGTGCAGGTGTGGAGGCGCAGATAACCCGACGCGCCGATGAACGCCCGCAACACCAGATCGCCGAGTTTGACCGGTCGGCTGACGACGCCGATTCTGGTCGTGACCCTTTTCGTGCTCGCCCTGAGCGCCTGCGTTCTCGGCCTCGTTGTCTGGAAAGGCTACGAAGCCCGACAGAACGCCATCGCGCAAAGCGAGACCGAGTTGCGAAATCTGGCACACTCGCTGGCGGAACACGCCTCGCACACGTTTCAGACCATCGACATCGCGATCGACGATGTTGTCACGTCCGTGCGCCAGCAGACCCTTCCTGACCGCCAGAAATTCGATGCCCGGCTGCGCGAAATTGTCGACAAGCTCGATCAGATCAGTGACCTGATGATTCTCGACCGCGACGGCGATCTTCGCTACGCCTCACTGGCATCGCCGCCTTCGTTCAACAACGCAGATCGAGAGTACTTCATTCATCATCGCGACAGCGCGGCCAAGGCACTGCAAATCACCGGGCCGATCCTGTCGCGACATTCAGGGCGGCCGATCATCGCATTGACGCGGCGTATCGACAACGCCGACGGCAGCTTCGGCGGCGTCGTGCTCGCGACCATCGAACGCGACTATTTCACCGCCTTCTACAAAACTCTCGATCTCGGCCGCGACGGGGCGATCACGCTCGCCGCAGACGACGGCAGGGTCATGATCCGCTGGCCGGCCGCAATGGAAGGCAGGGACCTCGCCAATTCCGTGCTGCTCCGCGAATTGCTTCCGCACAGCCCGAAAGGCTACAGCCTGGAGCAGTCCCCGTTCGACGGCCTGGTCAAGTACTACGCCTATGAACGCGTGCAGCGCTATCCACTGGTGGTGACGGTGGCCCGCACCGAAGACTCGGTCTTGGCCCGATGGCGGGAAGGCGTCCGGTCGGATACGGTGGTCGCCACCGCGATGCTCGCCTGTATCGTGCTGTTAGCTGCCGTGCTCGCCGGGCAATTGCGCAACCGCCAGCGTTTCGATGCAATTCTGCGTGAGCGCGACGCCCGCCACCGCCTGATCGACGCCAATATCGCCGACGTCGTCGTGTTACTCGACGACCACGGCGTTGTGAGTTTCGTCTCGGAATCCGCCGAGGGGGTGCTCGGCTTCACTCCCGACGAGATGGTCGGCCGTCCTTGCATGGACATGCTGTATCCGGACGATGTCGCCGGCCTGCGCGCGATGGGCAAGCATCTCGCGAATTCCCGCGACGGGCTGCGGGCCGAATTCCGCATGGAGCGCACCGATGGCACGCTGATCTGGCTGGAGGCGAATTTCCGCTTCACGCGTCAGAACGGCAGACCGGGTAACCATATCGTCTGCACGCTGCGCGACGTCACGCGTCGCAAGGCGGTTGAAGACGAGGTCGATGCGCTGAATTGCCGCCTGACGGAACTGGCCCGGACTGACGGCCTGACGGGTTTGCCGAACCGCCGCGCCCACGAGGAGTTCCTCGAGGCTGCGTTCAAGACCAGTCTTCAGCTGTCGGTGGTGATGATCGACGTCGACTACTTCAAAGGCTTCAACGACTGTCTGGGCCATCAGGCGGGCGACCAGGGTCTAAAACTGATCGGTTCACTGCTGGCAGCCGCGGCCGCCGAATCCGGCGGCCACGCGGCCCGCTATGGCGGCGAGGAATTCGCCATCGTGCTCCCCGGCAGCGATATCGAAGCCGCGATGCGTCTGGCCCAACAAGTTCGCCGCGCGGTTCGTCAGTTGGGCCTCGCAAATCCCGCCTCTCCTGCCGGTTATCTGACCGTCAGCATCGGCGTAGCCAGCCGGACCGCCGCGATGAACGACCCAGCGAAGCTGGTCCGCGACGCCGACATGGCATTGTATCAAGCCAAGCGCAGCGGGCGGAATCGCAGCATCGCGGCGGTCGTCCAGGTAGACGATGCGACTCCGCTGGTTCCGGACGAAGCTCCAGGCCCGACGACGACGACGAGCCCGCGCGGTCAAGTTCCAAACGCCTAGACCCTGCGGGCTGGTTTCCCGTAAAGTCGGCGTGCTGCGGCGCATTGCCCGCATGCTCAGGATCGAGGGGGATCTTCCATGGGTATCGATTCCATCATCATTTGGCTTCTGGTGGGCGCAATCGCCGGCTGGCTGGCAGGCCTATTGGTGCGCGGTGGCGGCTTCGGGCTGATCGGCAATATGGCCGTCGGCATTGTCGGCGCCGTCGTTGCCGGGTGGCTGCTGCCGTTCCTCGGCGTCTCACTCGGCACCGGCATCTTTCGGGCGATCATCAACGCCGCCATCGGCGCAGTGATCGTGCTGGTGCTGCTGGCCATGATCCGCAGAGCCTGATACGCAAGCCCCCGGCGCTGCTCTCGTCAGGTCGCAGCGCCGGGGGCGACCACATCCAGGACCCGACAAGCAAACAATAAACAACAAGAATGGCGCGCGCCGCCTGATCACAGACGAGGCAGAAACGCATGAAGTTCACCGGCACCAAGGACTATGTGGCGACCGACGACCTCAAGGTCGCCGTCAACGCGGCGATCGTGCTCGAACGGCCGCTCTTGGTGAAAGGCGAGCCCGGCACCGGCAAGACCGTCTTGGCCGAGGAAGTCGCGCGAGCGCTCGGCGCCCCGCTGCTGACTTGGCACATCAAGTCCACCACCAAGGCGCAACAGGGCCTGTACGAATACGATGCCGTTTCGCGCCTGCGCGACAGCCAGCTCGGCGATCCGCGCGTCTCGGACATCAAGAACTACATCAAGCGCGGCAAGCTCTGGGATGCCTTCACGCACGCGCAACGTCCGGTGCTGCTGATCGACGAAATCGACAAGGCCGACATCGAATTCCCGAACGACCTGCTGCTCGAACTCGACCGGATGGAATTCCACGTCTACGAGACCGGCGAAACCATCCGCGCCGAGAAGCGGCCGATCGTGGTGATCACTTCGAACAACGAGAAGGAGCTGCCCGACGCCTTCCTGCGCCGTTGCTTCTTCCACTACATCAAGTTCCCCGATGCCGACACGATGCAGGCCATCGTCGACGTGCACTTCCCCGGCATCAAGCAGCGGCTGGTGGCGGAAGCCCTCAAAATCTTCTTCGAAGTCCGCGATGTGCCAGGCTTGAAGAAGAAGCCGTCGACCTCCGAACTGCTCGACTGGTTGAAGCTGCTGCTCAACGAGGAAATGACGCCGGAGCAGCTGAAGGAACGCGACCCGCGCAAACTGATCCCGCCGCTGCACGGCGCGCTCTTGAAGAACGAACAGGACGTTCACCTTTTCGAGCGGCTCGCGTTCCTGAGCCGGCGGGAAGTGTAAGGGCGGCCGTTGCCCCTTGCACGGCGCTGCCCTGCAACACTGACTGCCTCTCGACCCGGCATTCCGGGGCACGCGTAGCGCGAACCCGGAATCCACCGTCGGTGCTCGCTTTATTGCACAGCCGCTCGGCCTTCGTGCCTCACAGTTAGGACGGGGAGTATCGATTCCGGGCCTGCGCTGCTGCGCGGCGCATCCCGGAATGACGAACGAAATGCTTGTTACTTATTCCAGTCCCAGTCATTCCGGGGCGCTTGCGCAGCGGGCGCCCGTCGAGTCCGAATTGGTTTGCGCGGTCGCGTAGCCGTTACGTGCACTGCATCGCGAGCTCGGCCGCGTCCCAGCGCTGCTGTGCGAACGCTTGGCCGCTGAGGAAGTAGTAAAGATAGCCACCGGGCCCCCAATCCACGAAATCCTGGCCGTTGGTATAACTGTCGAGTTGCAGCAGCAGCCGATAGCCGACGAATGGCTCGTCGAGTGCAAAGTCCTCGTCCTGCAGAAGGTCCGGCCAGCCGAGCAGCTTGCTGCCGCTCGCGCCGCTCCATGCCTCGGGCATACCGTAGGTGGTCATTTCGCGGCAAAAGCTCTCATAGACGCCTAGATGCTCCCGGTCGGGGAGGATCGCGGAGATGATGCTGCTGTTCGGATCGGGTAGATCGAACATCGGCCTGAACAGCAGTTCGGCCCGCGCGAGCTGCATCAGGACCTTCAGCGGCGGCTCGGCCGGCACGAGGCCGTCCGTATCAGGCCAATGATACACAGCGCCGCCCTGCCCGGTGAGCAAGCAGCCCATCGCGGTGTCGTGATCAGCGAACAACGACAACAGGCCGCGATGCGGTAATACCTCGGCGCCCGGCAGGCCTTGCACGTCTGCGCAGTTGATCTGACCGATGAACAGCATCGGCTCGCCCGCCGCGACGGGCCAGTCCCACCCGGGCGGCGCATAAGGCATTCCGCCGAGGCGTGAACCGTCCACCGGTGCATCCGGTCGTTCAGCTTGCGGCCATAGACCGATAGCGGGTCGCAAGCAGCGAAGCAGCGCGTCGGTGTGATCGGGCAGGATTTTGCCGAGCCGATGTGCGATCTCCGCCGCCGACAAGGCCGGAGGCGGAGGATTGCGGATCATCCAGAACGCCGGATGCTCCGGCGGCAACGGCGGCACTTGCGCCGGTAGCGGACCGTCCGGCTGCTCCAAGGCCAGCGTGGCGGCCTTGGCCACGGTTGGATCTGCATGTTCGAGCAGCCCTCGTAACGACGCCCCGCCTCGGCTGCGCAGGACCTGCACGATCCTGCCTCGCTGTCGGGCTCTCTCTTGAAAGCGGCGGTTGTAGGCGCCGACGTGCTCGATTTCTTCGTCGCGCGGCAGGCTGTCGAACCATGCGGCGACGAGCGCGGCATCGTCCAATGTTTCGAGATCGGTCATCGCGGCCCCCATGTTGGAGACGCATCGAACGAGCAGACCGCCCAGCAGGCCAAGTCGGGATGTTCCTTTCGACTGTCGGCTCGTTGATGGTATACAAGAATAAGTATCAAACTACCTTTTTAACTGGAACAGACTTGCTGTCCCGCGATTTTGGTATACAATCTGAACTCAGAATAAGAACGACTGTCAGGGAGGCCGTGATGCCTGCTTTTCCGCTCAACGCCTGGTATGCGGCGGCGTGGGACGCCGATATCAAGCACGCGCTGTTGCCGCGCACGATCTGTGGCAAGCACGTCGTGATGTATCGCAAGGCCGACGGCACGGTCGCCGCGCTCGAAGACGCGTGCTGGCACCGGCTGGTGCCGCTATCCAAGGGGCGGCTCGAAGGCGACACCGTGGTCTGCGGCTATCACGGCCTGAAGTACAACCCGCAGGGCCGCTGCACCTACATGCCGTCGCAAGAGACGATCAACCCGTCGGCCTGCGTGCGTAGCTATCCGGTGGTCGAGCGGCATCGCTTCATCTGGCTGTGGATGGGCGACCCGACGCTGGCCGATCCGGCGCTGGTGCCGGACATGCACTGGAACGACGATCCGGCCTGGGCCGGCGACGGCAAGACCATCCACGTCAAATGCGACTGGCGGCTGGTGGTCGACAATCTGATGGACCTCACCCACGAGACTTACGTACACGGCTCCTCGATCGGCAACGAGGCGGTGGCCGAGGCGCCGTTCGACGTCACCCATGGTGATCGCACCGTGACGGTGACGCGTTGGATGCGCGGCATCGAGGCTCCGCCGTTCTGGGCCGCGCAGCTGCGCAAGCCCGGCCTGGTCGACCGCTGGCAGATCATCCGCTTCGAGGCGCCCGGCACGGTGACGATCGACGTCGGCGTCGCTCCTGCGGGAAGTGGTGCGCCGGAAGGCGATCGTTCGCAGGGCGTCAACGGCTTCGTGCTCAACACCATGACGCCGGAGACCGAGACGACCTGCCACTACTTCTGGGCGTTCGTGCGTAACTACCGGCTCACCGAGCAGCGCCTCACCACCGAGATCCGCGACGGCGTCGCCGGCATTTTCGGCGAGGACGAGCTCATTCTCGAAGCGCAGCAGCGCGCGATCAGCGAAAACCCGGACCGCGTCTTCTACAACCTCAACATCGACGCCGGCGCGATGTGGTCGCGCAAGCTGATCGACCGGATGGCAGCGCAGGAAGCCGCACCACGGCTGCAGGCTGCGGAGTAGGCGATGAACGACAAGGTCGCCGACCGCTCGATGTCGCAGACCGTGCGGGCGCAGCTGGCGCTGCGCGACATGGTGCTGTCCGGCCAGCTTCGCGCCGGCGAACGGATCTCCGAACTGCAGGCGGTCGAGATCACCGGGGTGTCGCGCACGCCGGTGCGAATGGCGCTGGTGCGGCTCGAGGACGAAGGCCTGCTGCAGGCGATCCCGTCCGGCGGCTTCATGGTCAAGGCGTTTTCCGAGCGCGACATCCTCGACTCGATCGAGCTGCGCGGCACGATGGAAGGCCTCGCCGCCCGCTTCGCCGCCGAGCGCGGCGCCAGTGCGCGGCAGCTCGAGCCGCTGAAGGAATGTCTCGCCGACATCGATCTGTTGGTGAAGCAGGACCCGATCTCGGTCGAAGCGTTCTCGTCCTACGTGTCCTTGAACGCGCGCTTCCATGCGCTGCTCAACGAACTCTCCGGGAGTGGCCCGGTGATGCGGCAGATCGACCGCGTCGCCGCCCTGCCCTTCGCTTCGCCGAGCGCGTTCGTGATGGCGCAGTCGGCGCTGCCGGAGGCGCATCAGATCCTGATGATCGCGCAGGATCACCACCGCATCGTGGTCGATGCGATCGAGAACCGCGAAGGCGGCCGCGCCGAGGCGGTGATGCGCGAGCACGCGCGGCTCGCGGTGCGCAATCTGCGGCTGGCGCTACGCAACCGCACGCATCTCGATCTGTTGCCGGCGCTGACGCTGGTGACCTCGGCGGCGGACAGATAGGAGCCTCGCATGCGTTTCGCCGAGCACTGGAGCCACGCCACCGTCGTCGCGACGCGCGATCTGTCGTCGACCGTTCGCGAGATCACGCTGAAGCCGGACCTGCCGGCGGCCAATTGGGCGCCGGGCAGCCACATCAGCGTCGCGGTGCTGATCGACGGCCAGCCGGAGCGGCGCAGCTACTCGCTGATCCCGTGTGCGGATGGCCTGCTGCGCATTGCCGTGCGCCTCGCCGACGACAGCCGCGGCGGATCGCGCGCGATGTGGGCGCTGCAGCCGGGCGGCCGCCTGGAGATCACCAACCCGACCTCGCTGTTCGAGATCGACTGGAGCCGGCAGCATTACTGCCTGATCGCCGGCGGCATCGGCGTGACGCCGATGCTCGGCATCGCCGCGGCGCTGGCCCGCAAGGGCGTCGGCCTGTCGATGCACTACGCAGCGAAGTCGCGCGAGGACGCCGCGCTGCATGATGAGTTGAGCGCCTTGCTCGGCGACCGCTTCACCCTTCACGCCAGTTCACAGGGCGCGCGGCTGAACCTCGCGGCCACCTTCGCGGCCTTGCCGACCGATGCGATCGCCGTGGTATGCGGCCCCCTGCGGATGCTCGAGGCTGCCAAGCACGCCTGGGCCGACGCCGGCCGCCTGGCCAGCGATCTCTGCTTCGAGACCTTCGGCTCAAGCGGCCGCTTGCCGACCCGTGAATTCCGCATCCGGATCGAGACCACCGGGCAGGAAATCCTGGTGCCGCGCGATCGCTCGATGCTCGACGTCCTCAACGCCGCCGGCTTCGAGGTGATCTCGGATTGCCAGCGCGGCGAATGCGGCGTCTGCGCGATCGACGTCGCCCGTGTCGACGGCGAGATCGACCACCGCGACGTGTTCTTCAGCGCCGAGCAGAAGCAGCACAACGGCAAGATCTGCCCCTGCGTATCGCGCGCGAATGGAACGGTGACGATCGATACGCTGTACCGGGCGGATGAACTGCCGGGCGTGGCGGCGTAAGCCCTTTACGTTCTGGAACGAAGTAACCCCTCCCCGGGCAGGGCCAGTTCCTTCTCCCCGCGCGCGGGAGAAGGGTGGGATGAGGGGGCGTTTCCACGCAGCCGAGCTGCCCACCCTATTCATCGATATCGTACAAGATATTGAAGGCTCAGGCTCGCGGACGCGCCCCCTCACCCGCCCCGGCTTCGCTTCGCTCTGCCGGGTCGACCTCTCCCCGCGCGCGGGGAGAGGTTAGGACGCGCTTCGATGAATCGAGGCGCTCAGCGCCACCCCTCGTGCACATCCGTCGGCTGGTCGCACACCCATTCGGGGCGCAGCATGACCTGGCAGCCTTTGTCGAACGGCAGCGCGCAGACGCGGCGGTGGTCTTGCATGATCTCGATCGCCCAGGTTTTGGGCACGGTCGGTTGCAGTTGGATCAGCCGTTGGATCACGCCGGCCGCGAACAGCGTCGCGTCGATGTCGTCAGCCAGAGCCGCCCCGTCGTGGCCCGGGCCATCGACGCGGTTGATCGGATCGCAGACATGAAAGCGGTAGAACGGCATCGTCGCAGCATGGCGGAGCCGGCCCGGCCCCGAAATGATGTAAATCAAACCAGCCGAGCTTAGCCGATCACCCTTTGGCTCAGCAAGCAGTTAGCAGTCTGAAAGAGATCACAGGGAACCCGGCTGGCCGACCGCGGCTTCTCCGCCAGCTGATAGTTCAGATGCGCTTTCACGGTCGGCCACTCCGGCGCGATGATCGAGTACACCACCGTGTCACGCAGCGTCCCGTTCGGCGCGATCTGATGGTTACGCAGAATTCCGTCCTGCTTGGCGCCGAGCCGTTCGATACCGCGGCGGGATTGATGATTGAAAAAGTGAGTACGGAACTCCACCGCGATACAGTCCAGCGCCTCGAATGCGTGCCTCAGCAGCAGCAGCTTGCATTGCGTGTTCAGCCCGGTGCGCTGGACGCGCGATGCATACCAGGTCGAGCCGATTTCGACCCTGCGGTTGGCGGCGTCGACATTCATGTAGGTGGTCATGCCGGCGATGCGGCCGTCCGCATCGCGCACCGTCCACGGCAGCATTGCACCTTGCGCCTGCAGCGCCAGGCGGCGCGCGATTTCCGCCTCCATCTTGGCGGGCTCCGGGATGAACGTGTACCACAGCTTCCACAGCTCGCCGTCCTGCACGGCCTCGATCAGCCCGTCGCGGTGAGCCGGCTGCAGAGGCTCCAGCGTCGCGTGCGGTCCGCTGAGGGTGACGGGTTCGAGCCAGGGCATCTGCGCGCTTCCTTGTTGATGAGGCGCTCAACTTAGCCGTCATGGCCGGGCTTGTCCCGGCCATCCACGTCTTTTTCGGCGCATCGCTGCAAGGCGTGGATGCCCGGGACAAGCCCGGGCATGACGAAGCAGTCGTAGTGGCTCGTCGACAACCGCTTACTTGTTCAAGAAATTGAGCGGCAGGCCGCCGCGCGGCCAGTCCATGGCGATGAGTTCGCCCTTGCCGGACAGCGTGATGTAGGCCGTTTTCAGTTCGGGGCCGCCGAATGCGATGTTGGTGGTGACGCGGTCGCCGGTCTCCACCTGCTCGACCAGCGTGCCGTCCGGCGCGATCACCGAGATGCAGCCGGAGACGAGCGTCGCGACGCAGACATTGCCGCCGGCTTCGACCGCCAGCGAATCGAACATCTGATAGCCGCCGAGGCCGGCGATCGGTTTGCCCTTCTCGCCGCGATAGATCACGTCGCGCGGCCTGACCTCGCCCGGCGCAGAGATGTCGTAAGCCCACAACCGCGCCGTCGGGGTTTCGGCCGCGTACATCGTGGTCTCGTCCGGCGACAGGCCGATGCCGTTGAGCGGCAGCGTGCCGAACACCTGCTCGGTGATCTCGCTCATGCCAGGCTTGATGTAGTAAGCCGCGCCGACGTCCATGTCGCGGGCGCGGCGCTTGCCGAGATCGGTGAACCACAGCCCGCCGTGCTTGTCGAAGACGAGGTCGTTCGGCCCCTTCAGCGGATGCTCGCCGCATGTGTCGAACAGCGTTTCCACCGCGCCGCTCTGCAGATCGACGCGCTGGATCGAGCCGCCGATGTATTCGTGCGCGGCCGGCGCGCCCGGCATCATCGTGCCGCGTGACGGAAACCAGCCAAACCCGCCGTTATTGCAGATGTACATCTTGCCGTCCGGCCCGAGCGCGGCGCCGTTCGGGCCGCCCGGAATCTTCGCGACGACTTCCTTGCGGCCGTCGGGCCAGACCCGCGTCAGCTGCTGCGCCCGGATCTCGACCAGCACCACCGAGCCATCGGCCATCACCACCGGGCCTTCAGGGAAAGCGAGATCAGTGGCGAGTACGCGGATGTTGGACATGAATCCTCCCGATGGTTGTTGTTGCCGGGCGGATGCATCCCGCGCCGAGTTGGCCGGGATGTTAGGCATGTCGGCAGGCGAAGCCAAGCAGAGCGCCGTTGCGGAATTCCGTGGAACGGCACGCGCGGTTATTACTTCGCGTCAGTCTTGGCCGGAGGCGCATCCTTGGCCGCATCCTTAGGCGCGGCCTGGGCCGGCGCAGCCGGCTCCGGCTTTTTCGGCGGCGCCTGCAATTGCTCGACGCTCTTCTGCATCGCCGCCAGCGCGGTCTTCAGCGCCTCGATCTGACGGTTGGCCGCATCGAGCTTCTGCTGCTGTTCGAGCCGCGCCTTGTCGAGCGACTTCTTCAGGAAGTCGACATTGCTCTGCAGGCAGCTGGTGCGCCGCTCCATGGTCTTCTCGACGGTGCAGATCTCGATGCCAGGAACGTCCTGCGCCAGCGCCGCGGTGCTGCCGAGCAGCGCCGTCGCCATCGTCCACGCCAGGGCTCTGCAGATCATCGGTCTCTCCATGCTTGATTGCAGGCCAGCAAGCGGCTTTCGCCGAGTGCTGTCAACGCCCGCATGCCGCGGCGGGTTGCCGGACTCGCGGCGTCATGCGAGATTCGCCCGATGCAAGAGATCGCCGCCGAAGAAGAGTGTTTCGTCTATGTGCTCGGCTGCGCCAGCGCGGGCCGCTACCTGACCTATGTCGGCTGGACGCTCGATCTCGACCGCCGGCTCGGACAGCACAACGCCGGCACCGGCGCGCGCTCGACGCGAGGGCGCAGCTGGGTGCTGATCCACAGCGAGCGCTTCACCTGCCGTCAGGACGCGATGAGCCGCGAATGGCACCTCAAGCGCGATCGCGCGTTTAGACGGAGCCTGGTCGCCAAGGCGCGGGCCAAGCAAGCCTGACCTCCTGACCAGCTGTTCCGGTTTGCGACAAGGCTGCCGCCGCATCTTAACATTTGGAACAGCGGCGGAACGAAGCGGGCCCGAATCGGAGCGAATCAGGATGCAGGCTGTCGCCCCCCTCAAGAAGTCGAGGAAATCAGGGTTGCGAGATGTTGGAGATCATGGCGCGGCATCTCCTCTGGAGTGCGAAACGCGGAGAAGTTGTTAACACCGCACGGCTTGCGGCCGCTCTCAGCTTCCCGAGCCTTACTCGCGCCGATCTTCAGCCGCACATCATCGCTGTCCCGCGCTGTGACACTGCTCGCAGCCGATCTTAACGTCTGGAACACGCGAAGAACGAAGCGGCGACGAATCACCGCGAATCAGCAAACAAGCCTGCTGGGCGGCTAGATGTCGGTGAGAGTGGCCGAGCTTCCCACAACACCTGCTCGCCACTACGCGCAACGTGGCGGCCAATCTCGCTCCAAACGTTAACGCGGCGTCAGGCCGCGCCTTTCGTCAGGCTCAGCACCTTAGCTCGATGCGCCACCGCCTGCTTGGCGGCGGCGGTGTGGGTGAACATCTCCAGCTCGGTCTCGTCGCCGTCCGTCACCGGCGTCAGTGCTGCGTCCATGTAGTCGTAGCGCTTGGGATCGCGCGCCACCCGGTAGGCGACCTTGCTAAGCCCCCACGCCGTCGACAGGATCACGCCGGTCTTGCGCACGAGCTCCAGCGCCAGTCGCGGCCAGAACAGCAGCGCGCTCTCGCGCGGCAGGCCGGGCCGCCGCTCGCTCGGATGCCGCAGCCGGAAGATGCCGCTCTGCAGCGGATGGACGTTCTCCAGCGACACCGCCAGCGAGAAAGTCAGCAGCAGCTTCACCATGCTGTCCATCTTGATACCGGTCTTGCCGGCACGGCGCAGCAGCGTCTCGATGTGTGCCGGCTCGTAGTAGTGCCGCCAGACCTGCTGATAGATGGCTTCCCACTGCTGCTGCGACATTTTCGGATGCGCGGTGCAGACGTGTTCGATGTCGTATTTGTTGAGATCGGCATCCATCGCGATCCCGGCCTTCCACAGCTTCTGATGATCTTCCGAGCCTGGCAGCGGCGTCAGGCAGAAGAACTCCAGGATGTCGATCGGCAGTTCGCGCTTGATGATGTCGATGTCGGCCAGAATGCTTTCGGGCGTATCGGCCGGGAAGCCGAGAATATAACCGGCCAGCGTGATGATGCCCTGCGCCTTCCAGGCGAGCAGCATCGCGCGATATTCGGTGATCTTGTTCTGCCGCTTGTTGGCGGCGAGCAGCGTCTCGGGGTTGATGCTCTCGAGCCCGAGAAAAACGCGGGTGACGCCGGCACGTTTGCATTTCTCGATGAAGTTGGGGATCTTGTGACACAGCGTGTCGACCTGGATCAGCAGGCCGAGCGGGATGCCCTGCTCTTCCTTCAGCCAGATCAGCCGATCGAGGATCGCTTCCCAATCCTTGTTGCGCGCGAAGTTGTCGTCGGTGATGAAGAACTTCGAAACGCCCTGCTGCCAGTTGGCGCGGACCAGCGCTTCGACATCGTCCGGCGAGCGATAGCGCGACTTGCGGCCCTGGACGTTGATGATGGTGCAGAACGAGCACTGATACGGGCAGCCGCGACCGGCATCGAATGAGGTCGACAGCCCGAGCGTGCGCTTGACGTTGGCGAGCGGCAGATACGGCACCGGCGTGCCTTCGATGCCGGGCAGATCGTCGAGATAGTTGTAGACCGGCTGCAATTTGCCGCTGGCCGCATCGCGCAGCAACGCATCGATCCGCCCCTCGGCCTCGCCGGCGAAGATCGATACGCCAAGGTCGCGGCAGGCGTCGAGATCGACCGCTTTGCCGTCGAGCATCGACAGGCACCCCGACACATGAAAGCCGCCGATCGCGACCGGGATGTTGGCCGCGCGGAACGGCCGCGCAATGTCGAGCGCGCGCGGATACTGGTTCGACTGCACGCCGATCAGTCCGACCATGCCGAAATTGCCGTTGGCGGCGAACCGCTTGAGTAATTTGGGGATGTCGATCCGGGTGTTGAACTCGTCCATCGCTTCGATGTCGATCTCGACATCAGGACCGAGCACCTGCCGGGCCGCGCTGTCCTGCGCGATGCCGTAGACGCTCGCCAGCGAGTTGGAGGGGATGGTGGCGCGCCACCAACGGATCACATAGCCATCGTCGCCATAATGCGACGGCTTGATCAGCAGCAATTGGAAGCGGCGCTTCTGGCGGTTCTCGGCAATCGACACCAGCCATCCCCTGCGATCGAAGTGATCAACGCAGACCGGTCGGACTGCGTAGCAGCAAGTTCGTTGGGAATGCTGACGAGAACCACGCGCGGCCGCAAGTGTAATCAGCCGGCTCAGGCGCAGACGGTCGATCCGCCCGCCCGATCGTTGCGAAAATGCCGCATCTTTTCGGTCAAAACAGACCGAAATCGTCATTGCGTCGTCATCGGCGCGGCCCGTACCGGCGATGGTCCGAGCTGGGCGCCCGACGCTCTCAGCTTCGCGGCCGAACGAAGGGCTCGACCGGACCGTGGACCTTGATGGCGAGCTGATTGCCGAAGCGGTCCTTGGCGTTGCCGGCGGCGACGCGGATCCAGCCCTCGCTGACGCAGTATTCGATGACGTTGGTCTTTTCCTGGCCCTTGAAGCGGATGCCGACGTCGAGCGCCAGCACGGCTTCATTGTAGTACGGGCTGGATTCCTCGACCGAGAGGCGGTCGGGCAGTTCGATGTTCTCAGTCGGATCGGTCATAGCAACGTCTCGATGTCTTTGCCGAGCGACTCCGGCGTGGTCGTCGGCGCGTGACGCGATACCACATGGCCGCTTCGGTCGACCAGAAATTTGGTGAAATTCCACTTGATGCCGGCGCCGAGCAGGCCGCCCTTCTCACCCTTCAGGAAAGTGTACAGCGGATGCGCCTGCGCGCCGTTGACGTCGATCTTGGCGAACATCGGAAAGCTGACGCCGTAGTTGCGCGAGCAGAACTGCGCGATCTCAGCATCGTCGCCCGGCTCCTGCGCGCCGAACTGATTGCAGGGAAAGCCCAGCACAGAAAAGCCGCGTCCGCCGTAGCGCTGCTGCAGCGCCTCCAGCCCCTTGTATTGCGGGGTGAAGCCGCAGGCGCTGGCGGTGTTGACGATCAGCAGCACCTGCCCCTCGAACTGCTTCAGCGAAATATCCTCGCCGCCCAGCGTCTTCGCAGAGAAGTCATAGATCGAGGTCATCGCCGCTCGCCCTTCGCGCTTACTGCACCGGATCGATCGGCGACGGCGGCGTGCCGCCTGCTTCGATCGCCTCGCCGGCGAGCAGGCACAGATCCTCGCGATAACGCCCGGCCACGAGCTGCACGCCGACCGGGACGCGCCCGACCAGACCGGTCGACACTGTCAGTCCGGGCAGCCCGACGAACGGAATGCCGACTTGCGGCATCTGCGCGGCCCAGACTCGCTTGAAGGAAGACTCGTCCTTCAAATCCAACCGCTGTGGGAACGGTAGTTCGCCCGACACCGGCATCAGCAGCACCGCGTAGCGCTGGAAGAACATCTCCCAGTCGCGGGTCAGCGTCGCACGGCGGACCAGCAGGCGCGACAGCGTTGCCGCGTCGGTGATCTCGCGGGTTTGGTTGCCATTGAGGCAGGCGAGCGCGCCCTCGTCGCCTTCGCGCTCTGCGGCGTCGAGCATCGCCCGGTAGCCGTCGCCGAGCCAGAACTGCGCCTGCAGCTCGGCGGCTTCGCGCAGCGGCGGCGTAGTCTCAATCAATTCAACCGTCCAGCCAGCCGCTTCGAGCCGCCGCCCGGCATCCAGCACCGCGTCGCGAACCTCCGGCACCACCGCGAGATCGTCCGGCGCGACGCACAGCGCCGCGCGCTTGTCGCGGGGCGGGCCCTGCAGGGGCGCCGGCACCCACCATGGATCGCGCGCATCGGGCTGCGACAATGCCGCGAGCGCGAGCCGCAGATCGGCGATGGTCCGCGCCAGGGGCCCGGATACCGCGCTGATCTGCGGGCAGATCGCACGCTCCGGTGACGAGGCGTTAAAGGCGGCGATGCGGCCGAGCGTCGGCCGCAGCCCATGCACGCCGCAGGCATAGGCCGGATAGCGCACCGAGCCGGCGATGTCGGTGCCGTGGGCGAGATGGCCGATGCCGGCGGCCAGCGCGGCGCCTGCGCCGCCGGATGATCCGCCGGGCGTGATCGACGGGTCGCGCGGGTTGAGGGTCTCGCCGTGCAGCTTGTTGGCCGTGAACCAGCGGAAGGAAAACGCCGGAGTGTTGGTGCGGCCGACAATCACCGCGCCGGCCTTCAGCAGATTGTCGACCACCGGATTGTTCGAAGCCGCGATCAGGTCGCGCTGCAGCGTGACGCCGTTGGTGGTGGCGAAGCCTTGCTGATCGACATTAACCTTGACGGTGACCGGCACGCCGGCGAGCGGCCCGACCTCATCGCCGCGCGTCAGCGCCGCATCGACGACATCGGCCCGCGCCAGCGCCTCCGCAGGACGATGATCGATCACCGCATTGATGGCAGGGTTGACGGCATCGAGCCGATCCAGCGCCGCCTGGGTCGCTTCGCGGGCGGAGAGCTTGCGGGCGCTGATCAGCGCGGCCAGTTCGGTAGCGGACAGTCGCCAGATGTCTTGCATATTACCCCCGATCGACACTGACGTGATAACGCGGGCATCGGCCCTGCGCCACCGCCAAATCGGGCCGCGTCAGTGCCGGTTCCGGGGGATCGCCGGCATGTCGATCAAGGCTTCGCTGAAGGGAAAATCGAGCACGACCTCGCCGTGCTCGTCCGTCACCTCGAGACTGGCGCGGATCAGATCGACCTGCGCAGCCTCGGTCTTGACGATCTCGCGAATGGTGGCGCGCGCCACTTCCCAGGCGTGATCTGCGTCCCGGAGAATTTCGCCTTCGGGATCTGGGATCAGCTCCGCGCCGATCCTGGTATTGAAATAATACTTTGGCATCCAACCTTCCGTACGTGCTTTGGTGGAAAGTGAGGGCGCGGACGGCGATCCGCAACCCTGTCCGCCGCATGGCGCCTGCCCGCGCGAGTGCCTTGCCGAGCTCGCGTTCCGCCGCATTTGGCTGTAACCAGACCCAATGGCCCCCGAAGCAGAACGCGAGCTCCGCCCCGCCACCACCACCCCCGCGGCGCCGCTGACGTCGCGGATGCTCGACGTTGGCGACGGCCACGAGGTGTACGTCGAAACCAGTGGCAATCCCGACGGTGTTGCGGCGGCGTATCTGCATGGTGGCCCCGGCAGTGGCTGCCAGCCCGATCATCGCCGCCTGTTTGACGCGCGACGCTTTCACGCGATCTTGTTCGATCAACGCGGCGCCGGCCGCAGCCGGCCCAAGGGCGGCCGCGAGGCGAACACGTTGCCGCATCTGATCGCCGACATGGAAACGATCAGGACGACGCTCGGCATCGAGCGCTGGCTGGTGGTCGGCGGCTCATGGGGCGCGACGCTGGCGCTTGCCTATGCGCAGGCGCATCCGGACCGCGTCAGCGGCATCGTGCTGCGGGCGACGTTTCTCGGTACCCGCGCTGAACTGGAGGCCGCCTTTCTCGAGGCTCTGCCGACCTTCTATCCCGAGCTTCACGCCGACTTCCTGGCGCGACTTCCCGCGCATGAACGTGCGACACCGCTCGATGCATATTGGCGGCGCATTCTCGATCCCGATCCGGTGATACACGCTCCCGCAGTGCGCGGCTGGGGCGAGACCGAGGCGATCCTGTCGCAGATCGCACCGAAGCGGACGCGGCTCGAGCCGTTGAAAGCCGGTGATACAAGGCCGCTTCCCACGACTCCCTGCATGGAGGCGCACTATTTCGTGCACGACTGCTTCATGAGGCCGGATCAATTGATGACGGAGGCGGCCAAACTCGCCGGAATTCCCGGCATCATCGTGCAGGGCCGCTACGATCTGCTGTGCCCACCCGCGACAGCGCATCGGCTGAGCGCGGCGTGGCCGGGCAGCGAGGTCCGCACCATCGATGCCGCCGGCCATTTGCTGTACGACCCGGGCATTCGTGATGCGGTGATCGCTGCGATCAACGACGTCGCCGATCGCAGCGAACGCGCGCGCTGATCCTCAGCCGCGATAGATCGGCGCGCCTGCCGGCAGACCGGTGGCGCCGCCGTCGACGAAGATCTCGACGCCTTGAATATGCGCGGCATCGTCGGAGGCAAGAAACAGCACCGTCCTGGCGATATGCTCCGGCTCGGCGATGCGGCCGAGCGGCGTCGCGGCGGCAATGCGGCCCTCGAGCACGGCCATCGCCGCATCGGTCGGCGCGGCGCCCTTCCAGATCGGCGTGCGAGCGGCCCCCGGCGCAACGACGTTGACGCGGATGTTACGCGGCGACAGTTCGGACGCCATCACCCGCGCCATGCCGCGCAGCCCGGCTTTGCTGGCCGCATAGGCCGCGTAGCCGGGATTGCCGAGCACCGAAATCACCGAACCATTGAGGATGATCGAGGCGCCGTCGTTGAGGTGCGGCAGCGCCGCCTGCACGGTGAAAAACGGTGCGGTCAGATTGGTGCGGATCACCTGTTCGAACGCGTCGGGCGTGGTTGCGCCGAGCGGCGTCGAACCCGGGATGCCGGCATTGGCGAACACGATGTCGAGCTTGCCGAATTTCTCCGCCGCCTGTGCCGCAGCGCGCTCCAGCGCGGCCACATCGTTGACGTCCGCCTCGACCGCGAGCGCCGCGTTTCCCAGCTCGCCCGCAGCGGCCTTCAGTCGCCCGGCATCGCGCCCGGTGATCGTCACCTTAGCGCCTTCGGCGACGAACAGCTTCGCCGTCGCCAGCCCGATGCCGCTATTGCCGCCCGTGATCAGTGCCGTCTTGCCCGCCAGCCTCATGGTCGCTTCTCTCTAGTTGCATGATGAAACTAATTGCGATGTACCGCAGTAGTTTTATATTGCAACCACACAAGCGCGTGATCGGCAGGTGGCGACGATGGTGAAGCGGACGAGTTTTGAGCACGACCCCTGCCCGGTGGCCCGCGCCCTGGATGCGTTCGGCGACGGCTGGTCGCTGCTCATCATCCGGGAGGCCCTGCTGGGCGTTCGGCGGTTCAGCGAATTCCAGGCTCGGCTTGGAATGGCGAAGAATATCCTCGCCAGCCGGCTACGCGCGCTCGTCGAGCACGGCATTCTGGAGATCGTTCCGGCATCGGACGGCAGCGCGTATCACGCCTATCGGCTGACCCCCAAAGGACGCGGCGCCTTCCCCATCCTGGTCGCGCTGCGGCAGTGGAGCGAAGAGTTCGACGCCCATCCGGACGAAATCGCTACGGTGCTGGTGGATCGCGACGGCGGCCGCCCGGTGCGAAAGCTCGAACTCCACGCCGAGGATGGCCGGTTGCTCGCCCCCGGCGACACCACATTGCAGCCGCGATCGGTACGAAAGACGAAGAAGACAGGCGCGCGCCTGTCGTCGCATTGAACGCAGCACAAGGATCGCCGGATGCCGCTCGCCGCCAAGGGAATGTTGCTGACGTCGATGGACATCGATCCCGACGACGAGGCCGATTTCAATCAATGGTACGACCGCGAACATCTCGCCGAGCGCGTCGCCATCGAGGGGTTTGTCGAAGCGCGCCGCTACGTCGCGGTCGACGCGGCGCCGAAATATCTGGCGTTGTATTCGACGCAAAGCTTCGACGTGCTGAGTAGTCCCGCCTATCGGGCGGCGCTCGCCAATCAGACCGAGTGGTCCAACCGCAACATCGCCAAGTTCAAGAACATGATCCGCGGCGTCGCACGGATCACGGCGAGCCAAGGCCAGGGACGCGGCGCCGTGCTCGGTCTGGTCCGCATTCGCCCGCGCACCGGCGAGCAAGCGGCACTGCGCCAAGACATCGCCGCTCAGTTCGATCCCACATCATGCGTCGGGCTGATTTCGATTCACCTGCTCGAAAGCGATCCCACCCTGTCGCGGCCGCTCACCGATCCGCCGGGCGTGACCAGCCCCGGCGCGTCGGACTGGTTCGTGGTGATCGAAGGCACCGACGTTGCACCGGTCAAGGCAGCTTTCAGCGAACGGTTCGAAAGCACCGTCGGGACGCAGCTGATATCGGCCGGTGTCTATAAGCTGTTGTGGGATTTGACTAAGTCCGACCTTGCCGCGTCCTGAACGCGAACTGCGGACCCATTGCCCGTTTCGAAGGCAACCGCTTCGAAGCGTCGTTCATCGGGTCATCACAGCATTGCGATAGGTCCAGATCCGGAACCCTTTGGAGGCTTGCGCGTCAATCAGGCTCTGCCATGTCCGCCCGCGACCGGTGAGATCGACGTGTTGACAAGTTTCCGCTCCCGGACGGAAATGCAGGCGAGGCCCCCTCGCACCGAATGACAGACACACATATGAATCCCGTCAAAGCGCTCGAAAAACACGGCCAGTCGATCTGGCTGGACTTCCTGGCCCGCGGCTTCATCGCCAAAGGCGATCTGAAAAAACTGATCGATGATGACGGTGTGAAGGGTGTGACCTCCAACCCTTCGATCTTCGAGAAGGCGATCGGCTCGTCGGACGAATATGATGGCGCGATCGGCGCCGCCCTGAAGCAGGGTGATCGTTCGGTCGGCGAATTGTACGAGGCGCTCGCTGTTGAAGACATTCAACACGCAGCGGATGTGCTGCGCCCGACTTATGACCGGCTGGAAGGCCGCGACGGTTTCGTCAGCCTGGAAGTGTCGCCCTATCTGGCGCTCGACACCAAAGCGACGATCGTCGAAGCCGAACGGCTGTGGGAGACGGTCAAGCGCGAAAACCTGATGGTCAAGGTGCCGGCGACCCGGCAAGGCCTCGCCGCCATCAAGCATCTCATCTCCAAGGGCATCAGCGTCAACATCACGCTGCTGTTCGCGCAACACGTCTATCGTCAGGTCGCGGAAGCCTATCTGTCGGGGCTGGAAACGCTGATCGCGAATGGCGGCGACCCGGCGAAGGTGGGAAGCGTCGCCAGCTTCTTTGTCAGCCGCATCGACAGCGCGGTCGACAAACAGATCGACGAGAAGATCGCCCAGGCCAACGATCCGGAAGAAAAGGCGCGGCTCGAGAAACTCAAGGGCAAGGTCGCCATCGCCAACGCCAAGATGGCGTACCAAGACTACAAGCAACTGTTTTCCGGCGATCGCTGGGCCAAGCTCGAAGTCTGCGGGGCGAAGCCGCAACGGCTGCTGTGGGCTTCGACCGGCACCAAGAACCAGGCGTACAGCGACGTCCTCTATATCGAAGAGCTGATCGGCCCGAACACCGTCAACACCGTGCCGCCGGCGACGCTCGATGCCTTCCGCGATCACGGCAAGCCGCGCGACAGTCTTGAAGAGGACGTCGACGATGCGGTGCGGGTTCTGAAGGATCTGGAGAACGCCGGCATCTCGCTCAAGGAGATCACCGAGACGCTGGTCACCGAAGGCCTGCAGCTGTTCGCCGATTCCTTCGACAAGCTGCTTGGTGCGGTCGCATTCAAGCGCAACACGGTGCTGGCCGGCGAAGTCGGCACGCAGACGCTCGCGCTCCCGGGCGAGCTGGAGAAGACCTATCAGGCGAAAGCCGACACGTGGCGCAAGGACGGCACCATCCGGCTGCTGTGGGCCGAAGACAAATCGGTGTGGACCGGCACCGACGAGGACAAATGGCTTGGCTGGCTGAACAGCGCCAAGGCCGAGAAGGCCAAGCTGGCCGACTACGCCGACTTTGCCAAATGGGTGAAGGCACGCAATTTCACCGATGCGGTCGTGCTCGGCATGGGCGGCTCCAGCCTCGGGCCGGAAGTGCTGGCGCAGACCTTCCGGCAACAAAGCGGCTTCCCCAAGCTGCACGTGCTCGACTCGACCGATCCGGCGCAGGTGCGCGCGCTGGAGGCCAGCGTCACGCTCGGCACCACGCTGTTCATCGTCTCGTCGAAATCCGGCGGCACCACCGAGCCGAACGTGATGAAGGAGTACTTCCTGTCGCGCGTCGGTGAGACCGTCGGCGCCGACAAGGCCGGCCAGCACTTCGTCGCCGTGACCGATCCTGGTTCGTCGATGGAGAAGGTCGCGACCGAGCAGAAGTTCGCCCGCATCTTTCACGGCGATCCGACAATCGGCGGGCGATACTCGGTGCTCTCCCCGTTCGGCATGGTGCCGGCCGCAGCCGCCGGGCTCGATCTCGGCAAGCTGCTCGACCTGACGCTGAGCATGGTGCGGTCCTGCGGCCCGGACGTGCCGCCGAGCGACAACCCGGGCGTTCAGCTCGGACTCGCCATGGGCTGCGCCGGTCTCGCCGGGCGCGACAAGATCACGATCAGTTCGTCCAAATCGATCGCCGATTTCGGCGCCTGGGCCGAGCAGCTGATCGCCGAGTCGACCGGAAAGGACGGCAAGGGTCTGATCCCGATCGACGGCGAGCCGCTGGCCGAGCCTGCGTCCTACGGCAACGACCGGCTGTTCATCGATCTGCGCGTCAAGGGCGAAGACGACGCGGCGCATGACGCCAAGTTGAAGGCGTTGGAAGACGCCGGACATCCGGTGGTGCGGATCGTGCTGAAGTCGCCGGACCACATCGGCCAGGAGTTCTTCCGCTTCGAACTCGCCACTGCGGTGGCGGGCGCGATCCTGGGGATCAATCCGTTCAATCAACCCGACGTCGAGTCTGCCAAGATCAAGACCCGCGAACTCACCGCGGCGTTCGAGCAATCCGGCGCATTGCCGGAGGAGAAACCGGCGATGTCGACGGCCGATGTCGATCTCTACACCAGCGAGTCGAACGCCGCCGCGTTGCGCCAGGCCGGTGCAGACGGCACGCTGGATTCCTGGATCAAGGCACATCTGTCGCGTGCCAAGCCCGGCGACTATGTCGCCCTGCTCGCTTACATCGAACGCAATGCCGCGCATATCGACGCGCTGCAGGGCATGCGGCTCGCGATTCGCGATCGTCGCCACGTCGCGACCTGCGCCGAATTCGGCCCGCGCTTCCTGCATTCCACAGGGCAAGCCTACAAGGGCGGGCCGGACAGCGGCGTGTTTCTGCAGATCACCGCGGACGACGCGCAGGACCTGCCGGTGCCCGGCCAGAAAGCCAGCTTCGGCGTGATCAAGGCGGCACAAGCGCGCGGCGATTTCGACGTGCTGACCGAACGCGGCCGCCGCGCCCTGCGGGTTCACGTCAAGGGCGATCTCGAAGACGGACTGAAAGCTCTCGACGCCGCGGTTCGCGCGGCGCTGAACTAACGGAAGAGGCGTCGTCATTGCGAGCGCAGCGAAGCAATCCAAAGCACAGGCACACTGAGCTGGATTGCTTCGTCGCGGAGCCTGTACTCGGACGGCGCGAAGCGCCGATCCGGGTGCTCCTCGCAATGATGGCAACTCCTGAAAATCGACAACGAGGCTGCGCAATCAAGCGTGGCCGGACACATAGCTGGAGATCTCGGCATGCAGCTCGGCATGGTCGGCCTCGGACGCATGGGCGGCAACATCGTTCGCCGTCTCCTGAAGGATGGCCACCACGGCGTGGTGTATGACCGGGATCCTGCTGCGGTCGAAGCGCTGGTCGAGGACGGCGCAACCGGCGCCGGCAGCCTCGAGGATCTCGTCGGCAAGCTCGACGCGCCGCGCACGGTGTGGGTGATGCTACCGGCCGGCCACATCACCGAAACGACGATCGATCAGCTCGGCAAGCTGCTCAGCCCCGACGACGTCATCATCGATGGCGGCAACACCTTCTGGCAGGACGACATCCGCCGCGCCAAAACGCTGCGCGAAAAATCGATCGCCTATGTGGACGTCGGCACCTCCGGCGGCATCTGGGGCTTCGAGCGCGGCTACTGCATGATGATCGGCGGCGACAAAAAGGTCGTCGATCGCCTTGATCCGATCTTCGCGACGCTGGCGCCGGGCATTGGTGATATTACGCGCACGCCCGGACGCGAGAACCGCGATCCGCGGGTCGAACAGGGCTACATCCACGCCGGCCCGGTCGGCGCCGGCCACTTCGTCAAGATGGTCCATAACGGCATCGAATACGGCCTGATGCAGGCCTATGCCGAAGGCTTCGACATTCTCAAGAACGCCAATATCGACGCGCTGCCGAGCGAGCATCGCTTCGATCTGGATATCGCCGACATCGCCGAAGTCTGGCGCCGCGGCAGCGTGATCCCGTCCTGGCTGCTCGACCTCACCGCCTCGGCGCTGGCGCGCAATGCAGAGCTGGATAGTTATTCCGGCTTCGTCGAGGATTCCGGCGAAGGCCGCTGGACCATCAACGCCGCGATCGACGAGGCCGTGCCGGCCGAGGTGCTGACCTCAGCACTGTTCGCCCGCTTCCGCTCCCGCAAGGAACACACCTTCTCCGAGCGTATTCTTTCGGCGATGCGCGCGGGCTTCGGCGGCCATAAGGAGCCGCAACAGCACCCCGACGCTGCTCATCAGGCTGCCCCGCAACAGAAGATGAAACCGAAATCGGAGAACGTGTGACCAGCCAGCCCAACGCGCAGATCCCGGACGGCTGCGCCTTCGTCATCTTCGGCGTCACCGGCGATCTGACCCATCGTCTGGTGATCCCGGCTCTGTACAATCTCGCGGAGGCCAATCTGCTTCCGGAGAAATTCTGCGTCGTGGGCATCACCCGCAAGGAGATGTCGAGCGAGGATTTGCGCGCCAGCCTGCTGGAGGGCCTGAAGAAATTCGCGACGCGCCCGGTCAAGGACGATATCGCCGAAAAGCTGCTGTATTGCGTCACGGCGGTGAGCGCCGATCCGTCCGATCCGGCCTCCTTCGACAGGCTGCGCGAGCGACTGGAAAAGCTCGAAGCCAATCGTAACACCGGCGGCAATCGCCTGTTCTATCTGGCGACGCCGCCCGATGCGTTCGCGCCCATCTCCACCGAACTCGGCCGCACCGGCCTTCTGAAGGAAGAACGCGGCGCCTGGCGGCGGCTGGTGGTCGAGAAGCCGTTCGGCACCGACCTCGCCTCCGCCAAGGCCCTGAACGATCATCTGCTCAGCATCGTCAGCGAACACTCGCTGTACCGGATCGATCACTATCTCGGCAAGGAGACGGTGCAGAACATCCTGGTGCTGCGCTTCTCCAATGGCATGTTCGAGCCGATCTGGAATCGCGAGCATATCGACCACGTCCAGATCACGGTCAATGAAAAGCTCGGCGTCGAGCATCGCGGCAGCTTCTACGACAAGACCGGCGCGCTGCGCGACATGGTGCCGAACCACCTGTTCCAGTTGTTGTCGCTGGTGGCGATGGAGCCGCCGTCGCACTTCAATGCGCATTCCGTCCGCTCAGCGAAGGCAGAAGTGCTCGCCGCGATTCAGCCGCAGAGCGAAGAAGAAGCGCTGCGCAATTCGGTGCGCGGGCAGTACACCGCCGGCAAGGTCGACGACATCGAGATCGGTGACTATCGTGCGGTCAAGGACGTCGATCCCGCCAGCACGACCGAAACCTACGTGGCGCTGAAACTGACCATCGACAATTGGCGGTGGGCCGGCGTGCCGTTCTACCTGCGCACCGGCAAGGCGCTCGGCGCCAAGCGCACCGAGGTCGCGATCAAGTTCAAGCAGGCGCCGTTTGCGATGTTCCGCTGCACGCCGGTCGAGGAACTGTCGCAGAACTTTCTGGTCATCGGCATCGAGCCGGTCGAAGGCATCGCGCTGCAGTTCAACACCAAAATTCCCGGCCCGACGATCGCAATCGACGGCGTCGAAATGACGTTCCGCTACAAGGATTACTTCAAGGTCGCGCCGAGCAACGGCTACGAGACGCTGCTGCACGATTGCATGATCGGCGACAACATCCTGTTCCAGCGCGCCGACGGCGTCGAGGCCGGGTGGCAGGCGGTGCAGCCGTTCCTCGATGCCTGGCAGAAGGCGGGCGCCGAAGGGCTGGAACCCTATCCGGCCGGCAGCCATGGCCCTGAAGCGGCCGACGCTCTCCTGAAACGCGACGGCCGTAGCTGGCGGGAGCCGAAGTAGTGCAAGTCGGAGATCGCCAAATCGTCGTTGCTGCCGATGCCGAAGCCTTGGCGCGGCTCGCGGCGCAGCGCTTGATCGCGCGCATCGCCCTGCACCACGATCGCCCGGCGATCTGCCTCACCGGCGGCTCCGGTCCGCAGCGGATGTTCGCACTGCTGGCGGCCGAATTCGAAGACCGGATTCCGTGGGCGCACGTCCATTGGTTCATCAGCGACGAGCGCGTGGTGTCGTTCGACGATCCGCTCAGCAATATGGGGACCGTAAAGCGCGTGCTCCTCGACGGCCGCGCGCCTTCCGCAAATGTCCACGCCATCCCTGCCAGCAACGGCGCCGATCCGGACGAGGTCGCGCGGCAATACGAGCGGGAGCTGCAGGAGTTCTACGGGGCCACGACGCTGGATCCCGCGCGGCCGTTGTTCGATCTCGTGCTCGGCGGCGTCGGCCCGGATGGCCACACCGCCTCGCTGTTTCCCGGCTGGCCGCAGCTCGTGATCCGTGACCGCTGGGTCGCCGGCGTCGACAAGGCGCATGTCGAGCCATTCGTGCCGCGCGTCACCCTCACCTTCCCGGCGCTCGCCTCCTGCACCGAGATGCTGTTTCTTGTGCACGGCGCCGCCAAGCGTGGCATCGTCGAGCGGATTTTCGCCGGCGAAGATTTGCCGGCCGGCCGGGCGCGGTCGAACGGCGAAACCGTCTGGCTGATCAGCGAGGACGCGCTGCCGGAGAGCCTGCGTGACCGCTGACGAAGCCCCGCGGGCCCTGATCGTGATGGGCGTGTCGGGCTCCGGCAAGACGTCGGTCGGCAAAGCGCTCGCCGAACGGCTCGGCTGGAGCTACGAAGACGCCGACGACTTCCATCCCCCCGCCAACGTCGCGAAGATGAGCGCCGGACATCCGCTCAACGACGACGATCGCTGGCCATGGCTGCGCGCCATTGCGGCCGAAATCGACAAGGTTGCGGATGGCGGAGGCCGGGTCGTGTTCGGCTGCTCGGCTCTGAAGCGCAGCTATCGCGACGTCCTGGTGCACGGCCGCGCCGATACCCGCATCGTTTATCTGGACGGCAGCCGGGAGACGATCGCCGCCCGCATCGCGGCGCGCCATCATCACTTCATGCCGCCTGGTTTGCTCGACAGCCAATTCGCCACGCTGGAGCCTCCGGGCGCGGACGAGCAGCCGATCGTGGTCGGCATCGACAACACGATTGAACAGATCGTCGACGGTATCGTTGCTCAACTCCCCGTTGCTGCAGCGCCCCGAGACGTCGCGGAGTAATCGACATGTCCCGCATCCGCCTGGTCGTTTCCGACGTCGACGGCACCCTCGTCACCTCCGACAAGCGCCTCACCGACGGCGCTCGCGCCGCGGTGGCGAAGCTGCAAGACGCCGGCATCGGCTTCACGCTGACCAGCAGCCGGCCGCCGGTCGGGATGCGGATGTTCAGCGAGCCGCTCCGCATCGACCTGCCGATGGGGCCGTTCAACGGCAGTTCGATCGTCGATCCGTCGCTTGCAGTAATCGAGCAGCATCTCATTCCCGCCGACGCGGCCGCCAGGAGCATCGCGCTACTCGAGCGCCGCGGCGTCGATATCTGGCTGTTCAGCAACGACAACTGGTACATCCGCCGCGACGACGGCAAATACGTGCCGCACGAGCAGCGCACCATTCAATTCGATCCGACGCAGATCGACGATTTCACCCCATTGCTGCAGAAGGCGTGCAAGATCGTCGGCGCCAGCGCGGACTTCCCGCTGCTCGAACGTTGCGAAACCGAACTCCAGGGCGAACTCGGCGACAGCGCCCTCGCCGTCCGCTCGCAGGATTACTATCTCGACGTCACGCCGCCGGGCCAGAACAAGGGCACTTTCGTGCAGGCGATGTCGAAGCGGCTCAACATTCCGACAGAGGCTATCGCGACCCTCGGCGACATGCAGAACGATCTGCCGATGTTCAAGGTCAGCGGCCTGCCGATCGCGATGGGCAACGCGTCGGACAGCGTCAAGCGACACGCTGCTCACGTCACCAAGAGCAACGAGGACGACGGCTTCGCCGCCGCGATCGATTTCATCCTCGGGCGCAATGCGGAAAGTTAGAGCTGGTCGACTTCGCTTAGTTTGCTCACAAACTTCGTCATGGCCGGGCTTGTCCCGGCCATCCACGCCTTTCCCGCATTTCCGTCAGCAAGGCGTGGATGCCCGGCACGAGGCCGGGCATGACGCGGGGAGGCTGCCAGGACGACGACCGAATTGTTGCAGCGTCGTGGAGCCGCATCACCGCGAGCGTTGCATTGCCGGCTTGCCGGTCTCGCTCATCGCGGTGCAGAGGTTGTCGGCGGTGACGATCAGCGCGATGTGGGTGAGGGCCTGCGGGAAGTTGCCGGTCTGGCGGCCTGCGTCCGGATCGTATTCTTCGGCCAGCAAGCCGACATCGTTGGCGACGCTCACCACGCGCTCGAACAGCTCTTTGGCCTTGTCGAGTTCGCCGGTCAGCACATAGGCATCGGCGAGCCACAGGCTGCAGGCGAGAAACGCGCCTTCGACCGGCAGCGGCTCGTCGGGCGTCTCGCGCGGATCGTGGCGCAGGACGAAGCCGCGGTGCATCAGACGCTTTTCGATCGCCGCAATGGTGCCGAGCACGCGCGGATCCTGCGGTGGCAAAAAGCCGACCGCCGGCAGCAGCAGCACGCTGGCGTCGAGCATCTTCGATCCGTAATGCTCCACGAACGCATTCTGCTCGTCATCGAACCCGTTGGCGCAAACGTCGCGGTGGATCTCGTCACGCAGCGCACGCCACTTCTCCACCGGCGCCTTCAGCCCGAATTTTTCGGAGCTTTTGATGCCGCGGTCGAACGCAACCCAGCACATCACCTTGGAGAACACGTAGTGTTTTCCGGCGCCGCGGCGCTCCCAGATGCCGCTGTCGGGTTGGTCCCAGATCTCGGCCAGATGCTCGATCACGGCGCGTTCCATCGACCAGGTGTCGCCGTCGAGTTCGAGCCCGGCGACGCGCCATTGGTGAAATGCGTCGATCAGCTCGCCATAGACGTCGAGCTGCAGCTGGCCGTGGGCGGCGTTGCCGATCCGCACCGGCTGCGCGCCCTCGTAGCCCGGCAGCCAATCGGCCTGCCACTCCAGCAGGCGGCGATTGCCGTAGATCGAGTACATGATCTGCATTTCGGCGGGTGCGCCGGCTGCGGCACGCATCAGCCAGCGATGCCAGTCCGACGCTTCCGCGGTGTAGCCGTTGTTCATCAACGCGAACAACGTAAAGGTCGCGTCGCGCAGCCAACAGAACCGGTAGTCCCAATTGCGCGCGCCGCCGAGCTTCTCCGGCAGCGACGTGGTCGGCGCCGCGACGATGCCGCCGCTCGGCTGGAAGATCAAACCTTTCAGGGTGATCAGCGAGCGCATCACCAGATCGCGGTGCTCGCCCTGATAGGTGCAATGCCCGGCCCATTCGGCCCAGAACGCTTCGGTGTCGCGCAGCGCATCGAACGCGTCGATCGGTTTCGGCACGGGCAGATGCGACGGCCCGTAGCTCATCACGAACGGGATGGTCTCGCCTTCTCCGACCGAGAAATCCGCGACCGTGGTCATCGCCTCGCCGTGGGTCAGGATCGGCGACCGCAGCACGGCCATGTCGGGGCCGCAGATCGCGAGCAGCTCCTGCGGACCTTCGCCGCGCTTGACCCACGGGATGTTCACGCCGAAGCCAAAGCGCAGCACCATGTGCATCCGCATCTCGACGCGGCCGCTCTCGCCGCGCACCAGCCGGACTACATCCGACGCCTTGCCGCGCGGCGGCATGAAGTCGGTCAGCGTGACGACGCCGCTTTCGGTTTCGAACCGCGTCTCGAGGATCAGGCTGTCGCCGCGGTAACGCCGCGACGTGCTGGTGATGGTGTGCTTCGGACTGATCTGCCAGTGGCCATTGCGATCGTCGCCGAGCAGCGAGGCGAAGCAGGCGTCGGAATCGAAATACGGCCAGCACAGCCAATCCATCGAGCCGTCACGCCCGACCAGAGCGGCGGTTTCGCAATCGCCGATCAGGGCGTAGTCTTCGATCCTACCCGGCAACGGCATTCACCTTGGGTCGGCGCTCCGAGGTTGCGGCGACCAACGCCTGCCTGTTGATCATGGAAACGATCTCGTCGAGCGCCGTCGGCAGGCGGCGGCGCCAGTTCGGATGCTCGTACACCGTGCCCGGTACGTTGGGCTGGTCGATCACGCCGAGCAGATCTTCCAGCGAGATCGCCAGCAGCCGCGACGGCGTGCGCGACAGGAAGGTCAGCACCGCATAGATATCCTCGTGCTGAATGCCCTGCTGCCGCAGCACGTCTCCCAGCATGTGCAGCGCATGCCGCCGCGCGTCGTCGCTCTCGCCCGGATCGACGCCGATCGAGCGCTTGAACTGCAGATCGGCGAAGCTGCGCCAACCCGAATAGGTGGCGAGATCGTGGGTGTTGAAGGTCACCAGCGCCTCGGGCAGGTAATGGTCGATGCCGTAGAACCAGCCCTGATGATAATCACGTTCGAACATCATCACGCGATACGACCAGATGCCCCAGTCGGCGAGACGCTCGCGGAAGCCTTCCGGCACGGTGCCGAGATCCTCGCCGATCACCACGCAGCGATGGGCGACGCTTTCCTGCGCCGTGACCGCCAGCAGCGCGTCGAACGGCATGGTCACATAGACGCCGCTGTTGGCGGCGTAGCCGTGCGGCACCAAGTAGAGCCGGTTGAGCCCGAGCACATGATCGAGCCGGATCGCGCCGGCGTAGCGCATCGACGCGCGGAGCATGTCGCGGAACGGTGTAAAGCCGGTCAGCTCCAGCCCCGCCGCATTGAAGCCGGCCAGGCCCCAATTCTGCCCCGCCGAGTTGAGCTGATCCGGCGGCGCGCCGACCGACAGATGCCGCGAAATCGCAACCTGCTCGTTCCAGGCGTCGAAGCCGTCGCTCTGCACGCCGACCGCGACGTCGAGATACAGGCCGACGTCCATGCCGCGCGATGCCGCCAGATCGTGGCAGGCGCGCAGCTGATCGTCCGCGCACCATTGCACATACTCGACGAACTCGATGTCGGCGCCGTCAGCGCTGGCGCGCAGCTCCGCACAGCGCGCATTGTCGGGATGCCGCCACTCCGCCGGCCATTCCCACCACGGCTTGCCGAACTTGTGGCGCAGCGCCTCGAAACAGGCGAACCGCGTCAGCAGCGGAGCGCGCTCGCGGCGAAAGGCGTCGAACGCCGCGCGGCGCGGCGAACCGGGCGCCGCGCGGAAGGCCTCATAGGCGACGCGCAGCGCGCGCCATTTCAGGTCGGCGACGGCGTGGTAATCGATCAGCTCGGCATCGCGCAGCAGCGCCGCCGCCTGCTCCGCCCCAGGCAGCTGGTCGTGGCTGAACTCGGGAAGAGCTTCGACGTCGACATAGAGCGGATTCAAGAACAACCGACTGTTCGGCGAATAGGGACTGCAGTCGCCCGGCCGGTCGTCGAACAGCGCATGCAGCGGATTTAGTCCGACGCCGCCCGCGCCCAAGCCCGCGGCGATCTCGATCAGCCGCGCCAGATCGGTGAAGTCGCCGATTCCCCAGTTGCGGGCCGAGCGCAGCCCATACAGCTGCGCGGCAACGATCCACGATCGCTCGAAGCTGCCGCGATAGGCCGCAGCCGGCGACACCAGCAGCGGCGCCGTCTCGGTTCGGCCGTCGGCGTCGGCAAGCCGTAGGCGGTAATCGCCTGCCGCCAAGTCTGCAGGCAGATCGACCTTGCCATCAAGCGCCGTGCCGGACGCCAGCGTGTTGGCGCCTGCGACAATTTCCCATGCAACCGGGCCGGAAACGCCGGCGCCGAGCAGCGGCCGCGCGCCGTCGCCTTGGCGCAGCACGGCGGCGTGGTCCAGAAGCTTATGTGAGGCCCGCGCCGGCATGGCGTCGAGAATGATCTGGAGCGCCGCCGGGGGGGTGACGTGGCGCTGCCCCTGACCATCGAAAAACTCGGTCTGGATGCCGAGCTCAGCCGCTTTGGTAAACAAATCCATCAGGCACGCTGTCTCAAGGCAGCACGGGGAGCGCCGCGAATCCGTCATTGGGAACAGGATAGTCGTCTGCAACGCGATTGCGTAGGGTCGGTTCCCGGAACCTTGGCGTTCCAGAAGCTTTGTAACCGGACGACGGCCCGTTGATCGTTTCCAGGGGATGGGACGCCAGTCCTATACGGCATCACCGTGAACAAATCGACCCAAGCGATTCAGACCGCCACCACCGGCGGCGCATTCCACATTGAAGACATCTACCCCATCATCGATGGAGGCCGATTTCCGGTCAAACGGATCGTCGGCGAGCCGATCGAGGTATGGGCAGATATCTATCGCGACGGCCATGAGGTGATGGCCGCTGCACTGATCTGGCGACTCGAGCAGGATCAGGAGTGGCAGCGAACGCCGATGCGGCATTTTGTCAATGACCGCTGGACCGCCAGCTTCACGCCCGACCGGATCGGACGGTATGTCTATGCGATCGAGGCCTGGACTGACGAATTCGCGACGTGGCGACACGGCGTCGAATTGAAGCTGAAGGCCGGCCAAGACGTCGCGCTCGACGCGTTGGAGGGCGCCGGGATGCTGACCCGCGCATTGCACGGCAGCCCCGGTGCGCTGTCCGTCGTGCACGGCCATTGCGAAGAATATCTGCAGACCGGCGAAGTCGCCCCCCTTCTCTCGGAAGAGCTGCGTGACGCCATGGCGGAGAGCCAGGCGCGCCCCGACCTGTCCCGGTCACCGCTGCTGCCGCTGATGATCGACCGCGAGCGCGCCCGCAACGGCGCGTGGTACGAGATGGTGCCGCGCAGCCAGAGCAAGGTGCCCGGACAGCACGGCACTTTCCGCGACTGCATCAACCGGCTGCCGGACATCGCCGCGATGGGCTTCGACGTGCTGTACTTCACGCCGATCCATCCGATCGGCCGCGTCAACCGCAAGGGCCGCAACAACTCGCTGAAGGCCGAGCCGGGCGATCCCGGCAGTCCCTATGCGATCGGCGCTGAGGAAGGCGGCCACGACGCCGTTCATCCGGAGCTCGGTACGCTCGAGGATTTCCGCGCGCTGCTCGAGGCCTGCAAGATCGTCAATATGGAAGTGGCGCTCGACGTCGCCGTGCAGTGTTCGCCGGATCATCCGTGGCTGAAGCAGCATCCGAACTGGTTCAAGCGCCGGCCCGACGGCTCGATGAAGTATGCCGAAAATCCGCCGAAGAAGTACGAGGACATCGTCAATCCGGACTTCACCTGCGACGACGCCGGCTCGCTGTGGAATGCGCTGCGCGACGTGATCCTGTTCTGGGTCGATCAGGGCGTGAAGATCTTCCGGATCGACAACCCGCACACCAAGCCGCTGCGGTTTTGGGAGTGGCTGATCCGCGAGGTGCAACTGCGGCATCCGGACGTGCTGTTCCTTGCCGAGGCGTTCACGCGGCCGAAGCTGATGAAGGGGCTGGCCAAGCTCGGCTTCAGCCAGTCCTACACTTACTTCACCTGGCGCACGCAGAAGTGGGAGATTGAGGAATATCTGCGCGAACTGACGCGCTATCCCGAACGCGACTTCTATCGACCGAACTTCTTCGTCAGCACGCCGGACATCCTGCCCTTCCACCTGCAGGGCGGAGACGTGTGGATGTTCAAGGCTCGTCTTGCACTCGCCGCGACGCTGTCATCGACCTATGGCATCTACAACGGCTTCGAGCTGATCGAGCATGCGCCGATTCCCGGCAAGGAGGAGTATCTCGATTCCGAGAAATACGAGATCAAGGTGCGCGACTGGGACCAGCCGGGCAACATTAAGCCTTATATTCGTGACATCAATCGCGCTCGCCGCGCCAACCGGGCGCTGCAGCAGATCAGCAATCTCCGCTTCCTGGACGTTCAGGACCCCAATGTGACTGGCTTCGTCAAATACTCGGATGATCTCACCAACGTCGTCGCGGTGGCGATCGCGCTGTCGGCCGAGCCGCGCGAGGTCTGGCTGCCGTTGGGCGATACTCAGGTCGAAGTCGGCGGCGAACGCCGCCCGGTGGCGGCGGTGGAAAACCTGCTGACCGGGGAGCGCTTCCCGGTGGAATGGGGCGGGCTGAATCTGCGGATCGATCCTCACCGCGATCCCGCCGTGCTCTTCCGCTGCCTCGCCTGACAGGTCCAACGATGAATTTGATGTCTCCGATCGACGAAACCGCCACCGACACCGCGGCCACCGACGAGGTTTGGTACAAAGACGCGATCATCTACCAACTGCATGTCAAAGCCTTTGCCGACAGCAACAACGACGGCATCGGCGATTTCGCGGGCCTGACCGAGAAGCTGGATTATTTGCAGGAGCTCGGCGTCAACACGCTGTGGCTGCTGCCGTTCTACCCCTCGCCGCAGCGCGACGACGGCTACGACATCGCCGACTACGGTTCGATCAATCCCGATTTCGGCACGATGAAAGACTTCCGCCGCTTCATCTCGGAGGCGAAACGGCGCGGCCTGCGCGTGATCACCGAACTGGTCATCAACCACACCTCGGACCAGCACGCCTGGTTCAAGCGAGCCCGCCGCAGCCCGAAGGATTCCAGTGCGCGGGACTGGTACGTCTGGAGCGACACCGACCAGAAATATCAAGGCACCCGGATCATCTTCACCGACACCGAGAAGTCGAACTGGACATGGGATCCGGAGGCCGGGCAGTATTACTGGCACCGCTTCTTCTCGCATCAGCCCGACCTCAACTTCGACAATCCGCGCGTGGTCAGCGCGGTCGTCAAGGTGATGAAGCGATGGCTCGACACCGGCGTCGACGGCTTCCGGCTCGACGCAATTCCCTATCTGTGCGAGCGCGACGGTACGAATAACGAGAATCTTCCCGAAACCCACACGGTGATCAAGCAGCTCCGCGCCGAGCTCGATGCCTATGCCAAGGGCAAGGTGCTGCTGGCCGAGGCCAACCAGTGGCCCGAGGACGTTCAGGAATATTTCGGCCAGGGCGACGAGTGCCACATGGCCTATCACTTCCCGCTGATGCCGCGTATCTACATGGCGATCGCGCAGGAAGACCGTTTCCCGATCACCGACATCATGCGGCAAACGCCGGAAATCCCGGCCAACTGCCAATGGGCGATGTTCCTTCGTAACCACGACGAGCTGACGCTCGAAATGGTCACGGACGTCGAGCGCGACTATTTGTGGAAGACCTACGCGGCCGATCCGCGGGCGCGCATCAATCTCGGCATCCGCCGCCGCCTCGCGCCGCTGATGGACAACGACCGGCGCAAGATCGAGCTGATGAACTCGCTGCTGCTGTCCTTCCCGGGCACGCCGATCATCTACTACGGCGATGAAATCGGCATGGGCGACAACATCTATCTTGGCGATCGCAACGGCGTACGCACGCCGATGCAGTGGTCGCCGGACCGCAACGGCGGCTTCTCCCGCGCCGACCCCGCGCGCCTGTATGCGCCGCCGATCATGGATCCGGTCTACGGCTACGCGTCGGTCAACGTCGAGGCGCAGGCGCGCAGCCTGTCGTCGCTGCTCAGCGCCACCAAGCGGCTGATCTCCGTCCGTAAATCCACCCTCGCCTTCGGGCGCGGCACGATGACTTTCATCCGTCCGACCAATCGCTCGGTGCTGGCTTATGTCCGGCAATACGAAGACGAAGTGATCCTGTGCGTCGCCAATCTGTCGCGCTCGGCGCAGCCGACCGAACTCGATTTGTCGCCGTGGAAGGAACGCGTGCCCCAGGAAATGCTTGGTCGCACGAAATTTCCGCCGATCGGCGAGCTGCCCTATATGATCACGCTCGCGCCCTACGGCTTCTACTGGTTCAAGCTGGAGGAACGTGACGTGTCGGACCACGTCGCGCCTGCGGCGACAGCGTTGGAGTTTGAAACGCTGGTCGTACCAGTCGGCGCCACCTGGATGTCGCTCGGTCGCACGCGCGGCGTGTTCGAGCGTGATGTCCTGCCCGCATTCCTGTCGCGAACGCGGTGGTTTCCGGAACGCTCGATGCGGGCAATTCAGCCTCGCCTCACCTCGGCGATTCCGTTCTCCAGCACCCACGACAACCGGCCCTGGTTGGCATTCTTCGAGGCGAGCGTGCGCGGCGTGACCAGCCGCTACGTGCTGCCGATGCAGATCAATTGGGTGCGGTTCGACCGTGAGCGCTACAACCCGCGGGCCTTCGCGGCGGTGCGTCAGGGATCGCGTGAGGGCACGTTGCTCGACGTCGCGGGCGACGCCGAATTCACCTCGATGCTGCTCGACAATCTACGCGAATCCGCGGTGATCGAAAACGAGGGTGACCGCCTCGAATTCCGTCCAGGCTCGCGAATTGGCGAGAAGAAGGCCGGCCCTTACGAACATATCCGGGCGGTATCCACGGAGCAGTCCAATTCGACCGCATTGGTGGATGAGACTTATGTGGTCAAGCTGTACAGGCGGATCGAGGCCGGCACCAACCCCGAAATCGAGATGGGCCGCTTCCTGACCGAAACGGCCGGCTATGCCAACACGCCGTCTCTGCTCGGCAGCGTCGAGTTGGTCGAAGGCGACAAGGTCAGCGCGATTGCCGTCGTGCACGAGTTCGTCGCCAATCAGGGCGATGGTTGGGTAGTGACCTCGGGCTACCTCGACCGCTATGTCGACGATCAGCGCGTCCTGATGAATCCGAACGAAGAGACGGTCAGCGAAGAGCTGTCGCCCTATCTGCGCTACATGCAGCAGACCGGCAGGCGTCTTGCCGAGATGCACATCGCCCTCGCCAGCCACCCCGAGGTGGCAGACTTCACGCCGGCGCGGATCGCGGATGACGATGTGCAGCGCTGGACCGAAACGGTTTCGTCCGACGCCGCCCGCGTGCTCGACGAGCTCGGCCGCAAGCGCGACGGCATGAAGGACAGCGATCAGGCGCTAGTCGACGAGTTTCTCGCGTTGCGGGGCAGCCTGGCGCAGCGGCTGCCCAAAGTGCTGGCGGAGCATGGCGGCCTGAACATTCGACATCACGGCGACTTCCATCTCGGCCAGATGCTGATCGTCAAGGAAGACGTGTTCATCATCGACTTCGAGGGAGAGCCGCGGCGCTCGCAGGTCGAACGTCGCGCCAAGGCGCCGGCGGCGCGCGACGTTGCCGGGCTGGTTCGTTCCATCGACTATTCGACCACCGCCGCGCTGGAGCGCGCGCTGAAGACGCATCCGGAGGAGGCCGGCAAGATCATCGCCGCGCTGGACGCCTGGCGCGCGCAGGCGACGGACGCTTTCCTCTCCGCTTACCGCGACACCATGGCGGACAGTCCCGTTTGGCCTTCTGATCCAGCGGCGGCCGAGCGGCTGCTGGACTTCTACCTGATCGAAAAGGCATTGTACGAGATCGAATATGAACTCGCCCACCGCCCTGACTGGCTCCGCGTGCCGCTGGCTGGCATCCTTCGCATCCTGACTCGGCATCCCGAGGAGAATACATGACTGCGCAACTGACGGACGAGGCATACGCGGTCCTCGAAGGCCGCCATAGCGACCCGTTTCACTACCTCGGCGCCCATCCTGAAAACGGTGGTGTGGTGGTACGCACTTTGTTGCCGGACGCGACCGCCGTCGAAGTGGTCGGCGAACATGGCGAAAGCGCACAGCTCGAGCGTGTCCATGATGGCGGCTTGTTCATTGGTTCGATGCCGAATGGTTCGCATCGCTACCGTCTGCGTGCGCGGTTCGGCGACGCCACTGTCGAGCTCGAGGACACTTATCGCTTTCCCCCGATCCTGACGGACTTCGACCTGTATCTGCTCGGCGAAGGCACCGATCAGCGGCTGTACGACAAGCTCGGCGCCCATCCGATGGTGCTCGAGGGCGTGCAAGGCGTCGGCTTCGTCGTGCTGGCCCCGAACGCCCGCCGTGTCAGCGTTGTCGGTGATTTCAACTTCTGGAATCCGCTTCGCCATCAGATGCGCGTGCGCGGCAATGGTTACTGGGAGCTGTTTATCCCCGGGGCGACGGAGGGTGATCACTACAAGTTCGACATCTCCGGGCCGCATGGCGAGCAGTTGCCACAAAAGTCCGACCCCCTCGCCTTCGCGGCCGAGCTGCGACCGAAGACCGCTTCGATCGTTCTGGACACGACAAAGCTTCCGCATCCTCGCCCCGCGCCGACCAACGTCAACGCGCTGAGCTCGCCGATGTCGATCTACGAGGTGCATCTCGGCTCGTGGCGCCGCAAGGACGGCGATCAGTGGCTGACCTATCGCGAACTGGCCGAACAGTTGCCGGCCTATGTGCGCGACATGGGCTTCACCCATGTCGAATTCCTGCCGGTCAGCGAGCATCCGTTCGACGGCTCGTGGGGCTATCAGCCCACCGGTCTGTTTGCGCCGACCTCGCGGTTCGGCACGCCGGAGGATTTCTGCGCCCTGATCGACGCCTGCCACGCGCAGGGCCTGGGCGTGCTGCTCGACTGGGTACCCGGGCATTTTCCGGATGATCCTCATGGCCTCGGCAATTTCGACGGCACCGCGCTGTATGAGCATGCCAACCCGATGCAGGGCCGGCACCTCGACTGGGGCACGCTGATCTACAATTACGGGCGCACCGAAGTTGTCAACTTCCTGGTCTCCAACGCGCTGTTCTGGCTGGAGCGCTACGGCATCGACGGCTTGCGCGTCGACGCCGTGGCGTCGATGCTGTATCTCGACTACAGCCGCCCGGCCGGCGGCTGGATCCCGAACAAGTTCGGTGGCCGCGAGAATATCGAGGCGATAGACTTCCTTCGGCGCTTCAATTCGGAAGTCTATGCCAAATTCCCCAACGCCACGACGGCGGCTGAGGAGTCCACCGCGTGGCCGCAGGTGTCGCGTCCGGTCGAGTTCGGCGGTCTCGGCTTCGGCTACAAATGGAACATGGGGTGGATGCACGACACGCTGAACTACATCAGCAAGGATCCGATCCACCGCAAATATCACCACGGCCAGATCCTGTTCGGGCTGCACTACGCCTTCTCTGAGAACTTCATCCTGCCGCTGTCGCACGACGAAGTGGTGCACGGCAAGAAGTCGATCCTCGGGCGGATGCCGGGCGACGAATGGCAGCGCTTCGCCAATCTGCGCGCGTATTATGCCTTCATGTTCGCTCATCCGGGCAAGAAGCTGATGTTCATGGGCTGCGAATTCGGCCAGGAGCGCGAGTGGAATCACGACCGCTCGCTCGACTGGCATCTGCTGGATTCGCCGAAATATGCCGGCGTGCAGGCGCTGATCCGCGATCTCAACAAGCTCTATCGCGACCTGCCGGCGCTGCACCAGCTCGACTGCGACCCTTACGGCTTCGAGTGGATCATCACCGAAGACTCCGCCCGCAACGTGTTCGCCTGGATGCGGAAGGGCAACGACACTAGGGCGCGCTGCCTGATCGTCGCCAACTTCTCGCCGACGGTATATCAGGATTATCGGGTCCGCGTGCCGTTTCCCGGCCGCTGGCGCGAGGTGCTGAACTCCGACGCGGCGATCTATGGCGGCAGCAATGTCGGCAATGGTGGCGAAGTCCACACTCTTGACGGGTTGGTTCCCGAGCTTAGTCTGACCGTTCCGCCTCTCGCAGCGATCTTTCTGACGCCGGAAGACTAACAATGCGCCTCTCTGCTGGAAGCTGCTCTCGTCTCGGGGCGACCTGGGACGGGCGCGGCACCAATTTCGCGTTGTTCTCAGCCAATGCCCACAAGGTCGAGCTTTGTCTGTTCGACAGTCAGGGCCGACGCGAGCTGGAGCGCATCGAACTCCCGGAGCGCACCGAGGACGTCTGGCACGGCTACCTCAATGACGTGTCGCCCGGTCAGCTCTACGGCTATCGGGTCCACGGGCCTTACGATCCTGAACGGGGCCACCGGTTCAACGCGCACAAGCTGCTGCTCGACCCCTACGCCAAGCGGCTGTTCGGCCGGCTGGTGTGGAGCGACGCGCATTTCGCCTATCGCACCGGCAGCCCGCGCGAGGACCTGTCGTTCGACCGCCGCGACAACGCGCGCGGCATGCCCAAGGCGATGGTGATCGACGAGACCGGCGGCTTCTCACGCCACGAGAACCGTCCGAACATCCCGTGGGAAGACACCATTATCTACGAAGCCCACGTCAAAGGCCTCACGCAGCAACGCGACGACGTACCGCCCGGATTGCGCGGCACGTTCGGCGGCCTCGCCGCGCCGGCGATGATCGATCATCTCAAGCGGCTCGGCGTCACCGCAATTGAACTTCTCCCCATTCACGCGCTTATCGATGACCGCATGCTGGTCGAGAAAAAGCTGGTGAACTACTGGGGATATAACACGATCTCGTTCTTCGCCCCGGAGCCGCGCTATGCGGCGGACAATCCGCTCGACGCGTTTCGCACCACCGTGGCGCGGCTGCACGACGCGGGCATCGAGGTTCTGCTCGACGTCGTCTACAATCACACCGCCGAGGGAAATCACCTCGGTCCGACGCTGTCGTTCCGCGGCATCGACAACGCCTCGTATTATTGGCTGTCGCGCGACAACCCGCGCTACTACGACGACTTCACCGGCTGCGGCAGCTCGGTGAATCTGCAGCATCCGCGCGTGCTGCAGATGGTGATGGACAGCCTGCGCTACTGGGTCGAAGTCTTCCACGTCGACGGCTTCCGTTTCGACCTCGCAACCACGCTGGCACGCGGGCCGAATGGCTTCGATCGCAACTCCGGCTTCTTCACCGCGATCCGCCAGGACCCGGTGCTCGCCTCGGTCAAGCTCGTCGCCGAGCCTTGGGATCTCGGCATGGGCGGCTATCAGGTGGGCGCGTTTCCCTCACAATGGTCGGAGTGGAACGACCGCTATCGCAGCGCGATGCGGCGCTATTGGAGCGGCGAAGGCAGCCTGATCGGCGAAGTCTCGCGGCGGATGACCGGCTCCTCCGATATCTTCAACCACGACAGCCGGATGCCGCGCGCCAGCATCAACCACGTCACGGTGCACGACGGCTTCACCCTCGCCGACCTGTTCAGTTACAACGAGAAGCACAATCTCGCCAACGGCGAAGATAATCGCGACGGCTCGAACGACAATCACAGCAATAATTGCGGGCATGAAGGCCCGACCGATGATCCGCAGATCTTGGCGCTGCGCCGGCAGCTCCGCAGGAATCAGCTCGCCTGCCTGTTCCTCGCCCATGGCGTGCCGCTGCTGCTTGCCGGCGACGAAGTCGGCAACTCGCAGAACGGCAACAACAACGCGTACTGCCAGGACAACGAGATCGGCTGGGTCGACTGGAGCGGACAGAACAGCGACGGCGACGACATGGTCGACTTCATCGGCCTGATGACTCAGCTGCGCGCCAACTTCCCACAGCTGCGTTCGCGGCGCTGGCTCGACGGCCGCCGCCCCGATGGCAGCTACGGCGTGCTGTGGCTGACGCCATCCGCTGCGGAGATGACCGAACAGGATTGGGCGTTTCCGGACGGCCGCTTCCTTGCTTACGTACTCAGCCCGACGCAACCCGGCACCAGCGCGATGTTCATCGTGCTGAATTCCGGCGTTGAGACCATCCCGTTCCTGCTGCCCAACCTGCCCGAATATCAGAGCTGGCATCAGCTGTTCGACACTACCAAGGACACTGTGCAGGTCGCGCCGCTGGCGTCCGGCAGCGCGTCTTCCGCCCCACCCCGATCTGTCATGGCGTTTTCTGGAGCCCCTGTATGAACAGCCGAGCCCACGGCCCGCGTTTCACTGCGAATGGCGTCGAATTCCGGCTGTGGGCGCCGAACGCCGAGACGGTCGACGTCCTGCTCGATGGCCACACGCATCCGATGCAGCAGGACAAGAACGGCTGGTTTACGGCCGAGATCGCAGGCGTCCGCGGCGGCGCGCGCTATCGCTTTCGCATCGACGGCAGCAACGACGTGCCCGACCCCGCCTCGGCGTTTCAGCCCGAGGACATTCCGGGGCCGAGCGAAGTGATTGATCACTCCGCCTATGCCTGGCGTGCCACCGAATGGCGCGGTCGGCCGTGGGAAGAGGCGGTCGTGCTCGAAGCGCACGTCGGCACCTTCACGCCGCAGGGCAGCTACCGCGCCATCATCGACAAGCTCGACGATCTGGTCGCCACCGGTATCACCGCGCTGGAGCTGATGCCGCTCGCCGATTTTCCCGGCAAGCGCAACTGGGGTTACGACGGCGTGTTGTGGTACGCGCCCGACAGCGTCTATGGCCGCCCCGAAGATCTCAAGGCGCTGATCGACGCCGCGCACGAGCGCGGCCTGATGGTGTTTCTCGACGTCGTCTACAATCACTTCGGACCCGAGGGCAATCATATCGGCCAGTATGCGCCGACATTCTTCTCGGATTCGCACACGCCGTGGGGCAACGCGATCAACTACTACGTCGAACAGGTCCGCTCGTTCACGATCGACAACGCGGTGTACTGGCTGCGTGAATATCGCTTCGACGGGCTGCGGCTCGACGCCGTCCATGCCATCCCCGACCAGGGCGAAATCCCGATGCTGTACGAGCTCAGCCGCGAAGTCGGCAAGCTCGCGGCGGAGACGGGTCGGCATCTGCATTTGATGCTGGAAAATGACGACAACATCGCCGCTCAGCTCGACCCGACGATCGACCCGCATCGCGGCCAGTATCGGGCGCAGTGGAACGACGATTATCACCACGCCTGGCACGTCGCGCTGACCGGCGAGACGCAGGGCTACTACTCCGACTATGCCAAGGGGCCGCTGCAGCACGTCGCCCGCTCGCTCGGCTCGGGCTTCGTCTATCAGGGCGAGCCGTCGGAGCACCGCGGCGGCGAACCGCGTGGTGAACCCAGCGGTGAGCTGCCGCCGCTCGCCTTCATCAACTTCCTGCAGAACCACGACCAGATCGGCAACCGCGCGCTCGGCGACCGGCTCGAGAGCCTGGCGCGGCCCGAAGCCGTCGAAGCCGCGCTGGCGATCACGCTGCTGGCGCCGACCGTGCCGATGCTGTTCATGGGCGAGGAATGGGGCTCGCAGGCGCCGTTCCCGTTCTTCTGCGACTTCCATGGCGATCTCGCCGAGGCTGTCCGCCAGGGTCGCCGCAAGGAATTCGCCGGCGCCTATGAGAAGTACGGCGACGACGTCCCCGATCCGCTCGACGAATCGACTTTCAAAAGCGCCGTGCTTGACTGGAGCGAACGCAACAAGAGCCCCGGAGCGAAACGGCTGGCGCTGGTCAAGCAATTGCTCGCCATCCGCCACCAGATGCTGGTGCCGCGCCTGCGCGGCGCCAAGTTCGGCGACGCTGCGGCGACCGACCAAGGCTTGCTGACGGCCGACTGGCGGCTCGGCGACGGCGCGACGCTGCGGCTTGCGGCGAACCTCTCCGACCAGCCGCGCGACGCCAAGCCCCCGGTTGGAACCAAAGTCTGGGGCGATGATTGGGACGGGATCATTCCGCCGTGGGCGGTTTCCTGGCGCCTTGAAGAGTCCTGATGTCCCCCCCAATCCCGACTGCCACCTATCGCATCCAGCTCACCGCCGATTTCGGCTTCGACGACGCGGCGGCGATCGTCCCTTATCTCAAAGCACTCGGCATCTCGCATCTTTACGCGTCGCCTTTTACCAAGGCGCGCAAGGGGTCGAGCCACGGCTACGACATCGTCGATCACACCAAGCTCAACCCGGAGCTCGGCGGTGAGGAAGGCTTCGCGCGGCTGTCCTCGGCGCTGAAGCAGAACGATGTCGGGTTGATCCTCGACTTCGTCCCCAACCATGTCGGCGTGCATTTCGCCGACAACCCATGGTGGCTCGACGTGCTGGAATGGGGCCCCGCCTCGCCGCATGCCGCGTCGTTCGATATCGACTGGGAGATGCTGCCGTATCGCGGCCGCGGCGGCGTGCTGCTGCCGATCATCGGCTCGTCCTACGGCAAGGCGCTTGAAGCGGGCGAGATCGAGCTGCGTTACGATCCCGGCGAAGGCAGCTTCTCGGCGTGGTACTTCGAGCACCGCCTGCCGATCGCGCCGCAGCGCTATGGCGAGATCCTGCGCGTCATTGTCCGCGAAGCCGACGCGGCCGAAAGCGACGCCGGCAAAGCGTTGCTCGAACTCGCCGGCAAGTACCGCGGCCTCAGCCATCCCGACCGCAAGGAGGCCCCGGCCTTCAAGGCGGCGCTGAAGGCGGTCGACGGCGGCGCGGCGCTGATCGAGAAGGGGCTCGATGCCTATCGGGCCGGCGAAGGCCGCACCGCGCAGATCCAGGCGCTGCACAATCTGCTGGAGCGCCAGCACTATCGGCTTGGTCACTGGCAGCTCGCCACCAGCGAGATCAACTATCGCCGCTTCTTCGATGTGAACACTTTGGCCGGCCTGCGCGTCGAGGACGCCGGCACGTTCGAGGCGATCCACCAGCTGGTGAAGCGCCTGGTGGCCGATGGCCAGCTGCAGGGGTTGCGGCTCGATCATATCGACGGCCTGCGCGATCCGGCGCAGTACTTCCAGCGGCTGCGCAAGCTCACGCGCGATGCGCGCGGCCCGGCGGCCGAGCCGCTCTACATGGTGATCGAGAAGATTCTCGGCGAAGGCGAGAAGCTGCCCCGCTTCGCCGGCGTCCACGGCACCACCGGCTACGAGTGGCTGAACGTCATTACCCAGGCGCTGGTCGACGGCGCGGGGCTGGCGCCGCTCGACGAGATCTGGCGGCAGATCAGCAACAGCTCGCCGGATTTCGAACCCGTGCTGCTGCGCGCCAAGCGCCGCGTGCTGGAGACACTGCTGCTCAGCGAATTCACCGTGCTGACCCGGCTATTGGCGCGGATCGCCAACGGCCACTACTCGACCCGCGATTTCTCGGCCGACAATCTGCGTCAGGTGTTCGAGCTCTATGTGCTGCACTTCCCGGTGTATCGGACCTACATCACCGGCAACGGCCCGACCGAGCTCGATCGTGCGCTGATCGACCAGACCATCGAGAAAGCCCGTGCCGATTGGTACGGCGCCGACGACGGCATCTTCGACTTCCTGCGCGACGCGTTGACGATGGACCTGCTGCAGCCGGGCCATGGCGCGCACAGCAAGCCGCGGGTTCGGCGTTTCGCCCTCAAGGTCCAGCAGTTCACCGGGCCGACGATGGCGAAGTCGCTGGAGGACACCGCGTTCTATCGCTATCACCGCCTGCTCGCGCTGAACGAAGTCGGCGGCGAACCGGCCGCATACGCGCTATCCCCGGACGCCTTCCATGCCCTGATGATCGAGCGGGCCAGGGACTGGCCGCACGGCATGACCGCGACCATGACCCACGACGCCAAGCGCGGCGAAGACGCCCGCACGCGGCTGTTGGGCCTTGCCGAAATGCCCGGCGAATGGGCCGCCACCGTCTCGAAGTGGAAGGTGATGAACGCGCCGCACGTAGTCACCGAAGGCGGCCTGCGGGCGCCGTCGGCGACGTTCGAATACATGCTGTACCAGGCGCTGCTGGGCGCCTGGCCGCTCGAAGACGATCCCGACTTCCCTGCCCGGATGCAGGCTTTCGCCCTGAAAGCGGCGCGGGAAGGCAAAGAAGGCACCAACTGGATCAATCCCAATCCGGCGTATGAGGAAGGCATCAAAACCTTCATCGAGCGGATCCTCGATCCCGCGCAGTCCGGCGAATTCCTGGAGTCGTTAAAGGCGCTGTCGCAGCGGCTGTCGGTGATCGGCGCGCTGAACTCGCTGAGCCAGGTGACGCTGAAGACGACGATGCCCGGCGTGCCGGACTTCTATCAGGGCACCGAGTTCTGGGATTTCTCGCTGGTCGATCCTGATAATCGCCGTCCCGTCGACTTCGCGGCGCGCAACAAAGCGGTGGAAGCTCTCACTGAGCCGGATTGGTCGGCGCTGACGCAGCACTGGCACGACGGCCGCGTGAAGCTGGCGTGGACGCGTCAGCTGCTGAAGCTGCGGTCCAAATTGCCCAACGTGTTCACCGATGGCGACTACCGGCCGCTCAAGGTCACCGGCCCGCACGCCGACCATGTGCTGGCTTTCGCCCGCAGCCATGGCCCGGACGCCGTGATCATCGCGGTCGGCAAAGACTTCGCGCCGCTGTCGGATCAAGGCCGGCAATGGCCGCGCGGCGACGCGTGGGATGCAACCATCGATACTGGGGAGCTCGGCCTCGAAGGCGACGCTGCCGCCGGGTTGGCCGTCCGCGAGCTGTTTCAGGACCTGCCGGTGGCCGCGCGGCACCTGCGCGTTGCAGACGCCCGTCCTGCTCGCCGCAAGACCTGATCGATTGGGGCTGCATCCCGAAAGGTGCAGCCCCTTTTTCTCGTTACTTCTTCTTTTCCAACAGCAAATGGCCGCGGTCCTTGATGGCTCGTTGCGCCACGTCGGCGAACTTCTGCAGCAGCCACGGCAGCCGCACTTCGACGACGACGTGATCTTCGGCGACATCGACCTGGCCGGCGGCCACCTGGCCGAGCGCCCGCACCCGAAATTCCATGCGGTCGCCGTCCCAATGTTCGTGATCAACCTTGAGCACCGGGACCTTGATCGCCGCCTGGCTGAGCCCGACACGCAACCGGCGAATCGCCTCCTCGCGACCGAGGCGATGGGGAATCGATACGACAAGCGGGGCTGACATCGCGGCTTCCTTCCGTCCGGCAACTAATCGTTGGTCATGTAAGCGTGCTCGGCGGAAATAACAGGGTGCAACCGAGCCCGCGAAGTTCAATCAGCGGAACCTTCCCCGGCTCCGCGTGTTTTTGTCGCGACAGGCGGAGCATTCGGGCGGTCCGTCGCGACAAGGAGAGCGAGATGTCTATCGGCACAATCATCCTGATCATTCTGATCATTGCCTTGCTGGGCGGCTTCAGCGGCATCGGCGGCGGCCCGTTCTATGGTACCGGTTACTACGGCGGTGGCGGTCTTGGCCTCGTGATCATCATCCTGGTGATCCTGCTGCTGCTCGGCAAGATCTAACCGGCTTCTGCGATCTCAAGCCCCGCTGGAGGCGAGCGACTTGATCGCCGGCCTCAGCGGGGTTTCGGCTTTGTTGTAATCGGCCCAGGCCTTGGTCTTACGCAGCAATGCCGGGACGGTCTCCACCGTGTAGCGCTTCGGATCGAGCCCGGTCTTCACTTGCGCCCAGGTCAGCGGCATCGACACCGTCGCCCCCTCGCGGGCTCGCGGCGACAGCGGCGCAACCGCGGTCGACATCCGGTCGTTGCGCAAGTAATCCAGGAAGATTTTTCCCTCGCGCTGCTTCTTCGACATGTTGAGCAGATAGCGCTCCGGGCTGTCGTCCGCCATCTGCGCGCATACCGTCTGCGCGAACGTCTTGGCCTGCTTCCAGTCGACATCGTCCTTCGGCTTCAGCGGCACGACCACGTGCAGCCCCTTACCGCCGGTGCTCTTGCAGAACGTCGTCATCCCCAGCGCTTCGAGCCGCTCCTTCATCTCGCGCGCGGCGCCGATCACCTTGTCGAAACCGACCTCCGGGGCCGGGTCGAGATCGAACACCAAACGGCCGGGCACCTCGTATCGGTCCGGCGCGCAATTCCACGGATGCAGTTCGAGGCCGCCGATCTGCGCCACTGCGATCAGCCCCTCGATCCGGTCGATCTGCACATAGGGCTTGCGATCGCCCGAGACTTTCGCGAGATCGATCAGATTGGACATGCCGGGCATCGCGTGGCGCTGAAAGAAGTGCTCGCCGTTGATACCGTCCGGGGCGCGCACGATCGAACACGGCCGGCCCTTGATATGATCGATCAGCCAATCGCCAACGGCTTCGTAATAACCGGCGAGATCGGCCTTGGTGATCGCCCCGCTGACCTCACTCGCCGGCCATAGCTCCTTCTCCGGCTTGGAGATCACCACGCCCATCACCTCCGCGCGCCCTTTCGGCGCCGCGGCGCGCTTGGCAGCGGCCCGAGCCGGCTTGCGCTTCGGCGATGCCTTGGCTGCCTTGGCGGACTTGCCTTTCGGCTTCGGCTCGGCGATCTCGACCTTGGCAGGCTCTTCGGCCTCGACCTCCGCGGCCGGCTTGTCGGCACGCAGGCCCTTGAACGCGGCCTGCCGTACCATGCCGCCGCCGGTGAAGCCGGCGAACTCGATTTCGGCGACGAGCTCCGGCGTCACCCAATGCACATCGCGCGTCTTGCGCGGCGCGTTGTTGCCGCTGAACGGGTTGTCCTTGCTCTCCCGCGCCTTCAGCTCCGGCAGGATGCGCTTGACCACATCCTGGCCATAGCCGGTGCCGACGAGGCCGACATAAGCAAGCTCGCCCTCACGATGGACGCCGACCATCAGTGAGCGGAATTTTCCCGCGGTGGTCTTCCAGCCGCCGATCACCACCTCATGGCCGGCGCGGCACTTGGCCTTGGTCCAGCCCTCGCTGCGGCCGGAGCGATACGGCGCGTCGAGCTTCTTGGAGACGATGCCTTCGAGCGACAGCTTGCAGGCCGACTGCAGAATTGCATCGCCGCCGGTTTCGAAATGATCGACGTAGCGAATCAAGCCTTCCTTGCGCCGGCCGCGCGCCGCCTTGAGCAGCGCAGCCAGCCGCGCTTTGCGCTCGCTGAGTGGCAGGCCACGCAAATCCTCGCCCTCGGCATAGAGCAGATCGAACGCGAAGCAGATCAGATTGCTGGTGTCGCCGTCGGACAGCGCCGCCTGCAACGCGGCGAAGTCGGGATGGCCGTGGTGATCGAGCGCGACGATCTCGGTGTCGATCAGCGCGTCCGGTAGCTCAGCCGCCTCCTCCGCGATCGCCCTGAACTTTGCAGTCCAGTCCAATCCCTTGCGGGTCATCAGCTTGGCTTCGCCGCCCGAGACGCGAAGCTGCATCCGATAGCCGTCGAACTTGATCTCGTGGCCCCAGCCTTCGCTGGCCGGGGGTCGATCGACCGAAACGCAGAGTTGCGGTGGCACGAAGTCGGGCATCGCGGCGCGCTTGGCGCTGGCCCGCTTGACCGCTTTCTTCGCGGCTTTCTTGGCAGTCTTCTTCTCTGCGGCCGGCTTCGCCTTCGACTTGCCAGCGCCGTTCGCAGCGCGTTCGTCGGCCGCGAGCCCCTTGTTCGAGTCCCACACCGCGTCGGCCTTCACCCGCGCAACCTTGCCGGTCATGAACGGCTTCGGCGCGCGGCCCTTGCCCTCCGCGATCTGCGCCATGGCACGGCCCGACGCGACCGAGTGGTCTTCATCGAGCACGGCTTCACCGTCGCCGTCACGCGCATATTCGTCGCGATGCTTGATCAGCAGCCAGTTGGTGCGCTTGCCGCCATTGCGATCATGGCGCATCCGCACCAGCACCCAACTGCCGTGCAGCTTCTCGCCTTCCAGCGTAAACTTCAGATCGCCCTTCTTGAACCCGCGTTCGGGATCGTCACTCTCCCAATAGCCGCGGTCCCACAGCAGCACGGTACCGCCGCCATATTGCCCCTCGGGAATCGTCCCCTCGAAGTCGCCATAGTCGAGCGGATGATCCTCGACCTCGACCGCGAGCCGTTTGTCGTGCGGATCGAGCGACGGCCCTTTGGTCACCGCCCACGACTTGAAGACGCCGTCATATTCCAAACGGAGATCGTAGTGCAGCCGCGTCGCGTCGTGCTTCTGGATGACGAAGCGGCGCCGCTTCGACGGGGCGACCGCAACGTCGCCGGACGGCTCCGCCGTCTGCTCGAAGTCGCGCTTCTTGCGATACAGCGCGAGGTTCTTGTGGGGAGCCATGATGATCTCCGAATTGGACGCAACTTGCAGATGCGGAACCAAAACCCTAGCGTTCGGTTGAAGTTCCCGACCGCATCCAACCGGTCACCATCCGCATCGCAATACGCCTCGGAGAGCATCATGGCCCCGCGTCGCGCCTACTGGAAGGGCTCGCTCAAGCTGTCCCTCGTCACCTGCCCCGTCGCGCTCTATCCGGCCTCGACCAGCGTCGAGAAGACCCGCTTTCACATGATCAACACAGAGACCGGCAACCGTCTCAAACAGCAGATGATCGACGAGGACACCGGCGAGGTCGTCGACAAGGATCAAAAGGGCCGCGGCTACGAGGTCCGCAAGGGCAAGTACGTCGAGATCGAAAAGGAGGAGCTCGAGGCGGTGCAGATCGAGAGCACCCACACCATCGACATCGACAGCTTCGTGCCGGCCGACGAGATCGACAAGCGCTACCTGAACAATCCGTACTACATCGTGCCGGAAGGCAAGGCCGCGATCGACGCCTTCGCGGTGATCCGCGACGCGATGAAGGACAAGGGCCGCGTCGCGCTGGCGCGGATCGTGCTCACCAATCGCGAGCACGTGCTGGCAATCGAGCCGCTCGGCAAAGGCCTGCTCGCCACCACGCTGCGCTACCCCTACGAATTGCGGGATGCCGACGAGTATTTCGACGACATCAAGAGCCCGAAGATCTCGAAGGACATGGTCGAACTCGCCGGCCACATCCTCGATACCAAGGCGGCGCATTTCGATCCGTCGAAATTCAAGGACGACTACGAAACGGCCCTGAAGGCGCTGGTCAAGCGCAAGGCCGCCGGCAAATCGATCAAACTGCCCGAGCCCGAAGAAAAGTCGGACAATGTCGTCGATCTGATGGACGCCCTGCGCCAGAGCCTCGGCAACAAGAAGGGCAGCAAACCGGCGCCGCGTCGCGCCTCATCACGCGGCGGCGGCCGCTCCGCCAAGAAAGCCCACCGTTCCGCCGCCCGCGCCCGCAAGGCGGGCTGATGGCGACGGGCTGAGAGCTGCGGTCAGGATCCCAGAATGAGGACTCACTGCTGTCGGAAAGGCGCGCTCGTTGCAACGATTGAAGCGCACGAGCGGCGTCGCGCCTCCCTCTCCACGAGTCATTCCGGGGTGCGAGCGCAGCTCGCGAACCCGGAATCTCAGCACGGATGCTATCGTGTCGTGAAGTGAGCCCTGACAAAGCCACTGCGTGGCCGCATCCCTGCACCAAGATTCCGGGTTCGCCGCTGCGCGGCGCCCCGGAATGAGGTGAGGAGCGCCTTAGGACGTCTTCTTCGACGTCTTCTTTCCGGACTTCTTCGCAGACTTCCGCCCGGACTTCTTGGCGGTGGACGAGCTCTTGCTCGACGACTTGGCGGACGACTTCGTGCCTCGCTTCGCCGAGCTCTTGGCGGCCTTCTTGGTTGTCTTGGTCGCCTTCTTGGTAGTCTTCTTCGTCGACCTCTTAGCGGCTTTCTTCGTCGCCTTCTTGCCGGACTTCTTAGCCGACTTCTTGCCCGGCACCTTCTTGCCCTCGGCGCGGGCCTCCGACAGGCCGATCGCGATCGCCTGCTTGCGGCTCTTCACTGTCTTGCCAGAGCCACCGCTCTTCAGCGTGCCGGCCTTTTTCTTTTTCATGGCGCGCTCGACATCATCCGACGCGGCCTTCGAGTATTTCCGGGCCATACAAGCCTCCCTTGCTAATAAGGGGCCTAATTGTTCCCGCTGATAATAAGTTCCAGAATGCCGAGTGCGCGGGCGTCGGTGACCCATGCGCGCGTCGAAAGCCGCCTGATCACGCCTCGCCGATGCGATCATCCTTCACCGGCATCTTCTCGATCACGAAAATGATCTCAGCGTCGCGGCGCGCAGTGCTCTCGAGGCGGTCGCCGGTCTGCTGGATCAGCACAGGAATATCAATGATCGCCATTGGATCGGTGCAACGCAGTTCGAGCCGCGTACCGACATCGAGCCGGGCCAATGCCTTGCGGGCTTTCAGGGCCGGCAGTGGGCATTTCAATCCGGTGAGGTCGAGCACGATCGCAGTCATGTCCGAGACGATGGCGAAGCGCGGCAGCTGCGTCAATTGTCCGGGTCTTCGCCTTATTGCGCAGATGCGGCGCAACGGGCTATGACGCCCTGCGCCGAATTTGCTGAAAGCCGACCGATGACCGATCCGCTCTCCACCTCTGCTGTGATTCTCGCAGGCGGCCTGGCACGGCGTATGGGCGGCGGCGACAAGGCGCTGCGCGAGATCGCCGGACGCAGCCTGCTGGCGCACGTGATCGATCGTTTAGCCCCGCAATGCGAGCGGCTGATTCTGAATGCCAATGGCGATGCGGCGCGGTTCGCCGCGTACCGGCTGCCAATTGTCGCCGATCCTGTCCCCGACTTTCCCGGCCCGCTCGCCGGCGTGCTCGCCGGGCTCGAATGGCTCGACACCCATGATCCCCAAACGCAGTGGATGCTCAGCGCGCCGGCGGATTGTCCGTTCTTGCCGCAAGATCTGGTCGTACGACTGCATCAGGCGCGGATCGATCAGCAGGCGCAGATCGCGGTCGCCGCTTCAACCCGCCGGACGCATCCGGTCATCGCCTTGTGGCCGCTCAATCTACGTAGCGATCTGCGCCGCGCGTTGCTTGCCGACGACATCCGCAAAGTCGATCGCTTCACCGCGTACTACGCGCGGGCGGTCGTCGAATGGCCGACCGAGCCTTTCGATCCCTTCCTCAATGTCAACACCCCGGACGACCTCGCAGCGGCCGAACGGATCGTCGCTGATCACGATTAGCAGCGGGCCCGGAAAAGCCGGAACGCTGGATGAGCTGCTGCGTTGGAATGTCGCAGGTTCAGTCCGGGAGATATCAGATGAAGCGCATTGCTCTGTGTGCCGCGACCCTCGCGGTTGCGTTCACATCCGCGGCGGAAGCCAAGGGTTGTATCAAGGGTGCGATCGTCGGCGGCGTCGCCGGTCATTTCGCGGGTCATGGCAAGCTCGGGGCAGTCGCAGGCTGCGTGATCGGCCATCACGAAGCCAACAAGGCTGACAAGAAGGCTCAGCAGCAGAACGGCCAGAACTAACGATTTGCGCTCTTCACTGCTCTTGCACCCGGTTCGGGACTTTGCGCCATCCCGGGCACAGGCTCCGCGAAGCAATCCAGCGTCGTGCACTGGGCTGGATTGCTTCGTCGGCTACGCCTCCTCGCAATGACGCCTTGCTCTTGCAAGAACGCCTTCCTCTCGCAATGACGCCATCCGCTCGCAATGACGTCTTTTATTACGGCGTCAGCACCGCGCGGCCGATCAGCTTGCCCTGCTGCAGATCGCGCAATGCGTCGTTGGCCTTCGGAAGTGGAAGCGGCGTCACCGGGATCGGCGCGATCTTCTTGGCGCGGACAAGATCGAGCAGCTCCTGCGTTTCCGCAAGATTGCCGACATAGCTGCCCTGGATAGTGATCGCCTTCATAGGAATGAACGGCAGCGCCCACGGCGCGCCGCCGCCGAACAGGCCGACGATCACCAGCTTGCCGCCCTTGGTGAGACAATCGAAGCCGAGCTGCGCAGTCTGCGCGTTGCCGACCAGATCGAGCGCGCCGCGGATCGGCATGCCGGCCTTGGCCATGATCTGCTCCAGCGCGTCCGGCGCGGCGCCGTCGACCGACGCCAATGCGCCGGCCTTCTCGGCCGCCTCGCGCTTGGATGCGTCGATATCCACCATGATGGCGCCCTTGCCGCCCATCGCCTTGAGCAGCGAAAGCGCCATCAGCCCGAGCCCGCCGGCGCCGAAGATCACGATCGGCTCGTCCAGACAGAACTCGAGCTTCTTCAGCGCACTGAAAGTGGTGATGCCGGAGCAGGCGTAAGGCGCCGCCGTCACCGGATCGAGGCCGTCGAGACTGAGCAGATAGCGCGGATGCGGCACGATCAGTTCGTCGGAGTAACCGCCGTCGCAATACACGCCGAGGAAGCGCGGCTTGAGGCACATGTTCTCGTCGCCGGCCTTGCACACCGCGCACTGACCGCAGCCGATCCACGGATAGACCAGCGCGACCTCGCCGATCTTCGCATCCTTGGCATCGGGCCCGGCGGCGACGATCTCGCCGACGGTCTCGTGTCCCATCGTCAGTGGCAACGCGACGCCCCGGTCCTGCAGTGACAGCCGTTTGCGGCCATGGCCGAGTTCGTAGCCGCCTTCCCAGATGTGCAGGTCGCTATGGCAGACACCCGCAGCCTTGACGCGGACCAGCACCTGCGTGCCGGTCAACTCCGGCGTCGGCCGGTTTTCTTCGCTGAGCGGCTGGCCGAAGCCGGTGACACGAAAGCTCTTCATTGCGCGTTCTCCCCGATGTTTGTTGCGGCAAAATATGGCACGCCACCGCAGGGGCGTCGACCATGCAACGCGGCACTTATGCTGCCGAGCGAAATTCGCCGGCGGTTTGCTGCACCAGCTCAGCGACCGTGACCACGTTGCCAACGCCGGAGGTCGAATGGCCGGCGCTCCAGACATCGCGCCACCGCTTCGGCCGCTGCTCGCGCGCGCCGACGTCGATGTCCTTGCCGATATCGATTGCGCCGCGCTCCGGCAGATCGCCAGGATCGAGTCCTGCGGCGATGATCGAGGGCCGCAGCATGTTGGTCTGCAGCCCGGTGAATGCTTTGGTGAGCAGGATGTCGTCGGCGGAGGACGAGACCAGCATTTCCTTGTAGCGCGGATCGGCGAGGCTTTCCTGCGTGGCGATGAACTTGGTGCCCATATAGCCGAGATCGCAGCCGAGCGCCGTTGCGGCGCGCAGCGCGACGCCGTCACTGATGCCACCGGCCAGCACGATGACGCCATCGTAGAATTTGCGCACCGCGCGAACGAAAGCGAACGGATTGAGCCACCCCGTCTGACCGCCCGCTCCTGCCGTCAGCAGCACCAGGCCATCGGCGCCCGCTTCCGCCGCGCGCTCGGCGTGGCGAATGCTCGCGACGTCCGCCAGCACCATCGCGCCGGCGTCGTGCAGCGGCTTGATCACGGGCTCGGGCGAGCCGACGCTGGTAATCACGATTTCCGGTTTGTGCGCCAGCAGCACGGCGAGATCGTCAGCCAGGCGAGCGTTGGAGCGGTGCACGATCAAGTTGGCGCACCACGGCGCGGCGCTGCGCCCGGTGTCATCGGCGTGCGCCCGCGCGCGCTGTTCGATCGTGCTGATCCAGCTATCCAGTTGTTCCGTGCTGCGGCAATTGACGGTCGGAAACGAACCGATGACGCCCTGCGCACACGCTGCCGCGACCAGATCGACGCCTGATACCAGGAACATCGGCGCCGCGATCAGCGGCAGCTCGAGCCGTTCGCGGAATATGCTGAGACGATCGGCAGCGGCCAAGGCGTTCCTCCATCATGATCTTTGCTGTTCCGCCGCGGCTGCGGCGTGCTACGCTTTGACCGAACATTGGCACGCGCAAAAGCCGATGACAAACACACGGGAGCAAGCCCCATGACCGACGCCCTCAATGCTTTTCCGACCGCCGGCACGCAGACACTGCGCGCGCTGTCGCGCTACCCGACGCGCACCGCATTCAGCTGGCCGGGCGGCACGCTGAGCTATCGCGGCGCGATCGACATGATCGGCGGCATCCAGAAGGTGTTCATGGGACTTGGCGCGCAACCCGGCACACGCGTCGCGATGCTCACGGCCAACCGCGCCGAAACCTGGTGCGCCGGCGTCGCCGCGCAGCTCAGCCGCTTCGCCATCACCTGGCTGCACCCGCTCGGCTCGCGCGAAGACCAGATCGACCAGATCGAAGATTCGGGAGCCGAAATCCTGGTGATCGATGCGGCCGCGTTTCACCAGCGCGGCGGCGAACTCGCCATGCAGGCGCGCGGGCTGCGCCACGTCTTCACCATCGGCCGCGCCGACTACGGCCTCGACCTGCTGGTCGCGCTCGACAAGGCAGGCAGCGCCACGCCGAGAGATTTCGCGCAGATCGACGACGTCGCCGTGCTGAACTACACCGGCGGCACCACCGGCAAGTCCAAAGGTGCGCTGCGCCGGCATCGCGAAAACGCCGGCTTCGCTGCGGCCATCCTGGCCGACTTCGAAATCCCGATGGACCCGCGCTATCTCACGGTGGCGCCGATCAGCCATGTCGCCGGCACCAAGGTGCTGCCGGCGCTGATGCGCGGCGGCACCATCCATATGCTGAAGGGCTTCGATCCCGAAGCGGTGCTGCAGACCATCCAGCGCGAGAAGATCAACTTCACGCTGTTCGTGCCGACCATGATCTACGTGCTGCTCGATCACCCGGCGCTGGCGAGCACCGATCTGAGTTCGCTCGATCTCGTGCTGTACGGCGCCTCGCCGATGTCGCCGACGCGGCTGGTCGAAGGCATCGAGCGCATCGGTCCAGTGTTTTCACAGCTCTACGGCCAGACCGAGTGCTACCCGGTGTCGGTGCTGCGCAAGGCCGATCACGACCCGAAGCAGCCGGATCTGTTCCTGTCCTGCGGCTTCCCGATCGCGGCCTGCGATGCGCGCATCCTCGACGACGACGACCAGGAGGTTGCCGACGGCGAAGCCGGCGAGATCTGCGTGCGTGCGCCGCACGTCATGCAGGAATATTGGAAGCGTCCGGAGCAGACCGCCGAAACGCTGAAGAACGGCTGGCTGCACACCGGCGACATCGCCAAGCGCGATGACCGCGGCTACATGTACATCCTCGACCGCAAGAAGGACATGATCGTGTCCGGCGGCTTCAACATCTTCCCGCGCGAAGTCGAAGACGTGCTGTCGACGCACAGCGGCGTCGCGATGGTCGCCGTCGTCGGCGTGCCCGACGACAAATGGGGCGAAGCCGTCACCGCGGTCGTCGTCAGCAAGCCCGGCACGCAGCCGGACGAGCGCGAGCTGATCGAGCTGGTGAAGACCCGCAAGGGCTCGGCGCACGCGCCGAAGCAGATCAAGTTCGTCGACGAGATGCCGATGACCGGCGTCGGCAAGATCGACAAGAAAGTGCTGCGCGCGCAGTTCTGGCAGGGGCGTGATCGGATGGTGGGGTAGTTCGCTTCCTCCTCCATCATTCCGGGGTGCGCCACCGGGTCCGGCCTGCGGCCGGCCCGACGACAGGCTGCGCGCGAACCCGGAATCTGACCCGCAAATAATTTAGGGATTCCGGGTTCGCGCAGCTTTGCTGCGCGCCCCAGAATGACAACCGGAGGCAGTTACGACCTGAACAACCGCGTATACTGCGTCTCGTGGCGCAGGCTGGCGAGGTCGGCGCGGAAGGTGGCGCCGCCGAGGTCGTCAAGCGACGCTGCCAACGCACGCTCGCCGGTGCTGATCACCACCGGCTCGAGCGCAGCAAGAACACGCTGACTATCCGTCTGGCCGAGCGGCACGAGGCGGGCGCCGGCGGAGATCCAGTTCGACACCACCGCGTGCAGGAACGCATGCAGCGTGGCGGCGAGCGGAACGCCGTGCAGTGCGCTGACCAGGCCGACCGCGACCGGATAGGCCAGCGCGCCGTCGCAAGCGGCCACCGCACGCTCCAATCCCTCGCTGGCCCAGGCGTTGCGGACGATCTCGATGAAGGCGCGGCCCTGCATGGTGGTTTCGAGATGGCGCTCGGCCGAGGGCACGAAGGCGACGGCGAGTTCGGCGACCTCGCGCAGCCCCTGCTCATTGCCGCCCGCGGCGGCCCGATGGGCGTGGGCGAGGAACACGCCGTCGCAGAAGCCGGCGCCGTGCTCGAGCATCGCGGCGAGCCAGTCGCGCAGGGTTGCGGCGTCGTCGACGTCGCCGGTTTCCACCGCCCATTCGAGGCCGCTGGAATACGAGAATGCTCCGACCGGAAACGCCGGCGACAGCCAGGTCATCAGCCGATACAGCGCAGCGCCCTGCTGCGCCGACAGCGGTTCGCTCGCCGTCCCTGACGGCTCAGTGGTCATGCTTGTGTGCGTGGCCGTGCGCGTGACCATGATCGTGGCCGCAGTGCTCATCATGCACGTGGTGATCGTGATCATGGCCATGCTTGTGATCATGGTGCTGATGACCATGGTGGTCGTGATCGGCATGGTCATGCGCGCCGCCGTCGTGCGCCGGCGCATAGGCGCCGCCTTCCGGATCGAACGGCGCCTCGATCTCGACGACCTTGCCGCCGAGCCCCTTCACCATGTCGGCGATGACATGATCGCGACGGATCCGCAGCGCCTTGGCCATCACTTGCGTCGGCAGATGCCGGTTGCCGAGATGCCAGGCCAGCCGCACCAGATGCAGCGGATCGCGGCCGCGGATCTCCAGAAGCGGCTCCGGCGCGGCAACCACTTCGACCAATCGGCCGTCGTCGAGCACCAATGCATCGCCGCCGCGCAGCGCCACCGCGTGTTCGAGATCGAGCAAAAACTCGAGTCCTCGCGTCCCCGTCATCGCCATCCGTCGGCGATGGCGGTCGTCGAACGCGAGCACCACGGTGTCGGCCGCCGGCTGCTTGAACTGATAATGTCCGTGGACTTTGCTGGCTCGGATCATGGTGGGCTCATCGCATATCAGGACGAGCCAGAAGCTTTAGAGCATTTCCCGGGCGAGGGAAATCCGGATCGCGCGGCACGGCGAGGATTGACGAGGCCACTTAACGGCTGTGCGCAGCTCCGCGCAAGTGACCACTTCTCCCCGTCGTCGTTGCGAGGAGCGAAGCGACGAAGCAATCCAGAGCCTCAGCACACCGCTGGATTGCTTCGCGGAGCCTGTCATCGGGCGGCGCTTTGCGCCGACCCGTTGGCTCGCAATGACGGGGAGAGCTCCCTCAGAACGTCTCGACCTTGGCGTCGCTGATGATCTCGATCACCGTCGGCGAGGCTTTCAGCGGCGCCGACAGTTCGCGCCACACCTTCATGTGCGGCGCCCGGGCGTGGGCGTTGAGGTCCTCGCGGCTCTCCCAGCGCTCGACCACCACGAAGGTGTTCGGATCGTTGATCGAGATGTGGTTCTCGTAAGCGATGCAGCCCTTCTCCTTGCGGGTCTCGGCGATGCAGGCCTTGGCGCCGGCGATGAAGGCGTCACGCGCCTCTGGCTTCACCTGCGTGGTGGCGACGACGTAGATCATCGGGGATTGTCCCTTCTTGTTGGCAGCGCTGACGCCTACTTCACATCCACCTTGGCGGGGGTGATGATCTCGATCTTCGGCGGCGCCGCCAGGCACTTCGCCGCGGCGCGGCCGAACGCCTTGAAATGTTCGGTCTTGCCGTGCGGACCGAGCGCCTCGACGTTTTCCCATTGCTCGACGAACACCATCTGGGTCGGATCGGTGACGCTCTCGTGCAGGTCGTAGGCGACGTTGCCGGGCTCCTGGCGCGTGCCGGCGATGCACTCCTTGGCGGCGGCGATCAGCTCGGCCCGCATCTCGGGCTTCACGGTGAGTGTGGCGACGACATAGATCACGAAAATTCCTCCCGGCGGGTTATCATTGGGGCGCAGGCGCCGGATGCGACCATAGGCGGATGACAGCGATGATGCAAAGGGCGCAGGGTGACACCCTCTCGTTGGCGGCCCCTGCATAAGCGACGAGAGTGGTCGTAGCCGGGATGCAGCGAAGCGAAATCCGGGACAGCGCCGGTGTATCGCACGACGTCGAGGCTGCGGATCCGCTGCCCTCGATTACGCTTCGCTTCATCGAGGCTACGGTGAGCCGCGACGGCCCCCTCGCCTCAGAACATGAAATAGCGCTGCGCCATCGGCAACACTTCGGCCGGCGCGCAGGTCAGCAGTTCGCCGTCGGCGCGGACTTCATAGGTCTCGGGGTCGACCTCGAGTTTCGGCGTGGCGTCGTTGTGGATCATGCTCTTCTTGGAAATGCCGCCGCGGACGTTGCTGATCGGAACCAGCGTCTTGGCGATGCCGAGGTCGCGGGCGAGATTGCCGGCAGCGGCGGCCTGCGAGGTAAACACCACGGACGACGCCGTCAGCGCCTTGCCGAAGGCGCCGAACATCGGCTGGTAGTGAACCGGCTGCGGCGTCGGGATCGACGCGTTGGGATCGCCCATCGGCGCCGCGACGATGCTGCCGCCCTTGATGATGCAGTCCGGCTTGACGCCGAAGAACGCCGGCGACCACAGCACCAGATCGGCCATCTTGCCCTTTTCGACCGAACCGATCAGCTTCGACACGCCGTGCGCGATCGCCGGGTTGATGGTGTACTTGGCGATGTAGCGTTTGACGCGGAAATTGTCGTTGCGCGAGCTATCCTGCGAGAGCGCGCCGCGCTGCTTCTTCATTTTGTCGGCGGTCTGCCAGGTGCGAATGATCACTTCGCCGAGCCGCCCCATCGCCTGCGAATCTGACGACATCATCGACAGCGCGCCGAGGTCGTGCAGGATATCCTCGGCCGCGATGGTCTCCTTGCGGATCCGGCTCTCGGCGAAGGCGAGATCCTCGGCGATCGACGGATCGAGATGGTGGCAAACCATCAGCATGTCGAGATGCTCGTCGATGGTGTTGCGGGTGAACGGCCGGGTCGGATTGGTCGACGACGGCAGCACGTTGGGCAGCGAAGCGACTTTGATGATGTCCGGCGCGTGGCCGCCGCCGGCGCCTTCGGTGTGGAAGGCGTGGATGGTGCGGCCCTTGAATGCCTTCACTGTGTCTTCGACGAAGCCCGACTCGTTGAGCGTGTCGGTGTGGATCATCACCTGGATGTCGTATTCGTCGGCGACGGTGAGGCAGTTGTCGATCGCCGCCGGCGTCGTGCCCCAATCCTCGTGCAGCTTGAGCGCGCAGGCCCCGCCCTCGATCATCTCCTTCAGCGGACCGGGCAACGCGGCGTTGCCCTTGCCGGAGATGCCGAGATTGACCGGGAAGGCATCGAACGACTGAATCATCCGGCCGATGTGCCACGGGCCCGGCGTACACGTCGTCGCGAAGGTGCCGTGCGACGGGCCGGTGCCGCCGCCGAGCATCGTCGTGACGCCGCTCATCAGCGCGTGCTCGATCTGCTGCGGGCAGATGAAATGGATGTGGCTGTCGAAGCCGCCGGCCGTGAGGATCTTGCCCTCGCCTGCGATCACGTCGGTGCCGGGCCCGATGATGATATTGACGTTCGGCTGGATGTCCGGATTGCCGGCCTTGCCAATCGCGGTGATCACGCCGGCGGTGATGGCGACGTCGGCCTTGACGATACCCCAATGGTCGACGATCAGCGCATTGGTAATCACCGTGTCGGCGGCGCCGTTGGCGTTGGTTACTTGCGACTGGCCCATGCCGTCGCGGATCACTTTGCCGCCGCCGAACTTCACTTCCTCGCCATAGGTGGTGAGGTCTTTCTCCACCTCGATGATCAGATCGGTGTCGGCGAGCCGGACGCGGTCGCCGGTGGTCGGGCCGAACATGTCGGCATAGACGGAACGTGCAATCCTGGTGCTCACAACACAGCCCTCGCGCGCGCGGCGGTTTCGTTGAAGAGATGATCGAGACGCTCATTGACGCCGCGGCAGCCGGCGGCGACGTCCTCGGCCCATTCGAGATAATCGATCAGCCGCTGGCGCTCCCATTGGTCAGGCGGCGAAAAGATCAGCGAACGGACATTGCTGATCTTGTCGGCGAGCTTGATCATTCGGGCGCGCGGCGTCAGGTGCGGTGCGTGCTCCACCTGGTTGCGCTTGCGCTGCGCGCGCGGCAGCGACATGTCGTCTGTGCACTCCACCACCAGCGAGGCGACGTCTTCGCCGAACCGATCGACCAGATTATCGCGACTGGTGTCGGAATCTTCGATGGCGTCGTGCAGCCAGCCGGCCGCGACCAGCGCGGCGTCGCTACCGTCAGTCGCGAAGGCCAGCATCTCGGCAACTTCGGCGAGGTGATTGAGATAGGGCTCGCGCGACGATCCCTTGCGCCGCTGCCCGGCGTGACAGCGCGCGGCAAAGTCCGCGGCGCGAGACAGCAGCATAAGATCGTTCATGGGGCGATTCCGATTGACCCGCGCATCCTAGAGCTTGCCCATCACGTCGCCCCGGAAGCCGTAGACGACGCGATCGCCGGCGAGCGCGACGAGCTGGACGTCACGGCTCTGGCCGGGCTCGAACCGAACGGCGGTGCCCGCCGCGATGTCGAGCCGCATGCCGCGCGCCTTGTCGCGGTCGAAGCGCAGCGCCGGGTTGGTTTCGAAGAAATGATAGTGTGAGCCGACCTGGATCGGCCGATCACCGCTGTTGGCCACCGTCAGCGTCACCGTGGCACGGCCGGCATTGAGTTCGATCTCGCCGTCTTCGATGAACAGTTCACCGGGGATCATTTAGTGTCTCCAGGTCAGCGTCATTGCGAGGAGCGAAGCGACGAAGCAATCCAGCTCCGTGCACTGCGCTGGATTGCTTCGCTTCGCTCGCAATGACGAACGAGAGGGCATTGCCAAAGGGCCTCCTCCACGGCCTCACCGGATCGGCTGATGCACGGTGACGAGCTTGGTGCCGTCGGGGAATGTGGCTTCGACCTGGATGTCGTGGATCATCTCGGCGATGCCGTCCATGCACTGGGCGCGGGTGATGACTTCGGCGCCGGCTTTCATCAGCTCGGCGACAGAGCGGCCGTCGCGGGCGCCTTCGACGATGAAGTCGGTGATCAGCGCGATCGCCTCGGGGTGGTTGAGCTTGACGCCGCGCTCGAGCCGTCGGCGCGCCACCATCGCGGCCATCGAGACCAGCAGCTTGTCCTTTTCGCGGGGGGAGAGATTCATGAAGGCACTCGATCGATTGCAGAGTTCGTGGGGCGGAACGGGGCAGCCCGATGATCTAACTAAACCACAACCGCGGCAACGCGCGGCCCGCGGCGCGGCGTAGCACCGCGACCATATCGGCGCGCAGCTTCGCCGCATCTTGAGCGCAGAACCGCGCCATTGCAATTCCATTCCAGGCGCTGATGCCGACCTCCGCACCGAAGCAAGCCGCGTCTTCGCGCAACCGCTCGACCAGCGCGGTGTCACCCGGCACGATCAGCGCGGTGCCGATCGCGACGCCGGCTTTGGCGATGGCCGGCCGCGCCAGCAGCGCGCCGATATCGCCGTCAAGCCGCACGGTTTCGGCGAACACCAGCTTGCCGCCGACCCGCAGTCGCCAGCGGTCGACAAAGCGGCCGGTTCGCATCGTCTCGCCCATCGCCGCGCGACCGAAAATCACGGATTCGCAGAGCAGCAGCGAGGCGCCGGCAGCAAGGTCGATATCAATGCGTCGCTCCGCGCACGCCTGATCGAACAGGATGGTCTCCTGCGGCAGCCAAGCCAAGTGACCGCCGGTCTCGACCTTGAGACGGATGTCGAGCTCGGCCGCAGGGCCGTGCGAGCGATAGATCTTCTCGGCAGCCGCTGTGGTCAGCGTCAGCCGCGCGCCTTCGCGAATATCGAGGGCGACGCTGAAGCGGTCGCCGCCGGCGACGCCGCCCGCGGTGTTGACCAGCACGGCCGACAGCCCCTGCTGCTCGGGCGACGGAAAGCGCACGCGGAGCGAGCCAGCTTCGTGCACGGCACCGCGCCGCGTGGCGCCGTCGACGCTGCGCACCTCGACCGCAACCTCACCGACCGCCCGATTGGCGGCGAAGGTTGGCGAAGCGGCGAGGCTCGAATTCTTCAACGTCATGCGGTGTCGCCGGAGCGCAACGCCGACGGCAGCGCGCTCCCTCGCCCCGCTCTTGCGGGGAGAGGGGTGGGGTGAGGGGCGACACGAGTCGCAGCAGCTCGGCTGCGTGGAGGCGCCCCCTCACCCTTGCTGCGCAATCCGACCTCTCCGCGCGCGCGCGGAGAGGTGCGGCTGCGCGCGGGGAGAGGTCCGCAGAACGCGCGTGCTTGCATGAGTCGTCCGCCGCCCCGCTTGTAACTACAGCGCCATCTGCCGGCTGATCTCGGCGGGGTCGAGAGTGGCGCGGTCGCAGGTGTATTTCACCGCGCCACGATCCATCACCGCAAAGCTGTCGCCGAGTTCGCAGGCGAAATCGAGATATTGTTCGACCAGCACAATGGCGATGTTGCCGAGGCTGCGCAAATAGGAAATCGCGCGGCCGATGTCCTTGATGATCGACGGCTGGATGCCTTCGGTCGGCTCGTCGAGCAGCAGCAGCTTCGGCCGCATCACCAGCGCGCGGCCGATCGCGAGCTGTTGCTGCTGGCCGCCGGAAAGGTCGCCGCCGCGCCGGCCGAGCATCGAATTCAGCACCGGAAACAGCGAGAACACGTCGTCCGGGATCGACTTCTGCGCCCGCTTCAGCGGCGCGTAGCCGGTCTTGAGATTCTCCTCGACGGTGAGCAACGGAAAGATCTCGCGGCCCTGCGGCACCAGCGAGATGCCGCGCCGCGCGCGCTCGTAAGGCTTGAGATGCGAGATGTCGGCGCCGTCGAAGGTGATCGAGCCCGACGCGATCGGCTGCTGGCCGACCATGGCGCGCAGCAGACTGGTCTTGCCGACCCCGTTTCGGCCGAGCACGCAGGTGACCTTGCCGGGCTCCGCCGCGATCGACACCCCGCGCAGCGCCTGCGCCGCGCCGTAATACAGATTGATGTTGTCGACGGTCAGCATCGGCCTATTCCAAACAATCCAGTTTGTGTTTCGTCATGGCCGGGCTTGTCCCGACCATCCACGCCTTGCCGCGCGTCCAAGGCGTGGATGCCCAGTACAAGGCTGGGCATGACGGCGGAGAGGTCAAACCGCTCACCAATCGTCATCACCGCCCCAGATACACTTCGACGACCCGTTCGTTCGCCGAGACGTCGTCGATGGTGCCCTCTGCCAGCACGGTGCCTTCGTGCAGGCACGTCACTTTCACGCCGAGTTCGCGGACGAACGTCATGTCGTGCTCGACCACCACAACGGTCTTGTCGTGGCTGTTGATCTCCTTGAGCAGCTCGGCGGTCTGATGCGTCTCGACGTCGGTCATGCCGGCGACCGGCTCGTCGACCAGCAGCAGCTTGGGATCCTGCGCCAGCAGCATGCCGATCTCCAGCCACTGTTTCTGGCCGTGCGACAGGTTGCCGGCGAGACGGTCGCGGGCGTCGCCGAGCTTGATGATCTCGAGCACGCGATCGATGCGCTTGCTCTCCGGCTCGCTGCGTCGCCAGAACAGCGTGCCGCGGACGCGGTGGTCGACGTTCAGCGCCAGCAGTAGATTGTCCTCGATGGTCTGGCTTTCGAATACCGTCGGCTTCTGGAATTTGCGGCCGATGCCGAGGGTGGCGATCTGCGTCTCGTCGAGCTTGGTGAGATCGGTGGTGCCGTCGAACACCACCTCGCCTTTGTCCGGCTTGGTCTTGCCGGTGATGATGTCCATCATCGTGGTCTTGCCGGCGCCGTTCGGGCCGATGATGGCGCGCATCTCGCCGGGCTCCAGCGTCAGCGACAGATTGTTGATGGCGTGGAAGCCGTCGAACGAGACGTGGACGCCGTCGAGATACAGCATCGCCGAGGTGGTGCGGGTTTCCAAGAGGCTCATCGCTTCACCATCGTCGGTTCGATCACGCCGTCTTCGCGCGCGGCGCTTTCGGCCGCAGCAGCTGCCGCATCGTCACGCTTCGCCTGCGCTTTCTCCCTGCCCTTGTCCCACCAGGCGTTGAAGGTGCCGATGATGCCCTTGGGCAGCAGCAGCGTCACCAGCACGAAGAGCGCCCCAAGCATGAACAGCCAGTACGGTGCCAGCGGCCCGGAGGTGAACACGGTCTTGGCGTAGTTGACCACGATGGCCCCGAGCGCGGCACCGACCAGCGTGCCGCGGCCACCGACCGCGACCCAGATCACCGCCTCGATCGAATTGCCCGGCGCGAACTCGCCCGGGTTGATGATGCCGACCTGCGGCACGTAGAGCGCACCGGCGACGCCGGCCATGCAGGCCGACAGCGTGAACACGAACAGCTTGTAGGATTCGACCCGGTAGCCGAGGAACCGCGTGCGGCTTTCGGCATCGCGGATCGCGATCAGCACCTTGCCGAGCTTCGATGTCACCACCGCGCGGCAGATCAGGAAGCCGATGCCGAGCGCCAGGCAGCTCAGGAAGAACAGAGCGGCGCGGGTGCCTTCGGCCTGGACGTTGAAGCCGAGGATGTCCTTGAAGTCAGTCAGGCCGTTATTGCCGCCGAAGCCGAAATCGTTGCGGAAGAAGGCGAGCAGCAGCGCATAGGTCATCGCCTGGGTGATGATCGACAGATACACGCCGGTGACCCGCGAGCGGAACGCCAGCCAGCCGAAGCAGAACGCCAGCAGGCCCGGCACCACCAGCACCATCAGCGCCGCGAACCAGAACATGTCGAAGCCGTACCAGTACCAGGGCAGTTCCTTGTAGTTGAGGAACACCATGAAGTCCGGCAGCACCGGATTGGCGTAGACGCCGCGGCTGCCGATCTGGCGCATCAGATACATCCCCATCGCGTAGCCGCCGAGCGCAAAGAACGCGCCGTGGCCGAGCGAGAGAATGCCGCAATACCCCCAGATCAGATCGATCGACAGAGCCAGCAGCGCGTAGCAGACATATTTGCCAAACAGCGAGATCAGATAGGTCGGCACGTGCAGCGCCGAGCCTTCCGGCAGCAGCAGATTGGACAGCGGCAGCAGGATTCCGACCGCGGCAAGGATCAGCAGGAAGATCGTGGCGCTGCGGTTGAGCGAGCGGGTGAGGATGTGCGGGGTCATGCGCGGCCTCCGCTCAGGACAGGCAACGCCCTATCGACCTGTCGTCCCCGCGAAGGCGGGGACCCATACGCCGTGTCGTCTCGTTTGGGCAGTGCGGTCAGGTTCACCTCAACTAACTGACGCAAGGGGTTATGGGTCCCCGCCTTCGCGGGGATGACAGATGGAGAGGATCGCAGGGCTCCAACGCCGTCGAGCACTTGCATCCTCATGCCTCCACCGCCCTGCCCTTCAGCGCGAACAGGCCGCGGGGGCGTTTTTGGATGAAGAGGATGATCAGCACCAGGATGGCGATCTTGGCCAGCACAGCGCCGGCGACCGGTTCGAGGAACTTGTTGGCGATGCCGAGCGAGAACGCGCCGACCAGCGTGCCCCACAGATTTCCCACGCCGCCGAACACCACCACCATGAAGCTGTCGATGATGTAGCTCTGGCCGAGATTGGGCGAGACGTTGTCGATCTGCGACAGCGCCACCCCGGCGATGCCGGCGATGCCGCTGCCGAGCCCGAAAGTCAGCGCGTCGACCCGCGAGGTCGCGATGCCCATCGATGCCGCCATGCGGCGGTTCTGCGTCACCGCGCGCATTTCCAGGCCGAGCGCGGTGTAGCGCAGCATCGCCAGAAGGATCGCGAACACGGCCAGCGTGAAGCACAGGATCCACAGCCGATTATAAGTGATAGTGATCTGGCCGAGTTCGAACGCGCCGCTCATCCAGGAGGGATTGCCGACCTCGCGGTTGGTGGGGCCGAACAGCGTGCGCACCGCCTGCTGCAGGATCAGCGACAGCCCCCAGGTGGCGAGCAGCGTCTCCAGCGGGCGGCCGTAGAGGAAGCGGATGACGCTGCGCTCGATCAGCACGCCGATTGCGCCCGCGACCAGGAAGGCGAGCGGCACCGCGATCAGCAGCGAATAGTCGAACAGCGCCGGATAGCGGGTTCGGATGGCCTCCTGCACCACGAAGGTGGTGTAGGCGCCGAGCATTACCATCTCGCCATGCGCCATGTTGATGACGCCCATCACACCGAAGGTGATGGCGAGACCGATCGCGGCGAGCAGCAGCACCGAACCGAGCGACAGCCCATACCAGGCGTTCTGCACCATCGACCAGATTGCGAGATTGCGGTCGATCGCGGCCTTGGCTGATGCGATGCCGGCCGCGACGGCGGCGCTCTGCTCGGCCGGCACGCCGGTGAGCAGAGCCATCGCCTCGCGATCGCCGCGCGCCTTGATCGTGGCGATGGCATCAAGCTTGTCGACGTCACCGGCATCCTGTTTGAACAGCAGGATCGACGCCCGCGCTTCGGTGAAAGCCTGCTTGGCGGCAGCGTTTTTCTCCGCCTTCAGCGCCGCTTCGACGGTCGGCAGCATGGTCTCATCGTGCGATCTGAACACCGACTGCGCGGCCTGGATGCGCTTGTCGAGGTCCGGCGACAGCAGCGTCAGACCGGCCATCGCGCCGGCAACGACGCGGCGCAGCTTGTTGTTGAGGCGCACGGCGCTCGCCTTGGCGGACAGTGCGGCCACCGCTTCGCCGGTCGCCGCATCGGTGATCTTGCCGTCATCGGCCTTGATGAAGGCGGCCTTGCTGTCTGGATCGGCGTAGAGCTTGCCATCCTGCAGCGCGATGATGATGACGGCGGCGCGCGGATTGCCGCTGGCGATCAGCTTGCCGATCGCGTCCTCGGTGTCGGAAAAAGAATCCTGCGAAAACTGCGCGATCGCGTCTTCATAAGGTCCGGCGAAAGCCGGCAGGACACCAAAGCTCGCGCAAGCGATCGCCAGGGCGGCGAGCACGAGACGCAGTGAACGGATCAAGGGCACTGAGATATCCCGGCAAGGATGAAGGTGCGTGGTCTGAATAGTGGGCGGCGCGCATCGGCATCGCCGCCCGTCTTTTTGGCAGAGGAGATCGTCATTGCGAGCCACCGGGTCCGGCCTTCGGCCGGCCCGATGACAGGCTCCGCGAAGCAATCCAGGCCGCGAGTCAGATCTGGATTGCTTCGTCGCAAGAGCTCCTCGCAATGACGACGAAGGCTCATTGTGCGATCAGGTGCCCTGCCCGCCGCACTTCTTGGTCACGGTGTTGTAGTTGCCGCATTTCAGCGTCACCCAATCGCCGATCAGGTCCTTGGAGCCATCAAGCTCCTTCGACCAGGCGTCGCCCGGCACCAGGCCCGGAGTCTTCCAGACCACGTCGAACTGGCCGTCGCCCTTGATCTCGCCGATGAACACCGGCTTGGTGATGTGATGGTTCGGAAGCATTTCGGAGACGCCGCCGGTCAGGTTCGGCGCCTTGGTGCCCGGCAGCGTGTCGATCACCTTGTCGGCGTCGACGGTGCCGGCCTTCTCGACCGCCTTCACCCACATGTTGAAGCCGATCACGGTGGCTTCCATCGGGTCGTTGGTGACACGCTTCGGATTCTTGGTGTACGCCTGCCAGGCCTTGATGAACTTCTCGTTCTCCGGGTCCTTGACCGACTGGAAGTAGTTCCAGGCGGCGAGATGGCCGAGCAGCGGCTTGGTGTCGATACCGGCGAGTTCTTCTTCGCCGACCGAGAACGCCACCACCGGAATGTCGGTGGCCTTGATGCCCTGGTTGCCGAGTTCCTTATAGAACGGCACGTTGGCGTCGCCGTTGATGGTCGAGACCACGGCGGTCTTCTTGCCGGCCGAGCCGAACTTCTTGATGTCGGCGACGATAGTCTGCCAGTCGGAGTGACCGAACGGCGTGTAGTTGATCATGATGTCTTCCTGCTTGACGCCTTTCGACTTCAAGTAGGCTTCGAGGATCTTGTTGGTGGTGCGCGGATAGACGTAGTCGGTGCCGGCCAGCACCCAGCGCTGCACCTTCTCTTCCTTGGCGAGATAGTCAACCGCCGGGATCGCCTGCTGGTTCGGGGCGGCGCCGGTGTAGAACACGTTACGCTCGCTCTCCTCGCCCTCGTACTGCACCGGATAGAACAGGATCGAATTCAGCTCCTTGAACACCGGCAGCACCGACTTGCGGGACACCGAAGTCCAGCAGCCGAAAACCACCGAGACCTTGTCCTTGGTGATCAGCTCGCGGGCCTTCTCGGCGAACAGCGGCCAGTTCGACGCCGGGTCGACCACCACCGCCTCGAGCTTCTTGCCGAGCACGCCGCCCTTCTTGTTCTGCTCGTCAATCAGGAACAGCACCGTATCTTTCAGCGTCGTCTCGCTGATCGCCATGGTGCCGGACAGAGAGTGCAAAACGCCGACCTTGATGGTGTCGTCGGCGGCCTTCGCGGGCGCAAAGCTCGACAGGCCGATAGCTAAGCCCGCGGCCGCGGCCAGCCAGGCGCGCCGGCTCAGCGGCGCCATGCTCGAAAATTTCGGTTCGATACGCATGCGGTTGTCTTCTCCCTGGACGCAGAATGATGCTCGGCCCCACGGCCGTCTGCGGCGAAGGAATCGCAAGAAGCATGCCATGCAGGCAGCGCGACTTAACACCTTGATAACAGATCAAAATCTTGCGGTGCTCAAATCCCGCCTATTGCGCACTTGCACAAAATTTACGCCACAAAGATGCATAGAAAGCGACCACCTTGCATATCTTGCGTGCAAGAGACCGGGTGACTGATCAAATTCTGTCCCCGCGGTGCCATCGCCCGGGGCGCGCAATTCGTCCTTGAAAGCGCCGCTTTGATGTTCCATATATCTTGCATGACCTTGAGAATCGTTCAGGTCGCCGCGAGCCGCGTGTTCTGATCCCCCTGCTCCTGATCTCGGACAGCGGTTTCTGGCTCGTCTTTCAGCCGATTAGAGCCCACGCTCCAAACACGCGAGCGTCACGGTTTGTGCCAGCTCCCGACACGCGTCGGGCGCCTGGTTTCACAATGGAAAGAACCATCTTTTGACCTCGTTTCAGGATTTCGGCCTCGCCGATCCAATCTCCCGTGCGCTTCAGGAAGAAAATTACCACACCCCGACGCCGATTCAGGCGCAGACCATTCCCCTCGCGCTGACCGGCCGTGATGTCGTCGGCATCGCCCAGACCGGCACCGGCAAGACCGCGTCGTTCGCGCTGCCGATCCTCCACCGCCTGCTCGAGAACCGCATCAAGCCGCAGCCCAAGAGCTGCCGCGTGCTGGTGCTGAGCCCGACCCGTGAACTCTCCGGCCAGATTCTCGACAGCTTCAACGCCTATGGCCGTCACGTCCGCCTCAACGCCACGCTGGCGATCGGCGGCGTGCCGATGGGCCGGCAGGTCCGCGCGCTGATGCAGGGCGTCGATGTCCTGGTCGCGACCCCGGGCCGTCTGCTCGACCTCGTCCAGGGCAACGCCCTGAAGTTGTCGCATGTCGAATTCCTGGTGCTCGACGAAGCCGACCGCATGCTCGACATGGGCTTCATCAACGACATCCGGAAGATCGTCGCCAAGCTGCCGATCAAGCGGCAGACGCTGTTCTTCTCGGCCACCATGCCGAAGGACATCGCCGACCTCGCCGAGCAGATGCTGCGCGATCCGGCCCGCGTTGCCGTCACCCCGGTGTCGTCGACGGTGGAGCGCATCAATCAGCGCGTCATTCAGCTCGATCACTCCGCCAAGCCGGCGATGCTCGCGCAGATCCTGCAGGCGGACGGCGTCAATCAGGCGCTGGTCTTCACCCGCACCAAGCACGGCGCCGACAAGGTGGTGAAGGGCCTGCAGCGCGCCGGCATTTCGGCCGACGCCATCCACGGCAACAAGTCGCAGAACTATCGCGAACGCGTGCTCGCATCCTTCCGCACCGGTGAGCTGCGCACGCTGGTCGCGACCGACATCGCCGCCCGCGGCATCGATGTCGATGGCGTCTCGCACGTCGTCAATTTCGATCTTCCGAACATCCCCGAGACCTACGTCCACCGCATCGGCCGCACTGCGCGCGCCGGCGCCGACGGCACCGCGATCTCGCTATGCGCCGGCAGCGACGAGGCGGGCTACCTCCGCGACATCGAAAAGCTGATCAAGGTGTCGCTGCCGAAGGAAGACCATCGCACCCCCGGCGCAAAGCCGCCGCCGCCTGCCCAGCAGCGCGGTGGACATCGCAATGGCGGCCAGCCGCACCGTGGTCAGCGCAATGGCACCGCACCGCATGCGGCGCGCGGGGAAGCCGGAGCCAATGACCCGCGCCGTCCGCGCCGCGGCGGCAATCCGAACGCCGGACGCCACCCGGACGCACGCCATGCCGACGCCCGGCATGCCGACGCTGGGCGCCACGAGCCGGCGGCTCGGCCGCAGCACAGCGGCCATGGCGGCAGTGGCGAGGGACTTCAGGGCGTCGCCTTTTTGCAGCGCAAGAATCGGCCTGCTAAGACGACGACTCAACGACCGCAACGCTGATCAAGACCGATCTGGAGATCACGATGGCCAAAGAAGAGCTGATCCAGTTCGAAGGACTGGTGACCGAAATCCTTCCCGACGCGCGGTATCGTGTCCAGCTGGACGCCGGACACGAGATCGTTGCCTATACCGCGGGCAAAATGAAGAAGAACCGGATCAAGACGCTGGCCGGCGACCGGGTGACGATCGAAATGTCACCCTATGATCTGGAGAAGGGCCGCCTGATCTTCCGCCATAAGGACGAACGTCCGGGCGGCACAGGGGCTCCGCGCGGCGGCCCGCCGCGTGGTCAATTCCGGCGCAGGTAAGCCGCTGGAGCGAACCGTCGACGTGCGCTTTGCCCTTTCGCACAGCGCGTTTTCATAATGGATGCGAAACCCGCGCCTCCAAAAAATCCCGCATGTCAGGATTGTTTTGAGCGCAGGCTTCGCATAATATCCGTTAATCGATTTTCGGCCGGACGACATTAGCTACTACCGGTACAGCCGGTTCAGACGCTGACGACCCTTCCAAAAATTCGATGCCACCAGCCCGCCTGGTCACCCCAGAGGGCTCCGACCGTATCTATATTTAGAAGGGACTACCCCCGTGAGCATGGGAACCGTGAAGTGGTTCAACGCGACCAAGGGCTACGGCTTCATCCAGCCGGATGATGGCGGGAACGACGTTTTCGTTCATATCAGCGCTGTCGAGCGCGCGGGCCTCGGCACGCTGCGTGAAGGCCAGAAGATCAGCTACGAAATCGTTGCCGATCGTCGCTCTGGCAAGTCGTCGGCCGATAACCTGCGTTCTGCCGGCTAAGCAGACCGTCCGGACACAAGCTACCGAGGGCCGCGCTCCAGCGCGGCCTTTTTAATTTGCGAACGGATCCGGGTGACGCCGAAGCGGCCACCCGCTTCACAGCGCAATGCTACCATCGCGACTGCAGCGATCGGCCGCTTGCGAGTGCATTGCGGCGTCGTCGCCTCGTCATTGCAAGGAGCGCAGCGACGAAGCAGTCCCTCTCCGTGCACTTAGCTTCCTGGATCGCTTCGCACAGCCGGTCATCGAGCCGGCCGAAATCGCAATGTCCGCCAGCGCTGCTGATCGTCGAGCAACTGCCGATTGGCAACGCGGCGGCAGTCGAGCGACCAACGCTCAGTAGGTCGGGCAGCTGGCGTTACTGCCGGGATTCAACAATACGCACATCGACTGCCGCGGCCGCGTGTAGGACAGATCGCTCAAAGTGATTCCGGCCTTGGAGACGACGTAGCCGATCGCAGGCTGATAAAGATAGTTCACCTCGCTGAGGATGAGATAGGTCTTGGTCACTTTCAGCCCTGCCGGAATGGTGATCGCATCGCCCTGCTTCCTGCTCGAAACGCCGAGGGTCGTCGAAACGGTGCTGCCGCTTTGCGCCACCGTCCCCTTCTTGCTCCATTGCACTTTCGCCACCCCGGCATCGTTCACGTAGATCATCGAGATGGTGGCATCCGCAGTGTTAGTCGGATACGGCGACAGGATGCCGTAGCTCGCAGCGAATACGTTCTTCAGATCGGTGTCGGTGACCGAGGTTGCCTGCGACACGAGATCCGACAGCGTGCGCGCCACCAGCGTCACCTTACGATCGACCGCGATGCCCGCGGATAGTTCGACCGTGGCGAAGAACGTCACCAGCATCAGCGGCACGATGAAGGCGAATTCGGTTGCGGCGATACCGCTGCGATCTCGCAGCAGTCTGATACTCGATCGCCGTGTCCCGCGCCAAAGCCTCGACAGCATCGTCATCGCCGGTCCTAATAGGGCTCGTTGCGGAACGCCGCTGTGGCGGACAGCAGCCGCTTGTTGCCGGCGAGATTCGAGATGTTGTAACCGAGCCCGGTGATGAATAACGGCCATTGGTAAAACGCCCTGACCACGACGATCTGGCCGGAGCCGCCGGGGTTGTACTGCATGTTGTTGACAAAGTTCTTGTTGGCGTCGATCGGGGCGGCCAAATCGACGGACGAGAAGTCGTTGCCATAGCTACGCACGTCGACGTAAACCCCATTGCAGTCGAATAAGGCGCTCAACCGACCGCACAGATTGGTCTTGAACTGAGTCTGCGAGTATGACGCGCTCTGCGCCTGGCCGGTGAGGATGAGCCGCGCCGAATCCTGCACGGCGGTCTCGAGAACCTGCCCGGCGAAGAACATGAACGCCGTCTCGATGATCGCGAACAGCAGACCGAAGAAGATCGGCGCGACCATCGCAAATTCGATCGCCGCCGAGCCTCGACGATTGCGGCCGAACCGCCGCAACAGCGCTGCGGCGCGCGAACGAATTAGCGGACTCATCGGCGAACTCTCGGCTCTGGCGGGTATCCTTATGCAGCAACCTAGCCAAAACAGATTGTGGAAGTGTTTCGCCCGATCGAGACAAACTCACCCGCGATCTTGAGAATTGATTAACCATGCGAGCACCGCGTCGCGAGCGGCGACGGGGTGCTCCCGATTGGATCTGGCTTGCGATCAGTTGTTCTTCGGCCCCGCCGCGGCGCCGCTGGCCTGGCTGCTGAGCGTGCCGGCCTGATCCATGTTGGATTTGAAGAAGCCTTCCGAATCCCCGAGCGTGATGCGGCGCTGGCAAATCGGCATGCAGCTGTAAGACTCGCGCTCGACGCCGCGATACACCGTCACCACCTTGTCCATTGGTCCTTCGACCTGGATCAAGCGATCGGCGACCACCGCGCCCTTGCGGTCCATTGCAATCACGTTGGTGGCGCCGTAGCCTTTTCCAGTGACGACGACCATGCCGCCGGGCTGCAGCGTGACGTCGGCGATCAGGGGATTGCCGACCACCAGGGTCGAGATGTTCTGCGGAAGCCGGATCAGTTTGGCCTGATCGACATTCACCGCAATGGTCTCTTCGGTGCCCGCCGACACGGCGGAAACAGACATGATGCCTGCCAGAAGCGAAGCCATAAACGTTGCGCGCGAACCGCGCCGGGAGCTGATCGACATATTTTACTCCGGGACATCAACAAGCCGACTAAGGCAGATACGCAGCGGTGTCGGCGCCCGACATGGCGAAGATGCCGTTAATTGATGAACGAAGCGCAAACGCGATCCCGACATTTTGCCGTAACCTGTCCGAGCCTGGATCAAGCGCTACTCATTCGGCAGCAGCGTTGGTAACTCCCTGACGGAATCGTTCGAATTTTCGATTAGTTTAATCGGCGATTCACTCTACTTAAGAAGTCGCCTTTGAGGCGATGTTTCATCAATCGAATTAACTGCGCTGCAATTTCCCGGCTCTACGTTGCCCCCATGGTCGCGGTGCTGAGAACGCCGGAAAGACCAAGATTAGTTCGACAGCCACGGGCACATGGAGCTACCCAATGAAGAACCTTCTCGCGCGTTTCGTTAAGGACGAGTCCGGCGCCACCGCCATCGAATACGGTCTGATCGCTGCGGGCATCGCCCTTGCCGTCATCGCCGTCGTCAACGGCATCGGCACCAAGCTCAACACCGCCTTCACCAGCATCAACACCCAGCTGAAGACCACTCCGTAATCTCCGGAGCGGTCACAACAAGGCCTCGGTTCACCCGGGGCCTTTTTGTTCTTCGGCCGACGCCAGATCGTCCGCCATCAGGTTACGTGCTATGAACCGAAGCGATCGGGCGATATCGAGCGAGCCGAATGGGCCCGCCTGGCGTGAGGCCGCCGCCCGTCAGATGGTTTGCGCCGCGCTTGCGCTCGCCATTTTCGCAGTCGCGACCCGGATCGCGCTGGTCTGGTGACCAGACCGATATTGTTCGATCGTTCACCTCTGTACGATAGGTTGCGCCGCGGGTCGCGGCGGTCGCGGCCTTCATCATCGGCGGGATAGAATTATGATCGCTGACCTGCTGCGCCTGTCGCTTTTTCCGGCTTTGATGGCGTTCGCCGCGTCAAGTGACCTGTTCACGATGACGATTTCCAACCGCGTGTCGCTGCTGCTGGTCGCCGGCTTCGTCGTGCTCGCGCTGCTCTCCGGCATGGGTCTTGAGCAGATCGGGCTGCATTTCGCGGCGGGCCTCACCGTCCTTGCGGTTGCGTTCGCTTGCTTCGCGATGGGCTGGATCGGCGGCGGTGACGCCAAGGTCGCGGCCGCGGCCGCACTGTGGTTCGGCTTCACCAATCTGCTGGAATACCTGATCTATGCGTCCCTGTTCGGCGGCGCGCTCACCCTCCTGCTGCTGAGCTTCCGGCAACTTCCGTTGCCCTATCCGCTGACAAGCCAGCCCTGGCTGCTGCGACTGCATGCCCAGGAAACCGGCATTCCCTACGGCATCGCGCTCGCCCTGGGCGCGCTGGTGATCTATCCGCAAACGGATTGGATCAAAGCGGTCGACCTCGCTCGCTTCGCGCTGAACTGACGGCCACAAAATGAATCGTTAACTCGATTTAGATACGCGTCATTAACCATGCTTTGACGAATAGCTGGTCAAATCCAGCTATCACGGTGGGGTCCGCCGTCGAGTCATCGGGAAGTGAGCGTTATGAATTCCGCGCGTATCGTCGTTCTGGCTATCGCGATCGGCGCCGGCGCCGTGGCCGCTTATCTCGCCAGTGGCGGCGGCGGACAGGAGACGGCCGGTCCGCCCGCTCCGGTCGCCCAATTGCCGACCGTCGACGTATTGGTCGCCAAATCCGACATCCCGCTCGGCCAGCCGGTCGGCCCCGATGACGTGCAGTGGCAGAGCTGGCCCGCGGCGACCGCCAGCTCGCAGTTCATCCGGCGCAACGAACAGCCCGACGCGAGCCGACAGATTGCCGGCTCGATCGCCCGCTCCCCGTTCATCGCCGGCGAACCGATCCGCGAGCAGAAACTCGTCAAGGCCGCCGGCTCCGGCTTCATGGCGGCAATCCTGCCGACGGGCATGCGGGCGATCTCGACCGAGATCTCGCCCGAGACCGGCGCCGGCGGCTTCATCCTGCCGAATGACCGCGTCGACGTAATCCTGTCCAAGCGCGACCGCAACCCGGATCGCACCGGGAGCGCCACGGAGACAGTCAATTCCGAGATCATCCTCAGCAATGTTCGCGTCCTCGCGATCGATCAGACGATCGAGGAGAAGAACGGCCAGAAGGTAGTGGTCGGCAAGACCGCCACGCTCGAACTCAAGCCTGAGCAGGCGGAGTTTCTCGCCCGCGCGCGGCAGAGCGGCACGCTGTCGCTGGCGCTGCGCAGCCTCGCCGATGCCAACGCCCCGGCGGCCACCGAGGAAACCGGGGGCGGCAAGCGCGACAGCGTCAACGTCGTTCGTTACGGCGTGCCTTCGCAAACCTCGATCCCGAAGTGACCAGAGGAACGGATATGAACCGCGGGACCAATCACCGATTCATCCGGATCCTGAAGGGCACGGCGATGGCGCTCTCCGCTCTCGCGGTGCTGACGTTGCTGCCGACATCGCCGATCCAGGCAAGTGACTATCGCCAGACGCAGGGCGCCGGCTTGAACGCACGTCCGCTTGCGCTCGGCATCGGCAAATCCGTGGTGATCGACCTGCCGCGCGATATCAAAGACGTGCTGGTCGCCGATCCGAAGATCGCCAACGCGGTGGTGCGCTCGGCACAGCGCGCCTACATCATCGGCGCTGCCGTCGGCCAGACCAATATCGTGTTCTTCGATGCCAGCGGCCAGCAGATCGGCGCCTACGACATTGCCGTGACCCGCGACCTCAATGGCATTCGTACCGCTCTGCGCCAGTCGATCCCGAATGCCGACATTCACGTCGAGGGCCTGGGCGACGGCGTCATGTTGCTCGGCTCGGCGGCGACTGCGATCGAAGCGCAGCAGGCCGCGGATCTGGCTGCCCGCCTGACCGGCGATGCCAACCGCGTCGTCAACAACATCGCGATCCGCGGCCGTGATCAGGTGATGCTGAAGATCACCGTGGCCGAGGTCCAGCGTAATATCATCAAGCAGCTCGGCGTCGACCTCACCGCCAACATGAGCTACGGCACGTCGGTGGTGAAGTTCAGCAACTCCAATCCGTTCACCCAAACGGGTCAGCCGCTGGTGTCCGGCAACGCGCTGACGACCTCGTTCGGCAACGGACCGTCGGTGCAGGCAACGTTGCGGGCGATGGAAAGCGCCGGCGTGGTGCGCACGCTCGCGGAGCCGAACCTCACCGCGATTTCCGGCGAACCGGCAAGCTTTCTGGCCGGCGGCGAATTTCCGGTCCCGAGCGGCGTGACCTGCACCAACAGCCTGTGTACGCCGTCGGTGACCTTCAAGAAGTTCGGTGTCCTGCTCAATTTCACCCCGGTGGTGCTGAGCGAGGGCAAGATCAGCCTGAAAGTGTCGACCGAGGTCTCGGAAGTCTCGAGCGACAACGCCATCACCATCAGCGGCCTGTCGGTGCCGTCGATCAAGACCCGCCGGGTCGACAGCACGGTCGAGATTCCGTCGGGCGGCTCGCTGGCTATGGCGGGACTGATCCAGGACCAGACCAAGCAGGCCATCAATGGCTTGCCGGGCATGACCCAGCTGCCGGTGCTCGGCACGCTGTTCCGCAGCCGCGACTACATCAACCGGCAGACCGAACTGATGGTGCTGGTGACGCCCTATGTGGTTCGCGCGGTGGCGCAAAAAGACCTGTCGCGACCCGACGACGGCTTCGCCGACGCATCGGATCCGCAATCGGATCTGCTCGGCAACATCAACCGCATCTATGGCGTGCCCGGCCGAGCCGTTGCGCAGGGCCAGAATTATCGAGGCCGGTTCGGCTTCATCACCGATTGAGCGGGACGAGGACAGGACGATGATCTCCATGCTATCCGCTCGTGGACGCCGCAGCCTCGGTGTCGCGGCCGCTATCGCCGCCGTTTCCGTGTCGCTGGGCGCCTGTACCCATACCTCGCGCACCGAAGACGTCACCGCCAGCATCCCTCTGGATTATCGGCAGCGCCATCCGATCGCGATCCAGGAAGCCGATCGCAGCCTCGTGGTGTTCGTCGGCAACGGCCGCGGCGGGCTGACGTCACCGCAGCGAAGCGACGTGCTGGCGTTCGGCCGCGATTGGTTGCGCGAAGGCACCGGATCGATCATCGCGGAGGTGCCGTCCGGAACGCTGAATGCGCGCGCGGCCGGCGAGACCGTCCGGGAGATCCAGTCGCTGCTTGCCGGCACCGGCGTGCCGCCGCGCGGCGTGATCGTCAAGCCGTATCACCCCGCAGACCCGCGCACCTTCGCGGCGATCCGCTTGCTGTACCCGAAGGTCGCGGCAGTGGCCGGCCCGTGCGGGCTCTGGCCCGAGGACATCGGCCCGTCGATCAAGAACAAAGGTTATCTGGACAATCGCCAGTACTGGAATTTCGGCTGCGCCAATCAGCGCAACCTGGCTGCGATGGTCGACAACCCGTCGGATCTGGTGCAGCCGCGGGCCGAGACGCCGCCCTACACCGCCCGCCGCGCCGTGACCTTCGACACCTACCGCACCACCAAGCCGCCCCTCACCGACAAGGCCCAACTGAGTAACGTGGGACCATGATCAGCTACGCACGACACAATCAGGACGACCCCGAGGCCGGCACGACCGCGTCGGCAGCGTCGGACGAGCATATCGCGCCGGCTCCTCGCGTGTCGGTGCAGGCCTTCTGCGAGTCGGTCGAGACCGCTGCGGCCGTGCAAGCCGCAGGCGAAGACCGTCGTCTCGCCAAGGCCCATCTCAAGATCCAGATGGGCGGCATGGCGGCAGCGATCGAAGCCTATCGTTCGGCCCCGACGCCGAACGTCATCGTCCTGGAAACCGACCCGCGCAGCGACATTCTCGCCGGTCTCGATCAGCTCGCCACGGTTTGCGACCCGGGCACCCGCGTTATCGTCATCGGCAAGGTCAACGACGTGACGCTGTATCGCGAACTGGTTCGTCGCGGCGTCAGCGACTACTCGATCGCGCCGGTGGAGCCGATCGACGTGGTGCGCTCGATCTGCAATCTGTTCTCTGCGCCGGAGGCCAAGGCAGTCGGCAGGATCATCGCGGTGGTCGGCGCCAAGGGCGGCGTCGGCGCCTCGACCATTGCGCACAACGTCGCCTGGGCGATTGCCCGGGATCTGGCGCTGGACTCGGTCGTTGCCGATCTCGACTTGGCTTTTGGCACCGCCGGCCTCGACTACAACCAGGATCCGCCGCAAGGTATCGCCGAGGCGGTGTTCTCGCCGGACCGCGTCGACACCGCTTTCGTCGATCGCCTGCTGTCGAAATGCACCGATCATCTCAGCCTCTTGGCCGCACCGGCGACGCTGGAGCGGGTGTACGATTTCGGCAGCGAGGCGTTCGACTCGATCTTCGATACGCTGCGTGCCACGATGCCCTGCATCGTGCTCGACGTGCCGCATCAATGGACCGGCTGGACCAAGCGAGCGCTGATCAACGCCGACGACATCCTGATCGTCGCCGCGCCGGACCTCGCCAATTTGCGGAATACCAAGAACCTGTACGATCTGCTGCGGGCAGCGCGTCCGAACGACCGGCCGCCGCTGTACTGTCTGAATCAGGTCGGTGTGCCGAAGCGGCCCGAGATCAATGCCGGTGAATTTGCCAAGGCGATCGAAAGTCAGCCGATCGTCAGCATCCCGTTCGATCCGCAGATGTTCGGCCTGGCGGCCAACAACGGCCAGATGATCGCCGAGATCGCGGCCAGCCACAAGGTCACCGACATGTTCCTGCAGATCGCGCAGCGGCTGACCGGGCGCGGCGAAGCCAAGAAGCCGAAAGGCGGGTTCCTGGGACCGATCCTGGAGAAGCTGCGGGCCAAGTAACGCGCCCACTGGAGTGTTTTCGTGTTTGGTAAGCGCAGCAGTTCAGATCAAGAGGAACGCGGTCCGAAGCCGGTCAATCTGGTTTCGGAGCCGATCGGACGCGGCGTCGAGACATCGGTTGCGGTGTCGTCGCCGCCGCTCGCGCCGGCGCGCAGCGCCCCCCCGGTCGAGGCGCGGCGCTCCGACACGTATTACCAGGTCAAGGCGACGATCTTCGGCGCGCTGATCGAGGCGATCGACCTTGCGCAGCTCGCCAAGCTCGACGGCGAGTCGGCGCGGGAAGAAATCCGCGACATCGTCAATGAAATCATCGCGATCAAGAACATCGTGATGTCGATCGCCGAGCAGGAAGAACTGCTCGACGACATCTGCAACGACGTTCTCGGTTACGGCCCGCTCGAACCGCTGCTGTCGCGCGACGACATCTCCGACATCATGGTGAACGGCGCCGGCACGGTGTACATCGAAGTCGCCGGCCGCATCCAGCGCACCGGAATTCGGTTTCGAGACAATCAGCAGCTGCTCAACATCTGCCAGCGCATCGTCAGCCAGGTCGGCCGGCGCGTCGACGAATCCTCGCCGATCTGCGACGCCCGCCTCGCCGACGGCAGCCGCGTCAACGCCATCGTCCCACCGTTGGCGATCGACGGCCCGGCCCTCACCATCCGCAAGTTCAAGAAGGACAAGCTGACGCTCGATCAGCTCGTCAAATTCGGGGCGATCACGCCCGACGGCGCCGCGATCCTGCAGATCATCGGCCGAAGTCGCTGCAACGTGCTGATCTCCGGCGGCACCGGCTCGGGCAAGACGACGCTGCTGAACTGCCTCACCAACTACATCGACGACGACGAGCGCATCATCACCTGCGAGGACGCTGCCGAACTGCAGCTGCAGCAGCCGCACGTGGTCCGGCTCGAAACCCGGCCGCCCAACATCGAGGGCGAAGGCCAGGTGACGATGCGCGAGCTGGTGCGCAACTGCCTACGCATGCGTCCCGAGCGGATCATCGTCGGCGAAGTCCGCGGACCCGAAGCGTTCGACCTGCTGCAGGCGATGAACACCGGCCACGACGGGTCGATGGGCACGCTGCACGCCAACAACCCGCGCGAGGCGCTCTCGCGGTGCGAATCGATGATCACGATGGGCGGGTTCTCGCTGCCGTCGCGGACCATCCGCGAGATGATCTGCGCCTCGATCGACGTCATCATCCAGGCCGCGCGCCTGCGCGACGGCTCGCGCCGCATCACCCACGTCACCGAGGTGATGGGGATGGAAGGCGACACCATCATCACCCAGGACATCTTCGTCTACGACATGATCGGCGAGGACGCCAACGGCCATATCATCGGGCGGCATCGCTCGACCGGCATCGGACGGCCGAAATTCTGGGAACGGGCTCGTTACTACGGCGAGGAAAAGCGACTCGCGGCGGCGCTGGATGCCGCCGAACTCGCCAATAGCGCCTGAGGAGAGCGGCTCGATGCAGATTCAAACGGTCGCTCTCGCCTTCTTCGCTGCGATCGCCGTGGGCGGTCTGGCATGGGTCTTTGTCTATCCTCTGTTGTCCGGCGAGAAGCAGGCGGAGAAACGACGTTCCACCGTCGCACGGACCACCCCGGCGGTGCGGCAGGTCGAACGATCGCAACGCTCGCGCCGCGAACAGGTCGAGGTCTCGCTGCGTGAAATCGAGGCACGCAGCGCGAAGCAGAAGAAAGTCCCGCTGAACAACAGGCTGACTCAAGCTGGGCTGGACTGGACGCCGAAGAAGTTCATCACGATTTCCGTCGGCCTCGGCGGCGTTGTGTTCGCCCTGATGATGCTGTTCAACAGCGGCCTGCTGGCGGCCGCCGCAATGGCGTTTGCTGCGGGCTTCGGCCTGCCGCGCTGGACCCTCAGCTTCCTGAAGAAGCGGCGCGAGAGCAAATTTCTCAAGGCCCTGCCCGATGCAGTCGACGTGATCGTGCGCGGCATCAAGGCCGGTCTGCCGTTGTTCGAGTCGATCAAGGTGGTGGCGGCCGATGCGCCGGAACCGCTGAAGAGCGAGTTCAAGGCCATCATCGAGACGCAGGCGATCGGCATGCCGCTCGGCGACGCGTGTGTGCGTCTCTACGAACGCATGCCGCTGCCCGAGGCGAACTTCTTCGGCATCGTGATCTCGATCCAGCAGAAGTCCGGCGGCAATCTGTCGGAGGCGCTCGGCAACCTTTCCAAGGTGCTGCGTGATCGCAAGCGGATGGCCGAAAAGATCCAGGCGATGTCGATGGAAGCGAAAGCTTCGGCGGCGATCATCGGCTCGCTGCCGCCGATCGTGATGCTGCTCGTGTATCTGTCGACCCCGGACTACATCTCGCTGCTATGGACCCACCCAACCGGCCGGCTGATGCTCGCCGGCTGCGTGGTGTGGATGTCGGCCGGCGTGCTGGTGATGAAGAAGATGATCAATTTCGACTTCTGACGAGGGCTGACGTGATCGATCTTCTCATTGAAAAACTCCACGACACGCGCTTCCTCACAATGATGCTGGCCGCGATCGCCGCCAGCGCCACGGTGTACACGCTGGTCATGCCGATGCTCGCCGGCGAAACGCTGGCCAAGCGGATGAAGGCGGTGGGCAGCGAACGCGAGCGCATCCGACAGCGCGAGCGCGACCGGCTGGCGAAGGCCGAGCGGGTGTCGCTCCGTCAGGCGCCGAAGCAGTTCGTCGCCAAGGTCGTCGAAGACCTCAACCTCGCCAAATGGGTCGCGCAAGAGAGCGCGCGCGACAAGCTGGTGATGGCCGGTTATCGTGGCCAAGCTCCCTACATCACCTTTCTGTTCTTTCGCATGGTGATGCCGATCGCCTTCGGCATTGCGTCAGCCGTCTATGTGTTTCTGCTGTCGAACCTGCAGCAAACGACGCCGGTCAAGGTCGGCATCTGCCTCGCCGCGGTGTTCCTCGGCATGCAGGCGCCGATGCTGTTCCTGAAGAACGCGATTACCAAGCGCCAGCTGTCGATCCGCCGCGCCTTTCCCGATGCGCTCGATCTGCTGCTGATCTGCATCGAGTCTGGCATGTCGATCGAAGCCGCTTTCCGCCGGGTCTCGATCGAGATCGGCTCGCAGTCGATCCCGCTCGCCGAGGAACTGACGCTGACCACCGCGGAACTGTCGTATCTGCCCGACCGCAAGCAGGCCTACGAAAATCTCTCGGCCCGCACCGGGCTTGAGGGCGTCAAGTCGGTATGCCTGGCGCTGCAGCAGGCCGAACGCTACGGCACGCCGCTCGGCCACAGCCTGCGGGTGATGGCGCAGGAAAACCGCGACATGCGCATGAACGAAGCCGAGAAGAAAGCCGCCGCGCTGCCGCCGAAGCTGACGGTGCCGATGATCCTGTTCTTCCTGCCGGTGCTGTTCGTGGTGATCCTCGGCCCGACCGGCATCAAAGTGGCGGCGATGCAGTAAGGGCCGTTAGCGGGCTCGATTGCCGAGCCGAAACTTCGCGCGATCACCCTCTCCGCCAGCACTGGGTCCTCATCCTGAGGAGCCCGGCCGAAAACTAAGGCAGAATTCCCGGCCACATTTCGCAGTCGGTTAGCTTGTTCACAGACTCCGTCATGGCCGGGCTTGTCCCGGCCATCCACGCTTTTTCTGCATTTCCTTCAGCAAGGCGTGGATGCCCGGCACAAGGCCGGGCATGACGCGTGGAGAGCGAAGTGCCGAATTTTAAAGGCCGCATTTTCGGCGAGGCTCTGAAGCCCGGCGAAGCCGGGCGTCGCGAGGGACGGGGCCACGCTGCACCTGGGGCCCATGGTTCGAGATGGCGCTTTGCGCCTCCTCTCCATGAGGATGTGCTCGTGGCAACGTCACCATTGCCAACTCTCGTCGATTAGAAGGAGACCCGTTCTAAGCGTCGACGGCGGTCACTCGCCGGCTGCGAGGACGCCGCCGCGGCGGGTATCGCCCTTGCCGTCCAGCATTTGCTTCAGATACGCGACATTGGCGGCGGCTTCGTCGGGCGGCAGGTCGGACCGCACAATGCCCTCGGCCTCGGCGAAGCGACCCTGCAGGCCGATCACCAGCGCCAGGTTCTGGCGCACGCGCGGGTCGGCGCGACCGCTGGAGTAGGCCTGCCGCAGCGTATCTTCGGCCTTCGGCAACTCTTTGGTGAGCACGTAGGACATGCCGAGATTGGACAGCACCGAGGGCTCGCCCGGCGCGAGCTTCAGCGCGCTCGCGTAGTAACGCCGTGCTTCCTCGTTGCGGCCCATCTGATCGAGCGACGCGCCCTGCACCGACAGAATGCGCCAATCGGGATTATCCGGGCTGTGCGCGTTCGACAGCGCGTCGAACGCCGCGCTGAAATTGCCGTTGTCTGCGAGCGCGCGGCCGTAAGCGGCCAGCACGGTCTTGTTGCCGGGATTCGCCAGCGTCGCCCGCTCGAGCATCGCCACGGCCTGGGAGCGCTGGCCGATGGCACGCAGGGCTTGGCCATAGGCCAATGCCGCGGCCGGATCCTTGGGGTTGGCGCGATACTTGTCGCCGGCGATCTCGGCAGTGCGGGTGGGATCGGCGGGTGCCTCGGCGCGGGCGTTGAGCGCGCCGGTGATGCCGGACATCCCGGCGGTCTGGCAGCCGGCCAGCGCCGTGGTCACCACCGCGCATGCGAGAAACCGGGCAAGACAAGAGAGCTGGCGCATGGCAACTTACTCACGATCGACGTCAACCAACGAATGCACTGCCAGCAATAGACCGTTAACCCTAATCTTGGGTTAATCCGCTCTCCCCCGCCCTGCTTGAAAGACCACGCATGCCCTCGCTGTTCGCCACTGCAACGGAACCTCGCGCCATCCCGATCTCGTTTGTCACCAAATCCGGCTGGGAAGCGCTATGCGCGGGCTTACCGGCGGCGGCGCAACGCTTTGCACGGGCGCATGGCTATGGCGGCAAACCGGGGCAATTCCTCGCGCTGCCGAACGGCGAGGGCGACATCGACCACGTGTTGTTCGGCCTCGACGAAGCCGATGCACGCAGCGCCGATCCGTTGCGGGCCGGGCAGTTGCCCGGCCTGCTTCCAGCCGGGACCTACCGGTTCGCCAACGCGCCACACGATACCCGGCTGGCGGTCCTCGCCTTTGCACTCGGCACCTACAAATTCGGCCGCTATCGCAAAGCCGAGGCGCCGGCCGTCAAGCTAGTACCGCCGGACGGCGTCGACGTCGCGGCCATCGCGCGCGCGGTCGAGGCTGCCACGCTGGCGCGCGACCTGATCAACACGCCGTCGAACGATATGGGGCCAGCCGAGCTCGCCGAGGCTGCGCAGACGCTGGCGCAGCGCTTTGACGCGAGCTTCAATTGCATCGTGGGCGACGAATTGATCGCGCAAAATTTTCCGCTGATCCACGCCGTCGGCATGGCGGCGACGCGCGCGCCGCGGCTGATCGATATGACCTGGGGCGATCCGGCACATCCCAAGGTCACGCTGGTCGGCAAGGGCGTCTGCTTCGACACCGGCGGCCTCGACCTCAAACCGTCGAGCGCAATGCTGATCATGAAGAAGGACATGGGCGGCGCCGCCAACGTGCTGGCGCTGGCATCGATGATCATGGACGCCGAGCTCAAGGTCCGGCTGCGCGTGCTGATCCCGGCGGTCGAGAACGCGGTCGCCGGCAATGCGATGCGGCCGCTCGATGTGTACCCGTCGCGCAAGGGGCCCACCGTCGAAATCGGCAACACCGACGCCGAGGGCCGGCTGGTGCTGGCCGATGCGCTGGCGCTCGCCGACGAGGAAGCGCCCGATCTGTTGATCGATCTCGGCACACTCACCGGCGCCGCCCGGGTCGCGCTCGGCCCTGATCTGCCGCCCTACTACACCAATGACGAAGCGCTTGCGCTGGATGTCGCGCGCTGCGCCGCCGCCGAAAACGATCCGCTGTGGCGATTGCCGCTGTGGGGCGCCTACGATTCCTGGCTCGACTCCAAAGTGGGGAACATCAACAACGCGCCATCGGGCGGCTTCGCCGGCTCGATCACCTGCGCGCTGTTCCTGCAGCGCTTCGTCGAACACGCCAAGAGCTGGCTGCATGTCGACATTTACGGCTGGACCCCGAAGGCGAAGCCGGCACGGCCTGAAGGCGGTGAATGCCAGGCGGCGCGTGCGATCTTCGCGTTGCTGAGCCAGCGCTATGGCTGAGTCAAAACTGGATGCGCGGCTGACGCCGGCGCGGCCGGATCTTGCGGCCAAACACCTTGAGGGCCAGGTCAGCGCTACCCGATTTGTTGAAGGCGAAGTGTTCGAGGTCAGCAGTGGCGTCGCGCCGATGCGGCGCGAGCCGTTCTCCGGCGCGATGCAGGAAACGGAGGCGCTGAAGGGCGAACGCGTCACCATCTACGACCGCACCGAGGAGGGCTGGGCTTGGGGGCAGCTTCACGGCGATGGCTATGTCGGCTGGCTGCCGGACATCGCGCTGTACAGGCCGGCAGCCGAGCCGACCCACAAGGTCACCGCACTACGCACCTTCGCCTTCCCCGGCCCTTCGATCAAACTGCCGCCGACGGAAACGCTGTCGCTCGGCGCGCGGCTCGCGGTCGTGCGCGAGGACGCCACTTTCGCGGTGACGCAGGAGGGCTGGTACGTGCCGCGCCGGCACGTCGCCGCACTCGGCGCGGTCGAGACCAATTTCGTCAGCGTGGCGGAGCGTTTCGTCGGGACCCCGTATCTGTGGGGCGGCCGCAGCAGCCTCGGCATCGATTGCTCCGGCCTGGTGCAAACCGCCCTCGCCGCCTGCGGTATTCAAGCGCCGCGAGACAGCGACATGCAGGAGGCCGCATTAGGACGACCGCTTCCGCTCACTGAGCAGACGCGGCTGCAGCGCGGCGATCTGCTGTTCTGGAAAGGCCACGTCGCGATCGCGCGTGATGCCGGCAGCATCGTGCACGCCAACGCCTACCACATGGCGACGGCCATCGAGCCGACGCAGGAGGCGATCGCGCGGATCGCAGCGGCCGGCAGCGCGCTGACGACGATCAAACGGCTCGGGCAAACAGCTCCGGCAGCCGCGCGCGGTTGAGCGCCAACCATTGCAGCGCGCTGTAGAGCAGCGCGTTGGCGATGCGGCCGTCGCCGAGCGCTTGCAACGCTTCGTCGATCGACACGACAAAAGGCTGCGTATCCTCGTCCTCATCGGCAACGCCGCCGCGCTCCAGCACGGTGCTTGAATCGAGAAAGCCGGCAAAGAACGTGATCTGCTCGTCGGTGAATCCCGGCGTCGGCAGCACGCTGTACAGCTCGATCAATCGCTCCGGAGCGGCCCCGATCTCCTCGATGCATTCGCGCCGCGCGGCGACCGCCGCCTCCTCGCCGTCTTCGACGCGGCCGGCGACGATCTCGACCATGTCGCCCCGGCCGGTCGCCAGATGCGCCGGCAATCTGAACTGTCGGATCAGCACGATCTTGTCGCGCGCCAGATCGATAGGCACCACCGCCGCGACGCGGCTGGCGCGCAGCACGTCGCGCTTCTGCAGCAGCGGCGGCTCGCCGTCGCGGCGCAGCGAGACCTCGTAGCGCTCATAGGTCATAAAGCCACGCCCGATTACTTCTGGCGCAGACACGCTGACATCGGCTTCGCGATCGGCGAGCTGATCAGCCTCGGCAATTTCGGTCATCGAACACCTATTGGGCCGCGGCGCCACCCGGAGCGGTCTCGAGCCGGAATGCGGCGGCAAACAGCGCACGCGTATAGTCGGTCTTCGGAGACTTGAACAGCTCCGCCGCGGGCCCCTCTTCGACGACCTTGCCCTGCTTCATGACAATCAGATGACTGGCGAGCGACGCCACGACCCGCAGATCGTGCGAGATGAACATGTAGGTCAGGTCGCGCTTGCGCTGCAGCTCGCGCAACAGGTCGACCATCTGCGCCTGAAACAGCATGTCGAGCGCGCTGGTCGGCTCATCCAGCACGACGAAATTCGGCTCCAGCACCACGGCGCGGGCGATGCTGATGCGCTGGCGCTGACCGCCGGAGAACTCGTGCGGATAGCGGAAGCGCGTCGCCGGATCGAGTCCGACATCGTTGAGCGCCTTGACGACGCGCGCCTCGCGCTCGTGTTCGGACAGCTGAGGCTGATGCACCTGCAGGCCCTCGGCGACGATGTCGCCGACCGACATGCGCGGGCTGAGCGCGCCGAACGGATCCTGAAACACGATCTGCATGTCGCGGCGGTGCGGCAGCATCTCCTTGAATTTCAGGCCCTGAATGTTGGTACTGAGAAACACGATCGGCCCTTCGGACGAGATCAGCCGCAGCAGCGCGAGGCCGAGCGTCGTCTTGCCCGAGCCGGACTCGCCGACGACGCCGAGCGTCTCGCCCTTGCGTACGGCCAGCGTCACGCCGTCGACCGCCTTGATGTGACCGACCGTCCTGCGCAGCAGGCCGCGCTTGATCGGAAACCATACTTTTAAATCGTCCGCGGCGATCACCACCGGCGCATCGGGGCGCGGCGGCGCCGGGTCCGGCTTCGGCTCGGCGGCGAGCAGCGCCTTGGTGTAGGCGTGCTGCGGAGCCGTAAATACCTGCTCGACCGGGCCCTGCTCGACGATCTTCCCGTCGTGCATCACGCAGACGACGTCCGCGATTCGGCGCACGATGCCGAGGTCGTGGGTGATGAACAGCATGCTCATGCCGAGCCGGGCGCGGATGTCGGCCAGCAGCGCCAGGATCTGCGCCTGCACGGTGACATCCAGCGCCGTGGTTGGTTCGTCGGCGATCAGCAAATCCGGCTCGTTGGCGAGCGCCATCGCGATCATCACGCGCTGGCGCTGGCCGCCGGAGAGCTGGTGCGGATAGCTGCCGAGCCGCGTCTCCGGCTCCGGAATTCCGACCTGCGTCAACAGCTCCAGGATCCGTGCCCGCCCTTTGGCGCCGCGTGGGCCGCCGTGCAGTTGCAGGATCTCGCCGAGCTGCGCCTCAATGGTGTGCAGCGGGTTGAGCGAGGTCATCGGCTCCTGGAAGATGATCGAGATCTCGTTACCGCGCAGCTCGCGGATGTCGTTCTCCGACATGCCGAGCAGCTCGCGCCCCTTGAAGCGGATCTTGCCGGTCGGATGCGACGCCGTCGGATACGGCAGCAGTTTCAGGATCGACAGCGCACTGACCGACTTGCCCGAGCCGGACTCGCCAACCAGCGCCACGCACTCGCCGCGCTTGATCTGATAGGAGATCTTGTCGACCGCGGTCGTCGTGCCGCTCTGCTGATGGAAGGCGACTGACAGCTCGTCGACGGAGAGCAGCGGTTGATTGATGGCGTCCATCAGGTGAGCTCGTGAATGAGTCGTGACACGTTCTCGCGCGTCGAGTCGATCAATCGCAACCCCTCCGGCGCTTTCAACCGCCGGTCCGCGGAAAGCATAGTATTGCATGAGGTGTGAACGGCCGTCATGACATGGATTGCATCTGCAAGTTTCACCATACCGAATGCCTGCCGATAGCTCGCAGTCGCGACCAGAATGCCACGTGTCACCGGACAGAGATCAAACAAGTCGCTCTCGACGATGAGATCGATGTAGTCGCGTTGTTGAGTGGGCGTCGCCTTTGCGAGGACTTCCGCAATCGTCAGCTCGCTGGTCACGGCGAATCCTCGTCGGCGCCGGAACAGGTCGAACAGAGCGCGAAGCGCTTCGGAGATCTCCGTCTGTCCCTCGACGGCGTAGATGAACACATTCGAGTCGAGGTAAACGCGCGAAGGATCAAGAGCAGCGCTCATTCCCACTCGTCTCGTTGCCGCCGCCACTCTGCGTCGATTTCCTCTTTGCTCCGAAACGGCGGCTGGCGACGTGCGAAGATCTCGTCCAATGTCGGCCGCTGCTTCGGCGGCTGTTCGCCTTCTTCGATCGTCACAGTTACGACAGGCCCAGCCAAACCTTCGCGCAGATCGGCAGGCAATGCCGACACAGGATAATTTTCTCTAACGATCTTATTCATCGCCTTGCTCCTGGCTCATCCTACCACACCCTCACCTGAACGTCTTGCGCGGGTCGAAGGCGTCGCGGACGGCTTCGCCGATGAAGATCAGCAGCGACAGCATGATGGCGACGGCGAAGAAGCCGGTGAAGCCGAGCCAGGGCGCCTGGACGTTGGCCTTGCCCTGCGCAAGCAATTCGCCGAGCGAAGGTGAGCCGGGCGGCAGGCCGAAGCCCAGGAAGTCCAGCGCCGTCAGCGTCATCACCGAGGACGACACGATGAACGGCAGGAACGTCATGGTCGCCACCATGGCGTTGGGCAACAGATGCCGCACCATGATCTTGGCGTTGGACACGCCGAGCGCGCGCGCCGCGGTGATGTATTCGAAGTTGCGGCCACGGAGGAATTCAGCACGCACCAGCCCAACCAGCGACACCCAACTAAACAGCAGCAATATGCCGAGCAGCACGAAGAAGCCGGGCACCAGCACGGAGGACAGGATCAGCAGCAGATACAGCGACGGGATCGCGGTCCAGACTTCGATGAAGCGCTGGAAGCCGAGATCGACCCAGCCGCCGAAATAGCCCTGCACGCCGCCGGCGGCGATACCGATCACCGACGAGATGATCGTCAGGCTGAGGCCGAACAGCACCGAAATGCGGAAGCCGTAGATCAGCCGCGCGACGACGTCACGGCCCTGATCGTCGGTACCGAGCCAATTGTATTCGAGATCGCGGCAGCCCTTGAGGCCCTTCTTCTCGACCACCGCCTTGCACTCGGCCTCGGTCAGCATCCAGGTCGGCTTCGACGGTGCCGGCGTCGGCAGATCGAGATTATGCGTGCCGTAGGAATAGCGGATCGGCGCCCAGATGATGCTGCCGCCCTTGTCGGCAATCAGCTTCTGCAGATAGGGATCGCGATAGTCCGCGGCGGTCTCGAAATCGCCGCCGAACGTCGTCTCCGAATAGGTCACCACCGCGGGGAAATAGAAGTGGCCGTCGAACCGGATCAGCAGCGGGCGATCGTTGGCGATGAATTCGGCGAACAGCGAGACGCCGAACAGCACCAGGAAGATCCAGAACGACCAGTAGCCGCGCCGATTGGCCTTGAAGTTCTGCCAGCGGCGGCGGTTGAGCGGCGACACCGACAGCCGGTGCCGGGTCGGCGGCACGGCTTCGCCGAGCGGCGCCTGCGTGGTGCTTTCGACCGGTTCGCGTGCGATCAGCGTCATCAGACTTCCCGCGCCTCGAAATCGATCCGCGGATCGATCCACATATAGGTGAGATCAGAGGCCAGATTGACCACCAAACCGACCAGCGAGAAGATGAACAGCGTGCCGAACACCACCGGATAGTCGCGATTGAGCACGCTTTCAAAGCCGAGCAGGCCGAGACCGTCGAGTGAGAAGATGGTCTCGATCAGCAGCGAGCCGGAGAAGAAGGCGTGGATGAAGGCGCCGGGGAAGCCGGCGATCACGATCAGCATCGCATTGCGGAAGATGTGGCCGTACAGCACCTGGGTTTCGCTGCAGCCCTTGGCCCGCGCCGTCATGACGTATTGCTTGCGGATCTCGTCAAGGAACGAGTTCTTGGTCAGCAGCGTCATGGTGGCGAAGGCGCCGAGCACCATCGAGGTCAGCGGCAGCGCCAGATGCCAGAAATAGTCGAGGATCTTCCAGTACCAGGGAAAGTGGCTCCAGCCGTCGGAGGTCAGTCCGCGCAGAGGGAACCAACTGAAGAACGAGCCGCCGGCGAACAGGATGATCAGCAGGATCGCGAACAGAAAGCCCGGAATCGCGAAACCGACGATGATCACCGCCGAGGTCCAGGTATCGAACTTCGAGCCGTCCTTCACCGCTTTGCGGATGCCGAGCGGGATCGAGATCAGATAGGTCAGCAGGGTCATCCAGATGCCGAGCGACATCGACACCGGCAGCTTCTCCTTGATCAGCTGCAGCACGCTGACGTCGCGGAAGTAGCTTTTGCCGAAATCGAACCGGGCGAAATTCCACAGCATGATGGCGAAGCGCTCGGGCGCCGGCTTGTCGAAGCCGAACTGCTTCTCCAGGCTCTTGACGAATTCAGGATCGAGCCCCTGCGCGCCCCGATACTTCGAATTCACCGCGTCGGACGACGCGCCGGCCTGCGGCCGGCTGCCGAAGTCACCGCCGGACGAGCCGGACACCCGAGATGCCGCACCGGTGTCGGCGCCGGACAGTTGGGCGATCACCCGCTCGACCGGGCCGCCCGGCGCGAACTGCACCACCGTGAAGGAGACGAACAGGATGCCGAGCAGCGTCGGCACCATCAGCAGAATGCGGCGGAGGATATAGGACGCCATCTACTTCGCCTCGCCCTTCGGATCGCTGCGCTCGGCGACGGGGTTGCTCTTCGCCCACCATAGGTCGGGTGCGTTGACGCCGGTGTATTTCGGCAAGTTCGGCGGATGCTCGAATACGTCCCAATAGGCCAGCCGGTGGGTGGACGAGTACCATTGCGGCACCCAATAACGGCCGACGCGGATCAACCGGTCGAGCGCCCGCGCCGCGATCACCAGCTTGGCGCGGGTGTCGGCGGCGATCACCTGGTCCATCATCGCGTCGATCGCCGGGTCGGCGATGCCGGCGAGATTGTTGGAGCCCTTGGTGGCGGCCGACTGCGACGAGAAGAAGTTGCGCAGCGCATCGCCCGGCACGGTCGAGAAGCTGAAGCGCTCGATCGCCATGTCGAAATCGAAATCGTCGCGGCGCGCCCGCGCCTGCACGGGATCGACCAGCCGCACCGTCGCCTCGATGCCGAGCGTACCGAGGTTCTTGACGAACGGCATGTGGTGGGCCTGGAACGCCGGCTCGTCGAGCAGAAACTCGACATGGAATGGCTCACCGCTCGGCATCAGCCGGCGACGATCCTTGATGACGAAGCCCGCTTCCGTCAGCAACTGAACGCCGCGGCGGAGCAGCGTACGGTCCTGACCCGAGCCATCGGAGGCCGGGGGCATGAACGCAGGGCCGAACACCTCGTCCGGCACCTTGCCGCGGAACGGCTCGAGCAGCGCCAGCTCTTCCGGCGACGGCGGGCCGACCGCCATCATGTCGGAGTTCTGGAACGGCGACACCGTGCGCGCATAGGTGCCGTACATGATGGTCTTGTTGGTCCATTCAAAATCGAACGCGCAGCCGATCGCCTCGCGCACGCGCGGATCCTTGAACTTGTCGCGCCGCGTGTTGATGAACCAGCCCTGCGCTCCAGATGGTGTCTCGTCGGGAAGCTGCTCGCGCTTGACGCGGCCGTCGCGGATCGCCGGGAAATCGTAGCGTGTGTGCCAGATCCGCGAGGTGAACTCCTCGCGATAGAGATACGAGCGGCCGGAGAAGCCCTCGAAGGCGACGTCGCGGTCGCGATAGAATTCGTAGCGCACCGTGTCGAAATTGTTGGCGCCGATGCTCACCGGCAGCTTCTCGCCCCACCACCCCTTGACGCGCTCGAACGAGATGTAGCGTCCGGACTCCAGCGGCCCGACCTTGTAGGGGCCGCTGCCGAGCGGCACGTCCATCGTCGATTCGTCGAACGGGTGCTTGGCGTAGTACGCCTCCGAGAAGATCGGCAGCCCGGCGACGAACAGCGGCACGTCGCGGCCGCGCTTCGGCGCAAACGTCACCACCAGTGTGGCCTCGTCGGTCGCCTCGGCCTTGATGAAGTCGCGCAGCTGCTGGGTGATGATCGGGTGGCCCTTGGCCTTCAGCGTGTTCAGCGAGAACGCCGCATCCTTCGCGGTCAGCTTGCTGCCGTCGTGAAACCTCGCCTCGGGCCGCATCGTGAACCGATAGGTCAGTCCATCGGCGGAGATCGCGACGCTGGACGCCGCCAGGCCGTACATCGCATCCGGCTCGTCGCCGGCCCGCGCCATCAGCGACACGAAGGTCAGCCCCATGCCCTGGGCACCGTCGCCCTTGAGGATGAAGGCGTTCAGCGAATTGAAGGTCTGGAACGACTGGTTGAACGCGCGCACCGACGGGATGGTCGAGAACACCCCGCCCTTCGGCGCGCTCGGATTGACGTAGTCGAAATGCTTGAAGTCGGCCGGGTACTTCAGGTCGCCGAACGCCGACATGCCGTGCGCCACACTCTCGCCTTCGGCTGCAAAGGCGGGAGTGAACTGCGTCGCCGCCAAAGCGCCGACGCCGATGACGAGAACATCGCGGCGGCTCAGCTGCGCCATGCGCGGGCGGCCCCTCAAGAGCGCCGGCCGATCTTGGCGGCCTTGTCGCCGTCGTACCACCACAGCGAGGGCAGGCCCGAGCGCGCATATTTCGGCAGTTCGGCGCGGCCGAAGCGGTCCCAGCGCGCATAGCGCATGAAGCCGTAGGTGAACTGCGGCACGACGTAGAAATTCCACAGCAGCACGCGGTCCAGCGCCCGCGTCGCCGCCACCAGCGTGGGGCGATCCTTGGCGAAGATCACCTTCTCGATCAGCGCGTCGACCGCGGAATTCTTGATGCCGATGGTGTTGCGCGAGCCTTGCTGATCGGCCGCCTGCGAGCCCCAATATTCGCGCTGCTCGTTGCCGGGCGAGAGCGACTGGCCCCACAGATCGGTGATGATGTCGAAGTCGAAGGCGCGGATGCGGTTCTGATACTGCGCATCGTCGGCGACGCGGATCGACACGGTAACGCCGAGCCGCTCCAGCGACGGTTTGTAGAACAGCGAGATGCGCTCCGACGACGGATCCTGCACCAGCACCTCGACAACGACCTGCTTGCCGGACGGATCGACCAGCTTGCGGTCCTTGATGTCGAAGCCGGCTTCTTTCACCAACCGCATCGCTTCGCGCAGATTGCCGCGCACGGCTTCCGGATTGCCGCCGACCGGGTTGCTGTAGGCTTGCGTGAACAGCTCGGCCGGCACCTTGTCGCGCACGGTTTCGAGAATCGCCAGTTCGTCACCCTGTGGCAAGCCGCTGGACGCGAGCTCGGTGCCCTCGAAGTAGCTGTTGATCCGCTTGTACTGGCCGTAGAACAGCTGCTTGTTCATCTCCTCGAAATCGAACGCGTAGTTGAAGGCGCGTCGCACCCGGGCGTCCTTGAACATGTCGCGGCGGGTGTTGAGCACGAAGGCCTGCATCCGGCCGGAATCGTTGATCGGGAACTCCTCCTTCACCACGCGCTTGTCGGCGACCGCGGGGAAATCGTAGGCCGTCGCCCACTGCTTGGCGGAGTTCTCCATGATCCAGTCGGCCTGATCGGCCTTGAAGGCTTCGAGCGCGACGGTGTTGTCGCGGAAGAATTCGAAGCGCAGCTCGTCGAAATTGTTCTGCCCGACGCGCACCGGCAGCTGCTCGCCCCAGTAATTCTTGACCCGCTCCAGCACGATCGAGCGGCCGGCGACGAACTCCTTGATGCGATACGGCGCCGAGCCGAGCGGCGGCTCCAGCATCGTCGCCGAGACATCGCGCTTGCGGCCCTGCGCGTCGGTGCCTTCCCACCAATGCTTCGGCAGCACCATCAGCTCGCCGACGATGGTCGGCAGTTCGCGATTGCCGGGACCGTCGAAGGTGAAACGGATATCGCGCTCGCCGGTCTTTTCGGCCTTGACGACGTGTCGATAATACGAGGCGTAGCGCGGGCTGAACTTCTTCAGCGTATCGAACGAATACACCACGTCATCGGCGGTCACAGGTCTGCCATCGTGCCAATGCGCATTGGGGCGCAGCCGATACACCACCCAGGAGAAATCGTCCGGATGCGCGGCCGATTCGGCCAGCAGGCCATATTCCGTGCCGACCTCGTCCTGCGACTGGGTCATCAGTGTTTCGTAGATGTAGCCCACCGCCGGCGCGATGTTGCCCTTCACGCCCGCGACCGTGAGGTTGAAGTTGTCGAAAGTGCCGATCGAGATCTGCCGCGCTACGCCCCCCTTCGGCGCGTCCGGGTTGACGTAGTCGAACCGCTTGAAATCGGCCGGGTACTTGACCTCGCCGAACAGCGACAGCCCGTGCCGCCAGGTCAGCTGGTCAGCCCCCTCAGCCGCCGCAGGCGCGCTCGTCAGCAGGCCGGAGCCGAGGCCGAGCACAGGGGTGGCGGCTGCCGCAGCGCCGGCCTGCAGAAGATGTCGTCGGGTCAAAGTCACGGTTGGGAATTCCTGTCTGGCTCGAACTGGCACGATCGAATCTGATTTCAGCACATCGTCGCAGGACGTGGGTCTTAAGCTTTAGACATCAAGGACCCTACTCAAGCCGCAATATAAGGCGGGGATTCGGCCGATTATGCCGGATTTTCCAAAGGATAGCACCCCGCGCCCCAAGCCGTTGCGGCGAAACGTCCCGATCAGCCAGGCGTGACGCACGCAAAAACGGCCGGGGAAGCCCCGGCCATTCGATCGATCGCGTCGGATCCCGAAAACCTAGCCGGAAATGCGGCCTTCGGTTTGGTCACTTCCGTCTCCACGCGTCATGCCCGGCCTTGTGCCGGGCATCCACGCCTTGCTGCCGGAAATGCCGTAAAGGCGTGGATGGCCGGGACGAGCCCGGCCATGACGGAGTTTGTTAGTCAATCAGGCGATCGAAATTTGGCTGTGAACTCGGCCGGAGTTTCCGTCAGCCCCTGAGGTCCGCCTGTGCCGACGCCGCTATTTGGCGGCGGTCGGGATGGCCTCGGGCTTGTCCGAATTCTTATTGAGGTAGGCGATCAGATCGGCACGTTCCTTGTCGTTGGAAATGCCGGCAAAGCTCATCGCGGTGCCGGGGATATAGCCCTTCGGGCTGGCAAGGAACTTGTTGAGCTCCTCGAACGTCCACTCGCCACCCTTGGCCTTCATCGCGGCCGAGAAATTGAAGCCACGGCCCTCGCCACGCTTCTCCCCGACGATGCCATAGAGGTTGGGGCCGACGCGGTTGGGGCCGTCTTTTTCGAAGGTATGGCAGGCGCCGCACTTCTTGGCGGAGGCCATGCCCTTTTCGACCGACGCCGTCTGCAGCAAATTCTCGATCGGCTCGGCGGGCGCGGCAGGCGCAGCGTCCTTGCCTGGCGCCGGCTCAGCTTCCTTGACGGCGATCGCGTAACCCTGTTTCTCGACCTTGTCCGGGGTGAAGATCGCCTTGGCGGCGAAGTTGGTCAGCAGCAACACCAGACAGGTGGCAAGAACGGCGCCGAGAATCTTGTTGAGTTCGAAAGAATCCATTTTCGCTCGCGCTCCCGTCAGACCGAGTCTGGTTGAGACTACGTCTGGATTGTTTTTCGTTGGCAATCGCAACTGTTCTTTGCTTGATGAGATATCGGTTTGCCCCTGCTCTTGCAACCCGTATAAGACCTGTCATTCGCGGCCTTCCACCAGCCTGATACCGTCCCGGTAGCCGCCTTGGCCGGCCGGTTTTGCCATGAGGCGGGACTCGCGCCCGCACCCCCAATGACCTCTCCGCGCACGCTCGTTCTGATCCCTGCCCGCATGGCCGCGACCCGCCTGCCCGGCAAGCCGCTGCTCGACATCGCCGGCAAGCCGATGATCGTTCAGGTGCTGAAGCGCGCCCTGGCAGCAGGGATCGGGCGGGTCGCGGTGGCGACCGATACGCCAGCGATCGCCGACGCGGTCCGGGCGCATGGCGGCGAGGTGGTGATGACGCGGGCGGATCATCCCTCCGGATCGGACCGCATCCACGAGGCGCTGCAGACGCTCGACCCGGACCGCAGCATCGAGACGGTGATCAATTTGCAGGGCGACTTTCCGACCATCGGGCCCGAACAGATCGGCGCGGTGCTGACTCCGCTCGCCGACGCCGCGGTCGACATCGCGACGCTGGCGGCAGAGATCCATACCGAGGAAGAAGCCACCAATCCGAACGTGGTGAAGGTGATCGGCTCGCCGATCGCGCCGAACCTGCTGCGCGCGCTATATTTCACCCGCGCCACCGCGCCGTATGGCGATGGCCCCCGCTATCATCACATCGGCCTCTACGCCTATCGCCGCGCCGCGCTCGAGCGCTTCGTGGCGTTGCCGCCCTCGCCGCTCGAACAGCGCGAGAAGCTCGAGCAATTGCGCGCGCTCGAGGCTGGCATGCGCATCGACGTCGGCATCGTCGACGCGGTGCCGCGCGGCGTCGACACCCCGGCCGATCTCGAAACGGCTCGGCGCGTGCTCGGCGGCTGAGCTCGCCTCTGGCGAAAACCGCTGCGGCTGCTAGAACGCCGGCCAGAAACCAGGACTGCCATGACCAAGACCTTGAAAATCGCCTTCCAGGGCGAGCCCGGCGCCAATTCGCACATTGCGATCAGCGACGCCTATCCGACCGCCGAAGCGCTGCCCTGCGCCACTTTCGAGGACGCACTCGCGGCCATCAGCTCGGGCGAAGCCGATCTCGGCATGATTCCGATCGAGAACTCGGTCGCCGGCCGCGTCGCCGACATCCACCATCTGCTGCCGCAGTCGGGCCTGTTCATCGTCGGCGAATGGTTTCTGCCGATCCGGCATCAGCTGGTCGCGGTGCCGGGCGCCAAGCTCGAAGATATCAAGACCGTCGAGAGCCACGTTCACGCGCTCGGCCAGTGCCGCCGCATCATTCGCAAGTTCGGCTTCAAGCCGATCGTCGCCGGTGACACCGCCGGTTCGGCGCGCGACATCTCGCAGCGCGGCGACAAGAGCTGCGCGGCGATTTCGTCACGGCTGGCGGCGCAGATCTACGGTCTCGACATTCTGGCCGAAGACATCGAGGACGAAGCGCACAATACCACGCGCTTCGTGGTGCTGGCGCGGGAGCCGCGCTGGGCCGCGCAGGGCTCGGGGCCGCTGGTGACGACGTTTGTCTTCCGGGTGCGCAACCTGCCGGCGGCGCTGTACAAGGCGCTCGGCGGCTTCGCCACCAACAGCGTCAACATGACCAAGCTGGAAAGCTACATGGTCGACGGCAATTTCTTCGCCACACAGTTCTACGCCGACGTCGACGGCCACCCCGAAGACCGCAACCTCGCCTTCGCGCTGGAAGAGCTGAAGTTCTTTTCCCGCGAATTCAGAATCGTCGGAGTCTACCCCGGCCATCCGTTCCGGGCGACGTTTACGGAGCGGTGAGGTTCTTCATCGCGACAAGACTACCCCCGTCATTGCGAGCGAAGCGAAGCAATCCAGCCAAGTACACTGAACTGGATTGCGTCGTCGCTTCGCTCCTCGCAATGACGAAACGCTTGCGCCCGAATCAACTACGCCGCCGCCTGCTGCTGCTTGAAGGCTTCCGCCAACAGCGTGTAGCTGCGCTTGCGGGCTTCGTGGTCGTAGATCGCGGTGATCACCATCAATTCGTCGGCCCGGCTCGCCTCGATCAGCGGCTGCAGCATCTGCACCACCCTGGTCGGTCCGCCGACGAACAGCCGCGACCGGTTGCGGGCGATCGAGGCGCGGTCGGCGTCGGTCAGCGGGATCGCCTGCGCCTCCTCGACGCTCGGCAGCGGCACGTAGCGACCGCGATCGCGTAGCAGCCGGCTGACATCCATCGACTGCGCCAACCGCTCCGCTTCGGCATCGGTCTCGCCGACCACCGCCGCAACCGCCAGTATGCCGTGCGGCGCGCTGCGCCAGCGCGTCGGCTGGAACCGCGCACGATAATGCGTCAGCGCTTCGATGGCGTCGTAGGACGCGAAGTGATGCGCGAAGGCGAAGCCCATGCCGACCTGTGCGGCAAGCTCCGAGCTGTAATCACTGGAGCCGAGCAGCCAGATCGGCGGCAGCGGCACGTCATTGGGCATCGCCGTGACGTTGTTATAGGGATGGCCGGCCGGGAAGCCGCCCGTCTCCCACAGCATCAGTTCCTGCAGCCTTTCCAGGAAGTCGTCACCCTCGCGGACATCGAGCCGACGACGGAGCGCGTGCATCGTCGCCTGGTCAGTGCCGGGCGCCCGACCGATGCCGAGATCGATTCGGCCGGGAAACAGCGCCTCCAGCATCTTGAAGCGCTCTGCAACCGTCAGCGGCGCGTGATTGGGCAGCATCACGCCGCCGGAGCCGACGCGAATGCGCTCGGTCGCCGCGGCGATCTGGCCGATCATGATCTCGGGTGCCGGGCTGGCGACGGACGGCAGATTGTGATGCTCGGCCAGCCAATAGCGCACGTAGCCGATCCGGTCCGCGTGGCGGGCCAGATCGATAGAGTTGCGCAGCGCCGCCGCAGGCGGCGTGGCGGACGTGACGACCGAGAGGTCGAGAATGGAGAGCGGCAACATCTCCTTAAGCTAGGGCACGCGTGATCGTTGCGCAAAGGTAGCGGGCTAAGAAATTCGCCGTAGGCAAGAAGCCAATCCAGAGTGTGGGCAGAAGCAGAGGGCTGCCGGGTGCGTCCATCCTGCGGGTACTGCCGTTTCGGCGGATTGGAGACCGCATAACTGGCCTACGGCACTCGCAGAGCATGCATCTACGCTCAAATTCTGCCCACACCCTTTCAGAGAACTCCTCCAAATTGCATTCTAAAATGCCTCGTTGGGCAAATTCCCACAACAAAGGCGCCAGAAGTGGGCTAGCCGACAGGCCGGGTTCGTCCTAAGTTTCTGCAGCTATCGCACTGCCGCATGATTGGGGAACGCGATGGGCTGGGTTGCTGCACTCTCGCACCAATCAACCGCTGACCACCGACCGCCATCCTGGATGACGTGCCATGACCGACCTGCTGCCGCACCCGCCCGCAATCTCCTTCGAGTTCTTCCCACCGAGGAGCGAGGAGATGGAGCGCAATCTTTGGCAAGCGATCAGCCGGCTGGCCCCGCTTGCACCGCGCTTCGTCTCGGTCACTTACGGCGCCGGCGGCTCGACGCGCGAGCGCACGCATTCGACCATCGCCCGCATCCTGCAGGAAACCAGCCTGACGCCGGCGGCGCACCTCACCTGCGTCGACGCGCCCTGCGCCGATGTCGACGACGTGGTCGAGCGCTATCATGAGGTCGGTGTCCGCCACATCGTGGCGCTGCGCGGCGATCCCTCGAGCGGCCTCGGCGGCGCCTATTGCCCGCACCCGCAGGGCTACCGCAGCTCGGCCGATCTGGTTGCGTCGATCAAGCGTCGGCATCCGGACATCGACGTCACCGTCTCGGCCTATCCGGAGAAGCACCCGGAAAGCGCCAGCTTCGACGCCGATCTCGATATGCTGGAGGCCAAGGTCGATGCCGGCGCCAGCCGCGCCATCACCCAGTTCTTCTTCGACAACGATCTGTACTTCCGCTATCTCGACCGCGTCCGCGCCCGTGGCATCAATATCCCGATCGTCCCCGGGATCCTGCCGGTGCAGAACTTCAAGCAGGCGTCGAACTTCGCGACCCGCGCCGGCGCCAGCGTGCCGGACTGGCTGGCCAAGCAATTCGAGGGCCTCGACGACGACCCCGACACCCGCAAGCTGGTGGCCGCGACGGTGGCGGCCGGCCAGGTGCACAAGCTCGCCAAGCACGGCGTCGACACTTTCCATTTCTACACGATGAACCGCGCGGACCTGGTGTTCGCCATCAGCCACCTGCTCGGGCTCCGGCCGCAGACCGCAAGGCAAGCGGCATGAGTTTGCGACTGACATCTCCGCGCGCACAGCGCGCCCCCTCTCCCCTCTGGGGAGAGGGCTGGGGTGAGGGGGCAGCGGCGCCGATGATCACGCGCACCGAACGTACACCAATGGCCAGGCGCTTGCGTCGCCAGCCGACCGAAGCGGAAGCGCTGCTGTGGCATCGTTTGCGCAATCGCCAGCTCGATGGCTGGAAATTCAAACGACAATTTCCGATCGACCGTTTCGTCGTCGACTTCTGCTGTGCCGACGCACGGCTCGTGGTCGAACTCGACGGTGGGCAGCATGGGCAGCAGACCGAGCGCGATGCTGCGCGGACGGAGGTGCTGTCTGCCATGGGCTATCTGGTGGTTCGCTTCTGGAATCATGACGTGTTGTCGAATGTCGACGGCGTGCTCGAGTCGATTGCCCGAACGATCAAGCCGCATGCGTTCGATCCCCCTCACCCCAACCCTCTCCCCGATGGGGAGAGGGAGTCGCGCTGAGTATTTCGCACATGTCGAGACCCACAAACCCGATCGCTGATCGTATTCGTTCACTCGCCGCCGAACGCATCCTGGTGCTCGACGGGGCGATGGGGACGATGATTCAGGCGCGGCAGTTCGACGAGGCGGCGTTCCGCGGCGAGCGCTACAAGGATTTTCATCGCGACTTGCGCGGCAACAACGACCTGCTGATTCTGACCCAGCCGCAGGCGATCGAGGAGATCCACGCCGCGTATCTGCGCGCCGGCGCCGACATCGTCGCCACCAACACCTTCTCGTCGACCTCGATTGCGCAGGCCGATTACGACCTCGCCGAGATCGCCTACGAGATGAGCCGCGAGGGTGCCCGCCTCGCCCGCAACGCCGCCACCAAGGTCGAAGCCGAAGACGGCAAGCCGCGCTTCGTCGCCGGCGCGATCGGCCCGACCAACCGCACCGCCTCGATCTCGCCCGACGTCGCCAACCCCGGCTATCGTGCCGTGACCTTCGACGATCTGCGCATCGCCTATGGCGAGCAGATCAACGGCCTGCTCGACGGCGGCGCCGACATCCTATTGCTCGAGACCATCTTCGACACGCTCAACGCCAAGGCGGCGCTCTACGCGATCGCCGAGATCACCGAAGCGCGCGGCATCGACGTGCCGGTGATGATCTCCGGCACCATCACCGACAAGTCCGGCCGCCTGCTGTCGGGACAGATGCCCGAGGCGTTCTGGAATTCAGTGCGCCATGCCAAGCCGCTGACCATCGGCTTCAACTGCGCGCTCGGCGCCAAGGATCTACGCGCCCACATCGCGGATATCGGCCGCGTTGCCGATACGCTGGTGTGCGCCTATCCCAACGCCGGTCTGCCCAACGAATTCGGCCAATACGACGAGAGCCCGGAATACATGGCGTCGCTGGTCGGCGAATTCGCCGAAGCCGGTCTCGTCAACATCGTCGGCGGCTGCTGCGGCACCACGCCGGCGCATATCAAGGCGATCGCGGATGCGGTGGCGCCGCACAAGCCGCGCGCGATCCCCGCCATCGAGCCGCGGCTGCGTCTGTCCGGCCTCGAACCCTTCGACCTGACCCGCGACATCCCGTTCGTCAATGTCGGCGAGCGCACCAACGTCACCGGGTCGGCGAAATTCCGCAAGCTGATCACGGCCGGCGACTACGCGGCGGCGCTGCAGGTGGCGCGCGATCAGGTCGAGAACGGCGCGCAGATCATCGACGTCAACATGGACGAAGGGCTTCTGGATTCTGAAGCCGCGATGGTCACCTTCCTCAACCTCGTCGCCGCCGAGCCGGACATCGCCAAGGTGCCGGTGATGGTGGACTCGTCGAAGTTCAACGTCATCGAGGCCGGGCTGAAATGCCTGCAAGGCAAGCCGGTGGTGAACTCGATCTCGCTCAAGGAAGGCGAGGACAAGTTCGTCCATGAGGCTAGCATTGCGCGCCGCCACGGCGCCGCCGTGGTGGTGATGGCGTTCGACGAGACCGGCCAGGCAGATACTTACGCGCGCAAGACCGAGATCTGCAAACGCGCTTACGACATCCTGGTCGAGCGCGTCGGCTTTCCGCCCGAAGACATCATCTTCGATCCGAACATCTTTGCGATCGCCACCGGCCTCGAAGAGCACAATAATTACGGCGTCGACTTCATCGAGGCGACGCGCTGGATCCGCCAGAACCTGCCCCATGCGCACGTCTCGGGCGGCGTCTCCAACCTCTCCTTCTCGTTCCGCGGCAACGAGCCGGTACGCGAGGCGATGCACTCGGTCTTCCTGTATCACGCCATCAAGGTTGGCATGGATATGGGCATCGTCAATGCCGGGCAGATGATCGTGTACGACGACATCGATCCCGAACTGCGCCAGGTGTGCGAAGACGTCATCCTGAACCGCGATCCGAGCGCCTCCGAGCGGCTGCTGGCGCTCGCCGAGAAGTATCGCGGGCAGGGCAAGGCGGTGAAGGAGCAGGATCTCGCCTGGCGTTCCTGGCCGGTCGAGCAGCGGCTCAGCCACGCGCTGGTGCACGGCATCACCGAATATATCGAGGCCGACACCGAGGAAGCGCGACAAAGCGTCGAGCGACCGCTGCACGTGATCGAGGGGCCGCTGATGGCCGGCATGAACGTGGTCGGCGACCTGTTCGGCGACGGCAAGATGTTTCTGCCGCAGGTGGTTAAGTCGGCCCGCGTGATGAAGCAGGCGGTCGCTTATCTGATGCCGTTCATGGAGGAGGAGAAGGCGCGCAACCTCGCCGCCGGCACCGACCTCGGCGAACGCGCCACCGCCGGCAAGATCGTGCTCGCCACCGTCAAGGGCGACGTCCACGACATCGGCAAGAACATCGTCGGCATCGTGCTCCAGTGCAACAATTTTGAGGTGATCGACCTCGGCGTGATGGTGCCGGCCGCCAGGATCATCGAGACCGCCAAGGCCGAGAATGCCGACATCGTCGGCCTGTCCGGCCTGATCACGCCGTCGCTCGACGAGATGAGCTTTCTCGCCGGCGAGCTGCAGCGCAACGGCATGAACGTGCCGCTGTTGATCGGCGGCGCCACCACCAGCCGCGTCCACACCGCGGTGAAGATCGATCCGGCCTACCCGGCCGGCAGCGTGGTGCACGTCAATGACGCCAGCCGCGCGGTCGGCGTCGCCTCCTCGCTGCTGTCGCGCGAACGCGGCCCGGGCTACGCGGCCGAGATCCGCGCCGACTACGCCAAGATCACCGCGGCGCATCACCGCGCCCAGGCCGACAAGAAGCGGTTGCCGCTCGCTGTCGCCCGCGCCAATGCGGTGAAGATCGACTGGAGCGCGCACCAGCCGATCAAACCATCGTTCCTCGGCGTGCGCCGCTTCGCCAACTATCCGCTGGCGGAGCTGGTCGAGTACATCGACTGGACGCCGTTCTTCCAGAGCTGGGAATTGGCCGGTCGCTTTCCCGCGATTCTCGACGACAAGGTCGTCGGCGAAGCCGCGCGCTCGCTCTATGCCGACGCGCGCAAGATGCTGGACCGCATCGTCGCCGAGAACTGGTTCACCGCCAAGGCCGTGATCGGGTTCTGGCCGGTCAACGCGTCCGGCGACGACATCATCATCTACGCCGATGACGAGCGCGAGGCTTCGATCGGCGCGCTGCACACGCTGCGCCAGCAGCTCGAGAAGCGCGAGGGCCGGGCCAATTCGGCGCTTGCCGATTTCATCGCGCCGCGCGGCGTGCCCGACTATATCGGCGGCTTCGTCGTCACCGCCGGCATCGGCGAGGACGTCGTCGCCGACAAGTTCAAGAACGACGGCGACGACTACTCGTCGATCCTGGTCAAGGCGCTGGCCGACCGGCTCGCCGAAGCTTTTGCCGAACGGATGCACGCCCGCGTCCGCCGCGAATTCTGGGGCTATGCGGCGGATGAGGCGCTGGCGCCTGACGAGCTGATCCTGGAGAAGTATCAGGGCATCCGCCCGGCCCCCGGCTATCCGGCGCAGCCAGACCACACCGAGAAGGCAACGCTGTTCCGGCTGCTCGATGCCGAAGTCAACGCCGGCGTGACGCTGACCGAGAGCTACGCGATGTGGCCGGGCTCGTCGGTCTCCGGCCTGTACTTCAGCCATCCGCAGAGCGCTTATTTCGGCGTCGGCAAGATCGAGCGCGACCAGGTCGAGGACTATGCAAAGCGCAAGGGCTGGACGCCGGCCGAGGCCGAGCGCTGGCTTGCCCCGGTGCTGAACTACATCCCGGAGCACGCGCCGGACGCCCCGCGCAAAGTCGAGCCGATGCCGCCGCTGGCGCCGGTCGGCGACACGCTGCCGACCGCCGAGGAGGTCAGCGACCTGCCGGCGCATCCACCGGGCTGCAACTGTGCGGTGCATCTGGCGTGGCGCAAGAAAGCGGTCGGCGCCAAGTAACGAGCGCCGCATAGACGCTTCCAGGCGGTTCCCCGGATGCGCTCGCTCCGGCTGGATGGCAACGCCTGCACATCATGCGAGCGACGGAACGATGCCTCGCGGGACACGTTGCCGGACGAGGAAACAACATGGAGCTTCGTCTCATGATCAAGTCACTCTCCGCCGGCCTGTGTCTCCTCGCACTGACCGGATCGCTCGCGTTCGCGCAGCCGAGCCAGAGCCAGGGCGGCGGCAACGCCGGAACCGGCGGCACGTCCGACTCCACCATGCAGAAGGGAACCACGAGCGGTACCGGGACGACCGGCGCCGGCTCCGCAACTTCCGGCAGCATGGCCAAGCCGGGTGACGCCATGCACAATAATGGCATGAAGAAGAACAGCGGCACCAGCGCAGCCGGCGGCAGCAACTCAAAGTAACACGCGCCAGTCTGGCCAACCTCTGACGCCGCGCTCAAATTCGGGCGCGGCGTTTGTGTGTCTGCATTCCGTCGCACCGTTTACGCGCTGCTGACCGGGGCCGTCATGACGTGAGGATTTGCACGGAGCGATCGCGACACCAACTGCCTTCCGTGCAGCGCAGATTCACCGCCTGGGGCGCCCTCACTCCGTCCCTCTCCTGTCAGCGGCAAAGGGAGGGCGCTGCAATGCGGGGCTGATCTGCCGAACTAATCGTCCTGGAATGTCAGCGGATGCTGAATGGTGGCTTTCGCTCACTCGCCCTCGTCGCTCGCCAGCAGGCCCTTCACCGCCCTGCCCCAGCCTGCGAGCTTGCGTTCGCGGGTGGCTTGGCTCATCGCCGGACGGAAGCGGTGGTCGAGACGCCAGTTGTCGGCGAACTTGCCGGGCTCTGGGAAGACGCCGGCGCTGAGGCCGGCGAGGTAGGCCGCGCCGAGCGCGGTGGTTTCCTGGATCACGGGGCGGTCCACCGGCGCGTTGAGGAGGTCGGCGAGGCGCTGCATGGTCCAATCGGAGGCAGCCATGCCGCCGTCCACGCGCAGCACCGGCGGAGCGGCGTCTGCCGCGGACCAGTCATCGCGCATCGCGGCCCACAGGTCATAGGTCTGGTAACACACGCTCTCCAGCGCGGCGTGCGCCAGCTCGGCCGGGCCGGTGTTGCGCGTCATGCCGAACAGCGCGCCGCGCACCCGCGGATTCCAATACGGCGCGCCCATGCCGACGAAGGCCGGCACCAGATACACGCTTTGCATCGGATCGGACTTGTCGGCGAGCGGGCCGGTCTCGCTGGCGTGCTTGATGATGCCGAGGCCGTCGCGCAGCCATTGCACGGCGCTGCCGGCGACGAAGATCGATCCTTCCAGCGCATAGGTGCGCTTGCCGCCGAGCTGATAGGCTATCGTCGTCAGCAGCTTGTTGTGCGAGCGCACCGGCGTGGTGCCGGTGTTGAGCAGCGCGAAGCAGCCGGTGCCGTAGGTCGACTTGATCATGCCGGGCGTGAAGCAGGCCTGGCCGATGGTCGCAGCCTGCTGATCGCCGGCGATGCCGCGGATCGCGATCGGCGCGCCGAACAGCTCGTAGTCGCTGTCGCCGAAATGCGCCGAGGAATCCTTCACATGCGGCAGCATCGAGCGCGGCACGCCGAGCAGCTTCAGGAGATCGTCGTCCCACTCGCCGGTGTGGATGTTGAACAGCAGCGTGCGCGATGCGTTGGTGGCGTCGGTGGCATGGACGCGGCCGCCAGTCAGCCGCCACAGCAGATAGCAGTCGATGGTGCCGAAACGCAGTTCGCCGCGCTCGGCGCGGGCTCGCGCGCCGGGGACGTTGTCGAGCAGCCAGGCGACCTTGGTGCCGGAGAAATACGGATCGATGATCAGCCCGGTCTTGTCGGTGATCATCGGCTCATGGCCATCGGCCTTCAGTTTGGTGCAGAACTCCGCGGTGCGGCGATCCTGCCAGACGATGGCGCGATGGATCGCCTTGCCGGAGATGCGATCCCACACCACCACCGTTTCGCGCTGATTGGTGATGCCGATCGCCGCGATATCGGCGGCGGAAGCGCCGGCCTTGTCCATCGCCTCGCGGCAGGTCGTCAGCGTCGAGGACCAGATATCCTCGGGTTCGTGCTCGACCCAGCCGGACGCCGGAAAATGCTGCGGGAATTCGCGCTGCGCCGAGGCGGCGATCGAGATGTCCTCGCGAAACAGGATCGCGCGCGACGAGGTGGTGCCCTGATCGATGGCCATCACGAAAGACATGAGCGTTCGTCCCGGAAGCTGGATGGAGGAAAAAGTTTGGCCGCACACCACCCGATCGCGCCGGCGCCGTCAATATCGGCGGTTTCGGCGGCGCGGGGCCGCGATCCCTCTTCATTCCGGCGCTGGAGTGTGGTTTGTCGAGGTGCGATCCAGGCTTTGGATGGTGGGCGGCCTTCGTTTCGTCATTGCGAGCGAAGCGAAGCAATCCAGCCCGGTGCACTGAACTGGATTGCTTCGTCGCTTCGCTCCTCGCAATGACGGCCCGTTGGTGATGGACCCGCTGCTGAAAATCGTGATCGTCGACGAGAACCCGGTGCGCGCCGCGATCCTCACCGAGGGGCTGCGCGAGGCCGGGCTGTCGCAGATCACGCATCTGGCCGCCACCACCAATCTGCTGGCGCGGGTCTACGAGATCGACCCCGACGTCATCGTCATCGATCTGGAAAATCCCAGCCGCGACATGCTGGAGCAGATGTTCCAGGTCAGCCGCATCGTCAAACGGCCGATCGCGATGTTCGTCGACCAGAGCGATACCGCCTCAATCCAGGCCTCGGTCGATGCCGGCGTGTCGGCCTACATCGTCGATGGGCTGAAGAAGGAGCGGATGAAGCACGTGCTCGATTTGTGCATCTCGCGCTTCAACGCGTTCGCCAAGCTCGAGACCGAACTCGACCGCGCCCGTAGCGCGCTGGAAGACCGCAAAGTGATCGACCGCGCCAAGGGCATCCTGATGAAGGCCAAGGGACTGAGCGAGGAGCAGGCCTATGTGCTGCTGCGCACCGCGGCGATGAACGAGAAAAAGAAAATCGCCGAGATCGCCCAGTCGGTGGTCACCGCGTCGGAGATGCTGAAATGAGCGAGCGGCTGCGCATCGGATTTATCCCGCTGGTCGACGCCGCGGCGCTGATCGTCGCCGTCGACAAGGGATTCTGCGCGCAGGAAGATCTCGACGTCGAGCTGGTGCGCGAGATCTCCTGGGCCAATGTGCGCGACAAGTTCAACATCGGGCTGTTCGACGCCGCGCATCTTCTGGCGCCGATGGCGGTGGCCTCCAGCCTCGGCATCGGCCACATCAAGGTGCCGGTGATCTCCGGCTTCGGCCTCGGCGTCAATGGCAACGCCATCACGGTGTCACCGGATCTGCACGCCGCGATCGCCGCGCATGTCGACGGCGATATTTCCGATCCGGCGGTGTCGGCGCGGGCGCTGGCGCGCGTCGTCGCCGAGCGCAAGACCAAGGGGCTGGAGCCGCTGATCTTCGGCATGACCTTCCCGTTCTCCAGCCACAACTATGATCTGCGGTTCTGGATGGGCGCAGGCGGCGTCGATCCCGACGAGGACGTCCGGCTGGTGGTGCTGCCGCCGCCGTTCATGGTCGAGAGCCTCGCCGGCAAGCATCTCGACGGCTTCTGTGTCGGCGCGCCGTGGAATTCGGTGGCGATCGATCTTGGCATCGGCCACATCCTGCATTTCACCAGCGAGCTGTTTCAGCGCGCCGCCGAGAAGCTGCTGGCGGTGCGCGCGTCGTGGGCCGAAGGCCATCCCGACACGCTGCTGCGGCTGATCCGCGCGCACGACCGCGCCGCACAGTTCATCGAGTACGAAGCCAACCGCGACGAGGTCTGCGCGCTGCTCACCGCGCCGGGCCGCATCGAAGTGACGCCCGAGCTGATCCGCCGCACGCTCGACGGCCGGTTGAAGGTTTCGCCGGACGGCACCTATCGCGAGACCGGCCGCTATCTCTTGGTCGGCCGCGAAGCCGCAGCGCGGCCCGACCCGGTGCAGGGCGCGTGGAATTACGCCCAGATGGTACGCTGGGGCCAGGCGCCGCTGTCGGCGGAGTTACTTGCCGCCGCCAAGGCGGTGTTCCGCCCCGACCTCTACGACGCCGCAGTCGGCGCCACGCCAATCCTGCCCCTCGCCCCCGCCGACGGCATCGGCGAATGCACCGGCTCGAGCTTCGATCCGGACGATATCGCCGGCTATCTGTCGGCGCTGGAAATCCGGCGCTGAGGCGAAGTCACCTCTCCCCGCGTGCGGGGAGAGGTCGGCCCCGCGGAGCGCAGCGTGGCCGGGCCGGGTGGGGGGGCGCCTCCGAGCGGCCGAGCCTTTCGACTGTGTCCCGCTGTAATGATTAGTTGGAGCGCCCGGCCCCGCGGCGACGCCCCCTCATCCCAGCCTTCTCCCCGCACGCGGGGAGAAGGAGCGCGCCGCGCTCCCGGCGGCTCTCTGCCCTGATGCGCTGCACAAATCATCATCACTCTGCTTAGTCATGCTGCGCGACTGCGCATCGTTTGCGGCCGGCTCAAATTTCGACGCCGACGGCCAACTCTATGCAACTCCTCACTAATCACCCTCCCCGCGCAACTGGCACGGTTTTCGCTACTCCTAATGCGGGTCACCGGTGGGTGTCCCGGCGTCCATCGACCAACTCCGACAGCAACGCTGCTGTCCTGGCCCGCACTGCCGCGGCCAGGCAGCAGCGTTTTTTTTGTGAGTTCGGTGGCGCCCGCATCACGGGCAACAGGGTCGCGCGACCCCAGCAGGGAAAAGGGCAACGATGACGATCAGCAAGGACGGCCTCGGACGCAAACTCAGCCGCCGTCAACTCCTGAAGGCGAGCGGTGGTGCAGCCGCACTGCTCACCGCAGCGAAGGTGAACTTTCCCGCCGGCGCCTTCGCGCAGGACGCCGGCCCTGAAGTGAAAGGCGCGCGGCTCGGATTCATCGCGCTGACCGACGCCTCGCCGCTGTTCGTCGCCAAGGAGAAGGGCATCTTCGCCAAATACGGCATGCCCGACGTCAGCGTGGAGAAGCAGGCCTCGTGGGGCACGACGCGCGACAACCTCGTGCTCGGCTCCGAAGGCAACGGCATCGACGGCGCGCACATCCTGACGCCGATGCCGTATCTGATTTCGGCCGGCAAGGTGACGCAGAACAACGTGCCGACGCCGATGTACATTTTGGCGCGGCTCAATCTCAACGGCCAATGCATCTCGGTCGGCAAGGAATATGCGGACATCAAGGTCGGGCTCGACACCGCGCCGTTCAAGGTCGCACTGGAGAAGAAGAAAGCGTCCGGCAAATCGGTGAAGGCGGCGATGACCTTCCCGGGCGGGACGCACGATCTGTGGATCCGCTATTGGCTCGCCGCCGGCGGCATCGACCCCGACAAGGACATCGAAACCATCGTGGTGCCGCCGCCGCAGATGGTGGCCAACATGAAGGTCGGCACGATGGACTGCTTCTGCGTCTGCGAGCCGTGGAATCTGCAGCTGATCCATCAGAATATCGGCTACACCGCCATCACTACCGGCGAACTCTGGAACAAGCATCCGGAAAAATCGCTCGGCATGCGCGCCGCCTGGGTCGACAAATATCCGAAGGCGGCGAAAGCGCTGCTGATGGCGGTGATGGAAGCGCAGCAATGGTGCGAGAAGCCGGAGAACCGCGACGAGATCGCCGCGATCTGCGCCAAGCGGCAGTGGATCAACTGCCCCGTCGACGACATTACCGATCGCGTCAACGGCAAGTTCGACTACGGCACCGGCAAGGTGGTCGAGAACTCGCCGCACATCATGCGGTTCTGGGACGACTACGCGTCCTACCCGTATCAGAGCCACGACCTGTGGTTCATGACCGAGGACATCCGCTGGGGCAAGTATGAGCCCGGCTTCGACAGCAAGGCGCTGATTGCCAAGGTCAACCGCGAGGATCTGTGGAAGGACGCCGCCAAGTCGCTCGGCGTCACGGACCTGCCGGCCTCGACGTCGCGCGGCAAGGAGACGTTCTTCGACGGCAAGGTGTTCGATCCGGAAAATCCTGCTGCGTATCTGAAGTCGCTGTCGATCAAGCGCGTCGAAGCCTGACGATCACACCAACGATCATTGGGCCGCGCGTGCGGCGCGGCCCTCCCCTTCATGACGACGGAGTTTCGCCCCGATGTCGATGACCGCCCTGAAATCCGAGACCGAGACCGTCACCGCGCTCACGCCGCCGTCGTCCGCCGTGGTGACGATGCGGCCGAAGCGGCAGCCGCGCGCCGACAAATACATCAAGACCGCACGCGAGATCGCCGCCCGGGTGATCCCGCCGCTGGTCGTAGTCACGCTGCTGATGGTAATTTGGGAGTTGATGTGCAGGCAGGCGGGCTCGGCGCTGCCGCCGCCATCCAAGGTCTATGCCGACACCAAGGAGCTGATCTTCGATCCGTTCTTTGATCGCGGCGGCATCGACAAGGGGCTGTTCTGGCACCTCAGCGCATCGCTTCAGCGCGTCGCGTTCGGCTACTCGCTCGCCGCGATCGCCGGCATCGCGCTCGGCACGCTGGTCGGCCAGTCGGTATGGGCGATGCGCGGACTCGATCCGATCTTCCAGGTGCTGCGCACCATCCCGCCGCTGGCCTGGCTGCCGCTGGCGCTCGCCGCCTTCCGCGACGGTCAGCCCTCGGCGATCTTCGTGATTTTCATTACCTCGATCTGGCCGATCATCATCAACACCGCAGTCGGCATCCGCAACATCCCGCAGGACTACCGAAACGTCGCCGCGGTGGTGCAGCTCAATCCGCTGGAGTTCTTCACCAAGGTGATGCTGCCGTCGGCTGCGCCCTACATCTTCACCGGCCTGCGCATCGGCATCGGGCTGTCGTGGCTGGCGATCATCGCCGCCGAGATGCTGATCGGCGGCGTGGGCATCGGCTTCTTCATCTGGGACGCCTGGAATTCCTCGCACATCAGCGAAATCATCCTGGCGCTGTTCTATGTCGGCATCATCGGCTTCGTGCTCGACCGCATGATCGCGGGGCTCGGCCGCATCGTCACCCACGGCACCTCGGCCGGTTGAGGAGCAACAGCATGACCGCTTATCTCAAGCTCGATCACATCGACAAGACGTTTACCCGAGGCGCCGCGACGACCGAAGTGCTGAAGGACGTCTGCCTCGACATTGCCAAGGGCGAATACGTCTCGATCATCGGCCATTCCGGCTGCGGCAAGTCCACGCTGCTCAACATCGTCGCCGGGCTGACCGATGCCACCACCGGCGGCGTGCTGCTGGAGAACCGCGAAGTGAATTCGCCGGGGCCGGACCGCGCCGTCGTGTTCCAGAACCACAGCCTGCTGCCGTGGCTGACCGTGTACCAAAACGTCCGGCTCGGCGTCGACAAGGTGTTCGCCAAGACCAAGAGCCGAACCGAGCGCCACGACTGGACACTGCATAACCTGAACCTCGTGCAGATGGGCCACGCCAAGGACAAGCGCCCCTCGGAAATCTCCGGCGGCATGAAGCAGCGCGTCGGCATCGCCCGCGCGCTGGCGATGGAGCCGAAGGTGCTGCTGCTCGACGAGCCCTTCGGCGCGCTCGACGCGCTGACGCGTGCGCATTTGCAGGACTCTGTGATGGCGCTGCACCAGAAGCTGGGCAACACGATCCTGATGATCACCCACGACGTCGACGAAGCGGTGCTGCTCAGCGACCGCATCGTGATGATGACCAACGGCCCCTCGGCGCGAATCGGCGAAGTGCTCGACGTCCCCCTGCCGCACCCGCGCAAGCGGCTCGAACTGGCCACCAACGCGACGTATCTCAAGTGCCGCCAGCGCGTGCTGGAATTCCTGTACGAGCGGCACCGCTTCATCGAGGCGGCGTGAGGATCAACCGGCGCCAACACAAGTAACAGCGTCATTCCGGGGCGCGAACGAAGTGAGCGAGCCCGGAATCCATAACCACCGCCGGGAGTATGGATTCCGGGCCTGGGCCCCCCCACGGGGGGCTCCCGGGTTTGCGGGGTGTTGTGTGGGGAGCGGGAGTCCGGGGCGACCCGCAATTCGAGGGCAGCGCAGGCATACATAA